>NZ_JAPVLU010000001.1 GCF_027158205.1 Streptomyces sp. H39-S7 | reverse complement strand
GCGCGGGTACCACGCGGTCGAGAATTTCTGCCACGGCTGCAAGGTCGCCCGCCACCGCACCGCTACCTATCTCGCCCGCCACGAGAACGGCGAGTTCCGCCAGTTGGGCACCACGTGCGTCGAGCCCCCCACACCACGCTTCGCCCACCACCGTGGCGCCCCCGGTGCGTCGGCGGCCGCCGCACCGGCCCGGTACAAGGGGCGTCCCTACGGGACGGCTCAGCCTGGCCCGGCTCGCAGCCGGCCGGAACGTCCGGGCCGCGGGCGGCCCTCCCGTCCCGTCCGGACGCCGGGCCGAAGGGCGTGCCCTGCGGGCACGACGGCACTGTCCATCGCGCTCCGCGCGACCACGGGCGGCACCCCACGTCGGGGGCCACGGCGCGCCGCCGTCCGCACCACCGAGACACCCCGAGGAACACCCCATGCCCGAGAACACGTGCGCCGCCCAGTCCCAGGTTGCCCAGGCAGGAGACCCGTCTCCGCAGACGTGCCTCCAGGTCGCCAGACAGGCCGCCATCCTCGCTGGCGCCGCAGCCGATGACGCCATGACCGCCGTGTGCCACGCCCGATCCGGAGCGGCCACCCGCCTTGAGGCGGTCATGCACGCGGCCCACAAGAACGCCGTCGAGGCCGAGCGGCACGCCGACCGCGCGGAGCAGTACGCCGATGATCCCGCCATGCCCAGCAGTGCCCTGTTGCACTGTGCCCGAGAGGCCGTCGACCGCGCCGTTCGTGCCCAGTCGGCCGCCGGGGTCGAGACGACCGCCGCCGACCTGCGGGCCGAACTGGAAAGGCAGTTGACGGCAGCCGAGTACGCCGAGCAGGAGAGCGCCCGCCGCCAAGAGGAAGCCGAGCAGGAAGCCGCGGAGCGGGCGGCCACCGGCATGGACCGCGAGAACCGGAACCGAGCCGCGGGGAACCGGTATCTCGCCGAAGGGCACGTTGCCGAACTCGGCTGGACCGCGGGCCACGTCCGTGTGCTGGAGGCCGCCGAATCCGGTCGCCTGTACTGGCGAGGCGGGCGTGCCCGGCAGGCAGCACGGCCGGGGGCGTGGGACGGCGGTCGCCGGATCAGCCGCGAGCGGACGCAGGCCCTGTTCGCCGCCCGGTTCCTCGTCGCCGTCCGCCAGGACGACGACACCCGCGTCCTGACCCTCAGCTCGATGGGCCAGGTCGCCCTAGAACTCGCCCGGCTGCACCCGGCCGGACTGCACGCTGATGACCGGGCCGCCTACGAGGCGCGGTTCGCCCAGGTCCGGCGCCGCCACAAGCGCCGCGACGACCAGAAGGCCGCCGCCCGCCTGCTTCGGCCGCTCGACTCCAGCGCACGGAAGCTGTACCGGAAGCCGCTCCTGCTCACCGAACAGGAAGGCCGCGCCGAGCACGAAGCCGCCGACCGATGGGAGGACGAAGGCGGCTACTGCCCCGGCGCGGGCACTCCTCACCCGGCAGCCTGCCCCGTCGCGACCGCGCCGGTACGCATCGTTCTCCGTCTGCACCGGCACACTGCCATGCAGCCCGCCTTGTGGTGACGGCGGATGCCGCCGCCCACCTTTCCCTTCACGGCGAACTCGTGACCTTCGGTGCCGGCCAGGGCGAAGGGCAGCCTCCGGCGGGTCCTCCTCGGAGGGGGTGGGGGCTGGTTGGTTGGGTGCGGGAGCGTCGTGGTTGAGGTGAGGGCGGGGTTCCCTCCTCGGCCGGACCCCCGGGGGGCGTACCAGGAACCCGGACACGGCGTCCAGGCCAAGCCGCTGCGCGGTCGCTGCGCGAGCCTGGACACCGCGCCCGGAACCCTGGTACGGCGGAGCTGTCCGACCGAGGAGGGAACCCCGCCCAGGCCCGTTGTGGCCGGGCCCGGCCGAGCGGGTGCGGGTCGGTGGGGTGGTAAAAGAGCAGGTCAGGGCCCTTGTTCAGGTTGACCAGGACCCTAGAACATGGTTTAATTAGACATGTCGGAAGGGGAGGGCAACACCCCGGACGGCGGCCCCGGGTGAACGACCCGGCGGAACCTCTCGCCAGGTGGAGTTCGAATTGAGGAAGATTGCAAGGGCTTTTGCCCGGTTCGCCGATGTGCTCCGGCCTCGCACATTGTCTGTTGATTACGAATGCCGCAGGTGCACACTCAAGGCGCACATCAGTGGGGATGTGCCCTACGTCGAGTCCATGACCAAGGCAATTATCGGGCATAAATGCTCGGCAGCGGGAAAATCTGAATAATCGGACGGGGAGGGCAACGCCCCGGCCGATACCCGGCAGGCCGACCCGGCCGCCGACAATCTCTCTCACCAGGAGCGGAATCATGGAAACCCGGATCACCGTCGCAGAACTCGTCCACCCGATCGCCGTCGAACTTGGCGGGAACTGGCGACCGCAACCGGCTTACCACGGCGTCCAGGAGCTGGACCACGCCGCCACCCTTACCCACCTCGACAGCCGACAACTCCACATCTCCGAGCGGTTCGACGACCCCGGCCACCTGCACATCCGGGGCGCGTTCCCCGCCACGGACTATCCCTTCCGCAGGGGTGAGCGCGACAGCATCCGAATCACCATGAGCGAGGATCTGGCGAACATCGCGGCCCTGATCGCCGCCGACCTCATCCCCGCCCACCGCGACGTTCACGAGCGCGTGAAGGTGCACAACCGCGAACAGGCCGAGACGCGGCGAGACGTCGAAGAAGCCGCCCGCGAACTCGCCGCCCGACTCCCCGGAGCCCGAACGCGAATCGACGGGACAACCGCATTCGTCTACATGGATCTTGCGCCGGGAGAGGTCCGTATCGGACTCGACGGCGACACGGTGAGCCTCGCACTTAACGACGCACCCCGGATCATCGCCGACGCTGTCGTATTCGCCGTGAGCCGATTCCTTCCCCACGTCCAGACCCCCGAGGGTGAGCGCGGCGAATACGTCGACGGATACGCCCTCTAACTCCCGTACTTCCAGGCGGCGCGTTCACGCAGCGCGCCGCCCCCAATGAAAGGCCACGCGATGAGCGCCGACATATTCGTTATCCAGCCGCGATGGACTGTGCAGGCCCCGCACCTCCGTTGCACCCTAAAGCGGGCTCTTGCGCTCCAGCCCACACAGAATGTGTGGGCTGGAACTGAGAACATCAACAATGCCGTATCGATGGCATACGGTGGGGAACTCCCGGATTCCGGCCGTTGGTTGCTTACCAGGTCGCAGCTGCGCACGCTCAAAATTGCCATCGAGTGGCGCAGGGCAACGCGGGTAGCCTTTGACCGGAATGCCGCCCCGGATATTTTCGAACACTGGACAGAGATTGAAGACCAGGTAATAGAGGCGTACCGGGCGGCGAGCCACGCGGAAGGACTGCACTGGGTCTAAGGGTTGCCGAATCGCTAAGAACATGGTTTAATTAGTGATGTCGGAAGGGGAGGGCAACACCCCGGACCGACGCCAGAGGGCTGGCCGGCCCCGGACGTTGATTTCTCACCAGGAGGACCGCGACATGTCCCGCAAGCCGAAGATGACCGACGAAGAGCGTCGCGCCTACAGCGCCCAAATGCGCGGTGAACTCGAAGCCGTTATGGATCGCGCATACGGTGCGATGGTCGCCAGCGAAGAATTCTGGACCGCCGTCATGCGCACGGCCGCGAACCTCACCCACCCGGACCGCGACGACCGCAGTCCCACCAACTGCATAGCCATCGCCGCCCAGTGCCCCAACGCCACCCACGTACTCAGCTCCGGAGACTGGCGAAAAGCCGGACGCTTCCCGGCCAAGGGGTCCACCTCCCTCCGCATTTGGACGCCGATCAAGCGCCGGACCGAGGATGCCCGGGAGACCGCAGCCGCCGACGGCGGGCAGCGAGAGGCCACCGGGGAGGCCGCCGAGAGCCAGGGGCGCAAGGTGTCCGGCTTCAAGGCCGGGCCGGTTTTCGACATCAGCCAGACCGACGGCGACGCCTACGAGCCGCCCACTGACCGGCTGACTGCCGAAGCCGTCTGGGCCGTCATCGCCGGAGCGGACGAGGCCCCCGACGCTCCCGCCGAATGTGACTACGCCGTTCGGCTGCACCTGTACAACGCGGCACTTCAGCGCATCAGCGAGATGGACGCGCCCATTTACGGGCAGCGTGAAGCGGAAGTGGCGTCCGCCGCCCACGTCGCCGCCCTGATCCTCGGGGTCGCTCCCGGACCGGCCGTCATGCCGCCGCTCGCGGGCATCATCACCCAGGACAAGAAACCCCCGGTTCACGAGTCCGCCGTCCGGGCCATCGAGACCGGCCGCGCCATCGCCCGCGCCGTCACCACGGCCGCCGAGCGTCGCCGCGAACTTGTCGTGGCTGGTTGACTCAGACCCAAGAACGTGGTTTAATTAATGATGTCGGGAAGGGGAGGGCAACACCCCTTCCCGACACCCCCGCCGGGGCCGACCGGCCCCGGCGGAACCTCTCACCAGACAGGACACGACATGCTCACCACCGACCAGAAGCCCACCGTCCAGGACTTCCCCACCGCCACGCTCGTGATCGCCGGTCCCTGGTTCCGGGGCCACCAGCTCGACACCCGCCCCGCCGTCGTTGTCGGCCCGTTCGGCGGCCCGGAGTTCGCGGGCGAGGCCACCATGTCCGTGGTCTGGTTCTTCACCCTCGGTGCCCCGCAGCCGGGCGACAGCGTCCAAGCGATGTTCCCGCACGAGCTGACCCCGCTTGACGACACGCTGACCACGATGCACCAGGACTCGTTCCGCGACATCGCCAGCAGCCTGCGCCAGGGACGGTTCGCCTACGACGACGGGGATAACCTCCGCACCGCCGTCCGCCAGGCATGGCGCGAGCGGACCGGGCTGACCGACGCCGACCCGGCCGCGCGGCACACGCACCACCGCAGCTGACCTACAGGCCCAGCCGGTCCGGGGGAGGGCAACCCCCCGGACCGGCAGGCCCCCAGCACCCCAAATGGACACCCCTTCGGGGCGGCGGGACAGGTTCGGTGCGTTCACCACCGCCGGCCGACTCCGCCGCAGGCGGCTCCATCGACCGACGGCGGGCACCGAACCACGAAGGACGCGCCCCGCGGGGGCGCGGCAGCCCCTGCCGTCGCGCAGGGCGCGACGGCCCGCGAGCCGATCGTTCCTCACGGCCCGCGCCGGTGGTGCAGCACCGCCTTCAGCGCACGGTCCGCCCTGCGGCCGGACCACAAACTCTCACCAGAAAGACCAGTTCAGTGACTATCGAGATCACCCACACCCGCCGCGAAGGAACCCTGATCGAGGGCACCAGCCGGGGGGACGGATCGAGCGAGATCCTGCGGCTGCGCGAGTACGGCCGCACCTGGCGCCAGCCCTTCCGCTGGAGCAGGAATCTTGGCTGCTGGTACCTCCCGCACAGCCGCGACCACGCCACCTACACCCCCTCGCTTGAACTCCTTGCGCAGCGTCTCCGAGAGAAGGGCTTCAAGGTCGAGCTGACCATCGACAACGCCGACCGCCGATCGTTCTCCGAGGCCGAGCAGGACCGGGAAGAGAAGGCCGAGGACCGGGCGGAGAGGTTCGGCGGATACGCCGACACCGCCGCCCGGAACTCCGAGGCCGCGTGGAAGTCGAGCCACGAGATATCCGAGCGGTTCGCCGGTGGCCAGCCCATTCTCATCGGCCACCACTCCGAGGGCCGCGCCCGCCGTGATCACGCGCGGATGGACAACGCGATGCGCAAGAGCATCGGCGAAAGCGACCGCGCCGGGCACTGGATCGACCGGGCGCAGGCCGCCGCGAACTACGAGCGGTTCAAAAAGGACCCGGGCCGCACCCTCCGCCGTCTCGACAAGCTGAGGGCCGACCTCCGCGCGGTCGAGAAGTGGCAGCGCGGCGAGTCCGCGAAGGGCCAATCTCGCAACCCGAACGATCCCGAGCTGACGATCCGGCACGAAGAACTGACCGAAGAGATCGAACACTGGCAGCAGATCATCAAGGACGCCGAGGCCGAAGGCTTCAAGGTCTGGTCGAAAGCCGACTTCACCCGCGGAGACTTCGTTCTCTACCGCGGCACCTGGTACGAGGTCCTGCGCGTCAACCCGAAGTCGGTCACCATCCCGCACATCCACAACGGCACCGGCAAGCGCATCGTCCGCGCCACGGGCAACCGGCACGACGACTGGACGTGGACCGCCCCCTACGACGACGTATCCGGGCGCAAGAGCGCCGACGAGATGCAGCAGCCGCCCCAGGCCCCCGCCGAGGCCGCGTAACCACGTCCCCGCCCGCCCCGGCGGCCGAGCGCGCCGGGGCGGGCCCCTCTCTCACCAGAACAGGGCACCACCATGACAACGCAACTCCTCGAACGACCCGCGACCGTCACCGTCCCCGCCGACGAGCCGAACAAGCTCCTCGTCCCCGGCCAGCTCGACCGCTCCACGGCCGACCCCGGGGGTAACACCGCCACTGTCGAGACGGCCATGCCGTACCGCCTCGGGGCCCCGGACATCCGCTGCCGCTACCCCGTGATCATCGGCGAAGACCGGGTCATCGGCCGCGCCTACCGCTGGCACCGAGACTGGCTCGTCATCACCAGCAACGGGGAACACAACCTCCGTCGCCCGCCAAAGGGCACCACCGGCGCCGACATGGCCGCCGCCCATCTCGCGCAGGAGTACGCCGCCGGTCGGATCGCGGCCGTCCCCCTGGAGCAGGTCCTCGCCGAGGCTCCCACGCCGCTGTGCGGGCCGGTGCCTCTTCTGCATCCCCGGATGCCCGTCACCGACCGCAACATCACGAGCGCGAAGACGGCCTTCGCCGGACTCGCCGCCCACCACTGGCAGGCAGTCCTCACGGGATTCCCTGGCTCCGATAACCACTGGTACCTCTCCTGCGAATTGTGCCCGTGGGAAGGCCCGAAGTTCTGGAGCCACCTGCGCGGACGCAACGGAGAGCCGCCGAGCACGCACCGCCACGAGGGCGGATGTATCGGCAAGGACAAGGTCCGCCAGTTGATCGCCGCCTACGAGAAGTAGCCCGACCTGGGGGGCGGCGGTACAACGCCGCCCCCCAGGTCCCCGAAACGGACATCACCATGCCGAACCACCACACCCCCGAAAGCGTCGTCATCGCGGACACCCCGGCCGCGATCCTGGAGTGGGCCGCCCGGCACATCGAACACGTCGGCATCCACCAGGGCCCCGGCCTTTTCGCCGGTCCCGGCCGCACGGCCACGCTGCCGTGCTGGCCGCGCGGCGCCCTCCAAGTCGCCGCTGGCCACGGGCGGGGAACCGCCGGCCGGACGTACGACTGGGACGTCATCGACCGTGCCCGCGACCACGCGTTCGCCATCCTCGCGGAAACCCTCGCCGGTCACCCCGTCGACGCCGAGGAACCCGCCGTCGCCAAAGCCCGGCACCGCGAGGTCATCGACCGGTGGAGCGCCGAGCCCGGCCGCACCGCCACCGCCGCCGCCCGCGCCTTCCGCGCCGCCGCCGTCCGCGCTGACCGTGCGCGCATAGGGCCTTCTATCTGGCATGGAGCCGTCTAGTCCGCTGAACTGCCCACCTTTCTGCACATCGAGTCTTCGAAGGCCAGCACCATGGACGAAACGACAGAAGCCCGCAGCACCAGCAAGCCGCCAAGCCGCCGCGGAGCCGCCACCCCGAGCCGGGACGGTGTCCACCGGATCGGTGTTCCCCTCCACCCCCGGCTCTGCGCGTCCGACCTGATCCGTGTACTCCTCGCGGCCCCGGTGGAGAGTGACCTCCATACCCTCGACCCCGTACAGGTCCGATCCCTCATCACCGACGTGCTCACCCAACACGGTTTCGACGTCCTCGACCGGTCCCCGTACTACCCCGACTTCGACCGCCACCAGGATGCCCGCCGCGCAGTGCGCCGCGCGTACGGGCCACGGTTCCTCGACGCTCCCGCCGAACAGGCCGTGCTCGCTGATCCTCTCCTCGAAGTGCTCGCCGCAGCCCGGAGCGAGAAGCCGTGACCACGGCCGTCACCGAGCCGACCGGTGCGCGATCACGGCAGACGAACTACTGGCGGGTGCGCACCGCGCGGACCCGCGCCCCCGCGGAGAGCGCGGAGCAGGCATGGCACATCCAGCACGGACACCCAGGCGGCGCCTACTGCGACCTCGGCAACGAGCTGGACCCACCCGCACACCACGCCCCGACCCTGCTCTCCCGTAGCCGGCCGACCGGCCGCCGGGGGGACGCGCAGGAGTTCCGGGGCGGATGCCTCACCTGCGACTGGGAAGGCCCCGTCCACCGTGGCGGCGGGTACGGCGACGGCGACAACGAGGCGGTGGAGGACGCCCACGACCACGCGTTCCCAGGTTGGCGAGGGCTGCCGCCTATCACCCAGGTGAAGGACAGATGGCAGATCCCGCAGAGCCGGAGCCGTTGGGCACAGCTGATATCCCTGTACCCGGCGGGGTGGGCGGAGCAAGGCGCCCCGCTCCTGTCCTGGAGCCGCTACCGACGCGAAGCCCACGCCCCGCCGCATCAGGGACGCCCCCGCTACGAACTCCGGATCGCCCGGCCGCCGAGCCACCGGGACAAGCCCCCGACTGATCAGGGGGCCCTCTTCTGATGGCCACCGTCCCGCGGATCAGGGCCCCGCCCCGTCCGCGATAAAGGTGGTTTAATTGCTCCGCCGTCAGCGGAGCAGGGCAACCTCCGACCGGCCGCGCGTCGAACCGGCGCCGCACCACCCAGACAGCAAGCGACGGCCAGCGCACAAGGGCAACAAGGCGCTGGCCGTCAATGTTCTCTCACCAAGAAAGAACTCCGCCATGATATGCGACCGACACCCCGACTGTCCCCAGCCCGGCGACCTTGCCCAGCTCACGAGGGGTAACAGCATCGGAGCTGACCCCACCGACACCTTCGTCATCGTCGAGGACTTCCCCCCGACCGGCCGACACCTTGTACTCAACCTCCCCGTCGACCACCCCGACCGCGCCGACTGGGCCGCCGCCGTGCCCCTGGACGACATTGCGTCCCTCACCCGCCTCGAACCGACCGGCAGCCGTACGTGGGCGCCGACGCCGGGTGCGGACGACCTCCCATGACTCCGCCGAGCAATCACGATCCCGAACAGGAGACGACCGTGCCCCGCAAGACCGGCCGCACGCTCTACTCGCGAACGGACCTTCGCAAGGTCCACGGCATGAGCGAGCCCACGCTTCAGAACCTCTGGACCGACCGGGAGAACAACGGTCACCCGGCCGTCGCCGAGACCATCGACGGTGTCATGCACTGGGACGGCGACGAGTGGGCGAGGTGGCACCACGAGTTCCTGCGGCAGCGCGCTGCCGCCAGCACGAAGAACACGCCGAAGCTCGATGGGGACCCGGAAGAGATGGTGGGTCCGGCCGAGGCGGCGAAGGTCTGCGGGTTCGCCGACTCCGCCACCGTCTCCCACTACGTCAAGAATCCGCCCGAGGGGTGGCCGGCACCGGACGACTGGGACAAGCTCCCGACCCGGGACCGCCCGAAGTGGAAACGCGCGACGCTGTGGAAGTACCTCGTAGACCGGAAGGGCCGCGGCCACGCCGGGGGACGGCCCGCGGGCCGTAGGGGACTGGCCTATCCGTACCAAGGTGACGAGCGGCTGACCCTCGCACGACAGGCCATCTCGGCGAACCCCGGCGCGAAGAACGCCGAACTGATCCCCCAGCTCCAAGAGCAGACGGAGAAGACGTACTCCCGCCCGACCTGGAACCTGATCCTCAAGGCCGCTCGTGAGCACCCCGAGGAGTGACCCGTGTCCGACACCCGCTGTCCGCGCTGCGGCGGCCCGCTCGGCGGACGCCCCGCTTGCACCCGCCTGACGACCGATCGTGATGTGCGGATCTGTACTCCGTGCGGCACTGACGAAGCCGTACGTGAAGCGACCGGCCAGACGCCAGTTCCCTTCGGTGACTGGCCCCTGAGTTCGTAGCATTTGCTCCGCAGCCCGGCCCTCCGCTCGTCGCGCGGGGGGCCGTTCGCATGCCGTCAGAGGATGCGGCAGGTGCACGCGGTCCGGCCCGCCGCAGCCGTGCCCCGGCTGAGGGCATCCCGTTCAGCCGAGGTTGCCGGGCTGCTTGATCCAGTGCGGGAGGCGCGCGGTGTTCGACCGCGCGCTTGTCAGCATCTCCTCCGCCTCGCCGAGGACCTGCTTGAGATGGTCACCGTGCTCGACCTTCAGGTTGAGCCGGGCCTCCATGAGGATCATCAAAGCGCGGGCCGCGTCCGCACTGGCTTTGATCAACGGATCGGCCTGGGGTGCCTTCGTGCGCATGTCGCGCAGCACCCAAGCGATGGTGGATACCTGCCAGTACCACAGCAGCGGTACCGCCTCCGGCCTGTCGTCCCCCTCCTCCATTGCGACGGTCAGCAGGTGGTTCAGTGCAGCCCCCGCCTGATGATCACCAGTCGCTGCGAGCTCCTCCTGTGCCTGACGGGCGACCTTCGCCGCGCGGCCGAACGCTGCGGTGGCCAAGGCGGCCTTGGTGAGGGTCTCAGTGGCGGTGGACCCCTGCGGGATGTACGTGCTCGGTGTACCGCCGAGGGCCTTCACGATCTTGGCGAGGTCCATGACGCTGGGGACGGCGGTGGAATCGGGGGTAGCGCTCATGGCCGCCAGCTTATGAGGACGCTTCGCAGTTGAAGGTGAAGCTCCGTGGTGTCGCCGCGACCCCGCTGCCCTGTCGATGCGGGCATCCCCAGTCCAGCCGCTCCGACACCGTGCGTCGGCACCTGCGCCCGAGGCTGCCCGCATCGAAAACCCCGCAGGCCGGACGAGGTAACAGTCCGCCAGACATCAGGCTCCAGGAGCCTGATTCGAAGCAGCGATTAGGCCGCCCCGAACACCCGAGGTATTCCCTCGCTGATCATGATCTTGAAGTAAGAGGACCAAGGTATCGTCACTTCGTGACGATACAATCGGCAAAGACGACCGGATCTGACCGGATGAGAGCGGGGGGTGAGCGGGTCGGTGGGATGGGTAACCATGATCGGCCCCTCCGACGAGCAGGTTGAGTACCGCCTTACCGGCGGTCACGGCTGCGGGAAGTCCACTACGGTCGACGCGGCCCCCCTCGTCGCCGCCATCGAGGCCAAGGCCGAAGCGACCGGTGCCCCCGTCGCCTCCCTGCTCGGCTCCCGCGAGGCCAAGCGCGCCTTTTTCCGCGCCCGTGGGCTCATCCGCAGCAAGGGCACCGCGCGGTTCACCGGGTTCGACGCCGTCGAGGTGGCAGCCGCCGCCGGTCTCGACGCACGCGAGTTGTACGGCGAACAGGCCCTTCCCCGACCCGCTGCCGACGGACAGGTGGACTATCACCTTGACGCCAGCGAACGCCCGCTGGTGTGGATAGGCAACGGACTCAACGAGTTCGGCATCCCGCCCGGCAGCGTCCTCGCTCCCGAGCGCTTCCAGGCCGCCCGCCGCCTCATGCACGGCGAGGACCCCCGGACCGGGCAGACCCTCGTGGAGCCCAAGCTCGCCATCGCGCCGGCCGCGAAGCTCCCCGCCGCCCCGCTGGCTCGTGCCATCCGCCGCGCCGCCGCCGAACGCAGCGTGAACCCCGCTTCCCTGCTGGACTCCAAGCGGAAGCAGGACGCTTTCCGCAGGATGGAGAGCCAGCTCAAGCGGTTCGGTGAATCGCACCGCGTCCCCGTTTCCACCGTGCTCAAGCTCGCCGACGCCGTCGGCATCGACGCCGTCGACCTCTACGGCCAGGACGTGTTGGAGAAGGCAGTGGCCGCCGAGGCGGGCGGCCACCTAGACGCCCGTGAACTCCTGCGCGCCGTCGAGGCCCGCGCCACTGAAACCGGGCAGCAGCCCGCCGACCTGTTCACCGCCGCGTCCATGAAGCGCCGGTACGCCCAGACCGCAGGCGAAGGCGAACGCCGTCTTCGGGATCTGCCGATGGACGTCCGCGAAGCCGTCGCCCTGGCTAAGGCGGCGGGACTCGCGCCCGAGGACGTGTGGGACGCCGAGGAGATCAAGGCCGCCCTCCTCGAAGGCCGTGTGCAGGTCGGCAACTTCGGCGCCGACGTCACCTTGGACCTCGCGAAGTCGAAGTCCGCGTTCCTCGCCTACGCCCCCGAGGAGATCGCCGCCCAGGTCGAAGGCATCTACACGGCCGCCGGCCGCGAGTCCATCAGCGCCCTGGAACGGTGGACCGCGTACGCCATGCGCGGCCACCACGGCGACGGCGAAGAGGCCGAGACCGTGAAGACGAGTGGGTTCTCCGGCTGGATGATGGTGCACCGCGCCGCCCGGCCAGTGGATGGTGCCCCGTACGGCGACCCCCACTTCCACCTGCACTTCACCTTGGCCAACATGGTCAAGGGCACCGACGGCAAGTGGTCCACCATGGCCAGCGGTGGCCGCGACCTCCACCGGCACGCCCGCGCGACCCAGGCCCTCATGAACGCCCGTATCCGGCGGGAGCTGACCGACGAGTACGGCATCAGCTTCCGTCGAGAAGAGCGAACCGGCGCATGGGAGATCGCGGCGATCCCCGAGGCTACGATCCGCCTGTTCAGCAAGCGTGACAGCCAGGTCCGGGACCTCCTGACCAAGCTGGGCATCGACTACGACAGCGCCACGACCCGCGAGCGCACCGCTGCCTCCACCGCGTCCAAGGCCGCGAAGAACGGAGAAGCCGCCGGAGTTGCCGACGACGTCCTGCGCGGTTACTGGCAGGCCGAAGGGCGCGCCGCCGGTGACGACCCCGACGCCATCGCGGCCAGCGCGATGGAGCACGACCGAGCGGGGCGGAACCCCGGCCTGGACGAGCTGTGCGCCCAGGTCTTCGACCCGAAGACGGGCCTGACCAGCCACTCCAAGGACTTCACCCACGCCGCCGCCATCGCCGCAGTCCTGGACGCCCTCCCGTACGGAGTCGCGGACGCCGAAGAGGCCGAACGCCTCACCAACTCCGTACTGCGGCAGGCCGGGTACGCCGTCCAGCTGAACCCCAAAGGTGCACAGCACTTCACGCACTCCGACCGGTACACGACGGCGGACATCGTGGCCGCGGAAACGCTCATCGTCTCCGAGGCCACGAACCGCCTCAACACGCAGGCCGCCGTTATCAGCCATGACACGGTCGCCATGACTTTGTCCACGGTCGAAGCTCAGCACGGTGGCACCTTCGCGTTCTCCGACGAACAGCGCGCGGCCCTCGAACGGCTGCTGACCGCCGGACACGGAATCGATGCCTTGGAAGGCATCGCCGGCGCGGGCAAGACCACGATCATGGACACCGCTCGACAGGCGTGGGAGGCCCACGGCCTCGTCATCGCCGGTGCCAGCACGGCCGCCGTCGCCGCCGCCAACCTCAAGGCCGAGGCTGGCATCGAGTCCCGCACCCTCGCATCCTGGCTCACCGGCATCCGCACCGGCCGCAGCAGCCTCACCGGCGTTGACGTGCTGGTCGTGGACGAAGCCGCAATGTGCGATGACCGCGACATCGCCGAACTCCTCACCCATGCCGCGACGACCGGCACGAAGATCGTCGGCATCGGTGACCCGAAGCAGCTGCACTCGCCCGGCATCGGCGGGTCCTTTGCTGCCGTGCACCACATCGTTGGCGGGCTCAAACTCACCGAGAACTTCCGGCAGAGGGACGCGATCGAGCGCAGGGCACTGGAGCTGTGGCGCGACGACAACCGGATGGAAGCGCTCCGTACCTTCGCCGGGACCGGCCGCGTGCACGCCCTCGCGGACAAGGACGCCACCCTCGCCGCGATGCTCACCATCTGGGCCGACAAACGCGCCGCGCACACCGACGACCACACCGCAGTGCAGCAGCTCCTCATGCTCGCTGCCACCAACGAGGTCGTGGAGGAACTGAACATCGGGGCCCGAGCACTGCGGAAGGAGAGCGGCGATCTCACCGGCCCGGAGCACGTCTACGCGCTACCCGGTGGTGGCGAGCTGACGCTGTCCGTCGGGGACCAGGTCCTCCTTCGGGTGAACGACTACCGGGGCAAGCGGAGCCGCGGCGAGCACGAGGACGTGCTGAACGGCTACCGCGGAATCGTGCGAGCCGTGGATGAGGAACGCCGCGTGCTGGTCGAGTGGCGCGAGAAGTCCGCTGACGGCCACCGTGACGTTGCCGAATGGGTTGACGCCGACTACATCGCACAGGGTGGACTCAGCCTTGGATACGCGATCACCGGCCACAAGTCCCAGGGTCTCAGCGTCCAAGAGGCCCTGGTCTATGGCCCCGGCGCCCAGGCGAACGCCCTGTACACGATGATGAGCCGCGACAAGAAGGAGTCCCATCTCTTCCTGCCGCTGTCCGTCTACGAATCCGACGCCGACCGTGCCCGTGGAGGCGACGCGCTCACAGAGCAGGAACAGCTTGACCGCGCCGTCGCCGGTCTCATCCGCGAGATCGAGAACGGCACCGAGGAACGCATGATCCTCACCGAACTCCCCAAGAACGCGGTACCCGCCCACGTTCGCCAGGCGGTAGCGGATCTGCCGATCCCGCGCGGCCCCGGTGCGGCAGAACCACACGACGCGGACGCCCCCCGAGAGGACGCGGAGCCCGAGGTCCGATCTACCCCGGCCACGGCCGGGCGGCGCGAGGCGCTGACTACTCTTCCTGAAGCCGCGCCGACGGCTGATCGTCCGTACGCCCACCTCAGTAATTCAGCCCTGCGCGACGCTGTGCGCAAGGCGGCGACGGCGGCTCGCGCCACCAGCACGGCGGCCGAGAAGGCGGAGGCCGCTGCCGACCGTGCTGACCGGGAGGCTGCTGCCGGATCAGGCCCGAACTCGCTCGCGCTCCACCGCCGCCATCAGGATGTTGCCGAACGGGCCGCAGCCATCCGCGAAGTCCGAGCGCTGGACAGCACGATTGCTGAACGCACCGCCCGACTGAACGGCACGCAGGCCCGTATCGAAGGTCTCGAACAGCAGCTGGCCGCGACGGGCCGTTTCGGGCGACGCCCAGCGCTCCGCGGTGACGAGCGCGCTGCGGTTGAGGCGGACCGGGAGACACTACTTCGTACCTGTGAGGCGACCGGACAGGAGCTGGAGCAGATGAATATGCGGCTTCAGGAAGTTGCCGAGCAGGCCGGAGCCGTCAGCGAACACGAAGCTGTGCTTACGGAAGCGGACATGCCGCAGCAGGAGAAGGCCGTGCTGCTTCGGCGAGCCAAGGACAAGGACAACGAGTCAGCCAAGCAGCTTCGGGCCGAGGCCATCAAGGCTCGCAGTACTGCTCGCGGCGCGGACCACCGAGTGTCCAGCCTCCAGAAGGAGGGGCTTCTGCGAACCCAGCGCGGGGGTCAGCACCTCGACGCCGATGAGTCCGTGGCGCCGTCATCTCCGAAACCCGAGTCCTCGTACGCTAACCGAACCGCGATGGACCACACACAGCCCGGCCCGCCGCCGGACAGCGCTCAGGACGCACCGCCCGTGTAGAAGGTGCCTGAGAGTGCCTAGGTCGGCGGAGCGAAGACCGCGTTGTCGGGCATCCGGTCGCGGAACGCGTCCGGGATGGTGCCCATGAGCCAGAGCCGGCGCGTCACGTGCACGGTGCTTGTCGGATCGTCCAGCAGGACGTAGCGGTTTTCCCCGCCCCCTGCGTAGCCGATCTCCGGCGGGAACCCCTGCTCCTCGGTCCAGGACAGGTAATGGACGCCGTCGATCCGAAGGGCACGACGGCCGTCCGGGTCTTGGTCGCCGAGCATCGCGTACCCCAGGCACATCAGCCAGAAGTCACACGAGCTGCACACCCGATATGCAGCCATCCGCGCGCCGACACCTCGGATCTCCCGGTCTGTCCCCTCGTTCGGGCACAACTTGCACTGGAACAACTGGTACACCTCGGGTGTACGGGCCCGCCTCATGCGCCGGAGGCGGCGGACCTGCGCCGGACATGCTTGCACCGGACACCGCGCTCGATGTCCTGGAGCGAGGGTCTACGGGACGCCCCGCAGTCGGTGCACTCGCTCGGCCAAGGCATCGAGCGGGCACCGGGGTAAGGCCCCTTCGGCGCGTAACCGGCCGCACGCATCACCTCCGTGGCCTCCCGCTCATCGGCGGTCACCTGGGTGGTGGGCGGGGGCCCGGAGACGAGCGGCGGGAGCTCGAAGCTCTGTGGGTGTCCCCCGAACAACAATCCGAGGCTCACCCATTGCTTCTGCCGCGATGGAACGGTCATGGCAAGTCCTATCTCGCACGACTGTGGGTCGCTTCGCCTGGGCCTCCAGCTAGTGGCCCCCTGCGGTTCACACGGCTCGCGGCCGACCTATGTCCCGCTTTCCTGGTGCAGGATCGCCGCCCTCGCTGCCCAGGCCAAGACGCTCTGTCCCCGCATGGACAGCCCAAGCCGGTTCCAGTGAAAGATCACGTGATAGCTCAGCACCTGCCTCAGCCCCCGGTCGAGCGTCCCGTCCTGTACGGCCCGGCGGAGTTCCTGCCCCGTGCTGCGGAAGGCGGCGGCCCACTCGGCGACGGGCTCCAACAGCCCACCGGGGCGCAGCAGGACATCACTGTCAGCGAAGAGCAGCGGCCGGATCTCCTGAGCGCGGGCGTCGAGCCGGTCTGCCGGGACGTCGCTGACGGCCGATCGGTGCTCTTCCGTGATGACGCGGTGCCACACGTCCCCTTGCTCGTACCACTCCAGGCCCGCGGCGCGCATCATGATCGTGCAGAGGAGAACGGACAGCTCCCGCGGTCCCACGGCAAGGTCCCCGCGCTGCCATAGTTGCTGCGCCTCTCGGCTGTCGGTGACGAACAGCGCGTGCGCGGCCGTCATGCTGACCACGCCCCCGAAAGCTGCGGTCTCAGGCTCGTAGATCCCCGGCCACCACCGTTGCAGATGCCCGTCGGAGACGAGACGGTCGAAGCCGTCGCCGAGGGTCAGTTTGGTTCCGGCCTCGGGCTGTAGACGAAGGCGCATGCGCCAGCACGGGTGCTTGCGGGTGTACCACCAGCCGCCCATGAGACCCGCGGCCTCTGCCTCCCGAAGCACGGGGAGCACGTGCGTGGTGAAGGTGGTGTCGGCGTTCGTCCAGTCGGTGAAGTGGAGGTACACCTGCCACCAGTCGGTGGCGGCGGCGTGGCGGGCCAGGGCCTCCCGGCCGGCTTGGTCGTAGACCGCCACGGCGTCGGACAGGATCGTCGGTTCCATCCCGCACTGAGCTGCGACCTCGGGGATCGGCAGGCCGGTGAGGGCAGCGGAGACCGCGCGCTGGATCGCGCTCGGCTCCGTCAAGATCAGTTGATCAAGAGACATGCGTCCCATCCGGAGATCGGGGCCTGCTGTGAGGCGTAGGTGGTGAGGGCGAGCGCGGTACCGGCGTCGCCGTTGATCAGGCCGGGCCCGGGAAGGCACGGCTGGGCGTTCGCTGCGAGAGCGTCGCCGAGGCGCTTCGGGAGGGTCTGAAGGCGGGGATCGCGGGCATCGGCAGCGGCGCGGGTTGCGGTCTGGTAGATGCCTGCCCAGCCGTGGCACAGCCCCGAGTCGGTGACGCGGGCGAGCTGTTCGGGGTCGGTCAGGGCGCGGTACAGGGCGTCCTCGTAGAACGCCTGGACGTCGGGGGCACGCAAGGCGAGCCCCGCGAGTTGCCCGGCCCGTGCGATGCCCGTGGTTCCGTAGCACCAGCTCGGCCGGGTGGGAGCGTCGTGGTGCGGGCGCCCAAGGTCGAGATCGCGGCGCGAGATGTGCTCGGGCCACCAGGGACCGGAGGGACTGAGCTGGCACCAGGCGTCAAGGTGTTCGCAGATGCTCCAGATGGCTTCGCGGTGACCGCTGACGGCGATGCCGCGGCGCATGGCCTGGGCCAGCAGGAGGAGCGGACCGGTGATGCCGTGGGCTGCACCGAAGTTGCCGTGGCCGCCCGGGAAGTGGGGGGACTCGCCACGGGCCGGGTCGTGGCGGACCCACCAGCCCGGCAGGCCGCGGCCGTCGGGGACAAGGGGGCGGGTCAAGGCAACGAGGTACTTCAGGACCCGTTCCAGGGGGAGCCCTTCGGGGTCGGTCCGCAGGAGGTACGCCCCGATGCCGGTGAGGCCGTAGAACAGGTCGTACTCGGCGAACGTGGGCAGGTCGCCCTTGCGGATGCGGGTGAGCGCGGCGTCCACGCGGCGGTGGGCCATGTCGCTGATGTGCTGGTGCAGCGTCCGGCGCGCCGGTTCGTACAGGTGCTGGAAGGACGGCGGGACGGTGGTAAGGACGAAGCCGAGGGCCGGGGCGCCAAGGAACAGTCCGGCGGTGTCGGCCGCGCTGATGTGCCCGGCCGCAGCGGCGGTGATCCATCGGTGGGCGGGGCGCCAGGAGCCGCCCTGACGGCTGGCCATCTCGATGTGCAGCAGGCTGATTCCGGCGGCGCCGTCGGCGAGGGACTGCACCGCCCAAGGCTCGTCCGGGGGCGGCGGAGCGGGTTGTGCGAGGTGGGCGATGTACTGCTCCAGGATCGTCGCGGTGGTGGAGGCCGGCGCGGTCATCGGGCGGCCATCCTGTGCTGGAGGGCCGCGGTTCGTACGAGCCGGATCGTGGTCTCCTCGGCGCGCGGGTCGACGCCCAGGGCCCGGACGTGGTGCTGGTGCAGGAAAGACCGGACGACCCCGAGGGGATCACGCTGGCCGGTCAAGGAGTTCCGGTAGGTGTCCACGGCGGCGGCGCGGGCCCGCCATGCTTCGGCGACCGCAGGGCCGCCGGGGAGGGCCGCGAGCGCGGAGGCGCCGTTCGGCGCGGCGAGTTCGAGCACCTGGGTACGCAGGGCCCGGTTCAGTCGCCCCGTGCTCTGGGGGAGGTTGCGCACCAACCACTCCTCGGTCGCCGCGTTGTTGGGCGCCAGGCGGGTGACGAGGTGCAGGGCGCTGGCCGCGGCGAGGGCCTGCGGGGCGAAGGCGTCGGTGCGCTCGGTGAGCTGGATCTGTGCGAGGGCGGCGGCGGAGTCTGCGGCGAACACCTGGTGCGCGGCGTCCATGGCTGCCTCGCTGCCGAAGCGCCCGGTCTGCGGCTGGTAGGGAGCCAGGACCAGCCCGGCCGCCAGACCGGTCCTGTGCAGGCTGTCCGCCCAGGTACGAACGTGTTGGGCGGCGGCCCCGTATGCGTCCGGTGGCAGGTGCAGGGTGAGGTCGAGGTGCTGGTCGGCGTCCGGGCGGGCCATCTCCCGGTGCCGGGTGAACCACCAGAGTGGCGGGGTGTCGCCGAACGCGGCGAGGAGGCTGGGCAGGTGGCGGCTCAGGATCTCGTCGTAGCGGCGCGGGTGGGCGTGGAGCTGCGCGAGCAGGACGTCACCGGCGCCCGGAAGGTGCCGCCCGGGCGCCGGCGGGGTGGCGGGGCGCGGCCGGGGCACATCGGCGGTGTCCGGCTGCAACCGGCCCAGGGAGAGCCAGATCTCGTGTGCCCGTCCGATCCAGCCGTGGGCGTCTGCGTCCGGGACCTCGCGCAGTTCCAGGCGCCGGGCGTTGTCGAGGTGGGCGCGCAGGGTCCGGCGGTAGACCGGGTGGGACAGGTCGAGGGGGAGGCGCTGGTCGTACTCGATGATGGCGACCTGCATGGGGACCCGCAGCCGGTCCCGCCAGGCGGTGAAGGCGTTCTCCCACTCCTCGGTCGAGGCTTTGCGGCCGGGCAGGTCGGCGGCCATCAGCAGCCATCGGGCCTGCGTGAGGATGGTGCGGCGGTAGCGCACGCGTGGGAGGAACGGGAGCCGGGAGCCGGAGCCGAAGTCGAACGGCTTGTAGGCGGCGTACCGCCCGTTGGCCACTTCGGCGAGGAACCGGGCTAGCGGTGGGGTCTGTGTCCCGCCTTCCAGGGCGTGCAGGACCCGCACGTCGATGCGCCGGCCGGTGGAGAGCTGCACGAGGTGGAAGCTGCGCGGGTCCGCGGTGACGGCGATGTCGGCGAGCGGGATCGTCGTCTCGTCCGTCCCCTGGTGGCCGGACAGCTCGATGACGTGCGGCAGCAGCCGCGGCGTACGGGTGACGTTCTCGTTGCGGTGGCGGCGCGGTGGGAACACGAGTTGCGCCGTTAGGGCGTCCGGCGCCCCGTGGTACGTGGCGGCGAGCGCGTCCTGATGCTCGGGCGGCAGGACGTGGGCGAACCGGCCGGCCATGCTGCTGCCGGGGCGGGGGACGGCGGTGAGGAGGACGTCGAAGGTACCGCTGGACAGTGCCCGGGTGCTGGGTGAGTGGACTTCGAAGGCGACCTCCACCCGGGGTACGAACAGCCGCTCGTCCGTTCCGGCGGCCTTCTCCAAGGCGTCGACCATGTCGTCCGTCAGCCGTAGTTCATCGCGGCCGTCCAGGAGGACTTGCTGCATCAGCGCGAGCAGCAGTTCGTCGCGGTCGGTGCGCACCTTCAGGGCGGCGCCGCGTTCGGAGCCGACGTATCCGGCGGGCAGCCCGAGGCCGCTGTCGGCGACCAGGTCCATCACCGGCACCAAGGCGCCGACGCCGTACCGGGCCCGGAAGCGGCGGTGGTAGTCGCGCCAGTGCTGGTAGCCGTAGGGCTGCGGGGTGGTCCGGTAGAGGGCCGACACGGCTGCTTGCACTTCCGCGATCACGGACTGCGGGAGCTGGGTCTCGCAGTCGAGGGCGGTGTCAATGAGCAGAGGGGTCGGGGTGACGGTGGTGAGGGCGCGCATCCGGGCGGCGATGGCGCTCACGCTGGTGTCGGAAAGCGTCGGCTGGTGGGCAGACACGTCGTCGCGCAGCGCGTACAGCGCGTGGACCAGGTCCCGGACCTCGGGGACGTCGTCCGCCTGGTGCCGGTCCAGTTCGCGGCACAGGTACTGAAAGCCGTCCACGATGGTCATGGGCGCCCAGAGGCTGGTGATGAGGAACTGCTGCTCGACCAGGCTGGTGAGAAGGGCGTCGATCTTCTCCGGTGTGGCCCCCGGGAAACGGTCGCGCAGGTGGCCGTGGAGGTCGCCGTAAGGGATAGGGGTGCGGGCCGCGTCCATGGCGGCGGCCACCGGCCGGGCGTTGCGGACGGATATCTCGACCGGGGCCAAGAGGACGGCGTGACCGTCGGAGGGCGGGCCCGGCGCCACGAGCCGGTCACCGCGGGCGCGAGCGGCGTTGTTGGCGACGAGCGGTAACCGCTTCAGCAACGCGGGGGTGCGCTGGAGCCGGAGCACCATGTCAGTGACCCATTCGGCGTCCGGCCGGATCATCGCGCGGTGCTTGTCGCGCCACCGCGCACTCGCCCGGGGCCCGACAGACACCGGGGCGATGCCGGCGAACAGGCCGAGCGGGGTCGGCCGGTGCTGCCACCGCAGGAGATAGGAAACCGTCGACAGCGCGGTGCGGCGGACGTGACGGGGCTCAGTCTGCCGGCCCCGGACGACGGCCTCGATGGCTTCGGACAGGACGGGGGTGGCCAGCTCCAGCGCGCTGCGGAAGTCCTCGCGCTGCCAGATGCGGTTCAGCCATCCGCGGGTGACGGCCACGTTGTCCAGGTCGAGGGTACGGGGGATGTCTGCCGGCCCGGGGCTGGTGGTGGCGCGCAACATCGCAACGCCTTGCCACTGGTATCCGGCGGCTGCTCGGGAAGCCATGAGGCCCTTCCATGAGGCGGCGCGGGGAGGGGGAGAGGGGCCTGTGGGCCGGGCGAAGCGCTTCGCCCGGCCCACAGGTGAGGGGTCGGCCTGGATCAGGCCGGGTCCTCCGTGAAGGAACCGCAGGCGGAGGCACCGGTCGCGCAGGTGGTGCCGCAGCCGTCGCCCGTGGAGCACATGAGATGGCCGTACGAGTGCTCGGCGATGACGACCTTCACGTCCAGGGGCGCGAAGTCGTCATCGTCCAGGCCCGCCCGCGGGGCGGGCGCGACCGGGGGCGGGGCGAGAGTGGCGCTCGTCATGATGTGCCTTCCTCTTGTTGGGGTGGTGCGGGACGACCTGGCTCCCGGTGTTACGCCGAGGGCCAGGAGAGCGAGATCCGGCTGTGCAT
This sequence comes from Streptomyces sp. H39-S7, assembly GCF_027158205.1. Classification (GTDB taxonomy): domain Bacteria; phylum Actinomycetota; class Actinomycetes; order Streptomycetales; family Streptomycetaceae; genus Actinacidiphila. The sequence goes on along the minus strand of NZ_JAPVLU010000001.1, from coordinate 342,841 downwards.
CTTGTCGATGACCCGGTCGGCCGGGATCTGGTCATCGGGAGTGCTGGCCGGATAGACCCGGATGACCGGGCTGGGGCCGCCGCGCCGGTTGGCCTCCCAGTCGCGGAGCACGTCGGCGATCCTGTCGGCGAACTGCTCCGCGTGCGGGCCGAGGGCGTGCACGCCGTACTCCAGGTGCTTGTTGTCCTCGGTGCGGCGGGTGACGAGGTAGGCGAAGGTGTCGTCCTCGACGGCCGCGAGGGCGAACCGCTTGTTCACCGGGGCGACCAGGCCCGTGTCCGTGTTCTCATCGACGGCCATCGTGCAGAAGCCCGGCAGGCTGATCGCCATCGCCATCTGGAGGGTGTCGATGAGTTCCTGGATGCGGACGGTGACGCCAGTCCACAGTTCGTGGCGCGGAAACGTGACGGCGTTGTCGAGTCGGTGTGGGTCAGCAGGCAGGCCGTCATCGAACTTGAGCCCGATCTCCGGGGTGCCGTTGACGAGGAGGAGTTCTTCCCGGTGGGCGTTCGAGCCCTGCATCGGGACGAAGCCGCAGATCCGCGCCGACTCGCTCTCCAGGTAGGGGCCGTGCTCGCCCTTGACCTGGGTGAAGGCGACCGACCGGGTCAAGCCCCGCATCCGCAAAGGGACGACGAGCCGGCCGCCCTGCGTGAGCTGCGCGGTCCAGGCCGGGGAGACGTCCCAGGCCCCGGCTGTCACCATGACGACGTCGACCTCACCGAGATCCGGGATGGGCTCGGCGGCGTCCGCGGTGACGACGTGCACCCGGCCGTAGCCGTGCTTGTCCAGGAGCCGTCGCGCGCGATCGGTGACGACGGGGTCGATGTCCACGGTGACGACTTCGCCGTCCTCACCGACGAGTTCGGCGAGGTAGGCCGCGTTCAGCCCGCCCGAGCCGATCTCCAGGACCCGCATCCCGGGCTTCACCTGGGCCTGCTCCAGCATCATGGCTTGGATCTGCGGCGCGGAGACGGAGCTGAGCTGTACGCCGTGCTCGTCCGTCTTGGTGATCACGGCGGCGTACGTGTCGTACGCCTTGTCCAGGGGCGTGGCGGCGGGGGTGAACTCGTGCCGGGGCACCTTGCGCATCACCGCTTCGATCTCCGGGGAGGAGATGTTGCCGTCCGCGCAGAGCTCGTCCACCACCTTGTTCCGCAGGCGGGTCGCCTCGTCGGGCTCGACGGTCGTGTTCGTCATGGACTTCCTTCGGTCGTTCGTGTTCGGGGGGGGTAGGTCGGCACGCGTGCCGGGGGCCGGGAGGCTATCGGCGAAAGCTCTCCGTTCTCGTCGTACCGCCGAAAGTTGGCGGGTTCGTGCTGGACGACGCGCGAAGGTCCGGCGCCGGTGGTGAGCCGCCCGGCAGTCCTGTCTGTACCACTCAGGAGAGCCGGGCGGCCGTCTAGGAGGCGGGTACAAGATCGTCCAGGTTGACGACCTTGTACTCCCGCAGTTCCCGTACGAGCTGAGAGGCCAGGAACATGCCGATCTGGGGATGGCGGTAAGGGATTGGGGAGTCCATGTCCGAGAGGGCCTGTAGGCCGTTCGCGCTCCACTGGTACGCGTAGCCGATCACGCCGTACAGCGGGAAACGGGTAGCGAGAAGCGCTACGTGGCCCCTTGCCCTGAGCCGTGGGCACCGGCCTGCCGCCATCCGGGCGTGCTCCAGGCAGACCGGCGGCTGCGCGGTCTTCACTGGACCGTCGTAGCCCTCTTCACCCGCCGTTTCCAGGAAGAGGATGCCGTCGGTGCGCTTCAACTGGACGGTGCATACCTGGCACCGCAGCAGCGCCATCGTCACGCGTTGACGGTGCGGGTGAACCATCCGCCACCGTGGTGTCCCGCAGGGCTGCCCAAAGGTGTCGAGCGACATGGAGTAGCGGGCCCAGAGCACGTCCTTGAGGTCCCGGTCCGGCGGCAGCTCATCCACGTATCGGAGACGCGGCCGGCCGTCCGGCCCGCGGCCCATACGCAGGTTGAGGAACGAGTCGGCCTCTTCACCCTCCCGGGCGGTGATGTAGGGCACGACGGCCTCGGCAGCGGTGGTCACGCGGTGCTCCCGGCGGCGAGCGCGACCGGCCGGTGTGGAGCGACGATCTGGCCGTCCGGCAACAGTTCGCCGGTGTCCTCGAAGAGCAGTACCCCGTTGCACAGCAGGCTCCAGCCCTGTTCAGGGTGGGCCGCCGTGGGGCGGGCGGCCTCTCGGTCGGAAGCCTCGGCCGTGGGACACGGCGGGGTGTGCTGGCACATCGTACTCGTCGTCCTCTCAAGGCAGTGCGGGGAAGTCGGGCCCTCTTCGGCGACTACGAAGCCGTGGGGGAACACGGAGTGGAGGTTGCCGAAGAGGGTGTCTGTGGGCGTTCACGTACGAACGAGGTGATGGCGGACTCGCTGTAGCCGTAGAAGCGGCCGAAGACCGCGTCGTCCTCCCACCACTCGGGAGCGGGATCGCCCCACTCGATCGTGTGACAGGTGTCGGGGTGCGGCGCCCAACGGAGGCGCAGGTTCGGGAAGCCAGCCTGATCCGCCAGCAGACCGCGGGCCGCCATCGCCAGTGCCAGCACATCGAAGGACATATAGCCGCCACGACGGGAGCCGCCGATCGGTACAGCAAGTAGGGGTGCCCTGAAGACGCGTACGGCGACGGCGCCAGCGAGGACTGATGGGTCAGCGAGACGGTCACGGAAGTGTTCGTAGTCGTAGGCTTCCTCCGCCGGGCGCAGGGAGACGACAAGTCCGCGTGGCGGAGACGTCGTGGTAGTCAGCATTCGACCAATCCCGTGACCAACCCGACTTCATCCAGGCGCTCGACCAGTTGCAGAGTGACTTGACCCAGCCTTCGAACAAGCCCCATTGCCCGCCAGGGATCGGCGGGCAGCTCCTCGGAGCGCAGTGCGCGAGCCTGTTCGATCAACGTGGAGATGTCCGGGTACTTCTCGTCAGCCTGGTCACGAAGCCCCCGGTTGACGAGCTGCATGAGGGCCCCGCGGAAGCGTTGCGCCAGTTCGTCAGCCTCGTCGTAGTCGGGAACCGCCACACTCGCCCGGCGACGGCTCGCCACCCCGGCGGCATGGTGGCTGACTTGCTCCTCGCCGTGCAGGACCACGTCCAGCCCATCGAACACGAGGTCCCAGTCCACCGGCTCCCACTCGCGTGCCTTGCTCAGCACGACCATCAGGCCCTGGATATCGAGCGGCGGAGTCCAACGATTCGTCGGCACGGTCGGGTCCTTGACCCGAACAGGCATCGGCTCGGGGAACTCGGCCTGGGTACGTACCGCGACGACCGTCATCACTGCTTCCTCACCGCCGCGAAGGTGGCCCAGGTGGTGAGGCCGTCGGCACTCACGCCCCAGTCCCGCGCGAAGCAGCGGATAAGGAGCAGGCCACGACCGGAAACGTCCTCGTCGCCCGCGGCGCTGAGTCGAGCGGGTTCCGGGTTTCCGTCAGTGACCTCTACGCGCACTTCATCGTCGGCGTAGAGGACTTTCAGGCTGATGTCCCCGCAGCCGTGGAGGATGCCGTTGGTCACGAGTTCGGAGACTGCGAGCACGACGTTGTCGGCGGCGGACTTGTCTACCCCCCAAAGGGCCAAGTGCGCCGCGGTGATCCGCCGCATTCGGTGCACACGGGCTCGTTCCGGGGTGAAGGCCACCGCGAATCCGGGGGATGTCCGGTGGAGCAGTTCGGGAGCGGTCGTTGCGACGGCGGATGCAGCAGGGCTCATACGTGGCCTCCCGTGGGGACGGAGTCGGTGAGCGTGCGGCACCTGTCGGCAAGGGCGGGGGTATCTCCCCGCAGGACCTCGCGGTTCTGCCGCCGGTCGACGCCAGCCAGGCGCGCGGCGCTCGCGGCGCCGAATGCGCCAGTGGAGGCGTTCATGTGGGGTGCTCCCGCTCGTCGAGTAGCTGGCCTAGAAGAGCGAACCGCTTGTGCGCGGCGATTGGCATGGGTCAAGAGGCTGGGAGTGGTCAAGGTGGTCAAAGATCATCCGAGGGCGCCCAGCGGGAACCGAGGCGGAGAGCGGACTTGCCCTCCATGCCGCTGCACCGATCCCGGTGTGACGGCTGATGTCCAGTCAACGACGCTGCGTGTCCATGTGACAGGAAGAGTCGGCGCTCCATAGGTGCCCGCGGACCGGAAAACTTTACGTTCCTCCGACCTGGATTCTGGGCAGTGCAGTAGCGGTGGTACTACTTTCAGTGCATGGGAGTGAACATCATCCTTCAGCGCCAGATGAACGAACTGGGCGTCAACCAGGAAGAGTTAGCGGACCGCTGCAATCAGGCCCTGCTGGAGATCACCGGCAGGCCGGGGGGCATATCGTCGCGCACGATCCGGAACCTCCTCAACGGGACGACCCGGCGCCCAATCGGCCGCACTTGCGCCGCACTTGAGCATGTGTTCGGCTGCCCTGTGGCGGACCTGGGGTTCAGTGCTCCCAGTTCCATGCAGCACCCTCCGGAGGACCCCGTGCGGCGTCGTGACTTCATCGTTGCCACCACAGGCACAGCGGTTGCCGCTGTGCCCATCGGGCGCCAACGTCGCTCGGTGGGGATGGCGGACGTGGCTCGGGCTTCGGCCGGCATGAACAAGCTCGTGGAGGCCGACGACCGACAAGGCGGCCACCGGTCTCTGGCTACCGCAGCCATAGAGGGCCGGGCCAAGATCCTAGAGCTTCAGCACCGGAACGCCAGCGAGAGCGTTCGTCGTGCCCTGTACGCGCTCGCCGCCGAGTACACGACCATCGCGGCCTGGGCGTGCATCGATCAGCGGGATCTGGACGCGGCTCAGGCACACCTCCACGAGTCCACGACGTATGCGGGACTCTCTCAGGACGCCGCGACAGGTATGCGGGTGTGGATCAACGTTGCGATGCTCGCGTACCAGCGGAAGAACTGGCCCGAGCAGCTGGCAGCCGCCCAGGCGGCCAACGCCTCGAAGGCGGCACGCAGAGACCCCTTCTTCAGGTCCATGGGCCGCGTGCGTCTCGCTCTCGCCCATTCATCGTTGGGTGATCCCAAGGCCGCCAAGAGGGCCCTCGGCTCTGCGCAGGAGGCCCTGCGGAAGGCGGCCGAGGACGACCGTCCGCGGTGGACGGCCTTCTACGGATCGGCGGAACTCAGCCATCTTGCAGCCGTCATCCTCAACCACAACGGTGAGTCCGCAGATGCCGAGGCGATGGCCCACCGCGCTCTCGCCAAGATCCCGGCAGGGTTCCAGCGCAACCGTGCCCTGGCCACGTGCCAGCTCGCGCTTGCACAGCTCCGGCAGGACGAGCCCGAGCGGGCCACTGCGACCGCGGCCACCGTTTTCCAGATCATGGACGGCGCTCCGCTTCCTGGACGCATGCGCACCTTGATCGGAGATTTCCACCGAGACCTGTTCCGGGTGGCGCCGTCCACGGCGTTCGCCCGCGACTGGGCCGACCGTATGCAAGACGAATGGAGTCAAGCGTGACCAGGGTGATCGACCTGCGCCACTACCACCACGGAAGCCTCCCCGAAGACTTCAAGCAGATGCTGATCGGCGTGCACGCTGACTCCTACGCCGAGGCTATGGACAACGAGTTCAACCAGCGCTTTCCCTGGTTCGTTGACCACTGGTCTGGCATGGACGGCTTCACCTGCGTCGTCGCCTTTGACGGCGATGAACCGACCGGGTTCGCGTACGGTGCCCCGTTGCAGCCCGGCCGCGAGTGGTGGCGTTCGACGGCCTTCGAGCCGAACAACGGCTACACCGCCACCTACGCGGTCTCGGAGGTGATGGTGCGCCCGAAGTGGCGCAAGCAGGGAATCGCGGAACGGCTACACGAGGAGCTGCTGAGCAGCCGCACTGAGGATCTGGCCGTTCTGTTGGTCGACGTCACCCACCCGAAAGTGGAGGATTTGTACGAGTCGTGGGCTTACCGAAAGGTCGGCGAGCAGCAGCCCTTCGCCGACTCCCCGGTGTACGCGGTCATGGTCCGGAACCTGCGGACCTAGTCACGGACAGTCATATCCCCGGGCAGGGTGACGTTCCGACATTCTGCCCTCGTCAGGCATTAGTTGAGCACTACGTTGGAGCTGTGCTCGTCCCCGTGCTATCGGCCGGGGCGGGGCGGTCAATGTGGTCAAAGATCGTTTGCAGCGGTGGGGGCGCAGGATGGAGCGCGAGAGAAACGAGCGGCTGGTCGCCCTCCTCCTCGAAGCGGGCTGGTCACGAGCGCAAGTAGCAGCCGCGTACAACCGGGTCGCCGTCGAGACGCTGAACGGTCAGGTGCGGGAGAACTCCAAGATCGGACGCTCCCACGTGAGCATGTGGGTTGGAGGAGTCCAGCCCTCGGGCATCGCGCCCGCTATCTTGTGCCAGGCGTTATCCCGCCGGTTGAGGCGTGAGATCACGCCCCAGGAGATGGGGTGTGCTGCTTCCACCTCACCGGTGCGGGAGGCGTTGGACTGGCGCGTCGATCCTCTGGTCACGCTGAGCGATTTGGGGAGTGGCGTGAACACGGACAGGCGCCGCCTGCTGGCAGGCGGGGTGTACTCCGCAGCAGCTCTGGCACTTCCCGACGCGACGTGGTGGGAGGCCATGGCACAGCCGCCGGACGAGAGAGTGCCGGCCGGGGCGAAGGTCGGACGCGGAGACGTCGAAACAGTTCAGGAACTGACACTGGCTTTCTCCCGCATGGATCAGAAGCGCGGGGGTGGCCACGGCAGAAGAGCAGTGGACGCGTACCTGCGCCACGAGGCACGGGACTTCGTCCGGGGCAAGTTCGCCAACGATGCCACCCGGCGGGCCATGTTCTCCGCAACTGCCGAACTCGCCTATGTTTCAGGCTGGATGGCTTTCGACAACAGCGAACACGCGGTCGCGCTCAGTCGCTTCAATGCCGCGGTCAAACTCGCAGCGACGTCCGGGGATGCCCCGTTGATCGGGCACATCCTGCGAGCTGTGGCACATCAGGCGCTCGACTTAGGATTCCGCCGCGAAGCACTCCAGTGGGCGGAGGCATCGGTGCGAGGCGACAGCTATACAGCAGCTACCCCGCGGGAACGAGCCCTCCTTCAGGTTGTTCACGCGCGCACCCTCGCGGCGAACAACCGCAAGGCAGAGGCTACGCGCGCGCTGCGGCGAGCCGAAGACGACCTGTCCAATGCCAGTGAGGGGATAAGGGAACCGGATCGAACCTTCTTCTTCGGAGAGGCGTCCTTGGCGCATGAGACCGCGTGCACCCTGCGGGACCTCGGTGATCACCGAGGGGCTGTCAAGGAGTTCCGGCGCTCCGTACGCACGCGCGGGGCAGCCTTCAGGCGCACGCATGCCGTCACCCTCGGGTACATGGGCGCCACGCAGATTGCCCAGGGCGGCGTAGAAGAGGCGTGCTCGACGTGGAACAGCGTCCTGGACGCGATGGAGGACGGGATCTACTCCGGTCGCGCTCGACAGCGGGTTGTCGACATGCGGACCCTGTTGTCTCCTTACCGCAAGCGCGGCATCCACGCAGTGGGCGTGCTCGATGCTCGCGCGGCCTCGTACCTTGCCCAAGTAGATTGATCGGACGAATTGTCAAGTCCGAGTCGAAGGGTTGGAGTCATGGCCTTGGAGATCAAGCCAATCGGGGAAGTTGTCGCTGGTCGCACCGAGGTTGCCGATGATTTTTGGGGCGGCATCGAGTCAGTGATCCAGCTTGACGAGTCCGAGTTCCCCGTCGATTCCGTGCAGGGCTTGAACGAGTTCTCCCACCTGGTGGTTGTGTGGCACTTCGACCAGGCATCGCCCGCCGATGTTGAGTACCACGCCCGTAGCCCCCGGGGGAATGCGCAGTGGCCAGCGACGGGGACGTTTGCTCATCGCAACCACCGGCGACCAAACCAGATGGCGCAGAGCTTCCCGCGACTCCTCAAGATCGACGGGCTCAGCCTGCACGTTGCCGATCTGGACGCTGTGGTCGGTACCAAGATCTACGACCTCTCGCCGTACTTCGAAGAGATGGGCCCGCGGGGCCCGATCCATGGGCCCGCGTGGCCAGGCGAAATGCTCGCCGAATACTGGACCACCGCGCCTCACTAGGGGATCTCGCCCCGCCGGGCCCCGGCTCCGGTCCGGCGCCAGGGTAGACCGCCGAAGTCGGACAGAAGCACGACAGCGTTCGAGGAGCCGTGCGTCCTCGAACGCTGTCGTGATGGTGGTCGTCTGACGAAGTCGCTCTAGACCGAGGGGGAGTCTGGCGCCTCCGGCGTGACCGGTTCAACCTCAGCGGCCACTTGGCTGTAAGCCGATTGGCACCGCTTCGTCGTGTTGGCGTGATTGCCATGGGCTGTGTCTGGCCGAGGCTCGGAGGTCTCCCGCGCAGCGGCCTTCGTGAACACCTGCTCCGCGTGTTCTAGGGTCAGTCGCATGGTGCCGTACGGCCCAACCGCGTATCCCGCCCGATGCCCGTGGAAGTGCAGCTCCTCCACCGCCTGAACTCCGGCGTCGAGGTCCGGCATGTCGTCCGGCGATACGAGCGCGTGCAACTCCTCCCGCCACTCCCAGCCGAGATCGTGGAGCACAGCCCGTGCTTCTTCCTGTTCCCAGCCACTTCGCGCCACCAACCCGTGGCGGGGGTCCGTCGAGAAGACCATGTCGGGGTTCCTCATCATCCCGCCATCTCCTCGATGCGCTCGGACTCGGGCGACTGCTGGTCTTCGGCGTCCCCTTCAGGTTGCGCGGGCCAGGCTGCGAGCTGGAAGCGCGCCGGACGCTCCTCATGGCGTCCGACTCGGCACTCGTCCCCGGCCTTGCCGAGCGCCTTGTTCATCCGGTTCACGAACCGGTCGTACTGCTCGTGCCAGATCACGGAGGAACCCGCGTCCGCATACGCGTCCCTTCTGGCGAAGGCCAAGGCTGCGATCTCGTATCCCAGACCCTCGTGCTTCTTCCAGCAGGGTGGGATCACGTCCTGTGGCTGCCAGGCGTGTGTCCAGTTCAGCCAGCGGCACACCGAGTCGAGCCACGTGGGCATCGGCGCGAGCAATTCCGCGGACAGTGCTCCGAGGTCCCACGGCGAGGGGCCGTCGACTACGGACTCCTCCGCGCTTCGCTCCGCGATGTACTCCAAGATCAGCGCGGGCGGTTCGGGGAAGGGGGTGAAGTGTGCGAGCGGATTCGTCATGCGGCAGCCGCTTCCCTTCGGCCGGCCCAGGCGGTGGCGTGGGATTCGGCCCGGTTCTTCTTCGCCGCTGCCTGCCGGGAACGCTCTGCCTCGTTCGCGGCGCGCAGCTCGCGGACGTGACCCTCGATCTCGGCCCACGAGTCCCAGGTCCACATGCCGTCGAGTCGTGTGACGACGGGTGGGAGGTTGTCCGCGAGCACCAGGGCGTGGCCTTCGGACAGGGACCTGATCTCGTCCCCGCGCAGAACGGGCTCCAGGGCCATGTGTGTGGCGGTCGAGTGACCGCCGCGTTCGCCTCCACTCGTGGTCTTCGTGGTGCGCTCCCGCTCGACCTGACCGCACAGGTCGGACATGTCCTTGAGGAAGGCCGGGTCCTTGGCTCCGCCGAAGACCACGACGTGGTTGGTGAACGACGCCAGCTCGGCCGCGGTGTCCTCACCGAAGCGGGCGCGGGCTGACGCCCAGCCCTGAAGGCCGTAGATCACCGTGATGCCTCGGCCCCGGCCGTCGGCGACGCGTTGGCGCAAGCTCGGGATGGGCGCGATGTTCGGAGCCTCGTCCAGGGCAGCTAGCAGAGCAGGGTCGAGCCGCCCTGCCGGGGACGCGATGGCGTGAGCCTCGGCAAGGTCTAGCAGGTCCTCGGCTATCGCCGTGGTCAGCGGCGCGACGCTGTTCACCTCCGAGTCTTTGCCGAGCAGGAAGACGGTGCCTTCTGCGTCAAGGAACTCGTGGAAGTCCGTGGGGCTCTCCCCGTTCCCCTGAAGAGCACGGATCACCGACTCGTGCATGAGGGGTTCAAGGGCCGCGTCGAGGGTGCTTGCGGTGTTGCCGACTGTGCGGCTGTCGCCGGTGGTGGCCGTGCGGAGCATGTCCACCCAGCCGGGGCCGGCGCCGGGGTGGGCGTTGAGGATGCCGAGAGGCGCGGGGTCGGTGAGCTTGCGGGCCCACTTCAGTACCCAGTCCAGGTTGGCACCGTCGAGGGCGGCGGCGTGGAAGAACGCGGCGAGGATCTTGGCTGCCTGCCCCTTGTAGAAGGCGCTGCCCTCGCTGGACTGTGCCGCCGACCCGGGGGTGCGAGACCCGGCGACGAAAGCCTTGGCGCGCATCATCGCGACCTCCGTCTCGGCCGCGCCGGTAATCGGCGTCCACCGGAACTTCGGGAGGGAGGGAGCGATGTTCTGCGGGTCGAAGGCCACGACCTGCCGGCCGTCGCGCCGCCGTGCATCGAGGGTCAGTTCCACGAGGTCTGGTTTGGTCGAGGTGGCGAGGACCGGCCCGGCCCAGTTGCGGATGGTCGGGGCGAAGAAACGCAGCGTTTTTCCGCTGCCCATGGGGCCGATGACCCGGCATGCCTTGTCGGCGCGGGACCACAACTCGACGCCCTTCGGGCGTTGCGAAGTCCCCAGCGAGTAGCCGAAGTCGTTGGGATCGAGGGTGCGGCGCATGACGTACTCCGAAACGAGTGAGGGGCGGGGCGGGTCAGGAACCGGCGGATCGGTCCTTCGCGAGGCTCACCGCTGACGTAGGGGCGAGGTGGTCTTCACCGCGGGCAAGGGACGGACGGATCTCCGTGGCCTTCAGGACTGCCTTGGCCGACATCTGGCGTTTGAGCTGCGATTTTGTCGCGAAACCGGCACTGCGTCGGCCCTGCTTCGTCAGGAACCAGACGGTCACCAGGGCCACCGCGCAAACGCCGGTCAGGGCGTACAGGGCGAGAGTGATATTGCTCGGCATGAACTCCACTACTCGGGCCTTCCCGCGACCCGGGCGGCGAGGTAACGCATCCGCCGGCCGCAGAGCCGGGACAGGGATGCGTCGGGTCCGGCACACCGGGGCGGGGCTGTGTGGAAGGCGCTGTGCAGGTCTTCTGCCGCCCGCCAGAAGTGCGAGACGGCCGTCCGGACGCGGCCACCGGCGGCGGAGTAGTCGCCGTGATCCAGCGCGGTGGCCAGAGCCTTCGTACGGCGGGCGAGTTCGAGGGCGTCCGCGTGCAACTGGTCGATTTCCGCTCGCACCGCATGCTCGTCGTCCAGGAGCGCGGTCACATCGGTGGCGGTGACCATGGCTGAGGCGCGCTCCGAACCTGCGTGGAAGGTGTCGGCGGCGGAGAGGTGGCGGTAGCTGCTCATGCGGCGTCCGGGGAGGTGCTGGTGAGGTCGGTCATCGAACCCGAGGAGAAGCACAGATGCTGTTCGGCTTCGACCAGGAGGTGTTGGACGCCGGGGTAGATGACCTCCCCGACCTTCCACAGCGCGATCCCGCGCCGCAGGCGCATGATGTGCTCCGCCGTCCAGGACGGCAGGCCCAGCCGGGCCACCGTCGCTTCCGCCTCGGCCTTCTTCTGGCTGTAGATCACGATGGTGTCGGCCATCTTCAGAGCCGCCTGCGTCTCCGGGCTGTCATCGATGTCCGACAGGTGGTGAACGATGAGGATGCAGCTCAACCCGTAGCCTCTGGCAAATTTGAGGAACTTCTCCAACAAGCTGGCCAGCTGGGGTGTTCCGAGAATGTGCCACGCCTCTTCGCAGACGAGGATGCGCTTGCGCTGGGTGTAGCGGCGGCAGCCCGACGCCCGGTTCGGGCCCAGCTCCCAGGCGCCGGAGTTCGCGTCGACCACGATCCGTTCGTGCTTTCCCGGTTCTGTCCCGCACTCGCACAGCGGTCGCAGCCAGACTTCTTCGAGGAAGACGCCGATGACGGCGACGAGGATGGTCATGGCGACGCCGCCAGACGGGACCTTGGTCAGGTCGAAGACGATCATGTCGGCGTCAAGGTCCACGCCAAGGCTGGTCGGTCCGTCGAGCATGCCGGTGAGGTCGCCGGTCGCGTCCTGCTCGCTCCCGCAGAGCCGGTCCAGGACGTAGGACGCTTCCAGACCGTCACCGAGGAGTTCGTCCCGCGTCCGCTGCTTGGCGGCGGCGTCGGATTCTTCCGGCGAGCGGAGCGCGGCGGCCACGTCGGCCAGGACCGGCGTGCGGTCGGCTTCGCCCGCCCGCTGGTGGGCCCGGCGGATCGCGAGGCGCAGGGCGGAGCCGGCGAACTCGTCCAAGGGTTTGCCGAGACCGAGTTCCACGATCGTCCGCACTAGTTCGATCTGGCGCTTGCCTGCGATGGCGGGGTCCATCGGGTTGATACAGGAGGCACCGCGTCCGCCGCCGGGAGAGAACTTCACCGGGGCCTTGCCGGTCAGCGAGCGGCCGAGCGCCGCCCACTCCCCCTCCTCCCGCTCCTTCTGCTCCTTGGTGTCGAGCACTACCACCTGACGGCCGAGGCGGATCTGCCGCGCGGCGTACGTCTTGGTCAGGGCGGATTTCCCGCGGCCGGTGTCGCCCATCACGATCATGTTGCCGCCGGGCAGGCCGTCGCCGAACGCCGAGAACGGGCAGTAGATGAACGCCTTGCCGGAGTAGAGCTCCCGGCCGATGATCGCGCCCGCGGTGCCGAGGGTCGGCGGTGCGATGGGCAGGTACAGGGCTTGGCTGGTGGTGGTCTCGGTGTGGAGGGGACGGCGCACCGTCTCGTACATCGGCGACAGCGGGGCGAGGTCGAGCAGGTTAGTCACTTGATGCCTCCGGCGAGGGGGAGCGTCGTCGCGAAGGCGCGAGCATGTTCGAGGTCGAGCCATTCGATCCGCAGGTGTGCGTTGCGGGCCCGGGAAGCGGTGGTGCGCTTCGTGCGTTCCAGCTCTTCGGCACTGCGCGAGGAGATGGTGATGTAGCCGACGACGGCGGAGCCGGCCGCGCCGGAGGAGGCGAGGGCCATACCCCGTGATCCGGTGGCGCTCGCGGCAATCTGATCGCGCGGGTCGATGTTCTTGCCACGCTTACGGTCGCGGTCCATCTCGGCCTGGTTGTTCGTGTCCTCCGCGAGCATCCGTTCCACGGCCTTGTCGTTGGGTTCGAGCTGCTGCGTGATCGACATGGTGCGAATCACGTCCGGCATCCCGATCAGCAGGGGTGACAGGAAGTCGGGGCCGACGGGGGTGGTGGGCCATCCGACGACAGCGGCCGTGGCGTGGTACCAGCTGTCGGTGGAGCCTGCCGCGCGGGTGGCGACGTGGGCCCCGTCGCGGACGTCGACATTGCGGGGGAAGGCGTGCGCCTGCGGAAGGTCGGTGTCCCAGATCGCATGGTCCGGGTCGTAGGAGTTGCGGACGAACGCAGTCATCCGGCCTTCGTCCAGGGGCGCGATCACGGAGAGGTCGGCGTCCTCCGCGCGGGACCACAGCTCATCCAGGTACGCGGCCATGGCGGCGGCGACCCCTTCGTCACCGGTGCCGCGGGCGGCGCCCTCGGCCGCCAGGTCGCGGGTGAAGTTCGCGTGGATGGTGATGTAGTAGCGGTGCTCCTCCGCGCTGGTGGACACGGCGTTGGCCAGCACGTCGTAGGAGTCCTTCAGCCACTGCGGCGCAGCCGTTGTCGCGGCCGATTCGTCGCGCTGCGCGATGTATCGCTGGTGGGCGTAGGGGTCGGACTTCATCTGCCGAGCGAGGACCTGCACCCTTTTCACCGGGTGCTCCTCGACGTTTCCGAAGGCATCCAGCAGCTCGCCCCAGCGCTCCACGGCGACGACCTGTTCCCCGACTTCCTTGCCGCCCAGGCCGGGCGAGGCGATCTCCAGGGTGGCCGTGACGCATCCGGCCTCCGGCTGGAGGACCACAACGGCCTGCTGACCGCGGACCGTGACCGGTACCCACGTCATGCCCGCGATGCCCTCCGGCTCTGCCAGGGCAGCGTCCGGCGGGGTGCCGTCGCGGCACACACCGGCTTCGACCGCCGGGGACACCCACACACCACCAGTACGGCGGATCGCCTGGCGGTGGTAGCGGTTGATCCTCCACCAGCGGTAGAGCGTGCGCCGCTGGGACGTGCCCTTGGGCCGGTACGGGGCGTACACGATGACCAGGGCGGTCAGGATCGGCAGGACGAGGAAGGTCGCGGCGAGGGCCGTCACGCCGTTGAAGAGGTAGCCCAAGGTGATGCCGGAGACCGCACCGCCGCCGAGGACGACCTGTTCGCCGAGGTCCCGACGGCCCACCAGCCCGGTGGGGCGGTGCTTTCCGAACTGATACGTACGAGTCGACATGGGTCACTGATCCTTGCTGGGGGTCGGACGACCGGGTGCCTGGTTGCCCGACGGCCGCGACGGCGGCGGGGGCGTGACGGAGGGCCCGGAGCCCGAGGTGGTTCCTGATGCGGAGGAAGGGGAGGCGGACGGCGTCGGGCCCGAAGTACCCGGGCCAGGAGACCGTGGCGAGGGCGGCTGTGCCGTGCTCGGTGCTCCACCAGTTCCCTGCGGCCGTCCGGCATCTGCGTGGGCGCCGGCCGATGACCGGTCCGGAGGAGAGCTGACGACCGGGTCGGAAGTCGCTCCCCCGGGACGAGCCGTGTCCGGTGCACCGGACGTACCAGCGGTGTCGTCGCCGCCCTGCTGACCTTCGGCCTGTTCGGGCTTGCCGCCGCCTGCGGCATCGGTGCCCTGTGCGCCCGGGGAGCTGGTGGCCTTGTTCTTCGCCATGTCGACACCGGCCTTGGCCACAGCCACCCCGGCGGCGACCGGGCCGGCCGCAGCCGTTCCGCCAGCGCTCTTCGCGCCGCCACCGACCAAGGACTCCTGCACCCGGGAACCCATTGCGCGGTTTGCGTGTTGGGCGGGACCGTCGACCGCAGCGGCCGGCCCGGAGGACTGGGCACTCTTCCGGTCGTGGTGGAGGCTGGCCATCTCATCGCCGAAGGCAGGCACCCACTTGTAGAGCGTGGCGCTCGCGAAAACGGCCAGCAGCAGGATCAGCGCGCCGACCAGCGTCTTGGAGACCGCATCGGACATGCTCCCCGAGGTGTCACTGAGGACCGCGCCGCCGAGGCCGAGCAGGGCGAAGAGCACAGGCTTGCTCAGGCCGATGGCGAAGAGGGCGCCGAACCACTTTTTGCTCTTGCCCCACAGGTCGCGGTCGACGAGCCCGGCGTTCACGATGGGCCCGAGCGCCACGGCCACGTAGATGGCCGCGCTGCGGATCAGCAGCTCGATCCACATCAGCACAGCGCCGCACATCATGATGAGGTTGACGACCAGCAGCTGACCCACACCTTCGGTGGGGTTCATGGCCATGACCTTGAGGATGTTCTCCAGGAACGGCTTGAAGTTCGATGTCGCGTAGGGCTCGAAGATGGCCGTTACCTCGTCAATGGCCTTCATCAGCAGAGCGATTGCGCCCGGCGTCATCGCGTTGACCACGAACTGGAGGAGCAGGAAGCCGATCGCCTCGGAGACCGCGGTGGTCACGGCGACTCCGCGGACTGCACGCTTGGCCACGGCGATCAGCCACAGGGCGACAGTCAGCAGGCTGGAGGCCGCAAAGATGATCGCGTACTGCTTCAGGAAGCCAGCCGACGTCAGGTCGATCTTCGTCGTGTTCTGGATCAGCTCCAGCATCTTGCGCAGGAACCAGATGTTCGCCTCGGTGAGCTTCTGCAACAAGAAGCCCAGCGGGTCCTTGACGAAGTCGATCGCCGCCTTCGCCTCGCACACCATCGGGATGTAGCAGAAGGGGTTGGCCACCGCCGAGGGCACGAACACGAACCCGATGATCACGTTGACCATGGCTACCGCCTGGAGGCGGCGCCGCCAGCGGCCCGGGGTTCCCCGCTCGATGGTCAGCAGGCCGGGGGCATCATCACGCAGTCGCAGGCGCATTGCTGGCACCCCCTACGTCCGCGAAGCTGTCGGCCGGGTCCGCTTCCTGCATGGCCGGCGGCGACGGCACCAGCGGTCCGGAAGGCGTGACGGCCGTCGTCTTCCAGGTGCCGCCCTCCCAGACCAGATCCACGGTCATCCGAAGGAAGGCGACCTGCGGGCGCTGCGTCTCGTCCTTCCCAGCGACTCCGCCCACCGACGCGGTCCACAGCTCGATGCTCGCGGCCTGGTCGGAGTAGGAGATCGAACGGGTGGCGAGCGGCGCCGTCCGCGTAATCAGCTCACTTCCGTCGGCGGTCTTCCCATCGGCGCCGACCCCTCGGTTCTCCATGACGAGGCGAGCCGTCGAGTCGGTGTCCGAGGTGACCGAGTGCAGCACGTTGGACGCGGCGGTAGCCGCCAGCATCCGGTGCCGCCAGTCCTCCTTGACGAAGAACCGGGGATCGCCGTAGAGCATGGTGGCGCTGACGGCAGCGGCACGGGCACCGCGCTCATCGCGTCCATACGCTGCCGGGAATCCGTCCTGATTGGCCGAACCGCTCAGGACAGGGTCTTCTGCAGCAGTCGGAACGTAGCCGGAGAAGTCACCCGGGACGTTGGACGCCTGCCGCACGTCGATGGGAGCGACCAGGCCGTTCGTGGCCGAACTTCCCTTGAGCTTCCAGTCATTGGACTCCCAGGTGAGCGTGACCGTCACCGACTGGAAGTCCGTCTTGGGCGTCGAGTGCCCCGCCGCGCTGCCGCGAACCGTCGTCGTCCACAGCCGCACCATCGCCCCACGAGCGTCGAAGCCCAGGACGTGAGCCGAGAGAACGCCTGTACGGGCGATGGCGTTCTCGGCAGAGACCTTGGAGGTGTCGCCCCGAAGGGAGCTGACCGCCTCAGCGGAGGCGTGATCGGACGTCTTCGCTGTCGCTTCGGCCGTGCCCTTGGCCGCCATGACCGCTACAGCGCGGTGCCTCGCGTCCTTGTTCGTGAGGAACTTATAACTGCCGCTGACCGTGGTGTAGTTGGCCGCCGCCGCCTTGGCGCCAGACTGCGTTTGCGGGTAACCCACGGGGACACCGTCCAGTTCACGCACGCTGTCTTCGTTGGCCTGCGGTGCTGAGTGGGCGGTAGCTGATGAGGAGGGAGCAGGGGTGGACGGGCTGGCCGTGGCCATGTTGACAATCACCCCGGCCGCGGTGACCACGGCCGCACCGCCGGCGGCGATGCTCCAGAGCTTGGCCGACGAACGGCGTGCCCCGGTGGACTTCGTGGAGGAAACGTTCCTCCGTGGGGATCGGGAAGCCATGGGTCACACACCCATGCCGTACGTGATGGCGAAGATGGTGCCGAAGGAGGCCACGAGGAAGACGCAGGTCAGGCCGCCCACCATCATGCCCTTGCCGCGCGAGCTGTCCATCGTGCTGTGGCCCTCGCCGAACCAGCCCTTGGACTTGCCGACTCCGCCAAGGAAGGCGCCCGCACCAACGACGAGGACGACGGCGGCAATGACACCGAGGATCACCTTCGCCGTGCCCCCGAGCTTCCCGAAGGGACCCCAGTCCGGCTTCACGCCGGAAACGACGTCAGCTCCGGCGGCGAGGGTCGTGTGCAGGGAGGGATCAGCAGCGGCAGACAGGAGGTTGTACATTTTCAGCCCCTTGGTACTTTATGGAGTGAATGAGATAATTTGTGATGATTAACCGATGTGCCGCATCGCGATGATCTGCGGTGTCCAGTAGCTGAGCGGCTTGATCCGCACCTGGGCTCCTGTGTGCGGGGCGTCGATGACCTGGCCGCCGCCGATGTACATGCCGACGTGCTCGGGCCCTGCGCTGCCGGGGACGCTGAACAGCAGGTCACCGGGGACAAGTTGGGAAACGCTCTTGACAGCAGTTCCGGCGCGTACCTGGTCGTAGGTGACGCGGGGAAGGTTCACGCCAGCCGAGGCCCAGGCCATCTTGGTGAGCGAGGAGCAGTCGCATCCGCCCTGGCCCTTGTAGGGCGAGACGCAGTCGCCGCCCCACTGGTACCAAGTCCCCAGAGCCGTTTTCGCGGCGGAGATGGCGCGAGCAGCGCCCTTGCCCGCAGGCGCGTCGGGGTTCACCGCCGCCGCCCACTTCGCGGCCAGTTCACGGATGTCCTTCACATAGCCGCGTGTCTCGGCGTACGGCGGGACGCCGCCGTACTTGATAACAGTGGGGCCGCCCGCGTTGTACGCGGCGAGCATGTTGTCCGTGGAGTCCCCCGGCACACCCTTGACCTCGTTGGCCAAGGTGCAGTCGTACTTCGCCTGTGCCGCGATGGCGTCGGCCGGGTTGCGGATGTCCTTGATGCCGTCGCCGTCGCCGTCCACGCCGTGCTCAGCCCAGGTCGCGGGCATGAACTGTGCGATTCCGAGGGCGCCGACGGGCGATGTCGCCGCGGGGTTGAAGTTGCTCTCGGTGTAGAGCTGAGCCGCTAGGAGCGAGGCCGTGACCTGCGGGCATTCACCCGCATGCTTGTTGATCAGCTCCCGGACCCAGCCGGGAACAGGAGCGTCCGTCGTGATTCCGCCGCCGGGACCGGCCTCCTGCGCGGAAGCACTGTCCGCCCCGCCGAAGGTGGTCAACAGAGCGACGCCCGATACAGCCGCTGTCACGAGAAGCCCCAGTCCAGCCTGTGTTCCCTTGTTCATCTCGCCCCGTCACGCCCAGGGCATGGCGGTGATGCGCCAGCCCTCGAAGGTGTGCTCCAGGCGTAGGGCGAGCTGTTCGTTGCTGTGCCGCCGCTCCCCGGACTGCGGGGTGGTCGTGAGGGTGTAGCCGACGCGAACCAGGGCGGAGGACTGCGTTACGGCCGGTGCGCCGTCAGGGACCACGGCAGAGGTGATCGTGACCGACTGGCGGGCCTTCTCAGCCCGCAGTGCGGTCCACACGGCATCCTGGCTCGGTCGCCGCTGGCCCAGGACTTCCACCAGCTCACCCGTTGCGAGCTTGGCCGCGCGAGCGCCGGCATCGGCGTACGAGCCGTCCTTGCCGTCGCGGGCATCGTGTTCGGCGTATGCCGTGGTGAACGCCCTCGCGGCACTGTCAACGTCCTTCGGTAGGCCGGTGCTTGGCGGCGGCGCCGCCGGACCTTCCGCGCTCGGAGTGGACGCCGCGGTGATGCCCGCCGAGACGGAGTGCGGTTGCGCGGTCGCGGCCCCGGGCGGCCCGTCGGTCGAGCTGGAGCAGCCGGTCGACAGAAGGGCCAGAGAACCGACGACTCCTATTGCGGCGGATATAGGTATGAAACGGGTTGATCGAGGCATGCGGGAACCACCACCTTGGTGCAACGGTTTTCGAGAGAGCGGGCGGCGCGGCCCTGCGGGGGCTGGGGCCTACGCCGCCCCTTCGCAGGAGGAGGGGGGTTTCCTCCTGCGGGCTTTTACCGGCGACTGCCGGAGAAATTGAAAGCGGGCCGGAGCGTGTGGCTCTATCTGCCCGGTCTCAATCGTGGAAGAGTTCGGTCGCGTCTCGCGTCAGGCCGAATTCTGATTCCATCCTCGACTCGCGCAGTTGTGCGCGTAGGTCGAGCGACAAAGTCCGTTACTCATATCAAGGCCATCAACCCCTAGCGCGATTCGGAGAGATCAGAGAGCAGATCTCAAGGGCCGGAAGTGCCTTGCGGCGTTGGCCATGCCTGAATCTTTGCAGGGGTCCGCGGACAACTCGAATCAACAAAGAAGCCGGAACCTAATTCCAGGAATTAGGTTCCGACTTCTGTGATGGAAGAGGCGTTTTGGCCGTTTCGGACCTACATGGCCGTGCGGCGCATGTGCTCGATGGCCACACCGAGCCACGGAGCTGCTGCACCAGCGAGAAGGACCGGAGCGCAGACGCTGTACGAGAGCACGACCGCGGACTGTTCCTCCGTGACTCCCGCCAGGAGGGCATGGTCGAACGGCAGCCAGGAGGGCGATCCGGTCGGCAAGAGCCGCACACCGATCGAGGTGAGAACCACGCGGGCCATGGCGGGGTCGCGCCACTGCGGCCGGGCGGCAACCTCCGCCTCATGGCGCCGCCTGGCGTCGAGGCGGCCGTTGGACACCCACCGCCGACCGAAGGTCGGGTGGTCCTCGAAGTACCCGGCACCCGAGCGAGGGTAAGCAACCTCTGTTCCGTAGAAGCGAGCGGTCGAGCACGTCACGTCCGCGAATGCGACCTCGGCGTCTGCAAGAGGAACGCCCTCCACTGGGACCGGCAGAAGACTGCCCCCGCCCTGGAGGTGAACCGTCAGCGCGGACGCTGCCTGAACGGCGTCAGGACTGACGGCGTTCTCCGCCCGGTCGCGTCGGCGACTCCACATGGTCTTCCTTCCTGGTCGAACGAGCCGCCCGGGGCCTGTACGGCGAGAGCCGCGCAGGCCCCGGGGGCACTCTTGAGATGAGATCACCAGAGGGCTCGGGATGCAGCGGGGGGCGTCCCGGCCGCCTCGTCTTCCTCCTCTTTCAGCCGGCCCAGCAGCACACCCAACCGGTCGTTGCTGATCGGCTGGTGCGGGCGGACGGCTCCTCCCACCACGTCACGGTTGATCCGTCCGGCCTTCTCGGTGGCGGCCCGTGCGATCGGCAGAAGTTCCGCCAACCACTCGTCGTCCGCCTCTCGATCCTGCGGACACTCAGCATCGTCCGGGACGGACGGCATTTCGCCGTCCGCAAGGGCACGGACCGCCGCTACGACGGTGGTCTTAGCCGCTGCCGGGGGCGCCGCCGTCGGCCAGTCGTCCGCAGGTCCAACAGCCGGTCCGTCCGCGTCGCAGGGAACCTCGTCCGCACCTTCGGTGCCTGCGGGCGCGTGAGTCGCGGACTCGTCCGCACGCGCCCCGTCGTCTTGCCCCACCTCATGTTTTTGCAGGTCGACGGGGGCCGGACCCGCGTCTTCTGCTGCGGACGGACCGGACGGAAGGCTTCGCACCCCGGCCGTGATCGTTGCTTCCGGCGGACGAAGCGCGGACTGAACTGCGGTTCTTTCCAGCCTCAGCCCTTCCTCCCGGACCGGTCCGGGACCGTTGTCCGCGCTGTCCGGGACCGAAAGTTCCGCCGTCCGCGCCATCAGAATGTAGAGGTGCACGGAACCCGCCAGCGCGAGCGGTGCGAGCATCGACAGGACGCCGACGACGCCGTCCGTCAGGTGCAGTGCGGACCGTCCGGCCTGCGGACCATCGTTCAACGTGATGGCGTGCAAGGCGTTCGCGCCGAGACTTGCCCCGGTCGCCGCGAGGAACAGGAACCAGGCATATAGCCGAGCGCCGAAACGCTGGTGACGAAGGAGCACGATCGCTCGAACGCCGTACGCAATGAACCCATCAATGAACACCGGGAACAGGTAGCTCAGGCTCTCCCGCGCGTGGATCGCGATGGCGATCTGTCGCAGCGCGTCGTAGGAGAAGAGGAAGCCGGCCGCGCCGAGCAGGATGATCGCGGAGCGGTCCCAGGCCGTCATCCCGCGGAGGCTGTGGGCACCCCGCGGTTCGGCTGCCGCCGCGGGTATGTGCGCCTCGGACATCAGAGGTTCCCCCCGGCACGCGGGTTGATGGACTGCCAGGCCGGGGTCTGGGAGAGCAACTGTCCGAGCTGTTCCATGGACGTCACCTCGTGCACGTGCTGACTTGGGCAGCTCACGCACGAGACCCGCAGAAGGATGCGCTCCGTGCCGCCCTGGTCGGTGTAGTACAGCTCCAGGTGCTGGCCCCCGACCGTGTCGAGGGACGTGAAGGCTTGCAGGTGCTCTTCGAACGAGAGGAGGCCCAGGACCTCCCAATCGAGTGTGACCGCTTCATCCCCCAGGAGACGACGTGCGTACTTCGACGCCGCCGTGATGGACCTCGGGCCCCAGGTGCGGAAAGCATTCTCCCGGGCGGCCGTGCGCCGCTCCTCGGAGGTCGTCAGGCGCTTGGCCGCAGCGAACATGATCGGGTGACTCATCGGGGGCCTTCCAGGAGAAAAGGGGCGCGGATTGCGCTGCCGCCGCACGCTTCGTTGGCGAGGCGGAGGAGGACGTCCGCATGGCACGGCACGTCAAGAGGGCACGTGCACATCAGGTCGAGACCGTGCAGTGTTCGGGCGAACCGCGCGGCGTAGCAGCGGCCTACCGGGCCTCGGAGGGTGGCGGCGAAAAGGTCCACGGACTCAGCAGCGTCCAGCGGAGGACCGAGCGGAGACCGGGTACCCACTGTGAACGGGTTCGCGTACCGGCTGTGAGGGCCGACGTATGCACAGGCTGTGGACAACGTCGCGGCGTCTCGGGACGCACCACGGAGGCGGACCGGCATCACGCTGCCCTCCCGCCGCGACGCCGGTCCGCACCGATCATCGGGACGAGGGTTGTCACCATCTCGGCCAGGCGACTCGCCACACGGGCCCCGACGAAGTCGGTCAGGTCCGACCCGTGTTCGTCGCGAGCGGGCAGGTTGGACGTGATGATCGTCGGCAAGCAGTGGTTGTACCTGAAGTTGATGAGCCGATACGTGACCTCTTCGGTCCATTCCGACGTCTTCGCCGTACCGAGGTCGTCGAGCAAGAGGTACTGCACCTCGCTGAGCCGCCGCAGCTCCCGTTCCGCCGCGCCCATGACCTGTGAGGGACGCAGGTTGCCGTACATGTCTGCCGAGTTCACGGCGATCAGCTCGAACCGGTCCGGGCCGCCGGCCGCGATCCTCCGAAGGGCTCCGTACGCCTGGTGAGTCTTTCCCGTCCCCGTGAGGCCGGTGAGGAGCAGAGCACCAGCAGCGGAGTTGTCCGCGAGTGCGCGGTCAGCCCAGCGGGTGACCTCGGGCATGGTCGCCTCGGCGTCGCTGAACCGGGGAGGAGTGGCGGTCGCCCAGCGGCTCAGCGCGTAGTCGGCCCGAGCGCGGCGGTGCCAGTCCCGGTCTCCCGGGTTTTCTTCCGAAGAGTCTTCGGCAGGGTTGTCGGGCACGACCTGAATCCCTTTCGCAGTGAGTATTCGTTCCATAGCGCGCATTGACCTGGCACTACCTACGGGTTCCGGCTCAGCCATGATCAAAATCCGTTCTGGTAAGCGCTGTCGGCGGCGGTGTGCTGAAAAGGAACCCAGCTTCCGGACGGTCGACGCAGAGGCACGACGTTGCCTTCGGAGACCGCGGAGGAGGCGTGTGAGGGAAGGTCCGCCCAGATGCGGAGCAGGTAGCGGGCCGACTGGGGCGGACGTGAGGCGTTCCACCGCCGCGCCACCATCTCGACCAGCCGTTCATTGCCCCAACGGGCCGCGAGAGCTGTTACCCGATCCCATTCGGATTCAGTCAGCCGCCAGCCGACGAGCATTCCTGCGTTCGTTACGGCTGTTACCAGATCCTTGGCGCCGTCCGGCACCTTCACCGAGTCCTGCTCGGCATCGCTGTTCGGTCGCCTCAGCCCTGACGAGCTAGCTTGCTTTTTGGTGGTGGTAATACTCCCGTAGGGAGTATTACCACCACGCGTGCGCGAGGAAGAAACTTCCAAGTTGGCGTGCGGGAACTTCCCACTTTCGGCCGCCGAAGCAGAGTTCTGGGAAGACGCTTCCTGGAACGTAGTTCCCTCTCCTGACGCTCTGAGGCACGGAGTGGGAAGTTCCTTCTCTGAATCGGCGTGGGTAGCGGTATCCGCGCTGAACAGGAGGATTGAGTAGCTGTTGGGGTTTGAGGCTCCCCCTCCTCGCTCGTGGCTGAGTTCACCGAGCTTCGCCAATTCTCCAAGGCACTTGGTTATCGAGCGAGCCGTGAGCTGCGTGAGCGTGGATATCTCTTCCAGCGTCAGGCTGGCTTTGCCTTCGTCGTCAGACTTCCGGGCGAGCGCGAGCATGACGAGGCGGGAGCCCCTGCACGACTTAGACTTTGACCAGACCAAGTTGGTCGCTATATCGCTCATCGGCAATCCCCGTTGGCTATCGCTATGCAGCGGAAGGGCGAGAGGCCGAAAGAGTAATCGTCTTCCGGGATATAGCCGTTCTGGTTCGGCTCGGGGGTGAGATAGAGCGCGCCAGTGGGGATGTGGAAATCGTGGGAACGACGCCAGTCGGCAGCCTCGCCAAAGTGGCGTCTAACCATTTGAGCTACCTTTACTTCGGTCTGGCGGTCGATAGGCATGGGGAAGAAGTCCGATCCGAAAAGGTGGGTAACAGACCGACGCTCGGGATACACCCGCACGAGCACAGCCGTGGGCACTATTTCGCGGATCGAGGCACCGAGATTTATGCACCGCGAACCGGCGGGGTCGTTCTGAATCATGGAGAGAACTCCCGGAACCACAAGGCGCTGCCTTGCAAGAAGAATCGTTTCCTCGGCGGCGTATCAGGCGGCGTGAGCGCCGTGCAATGCCAGCGGCGCGGTCGGCCACTTCTTCCTGTGGCGGCGCGCAAGTTTCAAGAGGTATTCGTGCGTAACGCCGAGCCCCCGGGCGACAGCGGCAGGGTCAAATGACGAATCCGTTGCGAATCGCGCAATTACCGCGTCGCGCTCGACCTTACTGAGAGCTGCGGTACAGCCTTGGAGGGCACTCTCCACGGCCCGTTCGTTCGCGCGCCGCTGCCACGCGGCGCGCAGTGCGGACCGCTCTGAGGCCAGGAGGCCAGCCCGAATTCCGAACTCATCGTCTTCCCTGAGCGATTCGACCAGGCACCGGGCAGCCACGGCCAAAGGGCAGGATGCACATAGATTGCGGGGCCTGTTAAGGGATGTGCCCAGCTTGCTTTTTACGGTCTCGGGATCTTCACGAGGCCCATCCCATAGGGGAACGAACATGTTGATTTCTTGATTCGAGCATCTGGCGTCTTCGGCCCAGTGCTTCCCGGCAGCCTTTCTGGATTCCTTAACGAGAGGAGCCCAGTTCCCTTGCAATGCAGCCTCGATGAGACTGGATATTTCAGTGCTCATTTGTATCTCGCGATGTTCACGGCGCCAAGCGCATTAACGCGCTCGAACGCAAGGAGAGGTCAGAAGCGCTTGCGTGAACGCTTAGATGGCTGGATGGCCATCAAGGCCGACTCGCGGTTCTTTTCAGTCGCCATACCGGGGTTTACGAAATGCATATCCGAAATCGCGCGGAGGTCTTCCTCGGCGAACTGGACGAACTTCCCGAATTTGCGGTGGGGCAGCGAGGAGATTCGCTCCCGCAGCCACTTTTCCGGGATATTCAGCCGCTCGGCAGCCTCGCTGTATCCGAGGTGGAGACGCTTTTCGCCATGTTCCGACTGACGGTTGCCCAACAGAGCGTCGATCCCGCCGGCCTGAGCGAGCAGGCTCATCACGGCTGCGAGCCCCTGCAATTCGTTGGGCCCGAGGGCGGCAGGAACCGCGGTGGCTGGTGCGACGGCCGACATCATGCGTCCAGCCCGCGCAGCTGAGCCGTCCGCAGGTCGAAGGCTTGGCCGCCGGAGGCTGCCCATCCGGCCTGGGGAAACGAGCGGATGATCCACCGCGCGATGGTCAGCGCCTTGGCGCGAGGCACGCGGAGTACGCGGCCCCGATCGCTCACGGCCGTGAGGCCGAGGTGGGGCCAGAGGGTCCGGGGGCCCTGGAGACGGACCTGTACGACAGCGGCCCCGGGGGGCAACATGGACGTCAGTTGCTCGGCCAACCGTTCAGCCGGTCCCGAGGCGATCCCGGCCTTCGGCTTGCAATCCGCAGTAGGGGACATGCGACACTCCTCTATGTGGTACGCCGCTCCGCAGTGCCGTGCGAATGGACACGGAGTGGCTGTGCGAGTGATCTTGCGGTCCCATGCGGAGCCTCGGATCACGAGCTGTCTGGCGTCCGGGAGGTGCGAACTTCCGGGCGCCGATGGCGTTTTGAGGGGACGTGGAGCGCACGAGCTGTACGCAACTTCCCCTCTCCACCGGGTCGGCCCGAGATCGGTTCGGCCTGGCGGGCGATGGCGAGGGGGTGCGAACGCCCTCGTTTTTCGCTAAACTGAAGCTATCGCGGTTGCCATAAAAAGTCAACAGACCGAGGTTTCCTCGGTTTCATTCAAAAACGAGGTCTGATGCCAGCCCGGCTCTTCGACAGAGATCGTGTGCGGAAGGTGCGTCGAGACGCCGAGACTTCGCAGTCCGACGTGGCATCTGCCGTCGGAGTCGCGGACTCGACGGTGGCGGGGTGGGAGCTGGGCACGAACGCGCCTGACCAGGAGAAGTTGCCCGCCCTCGCCCGGGTGCTCAAGAAGCCGCTTGACGTGCTGTTCCCGCGGAATGGTCTGCCCGACCTCACCGACCTGCGGTGCGACGCCGGCCTCTACCGGTACGAGGTGGCGGGGGTGATCGGGACCAAGAGCGCCGGTCCAGTGGCCGGCGCGGAGAACGGCGTCCGCCCGCTCAAGGAGAGGTACCTCCCTGATCTGGCGACGGCGTATGGCGTCACCGTGAAGGAGCTGGAGCAAGCGCAGGAACGGTCCATGGCGAAGGCCCGGGGCGAAGAGCTGGAGGGCGACGCTGCCGCCGCGTCGGTCGAGGAACCGCCCCGCACGCTCGCTGAGAAGATCACTCTTCTCCTGGAGCGCTCGTACCCGTCAGGGGCTGCGCCGGGGGACGGCGAGATCGCGGATGCTGTGAACGCGTACGCGGGGTCGCAGGTCACCACGGCCGAGAAGGTGGAGGCCCTTCGTACGGGCGCCGACGAGGCCGAAGCCCCTGCTCCGGTCGTCCTGGACGGGATCGCCAGGTTCCTTGGCGTCACGCGCCTTTACTTCGAGCCAGGCGACGAGGTCGCCCGGCAGGTCGTCGAAGGGCTTCGCCTGATGAGGGCTGGCAAGAGCGGGAAGGTGGGCCGCATTCGAGCGCGAGGGATGGGCTCGGAGGGTCTGTCGGCCGATGTCCTCTCGATGCTGAACGAGTTCGCCACCGAGTTGGAGAAGAAGGACGCGCCCGACGCCGACGAATAGTGCCCCGTTCCCCGAGACTCAGCGAGTCGCGGGAAACAGGGCACCGCGTAGGTACTTCTACTCGGTGGCCGCGTTGGGCTCGTAGCGCTGGCCGGAGGCGAACACAGCCCGCACGTTTTTCAGCGCGTTGAGTTCTGCGAGCGGGTCTCCGTCGACCAGGAGGAGATCCGCGTGGTAGCCGGGAGCGATCCGCCCCGTGGTGGAGCCCAGCCCCAGCGCCGTCGCCGCTTCGGACGTTGCCATGTCGATGATCGCCGCATTCGGCAGGCCCAGGTGGGAGTAGAACGACAGTGCCGGGACCAGGCCATCGAAGCCCGCGCGCTGCACTCCCGCATCCGTTCCGGCCACCAGGCGAACGCCCGCGTCGGCCATCTGCCGCACCAGGTCGAACATCGCGCTCGCCCGCTCCTCGCCGAAGATGCGGGGGAGCATCTGCCAGTGGGGGCTGACGGCCGGGCAGACGCTAATACCCCGGTCGATGATCTGCTGGACTACGTCCGGCCGGAAGTCGAGGCCGTCGCCCGTCATCCATGTGCAGTGCTCGATCGTGTCCACACCTGCTTCCACGGCCGCGGTGATGCCGTCGGAGCCGTGTGCGTGGGCTGCTACGGGAACGCCCGCCTTATGGGCCTCGTCCACGAGCGCAGCCAGTTCCTCCGCTGAGAACTGGGACTGGTGGCTCTTGGGCCCGTCCTTGGTCAGGCCGCCGCCTGTCACCATCGCTTTGATGACCCCGGCACCCGCCGTGAGGTTACGGCGCACGAGGGCCCGGATCTCGGCTTCACCGGAGACCTCGCCGCCCAGGAAGTGGCAGTGCCCGCCGACGATGGTTGCGGGCGTGCCCGCGGACACGATCCTCGGCCCCGGTGTACGACCATCCGCGACCTCTGCGGCGAGACGCAGCGCCAGGCCGCCCCGGTCACCGAGATCACGGGCCGTGGTGACGCCGCTGAGCAGGAGCTGTTCCGCGCGAAGGCGCATGTCCTCGAACAGAACCTCGTCCGTTGAGTTCTGGAGAGTGGCTACCGGATCAGGCCCGCCGTCGAAGGCGAGGTGGACATGGGCGTCGATCAGCCCCGGCAGGACAGCGCCGTCGAACGCGAACCGAGGCACGTCGACGCCGACCTGCTCTTCGATCTCCTTGCGCGGACCGACGGCAGCGATCAAGCCTCCGTCGATGAGAACGGCGCCGTCTTCCAGGTAGGACCCCGAGTCGACGAGCACTCGTCCACCGGTGATCAGCATGTTGACTCCTTGATCATGGGGGGTCATGCGGCTTGACGCAGTGCGTCGGACACCGCAATCAGTTGTTTCACATCCGACTTGCGGTCGCTCCCCAGAGCCATGGCGAGGGGGACCGGTCGGCGGGGTGCAGGAACACCCTTGTCGATCCGGGCGGACGCGCGGCGGAGCCGGGCGGCGAGTTCTGCGGAGTCGACGTTGAGTACCGCGCTGCTGTCACCGTCACCCAGCAGGTACGGGCTGATGTCCACCAGGCCGTCACGGCACTCCACGATGCGACGGTGATAGCGCCGGTGCACACCCCGGGCCCGCCACCGGTCCAGTGCGGCCGGGGACGCCGGCCGCAGGACGTTGTCGGGGTACGCCTCTGCCAGCAGCTCCCACAGAGGGGCGAGACGACGGTGATCGCGCCGGTGCTGGAGCCAGAGCCGCAGCGAGGCGATCCGGGCTCGGGCTCCGGAGTAGGTGATCCCGCCCGCGAACGTGAGGATTGACGCCACCAGGAGGAAGGCGACAGCGGCCATCAGCGGCTTGGGTACCTCAACACCAGCCCATCGAACGGCGACGATGACGGCCCGGATCGCGCAGGCCACCGCCATCGCTCCGAGGCCAACGGCCGTCATCCAGAGCCCGGTGGAGTGGGGGCGCCGGGACATTCGGGCATAGCGCCGAGTCCACCGGCAGGCCAGGGCGAGGACGTACATGAGGTAGAGACCGGCTCCGCCGTAGAAGAAGGCGATCTGCGGAATCGTCATGTCCGCCGTGCTGAAACTGCCGGCGAAGACCTCGTTCGGCACCGACACGGCAGCCACCGTGATGGCCACCACGACGACTCCGACGACCACAGCCTCCTTACGTGCCCGGCGGCGGCCCGCCTCTTCGTCAGCGGTGGAGTAGAGGTAGAAGCACATCAGGAAGTACATCGCGATGAGCAGCAGCACATTCTGGATCAGCTTCGCTGCCCCATGGCCAGCAACCGTGTCAACGCCTGACGCGCCCCCGGGCATAGCCACGGGGTACGACAGCGCGGCGCAGAGCAAGCAGAGGGTGACCGACCGCAGAGGGGCGTCGTGCGGGGATCGCCTCCACTGGTAGAGCTTCCAGACGAGAGCAGCCAGGAGCCCCAGAAGTAGCAGTTCCACGGGTTACAGCCATCCTCGCCGGTCACTGAGAGCCGACTCCACACGCCGGAGCGCGGGGTCGTCCGACAGCGGAGTGGAGTCGTTCAGCAGGGAAGACCACTCCAGGATGATCGTGGCCACCAGCTCGACGGAGCACTCCTCCCCGTCGTCGTACGAGCACCGGAACGCGACCCGCTTGATCGTCTCGGGTTCGAAGACGGGCAACATGGTGGCCCAGCCCTCCACGGAGACGGCGGACTCCTCATCAGGGTCCAGCGCGGGAGCTTGTTCCGACGTCTCGCCCGCAGCCTTCTCGGCCGCTTCCTCGTTCTCCGCCACGAGGATGTGCCCTACCTCGTGGAGAATTATGTGCTCCTGGTGCAGCCGAGTCGTCTCCTGCTGGTAAAGGATCACGTCGTAGCCCTCGTACGAGGCCCACAGCCCCGAGGGACCCGGCTTCGGAAGAGGAGCTTCCCGCAGGTACAGCGGACGTCCCCGTCGGCGACTGAGCGCCTGGCAGAGTTCTTCGACGTTGAGCGGGGCAGTTATCCCGAGGTCTTGAAGCTCACGCCGAATCAGGCGGTGCAGATCCTTCTCCACGGTCCGGTTTCCGGCTGTGCGCCAGCGGCGCCCGCGACCGACCCCGCCTTGCGCGGGAATCGTCGGCTCCGCCGCGCCTCGACCACTCTTCTCTGACCACACTGAGTAATCCCTCCAACGGCAGATCATGGCTTCCCCGAGCCGGGGCGACATCGCGCCCACGTCGATGACGTCCGGTTCCCGAGGCCGGAAGTGACCGCAGTTAGACATGCCTGCGAGCCCCGCCAAACCCTCACAAGGGGCCCTGCTGCCTGGCTTTCAGATTGCCTCGCCCACCCCTGGTGTCACATACGCGAACACACGATGAGACACCCGGCGGGCGATCTCGCAGGAGCCTCCGGGAACCTCGTTGGACAGTACGTGACGGCTCAGGCAAGGCATGGCCTGAAAAGCATGATCAATAAGTGTAGGACGCAAGTAATCCTGCCATCTCAAAACGATTCAAATCGACTACAAACCATTCGATCAAGCGCTTTGACCTGGCGTTTTGTGCTCCAGGGTGACGGCTTCAAAAACGGCAGCCCTCACCGCGAGTCCGTTATGAATCTGAGATATTTAGGGTTGAACTACGTGTGTCATACGCCAATGAATCGGGCTAATCGCCCAGCTAGGCGGCGTGTGGCGGCGGTCACTTCGGGGCAGTTCGGGCAACTGGCGCCATTACGCTTTCAGCCATGTCCAACGCAATAACCGGCCAGAGCAATGACTACCAAGAGTTCTGGAACGAATACCATCTGTGCACAATAACTACGCTGCGACCTGACGGCCGACCGCACGTTGTTCCCGTTGGCGTGACCGTCGACGCTGCCGCAGGACTGGCCAGAGTTATCACCCGGAAATCGAGCCGGAAAGTCACCAACATCCTCGCGGGCGGGGAGGGGGCCCGAGTCGCGGTCTGCCAAGTCGACGGGGGCCGGTGGGCCACGCTCGAAGGCGTGGCGGAGGTGTGCACCGACGCGGCAGCGGTCGAAGACGCAGTTTCCCGTTACGGAGAGCGATACGGACGGACGCCGGCCCCGGACCCTGAGCGAGTCGTCCTCCTGATTTCGGTCGAACGGGCGATGGGCCAGACGTTCCGAGTCCGGCCACAGGCAACCCAGGCCGCGGCGTAGTCCTCCTGACAGCTCCGGCGATGTAACGCGAGGAGCCGATGTGCTCGACGACCAGTGCGGGGCGCGGTGACGTGCTCATGGGACCCCCGGCATGGGAACACGAGAGCTGATCGAATCGACGTGGTAACCCGTACGCAGCCCTTGACGGACGTCGGCGTGCCGAGCCCAAATAAGGGGCACCGGTGCCGGGCCGCTGAGCGCAGGCGTAGGAACCTGCCGATGTTGACGACCACGACGCCGCTTGATGGCCTCGGCCGGTGCTTTGCCCGCGCAAGGAACGTGGAGGATGGGACACATCGCCTGTCTGGCAAGGTATTCAGGGGCTTGGCCAGGGCTGCGGATTCTCTTCAGCAACGCGTGCCGGGCCCGTGTTGACACGTCAACACCGGAGCCGGATCGAGGCGGATGGAGCAGGATCCAGGAGGATGGAAACGGGGCCTATTGTCCCGGTTCTCCGGCATTTCCGCAGGTCAGAGACGTAACGATTTCGGGTTCGAATCTCCTAGGCTCCACAGTGTCGATCAGCGCGGGACCGTTCACGGTCCCGCGCTGATGTGCGTATCGGATCATCATCAGGTGCTGCACAATCGGGGGCGTGATGTTCGGCATCCTTGGCGCGACGCAGGTCTGGAACGGGGACGGCGGCGCGGTCGTGCTGGGCGGGCCGCGGCGGCGGGCGCTGTTGGCGATGCTGCTGCTCGACGCGGGCCGGGTGGTGACGCCCGAACGGCTGATCGACGGCCTGTACGGGGAGGAACCGCCGGCCGGGGTCGCGAACGCCCTGCAGTCGCAGGTGTCGCGCCTGCGCCACGTTCTGCGGCAGCCGATCGAGTTCGGTCCCGCGGGGTACCGGCTGGTGATCGACCCCGACGACGTCGACGCGCACCGTTTCGAGCGGCTCGGCTCGCAGGGGCGCGAGGCGCTGGCCGCAGGTGATCCCGCGCGCGCCGCCGCACTGCTGCGGGAGGCGCTGGAACTGTGGCGCGGGCCCGCGCTGGTCGATGTGGGGGACGCGCCGTTCGCACAGCCGCAGGTGACGCGTCTGGAGGAGCTGCGGGTCTCCGCCGCCGAGGACCGGATGGAGGCCGAACTGGCGCTCGGCAGTCACCGGGAGCTGGTCGCCGGGCTGCGGGAGCTCGTCGACGCGCATCCGCTGCGTGAGCGGCTGCGCGGCCAGCTGATGCGGGCGCTGTACGGCAGTGGACGGCAGAGCGAGGCGCTGGAGGCTTATGAGGCGGCTCGCGGCGAGCTCGCCGAGACACTGGGCGCGGACCCGGGGCCCGAGCTGGCCGCCGTCCACCTGGCGGTGCTGCGCGGTGATGCGGGGCTGACGCCTGCCGTGCACGCGCATGTTCCACGTGGAACATCGCCCGAATCGGCCGGACCGCGCTTCGCGCTGCCCACGCAGCTCACCAGTTTCGTCGGCCGTGACGAGGAACTGGACCGGATCGGGGCGCAGCTGTCCGAGGGGCGGCTCGTCACCCTCATCGGCCCCGGTGGGGCGGGCAAGACCCGGATCGCGGTCGAGGCGGCCGGGCGGTACGGCGGCGAGGCCTGCTTCGTCGAACTGGCGGGACTCACCGACGCCGCCGAGGTGCCGCACGCGATCCAGGGCGCGCTCGGGCTGCGCGAGGCCGGGGTGATGCCCGGTGCCGGTCCGGCCCCGGATCCGGTCGCCCGGGTGACCGCGGCCCTGGCCGGCCGGCCGCTGCTGCTCGTGCTGGACAACTGCGAACACGTCGTCGGCGAGATCGCCAAGATCGTCGGTCAGCTGCTCGGGGACTGCGGAGACCTGCGCGTGCTGGCCACCACCCGCGAGCCGCTGGGGATCCCCGGCGAGACGCTGTGCCCGATCCCTCCGCTGCGGCTGCCGCCGCCCGGCACGGACCACGTCCGCGCGCTCGCGTTCCCCGCGGTGCGGCTGTTCACCGAGCGGGCCGTGGCCGTGCAGCCCGAGTTCGAGCTGGCCGCCGATCTCGACGCCGTCCTGCGGCTGTGTACGGCGCTTGACGGACTTCCGCTCGCCATCGAACTGGCCGCCGCCCGCCTGCGCTCGATGTCCGCGTCCGAGATCGCCTCCCGGCTCGGTGCGCTGTCCGCACCGGAGCAGGGTGAGTACGGGCCCGGGATCCGCCCCGACGAACGGTTCCGGCTGCTGTCGCGTGGCAGCCGTACCGCCCAGCCCCGTCAGAAGACGCTGCGCGGGGTCGTCGACTGGAGCTGGGATCTGCTCACGGAGTCCGAACGCGCCGTCCTGCGCCGGGTCTCGGTCTTCGCCGGCGGCTGGACGCTGGAGGCGGCCGAGGCCGTCTGCACGGATCCCGAGGAGAACGAGGGGGCCACGCCGGAGGCCGGGGTCGACGCGTTCGACGTGCTCGATCTGATCGACTCGCTCGTCGACAAGTCCCTGGTGGTCGCCCACCGCCCCGAGGGCGCCGACGGGGTCCGCTACCGGATGCTGGAGACGATCCGCGCCTACGGGGCCGAGCGGCTCGCGGAAGCCGGCGAGACGGCAGCCCTGCGCCGCGCCCACGCCCGGTACTTCCTCGGTGTCGCCGCCGCGGCGGAGCCCCATCTGCGGCGCTCGGAGCAGCTCGACTGGCTGCGACGGCTCGCCGCCGACCAGGACAACCTGCACGCCGCGCTGCGCCGCCGGGTGGAGGAGGGCGACGTCACGACGGCGCTGCGGCTGCTGGCACCGCTGTCGACGTACTGGCTGCTGCGCGGCGTGCGCCTGGAGGGCGCGGGCCCCGCCCGCACCCTGCTGGACCTCACCGGCCCGCGGGCGCCCGCGGGGCTCGACGAGGAGTACGTGCTGTGTGTGCTCGCCGCGGCCAACGGGCCCTCCGACCACCAGGAGCTGAGCGCGCACACGGCCGCCGCCGAAGCGGTGATGGCCGACCTCGGCTACATGCCGCAGCGCTTCCCCACCCTCACCGTCATCTGGGCGATGGCCATGGGCGCGCCCACCAGCGACGCCGCGGAGCTGATCGCGCGGAGTCTGGACGATCCCGGCCGCGACCCGTGGTCAGCGGCGCTGCTGCACCTGGGGCAGGGCTATGCGCACTGGATGGTGCGGGGTGACACGGCGCAGGCGGAGCGGGAGTTCACCGCCGGGCTGGCCGGCTTCCGGGCGCTCGGCGACCGCTGGGCGATGGCCAACGCGCTGGACGTACTGGCGCAGCTCGCCGACTGGCAGGGCGACCACCAGCGCGCCGCCGCGCTGACCGACGAGGCGCTGGGTTACGTCGAACCGCTCGGCGCGATCGAGGACATGGCGCAACTGCTGTGCCGGCGGGCCGAACGCAGCGCCCGTGACGGGGACACCGAAGCGGCCCGCGCCGACTACGAGCGGGTGGTCGAACTCTCCCGGCGGGCCGGTGCGCCCGACTGCATGGCGATGGCCCACCTCGGGCTGGGAGAGGTCGCCCGGCGGCTCGGTGAGCTGGCCGACGCCCGCGCGCTCTGCGAACTGGCCCTCGGCGAGAGCGGCATCGGGTGGGCCGGCGTCGACATGAACCGTTCGCTGATCCTCATCGGGCTGGCCAGGATCGCCGAGGCCGAGGGGGACCTGGAACAGGCCCGCGGCTACTACCGGCAGCTTCCCGAGGCCGAGTTGGTGGGCCGCAACGGCCCGGTCGCCGCGAGCTTCGCGGAGGCGCTGGCCGGCCTGGCGCTGCTGGACGGCGTACCGGAGCGGGCCGCGCTGCTGCTCGGGACCGCCCGGACGCTGCGCGGAGCCGAGGTGCCGCCCGACCCGGACACGGCCAGGGTCGGCGCCGCCGCCCGTGCCGCGCTCGGCGCCGCCGCCTTCGCCGCGGCGCACGCCCGAGGGGTCGCCCTCTCCCGGGAAGAGGCGCTGACCGTTTTCGAGGCCGCGCGGTAAGCGAGCGGTCAGTGACCGGTCAGAACCCGCTGCCACAGTCACCGGCATGACGAAGAAGCCGAAGACGGCGCGGACGACGACCCTCACCACTCCCTCGGACCCCCGGCGCTGGGCGGTACTGGCGATCTGCTGTGTGGCGGCGGCGCTGCTCGGCATCGACACCAGCGTGCTCAACTACGCGATCCCCTCGCTCGTCACCGACCTGAATCCGTCGGGCACCGAGATCCTGTGGATCGCGGACATCTACGGGTTCGCCC
Source organism: Streptomyces sp. H39-S7 (assembly GCF_027158205.1). Classification (GTDB taxonomy): domain Bacteria; phylum Actinomycetota; class Actinomycetes; order Streptomycetales; family Streptomycetaceae; genus Actinacidiphila. The sequence continues at coordinate 307,919 of NZ_JAPVLU010000001.1, read as the reverse complement.
TCGGCGGCCTGCTGGTGGTGATGGGCAACCTCGGTGACCGGATAGGCCGCAAGAAGCTGCTGCTGCTGGGCGCGGGCGCCTTCGGGGTGGCGTCGGTCCTCACCGCGTACGCGAGCAGCCCGGAGATGCTCATCGGCGCCCGTACCCTGCTGGGCGTGGCGGGTGCGACGATCATGCCGTCGACGCTGTCGATCGTCCGCAACGTGTTCACCGACCCCCGCGAGCGCACCACGGCCGTGGGCATCTCCGGCGGTGTCGGGGCCGGCAGCTTCGCGCTCGGCCCGGTCGTGGGCGGTGCGCTGCTGGACCACTTCTGGTGGGGCTCGGTCTTCCTGATCAACGTCCCGATCCTGCTGGCGGTCGTGATCGCCGGGGTGATCGTGCTCCCCGAGTCGCGCAACCCTCACCCGGGACGGCTGGACCGGATCAGCGTCCCGCTGTCGATCGTCGGCCTGCTGGGTGTCATCTTCGCCATCAAGACGGCTGCCCGTGACGGTGTGCACGAGCCCTCGGCGTGGATCGCCGCAGCGATCGGCGTCGTCTGCCTGATCGTCTTCGCGAGGCGCCAGACCCGCATCGCCGCACCGCTGCTGGACGTCAGGCTCTTCCGTAACCCGGCCTTCACCGGCTCCATCAGCGCCAACCTGGTCGCGATCTTCGCCTCGGCCTCGCTCTCGCTGGCCTTCTCGCTCTACTTCCAGGTCGTCCGCGGCTGGTCCCCCCTGATGGCGGGCCTGGCGCTGCTCCCCGGTCCGCTGTCCGCCGCCTTCGCCGCTCCGCTGTCCTCCGCCCTGGTGCCCATGATCGGCCGGGCCAGGGTGGTGGCCCTGGGCCTGGGCCTGATGTCGGTCAGCATGGTCGGGCTGGGCCTGGTCACCCCCGACTCCAGCTACTGGGTGCTGCTGCCCGCCCTGATCGTCAACGGTGTGGGCATTGTCCTGACCTTCACCGTCACCTCCGACACGGTCCTGGCGAGCGTGCCGAAGGAGCGGGCGGGCGCCGCGGCGGCGATCTCCGAGACGGCGATGGAGCTCGGCGGGGCGCTGGGCATCGCGGTCCTCGGCTCGGTCCTCACCAGCGTCTACCGCAGCGGACTCGACCTGCCGGCCGGCCTTCCGGCCGGTGCGGCCGAGGCCGCCAGGGAATCCGTGGGCGGGGCGGCCGGGTCCGGCGCGCAGCTGTCCGGCCCGATGGGGCGGCAGGTGGCCGAGACGGCGCGTGACGCCTTCACCCACAGCATGCACGTCACCACCCTGGCGGGCGCCGTACTGATCGCCGTCGCGGCGGTGGCCGCGCTCCACACCCTGCGGGGCGTCCCCGCGGTGATCGACGAGCCGGCCGGTGCCGAGGGCCAGGAGCCTGCCGCGGCCGGTGCCGAGGAGCTGGTCGGAAGCTGACACCACCGTGCTCGTCGAAGGGCGGGAGACCGGTATGGTCTCCCGCCCTTCGGCGTACGCGCTGTTCGACAGGGGATCCAGGACCGCGCCGCTATCGGCTGCCGGCCCGGTCCGTGGTCAGGACTCGTTGTCGCGTTCCGGGCGTTCCACCCGGTCCGCCTCGGCCTGCTTCGCCTGCACCTCGGGGTCGAGGGGCTCGACGGGCGAGCCGTCGACCACGTCGAGCGGGTCGACGCCGTCCGAACGGTCCATCCCGACGACGACCGGACCGCTGCCGTTGAGCGTGGCACGGTCCGCGACCTCGGTCGGTGCGGCGGGCTCGACCAGCCAGTCCGGGTTGGTCTGCTTGCTCCACCACTTCCACGCGGCGAACCCGGCCCCGCTGATGATGCCGATGACGACGAGGCGCTTGGCCGCCTTGCCCGCCCTGGCGCGGCGCCGGTGCTTCCGGGTCAGCTTCTCGATCTCGGCGACCGAGACCTTGCCCTGCAGTGCGGCCAGGGCGGCCGCGCCACGTGCCACGGCCTCGTCACGGGCGGGGCCCGCGGCGGCACGGGTGACCTCCACCGCGTGTCCGACCCTGGGGGCCGCGTACTCGTTGGCCTGCCGTGCGGTCAGCACGGCCTTGACGGCCGCGGTGTCCACGGCCGAAGCGACCTTGGGCGGTAGCGCCGCGTGTGCCTTGTACGCGGCGGTCACGACTCGTGGCGTCAACCAGGTACGGGCTTCGTCCGCGTAGTGCGCGGCGCTGTCCTTGGCGGTGACAGCGTATGGAGCGACCACCTCAGCGGCGTGCTGCATGCTGTCCTTGGTCTGCCCGGCTGCGTTGCGCACGCTGTCGATGCGGGTCACAGGAACCTCCTCCTCGGTGGCGTACGGTTTTCGCCTATCCACCCGATTTGAAATCATGCCTGTTTACGGCTGGTCCGGCATGTGCGACCGGGCATATGGGTCATGGCGGGACACGCGAGAGCTGAGACAGACGATGCCACGATGCGGGCCGGGACGCGATGGGGCCGCGCGGGCCGACGGCGTGTCCGCGTCCGTGCGAGGATTTGTCCCTGTCAGCGAAGACTATGAAAGGTAGATCGTGGCCGAACAGCTCTACGCGACCCTGAAGACCAACCACGGGGACATCGAGGTCCGGCTGCTGCAGAATCACGCGCCGAAAACGGTGAAGAACTTCGTCGAGCTCGCCGAGGGCACGCGGGAGTGGACCGACCCGAAGACCGGCAAGCTGACCCACGCGAAGCTGTACGACGGCACGGTGTTCCACCGCGTGATCACCGGCTTCATGATCCAGGGCGGTGACCCGCTGGGCAACGGCACCGGCGGCCCCGGCTACGAGTTCGCGGACGAGTTCCACCCCGAGCTCGGCTTCGACCGCCCCTACCTGCTGGCGATGGCCAACGCGGGGCCGGGCACCAACGGCTCGCAGTTCTTCATCACGGTCTCCCCGACCACGTGGCTGAACCGCAAGCACAGCATCTTCGGCGAGGTCGTCGACGTGGCCGGCCAGAAGGTCGTCGAGTCGATCATCGCCACCCCGACCAACCCGCGCACCGACCGTCCGGTCGAGGACGTCGTGATCGAGTCGGTCGTGATCGAGACCCGCAAGGACTGATCGCGCCGTACTCTTCGGGAACACCGCGCCCTGCCCGTCCGTATGGAGGGGCAGGGCGACGCGCGTCCCCAGGAAGAGGACCTCATGGACCAGGTGGTCAGCTGCTACCGGCACCCCGATCGCGAGACCGGCATCCGCTGCATCCGGTGCGACCGGCCGATCTGCCCGGAATGCATGGTCAGTGCCTCGGTGGGCTTCCAGTGCCCGGAGTGCCTGGGCGAGGCCCGGCGGACGACGCCGACGCCGCGCACGGCCGTCGGCGGCACCGTGGCGGCCGACCCGCACCTGGTCACGAAGATCCTCATCGGGCTCAACCTGGCGGTCTTCCTGCTGGTGCAGGTGCTCGGCGACCGGCTCGCCGGCGACCTGTCGCTGTACGCGTACTGCGACCCGGTCGTGAAGCAGTACTGCATCGGCGTCTCCGAGGGTCCCGACCAGTGGTACCGCCTGATCAGCTCGGTCTTCGCGCACCAGGAGTACTGGCACATCGGCTTCAACATGCTGACGCTCTGGTGGATCGGCGCCCCGCTGGAGGCCATGCTCGGCCGGGCCCGGTATCTGGCGCTGTACCTGATCTCGGGACTGGGTGGCAGCGCTCTGGTCCTGGTGCTCTCCCCGTACCCGGGCGCCCTGGGCGCCTCCGGGGCGATCTTCGGCCTCTTCGGGGCCACCGTTGTCTTCATGCGGCGCAACCGCATGGACATGCGGCCGATCATGATCCTGCTCGGGCTGAACCTGTTCTTCAGTTTCACCTGGTCGAACGTCAGCTGGCAGGGCCACCTCGGTGGTCTGGCGGCCGGCACGGTGATCGCGATCGGGCTGGCGTACGCGCCGCGCGAGCGCCGGAATCTGGTGCAGTGGGGGACCTGTGCGGGGGTGCTGGTGGTCACCCTCGTGGCCAGCTGGATCGCGGTGGCTCAGATTACCGCCTGAAGGGCGTTACCACTGGCGTTGATCAGACGTTATCCACAACGAGTACCCGAGCCTGTGCACCCTGTGGGGAACGCGTGTGCGTGCGGTCACCGCATCGTGTTTTCCCTGCAAGATCAACGAAAGACCGGTGGCCGACGCATCGGCCACCGGTCACACCGGCGTCAACTTCGTAGAGGTTATCCACAGATCTTCCGACCTTTTCCCCACTGTGGATAACCGTGTGGACAACTCTGGGGAGAACCGTCCGGACCAGCTGGGGAGCCGGCTACTTCCACTGTGTGGAGACCACGAATCCGCCCGCGATGAAGCCGAAGCCGACCACGATGTTCCAGTTCCCCAGCGCGTCGATCGGCAGGCTGCCCTGCGTGACGTAGAAGAGGACGATCCAGGCCAGGCCGATGACGAAGAACGCCAGCATCAGGGGCGCGACCCAGTTGAAGCCGGACTTGAGCTTTATCGACTGCGTCTTCTCCGGCGGCGGAGTGAAGTCGGCCTTCTTGCGGATCCGTGACTTCGGCACGAGGGACTCTCCTGTCGATGCGCTGCGTAACCGCGCGGGGATGTCGGGATGTGAGGCTGGCCGGGCGGGTGGGGGCACCACCGCGGACGGGCGTCCGTTAGCGTAGTGCTTCCTCGGGTGTGAAGGAGACAAGGGTACGGTGACCGATTCCGGCGACACGTCCCGCACCCGTCCTTCTCCCTTTCGTCCTTCCACCCGCACCGTAGTACTGCGGACGCTCAGTGCGGGAGTCTTCGCGCTCGCCGGCCTGATCTTCTGGATGAGCTTCGACACCGCCAAGGGCGTCAACATCCGCAGCGACGACCCGCTGCCCAAGCTCTCGGACAACGTACGCAAGCAGAGCGGCCGGAACCAGGAGCTGGAGAACCAGCTCATCGGGGTCCGCGGCGACGTCGACGCCCTCACCCGCCGCGGCACCGGCGCCGCCGACGCGACCCGCAAGCAGCTCGACCTGCTCGAAGAGGAAGCCGGCACGAAGGCGGTGACCGGCCCGGCGCTGAACGTCACCCTCAACGACGCCCCGCCGAACGCCACCGCGCTCGTCCCCGGCGTCCCCGACCCGCAACCCAACGACCTGGTCATCCACCAGCAGGACCTGCAAGCCGTGGTCAACGCGCTGTGGGAGGGCGGGGCGGTCGGCATCAGGGTCATGGACCAGCGGCTGATCTCCACCAGCGCCGTCCGCTGCGTCGGCAACACCCTGATCCTGCAGGGCCGGGTCTACTCCCCGCCGTACAGAATCACCGCTGTGGGTGACCAGAAGAAGCTGCGCGCGGCCATCGACCGGAACGCGACCATCCAGAACTACCTCCAGTACGTCAACGCCTACGGGCTCGGCTGGAAAGTGGAGGCGGACAACCGGGTGACTCTTCCCGGCTACTCCGGCACAGTGGATCTCCACTACGCGAAGCCCGTCTCCTGACCGTCTCCCGACCGTCTGCGGGACCGGCCGCGTGACCGGCTGCGGGGCGAGGGGGCAGGGGCGCCGATGACGATCCGGCTGGTCGTGCGGACGCTGAGCGAACTGTGCGTCACGGCCGGTGCGTTGATCGTGCTCTTCGTCGTCTACCTCCTGTTCTGGACCGGTGTGCGCGCGGACAGCGCCATGAACGGCGAGATCGACCGGCTGCAGAACACCTGGGCCACCGGATCGCTGGCCCCCGCCCCCGCCCCGAGCGCGGCCCCGCAGGGCGGCACCCCGTCCACCGCTCCCCCCGCGCCGGCCCCCTACAAGGACGGCACGTCCTTCGCCGTCATGTACATCCCCCGGCTCGGTGCCGGCTGGCACAAGCCCGTCCTCCAGGGCACCGGCACCGGCGTGCTGAAGAAGGGGCTCGGGCACTACCCGGGCACCGCCCGCCTCGGGGCGACCGGCAACTTCTCGGTGGCCGGCCACCGGCGCACCTACGGCGACCCCTTCAAGGACTTCCCCGAGCTGCGCAAGGGCGACCGCGTCTACCTCTTCGACGGCGTGTCCTGGTACACGTACGTGCTGGACCGCGCCCCCTTCCGTACCGTCCCCACCGACACCGGCGTCATCGACCCGGTGCCGCGGGCGTCCGGCTGGACCGCGCCGGGCCGCTACCTGACGCTGACCACCTGCGATCCCGAGTGGGGCCACAGCCACCGGCTCATCGCCTGGGCGCACCTGGAGACGGTGAGCCCGGCCGAGCAGGGCGAGCCGGAGGGTTTGTCCCGGTAGCCGAACGGTTTGTCCGGGTAGGCCGACGGTCCTGCCGATCTCCCCTTACTCTGTTCCGGAGAACCGGGAAGGAAGGCACCGCATGTACGGCTGGATCTGGCGGCATCTGCCGGGCAACGTGTGGCTCAGGGCGCTGATCTCGCTCGTGCTCGCACTGGCCGTCGTCTACGTCCTGTTCCAGTACGTCTTCCCGTGGGCCGAGCCGCTGCTGCCGTTCAACGACGTGACAGTGGACAACGGAATGAACGCGACGAACGGGATGGCCTCCGTCCGATGACTGCTCGCATCCTCGTGGTGGACAACTACGACAGCTTCGTCTTCAACCTCGTCCAGTACCTCTACCAGCTCGGTGCCGAGTGCGAGGTGCTGCGCAACGACGAGGTCGAGCTCGCGCACGCGCAGGACGGCTTCGACGGGGTGCTGCTCTCCCCCGGTCCCGGCGCGCCCGAGCAGGCCGGGGTCTGCATCGACATGGTCCGGCACTGCGCGGAGACCGAGGTGCCGGTCTTCGGCGTCTGCCTGGGACTGCAGTCCATGGCCGTCGCCTACGGCGGCGTGGTCGGCCGGGCGCCCGAGCTGCTGCACGGCAAGACCTCGCTCGTGACGCACACCGGCACTGGCGTGTTCGCCGGCCTGCCGACGCCCTTCACCGCGACGCGGTACCACTCGCTCGCGGTCGAGCGGGACACCGTGCCGCCGGAGTTCGAGGTCACGGCCTGGACGGACAGCGGCATCATCATGGGCTTGCGGCACCGTGACGCGGCCGTCGAGGGCGTGCAGTTCCACCCCGAGTCGGTGCTCACCGAATGGGGCCATCTGATGCTCGCCAACTGGCTGGTGGCGTGCGGGGACGAGGGCGCCCCCGACCGTTCGACGGGACTGGCGCCCGTGGTCGGCAGGGCCGGGGTGTGACCGGGCTCCGCCCGGACGAGCCCCCGTCCTACGAGGACACGGGCCAGTTCGCGGTGGCGGTCGGACAACTCGCGGACCCGCTCAGCGACCCCCTTCCGGGCCGGACGCCGGCGCCGCCCGCGCCCGAGGTGGCGGAGACCCCTCCCGCGGCCGCACCGGCGGACGCGGACGAGGGAGTCATCGGCTCCCCCTGGTTCCGCCCGCACGACATGCCGCAGCAGGCGCCCCAGGACCCGCCGCCGGCCCCGCAGGCCACCGCGCAGGCCGCCACGTCGCCGCCCGCGTACGACGCGGCATACGACGAGGGGTACGGCGCGGGATACGCCGGCACGTACGAGGGCCGGTACGAGGGCGGATACGAGGGCGGATACGACAGCGGCTACGCCGCCGGGCCCGCTGCGCCGCCCGAACCTGAACCCGCCGTCCTGTCCGAACCCGCACCCGTGTCCGAGCCTGCCCCCGCGCCGCCGCCCCGGGTCCGGCGCAGAGGCGTGCCCGGCGAGACGGCGCAGTTCCCGGCCGTGCGCCCGGACGGAACGCCGGATGAGTCCGCCGAGACGGCCGAGACCTCGGATTCCGACGCGTCGGTCGCTGTGGGGGAGCCCACGCCCGCGGAGGTGACCGCTCCGGCGCCCGGTGGCCGTGCCGAGCGCCGTAAAGCCGCCAAGCAGGGCGTTGGGCACCGCGCCAGGGGCCGAGCGGCTTCCGGGAGCCCCGCGGGCCCCGGGGCGGCCCAGGCGGCTCCGGCTGTCCCCATGACCCGTCTGGAGGCCAGACGGGCGGAGCGGGCGGCCAAGGACAGCCCGGCGGTGATCCTCAGCCGGGTGATCGGCGAGGTGTTCATATCGGTCGGCGTCCTGATGCTGCTCTTCGTGACGTACCAGCTCTGGTGGACCAACATCCGCGCCCATCAGCAGGCCAGCGGCGCGACCAGCGCGCTGCAGAACCAGTGGGACAAGGACAAGGACAAGGGCGAGCAGAAGTCCGGCGACGACCGCGCGGCCGGTGCCTTCTCCCCCGGTCAGGGCTTTGCCATCATGTACATCCCCAAGCTGGACGTGAAGGCCCCGATCGCCGAGGGCATCTCCAAGCACAACGTGCTGGACAAGGGCATGGTCGGCCACTACACCGGTGCGTTGAAGACGGCGATGCCGTGGGACAAGCAGGGCAACTTCGCGCTCGCGGCCCACCGCAACACCCACGGAGAACCGTTCCGCTACATCAACAAGCTGGTGCCGGGCGACAAGATCGTGGTCGAGACCGAGAGCACGTTCTACACGTACGAGATGACGAGCGTGCTGCCGAGCACCTCCCCCTCGAACGTCAAGGTGATCCAGCCGATCCCGCCGGGATCCGGATTCACCAAGCCGGGCCGCTACATCACCCTCACCACGTGCACGCCGGAATTCACCAGCACGTACCGGATGATCGTCTGGGGCAAGATGGTCGAGGAACGGCCGCGCAGCCAGGGCAAGCCTGCGGCGCTGCCCGACTGACCGGCCCCGGGGCCGGCCAACGGACTGCCACAGAACGGAACAGCGGTGACGACGACCAATCGCGGCGGGCGGGGCCCGGTCGCGGCCATCATCAGTGTGATCGGTGAACTGCTGATCACCGCGGGGCTGGTGCTCGCCCTGTTCGTCGCCTACTCGCTGTGGTGGACGAACGTCATAGCCGATCGCCACGCGAAGAAGGACAGCGACAAGGTCCGTAAGGACTGGGCCGCCACCGGCCCCCGCGGCCTCGACACCAAGGACGGCATCGGCTTCCTGCACGTCCCCGCGATGGGCAGGAACTTCGAGGTCCTGGTCAAGAAGGGCACCGACACCGACACCCTCAACGCGGGCGTCGCCGGCTACTACGACCAGCCCGTCAAGTCGGCCATGCCGTGGGACAAGCAGGGCAACTTCACCCTCGCCGCCCACCGCGACGGCCACGGCGCCAAGTTCCACAACATAGACAAGCTCAAGAACGGCGATCCGGTCGTCTTCGAGGACAAGGACACCTGGTACGTCTACAAGGTCTACTCGGTCCTGGACGAGACCTCGAAGTACAACGTCGACGTCATCAACCAGATCCCGACGGAGTCCGGCAAGAAGAAGCCGGGCCGCTACATCACCCTCACGACCTGCACGCCCGTCTACACCTCGCGCTACCGCTACGTCGTCTGGGCAGAACTCACCCGCACCGAAAAAGTCGACGCGAACCGCACCCCGCCGACCGAACTGGGCTGAATGTCACCCGGAATAATGAACATCCAACAATAGGCTGGAACTTTCGATTTACCCCGTTCTACGTTCCGCCCAGGAGGTGGTTCGTATGAGCGAACACATCAAGCTGCCGGCCCCGGCGGCTCAGCAGGACGCGATCGACGTCAACGACTTTGTCTACGCGGCGACGGGGTCACGAGTGCGTCGCGTCACCATGCCGGACGGAACCCATTGGTTCCCGGCAGTCGATGTCGCGGTGAATCTGGGCTACGCAAACACACGGCAGGCGCTCAGCATGCACGTCCCCGCAACGTGCGCGACCAATGTGGGGGAACTTGCACGAACCGTCTGTGTGACAGACGGTTCCCACAAGTTCGCAGCTCACGGGCTCAAGAACCACATGAAGTTGGTGAACCTACAGGGCCTGATCCGGCTCGTGAGCGCCTGCACGAAGCCCGAGGCCGAGCCGTTCAAACAGTGGGTGGCGGAGGTTGTCGTCGCCGTCCAGCGGGATGGTTCTTACTCCCTGCAGAAGGCGGAGGTGCAGCCGGTCGCGTCCGGCACCGCGACCGTCTACGCCATGCCGACGGGCGTCGCCGATGCGATCGTCCGGCTGGAGGAGCACAACCTCCGGCTGGACGAAGCGCTGGTGGTCACCCAGCGCGAGGCTCAAGCAACCCGCCGGGACCTGGCGCGGTCGCAGGAGCGGATGGCGGGTGCCCTGGACCGGATCGGTGACACGCTGGACGCCATGCTGGCCCGGCAGGTATCGACTGCTCCGACCCCGGCCCCCGTGGCCGAGCCGCCCCGGGTCACGGCGGAGTCCGTCCTTGCGGAGTGGAAAGAACGGCTGTCCGTGACGGAGGACGTCTGGGCGGTGGCCGTCACGATCGCTCCCGTGCTGGCTGAGCACGGGGAGATCCGGCAGTCGCTGGAGACCATCGCGGCACGGACCGGCCTGACGACCCATCGGGTCAACGAGTGCCTGCGGTTCATGCGCAAGCACGCCTGCATCCGTTCGATCGGCGGGACCCCCGAGGGGTCACCGGTCTACGCGCTGAACCGGCAGTAGTCAGAACGAAGGGGGCCGTCGCAAACAGAAGTTGCGGCGGCCCCCGGCAGGCAGACTACAGACCCTCTCCGGCTGTTTGTGAGAGGTTCGGCGCTGTGTCACACGAAGGGGCCACGGACGTCGTGTCCGTGGCCCCTTCGTTGTGGTCGTGCTGCCGGGTGCCGGCGTCAGTTGCCGAACAGGCCGCCGTTGTTGTCGCCTGTTCCACCGGTGGTGAAGAGCTGGACGTTGCCGCCCTGCTGGACGGGCTGGTTCGGCTGCGGGTTGGATCCGGCGACGACGGCGTCATCCTTCTTGGAGCCGATGACCTGGACGTGCAGGCCCATGCCCTCCAGTTGGGCCTTGGCGTCCTTGAGGTTCTTGCCGATCAGGTCGCCGGGGATGGTCTGGTTCTGCTGCTGCGGAGCCTTGGCGATGAACAGGGTGACCGTCTGGCCGGGCTGGGCCGTGCTGCCGCCCGCCGGGTCCTGCCGGAGGATGGAGCCCGCCGGCTTGTCCGCCGACTCCTCCTCCTGGGTCCGCGCCTTGAGGCCCTGGGCGACGAGCGTCTGCTTGGCCTGGTCGACCGGCATCTGCGTGACGTCCTTGACCGTGATCTCCTCGGGCTTCTTGGCCACGGTCAGCGTGATGACCGTGTCCTTCGGCTTGAGGGTGCCGCCCCTCGGGTCCTGCTTGAGGACCGTGCCGTCGTCCTTGGTGTTCGACGTCTCGGTCTCCTGCTTGACCTGGAAGCCCTTCTCCTCAAGGGTCTTCTTCGCGTCCTCGAACTTGTCGTTGACGACGTCCGGGACGGCGATCGGGGCCACGCCCTTGGAGATGGAGACCGTGATCGTCTTGTCGGCCGCGAGCGCCTCGTTGGCCTTCGGCAGCTGGTCGCAGATCATGTTCGCCGGCTGACCCTCGCAGAACTTGGTCTCGCCCTTGACGACCTTGATGGACGGGTCGACGTTGACGGCCGAGCTCTGGGCGTCGGCGAGGGTCTTTCCGACGAGGTTCGGGGCCGTGAGGGTGTCCGGTGCGTCATTGCCGTCGAACACCGCCCGGCCGAGGAAGATCGCGCCGACCAGGACGAGGATGCCGGCCAGGACCAGCAGCACCGTGGAGGTGTGGTTCTTCTTCTGCCGGCGGCGGTCGGGGCGGTCGTCGTAGCCGTAGCTGCCGTCGTCGTCGCGGACCGGGGGGAGCATGGAGGTCGCGGGGTTCTGCGCGGGCATCGCCGTGGTGGCGGCTCCGTCCCCGTAGCCGCCGCCGTACCCGCCGTGGCCGACGGAGCCCATGGCGGCGGTCGCCGCGATGGGCTGGCCGTCGAGGTACGACTCGATGTCCGCGCGCATCTCGTCGGCGGACTGGTACCGGTAGTCGGGCTCCTTGGTCAGCGCCTTGAGGACGATGGCGTCCATCTCGGGCGTGATCTCGGGGTCGAAGTTCGACGGGGGCTGCGGGTCCTCGCGCACGTGCTGGTACGCCACCGCCACCGGGGAGTCGCCGACGAACGGCGGCCGCACGGTCAGCAGCTCGTACAGCAGGCAGCCGGCCGAGTAGAGGTCGGAGCGGGCGTCGACCTGCTCCCCCTTGGCCTGCTCGGGGGAGAGGTACTGGGCCGTGCCGATGACCGCGGAGGTCTGCGTCATGGTCATGCCGGAGTCGCCCATGGCGCGGGCGATGCCGAAGTCCATGACCTTGACCTGGCCGTTGCGCGTGAGCATCACGTTCGCGGGCTTGATGTCGCGGTGCACGATGCCGGCGCGGTGCGAGTACTCCAGGGCCTGGAGGATGCCGACGGTCATCTCCAGCGAGCGCTCGGGCAGCAGCTTGCGCCCGGAGTGCAGCAGTTCGCGGAGGGTGGAGCCGTCGACGTACTCCATGACGATGTACGGGATGGAGATACCGTCGACGTAGTCCTCGCCGGTGTCGTACACGGCGACGATCGACGGGTGGTTCAGGGAGGCGGCCGACTGGGCCTCACGGCGGAACCGGGCCTGGAAGGACGGGTCGCGGGCGAGATCCACCCGGAGCGTCTTCACAGCGACGGAGCGGCCGAGCCGGGTGTCGTGGGCGAGGTACACCTCGGCCATGCCACCGCGGCCGAGCACCGAACCCAGCTCGTACCGGCCGCCGAGGCGACGCGGCTCTTCCATAGCTCTTGCCCTTCCCTTAACCGTGCCCTGTGGATGCTCGGGCATACGGTACCCGGCACGCTCGATGGATCCGGGACGTGACCGGGTCCCGATATCCCACCGGTATCGCCTGGAACGGCGATGGGGTGGTTATGGGGTGGAAACAGCCCGGTGGGTGACGTGTGTCACGCGACCCACGTCACTTGTTCAGTACGGCCTCCATGACCTTCTTGGCGATCGGCGCGGCGAGGCCGCCACCGGAGATGTCGCCACGGGAGGCGTCGGAGTCCTCCACGACGACGGCGACGGCGACCGGGGAGCCGTCGGCGGCCTTGGCGTAGGAGATGAACCAGGCGTACGGGTTCTTGCTGTTGGCGACACCGTTCTGCGCGGTGCCGGTCTTGCCGCCGACGGTGACGCCGTCGATCTGCGCGTTGGTGCCGGTGCCTTCCTTGACCACGGTCTCCATCATCTGCTGGAGCTTCTGGGCGTTGGCCGGGCTGAGCGGCTGCGAGTACTCCTCGGGCTTCGTCTGCTCGATCACGTTGAGGTTCGGCGCCTGCAGCTTGTCCACCATGTACGGCTGCATCAGCTTGCCGTCGTTGGCGATGGCGGCGGCGACCATGGCCATCTGCAGGGGGGTGGCGGCGGTGTTGTACTGGCCGATCGCGGAGAGAGCGTTGGACGGCGCGTCCATCTCCTTGGAGTAGACGCTCGCGTCGGCGCGGACCGGCGTCATGATCTCCTTGTTGAAGCCGAACTTCTCGGCCTGCTCGCGCATCTTGTCCTTGCCGAGAACGTCACCCATGTGACCGAAGACCGTGTTGCACGACACCTTGAGAGCCACCCGCAGCGAGGCGTTCTTGCAGGGCAGGTCGCCCTCGTTCTCCAGGAACTTCGAGCTCAGCGGCAGCTTCCAGGGGAGTGGCGAGTCGGTCGGCGCGTCGATGTCGGTGACCTTGCTGTTCTCCAGCGCCGCGGCCGCGGTGACGACCTTGAAGGTCGAGCCGGGCGGGTAGACCTGGCGCAGCGCCCGGTTGAGCATCGGCTCGTCGGGGTTGTTGGCCTTCTGGAGGGCCAGCCAGTTCTTCTGGTCGGTCTTCGTGGAGGAGCCGGCGAAGGACGACGGGTCGTACGAGGGCGTGCTGGCCAGGGCCAGGATCGCGCCGGTACGGGGGTCGAGCGCGGCGACCGCGCCCTTCTTCTTGCCGAGGCCGGTGAACGCGGCGAGCTGCGCCTTGGCGTTCAGGGTCGTGATGACCTTGCCGCCCTGCTTCTCCTTGCCGGTCAGCATGTCGATGGTGCGGTTGAAGAAGAGCCGGTCGTCGTTGCCGGTGAGGAACTTGTCGTAGACGCCTTCGAGGAACGTCGTCTGGTACGCCTGGGAGGCGTAGCCGGTGACGGGGGCCCACATGGGGCCGTCCTTGAAGGTCGCCTTGTACTTGAAGTCGCTGCCGGGCGTCTCGACGCTGCCGGTGAGCGACTTGCCGTCGACGATGATGTCGCCCCGCGGCTGGGCGAACTGGTTGATGCTCACCCGCCGGTTGTGCTTGTCGTTCGCGAGGGTGTCCCCCTGGACGAACTGCACGTAGTTGACGCGGAGCAGCAGAGCGAGGACGAGCAGGCCGCAGAAGACTGCGACCCGTCGCAGGGGCTTGTTCACTGGGTGCGCACCACCTGGGTCGGTTCGGCATCGGTTGACGGAGCGGGGCTGGGTGCCGGGCGTCGCGCGGTGTCGCTGATACGGAGCAGGATGGCGACGAGCGCCCAGTTCGCGATGACGGACGAACCGCCCTGCGCGAGGAACGGCAGCGTCATGCCGGTGAGCGGGATGAGTCCGGTGACACCGCCGGCGACCACGAAGACCTGGAGTGCGAAGGCGCCGGCCAGGCCGACGGCGAGCAGCTTGCCGAACGGGTCGCGGGCGGCGAGGGCGGTGCGCAGGCCGCGTTCGATGAGCAGGCCGTAGAGCACGACGATCGCCATCACCCCGGCCAGGCCGAGCTCCTCGCCGATGGTGGCGAGGATGTAGTCGCTCTTGGGGGCGATGCCGCCGATGAGGCGGGAGTAGCCCTGGCCGAGGCCGGAGCCGAACATCCCGCCGGAGCCGAAGGAGTACATGGCCTGGGCGGTCTCGGTGACGCCGCCGTTGGAGGCGAGGTCGAGGGGGTGCAGCCAGTTGTCGACGCGGACCTTCACGTGGCTCTCGAAGGTGGCGACGGCGACGGCTCCGCCCGCGCTGAGCAGCAGGCCGAAGACGATCCAGCTGGTGCGCTCGGTGGCGACGTACAGCATGATCACGAAGAGGCCGAAGAAGAGCAGCGAGGTGCCCAGGTCGGTCTCGAAGACCAGGATGACCAGGCTGAGGGCCCACAGGACCAGGATCGGCCCCAGGTCGCGCCCGCGCGGCAGGTACAGCCCCATGAAGCGGCGGCTGGCCAGCGCGAGCGCGTCCCGTTTCACCATCAGATAGCCCGCGAAGAACACGGTGATGATGATTTTCGCGAACTCGGCGGGCTGGAGTGATCCGATACCGGGCAGCGTGACCCAGATGCGGGCGCCGAAGCGCGGTGGGAAGAAGATCGGGGCGATCAGCAGCACCAGCGCCACGACCATGGAGATGTACGTGTAGCGCTGGAGGATGCGGTGGTCCTTGAGGATGACCAGGACCCCGACGAAGAGCGCGACGCCCAGCGCGGACCACATCAGCTGCTTCGGGGCCATGGCGCCGCCGAGGCGCGCCGTGGTGATCGACGGCTCCAGGTCGAGCCGCCAGATCAGGACCAGCCCCATGCCGTTGAGCAGCGTCGCGATCGGCAGCATCAGCGGGTCGGCGTACGGCGCGAACTTCCGCACGATGATGTGCGCGATCCCCGCGAGCAGGCCGAGGCCGAGGCCGTAGGCGAGCAGCCCTGCGGGGAGGGAGCCGTCCTTGGCCAGGCCGACGTTGGCGTACGCGAAGACCGGGATCAGAACGGCGAAGACGAGCAGTGCGAGCTCGGTGTTGCGCCGGCTGGGAGCGCCGACGGAAGAGATGGTGCTGGTGTGGCTGGCACTCATGAAGAGCTGCCCCCTCCTCGTACTACTGCTGGGCGCCGCACTGCGGAGCCAGCTTCTGTTCGTCGGGTGAGAGGGTGGGGCCAGGGGTCGGGACGGTGCCGGTCGGCTTGTTCAACTTGTCCTGTGCCGCCTTCGCGGCGGCCTTGGCCTTCGCGGCGTTGGTCTTGCTCGCTTCGACCTTCTTGCAGACTTCGGCCTGCTTGGCCAGATCGTCGGCCTTGTCGGTGGCCTGGCTGAGACTGCTCAGCGCGATCGTGGCCTCGACCTGGTCGCGCTGGTAGGCCGGCAGGTACTTGAGTTCGATCTCGGGGCGGTCCTGCTTGACCTTCGACAGGTCGATCCACGCCAGCTTCTGGTCGATGCCCTGGTAGACGGCGACGTGCTGGCCGTTGGCGCCGACGTAGTACTGGGTCTGCGTCCAGCGGTAGCCGGCGTACAGGCCGCCGCCGAGGACGCCGAGGACGACGACCAGGATCACCGAGCGCTTGAGCCACTTGCGCTTCCTGACCGGCTTGTCCAGATCCGCGTCGTCGAACGACCCGAAGGAGCCCAGCGGCCCCGGGCCGGCCGACCCCAGGTCACCGCTGCCGGGCGGGCCGAAGGAGCCCGCGGGCCCCGTCTGCTGCGTCTGCTGCTGGGACTGGGGGTTGCGGCCCAGCTCCGACGCGCGGCCGGCCGGGGTCTGCAGGTGCCGCGGGTCGGAGAGCGGCAGCTGGCTGTCGGCGACGGCGCCCACCACGACGGGGGTGTCGTTCAGCTGTCCGGCCAGCGTGTCGCTGTCGTCAACGTCCAGGACGTCGGCGACGATGCAGGTGATGTTGTCGGGGCCGCCACCGCGCAGCGCGAGCTGGATGAGCTCCTGCACGGTCTCGTTGGGTGCCTGGTACCCCGCGAGGGTGTCCTCGAGGGTCTGGTGGCTGACGACGCCCGACAGCCCGTCGGAGCAGATCAGATACCGGTCGCCGACCCGCACCTCGCGGATCGACAGGTCGGGCTCCACGTGCTCGCCACTGCCCAACGCGCGCATCAGCAAGGAGCGTTGCGGGTGGGTGGTGGCCTCCTCCTCGGTGATCCGGCCCTCGTCGACGAGCCGCTGCACCCAGGTGTGGTCCTGCGTGATCTGCGTAAGCAGACCGTCGCGGAGCAGGTAGGCGCGGGAGTCGCCGACATGGACGAGGCCCAGCCGCTGCCCGGTCCACAGCAGCGCGGTGAGCGTGGTGCCCATGCCCTCCAGCTGCGGATCTTCCTCGACCATGACGCGCAGCTGGTCGTTGGCGCGCCGGACGGCGGTGCCCAGCGAGGTCAGGATGTCGGAACCGGGAATGTCGTCGTCGAGCGTGACGATGGTGGAGATCACCTCGGACGAGGCGACCTCACCGGCCGCCTGGCCGCCCATGCCGTCGGCGATCGCGAGCAGGCGCGGGCCGGCATAGCCGGAGTCCTCGTTGCCCTCCCGGATCATGCCCTTGTGCGAACCGGCGGCGAAACGCAGGCTCAGAGTCATGCGCACCTCGCCCGTCGGCTCCGGGTACATCCGCACGCTGCCCACCCTCTCGCTCGCTGGCTGTGCTCCCTGGGCTCGCCCATTGTGCGACTACTTCCGCAGCTCGATGACGGTCTTCCCGATGCGGATCGGCGCGCCGATCGGCACCGGGGTCGGCGTGGTGAGCCGATTCCGGTCCAGATAGGTGCCGTTGGTGGATCCGAGGTCCTCGACGATCCACTGACCGTCCCGGTCCGGGTAGATCCTGGCATGCCGACTGGACGCGTAGTCGTCGTCGAGCACGATTGTTGAGTCGTGCGCCCGGCCGAGCGTGATGGTCTGGCCCTGCAACGCGACCGTGGTGCCCGTCAGCGAGCCCTCGGAGACGACCAGCTTGGTCGGGGCACCTCGGCGCTGTCGGTTGTTCTGCGGCTGTTGCCGCTGGTTCTGCGCCTGTTGTTGGCGCTGCTGCGGCGGGCGGGACGGGTCTGCCCCGCGCCGTGCCGCGCGCTGGGTCACCCGGGTCCCGAACAGGTCACTTCTGATGACCTGTACCGCGACGATGACGAACAGCCACAGTACGGCGAGGAAACCCAACCGCATGACCGTCAGGGTCAGCTCTGACATTGCCCCCGCTTCACCCTTCGGCTTGCCGGTACACGATGGTGGTGCTCCCGACGACGATGCGAGAGCCGTCGCGGAGCGTAGCGCGCTGGGTGTGCTGCCCGTCCACCACAATGCCGTTTGTTGATCCGAGGTCCTGGACCACGGAAGGCGATCCGACCCTGATTTCGCAGTGCCGGCGCGAGACGCCGGGGTCGTCGACCCTGACATCCGCCTCGGTGCTCCGGCCGAGAACGAGCGTCGGCCGGGAGATCTGGTGCCGGTTGCCGTTGATCTCGATCCAGCGCCGCACCGCGCCGCCGGCCGGACCGCCGGAGGGCGATCCCGCACCGGGCAGCCGCGTCACGGGCGCCGGTCCGCCGGCCCGACCGCCCGGAGGCGCTCCCGCCGGCATCGGAGGCGGCCCCGAGGGGCGGTACGGCGCCGCGGCGCGCGGCGGCTCGTACTGCTGCTTGGGCTGGGGCGCCGGTTGCTGCTGGTGGGGTTGCGGCTGCTGGGACTCGCTGGAGGCGAGCGTGCGGCTGCGCACCCGGTACAGGCCGGTGTCGAGGTCGTCGGCCTTCTCCAGGTGGACCTTGATGCCGCCCATGAAGGTGTACCGCTGCTGCTTGGCGTAGTCCTTCACCATGCCGGCCAGTTCCTCGCCGAGCTGCACGGAGTACGGACTGAGCCGTTCGAAATCGGGCGTGCTCAGCTCGACGATGAAGTCGTTGGGCACCACAGTGCGGTCGCGGTTCCAGATCGTGGCGTTGTTGTCGCACTCACGCTGGAGCGCGCCCGCGATCTCGACCGGCTGGACCTCGCTCTTGAACACCTTGGCGAAGGTGCCGTTCACAAAGCCCTCGAGACGCTGCTCGAAGCGCTTCATTACTCCCATGGGGCACCTCCCTCCTCGGGCTCTTCCGATACTGCTTACTGATCGTATCCACGCGCCGGGAAAACGGCTGGTTCCCCGATCCCGTAGGACGGGGCAGTGTCAACCCTCACACGGTCCACTCGGATGGTAGATGCGGCTCCTGTCCAGTGTCCCGCAACCGGAGGCGCGGCCGTACAGCGCGGTGCTGTCGGGTGAACCCTGCCCGGTGGGGGCCGGGGTACACAGCGCGGACGGGCCCGGGACGCGTCGGGGTGGCGGACCCCGCGCCGGACCGCGTCCGCCCCGGTGCCGGGCCCGGGGGCGGGCGGAAACGGGTGTGATTCCACCCCTGCCGCCGTGCTAATCTTCTCGAGTCGGAAGGCGCTCCCGCACTGTCCGGACCAAGGTCCGGAAGGTGAAGGAGCATCGATCGGCGCCACTTATTGCGCGAGTGGCGGAACGGCAGACGCGCTGGCTTCAGGTGCCAGTGTCCTTCGGGACGTGGGGGTTCAAATCCCCCCTCGCGCACAGAGCAGTACCGGTGAACGGCCCCTCCGAGGTGACGAAAGTCGCCCTGGAGGGGCCGTTTTTCGTTGGCCGCCCCTTGACGGGGCTCCACCCCTCCGCGTGATGCGCGTCACTCCCCAGGGGCCTCATCCGCCTCCCCGGAACTCCGTTGGCGTTGTCCGACCCCCCGCGTAGATTCATCGCCGGTGTCGTCACCGACGATCACCGAACGATCACCGGCGCCTCGCGCCGGATCCCGAGGGGGGATTCATGACCGTGATCCACCGAAGGCTGCGCGGACGGCTGCGCGCCGCGGCCGTCGTGCCCGCCGCCGCGCTGCTCGCCGCCGCGGCGGCCGTGACACCGGCAGCAGCCCAGGACGCAGCACCGGTACCCGCACCGGGCGGGCTCGCCACGACGCCGGCCCCGAAGGGCGGGGGTGACGCCTGCGGGGCGACCGCTCCGTACGGCTGGATCGGCAACACCGGCGTCACCTTTTTGGCGACATCGAACGGTAAGCCGTTGGTCTCGTACAGCACCGAGTTCCTCGTCCAGCCGAGCGACGGGTCGGCGCCGTACGACTACACGCAATCCGGGTACGGCGGGGGTCAGCGCCGGCTGCAGCTTCCGGCCGCCGACTTCACCGACGGGGTGACGTACACCTGGCGCGTGCGGGAGACGGCCTCGGACGGTACGGCCTCCGACTGGTCGGCGGACTGCCACTTCATCGCCGACCACACGCCGCCGGCCGCCCCGGTCGTGAAGTCCAGGGTCTTCCCGCCTTCCGGCTCCACGACTCCGGCGCCGCCCGTCCGCACCACGGGTGCCTTCACCTTCAAGGTCTCGGGGCCGGCGGCGGCCGACGCCGTGCGGTTCGAGTACGCGCTGGACCGGGATCTCGCCGTCACGGGCAACGCATCCGTTCCGGTCGGCCCCGACGGCACCGCGAGGGTGAAACTGACCCCCACGCAGTGGGGGACCAACTGGGTCAGCGTCCAGACGGTGGACCGGGCGGGCAACGTCTCGACACCGGTGCGGTACGAGTTCTACGTGTCGTCCGCCACCGAGCAGGACCACGCCGGCGACCTGAACGGTGACGCCCACCCCGACCTGCTGGCCATCGGCGGGGACGGGAAGCTGTATGTCCTGTACGGGAAGGGCGACGGCACGCTGAAGAAGGCGGTGACGTACGCCGGGACCGGCAGCGACTGGGCCCCGGGGGCCGTGGTGCGCAACGGGGACATCAACTACGACGGCTACCAGGACCTGCTCCGCGTCAACTCCACCGGCTATGTGACGGGGTACGGCAACAACGGGTTGGGCGACTTCGGGCAGTCCTCACCGCGGACGGGCCGGTGGACGCGGGCCGGCGGCACGAGCTGGACGGTCGCCCGGCAGATCCTGCACGGCGGCGGCGACGGGGATCTGCTCAGCGTCGAGAACGGGCAGCTGATCCGTTGGGAGGCGAACTTCGGCGGGATGACGCCCGTCGTGCTGGCCACCGGCCTGGAGCACCGCACGGTCGTCACCCCCGGCGACGTGACGGGTGACGGTATCGCCGACGTCCTGTTCCGCGACGACGTCTCGGGCCTGCTCACCCTGGCGGCGGCCAACGCCGACGGGACGCTCGCCGACCCTTCGGCCTGGACCGCGTACGGCTCGGGTTTCACGGCCGCGGCCTACCCGCGGATCCTCAGCGCCGGGGACGCCGACGGCGACGGCGTCGCGGACCTCTACGCCGCCGACAAGCGCGGTGTGCTGAAGTTCTTCGCCGGACGCGAGGGCGGCGGCTTCGCGCCCGCGACAGGGGCGCACGGCGATCTGGACTGGACGGCCGTGGTGTCGGCCGACTGACCGCGATATGCGTCGGAACGTCTCCGGACAACCGTCTGCCGCGCACCTCGGGGGGCGCGGCAGACGCGTTTTCCGGGTGGGTCAGATGGTGGTGGAGTCGCCGTGGCGGCCGAGGCCGGAGGTGAAGCGGCGGGCGCCTTCGGTGATCCCGGTGAGGGCGGGGGTGGCGTTGTGGAGTTCCTGGCGGAGGGCTTCGGGTTCGGAGAGGCCTGCCTGGGTGCGGGTGGAGTGGCGGTCGGCGCGCATGCACGCGGCCGGGTAGCGGGCGATGTCGGCGGCGAGCTCGCGGGCGGCGCGGAGGGCTTCACCGGGGGGTACCAGGCGGTTGACGAGGCCCATGGCGTGGGCCTCGGCGGCGGGTACCGGGCGGCCCGTCAGGATGAGGTCCATCGCCCGGCTCTCGCCGATGAGGCGGGGCAGCCGTACGGTGCCGCCGTCGATGAGCGGAACGCCCCAGCGGCGGCAGAGGACGCCCAGGACGGCGTCCTCCTCGGCGACCCGCAGGTCGCACCAGAGGGCGAGTTCCAGTCCGCCCGCGACGGCGTGGCCGCTGATCGCGGCGATGACGGGTTTGGACAGCTGCAGCCGGGTGGGCCCCATCGGTCCGTCACCGTCGGCGGAGACCCGGTTGCCGCGGTCGGTGCCGACGGCCTTGAGGTCCGCCCCGGCGCAGAAGGTGCCGCCCCGGCCCCACAGGACGGCGACAGCCGCGTCGGGGTCGGCGTCGAACTCCCGGAAGGCGGCGGCGAGGGCGGCGGCGGTGGGGCCGTCCACGGCGTTGCGTGCCTCGGGACGGTTCAGGACGACGGTGGTGACGGGGCCCTCGCGTTCGACGTCGACCGTGTTCGGGGTGGTCATACGAGGTGGCGGGCGCGGTCGATGAGGGGCGCGGTGCCGGTGCCGGCGGGCAGGGTGCCGAAGGCGCGGCCGTGGTCGCCGCCGAGCCGGGAGGCGCAGAACGCGTCGGCCGCCGGGCTGCCGTACCGGACGAGCAGCGAGCCCTGCAGGACCAGCGCCATCGACTCCACGATGCGGCGGGCGCGGAATTCGAGGTCGGTGGGGTCGCCGAGCTCCTTCCTGAGCCCGGCGACGGACGCGTCCAGCCGCCGGTCGGCGCCCGCCGCCAGGTCGATCTCCGCGAAGAACGCCTCGACGGAGTCGGGCTGACGGGCCATCGCGCGCAGCGCGTCGAGCGCGGAGACGTTGCCCGAGCCTTCCCAGATCGACATCAGCGGCGCCTCGCGGTAGAGGCGTGGCATGCCCGACTCCTCGATGTAGCCGTTGCCGCCGAGGCATTCGAGGGCTTCCGCGGCGTGCACGGGGCCGCGTTTGCACACCCAGTACTTGGTGACGGCCAGCGCCAGGCGCCGGAAGGACTCCTCGGCGGCGTCACCGCGCGCCGCGCGGTCGGTGGCGCCGGCCAGCCGGAACGCGACGGTGGTGGCGGCCTCGGACTCGACGGCGAGGTCCGACAGGACGTTGCGCATCAGCGGCTGGTCGATGAGCGGGGCGCCGAACGCCGCGCGGTGGGCGGTGTGGTGCACGGCCCGGATCAGCCCGGCCCGCATACCGGTGGCGGCGCCCAGGACGCAGTCCAGGCGCGTCAGGTTGACCATGTCGATGATGGTCCTGACCCCGCGGCCCTCCTCACCGACGAGATACCCGAGGGCGCCCTCGTACTCGATCTCGGCGGAGGCGTTGGAGCGGTTGCCGAGCTTGTCCTTGAGGCGCTGCAGGTGGATGCGGTTGCGTGTGCCGTCGGGGAGGACACGCGGCAGCAGGAAGCAGGAGAGGCCGCCGGGAGCCTGGGCGAGGGTCAGGAAGAGGTCCGACATGGGCGCGGACGTGAACCACTTGTGGCCGGTCAGCGCGTACGTGCCCGCCTCGCCGCCGGCCGGGACGGCCCGGGTGGTGTTGGTGCGGACGTCGGAGCCGCCCTGCTTCTCGGTCATCGACATACCGGCGATGAGGCCGCGCTTGCCGGCCGGGGCGCGGAGTCCGAAGTCGTACTCGCGGGCGGCGAGCAGCGGCTCGTACGCGTCGGCGAGCGCGGGGTTGGCGCGCAGGGCCGGGATGGCGGCGTAGGTCATGGAGATCGGGCAGATGTGGCCGGGTTCGACCTGGCCCCACACGTAGAGCTTCGCGGCGCGGGCCACGTGGGCGCCGGGCCGGTCGTCGCGCCAGGGGGCCGCGTGCAGGCCGTTGCTGACGGCGGTGTCCATCAGCTCGTGCCAGGCGGGGTGGAACTCGACCTCGTCGACGCGGTTGCCGAACCGGTCGTGGGTGCGCAGCACCGGTTCGTTCTCGTTGGCCAACCGGCCCAGTTCCTGGGAGTGTTCCGTGCCGGCGAGCGTTCCCAGGGCGTGCAGCGAGTCCTCGGACCAGCCGGCGCCCTGGCGGTGCAGACCCTCGATGAGGGCGGGGTCGGCGGCGACGTCGTGGCCGGTCAGGGGCGGTGCTTGGTTGGTGACCTCATGAGTCTGCGGCATTGCGTCCTCCCAGAGCGCGTAGGGCGAAGGAGACGAGGGCGGGGATCAGGTCGTCGGGTGCGCCGCCGTCCGCGAGGGGCCCGACGAGGGCTTCTCCGACGGCCCCCACCAGGGCGGCGGCGGTGAGGTTGGGGTCCTGGACCGGCAGCCGCCCGGAAGCGACGCCGGCGGCGATCTGTTCCGCGATCACATCGCGGAACGCGCGGCGGAAGACGAGACGTTCGGCGTCGACGGCGGCGTCGACCGGCTCGGCGAGCAGGGCGTAGGCCAGCCGCGGGGACTTCAGCGCCCGCCCGGCGAAGGTCTCCACGACGGCGGCGACCCGGTCGTGCAGGTCGGCGGGACGGCGGGCGGCGGCCCTGACGGCCTCGACCTCCCGGCCGCAGACCAACCGGAACAGCTCCGCGACGAGCTCGGCCTTACTGGGGAAGGAGCGGTAGACGCTGCCCGCCGCGATCCCGGCCCGTTCGGCGACCGCGGCCACCGAGCAGGCGGCGTACCCGCGTTCGGCGAGCAGTTCCACCGCTCCTTGGAGCACGGCGTCGCGCTGGGCGTCGAGGCGCGCCTGGATGGTGGGGGTTCTGCGGTAGGGCATACGTAGAAGTGAAGCAGTGGTTCAGAGCTTCAACAAGGGGTCTTCAGCAAGGGGTCTTCAAGAAGGCTTCCTCGCGGGGAAGAGCGCGGTGGCCGCGGCCAGTCCGAGGACGGTGCCGGTGAGCTGGGCGGCGATGAAGCCGGGCAGCGAGCCGGGGGCGATGCCGGTGAACGTGTCGCTGAAGGAGCGGCCGACGGTCGCGGCGGGGTTGGCGAACGAGCCGGAGGGGGTGAACCAGCAGGCGGCGCCGATGTAGGTGGCGACGGCGGCGGGGGCCGACCGCGCGCGGCCGCTGCGGACGAGGCCGGTGACGATCAGGACGAGTCCGGTGGTGGCGACGGTCTCGCCCAGCAGCAGATGTCCGGCCGACAGGTCGTGGGTGGACCAGCTGATCAGCGGGTGGTCGAACATGGCGTTCGCGAGCATCGATCCGGCGATGGCGCCGATGGTCTGCGCGCCGGCGTACAGGGCCACGGTTCGGACGCCGTACGCGGACGGGCCACCGCGGGCGGTCCACCAGTCGGCGAGGGTGACCACCGGGTTGAGCTGCGCGCCGGAGACCGGGGCGAGGAGGGTGATCAGTACCCACAGCCCCAGGGCGGTGGCCAGCGCATTGGCCAGCAGTTGCACCCCGACGTCCTGGCTGAGGCGGGTGGCCTGGATTCCGGAGCCGACCACGACGGTGACGAGAGCGGCGGTGCCGATCAGTTCCGCGGCGGCTCTCCTGAGCGGCGCGACCGGTGGCACGAAACCCTGTTCCGGGGCGGGGGCTGCCCGCGGGGCGGCTTCCCGCGGCTGCGCGGCCTGTGTCTGCATAGCCAGATTCTGCTGGCTGTTTCGGAATACTGTTTCCGTATCTTGGAAACGAGATGCGTTCGGTATCGCGGGGGTCCGGTTTCACCGGCCACTCACTGGTCGGGGAGCCAGTTGCCGTGGAATCCATAGGGCACCCGCTGGGGCAGATGGACGGTCGCGACCGGTGGGGCCGCTAGGTGCTCCGCGTCCAGGACGACCAGGTCGCTGGTGCCGGTGCCCGCGTCGTGGACGTAGGTGAGCAGCCAGCCGGGGCCGCCCGCGAGGTCGTCGGCCGGAGCGAAGGCGGCTTCGCCGGGGGTGCGGCCGGGCGCGAACTCATGGCTGGTGACGCCACCGGTCCGCAGGTCGTAGCGGAGCAGGGCGCCGGCCACCGGTCCGCGTCCCAGGCCCTCGGCGGTGGTGACGTGGCCGAAGCGGGCGGACTGTCCGGCCAGCCGGTCGTCGATCCGGGGGAATTCGCACGGCCGGTCGTCGAGCTGCTCCTCGGCGACGGTGCCCGTCGCCAGGTCCAGCGTCCAGCGCCACAAAGTGGCGGGTTGGTGGGCCAGGTCCGGTGCGTAGTGGTGCGGATAGCGGGTGACGTGCAGGACGATCCGTTCGCCGTCGCCCTCGTCGTACGCGTTGAGGCCGTGGAAGACGTAGCAGGGGTCGATCGGCAGCCATTGCACGGCGCCGTACGGGTCATCGCGCCGCAGAACGCCGAGCCGGGCGCCGTACGCCGGGTCCCACTGGTACGGCATGCCGCCGCCGGGGCGCATGGCCTCCTGGAGGTTGAAGACGACCGGCAGGTCCATGAACACCACGTGCGAGGCGGTGAGATGGAAGTCGTGCATCATCGTGTGCGCCGGTACGTCCACCGGGCGGCTGACGACCAGTTCGCCGGAGGCGTCGGCCCGGTGGTAGGTGAGGTACGGCGCGGTGAGCCCGCCGTATCCGAAGAAGTGCAGCTCCCCGGTGACCGGGCAGGTCTTGGGGTGGGCGGTCATCGGGGTGTCGAGCCGGCCGCCGAAGTCGTGCGGGCCCACTGTCTCCAGCTCATGGCCGGGGCGGCAGTCGATCTCGTAGGGGAACGACGCCTCGACGAGGGCGAGGGTGCGGCCCGCGTGCCGGACGATGTGGGTGTTGGCGGGGCCGGCGGTGAGATCCAGGTTGCCCTGGTCGTCGTAGATCCGGGCGCCGTGGGTGAAGGTCGAGGTGCGGACCCAGCGGTTGCGGTACGAGGTGGCGCGGCCACCCTCCAGGCGGACGCCGTGCACCATCCCGGCGCCGAAGAACCAGTGCGGGGAGGCCGCGTCCTGCGGGTTGGGGCCGTTGCGCAGGTACCAGCCGGTCAGCTCGGGCGGGATCGCGCCGGTGACCGGCAGGTCGTGGGCGGTGAGCTCCTCCGCGACCGGGGCGAAGTTGCCCGACAGGTGCGGGGCGGCGGACTGCTGGGTCATGCGGGGTCAGCCTTCCTGCGCGCCGGGGGCGGAGAGGCGGGCCCGGACGCGGTCCGGGTAGCGGGCGGTGAAGAGCGCGGGGACCACGAAGCCGGCGACCTGGATCGGGATCGAGACACCGCTGCCCAGATCCGCGTGGTAGACGGGGATCAGCACGGCGGCGGTGACGGTGAAGGCGGCGGCCCAGGCGGCGGTGATCACCACGTTGATGCGGCGGAAGACCGGGCTGTTCCACACCTCGGGGGGCGCCTGACGCTTCGCGATGCCGGTGGTGAAGGGGCGGCGGACGGCGAGGGTGGCCCAGGCGGTGACGGCCAGCCAGCCGAGCGACAGCGCGCCGCTGTAGTCCTCCAGGCTGGAGTCCGGACTGGCGAAGGCGACCACCGTGAGGACCGCGAAGAAGGCGATCGTGCTGAACTCCAGGATCTGGGAGTCGGCGGCGATGCCGGCCTTGCGGTCCTGGATCAGCAGCCAGATGCCGAGAACGAGACCCGTGAGGGCTCCCCACTGCCAGCCGGCCGCGGAGACGGCGGCGAAGGCGATCCAGGGGATGAAGCCGCGCAGGTAGTTCATGACAGGCCTTCCAGTGGTCCGGATTTCCGGTATTCCATTCCCGACGTGTCAAAAGTAGAACGTCTAGCATTGACGTGTCAAGAGTGGAAGGTAGGATGGGGCGTATGAGCCTCCGCCACGCACTGCTGGGCCTCTTGGTCGAACGTCCGGCCAGCGGCTACGACCTGATGAAGCTGTTCGAGACCTCCCTCGCCAATGTCTGGCCCGCGACCCAGAGCCAGGTCTACGGCGAGCTGGGACGTCTCGCCGATACGGGCCTGCTGGAGGTGGCCGCGGAAGGACCTCGCGGCCGCAAGGAGTACGCCCTCACCGACGAAGGACTCGCCGAGCTGCGCCGCTGGCTCACCGAGACGGAACCCGACCGGGTGCGCCGCAGCGAGACGTTGCTGCGGGTCTTCTTCCTGGGCGTCCTCACTCCGGTGGAGGCGTGCGCCTACCTCGGGAACGAGGCCTCCCGCGCGGCCGACCACCGGGCGTCCCTGAAGGAGCTGGAAGCGGCGGTGGACTGGGGCGACGACCAGCCCTCCGTCTACGGCCGGCTGGCCCTGGAGTACGGGCTGCGCTTCACCGCCATGCAGGAGGAGTGGGCCCGCTGGGCCGCGGACCAGGTCGCGGGCCGCCCGCGCTGAGCCGCTGTCCCCCGCGGGCCGCGCCGGGGCGCCTGGCCTCCGTGCGGGACGCCCGTCCCGCACCGTCGATCGGCCGAGTGGCGGAGCGGCCGGCCTGCCCGGCCGCTCAAGGGTGGCAGTCGGACGGGAACCGGGGCAGGGTGGTGTCCGTTGGAGCTATTGGGCAAAGGAATCGTCAAGCGGTGCGGCCCGCGCCGGATTGAACAGGGAGTCCATCATGGGTGTCAGTCTCTCCAAGGGCGGCAATGTCTCGCTGACGAAGGAGGCCCCCGGACTGACGGCGGTCACCGTCGGCCTGGGCTGGGACGTGCGCACGACGACCGGCACGGACTTCGACCTGGACGCGAGTGCGCTGCTGGTCGACACGACCGGCAAGGTTGTCTCGGACAAGCACTTCATCTTCTTCAACAACCTCAAGAGCCCGGACGGCTCGGTCGAGCACACCGGTGACAACCTCACCGGTGAGGGCGAGGGCGACGACGAGGCCGTCAAGGTGAGCCTCGCGACCGTTCCGCCCGAGGTCGACAAGATCGTTTTCCCGGTCTCGATCTATGAGGGCGAGAGCCGTCAGCAGAGCTTCGGCCAGGTCCGCAACGCGTTCATCCGCGTGGTGAACCAGGCGGACAACAACGAACTGGCGCGTTACGACCTCACCGAGGACGCCTCCACCGAGACCGCGATGGTCTTCGGCGAGCTGTACCGCAACGGCGCGGAGTGGAAGTTCCGTGCCGTCGGCCAGGGCTACGCCTCGGGTCTGCGCGGCATCGCGCAGGACTTCGGCGTCAACCTCTGACCTGCCGAGCGACAGCGAAGGGCCGCGCGACACGCGTCGCGCGGCCCTTCCGCGTTCGCCGGTCGACTCAGGCGGGCTGGTCGGCGGGCGTGTTGACGGCGGCCGGGCCGGAGGCCGCGACCTGCGGCCGCATGTGGCGGGCCGGGATGAAGGCGGCGATCAGCAGGGCGGCGAGGCCGGCCCCGCAGGCGATCGCGAACGCGACCCGGAAACCGTTCAGCGTGGGCAGCGGCACGCCCCCGAACGGCTGCGTCATATGGGCGAGAACGACGCCGACGACCGCGCTGGAGACCGAGGTGCCGATCGACCGCATCAGGGTGTTGAGGCCGTTGGCGGCCGCCGTCTCCGACAGCGGCACGGCGCCCATGATCAGCGCGGGCATGGCCGCGTAGGCGAGCGCGATGCCGGTGCCGATGACCGCCGAGACCAGGATGATTTCCCAGACCGTGTCCATCAGGAACAGCCCCATGGCGTAACCGGCGGCGACGACCGACACCCCCAGCATCAGCGAGGTCTTCGGGCCGCGGGCGGCCGAGAGGCGCGCCGACAGCGGCGAGACCACGATCATCACCAGCCCGCCGGGGGCCAGGCACAGCCCGGCCGCGACCATCGACTGGCCGAGCCCGTAACCGGTCGCCTTGGGCAACTGCAGGAGCTGCGGAAGCACGATCGACATCGCGAAGAGGGCGAACCCGACCAGGACCGACGCGAGGTTGGTGAGGAGCACCTGAGGGCGGGCGGTGGTCCGCAGGTCCACCAGGGGCGCGGTCGTCCGCAGCTCGAAGGCGCCCCAGCCGAGCAGGATCAGTACGGACGCGGCGAGCAGCCCGAGGGTGGTGGCGCCGCCCCAGCCCCAGTCGCCGCCCTTGGACACGGCCAGCAGCAGGCAGACCAGGCCGGCCGAGAGCCCGACGGCGCCCGGGAAGTCGAACCGCGCGGGGGTGCGCACCGGGGACTCGGGGACCAGGAAGAAGATCAGCGCGGCGGCGGCGACCCCGAGCCCCGCGGAGCAGAGGAACAGGGAGTGCCAGTCGAAGTGCTGCGCGATCAGCGCGGCGCCCGGCATGCCGAGGGCCCCGCCGATGCCGAGTGAGGAGCTCATCAGGGCCATGGCCGAGCCCATCCGCTCCTTGGGCAGCTCGTCCCGCATGATGCTGATGCCGAGCGGGATGACGCCCATCGCGCCGCCCTGGAAGGCCCGGCCGATCACCATCGGGAGCAGCGAGGTGGCGAAGGCGCAGATCAGCGAGCCGATGATGAGCAGACCGAGGCTGACCAGCAGGATGCGCCGCTTGCCGTACATGTCGCCGAGCCGGCCCATGACGGGGGTGGCGACGGCGCCGGCCAGCAGGGTGGCCGTGATCACCCACGAGGCGTCGGAGGCGGAGGCGTTCAGCAGTGAGGGGAGTTCGGGGATCAGCGGGACCACGAGGGTCTGCATGACCGCCACGACGATGCCGGCGAAGGCGAGCACCACGACGATGGAGCCGCCCCGGTCGCGGGCAGCAGGATCGGATATTTCGGGCACGTGTACCGCCTCCGGGGGAAGTTGTTGATGTGCACGATACACATGATGTGTATCGTGCACATTGCGTACCTTGTGGGTACGCGTGGCGCGCAGGACGCGGTGACATAGGAGGCAGTGTGCTGGAGCGACTCGAACGGGAGTTGATGCTTGTCGCCCGGCACCAGGTGATGGCCCGCCGGGACCCGGCCGGCGGGCGGCTGGAGAAGTCCGCCTACCTGCTGCTGACCAGGATCGACGCGGACGGCGCGATGTCCATCGGGCAGCTCGCGGAGGCGTTCGGCCTCGACGCCTCGACCGTCAACCGGCAGACGGCCGCACTGCTGCGGGCCGGACTGGCGGAGCGCGTCGCCGATCCGGACGGCGGGATGGCGCGGAAGCTGCGGATCACCGGCGAGGGCAAGGACCGGCTGGCCGTGGACCGGACGGCTCATCAGGAAGGCCTGGGCCGGGTGCTCGCGGCGTGGACGCCGCAGGAGATCGAGCAGTTCGAGGACGTGCTCGCCCGGTTCAACCGCAGCATCGAGGCACTGGAGGGACGCGAATGGCCCCGCCCGGAATCGGGCGGGGCCGGCGAGGCACCCTGACGCGTGGCTCGGCGCGGGAGGCGGAACCTCAGGCGGCGAGCCGGACGGCCAGGGCCTTGGCCTTCGCGACCGCTTCCTCGTGGGCGCGGGCGCGGGACGCGTCGGCCAGCTCGCGGAGGTCGGCCATCTCCGGCTTGACGTGGGCGAGTGTCAGCTCGGGCACGATGAAGTCGACTTCGAGGCCGAGCATGCCGGTGAGGACCTTCTCCAGGTAGTTCGAAGCGAACTCGAAACTCTCCCGGGGCGTGCCGGCGGCGTAGGAACCGCCGCGGGCGGTCACGACCGTGACCGGGGTGCCGGCCACCGAGGACCCTTCGCCGGCGGTGCGGCCGATGATGATGACCTGGTCCAGCCATGCCTTGAGGCTGGAGGGGATCGTGAAGTTGTACATCGGGGTGCCGATCAGCACCGCGTCGGCCCGCTCCAGTTCCTCGGCGAGGGTCTCGCGCAGTGCGTGCGCCGCCCGCTGCCCGGGGGTGTGGCCGGCCGCCGGGACGAAGGACGCGGTGATGGCGTCGGCGGTCAGATGGGGGAGCGGATCGGCCGCCAGGTCGCGGTAGATCACGGTGCCGTCCGGGTGCTGGGCCTCCCATTCCTTGCGGAAGGTCGCGGCGACCTCGCGGGAGACGGAGCCCTCGTGGAAGGCGGAGGAGTCGATGTGCAGCAGGGTGGGCATGGAAATGCCTCCACTCTCGGAAGACGGTGCGCACGCCGTGACGCGAGGGACAGCGGCGCGCTCTTTCGTATGTAGCTATTGATAGCACAGTAGCTTACTTTTCTGCAGTACCAAGAGGGGCGGCAGTAGGCTGTACTCATGCAACGGGGAGAGCAGACGCGGGCGGAGCAGCGGGAGCAGGCGTGCACGGGCGTCGACATCGCGCTCACACGCGTCTTCGAACTGCTGGGGAAACGGTGGACCGGGCTGATCGTGGCCGTCCTCACCCAGCGCGCTGCCTACTACGCCGACCTGCGGCGATCCCTCCCGAAGATCAGCGAGCGCATGCTGTCGGACCGGCTGAGCGAGCTGACCGACGCCGGGCTGGTCGTCCGTGAGGTCGAAGAGGGCCCGCCGCTGCGCGTGGCCTACCGCCTCACCGAAGCCGGCCTCGGCCTGGGCCCGGCACTCCACGAGCTCGGTCTGTGGGCCGAGACGTACCTGCTGGACGGCATCGACGAAGCGAGCCTGCTGGAAGGGCCGTGCGCGGGAGCGCACACCAGCCCCTCCCGGCCCCAGCGGCCCGAGATCTGCTGAACGTCCGGAACCACCGGGGCCGGTCGGGGGACCGACCGGTCAGCCGGAGTCCTGGGCCGGCAGCGGGAGTTCGAACCAGACGACCTTGCCGACCGCCTTGCGGCTGGTGCCCCAGCGCCGCGACAGGTGCGAGACGAGCGCCAGGCCACGCCCCTCCTCGTCGTCCGCGTCGGCCCGCCGCAACTGCGGCAGGTTGTGATCGTCGTCGCTGACCTCGACCAGCAGCTTGCCGACGTTCATCAGCCGCAGCTGCACGTCGTGCGACGCCGCTCGCAGCGCATTGGTGACCAGCTCGCTGACCAGCAGTTCCGTGACGTCCGCCAGCCGTTCGAGGCCCCAGATGCCGAGCTGCCGCCGGGTGAGCTCCCGCGCGGTGCGGACCTCCGACTCGCTCATGCCCAGCGTCCACTGCGCGACGTCCTCGGAGGCGATCCCCTCGAACCGGGCGACGAGCAGGGCGACATCGTCCCGCCGGTCCTCGGAGTGCAGCCGGCTGAGGATCTGCGCGCACACGTCCTCCGGGGTCTGCTGCGGCTCGATGACGTTGGCGCACAGGGCGGCGAGCCCCGCGTCTATCCCCTGGCCGCGGACCTCGACCAGGCCGTCTGTGCACAGCACCAGCCAGCTGCCGTCCGGCACCGGGATCTCGACGGTCTCGAACGGCACCCCGCCCACGCCGATCGGTGCGCCCTTCGGGATTTGCAGCAGTTCGCTGACCCCGTCGTGGCGGGCCAGGACGGGCGGGATGTGGCCGGCGTTGGCGAGCGTCAGATTGCGGTGGATCGGATCGTAGACCGCGTAGACGCAGGTGGCGAGGTGTTCGGGGCCCAGCCGGTGCGCGAGGTTGTCGAGGTGCCGCAGCAACTGCGCCGGCGGCAGGTCGAGGGCCGCCATGGTGATGACGGACGTGCGGAACTGGCCCATGACGGCCGCGCTGATCAGGCCGTGCCCCATCACGTCGCCGACGATGAGCGCGACCCGGCCGCCCGGGAGCTGGATCGCGTCGAACCAGTCGCCGCCGACCTGCGCCTGGCGGTCACCCGGCATGTAGTGGTGCGCGATACGGACGCCGGGGATCCTGGGCGGACGCGTCGGCATCATGCTGCGCTGCAGCGTCGCGGCGGCCCGGGACTCGAAGCGGTGCAGCCGGGCGTTGTCGAGGTGGACGGCGCCGCGGGTGACGATCTCGCCCGCGGTCGCGGCGTCCTTGGCGTCGAACGGGCGCCGGTTCGGCTGGCGCAGGAAGCACATCCGGCCGAGGACCGTCCCGCGCGCGGTGAGCGGGACCACGACCATGGAACGGCCGGGCAGCAGCGGGCCGAGGGCCGGAACGCCCAGGTCAAAGGCGAGGTCGTCGGCGAGCGCCGGCTCGATGACGGGGATGAGCATGGGCTCGTTGAGGCGCGGGGTGATGTCGTCGGCGGCGAGGGTGATCAACTCGCCCTCCGGGACCGCGGTGTCCCAGACACCGGGCGGCCCGTTCAGGGCGACGGCGACCCGGCGGAGCAGGACGGTGTCGGACGGGCGGTCGTCCTTCGGCGGCTCGGTGTCGGAGAACAGCTGGTCGACGATGAGGATCGCCGCGAAATCCGCGAAGCGCGGGACGGTCACGGCGCACAACTCGCGTGCGGTGGTGTCGAGATCGAGGGTGCTGCCGACCTTGGTGCCGGTCTCGCGGAGTAACGCGAGCTGCTCGTCGAGCACATGGCCGGGGGCGGGCACCGCGAAGACCGGGACGGCGGACAGGCCGTCGGCTCCGGTGCGCACCCCGCCGGCCCTCCGTCCCGCGGAGTTGACGGCTGCCCGCGCGTCGACGGACGAGCCCGAACGGGGACCGGGCAGCAGCTCCCGGCGGTTGGTGCGGACCGGCCGCAGGGTTCCGCCGTCCGCCTCGTACTCCCTCGGCAGCACCGGGAGTTCGGTGCTGCCGTCCACCCGCAGGACCGGATAGCCGAGCGGTACGACCTGCCGCATGATCCGTTCGAGGCGGCCCGCGCTCACCCGCGGCAGGACGATGCCGAGGCGGGTGGTCAGCTGCCGGGCGTGCGCCAGGTCGGGGACGGGCGCGAGCTGCGCGGAGACCGCGACGCCCTCACGGGCCTCGCGCGCCGGCTCCTCCGCGGCGTACGGCAGCAGGCGGTCGCCGATGGCGATCCGCAGGGAACCGCTGCGCAGCGGTTTGGCGTTGGCGGCGATGGCCAGCAGGCTGCGGCCGGCGGGCTCCATGATCCGGTACGTCCACCACAGCACGTCGCGAAGGGTGCCGTCCCGGTCGGTGGTGGCGAGCGAACCGGCCCAGGCGGGGTGGGTGAGGTCGTCCAGCAGATCGAGGGTGTCCTGGTGCGGAGCGCCGGAGGCGGTCAGCAACCCGGAGGCACGATGGCCGAAAACGCCTTCCCAGCGGTGTCCGAAGAGCTCCTCGGAGCCGCGGTTCCAGTAGGAGACGCGGCCGTCGGGGTCCACGCAGATGACCGCGAGCCGCAGGAGCGCGGCCACGCCGCCGACGGCCAGAGGGGCAACTTCCGGGGCGATGCTCTCGGCGGCTTCGGCGCCGGTCTTGATGCCGTCGCCGTTCTCGGCGTGCGCGCCGCTGTCAGCGGTGGTGCCGGTCGCGGTGCTGGTGCCGGCCACCGTACGGCTGCCGTTTCCGGAGGAAAAGTCGGCGGACACGTCCCTCTCCGTTTGCGCTTCCGCGCCGGTGACCGGAGCCTTGGACGGGCCTTTGGCCGTATCGGCGGACTGGGAAAGCCGGGTCATCTCGTTCAACGTCGTGCACCTGCGGTTCGGCGCTGAGTAGGGTCTCGACTCAAGGCAAGCACGAAACTTCGGGCGAGGTCGACCAAATGGCCAGATTGCCCCCAGCGCGGGGTAAGTGGAACCGGTGCGCGCGTCCGCTGAGGGGGAGAGCGCATGAGCGAGTTGAGGGTGCCGCGGACCACGGGGTTCGCGCGCTGGCCGCACGAGGCCACGGCGAAGAGCGCGGGCAAGGCGCTGCGGGGCCGGGTGCCCCGATCGGCACACGCCCAGCTGTCGGAGGGGCATGACCGGCCGGGGCCGCTGGGGGCGCTGGAGGCGTCGAATTCCGGCCGGATAGAAGGACTGATACCGCTGCGCGTGGGACGGATGGCGGCGAGCCCGTTCTCCTTCCTCCGCGGCTCCGCCGGCCTGATGGCGGCCGATCTCGTCGACACTCCGGTGACCGGTGTCGGCGCCCAGATCTGCGGTGACGCGCACGCGGCGAATTTCGGCCTCTACGGCGACGCCCGCGGCCGGCTGGTGATGGACATCAACGACTTCGACGAGACGCTGATCGGCCCGTGGGAGTGGGACGTGAAGCGGCTCGCGGCCTCCCTGGTGCTCGCCGGGCGGGAGGCGGGCGCCTCCGAGGACGTCTGCCGCTCGGCGGCCTGTGAAGCGGTCGGCGCGTACCGGCGCACCATGCGGCTGCTCGCCAAGCTGCCGGTGCTGGACGCGTGGAACGCCATCGCGCACGAGGAGCTCGTCGCGCACGCGGACGCGCGCGACCTGCTGGGCACGCTGGAGCAGGTGTCGGCCAAGGCGCGGAAGAACACCAGCGCGAAGTTCGTCGCACGGTCGACGGAGCTGCTGGAGGACGGCGGACGGCGCTTCGTCGACGCGCTGCCCGTGCTGCGGCGGGTGCCGGACGCGGAGGCGGCGGCGGTCGCCGGGGCGCTGGACGGCTATCTGCGGACGGTGTCGGAGGACCGGCTGCCGCTGCTCGCGCGCTACGCGGTGCACGATGTGGCGTTCCGGGTGGTGGGGACCGGGAGCGTGGGGACCCGGTCGTACGTGGTGCTGCTCCTCGACCACCTGGGGGAGCCGCTGGTGCTCCAGGTGAAGGAGGCGCGGGCGTCCGCGCTGCGGCCGTACGCGGAGAAGGCCGGATTCGCCGGTGCGGGGGCGGAGGGGGGTGTCACCTCCCTGTCGTCCGCCGCCTCCCTGTCCTCGCACGACGCGCACGAGGGCCGGCGGGTGGTGCTCGGGCAGAAGCGCATGCAGGTGGTCAGCGACATCCTGCTGGGGTGGACGTCCGTGGCAGGGCTGCCCTACCAGGTGCGCCAGTTCCGCAACCGGAAGGGGAGCGTGGACCCGGCGTCGCTGGAGGCGGGACTGATCGACGACTACGCGCGCATGACGGGGGCGCTGCTCGCACGGGCGCACTCGCACAGCGCGGATCCGCGGCTGATCGCCGGGTACTGCGGAAAGAACGAGGAGCTGGACACGGCGATCACGTCCTTCGCGGTGGCGTACGCGGACCGTACGGAGGCCGATCACGCGGAGCTGCTGAGGGCGATCAGGACGGGGAAGGTCGCGGCGGAGCTGGGGATCTAGCGCGGCCGACGGAGCGGAAGCTGTGGCTTCGATGCGGGGCCGCGGGACGGGGGGCCGCCGGAATCCGTACGCTGTGCGGGTGACGAACCCGGAAGCGGAACAGGTGGATCAAGCGGCCTCCCAGCGGTTGGCGAAGGCGGTGCGCGCCGCTGAGCAGGCACTCATCGAGTTCGAGATCGCGGTGGAGACCTTCCGGGTCGAGGTGGACAACTTCTCCCGGCTGCATCACCAGCGACTCGGCCCGATGTATGCCCGGCTGGACGAGCTGGACGCCCTGATCGCGGAGGCGGTGGCGGCGAACAGCGGCGACCGCGCGGACATCGAGCGGGCCTGGGAGGCGCGCGCCCTCGTCATGCCCATGCCGGGCATAGAGGAGCTCTTCGAGGGGATGCTCGGCCAGGACGGGGTCCGGCCGGTCGAGGACCCCAATCCGCCGCGGCGGGTGCGGCCGGGCAAGGAGGCGCAGCGGCTCTACCGCGAGCTGGCCCGCAAGGCGCACCCGGACCTGGCACAGGACGAGGCGGAGAAGGAGCGGCGCAGCGTCTTCATCGCGCGGGTGAACGAGGCCTACGCGGACGCCGACGAGGACCGGCTGCGCGAGCTCGGGGCGGAGTGGGAGGCCGGCCCGGTGCTCGAGGAGGAGCTGCCGACCGAGGCGGAGGTGCTCTACGCCCGGCTGGAGTGGCTGGCCGAACGCAAGGAGGCGCTGTCCGTGATCGCCACGGATCTGGACGGCAGCGCGATCGGGCAGATGATGAAGCTGTCTCCCGACGATCCCGACGGGCTGCTCAACGAGATCGCCGAGCAGCTGCTGGAACAGGTCGGGGCGCGGGAGGCACGGCTCGCGGAGCTGGTCCGCCCCGCCGGGGGCTGAGGTAGTTTTCTCAGGTCCGTCGTGTCCCGCGCGCCGAGCCCGATCCGAGTCGGGCTGAGCGGCGCGGAGCCTGTTGTGCCGAGGAGGCCCTTCCCATGTTCAACTCCCAGCTGCCCGCCATCGACGCCGCCGGCGTTCCCGCCGACGGCATCCTGCTGGACGTCCGGGAGCAGGACGAGTGGGCGGCCGGGCACGCGCAGCAGGCGCTCCACATCCCCATGGGCGAGGTCGTGAGCCGGATCGCCGAGGTGCCGGACGGCGGCACGGTGCATGTGATCTGCCGGGTCGGCGGACGGTCCGCGCAGGTCGCCCAGTACCTGATCGCCCAGGGCGTCGACGCGGTGAACGTGGACGGCGGGATGCTCGGCTGGGAAGCGGCCGGACGGCCGGTCGTGGCGGACGGCGACGGTCCGGCCTTCGTGCTCTAGTCCCGGACGGGTCTCGGCGCGGCTCAGCCGAGCGGGTGGGCGGCTATCAGGTCGCCCAGGACCTCCTCGTGGGCGGCGGCGGGACCGAGCGACAGCTCCAGCTGCTTGGCCCAGGCGTGGTAGCGGTGCAGGGCGTAGTCGGTGTCCGCGCCGAAGCCGCCGTGCAGGTGCTGCGCGGTCTGGACGACCCGGCGGACGCCCTCCGCCGCCCAGATCTTCGCGACCGCGACGTCTCCGGTGAGGGGCAGCGCGCCCGAGGTGCCGGTGCTCAGCCGCCAGGCGGCCTGCCAGAGGGTGGCCTCCATCGCCCGCAGGTCGATGTAGCGGTCGGCGGACTGCACCGCGACCGCCTGGAAGGTCGCGATGGGGTGCCCGAACTGCTCCCGTTTGCTCGCGTAGGCGCTGGTCATGCCGAGGACCGCCTCGCCGAGGCCGAGCGCCAGCGCGCAGGTGCCGGTGGCGAGCACATTGCGCAGCCACTCCCAGGCGCCGTCCGCGGTGATGACGTCGTCGGCCGGGATCCGCACGCCGTCGAGCGTGATCTCGGCGAACCGCTCACCGCTGGTGGAGACCTGCTCGGCGAGAGTCACACCCTCGTGCACCCGGGGGACCACCGCGATGACCGGCCGGCCCTCGGTGGTGTGGGCCGGCACCAGGACGTGGTCGGCCTGCTGCGCCCACGGGACGGCCGTCTGTACCCCGTCGAGCAGCCACTGACTCCCGTCCGCCGCCGCGTTCCCCTGGTCCTGGTGGCGTGCCTGAACGGCGAGTTCGGCCCCGTCGTGGCCGGTGCGGCCGTTGGAGGCGACGGTGAGAACGATCCCGCCGCTGCCCGCCGCCGGAAGCAGCCGGGCGCGCAGCGCCTCGGAGCCGTGGGTCTGTACGGCGAGCCCGGCGGCGTAGGTCTCCAGCAGCGGCACCCGGGCGAGCACCTTGCCCGCCTCCCGCAGGACGAGGCAGAGCGCTATCGGGTCGAGGCCGGCTCCGCCGTGGGTCCCGGCCAGGGCGAGGCTCAGCAGATCGCTGTCCGCGAGCTTGCGCCACAGGGCGCGGTCGAAGTCCTCGGCGACGGCACCATGGGTCAGCGCGGGGCTGGGGACCGCGTCCGGTGCGACTCCCGAGAACACGGCCCGCGCCGCCTCGACCGCCGCCAGTTGCTCCTCGGTGAAGCTGAAGTCCACTGCTAGCCCCTCCCACCGCACGGTCTCCTGACAGTGCGTCAGGTTAGAACACGTTCTAGTGAGAGGGAAGAGCGGCGGAACACCGTTACGCGTCGAAGTCCAGCTCCACCCGGTCGGTGAGCGGGTGCGACTGGCAGGCCAGAACGTACCCGGCCTCCGTCTCGTCCGGCTCCAGCGCGAAGTTCCTGTCCATCCGCACCTCGCCCGAGACCAGCCGGGCCCGGCAGGTCCCGCACACCCCGCCCTTGCAGGCGTACGGGGCGTCCGACCGGTTGCGCAGCACCGTCTCGAGGACGGATTCACCGCCCTCGGACGGCCAGCTCCCGCCGCGCCCGTCGAGCGTCGCGGCGACCACGCTGCCGACCGGGGCCGGGGTCCGCGCGGGACCGGTCACCGGACTGTCGTCCACGTGGAAGATCTCCTGGTGGATCCGGGACCGGTCCACTCCCAGACCGCGCAGCGCCTGCTCGGCCCCCCGCACCAGTCCGAAGGGTCCGCACAGGTACCAGCCGTCCACCGCGTCCACCGGCAGGAGCGCGGGCAGCAGGGCGGCCAGCCGTTCCTCGTCCAGCCGGCCGGACGGCAGCCCCGCCTGCTGGTCCTCGCGGGACAGCACGTTCACCAGCTGGAGCCGGTCCGGGTAGCGGTCCTTGAGGTCGGCGATCTCCTCCAGGAACATCGTCGAAGCGGCGGTCCGGTCGCTGCGCACCAGGCAGAAGCGGGCCGCCGGCTCCCGTCCGAGGACGGTGGCGATGTGCGAGAGCACCGGGGTGATGCCACTGCCGCCGACCACGGCCGCGAAGTAGCCGGGGCGCGGGTCGAGGATGAACCGGCCCATCGGCGGCATGACGTCCACGACGTCGCCCACGGCCAGCTCCTTGTGGGCGTACACCGAGAACTCGCCGCCCTCGACCAGCCGCACGCCGACCCGCAGCCTCTCCGGCCCCGCGGGGCCGGGGGCCGGGTCGCAGACCGAGTACGTCCGCCGGATCTCGGTCCCGTCCACGAACCGGCGCACCGCGAGGTGCTGGCCTGCCGCGAAGCGGTACGTCTCGCGCAGGGGGGCGGGCACATCGAAGGTCACGGTCACCGAATCGTCCGTGAGCCGCTCGATCCCGGTGACCCGGAGCGGATGGAACATTCACAACTCCTTGAAGTGGTCGAACGGTTCGCGGCAGCTCTCGCAGCGGCGCAGGGACTTGCACGCGGTGGAGGAGAACCGGCTCAGCACGGTGGTGTCCACCGAGCCGCAGTGCGGGCAGCGCACCGACAGGGCGACCGGGACCGGGCCGCCGCTGCCGACCGGGCGCGGCGGCGCTATCCCGTGCTCGGCGAGCTTGCGCCGCCCCTCGGCGCTGATCGCGTCGGTCGACCAGGCCGGCGCGAGCACCGTACGGACGGACACCTCGGTCATGCCGCGCTCGCGGAGGACCTGGGTGATGTCGGCGACCATCGTGTCGATGGCCGGGCAGCCGGTGTAGGTCGGCGTCAGCCGCACCTCGACCCGGCCGGGGCCGAGCAGCTGCAGGCCGCGCAGCACACCGAGCTCGGCGAGGGTGAGCACCGGCAGTTCGGGGTCCGGAACCGAGCCCGCGAGCCGCAGCAGTTCCGCCTCCAGCACGCCGTCCGGCGTGGCCGCGGCCGTCTCGTCGGCCCGAGCGGCGGCTGCCGTGCCGCCGGTCGCCGTGCCGCCGGTCACCATGTCGCACCCGGGTGGGCGCGGTGCAGGTGCTGCATCTCGGCGAGCATCCGGCCGAACGACTCGGTGTGGATGCCCTGCCGGCCCGCGCCCGCCGACCAGGCCGTCACGTCGGGACCCTCCGGCATCGTCAGCGTGGCCTGCCGGACGACGGCCGAGACGCGCTCCAGCCAGGGCTCGCGCAGCGCGCCGAGGTCGGTGGCCAGGCCCTCCACGGGCTGGAAGAGCTCGCCGGTGTACCGCCACAGGGCGTCCAGGCCCCGCTGCATGCGCTCGTGGCTCTCGGCCGTGCCGTCCCCGAGCCGCAGCGTCCACTGCCGGGCGTGGTCGTGGTGGTAGGCGACTTCCTTGACCGCTTTCGCGGCCAGCGGCGCCAGCTCGCTGTCGCCCCGCGCCAGCTCCGTGTAGAGCAGCTCCTGGTACGTCGAGAAGTAGAGCTGGCGGGCGATGGTGTGGGCGAAGTCGCCGTTCGGCTGCTCGACCAGCTGGACGTTGCGGAAGGCGCGTTCCTCCCGGCCGAAGGCCAGCTCGTCCTCGTCACCGACGAGGGAGAGCAGCACCCGGGCCTGGCCCAGCAGGTCCAGCGCGATGTTGGCGAGGGCGACGTCCTCTTCGAGGACCGGCGCGTGCCCGGCCCACTCCCCCAGCCGCTGGGCGAGTACCAGGGCATCGTCACCGAGGGGCAGCGCGGTGCCGACGAGTACCGGGTTCACAGGTGCCGCACCCCTTCCGGGATCTTGTAGAACGTCGGGTGCCGGTACGGCTTGTCGCCGGCCGGCTCGAAGAAGGAGTCCTTCTCGTCCGGCGACGAGGCGGTGATCTGCGTGGACGGCACCACCCAGATCGACACGCCCTCCGCCCGCCGGGTGTAGAGGTCGCGTGCGTTGCGCAGCGCCATCTCCGCGTCGGGCGCGTGGAGGCTGCCCGCGTGGCTGTGGTTGAGCCCGCGCCGGCTGCGGACGAAGACCTCCCACAGCGGCCAGTCAGTGGCAGTCATCAGCGCACCTCTCCGTGCTCGGTTCCCTGCTTGGCCGCGTATGCCGTGGCCGCTTCCCTGACCCAGGCGCCCTGCTCATGGGCGGTGCGGCGCTGGGTTATCCGCTGTTCGTTGCACGGCCCGTTGCCGCGCAGCACCTCGTGGAACTCGGTCCAGTCGATCTCCCCGAAGTCATGGGCGCCCCGCTCCTCGTTCCACCGCAGTGCGGGGTCGGGGAGGGTGAGCCCGAGGACCTCGGCCTGCGGGACGCAGATGTCGACGAAGCGCTGCCGCAGCTCATCGTTGGAGTGCCGCTTGATCTTCCAGGCCATGGACTGCTCGGAGTGCCCGGATTCGGTGTCCGGCGGGCCGAACATCATCAGCGACGGCCACCACCAGCGGTTCACGGCGTCCTGCGCCATGGCGTGTTGCGCTTCGGTGCCCTGGCTCAGAGCCAGCAGCAGCTCGTACCCCTGCCGTTGGTGGAAGGACTCCTCCTTGCAGATGCGCACCATCGCCCGGGCGTAGGGCCCGTACGAGCAGCGGCACAGCGGCACCTGGTTGGTGATCGCCGCGCCGTCCACAAGCCAGCCGACCGCTCCGACATCGGCCCAGGTCAAGGTGGGGTAGTTGAAGATCGACGAATACCGCTGGCGGCCGGCGTGCAGCTTGTCGAGCAGCTCGTCACGGCCGACGCCGAGGGTTTCCGCGGCGCTGTAGAGGTACAGACCGTGTCCGGCCTCATCCTGCACCTTGGCCATCAGGATCGCCTTGCGGCGGAGCGAGGGGGCGCGGCTTATCCAGTTGGCCTCGGGCTGCATTCCGATGATTTCGGAGTGTGCGTGCTGGGCCATTTGGCGGATAAGCGTCGCGCGGTACGCGTCGGGCATCCAGTCCCGCGGCTCGATCCGGGAGTCTTCGGCGAGTGCCGCCTCGAAAGCGGCGAGGAGACCGGCCTGCGGTGCCGCCTCCTCGACCGTGGCTGCCGTGGTCATGTGTGCCCCCTACGTTGTTCCGCTCCGGCTCAACCGACCGACCGATCGTTCGGTTCAATGGTCGGCTGAGCACCGTGGGGTGTCAAGGCCATCTCGGCGGCTGTGGATAACCCAGTACGGTCACCGTTGGCGCGAGGGCATGAGTAGCGTTCCGTGCGGAAGCGGAGCGCCGTGAGGAACGGGGAGACCATGGAGCCACCTGAGGGGCCGGAACCGGGACCGGACACGGAGCCGGGTGCGGTCGCGGGCGGGGCCACCGAAGAGGCGGAAGCTTCCGCAGCGACGGAGACCTCCGAAGAGGCCGAGGCCGCCGAAGCGTGGCAGCTGCCGTCCCTGTCCACCGGATCCTGGGTCGTGGTCTCACTCGCCGTCGCGGCCGTGGCGGTCGGCGTCGTCTTCCACCTGGCGATGGTGTTCCTGCACGTCGCGCCGTCGAACACGGCCAGTAACGAGTACAGGTCGACGGTCGACTCGTACATCTACCCCGAGTTCGAGCAGAACTGGAAGCTCTTCGCGCCCGACCCGCTCCAGCAGAACATCCACGTGCAGGCCCGCGCCCAGGTGCGCGGGCCTGACGGCGGGCTGCGGACGACCGGATGGGTCGACCTCACGGCGATCGACCTGACCGGCATCCAGCACACCCTCGCCCCCAGCCACACCCGGCAGAACGAGCTGCGCCGCGCCTGGAGCTTCTACACCTCCTCGCACGGCGACAACAACACACCCAACGGCGTGCGCGGCCAGCTCAGCCAGGAGTACGTGCAGCGGATCGTGGAGAGCCGGTTCGGCCCCACGTTGGACGGCGGTGACGTCGTCCGCGTCCAGGCGCGTTCGGCGACCACGTCGGTCCCCCCGCCCGCGTGGAGCGACACGAAACCCACCACCGGGACGCAGTACCAGGAGACGCTCTGGTGGTCGGTGGCCACCTCCGGACAGGAGAACGCCTCGTGAGCGCTCGCAAGGATCTGCCGCCGTCCCCCTTCGCGGGGCTCGGCGGCGCGCTCGACGCCGGCCTGACCCGTGGGCTGGCCCGGATCACCACCACCGCGGTGGGGCCGTACCAGAGCGCTGTCGTCCGCATCGGCTTCTCGCTGACCTGGCTGCTCTTCCTCCTGCGCGAATGGCCGCACCGGGCCGAGCTGTACGGTCCCGACGGCGTGTGGGCGTGGGGCATGGCCCAGCGTCTGATGGCCGACACCGACACGGGCTCCCCGTTCAGCGTGCTGATGTGGAACGACGGCCGGCTCTGGTTCGAGTTCGTCTACGGGATCTCGATCATCACGAGCCTGCTGCTGCTCCTCGGCTGGCGGACCCGCACCACGTCGCTGCTGTTCATGGTCGGTGTGCTGTCGCTGCAGAACCGCAGCATCTTCATGGGCGACGGCGGCGACAACGTCATCCACCTGATGGCGATCTACCTGGTGCTGACCCGCTGCGGGCAGGTCTGGTCCTTCGACAGGCGACGCGCCGATCGGACGCGGGAACCGGCACAGGACCGGGTCCCCGAGCAGGACCGGACCCCCGACCGGGACCTGGCCGGTGTGGGCCTGTGGTCGGTGTTCGGCGCCGCGCTCGTCCTCATCACGCTGCTGGGGAAGCTCGACCCGCTCTGGGGGACGATCTTCTGGGGCTTCTGGCTGGTGCAGGCGGCCTGGTGGGCCGCGCGGCGCAACGCGGCCGGCGAGCCCCGCAAGGTGCTGGACATCATCGCCAACCTCGTTCACAACGGCGGCATGCTCGTGATCGTCGTCGAGGTGTGCCTGATCTACGCGACGGCCGGCTGGTACAAGATCCAGGGCTCCCGCTGGCAGGACGGCACCGCGCTGTACTACCCGCTGCACCTCGACGATTTCACCCCGTGGCCCGCGCTCTCGCACACCCTCGCCGGTGCCGGCCTCATCGTCATGGCGATCACCTACGGCACGGTGATCGTGCAGGTCGCCTTCCCCTTCACGCTCTTCAACCGGCGGGTGAAGAACGTGCTGCTCGTCGCGATGATCATCGAGCACGCGTCGATCGCGATCGTGCTCGGCCTGCCGTTCTTCTCCCTCGCGATGATCGCCGCCGACGCGGTCTTCCTGCCGACGAACTTCCTGCGCTGGGCCGGCAGCCGGATCGCCGGCCTCGTGCCGGGCGGTGCGGGCGGCCAGGCCAACCCCCGCTCCGGCGACCCGCGTGACCAGGATCCGGACCAGGACCCGAACGATGACCGGGTGCGGGAGCTGGGTACGACGATCGGGCGGCCCGCCACCGAGCCGCAGCTGGCCCAGGGCGAGGCAGGTGGCGCGGGAGACGGCTCCCGCGTCTAGACGAGCTCCGTGCCGGGCGCGGGCAGCCAGTGGTAGAGCGCCATCGCCACCGTGGTGGCCAGGTTGAAGCTGGAGACGTGCGGGCGCATGGGCACCGCGATCAGTTCGGTCGCCCGCGCGCGCAGCTCCGGTGAGATCCCGTGCCGCTCCGAGCCGAACGCGAGCAGCGCGTCGTCCGGGATCACCGTGGACCTGATGTCCTCGCCCTCCGGATCCAGGACGTAGAGCGGGCCTGCCGGCAGGTCGGGGAGGTCCAGCCGTTCGACCGCGGTGGCGAAGTGCAGGCCCGCGCTCGCGCGCACGACGTTCGGGTGCCAGGGGTCGATGTCCCCGGTGGTGACCACGCCGGTCGCGCC
Source organism: Streptomyces sp. H39-S7 (assembly GCF_027158205.1). Lineage (GTDB taxonomy): Bacteria > Actinomycetota > Actinomycetes > Streptomycetales > Streptomycetaceae > Actinacidiphila. The sequence continues at coordinate 263,179 of NZ_JAPVLU010000001.1, read as the reverse complement.
GAATCCGGCGGCGAGCCTGATGACGGCCCCGATGTTGCCGAGGTTCCGCGGGTTGTCCAGGACGACGACAGGTGACCGCCGGGGCGCCGCGTTCAGGGCGTCGAGGTTGGTGCCGGCACCGGGCCTGACGGCGAGCGCGGCCACACCGGTCGGGTGGATGCGCGGCAGCAGCTCGCGCAGCACCTGCCCGGGAACCTCGACGAGGATCGCGCGGAGCCGGCCGGCCACGTCGTCCGCGAGCTCCTCGGCGAGCGCCAGGGCGGCGGCCCGGTCACTGGTCAGCGCCAACCGCACGTCGGCGCCGAAGCGCAGTGCGTGCTTGAGGGCATGGAAGCCGTCGAGCAGAACGGCGCCGGGGGCTGCCTCGCGCCACTGTCGTGCCGCACGCCCGGCCTCGTCTTCCGCTTCCGTCATGGCCTCAGCGTACGGCGCCACGAGGGCCGCCCCGCCAGGGCGCTGAGCTGGGCCGAACCGTACTGAGCGCGGGCGGGGGAGCCCCGTCCGGAGTGACAGGGCAACTCGGGACGGGGCTGGCTCTGAGCCCGGACGGGACAGACCCTTGCTACGCGGGCCTGCGCACCTCGATGACGCGGAAGCGGCCGGCCACGAAGGCGCCGTCGCACAGCGCCGCGTTGGCCGCCGGGTTGCCGCCGGAACCGTGGAAGTCGGAGAAGGCGGACGTCTGGTTGACGTACACCCCGCCGGTCAGGTTCAGGGAGAGCTGGGCGCACTCCTCCCAGCACGCCTCCTCCAGCAGCCGCTCCACCTCGGACGAGGTGGTGTAGCCGCCGACCGTCATGGCGCCCTTCTCCCGGACCGTACGGCGCAGCAGCTCCACCGCGTCGGCCGTGGAGTCGACCGCGACGGCGAACGACACCGGTCCGAAGCACTCCGTCAGGTACGCGGCCTGGGCGTCGGGCTTGGCCCCGTCCAGCTTCACCAGTACCGGGGTGCGGACCGTCGCCTCCGGGAAGTCCGGGTGGGTGACGGTCCGGGAGGCGAGGGCCACCTCGCCGATCGAGGGCGCCGCCTCCAGCCGTGCCTTCACATCCGGGTTGACCAGCGCGCCCAGCAGGGCGTTGGCCCGGGCGTCGTCACCGAGCAGTCCTTCGACGGCCGCGGCCAGGTCGGCCACCACCTCGTCGTACGACCGGTGGCCCGCGTCCGTGGTGATGCCGTCACGGGGGATGAGCAGGTTCTGCGGGGTCGTGCACATCTGGCCGCTGTACAGGGACAGCGAGAAGGCCAGGTTGCCCAGCATTCCCTTGTAGTCGTCCGTCGAGTCGATGACGACGGTGTTGACGCCGGCCTTCTCGGTGTAGACCTGTGCCTGGCGGGCGTTGGTCTCCAGCCAGTCGCCGAAGGCGGTGGAGCCGGTGTAGTCGATGATGCGGATCTCGGGCCGGAGGGCGAGCGTCTTGGCCAGCCCCTCGCCGGGCCGCTCGGCGGCGAGCGCGACCAGGTTGGGGTCGAAGCCCGCCTCGGCCAGCACCTCGCGGGCGACCGCGACGGTGAGCGCGAGCGGCAGTACGGCACGGGGGTGCGGCTTGACCAGCACGGGGTTGCCGGTCGCCAGGGAGGCGAAGATGCCCGGGTAGCCGTTCCATGTCGGGAAGGTGTTGCAGCCGACCACCAGCGCGACGCCGCGCGGGACGGTCGTGAAGGTCTTCTGCAGCCGCAGTGGGTCCCGCTTGCCCTGCGGTTTGACCCACTCGGCCGAATCCGGGGTGCGGACCTGCTCGGCGTACGCGTACGTCACGGCCTCCAGGCCGCGGTCCTGCGCGTGGGGCCCACCGGCCTGGAACGCCATCGTGAAGGCCTGGCCCGAGGTGTGCATCACCGCGTGGGCGAACTCGTTGGTTCTGACATTGATCCGTGCCAGGATCTCCAGGCACACCATCGCCCGCAGCTCCGGTCCCGCGTCCCGCCACGCGGGGATGCCCGCCCGCATCGCCGGCAGCAGCACCTCGATGTCCGGGTGCGGGTACTCGACCCCGAGCTCGATCCCGTAGGGCGAGGTCTCGCGTCCGGTCCAGTCGTCGGTACCGGGCTGGTCGAGCGGGAAGCGCTGCCCGAGCAGCGCTTCGAAGGCGCCCTTGCCGTCGGCTCCGTCTCCGTAAGCCTTCGGGTGTTCGGGGTACGGCGACCAGAACTCACGGGTCCTGATCGCTTCGAGCGCCTTGTCGAGAGTGCCGCGATGCCGTTCGATCAACGGGACAGCGGTGAGATCGGCGGCCATGGGGACCAACTCCTCGTCGAGCTGGGCTGGGTAGGGGAACACCGCTAGATTAACCGAATGTTCGGTCGGTTCAAGAGGGCGGCCGGAGCTGTGGACAACTTGGCGAGGAGCAGCCGGCATCATGATCGCGCTTGATCGGACCCACACCGTTGCCGTCATCGGCGCCGGCACGATGGGCCAGGGAATCGCCCAGGTCGCACTGGTCGCGGGCCACCGCGTGCGGCTCTACGACGCTGCTCCCGGCAGCGCCGAGCGCGGCGCGGCCGCCATCGCCGCCCGGCTCGCCCGGCTGGCTGAAAAGGGCCGGATGGACGCGGCCGAACGGGATGCCGCGCTGGCCCGGCTCGCTCCCGCGGCGGCCCTCGGCGAACTGGCCGGCGCCGCTCTCGTCATCGAGGCGATCATCGAGGACCTGCCCGCGAAGCAGCGGCTCTTCGCCGAGCTGGAGGACGTCGTCGACGACACGTGCCTGCTCGCCACGAACACCTCCTCGCTCTCGGTGACCGCCGTCGCCGGCGCCCTGCGGCGTCCCGGCCGCTTCGTGGGCCTGCACTTCTTCAATCCGGCGCCGCTCCTCCCCCTCGTGGAGGTGGTCTCCGCCGCGACCACCGACGAGGACGCGGCTGGCACCGCGTACGCGACCGCCGCCGCCTGGGGCAAGTCGCCGGTGCGCTGCACCGACACCCCCGGCTTCATCGTCAACCGGATCGCCCGCCCCTTCTACGCCGAGGCTTTCCGCCTCCACGAGGAGGCGGCCGCCGATCCCGCAACCATCGACGCGGTCCTGCGCGAGTGCGGCGGGTTCGCGATGGGCCCGTTCGAGCTGACCGACCTGATCGGCCACGACGTGAACGAGGCCGTCACCCGCTCCGTCTGGGAGTCGTTCTTCCACGACCCCAAGTTCACGCCGTCTCTCGCCCAGCGCCGCCTCGTCGAGTCCGGACTGCTCGGCCGGAAGTCGGGGCGCGGCTGGTTCCGGTACGGGGACGAGGAGGACCGGCCCCTTCCGGCGGCGGCGGCCCCCGCGCCCGCCCCCGAGCGGGTGACGGTCCTGGGTGACCTGGGGCCGGCGGCGGAACTCGTCGCCCTCATGGAGGAGGCGGGCATTCCCGTCGACCACGAGGAGGACGGTCCCGGGGCGATCCTGCTGGGTGACGACGACTGGCTCTTCCTCACCAACGGCGGCTACGCCACCGAGCGCGGTGACAGCGTCATCCACTTCGACCTCGCGCTGGACTACCGGGCCGCCACCCGGACCGCCCTGGCGCCCGGGGACACCGCGCGGCCGGATGCGGTCCGGGCGGCCGCCGGCCTGTTCCAGGCGCTGGGCAAGCAGGTCAGCGTGATCGAGGACGTTCCCGGCATGATCGTCGCCCGTACGGTGGCGATGCTCGTGGACCTGGCCGCCGACGCGGTCTCCAAGTCGGTCGCCTCGCCCGCCGACATCGACACCGCGATGCGGCTGGGCGTGAACTATCCGCTCGGTCCGCTGGAGTGGGGCGACCGCCTCGGCGCGCGATGGGTGTGCGAGGTCCTGACCGAGCTGCACGATTCGTGCCCCGGTGGCCGTTACGCCCCGTCGCCGCTGCTGCGCCGCCGTACGGCGGCCGACGGGAAGCTGTTCTAATCGTGACCATGGCCGAGCACCCCAGTCCGCGCGTCAAGCGGGACACGTACACCCCCGACACGCTGCTCGCCGTCGCTGTCGAGGTGTTCAACGAGCGCGGCTACGACGGCACCTCGATGGAGGACCTCTCCCGCGCCGCCGGAATCTCCAAGTCCTCGATCTACCACCATGTGCGCGGCAAGGAGGAGCTGCTCCGCCGCGCCGTCGGGCGGGCGCTGGACGGTCTGTTCGGCATCCTGGAGGAGCCGCGGGCGTGTCGGGGGCGGGCGATCGAGCGGTTGGAGTACGTCACCCGGCGTACCGCCGAGGTGCTGATGCGGGAGCTGCCCTACGTCACCCTGCTGCTGCGGGTGCGCGGGAACACCAGCACCGAGCGCTGGGCGATGGAGCGGCGCCGGGAGTTCGACCAGCGGGTCTCCGACCTGCTGAAGGACGCCGCGAGCGAGGGCGATCTCCGCTCCGACATGGACATCCGGCTGGCGACGCGGCTGCTCTTCGGCATGATCAACTCCATCGTGGAGTGGTACCGGCCCGAGGCCAAGGGCGCGATCGACGGGGAGCACGTGGCGGACGCCGCGGTGCGCCTCGCCTTCGAGGGGCTGCGCACGTAGCCGAACCGTAAGGTCCAGACCATTGACCTCCGTGTGGGGGCGCCGACACCATCCAGCCATGTACTCGGCTGGACGCATCCAAACCTTCCGCGCGGTCACCGCCGTGGCTCTGGCCACCGCGCTCCCCCTGCTCCTGGCGGCCTGTGGCGACGACGGCGGCAGCGGGGGAAAGGCGACGGCGGAGCCGTCCCCGACCGCCACGGTGAAGGCCTTCGACTGTCTGACCGCGGCCCAGGCCAAGGCCGGCTCGATCACGTTCAAGGACACCGGTGGCAACGCCGTGGACGGCTTTCTGGCGGGCACCGGTGCCACCGGCATCGTGCTCGCGCACCAGTCGGACGGCACGGTCTGCCAATGGGTGCCCAAGGCGCTCGAGCTGGCCAGGAGCGGCTTCCAGGTGCTGGCGATCGACTCCAACGGTGACGAGGCGCCCGAGGTCGTCGCGGGTGCCCAGCTGCTCCGCGGCAAGGGGGCGAAGAAGCTGGTGCTCATGGGCGCCTCCAAGGGCGGCACCTCGGTGCTGACCGCCGCCGCGAAGGTGCAGCCGCCCGCGGACGCGGTCGTCTCGCTCTCCGCGCCGGAGCAGTACGGGCAGATGGACGCGGCGGCGGCCGTCCCGGGACTGACCGCGCCGATCCTCTACATGGCGGCGGACGGGGACGCCGCGTTCGCCGAGTCCACCAAAGCGCTCAGCAAGGCCTCGGCGAAGGCCAAGGAGAACTCTCTTTTGATCGTGACCGGGGCGCACCACGGGGTGTCGATGCTCGACGACGCCGAGAACTGGGCGAAGGTCACCGCCTTCCTGAAGAAGTACGGCGGCTGAGCGGGGCGCGGCCCGCCCCGTGGGGCGTCCCGCGCTGTTTCCCCGGCCGGCTCAGTCGTCGACGACGAGGTCCGTCTCCTCGAAGACCAGGAGCGTCCGGCTGCTGAGGACCTCCGGTATGGCCTGGATGCGGGTCAGCACGAGTTCGCGGAGGCTGCGGTTGTCCGCGGTGTGCACCAGCATCAATACATCGAAATCTCCGCTTACCAGCGCAATATGGGCTACACCCGGAAGGGTGAGAAGTGTTTCCCGAACCGTCCGCCATGAGTTCTGAACGATCTTGAGGGTGATGTACGCGGACGCGCCCTGCCCGGCGCGTTCGTGGTCCACCCGGGCGGTGAACCCGCGGATGACGCCGTCCTCGATGAGGCGGTTGATCCGGGCGTAGGCGTTCGCCCGCGAAACGTGCACGCGCTCGGCCACAGAACGGATCGAGGCCCTTCCGTCCTCCTGCAGCAGCCGCAGAATCGTCCGGTCGATGGGATCGAGGGGGCGACTCTGCGGATCAGGCTCGGCCATCTGTTCTCGCGGCATGCCCCCGAACCTCCCTACCATGGACGGACTGGCTCCATTCCAGGCTGTGCAGAACCGTTTGTCCACAGGCTGAACGTACCTGTGGCCAAAATGCCTCCGACAACCGAACAATCGGTTGGGAGGACGTGATCCGTCCTCCAACCTACGAGGAGGTGCTCGCGATGACCGTCATGGACCAGAAACCCGCCCCTGGCCACAGGCATGGGGGACCCCAGCGCCCCCCCATCGACGCCACGCCACTGCTGCCCGAGACGGAACCGTTCCGGCTGCTGGGCACCCCCGACGCCGCCAAGCTCGACCCGGCGCTGCTCACCGAGCTCTACGGCCAGCTCGTGCGCGGACGCAGATACAACCGGCAGGCCACCGCGCTGACCCGGCAGGGCCGGCTGGCCGTCTACCCCTCCAGCACAGGTCAGGAGGCGTGCGAGGTCGCCGCCGCACTGGCGCTGCGCCCCCAGGACTGGCTCTTCCCGAGCTACCGGGACACCCTCGCCGTCATCGCCCGCGGTGTGGACCCCGTCGAGGCGCTCACCCTGCTGCGCGGTGACTGGCACACCGGCTACGACCCGCGCAAACACCACGTGGCACCGCTCAGCACCCCGCTGGCCACCCAGCTGCCGCACGCGGTCGGCCTCGCGCACGCCGCCCGCCTCAAGGGCGACGACGTGGTCGCGCTCGCCATGGTCGGCGACGGCGGCACCAGCGAGGGCGATTTCCACGAGGCGCTGAACTTCGCGGCTGTCTGGAACGCGCCGGTCGTCTTCCTCGTGCAGAACAACGGCTTCGCCATCTCCGTGCCGCTCGACAAGCAGAGCGCCGCCCCCTCGCTCGCCCACAAGGCGGTCGGCTACGGCATGCCGGGCCGGCTCGTGGACGGGAACGACGCCGCCGCCGTGCACCAGGTGCTCACCGAGGCCGTGGACCGGGCCCGCGCGGGCGGTGGACCGACGCTCGTGGAGGCGGTCACGTACCGCATGGAGGCGCACACCAACGCCGACGACGCCACCCGCTACCGGGAGGAATCCGAGGTCGAGGCCTGGCGCGAGCACGACCCGATCACCCTGCTGGAGCGGGAGCTGAAGGAGCGCGGGCTGCTCGACGACACGATGCGGCACGTCGCCGAGGAAGCCGCCGAGACGATGGCCGCGGACCTGCGCGAGCGGATGAACGCTGAACCGCTGCTGGACCCGATGGACCTCTTCGCCCACGTCTACGCCGAGCCGACCCCGCAGCTGCGGGAGCAGGCGGCCATGCTGCGCGCCGAGCTCGACGCCGAACTCGACGGCGGGCACACCGATCACACCGAGCATGCCGGAGCCGGTTCATGAGCACCGCGACCGCCCCCGCCCCCACCACCGCGCGCAAGCCCGCCACCATGGCGCAAGCGCTCAACCGGGCACTGCGGGACGCCATGGCCGCGGATCCGGCCGTGCACGTACTCGGCGAGGACGTCGGGGCCCTCGGCGGCGTCTTCCGGATCACGGACGGCCTCACCAAAGAATTCGGCGAGACCCGCTGTACCGACACGCCGCTCGCCGAGGCGGGGATCCTCGGCACCGCGATCGGCATGGCGATGTACGGGCTGCGCCCGGTCGTCGAGATGCAGTTCGACGCCTTCGCCTACCCCTCCTTCGAGCAGCTGATCAGCCATGTGGCCAAGATGCGCAACCGCACCCGCGGGGCGGTGCCGCTGCCGATCACGATCCGGGTGCCCTACGGCGGCGGAATCGGCGGTGTGGAGCACCACAGCGACTCCTCGGAGGCGTACTACCTGCACACACCCGGCCTGCACGTGGTCACCCCGGCGACGGTCGGGGACGCGTACGGGCTGCTGCGGGCCGCCATCGCCTCGGACGACCCGGTGGTCTTCCTGGAGCCGAAGCGGCTCTACTGGTCCAAGGACGACTGGAACGCGGACGAGCCGGCCGCGGTGGAGCCGATAGGGCGCGCTGTCGTGCGGCGCCCGGGACGCAGCGCCACCCTCATCACGTACGGCCCCTCCCTGCCGGTCTGCCTCGAGGCCGCGGAAGCGGCCCGCGAGGAGGGCTGGGACCTCGAAGTCCTGGACCTGCGCAGCCTGGTCCCGTTCGACGACGAGACGGTCGCGGCAGCGGTGCGCAGGACGGGCCGGGCGGTCGTCGTGCACGAGTCCGCCGGATTCGGCGGCGCGGGCGCGGAGATCGCGGCCCGGGTCACCGAGCGCTGCTTCCACCATCTGGAAGCACCGGTTCTGCGGGTCGCCGGCTTCGACATCCCGTATCCGCCGCCGATGCTGGAGCGGCACCACCTGCCCAGCGTGGACCGGATCCTGGACGCGGTCGGCCGGCTCCAGTGGGAGGCGCGCTGATGGCCGTCGTGAAGGAGTTCACCCTCCCCGACCTGGGAGAGGGGCTGACCGAGGCGGAGATCGTCCGCTGGCTGGTGCAGGTCGGCGAGGTCGTCGCCATCGACCAGCCGGTCGTCGAGGTCGAAACGGCCAAGGCCGTGGTCGAGGTTCCGTGCCCCTACGGCGGGGTCGTCACCGCCCGGTACGGCGCGGAAGGCGAATCGCTGGCCGTGGGGCGCCCCCTGATCACGGTGGCGGTCGGACCCGCGATGGGCGCCGGCGCCACCGGCGGCTCTGCCGGTGGGGGTACCGCTTCCGCTGACGGCGGCGCGACCGAGGGTTCCGGCAACGTCCTGGTCGGCTACGGCACGACCGCGCCCGGGGCCCGGCGCCGCCGGGTCCGGCCGGTGGCTGCCGCCACCGGGCGTCCGGCACCAGCTGAGCGGCCGGCGCCCGTGCCCGCCTCCAACCCCGTCCCGGCCTCCGTCCCCGTTCCCGTACGGGAGACGTCGTCCGTCGACGGTCCCGTGGCGGTCATCTCGCCGCTGGTGCGGCGGATCGCGCGGGAGAACCAGCTCGATCTGCGGTCCCTGACGGGCTCGGGACCGGACGGACTGATCCTGCGCGCGGACGTCGAGCGGGCGGTCGCCGAGGCAAGCGCCGGCACGGCGGAACCGGCCGCGGCCGCGACGGCCGGACCGGCCGTCGCCGTGGCGGGGGAGCGGGTGCCGTTGCGCGGGATACGGGGAGCGGTGGCCGAGAAGCTCAGCCGCAGCCGCCGGGAGATACCCGACGCGACCTGCTGGGTGGACGCCGACGCCACGGAACTCCTCGCCGCCCGGACCGCGATGAACGCGGGAGGCGGACCGAAGGTGTCCGTGCTCGCGCTGCTCGCGCGGATCTGTACGGCGGCGCTGGCGCGGTATCCGGAGCTCAACGCCACCGTCGACACCGAGCGGAACGAGATCGTGCGGCTGCCCGCCGTGCACATCGGCTTCGCCGCGCAGACGGAACGCGGGCTGATGGTCCCGGTCGTCAAGGACGCCCAGGCGCGGACCACCACGGACCTGTCGGCGGAGATCGCCCGGCTCACCGAGGCGGCCCGCAACGGCCGGCTCACCCCCGCGGACCTCACCGGCGGCACGTTCACCCTCAACAACTACGGAGTGTTCGGTGTCGACGGCTCGACGCCGATCATCAACCACCCCGAGGCCGCGATGCTCGGGGTCGGCCGGATAGCTGCCAAACCCTGGGTCCACCAGGGGGAGCTGGCCGTACGCAAGGTCGTCCAGCTGTCGTTCACGTTCGACCACCGGGTGTGCGACGGCGGTACGGCGGGCGGCTTCCTGCGGTTCGTCGCCGACTGCGTGGAACAGCCGGCGGTGCTGCTCGCCGCTGTCTGACCGAGTGGCCCTGCCCGCGCTTCGGGTCCGTGGAGAACCGTGGAGAACCGTCGGCCGGGGCCTCACGGCATACTGCGCGGCATGAGTGCACATGACGCCGTGGTGCTGGCGGGCGGCGCCGCCAGGCGCCTGGGCGGGGCGGACAAGCCGGGGTTGGACGTCGCGGGGCGGCCGCTCCTCGACCGGGTGCTGGAAGCGTGCGAGGGCGCTGTCGCCACGGTGGTCGTCGGCCCGCGCCGGCCCACCGGGCGTCCGGTGCTGTGGACGCGGGAGGATCCGCCGGGCGGCGGACCGCTGCCCGCCCTCGCCGCCGGTCTGGTGCGGGTCGGCTCGGACACAGTGCTGGTCTTCGCCGCCGACATGCCGTTCCTGACCCGGGCGACGGGGGACGCCCTGCGCGAGGCGCTGCGGGACGCCGAGGACGCGGACGGCGTCGTGCTGACCGATCCGTCCGGCCGGGACCAGCCGCTGGCCGCGGCCTACCGCACGGAGGACCTGCGCCGGGGGCTGGCGCTGATCGCCACCGAGCACGGCACGCTCGTCGGGCTGCCGCTGCGGCTGCTCGCCGAGGAGCTGCGGCTGCACCGACTGCCGGACCCCTCGGGTTCGGATTCCTTCGACTGCGACACCTGGGACGACGTGGCCGCCGCACGGGCGCGACTGGAGCAGGGGTGAGCCTGCGCGGCGATGGGCCACGCATCGGGGACGATGGGCGTGTGTTGGATGAATGGATCGCCGCAGCCAAGGCCGAACTGGGGATCGAGCTCGAGGTCGACACCACGGTCCTCCTCGACCTCGCCCGCGATGCCGCGCATGGTGTCGCCCGCCCCGCCGCCCCGCTGACCACGTTTCTGGTCGGCTATGCCGCCGCCCAGTCCGGGGGCGGCCCCGAGGAAGTGCGCAACGCTGCCCGCAAGGCAGCCGAACTCGCCGAACGCTGGTCCGCCGAGGCCGCCAAAGGCAGCGATACCGGGCCTTCCGCAGCAGGGAGCCCGGCCGGATGACGGATCAGGAGGCGGCCGCCCTCAACGCGATGGGCGAAGCGCTGATGCTCGCCAACGAGGGCAGGACCGCCGGCGGGTACGCGGCCGGGCACGGGGACCGTCCCCACCCCCACCCGGGCCCCGACCGGACCCCCAGCCTCGACCCCCTCGCCACCGTGGGTCTGGACACCGGCAAGGTGAAACCCGGTCCCGCGCCCGAGCCCGGGACTGAAACAGCCGAGACCGAGCCCTCACCCCGGCACCACGACCACACCTGGCCCGAGGCCCGCAGAGCCGCGCGCGCCGCGGGTCGGCGGCTGCCCGCCGTCAGCCGGCCGCTCGCCGGAGCGCTCGGTCACGCGCTCGCCGCCCCCCTCACCGCCCTGACCGACCTGCCGTCCTTCGACACCTCGGCGATGGACGGCTGGGCCGTGGCCGGCCCCGGCCCCTGGCGGCTGGAGACCCGGCAGCTCCTCGCCGGCCAGCGGCCCGGCGTCGCGCTGCTCGACGGCCACGCCATCGCGATCGCGACCGGCGCGGCGCTCCCGCCCGGCGCCACCGCGATCATCCGCAACGAGCACGGCCGGACCGAACGGCGCACCGACGGCGAGCTGCTGTACGCCACCCGCGGCGCGCCCACCCCCGGCCAGGACGTGCGCCCGCGCGCCCAGGAGTGCCGAGGCGGCGACGAACTGCTCTCCCCCGGCGTCGTCGTCACCCCCGCCGTGCTGGGTCTCGCGGCGGCCGCCGGGTACGACGAACTGCGCGTCATCACCCGCCCCCGGGTGGAGGTGCTGATCCTCGGCGACGAGCTGCTCGACCACGGACTCCCCCACGCCGGATTCGTCCGCGACGCCCTCGGCCCGATGCTGGCGCCGTGGCTGGAGGCGCTCGGCGCCGAGGTGACCGGCACCCGGCGCGTCGTCGACGAGGTCGGCGCCCTCACAGCCGCGATCAGCGGGACCACCGCCGATCTGCTGGTCACCACCGGTGGGACGGCGGGCGGACCGGTCGACCACGTCCACCCCGTCCTGCGGTCGCTGGGCGCGAAACTGCTCGTCGACGGGGTCGCCGTACGACCGGGCCACCCCATGCTGCTGGCCGAACTCCCCGGGGGCGGCCACCTCGTGGGGCTGCCGGGCAATCCGCTGGCGGCGGTCTCCGGCGTCATCACCCTCGCCGCTCCCCTGCTGCGCATGCTCGCCGGCCGTCCGGTCCCGGCCCCGTACACCGCGGCACTCACCGCCGACGTGCCCGGCCATCCGACCGACACGCGGCTGGTGCCGGTCCTCTTCGACGACGAATCGGCCGTCGTCCCGCTGCGTTTCCACGGCCCCGCCATGCTGCGGGGCCTGGCCACCGCCGACGGGCTGGCGGTCATTCCGCCCGGCGGCGCGGTGGCCGGGCAGGAGACGGCCGTGCTCGACCTCGGATGGGGGACCGCGGGTTGCTGATATCGGCCCGACAGTTACGGGAATGACAAGTGCCACGAGGTGAAGTCCGTTGAAACTGCCCCGCCACGACGCCGCCGCGGGCCGGGCGGACGGCGATTCCGACGACCACTCCGGTGGTGACCCCGCCCACAACCAGGCCGACGACCACGGCTGGAGCGAACACCGCGGCGGTCATTCCGCCGACCACGACAGCCCGGGCAGTCTCGCCTACCGGGTGATGTTCCCCCGGCAGGCCATCGGCCCGCTGGTCCAGGTGTCCCGCCGGCTGGCGATGGCGCTGCTCGTCCTGCTGGCCACGGTCCTCATCGTCTATCTGGACCGCGGCGGCTACCACGACAACGCCGACGACACCGTCTCGTTCCTCGACGCGCTCTACTACGCAACGGTCACGCTCTCGACGACCGGCTACGGCGACATCGTCCCGTACAGCGTCACCGCGCGGCTGTGCAACGTCTTCCTGGTGACGCCGCTGCGCGTCATCTTCCTGATCATCCTGGTCGGCACGACCCTCGAAGTGCTCACCGAGCGCACCCGCGAGCTATGGCGGCTCAAACGCTGGAGGTCCACCTTGCGCGACCACATCGTCATCGTCGGATACGGCACCAAGGGCCGGTCCGCCGCGCAGACGCTGCTCGGCCGGGGGATCGCGGTCGAGAAGATCGTCATCGTCGACCCCAGCCCCAAGGTGATCCAGGCGGCCACCGCCGAGGGCTTCGTCGGGGTGGTGGGTGACGCGACGCGCAATGACGTGCTGCTGCGCGCCGAGGCCGAGCGCGCCAAGGAGATCGTGATCGCCGCGCAGCGCGACGACACCGCCGTGCTGGTCACCCTGACCGCGCGCCAGCTCAACAAGCGCGCGTACATCGTCGCCTCGGTGCGCGAGGAGGAGAACGCCCCGCTGCTGCGCCAGTCCGGCGCGAACGCGGTGATCACGAGCTCCAGCGCCGCCGGCCGGCTGCTCGGCCTGTCGATGCTCAGCCCGAGCGTGGGGCAGGTGATGGAGGACCTGATCACGTACGGCAGCGGGCTCGACCTCATCGAGCGGCCGGTCACCAAGGCCGAGGTGGGCAGGGCGCCGCGGGACGTGTCCGATCTCGTCGTCTCCATCAAGCGCGGCCACCGGCTGCTGGGCTTCGACGACCCGGAAGCGGGGACGCTGCAGTTCGCGGATCGTCTGATCGCCATCCATCGCGCCGGCCCCGACCTGCCGTCCGGGGAGTAGCCTCGCGCTCATGTATGCGATCACCATCCCCGAAGCCGGCGGACCCGAGGCGCTCGTCTGGGCCGAGGTCCCGGATCCCGTACCCGCCGCGGGCGAGGTCCTGGTCGAGGTCGTGGCCGGCGCCGTCAACCGCGCCGATCTGCTGCAGCGCCAGGGCTTCTACGACCCGCCGCCCGGCTCGTCCCCGTATCCGGGCCTGGAGTGTTCCGGCCGGATCTCCGGACTCGGCCCCGGCGTCTCCGGCTGGGCGGTGGGCGAAGAGGTGTGCGCGCTGCTCGCCGGCGGCGGGTACGCGCAGAAGGTCGTCGTGCCGGTCGGACAGTTGCTGCCGGTGCCCAAGGGCGTCGACCTGGTGGCCGCGGCCGCGCTGCCCGAGGTCGCCTGCACCGTATGGTCCAACGTCTTTATGGTCGCGCACCTGCGCCCCGCCGAGACGCTGCTGGTCCACGGCGGTTCGAGCGGTATCGGCACCATGGCGATCCAGCTCGCGAAGGCGGTCGGCGCCAAGGTCGCGGTGACGGCCGGCAGCGCGGAGAAGCTGGCGGCCTGCCGGGAGCTGGGCGCGGACATCCTGATCAACTACCGCGAGGAGGACTTCGCGGAGCTGGTCACGGCCGACGTGATCCTCGACATCATGGGCGCGAAGTACCTCGAACGGAACGTGGACGCGCTGGCGGTCAACGGCCGGCTCGTCATCATCGGGCTGCAGGGCGGCGCCAAGGGCGAGTTGAACCTCGCCAAGTTGCTCACCAAGCGGGCGGCGGTCGCCGCGACCTCGCTGCGCGGGCGCCCGCTGGGCGAGAAGGCCGCGATCGTGGCGGCCGTGCGGGAACACGTCTGGCCGCTGCTGGAGGCCGGTACGGTGCGGCCGGTCGTCGACCGTACCGTCCCGATGGCCGAGGCCGCCGAGGCGCACCGGATCGTCGAGGGCAGTACGCACGTCGGGAAGGTCGTCCTGACGGTCTGAGGTCGCTCCGAGGTCGCTCTGGGCCCGGTCAAGCTCGGGTCAGAGGTCGGTCGGAGCTCGGTCGCTCTGACCGCTCGACCTCCGACGCCCGCCCGAGATGCCGCAATTGACCCCCTGTGTGAGGCTGTGTTTCACAGTGGAGTCGGTGGCTGAGAGGGGCGGGCGTCTTGCGTTCGGCACCCGGTGGGCGAGTGATGGCGGCAGCCGTACTGACCGGAGCACTGCTGCTCCTTCCGGTCGGGTCCGGGTGGGCGGCACAGGACCACGCGACGGTGACCGTGACGGTGCCGGGCGGGCTCGCGCTCACGGCACAGCCGCCCGTGATACCCCCCGCGATGCCCCGGATGCCGAAACTGCCGCGCCTTCCGGAGTGGCCGGAGTGGCCGAAGCAGCCGAGGGTGCACGTGCCGCCCGAGCCGTCGCGTCCCCCGATACCCGCGCCCCCGGCGTCACCCGGGCGGCCGTCGTGGCCGTCATGGCCGCCGCCGCCATCGCAGCCGCAGGAGCCCGGTCTTCCGAAGCCCAGCACACCGAAGCCCGCCGAGCCGAAACCCGTCGAACCGAAGCCTGGCAAGCCCAAGCCCGGCAAGCCGAAACCGGCCACGACGAAACCGGCCACGCCGAAGCCCTCGAAGCCGCATCACGGGGCACATGGCATCTCGGACGCCTCCAGCTCGGACGTCACCGACCCCGACTCCGGTTCCGGCTCAGGTTCCGGTTCCGGCGATGAACTGATCGCAGCGCAGTACCAGCCCCCGGACGAGGACACGCCTCAAGACCCAGGTGCCGCCGTGGAGTACGAGCCCGTGGGGCCGCAGTCGTCCACCGCGCTCGTCGTCCCGCTTCCGGTGCTGCCGAAAGCGCCGGCTCCGGTGCGTCCGACCGACGCTCCCGCCGTCGAACAGGAGGCCGGGGATTCCGTCGTCCGTGCGGTGAGCGTGCTTCCGCTCGGGGCGGGACTGACTCTGGTCGGCCTCGGCCTCGGCTTCCTCGGTCTCCGCCTGCGCAGAAGCTGATCCACCGGCGGTATCCGCCCCTTGCCGCACCCCTTGCCCCACCCCTCGTCCTTGCTCTCCGTGACCATACTCGGTATACATACTCAGTATGTCGATCCGTCACGGCCTTCTGGCCCTCCTCGATCGCGGTCCCCGCTACGGGTTCCAGCTGCGCACCGACTTCGAGTCCCGTACCGGCTCCACCTGGCCGTTGAACGTCGGCCAGGTCTACACGACCCTCAACCGGCTGGAACGCGACGGCCTGGTCGTGCCGGCGGGGGAGGACGACGGCGGACACGCGCTGTACGCCATCACGGATGAGGGACGCTCCGAACTGCGCACCTGGTTCTCCACTCCTGTGGACCGGGCGAATCCCCCTCGGAACGAACTGGCGATCAAGCTGGCGATGGCCGTCGGCTCGTCCGACATCGACATCCGCGCCGTCATCCAGGCGCAGCGGCACCACACCCTCCAGGCCTTGCAGGACTACACCCGGCTGAAGGCGCAGGCGCTCGTCGCCCTGGAGCAGGACCAGAACCGTGACGACGTCGCGTGGCTGCTCGTCATCGAGCAGCTGATCTTCCAGGCGGAGGCCGAGGCGCGCTGGCTGGACCACGCGGAGACCCGGCTCGTACGGCTCGCCGACGCGATGGCCGCCGACAAAGGCGGCGCCGACCTGAAGGACCCGAAGGACCCGAAGGACCGGAAGAACCGGACGGCGGATCCGGGGCAGGGCGAGCCGGGCGCGAAGAAGCAGGACGCCGTGGAGAGGGGTCTGCGGGGCGCCCTGGCGCGCTCGCGCCCCGGCCGCCGCTGACCCGAGCCCCCCGCGCCGCACCGCGCCGCGCACGCCAAGCGACAGATGACCCGACCCACGCAAACCTGATCACAGGGGGATCAACCCATGTCTGCCCAAGAGCATCAGCCCGTCCTGCAGTTGCAGGAGCTGACCCGAGTTCATGGCAGCGGCACCACGGAGGTGCACGCCCTGCGCGGCATCGACCTTTCCGTCTTCCCCGGCGAACTCGTCGCCGTCATGGGCCCGTCCGGCTCCGGCAAGTCCACGCTGCTGACCATCGCGGGCGGACTCGACCTCCCCACCTCGGGCCGGGTGCTCGTCGAGGGCACCGATCTCACCACCGCGAACCGCAAGCAGATGGCCGCGCTGCGCCGCCGCAGCATCGGGTACGTCTTCCAGGACTACAACCTCATCCCGGCGCTGACCGCCGTCGAGAACGTCGCCCTGCCCCGTGAGCTCGACGGCACCTCCGCCCGCAAGGCCCGCCGGGAGGCGCTGGCCTCGCTGCAGGAGATGGACCTCGACCACCTCGCCGACCGCTTCCCGGACGAGATGTCCGGCGGCCAGCAGCAGCGGGTCGCCATCGCCCGGGCGCTGGTCGGCGACCGCCGGCTGGTCCTGGCGGACGAGCCGACGGGTGCGCTGGACTCCGAGACCGGCGAGTCGGTGCTCGCGCTGCTCCGGGCCCGCTGTGACGCGGGCGCCGCCGGCGTCCTCGTCACCCACGAGCCGCGGTTCGCGGCCTGGGCGGACCGCGTGGTGTTCCTGCGGGACGGCTCCGTCGTCGACACGACGCTGCGCTCGTCGGCCGATTCGCTGCTCAGCGGCGGTGTCGCCCAGTGAACGGCTGGCTCCAGTCCTGGCGTGCCGCGGTGCGGATCGCGCGGCGTGACGCCTGGCGCTTCAAGGGACGCAGCATCCTCGTCCTCGCCATGATCGCGCTGCCGATCCTGGGCGTGAGCGCCGCGGACATCACCATTCGCAGTTCGCAGTTGTCCGCCGAGCAGTCGCTGGCCCGCGACATCGGCGCCGCCGACGCCCGGCTCTCCGACGCCGGGTACGACGGGATGCCGGTCTACCAGGCGCCGGACGGCCAGAACAAGGCGCTGGTCAACGAGAACTCCGAAGGACACCTGGTGTCCGGCGGCACCGGCCCCGGCGTCAATATTCCGGCCGTCATCCCCGCCGGGGCGAAGACGCTGAAGGACTCCGTCGGCACGGGCAAGGTCCACACGAAGTACGGCCTACTGGACGTCGACATCCGTGAGCTGAAGGCCTCCGACCCGATGGCCGACGGGATCATGGAGCTGGACCGCGGTCGCTTCCCGGCCGCGCCGGACGAGGTCATCGCGACCAACGCGTTCCTCAAGACGAGCGGGCTGTACGTCGGCTCGTCGGTCTCCGCCCGCGACCTGCCCACCAAGTACAGGATCGTCGGCGCCTACGACCTGCCGGGCGAGCTGAAGGCCGAGCAGATCAACGCCTTGCCGGACTCCTTCCTGGCTCCGCTGGCCAAGGCTCTGAAGGCGGCCGGACGCGACGGGCCCGGCACCTCGTCCACGTACCTCGTCGCCCTGGACGGTGGTTTCACGTGGAACATGGTGCAGGAGATCAACGCCAAGAGCGTCGTCGCCCACTCCCGCGCGGTGACACTCGACCCGCCGGCCGACTCCGCGGTGCCGTTGTTCGTCAAGTACCCGGACTGGAACCACGACTACGGCGGCAGCACCGCTGAGCGGGCCGCGCTGCTCGCCGTGGGCGCGACCATCGTCGGTCTGGCGATGCTGGAGATCTGCCTGCTCGCGGGACCGGCCTTCGCCGTCGGCGCCCGCCGCTCCCGCCGCCAGCTCGGTCTGGTCGGGGCCAACGGCGGCGACCGCCGCCACATCCGCGCGATCGTGCTCTCGGGCGGCCTGGTGATCGGTGTGGCCGCCGCCGTCATCGGCACGGTGCTCGGCCTCGCGCTGACCTTCGCCCTCCAGGAGCCCCTGGAGCAGTACGTCGGCGCACGCTTCGGCGGGATCTCGCTGCGTCCGCTCGAACTCCTCGGCATCGGGCTGCTCGCGATCCTCACCGGACTGCTGGCCGCCATCGTCCCGGCGATCGTCGCCTCCCGGCAGAGCGTGCTGGCCGCGCTGACCGGCCGCCGCGGAGTCCGGCACGCCAACCGGGTGCTGCCGGTGCTCGGCCTCGCCGCCGTCTGCCTCGGCGTCGGTGTCGCGGTCTTCGGCTCGATGAAGACCGACAACGTGCTCGCCGTCGGCGGCGGCTCCGCCATCGCCGAACTCGGCATCGTCGCGCTGACCCCGACCCTCGTCGGGCTCTTCGGCCGGCTCGGTGGCTGGCTGCCGCTCTCCCCGCGGCTCGCCCTGCGAGACGCGGTGCGCAACCGGGGCCGTACGGCCCCGGCCGTCGCCGCGGTCCTCGCGGCCGTCGCGGGCACGGTCGCGGTGGCGACGTACACCGCCAGCAGCGACCTGGAGTCGCGCAACGGCTACGAGGCGCGGGCGCCCTACGGTGTCGCGGCGGTCAGCATCGAACGGGAGCAGGGCCGTGACCTGGACGCGGTCCGGGCGGCCGTCGAGAAGCGCTTCCCGGTCTCGTCCCGCGCGGACGTCTCCCGGCTCGTCGTCGGCAAGAAGACCTGCACGATGTACCGGGACACTCCCGGCTGCGGCCGGGCGGAGATGGTCCTCCCCCCGGCGAACGCGTGCCCCATGGACGGTCGGGACACCGAGACGAAGTTCAGCGTGGCCGAGCGCCGGAAGCTCTCCAAGGACTGGCGCTGCGCCCGGGTGTACCACTCCAGCGCCATCACCACGGACTCCGATGTGCTGGTCGGTGACGCCGGGCTGCTGCACGCGCTCGGCATCAAGGACGCCGGAGCCGAGCAGGCGCTGGCGGCCGGCCACACGGTGCTCTTCGACAAGCACTACGTGGAGAAGAACCGGCTCACCTTCCGGATCGTCGAGGACTCCTCGAAGCCGGTCGCCGAAGGCCAGGAACCCGTCGGGCCGCTGAAGTCGTTCCCCACGTACGTGGCCAAGGACAGCACGGAGTCCTACGGCGTCCGCGCCGTCATGACGCCCGCCACGGCCCAGGCCGCCGGGCTGCAGACCGTCCCCTTCGGTTCGTACTTCGTGAACGAGAAGGCGCCCGGCAGCGAGGCGCGGCAGGCACTGGACGACGATCTCGCCAAGCTGGGCGCCGACCCGGACCTCTACGTCGAGCGGGGGTACGTCAGCGACAACAGCATCATCCTGCTGGCGCTGACCGTCTTCGCCGGCCTGGTCACCATCGGTGCGGCGGGCATCGCCACCGGTCTGGCCCAGGCGGACGCCGAGCCCGACCTGAAGACGCTGGCGGCGATCGGCGCGGACCCGCGGGTGCGCAGGACGCTCTCCGGCTTCCAGTGCGGGGTGGTGGCCGTGATGGGTGTCGTCCTCGGCTCGGCCGCGGGCGTGCTGCCCGCGATCGGGCTGCGCAAGGCCGAGGAACGGCAGCAGCTGAAGTTCTACCAGGAGGCGCTGGACCGGGGCTGGGGCGGCATGAGCAGCCCTCCGCACATCCCGATCGTCGTTCCGTGGCCGACGCTGGCGGCCCTGCTCGTCGCCGTCCCGCTGGGCGCGGCACTGCTGGCGGCCCTGGTCACCCGGTCCCGCACGTCGCTGTCACGCCGCGAGGCGTCGTGACGCCGGCCCCGGCGGGGGCCGGTACCTGACCGGCGCCTGACCTGCCGAACCTACGAACGTATGCCCTCTGACGTGGTGGATCAGCCACGTCAGGGGGCACACCTTCAGGAGAACGCGGTGTGCGAGAGAATGGCGGCATGGAGATGCCGATGAACGAACGGTCGCAGGAGAGCCCGCAGGTCCTGATCGTGGGATCTGACGGAATGGCGCTCGGCGGCACCCCTGGCGGCGGCGATGAATCGCGCGAGGTCCCGGTGACAGACATGGTGGAACAGCCGGCGAAGGTCATGCGTATCGGCAGCATGATCAAGCAATTGCTGGAAGAAGTGCGGCAGGCGCCTCTCGACGAGGCGAGCCGCGTCCGTCTCAAGGAGATCCACGCCAGTTCCGTGAAGGAACTGGAGGACGGACTCGCCCCCGAGCTGGTGGAGGAGCTGGAGCGGCTCTCTCTGCCTTTCAACGACGACTCGATCCCGACCGAGGCCGAGCTGCGCATCGCCCAGGCACAGCTGGTCGGCTGGCTGGAGGGCCTCTTCCACGGCATCCAGACGGCGCTGTTCGCCCAGCAGATGGCGGCGAGGGCCCAACTGGAGCAGATGCGCCGCGCCCTCCCGCCGGGTGCGGGCGGCCACGAGGACGACGAGGGCGGCCACCCGAACGCCCGCTCCGGCCCTTACCTGTAATCACTGCGAAGAAGAGCGAAGGGCCCGGCACACGTGAGGTGTGCCGGGCCCTTCGTCGTCGCTACGGCCGGGTCAGTTGGCGCCCTTGCCGGTGGAGACCCAGATGGTGATCTTGCTGGCGTCGTTCTTCTGCGTGACGTTGTAGTCCGACAGCGCCTTGGGCGTCTGGTCGACGACAGCGCCCTTGCCCCACTGCTGCTCGTTCGTGTACTTCACCGTGTACTTCCACCCGGCGGCCTTCAGGCACGCCTCGACGGAGTCCCGGTACTTGGTGTTGAACTGCGGGAACAGGACCACGTTCGGGTCCGTGTTGGTGAAGCCCTGGGTGGCCCCGGTGCACGCCGACGACTCCAGCGTCCGGGTCTTGTCACCCTCGACGATCCCGCCGTTCGCCGCGGTCGACGGCGACGTCCCGCCGGTGGAGGAACCCGGCGCGTACTGGCTGGACTGGCTGGTCGACGGGGTGGGGTCGGGGTTCTTGTTGGCGTCGTCGTCCTTGCCGCCCTGGTTCGCGATGATCAGGCTGACGATCAGGGCGACGGCGACCACCGCGACGGTGGCGCCGATCAGGACGGCCCGGTTGGACTTGCCGCCGTTGCTCCCGCCCCCGGTGCCCCCGCCGTGTCCGCCGGCCGCCCCGTGCTGCATCGGGTACCCGGCCGTCGGAGCGGGCGTCCGGTACTGCGGCGCCTGCTGCTGGACCTGCTGCGGATAACCGTACGCGGCCGGAGCCGCGGGCGCCGGGGTGCCGTAGGCGCTGTGCTGCGGCGTGGGCGTCTGGTACGGGCTGTGGACGTTCGGCGGCGGGGTGTGCAGACCACCCGGGACGGGCGGGAAGACCGTCGCGGAGACGCCCTCACCGCGGTTGCCGGCGGGCGGGCCCCCGCCGATGATCAGCGGGGTGACGCCGGCCTGCGCCGAGGCGCCGACCCGCTCCAGCTCGTCGTGCATGGCGTCCGCGGTCGGGAAGCGCTCGGCCGGGTTCTTCTTCAGCGCCCGCGCGATGAGCGCGTCGACCCCGGGGGTGATCGCCCGGTTGAACTGGGACGGCGCGGGCGGGATCTCCTGCACGTGCTGGTACGCCATGCCCAGCGGCGAGTCGGACTCGAAGGGGATCCGGCCGGTCGTCAGCTCGAAGAGCATGCAGCCGACGGAGTACAGGTCGGACCGCTCGTCGACGCCGCGTCCCAGCGCCTGCTCGGGCGACAGGTACTGCGGGGTGCCGACGACCATGCCGGTCTGCGTCATCGAGGTCACGCCGGACTGCATGGCCCGGGCGATGCCGAAGTCCATGACCTTGACCACACCACGCTTGGTCACCATCACGTTGCCGGGCTTGATGTCGCGGTGCACCAGGCCCATCTCGTGGCTGACCGCGAGCGCCGCCAGCACATCGCCGGTGATCTTCAGCGCCTTCTCGGTCGGCATCGCGCCGTACTGCGCGACGTCCTCGGCCAGCACCACGTTGAGCGGCTTGCCCTCGACGTACTCCATGACGATGTACGGGACCATCGCGCCGTCGAGGGTGTCCTCGCCCGAGTCGAAGACCGAGACGATGTTGGTGTGGTTCAGTTTGGCCACGGCCTGCGCCTCGCGGCGGAACCGCTCGCGGAAGGACTGCTCGTTCCCCAGGCTCGTGTGGAGCGTCTTGACGGCGACCGGGCGGTCCAGCACCGTGTCGTGTCCCAGGTGCACTGAGGCCATACCGCCCTCGCCGAGGAGATCGCGCAGCACATAGCGACCGCCTCCGACCGAGCGACCCGCGTAATTGGGCTGCGCGCCGTCCCCGCTGCTCATCTGTACCGCTTCCCCCTAGAGAAGGCCCTCGTCCCGCGAGCTTGCCCGCCAAGTCTGGCTTATCGCGCGGGCACGTCAAGTTTGGTGACCATCTCGTCACCTGATGCGCATGGGGCCTATACACGAGCGGCCCGCCACCGTCCCCGGAGACGGTAGCGTGACCGACCAGAAAACCTGTAAGGCGAGGCACAACCGACGGCGAGGACTGATGGTCGACCCCCATGAGACGACCGCAGGAACCGGAGGGTCCGATTCGCCCGAATTGTGGGGCGCGCAGGGCATGGTCGGTGACGGACGTTACCGGCTGACCCACCGGCTCGGACGCGGCGGAATGGCCGAGGTCTTCGCGGCCGAGGACGTACGGCTGGGACGGATCGTGGCGATCAAGCTGCTGCGCTCCGATCTGGCCGAGGACCCGGTCTCCAAGGCGCGCTTCACCCGCGAGGCACAGTCGGTCGCCGGGCTGAACCACCACGCCGTGGTCGCGGTGTACGACTCGGGCGAGGACCGCACCCCCACCGGCGCGGTTCCCTACATCGTCATGGAGCTGGTCGACGGGCACACCATCCGCGACCTGCTGACCGGCGCCGAGGCGCCGCCCATCGACCAGGCGCTCATCATCATCTCCGGTGTGCTGGAGGCGCTCGCCTACAGCCACCAGCACGGCATCGTGCACCGTGACATCAAGCCGGCCAACGTCATCATCACCAATACCGGCGCCGTCAAGGTCATGGACTTCGGCATCGCCCGCGCGCTGCACGGCGCGGCCAGCACCATGACCCAGACCGGCATGGTCATGGGCACGCCGCAGTACCTCTCCCCCGAGCAGGCGCTCGGCAAGGCCGTCGACTACCGCTCCGACCTGTACGCGACCGGCTGCATGCTCTACGAGCTGCTGGCGCTGCGGCCGCCCTTCACCGGCGAGACGCCGCTGTCGGTGGTCTACCAGCACGTGCAGGACGAACCGCAGGTGCCGTCCACGGTCAGCGACCGGGTGCCGCCGGAACTCGACGGCCTGGTGCTGCGCGCGCTCGCGAAGCACCCGGACGACCGGTTCCAGAGCGCCGAGGAGATGCGCGGCGTGGTGCAGTACGCGCTGCACATGCTGCAGGAGCAGGGCGGCTGGAACAACGTCTGGGACACCGGCGTCGTGCCGCACACGGCCCCGGTCGGCCCGCCCGCGGGTACGGGTGGGAACCCCGGCACGACGATCGGGCGGCAGGGCAACAGCACCACGGCGGAGTTCAGCCGGCCGGTGATGCTGGGCGCGGCGGGTGGCGGGGCGGACGAGACGCGCGGCTACCTCGAACCGCAGCACGGCCGCGGCCGGGGCGGCAACAAGTGGCTCAAGCCGGTGCTCTTCGTGCTGGCCGCGGTGCTGGCCATATCGATGGGTGTGTACTTCGCCGTCGGGCAGGCGGGGAACAAGAAGGATCCGGGCAAGGGCGGGGTGTCGCCGAGCTCGCAGACCTCGCAGGGTTCGAGTTCCGCGCCGAGCCAGGACCCCTCCACGGATCCGGGCGAGGACACCGGGGGCGCCACCCAGGAGACGACGCAGGCGCCGTCCCGCCGTCCGACGCGCACCGCCACCCAGACGCCCACGGAGAAGCCGAGCGAGACGGAGACGAAGTCCCCGACCTCGACGCCCACCGAGTCCCCCTCGGACTCCCCGACGCCGACCGATGACCCGACGACGCCTCCGCAGACGTCGACGCCCACCGGCGGCGCCACCGGCAACAACAAGCCCGGCAACTGACAGCGACGCGTTCACCGGCCCCGGCCGACGGGCCGGCCGGCCACCCGGCTGACCGGCCACCCGGCCGGTCAGCCGGTGAACGCCTCGCTGACGGCCTCGTACTCGCGCGTCCACCACACGGCGAGCGCCGAGGACGCCGGGAAGAGCGGGTCGGAGCGCAGGTCGCGCTCCTGGTAGCGCCAGCAGAGCATCCAGAAGTCGTTCAGGCGCTCCCACCAGACCCGGTGCACGGCCGCGGCCAGTTCCCGTGAGGTCACCCCGGCGGCGAGCCGGTAGGCGCGCGCGTAGGGCCGCACCTTCGCCAGGTCCAGCTGCCCGTCGCCCGGCCGAACGAAGAAGATCGCGGCGGCCCGTACCGCCTCCTCCGCGCGCGGCTGCACGCCCAGCCGGTCCCAGTCCACGATGGCGACGGGTTCGTCGCCCCGGTAGAGCAGGTTCAGCGGGTGGAAGTCGCCGTGCACCCAGCCGGTGGCGGGCGCGTCCGGCGGGGGCGGTCTTCTGTGGGCGTGCCGTTCCAGCAGGGTGCGGCGTTCCAGTAACCGGTGCTCGGCCAGTTCGTCGAAGGGCCCCCGCGGCTCGTGCGCGTGAGCCAGCTCCAGCAGCTCGTCGATGAGTGCGTACGTCCGCGCGGGGTCGGCGCTGGGGTGCGGGATCCGGTCCGCCTCCGGCGAGGGCTGTACGCGGGCCAGGCCGGCGTGCACATGGCCGAGGAGCGCGCCGAGGCGCCGGGACTGGGCGGCGGTCAGCTCGGTGCCCTCCCGGTGCCGCCCCTCGACCCACGGGTAGAGCGCGTAGCAGCGCCCGCCGACGACGGCGACGGTCCTGCCCTCCGTGTCGGCGAGCGGCGGGGCGACGGGCAGCCCGAGACCGTCCAGGAGCAGCGTCGCGCGGTGCTGGCGGTCGATGACGGCGGGGTCCGCGGTGTCCGGCGCGACGTAGTGCTTGAGGAAGAAGCGGCCGCGGGTGGTGGCCAGCCGGTAGCCGCGGTTCAGCAGTCCCTGGGGGACCGGATCACAGGCCAGCGGGGTGCCGGCGCCCTCGTAGCGGCGCAGCAGAGTGCCGAGCGTGCTTACGGGGAGCAGCTCCGTCGCCGTGCCCGTCACTCGCCCAAGCGTAGATCACGCGGCGTGCGGCCCCGGCCACTGCGCGACATCCCTGGCGAACTGGATGTCCACGAACTCCGGGTCGATCCGCAGGTGGACGGGTTCGAAGGCGGGATCGTCCACGAACGAGGGAAGCGGTTCGAACATCCGACCCGGGTTCCGGGGTGCCGGGACGACGCGGGCGGTGCCGGTGAGGTGCACGGACCAGACGAAGTCCGTGGCCGTGTCCAGATTGTCGGCCTGGTAGCCGACGACGGAGCCGTCGCAGGCGCTGTGGACGCCCGAACCGCGGTGGGCGCGGATCAGTACGTGCTCGTCGACCACGACGTGCCGGGTGACGGCGATGTACGGCATGGCGTGGCGCGAGAGGGCCAGGCGGCCGTAGCGGGCGCCGGCCACCAGCTCGATCGCGCGTCGTTCCTGGGGGGACATCCCTCCACAGTGGCTTGCGGCGGTCGGGCCGAAACAGGGTCCCCGGGCCCCTTCGCGGGGGCCCTTGGTCCCGTGGGGGCGCCGGGGCGCCCTCAGCGCCGCTGGTTCTCCTCCGCGTGCATCCGGGCGACGTAGGCGGCCGCCTGGGTCCTGCGCTCCATGCCGAGCTTGGAGAGCAGCGAGGAGACGTAGTTCTTGACGGTCTTCTCGGCGAGGTGCAGCCGCTCGCCGATCTGCCGGTTGGTGTGGCCCTCGCCGATCAGGTCGAGGATCTTCTTCTCCTGGTCCGTCAGGTCGGCGAGCCGGTCGTCGCCCTTGTCCGCGCCGAGCCGCAGCCGCTCCAGCACCCGGGCGGTCGCGACGGGGTCCAGCAGCGACTTCCCGGCGGCGACGTCCCGGACGGCGCTGAGCAGGTCCGTCCCCCGGATGGCCTTGAGGACGTAGCCCGCCGCGCCGGCCATGATCGCGTCGAAGAGCGCCTCGTCGTCGGCGTACGACGTCAGCATCAGGCACTTGATGGCCGGGTCGTCGGACCGGATCTCCCGGCAGACCTCGACGCCGCTGCCGTCGGGCAGCCGGACGTCCAGGACCGCGACGTCGGGGCGGGTGGCGGGGATGCGGGTCAGGGCCTCGGCGGCCGTGCCGGCCTCGCCGACGACCTGGATGTCGGCCTCCACGGAGAGCAGCTCATGGACGCCTCGGCGGACCACTTCGTGGTCATCGAGGAGGAATACACGGATTTTTCCGTCTTCGCGCACGAATCGAGCATCCCACACGATTCGATCTCCAGACCTCTTACGCCAATTCGATCCGCGAGATACCGTTCCTCTGTCCCGGTGGCCTGCGACAACGCCTATTTACTAGGTAATCCAAGCAAAACCGCAGGTAGGACGCCTTCGCGCGATTGCGGATGTAGTGGGTAACGTCTTTCTTGCAGGCCACTTGCCGGGGCACTGTCACGCCTGGCTCGGCCATGCCGCACATACCCCGTGCGCCGCGTCGAACCAGGTGAGCCGCAACTGGCCTCCCGGCGGATCCCGGGGGCCGGACAGACGGAGGAGCGAACGTGAGCGTGAAGAGCACTGCCGCGCGGAGAACCACCCGCGGCGGCGCGAAGCGCCGTGGGGGCGAGCCCGAGCTCGTACAGCTGTTGACCCCCGAGGGCAAGCGCGTCGAGCACAGCGAGTACTCCATCGACCTGACCCCGGACGAGCTGCGTGGCCTGTACCGCGACATGGTGCTGACCCGCCGCTTCGACGCCGAGGCGATCACACTGCAGCGGCAGGGCGAGCTGGGCCTGTGGGCCTCGCTCCTCGGCCAGGAGGCGGCACAGATCGGATCGGGCCGGGCCACCCGTCCGGACGACTACGTGTTCCCCACCTACCGCGAACACGGTGTGGCCTGGACCCGCGACGTGGACCCGTTGAACCTGCTGGGCATGTTCCGCGGGGTCAACCACGGCGGGTGGGACCCCAACGAGAACAACTTCCACCTCTACACGATCGTCATCGGCTCGCAGACGCTGCACGCGACCGGTTACGCGATGGGTGTCGCCAAGGACGGCGCGGACTCCGCCGTCATCGCCTACTTCGGCGACGGTGCCTCCAGCCAGGGCGACGTCGCGGAGGCCTTCACCTTCGCGGCCGTCTACAACGCCCCCGTGGTGTTCTTCTGCCAGAACAACCAGTGGGCGATCTCCGAGCCGACCGAGAAGCAGAGCCGGGTGCCGATCTACCAGCGCTCGGCCGGTTTCGGCTTCCCGGGCGTCCGGGTCGACGGCAACGACGTGCTGGCCGTGCTGGCCGTCACCAAGGCCGCCCTGGAGCGGGCCCGCACCGGCCAGGGGCCGATGCTCGTGGAGGCGTTCACCTACCGGATGGGCGCGCACACCACGACCGACGACCCCACCCGCTACCGCGCCGACGAGGAGCGCGAGCAGTGGGAGGCGAAGGACCCGATCCTGCGGCTGCGGACGTACCTGGAGGCCGAGGGCCTCGCCGACGAGGCGTACTACGCCTCGATCGACCAGGAGAGCGACGCGCTCGCCAAGCGGGTGCGGGACGGTGTGCGCACCATGCCGAACCCCGACACCATGGCGATCTTCGAGAACGTCTACGCGGACGGGCACGCGCTCGTCGACGAGGAGCGCGCGCAGTTCGCCGAGTACCTCGCGTCGTTCGCCGACGAGACTGAGGGGCACTGACCATGACCACGACCACGTTGACCATGGCCAAGGCCCTCAACGAGGCGCTGCGCCAGTCCCTGGACACGGACCCCAAGGTCCTGCTCATGGGCGAGGACATCGGGAAGCTCGGCGGCGTCTTCCGCATCACCGACGGCCTGCAGAAGGACTTCGGCGAGGAGCGGGTCATCGACACCCCGCTGGCCGAGTCCGGCATCGTCGGCACCGCGATCGGCCTGGCGCTGCGCGGCTACCGCCCGGTCGTCGAGATCCAGTTCGACGGCTTCGTCTTCCCGGCGTACGACCAGATCGTCACGCAGCTCGCCAAGATGCACGCGCGGGCGCTGGGCAAGGTCAGGATGCCCGTCACCATCCGCATCCCGTACGCGGGCGGCATCGGCGCGGTCGAGCACCACAGCGAGTCCCCGGAGACGCTCTTCGCGCACATCCCGGGCCTCAAGGTGGTCTCGCCCTCCAACCCGCAGGACGCCTACTGGATGCTGCGGCAGGCCATCGACTGCGACGACCCGGTGATCTTCTTCGAGCCGAAGCGCCGCTACTGGGACAAGGGCGAGGTCGACACCGAGGCCATTCCGGGCCCGCTGCACAAGGCCCGGGTGGCCAGTGCGGGCACGGATCTCACCCTGGCGGCGTACGGTCCCATGGTGAAGGTCTGCCTGGAGGCCGCCGCGGCGGCCGCCAAGGAGGGCCGTAGCCTGGAAGTGGTGGACCTGCGGTCCTTGTCGCCGATGGACTTCGACACGATCCAGGCGTCGGTCGAGAAGACCCGCCGGCTGGTGATCGTGCACGAGGCTCCCGTCTTCCTGGGGACCGGCGCGGAGATCGCCGCCCGGATCACCGAGCGGTGCTTCTACCACCTCGAGGCTCCCGTGCTGAGGGTCGGCGGCTTCCACGCCCCGTACCCGCCGGCGCGGCTCGAGGAGGAGTACCTGCCCGGCCTGGACCGCGTACTCGACGCCGTCGACCGCGCGCTGGCGTACTGAGAGGCGAGGAGAGCGTGACAGTGACCGACATTGCGCAGCGCTTCCGCGAGTTCAAGATGCCCGATGTGGGCGAGGGACTCACCGAGGCCGAGATCCTCAAGTGGTACGTCAAGCCGGGTGACACCGTCACCGACGGGCAGGTCGTCTGCGAGGTCGAGACGGCGAAGGCGGCCGTGGAGCTGCCGATCCCGTTCGACGGCGTCGTGCACGAGATCCGTTTCCCCGAGGGGGAGACGGTCGACGTGGGCACCGCCATCATCTCGGTGGACACCACCCCGGGCGCCCCGGACGAGGTTCCCGCCACGGCTGGGACGCCGGCTTCGGCCGCGCCCGCCGAAGCGGCGCCCGAGCCGCCCGCCGAGCCGGCGAAGCGGCAGGCGGTGCTGGTGGGGTACGGCGTCTCCGAGGCGTCGACCGTCCGCCGGGCCCGCAAGACGGGTTCCGCCCCCGACCGGCCCAAGGGCCGTCCCGCGGCGGAGCTGAACGGGCACGGCGCGAGCACGGCCAACGGCTTCAACGCTCCCGCCGGGGAGCGGCCGCTGGCGAAGCCGCCGGTGCGCAAGCTCGCGAAGGACCTCGGCATTGATCTGAGCGCCGTCGTCCCGAGCGGCCCCGACGGGACCGTCACCCGCGAGGACGTGCACGCGGCGCTCGCGCTCGCGTCGTCCGAGCCCGTCATGGCGGTGGCGCCCGCCGCCGCCGTCGCGAGCCCGGAGACCGTCGCGGAGCCGGGCGTCCGGGAGACCCGGACGCCGATCAAGGGCGTCCGCAAGGCCACCGCGCAGGCGATGGTCGCGAGCGCCTTCACCGCGCCGCACGTCACGGAGTTCGTGACGTTCGACATCACGCGGACGATGAAGCTGGTCCAGGAGCTCAAGCTGGATCCGGCGTTCGCCGGCCGCAAGGTCAGCCCGCTGCTGCTGGTGGCGAAGGCGCTGCTGGTGGCGATCCGGCGCAACCCCGAGGTCAACGCGACCTGGGACGAGGCCGGCCAGGAGATCGTCCGCAAGGAGTACGTGAACCTGGGCATCGCTGCGGCGACCCCGCGCGGGCTGATCGTGCCGAACATCAAGGACGCGAACGCGAAGACGCTGCCCGAACTGGCCACCGCGCTCGGTGAGCTGGTGGCGACCGCGCGGGAGGGCAAGACCTCTCCCGCGCAGATGCAGGGCGGCACGGTGACCATCACCAACGTCGGCGTCTTCGGCGTCGACACCGGTACGCCGATCCTGAACCCGGGGGAGTCCGCGATCCTCGCCTTCGGCGCGGTCAAGGACATGCCCTGGGTCCACAAGGGCAAGGTGAAGGTCCGCAAGGTCACCACGCTGGCCCTGTCGTTCGACCACCGGGTGGTCGACGGCGAGCTGGGCTCGAAGGTGCTCGCGGATGTCGCGGCGCTGCTGGAACAGCCGAAGCGGCTTCTGACCTGGGCGTAATGCGCCGCAGCGGAACGTGTGTCACGCGAAAGAGGCTCGGACGTACAAACGTCCGAGCCTCTTTCGCGTGTCCAGGTGCCATGAAAGGAACGTTCTGTGGCGATATACAGGGAGAAACCCAGATTTCAGGCTTTCAGCCCGGAGGACGCCGTGGCCGTTTCCGTATCCGCGATCCTGCTTCTCCTGATCATGGCGGTCGTCTTCCTGCGCAGCGGGTCCCTGAAGGTCTCGCACGCCCTGGTCTGCGTCTTCCTCGGCTTCTACCTGGCGGGCTCCAGCGTCGCCCCGACCATCCAGAACGGGCTCACGGCGACGGCCAACGTGGTGAGCAGCCTGCACCCCTGACGAGCCGTCCCCGGCACTGACGGTCCGTATCGCGGACGCCGGTTCCTCGTGGATACGTGATGTATCTATGATGCGTGCATCATGATTCCCGCTCCCGTGGCGGCTCCCGCCGCAAAGTCGCCGCCCGCCGCCGAGCGGGTCTACGTCCACGTCAAGCAGGGTGTCCTCGACCGCAGTTACGAGGGCGGCACCCTGCTCACCGAAGGCGATCTCGCCGAGGCCGTCGGGGTGTCCCGCACGCCGGTGCGCGAGGCGCTGCTCCGCCTGGAGGCGGAGGGGCTGATCAAGCTCTACCCGAAGAAGGGCGCGCTGGTCCTGTCGGTCTCCATGCAGGAGATCGCCGACGTCGTCGAGACCCGGCTGCTCGTCGAGCAGCACGCGGTCGCCAAGCTGGTGCCCGCCGCGCCGCCCGCGCTGCTCGCCCGGCTGGAGGACCTGCTCGCCGAGCAGCAGGGACACGCCGACGCCGGCGACCTCGCGGCGTTCGCGGTCGCCGACCGCTGCTTCCACGCCGAGATCGTCCGGGCGGCGGGCAACCGCATCCTCGCCCACCTCTACGACCAGCTGCGCGACCGGCAACTGCGGATGGGCGTGGCCACGATGCACGCCGAACCCAGCCGCGTCGCGAAGAACCTCGTGGAGCACGGCGAGATCCTCGCGGCGCTCCGTGACGGCGACGGCGTCCGCGCCGCGGCCCTGGTGCACCGCCACGTCTCATGGGTGAAGGTCATGGCCCGGGGGGACGCGTGAGCATGACCGGCGAACCGCCCGGCGGCAGGCGGGCCGCCACCGTGTGGGGCATCGGCACGCTCGTCTACATGGTCGCCGTGGTGCACCGCACCAGCCTCGGCGTGGCCGGGATCGACGCTGCGGAACGCTTCCACATCGGAGCCTCCGCGCTCTCCACGTTCTCCATCCTCCAGGTGCTGGTCTACGCCGGACTGCAGATCCCCGTCGGGCTGATGGTCGACCGGCTCGGCACCAAGAAGGTGCTGACCATCGGCATCGTGCTCTTCACCGCGGGGCAGCTCGCGTTCGCCCTGTCGCACTCGTACGGGATGGCCCTCGGCGCCCGCGCGGTGC
This sequence comes from Streptomyces sp. H39-S7, assembly GCF_027158205.1. Taxonomy (GTDB): domain Bacteria; phylum Actinomycetota; class Actinomycetes; order Streptomycetales; family Streptomycetaceae; genus Actinacidiphila. The sequence goes on along the minus strand of NZ_JAPVLU010000001.1, from coordinate 231,683 downwards.
TCGGCTGCGGTGACGCGATGACGTTCGTCAGCGTGCTGCGGCTGGGTTCCCGCTGGTTCCCGGCCCGCCGGGGCCCGATGATCGCCCAGGCCGCCGCGCTCTTCGGCGTCGCGGGCAACCTGATCAGCACGGTCGCGCTCTCCCGCATCCTGCACTCGGCCGGCTGGACCGCCACGTTCACCGGAACGGCGATCGGCGGCGCGTTCGTCCTCGTCCTGGTGCTGCTGTTCCTCAAGGACCACCCCGACGGCTACGAGCCCGCCCCCGCCGAGCACGCCGGCTTCGGCTACGTGCGCCACCAGATCGCCTCCGCCTGGCGGGAGCCCGGCACCCGGCTCGGCATGTGGGTGCACTTCACCACGCAGTTCTCCGGGATGGTCTTCCTGCTGCTGTGGGGGCTGCCCTACCTGGTGGAGGACCAGGGGATGTCGCGCGGGGCAGCCGGCTCGATGCTCACCCTCGTGGTGCTCGCCAACATGGTCTTCGGCACGCTCTTCGGCCAGCTGATCGCCCGTCACCACGGCGCCCGGATGCCGATCACGCTCACCGCGATCGGGGCGAGCACCGTCGCCTGGGCGTCCGTCCTGTCCTGGCCCGGCGGCCACGTCCCGCTGTGGATGCTGATCTGCCTGTGCGTCGCGCTCGGTGCCTGCGGCCCCGCGTCGATGATCGGCTTCGACTTCGCGCGCCCCGCCAACCCGCCGGAACGGTTCGGCACCGCCTCCGGCATCGTCAACGTGGGCGGCTTCACCGCCTCGATGATCACGCTGCTGGCGATCGGCGTGCTGCTGGACGCGACGGGGGACAACTACCGGATCGCCTGGTGCAGCGTCTTCGTGCTCCAGGCGATCGGCACCGTCCAGATCCTGCGACTGCGCGGCCGCGCGACCCGGTTGGAGAAGGACCGGATCGCGGTCAGCCGCGTCGAGAGCGTGCATGTGCCGGTGTAGCGGGCGAGCCCCCCGGCCGGCACACGGCCTACGGCGTGAGGGCGATGTGCGCCAGGATCGCGTTCGCGAGCCCCTGGTCGCCCTCCACCTTCACCCGGTCCGCGACGGCCGCCGGGCGCACCCGGCCGCAGACCAGCCGCAGGAACGTCTCCCAGTCGGTGCTGAAGGTCACGGCCGGACCCAGCGAGACCGCGGAGTCGATCGTGCCGCGCCCGTCCTGGTCGACCCGGACCGTCCGCATGAACTCCAGCGGGCCGTGGATGTCGAAGACCACCGCGGACCCGGGCGGCGCGCCGGCGTCCTTGGCGATCACCTTCGGCAGCGCACGGAGCAGGAAGTCCCGCGCGTACACGGCGGCGGGCGACGCCAGGTTCCCCGGCGTGCCCAGTGCCCGCCGCAGATCCTGCTCGTGGACCCAGACGTCGAAGGTCCGCATCCACAGCAGGTGTTCGAGGGTCATCTCCTGGCCCATCGGACCGCGCATGCTCTGCTCGGGCCCGCGCGACTCGTTCCGCAGCTGGCGGGAGCGCCGGATGATCGTGTACTCGAGCTCGGAGGTCATCTCCGGGGCGGTGTGGTGGCGCCGGGTGTCCACCGGCACCTCGATGTACCGGGCGAACTCGCTGGTGATGTGCCGCAGATCACTCGGAAGGGTGTGGATCGGGCGCGGATCCCCGAGCATCTCGCACTCGTAGCCGATGACGTGGGACACGACGTCACGCACCGACCAGTACGGGCACTCGGTCGGCCGGTTCCATTCACCCTCGACGAGGGGGGCGACCAATTCGTTTATGGATTCTATGGAGTGGGTCCAGGCGTCGATGTACGGCTGGATCTTACTGTGGACGGTCACGGGACCCCTCGACGGATCGATGCGCGGTCGTGGTGGTGTGCGCCTAAGTTACGCTCCGCGCGGGTACCCACGCAGTGCTTTCGAGTGACGATGGTAGGCCCGACTTGACGACCAAACGTATGGGCGGTGGGTGTATGCGCGCTTCTTTGCTGCAGATCGACGTCGACTTGAACGAAACGGTGGCCGGACGGCGCGCCCGGGTGGCCACGCTGGTGCGTGCGCAGGCCGGGGCGGATCTGGTCGTACTGCCCGAACTGTGGCCCGTCGGAGCCTTCGCGTCGGACACTTTCGCGACGGAGGCCGAGCCGCTCGACGGGCCGACGGCCGACGCGATGTCAGCGGCGGCGCGGGACGCGGGAGTCTGGCTGCACGCGGGTTCGATCGTGGAGCGCGCTGCAGCGGTCAGCGGCTCCGCCGCGGGTGACGGCCCCCTCTACAACACCTCGCTGGTCTTCGATCCGGACGGCGAGCTGCGGCACACCTACCGCAAGATCCACCGCTTCGGCTTCGACCGGGGCGAGGCCGCGCTGATGGCGCCCGGCGAGGAGATCGTCACGGTCGCCCTCCCGGACACCGTCCTGGGCCTGGCGACCTGTTACGACCTGCGCTTCCCCGAGCAGTTCCGGCTCCTCGTCGACGCCGGCGCCCAGTTCCTCGTCATCCCGGCCGGCTGGCCGGCGAAGCGGCGGGAGCACTGGCGGCTGCTCGCGCGGGCCCGCGCGGTCGAGTCCCAGACCTACGTCCTGGCCTGCGGCACGGCGGGCACCCACGCGGGGGTCGAGCTCGCCGGCCACAGCATGGTCGTCGACCCGTGGGGAGACATCGTCGCCGAGGCCGGCACCGGTGAGGAGGTCCTCACCGTCGACCTCGACCCCGCCCTCGTCACGAAGACCCGGCTCGACTTCCCGGTGCTCCGGGACCGCCGCCTCGGCTGACCGGACGCGGAAGCCGGCCGGGACCCGGCCGGCTCAGTCGTTCCCGTGCTCCTCGTGCTCCTTGTCGACCAGCCGGTCCACGCACACCGCGATCGCGATGAGCATCCCCGCGTCCGCGTCCTCGCGCTCCACGTCGATCGCGTACGTGTCGCGCATCCGGAACCACCTGCGGGAGATCCGCGCGAGCCGCTCCCCCTCGTACTCGATGTCGAACTCCTTGCCGACGATGTCCCCGCGGACCTCCAGCTCCTCCCCCGAGGCCAGCTCCGCCCGGAACACGTCCCGCAGCAGCGTCAGCCGCTTCTTCCTGACGGTCACCAGCACGTCCCCGCCGCGCTCCACCGTCATGGTGTCCCGCAGGCTCACCAGCTTCTTCCGGATCACCGCGACCTCCGCCCCCCGGGCGTCCCGCAGCTCCAGCGTCTCCCGCACCCGCATGACCTTCCCGTCGACGTAGAACGCCCGGTCACCGCGCTCGTCCTCGATCCAGTAGTCGTCACCGACCGCGAACAGCTTCTCCCGCACGAGGTATTTCATGGAGGAATGTCTACCCGGTGCGTGCTGTTGGATGGGGGTATGACTGCACGCGCGCGCGTTCGAGCCCCGGAACTCATCGGCAAGGGCGGCTGGCTCAATACCGGTGGCCTGCCCCTGACTCTCGCCGACCTGCGAGGACGCGTGGTCATTCTGGATTTTTGGACATTCTGCTGTGTGAACTGCCTGCATGTGCTCGATGAGCTGCGGGAGCTGGAGGAGAAGCACCGGGACACGGTCGTGATCGTCGGGGTGCACTCGCCGAAGTTCGTGCACGAGGCGGAGCACCAGGCGGTCGTGGACGCCGTGGAGCGGTACCAGGTGCGTCACCCGGTGCTCGACGACCCGGAGCTCGGCACGTGGAAGCAGTACGCCGTGCGGGCGTGGCCGACGCTGGTGGTGATCGACCCCGAGGGATACGTCGTCGCGCAGCACGCGGGCGAGGGGCACGCGCACGCGCTGGAGGCGCTGGTCACGGAGCTGGAGGCGGAGCACGGCGCCAAGGGGACACTGCGGCGCGGGGACGGGCCCTACGTGGCGCCGGAGCCTGTGGCGACGCATCTGCGGTTCCCGGGGAAGGCGCTGGCGCTGGCCGACGGCGGTTTCCTCGTCTCGGACACGACCCGGCACCAGCTCGTGGAACTGGCGGCGGACGGCGAGACCGTCGTGCGGCGGATCGGCGACGGGGAGCGCGGGCTGGTGGACGGCGGTCCCGACGTGGCGCGGTTCAGTGAGCCGCAGGGGCTGGCGCTGCTGCCGGACGGTTCCGTCGCCGTCGCGGACACGGTGAACCACGCCCTGCGGCGGCTGGACACCGCGACCGGTGCCGTGACGACGTTCGCCGGGACCGGCGGCCAGTGGTGGCAGGGGTTCCCGACGGCAGGTCCCGCCCGTGAGGTGGCGCTGTCGTCGCCGTGGGACGTCGCCTGGTTCGCCGGCCGGCTGTGGATCGCGATGGCGGGCGTGCATCAGCTGTGGGCCTACGACCCGGTGGCGGAGACCGTGGAGGTCGCGGCCGGTACGACCAACGAAGGGCTGGTCGACGGGCCCGCCGACGAGGCGTGGTTCGCGCAGCCGTCGGGCCTGGCGGCTGCCGGCGACCGGTTGTGGGTGGCGGACTCGGAGACGTCCGCGGTGCGTTACGTCGAGAGCGACGGCGACGGGTTCGTGGTGCGGACCGCGGTCGGGACCGGGCTCTTCGACTTCGGGCACCGGGACGGCGCCGCCGGACAGGCGCTGCTGCAGCACCCGCTGGGCGTCACCGCGCTGCCCGACGGATCGGTCGCGATCAGCGACACGTACAACAACGCCCTGCGCCGCTTCGCTCCGGAGACCGGCGAGGTGACGACGCTCGCGACCGATCTGCGGGAGCCGTCGGACGCGGTGCTGGTGGGCGAGGACGTCGTCGTGGTCGAGTCGGCGCGGCACCGGCTCACCCGGCTGCGGCTGCCCGAGGAGGCGGTGCGGGTCGAGTCGGCCGCGCACCGCACGCAGCGCCCGGCGACCGAGGTGTCCGCGGGACCGTTCCGGCTGGAGGTGATTTTCACCGCGCCCGCGGGCCAGAAGAGCGACGATCGCTACGGTCCCTCGACCCGGCTGCTGGTCAGCTCGACCCCGCCGGAACTCCTGCTGGAGGGTGAGGGGAAGGGTACGGACCTGGGACGGGACCTGGTGCTGAACCCCGAGGTCACCGAAGGGGTGCTGCATGTGTCGGCGATGGCCGCCTCGTGCGACGACGACCCCGACGAGGAGTTCCCGGCCTGCCACATGCACCAGCAGGACTGGGGCGTTCCGGTCCGGCTGGCCGCCGCCGGCGCCGGCCGGCTCGCGCTGGTGCTGGCGGGGATGGACCAGCCGGGCGAGTGAACGACAGCGACCGGGGCCGCAACACGGCCCCGGTGGCCGTCACTCGTAGTAGCGGCGCTCCTCGACGACGGGCTCGACGCCGCCCCGCACGGTCTCCAGCCGACGCCGCTTGAAGATGCTGACGTAGGCCGCGACGCCGATCGCCCCGACGGCCATCATGATCAGGCCCACCAGGTCGAGATTGACTCCGGACATGTCCCAGTCGGTCGCGAAAGTGAGGATCGCGCCGACCGCGATCAGTGCGATGCAGCCGCCGATTCCCATGATGTCCGCCTCCGTCGTCCCTTGGCCGTTCCGGTTGCTTGTGGAGGGGCGTCTACCCCCGACCGGAACGGGCATGCGCGGCTGCGGAGTTGATGGCTCCCGGACCGGCGGTCAGCTCTCGATGAAGGACTTCAGCGCGCTGGCCAGCAGGTACGGGTCGTCCGCGCCGCTCAGCTCGCGGGCCGAGTGCATCGACAGGATCGGCACGCCGACGTCGACCGTGGTGATGCCGTGCCGGGCCGCGGTGATCGGACCGATCGTCGTGCCGCACGGCATGGCGTTGCTCGACACGAAGTGCTGGAACGGCACGCCGACCCGTTCGCAGGCGGCGGTGAAGATGCCGCGCCCCGAACCGTCGGTGGCGTAGCGCTGGTTGACGTTGGTCTTGAGGATCGGACCGCCGTTGGCGCGCGGGTGGTGCGTGGGGTCGTGCCGCTCGACGTAGTTGGGGTGCACCGCGTGCCCGGAGTCGGACGAGACGCAGACCGTGCCCGCCAGCGCGCGCTGGCGGTGCTCGTAGTCGCCGCCGCGGGAGTGCACGGAGCGCTCCAGCACGTTGCCGAGCAGGGGCCCTTGGGCGCCGGTGTCGGACTCGCTGCCGTTCTCCTCGTGGTCGAACGCGGCGAGGACGGGGATGTAGGCGAGGTCCTGCCCGGCGACGGCCGCCAGCGCGGCCGTGGCGGCGTGCACGGACAGCAGGTTGTCCATCCGGGGCGATGCCAGCAGTTCGCGGTCGCGGCCCAGATAGGCGGGCGGCTGCACGTCGTGCGCCATCACGTCCCAGCCGACGACGTCGGACCCGGTCACCCCGGCCTCCTCGGCGAGGAAGTCGATCAGGTCGCCGTCACTGGCCTTGCCGAGGCCCCAGACGGGCTGCATGTGCCGCTGCTTGTCCAGCGCGAGGCCGTTGTCGGTCACTCCCCGGTCCAGGTGGATGGCGAGCTGCGGGACGCGCAGCAGCGGCCGGTCGACGTTGACCAGGCGGGAGGTGCCGTCGCGCAGCGTCAGCCGGCCGGAGAGTCCGAGGTCCCGGTCGAGCCAGCTGTTGAGCAGCGGGCCGCCGTAGAGCTCCACGGCGATCTGCCGCCAGCCGGCGGTGCCCATGTCCGGGCGGGGCTTGACGCGCAGGTTCGGGGAGTCGGTGTGCGCGCCCATGATGCGGAACGGGGTCTCCGGCCGTGCACCCTCGGGGACGTACCAGGCGATGATCGCGCCGCCGCGCAGCACGTACTTGCCGCCCGTGGCGCCGTCCCAGGCCTCGGTCTCCTGGACCTGCCGGAACCCGGCCTTCTCCAGCCGTTCGGCGGCCGCGGCCACGGCGTGGTAGGGGGACGGGCTGGCCTGCACAAAGGCCACCAGGTCATCGGTGTGGGCACGGGTGAAGTGAGGGTGGGCGCTCATGGGGCCAGCATAGAAGTCCCCGTTCGCGGGGCGTCTCCGGAGGGGTGCGCGGCGCGGTTCTCAGGGGCCCCCTACCGGGGGCACCCCCCAGCGGTAGGGACGTCCGCACCGTCCTGGTCCCGGGCGATGCGGAACAGCACGTTCGGGCGCAGCGGGCCGGCGGGGAATTCCGGGTCGTCGAAGTCGTCGGCCGGGTCGGAGGTCATGCCGATCCGGCGCATCACCGCCTGGGAGCGCAGATTGCCCGCGGTGGTCACCGCGAGGATCTCGGGCAGGGCGAGGGTCCGGAAGCCGAAGGCCAGGACGGCCCGCGCGGCTTCGGAGGCGTAGCCGTGGCCCCAGGCCGTACGCGCCAGCCGCCAGCCGATCTCCACGCCGGTGAAGGGGAGGCCGTCGTCGACCGGGTCCAGGCCCGCGAAGCCGATGAACTCGCCGGTGGCCGGGACCTCGACGGCGAACCAGCCGAAGCCGCGCTCCTCGAACCCCTCCTCGAAGCGGGCGACCGAGGCCGCGCTCTGTTCGGGGGTGAGCAGCTCCCCGAGGTGCTCGCGGACCTCGGGGTCGGCGTTCATCTCCGCCCAGGGCGCGAGGTCGGAGTCCCGCCAGCGGCGGAGCAGGAGACGGTCGGTGCGCAGTTCGGGCATGGTGCGACGCTAACGCGGCGCCGCGGCGGGAGCGATCCGTTTTCCCGTGCGCCGCGGGGGCGACGGGGGCGCTGTGGGGGTGGTGACGCGGCGGTGGTGACGCGAAAGGCCGCGCCGCCCGCCCGGGGAATCGGGAACGGACGGCGCGGCCTGTCGCCGGGTGGGGCGGGACTGCTAGAACGCCTCTTCCGGCAGGTCCATCAGGTCGAGCGTGACGGTCTCGGCCAGCGAACGCTGGACGCCGACGTTCGGCAGGATGTTGGCGGCGAAGAACTTCGCGGCCGCGATCTTGCCGGTGTAGAAGGCCGCGTCCTTCGCGCTCGCGGACGGCAGCTTCTCGGCGGCCACGGCGGCACCGCGCAGCAGCAGGTAGCCGATGACGACGTCGCCGGAGGCGAGCAGCAGGCGGGTGGAGTTCAGTCCGACCTTGTAGATCGACCGGACGTCCTTCTCGGTGCCGGCCAGGTCGGTCAGCATGGAGCCGACGATGGCCTCCAGGTCCACGGCGGACGTGGCGAGCTGCTCGCGGGCGGCGGCCAGTTCCTCGCCGCCGACGGCCTCGGCGAGGAACTTCTTGATCTCCTCGGACAGGGTGGTCAGTGCCTGGCCCTGGTCGCGGACGATCTTGCGGAAGAAGTAGTCCTGGCCCTGGATGGCGGTGGTGCCCTCGTACAGGGTGTCGATCTTGGCGTCGCGGATGTACTGCTCGATCGGGTACTCCTGCAGGTAGCCGGAGCCACCGAAGGTCTGCAGGGACTGGGCGAGCTGCTCGTAGGACTTCTCGGAGCCGTACCCCTTGACGATCGGCAGCAGCAGGTCGTTGAGGCCGACCAGTGCCTTGGCGTCCTCGCCCGCCGCCTCCTGGACCGCGATCTGGTCCTGGACGGAGGCGGTGTAGAGCACCAGGGAGCGCATGCCCTCGGCGTACGCCTTCTGCGTCATCAGCGAGCGGCGCACGTCCGGGTGGTGCGTGATGGTGACCTTCGGCGCGGACTTGTCCATGAACTGCGCTAGGTCCGGGCCCTGCACGCGCTCCTTGGCGTACTCCAGCGCGTTCAGGTAGCCGGTGGAGAGGGTCGCGATGGCCTTCGTGCCGACCATCATGCGGGCGAACTCGATGATGCGGAACATCTGGCGGATGCCGTCGTGCTTGTCACCGAGCAGCCAGCCCTTGGCGGGGTGCTGGTCGCCGAAGGTCATCTCGCAGGTGTTGGAGGCCTTGAGACCCATCTTGTGCTCGACGTTGGTGGCGTAGGCGCCGTTGCGCTCGCCCAGCTCGCCGGTCTCCCAGTCGAAGTCGTACTTCGGCACGATGAAGAGCGACAGGCCCTTGGTGCCGGGGCCGGCGCCCTCGGGGCGGGCCAGCACCAGGTGGATGATGTTCTCGGACATGTCGTGCTCGCCCGAGGTGATGAAGCGCTTCACGCCCTCGATGTGCCAGGAGCCGTCCTCCTGCTCCACAGCCTTCGTCCGGCCGGCGCCGACGTCGGAGCCCGCGTCGGGCTCGGTCAGCACCATCGTGGCGCCCCACTGGCGGTCCACCATGAGCTGGGCGACCTTGGCCTGCTCCTCGGTGCCCTCCTCGAAGACGACGCCGGCGAACGCCGGGCCGGAGGAGTACATCCAGATGGCCGGGTTGGAGCCGAGGATCAGCTCCGCGTACGACCAGATGAGGGAGGCGGGGGTCTTCGTGCCGCCGATCTCCTCGGGGATGCCCAGACGCCAGTACTCGGAGTCCATGAAGGCCTGGTAGCTCTTCTTGAACGTGGCCGGCACCGGGGCGGTGTTGTCCGTCGGGTCGAAGACCGGCGGGTTGCGGTCGGCATCGGTGAAGGACGCCGCCAGCTCGTTCTCCGCGAGGCGCGAGACCTCGCTGAGGATGCTCTTGGCGGTCTCCACGTCCATCTCGGCGAACGGGCCGGTGCCGTAGAGCTTGTCGCGGCCGAGCACCTCGAAGAGGTTGAACTCGATGTCGCGGAGGTTGGACTTGTAGTGGCCCATGACGACGGCTCCGTATCGCACTCGATCAGTTACGTGGCAGTACTACAGCAAGCAGTAATACAGAATGATGCTACCCGCCGGTAATAAGAAGCAACCCCTTGCCGCCCGGATGTGACGGGACACTCGCTAGTCTTGGGTGCGTGTACGGCTATGACCAGACCTCGCATCCCGGCCCACCGCCCGGCGCTGCCCCGATGCCGGGGGTGTACCCCGAGCCGTCCCCACCCTCGCTCGCGGACGCCGTCAGGGCCTTCACCACGGGTTCTCTCTCCGCGGAGGACTTCCAGGCGATCTTCTCGACGTCGAAGGTCTACTGCCCGCGCGGCGAGAACCCCGGATTCCTCGCGCTGCACGACACGCAGCAGCCGGTGATCCCGATGTTCACCTCGCTCAAGGAACTGCGGCGGTACGCGGGCAAGGAGTCCAAGTACTTCGTCATCACCGGTGCCGAGGTGCTCGACCTGCTGCCGACCGGCTACGGCTTCGTGCTCGACATCGACGGCCAGCACCGGATGGTCTTCGACGCCAAGGCCGTCGAGCAGATGGTGGAGTTCACCATGCGCCGGATGTACGGCTAGTCCTTCACTCGCCCTGCTGACCTGGGGGAATACTGCGCGCCTTGCCGAATGTTCACTATTCAACTAAGTTGGATCCAGAACACGAGGAGGACCGCCATGCCCGCCGTGACCGTCGAGAACCCGTTGACCCTGCCGCGCGTGTCCGTGCCCGCCGACGCCGTGCCGCGTCCGGCGCTGGCAGTGTCCACCGCGCCGAGCGGCTTCGAGGGGGAAGGCTTCCCCGTCCGCCGCGCTTTCGCGGGCATCGACTACAAGAACCTCGATCCGTTCATCATGATGGACCAGATGGGTGAGGTGGAGTACGCGCCGGGCGAGCCGAAGGGCACCCCCTGGCACCCGCACCGCGGCTTCGAGACCGTGACCTACCTGATCGACGGCACCTTCGTGCACCAGGACTCGCACGGTGGCGGCGGCGTGATCAACGGTGGCGACACCCAGTGGATGACGGCGGGCAGCGGCCTGCTGCACATCGAGGCGCCGCCGGAGGAGCTGGTCCTCAGCGGCGGGCTCTTCCACGGGCTGCAGCTCTGGGTGAACCTGCCGAAGAGCGACAAGATGATGCCGCCCAAGTACCAGGACATCGGCGGCGGCCAGGTCAGGCTGCTGACGTCCGCCGACGGCGGCGCGCTGATCCGGCTGATCGCGGGCGACCTCGACGGCCACGCGGGCCCCGGGGCGACCCACACCCCGATCACGATGATCCACGTCTCCCTGAACCCGGGCGCCGAGGTCACGCTGCCCTGGCGGCCGGAGTTCAACGCCCTCGCCTACGGTCTCGCCGGCCGCGGCACCGCGGGCCCTGGCAACCGCCCGTTCCGCACCGGGCAGACGGTCGTCTTCGGCAAGGGCGACTCGCTCACCGTCCGGGCGGACGAGACGCAGGAGTCGCGCAGCCCGAACTTCGAGATCGTGCTGCTCGGCGGACAGCCGATCCGGGAGCCGATGATGCAGTACGGGCCGTTCGTGATGAACACCCACGCCGAGCTCGCGCAGGCCTTCGACGACTTCCAGGCCGGCCGCCTCGGCCGGATCCCGGCGGGAGCCTGACCCGCTGATCATGGGCGGTCCGCTGCGGCCGTCTCGTGGATCTCGAACCAGATCGCCTTGCCGTCACCCCGGGGATCGACACCCCAGGCGTCCGCCAGGCTTTCGATCAGCAGCAGCCCGCGCCCCGACGAGGCCATCTCGCCGGGGCTCCGGCGATGCGGCATGTCGTCGCTGCGATCGCCCACGTCGATCCGCAGCCGGCGCCTGCCCGGCACCCCGAGGAGGCTGGCGTTCAGCAGCGCGTCCTCGTCGGTGTGCACCAGGACATTGGTGATCAGCTCCGAGACCAGCAGCACCGCCGCGTCCACCTGGTCGGGGACGGTCCAGTCGTGCAGCAGCGCGCGGATCTCGTGGCGCGCCTCGCGGATCTGCCGCGGCGCGCTCTGCGAGACGGTCAGCACCGTCCGGCGCCCCGGCACGTCGCAGGTGGGCCCGTCCAGGTCGCGGCGCAGCAGCATCAGCGCGATGTCGTCCTCGCGGCGGTCGGCGAGCGGACCGGTGGAGTGGTGCGACGCCGGGCCGTGCACGGTCCGCACCAGATGGTCGGCGAGCGCCTCCAGATCGTCCGAGGGACCGGACTGCATCGCGGCGCGCAGCCGCTGCCAGCCGGTGTCCAGGTCGTGGCCGCCGGTCTCGATCAGCCCGTCGGTGCAGATCAGCAGCACTTCGCCCGGCTCCAGCACCAGCCGGGTCGTGGGGTAGTCGCTGTCGGGGGCGATGCCCAGCGGCAGGCCGCCGGCCGTGCGGCGGATGATCGTGGTGCCGTCGGCCATCCGGATGGCGGGCTCCGGGTGCCCGGCCCTGACCACGTCCAGGGTGCCGGTCACCGGGTCCGCCTCCAGATAGAGGCACGTCGCGAACCGGTCGTCGTCGCCGTGGTCGGGGTCGCTGAGCCCGGCGAGGAACCGCGAGGTGCGCGACAGCACCGCGTCCGGGTGGTGGCCCTCGGCGGCGTAGGCGCGCAGCGCGATCCGCAGCTGGCCCATGAGTCCGGCGGCGCGTACGTCATGGCCCTGCACGTCGCCGATGACCAGGGCGGTACGGCCGGAGGGCAGGTCGATCGCGTCGTACCAGTCGCCGCCGACCTGCAGGCCGCCGCCGGTGGGCACGTAGCGGGCAGCGACGGTCATGCCCTCGATGCCCGGTCCCCGGGTGGGGAGCATGGTGCGCTGCAGCCCGTCGGAGAGCTCCCGCTCGGATTCGTGCAGGTGGGCGCGGGACAGCGCCTGGGCGAGCATCCGGGCGACGGTGGTCAGGACGGAGCGCTCGTCGGGGGTGAAGTCGACCGCCTCGCGGAAGGCCGCCATCCACGCGCCGATCGTGTTGCCGGCGACCACCAGCGGCAGGAAGGCCCAGGAGGAGCGGCCGAAGGGCTTGGCGAGCGGCCAGGTCGCCGGGAAGCGCTGCTCGTAGGCCTCGGGGGTCGGCAGGTAGATGGCCCGGCCGGTGCGGACCACCAGCGCGGCCGGGTACTCGGTGCCCATCGGCATGTCCATGAACGGTCCGTCGGTGCCGACGGAGTGGCCATGGTGCCCGATGATCGACAGCCGGTCGCCCCGGACGCCGAAGACGGCCAGGCCGTCGGGCGAGAATCCCGGCATGGACAGCGTCGCGGCGACCCGCAGCACCTCGGCCGTGCTGTCCGCCTCCGCCAGCGCCCGTCCCGCGTCCAGCAGGAAGGCCTCCCGGGCCCGCCGCCAGTCCCCGGAGTGCGGCGCACGGCCCGAGGCGGCGGCACGCGTCTCGTGCAGCGTGCCGGCCATCGTGAGCGGGCCGGTCGGCCGCATCCTGATCCGCACCGTCCGCACGATGCCGCCGTCGTCGCTCACCACCCGCAGCAGGGACTCCATCACGGTGCCCTCGGCGCGGGCGAGGGCGACTCCGCCGCTCAGGGCCACGTAGTCCTCGGCATGCAGGCACGCGCGCACGGCGGACGACCGGGACGTGACCGCCTCCTCGGGAAAGCCCAGGAGCGCGGCGGCCGTCGCGTCCAGCCCCACGGTGCCGGCCGTCTCGTCCCAGTGCCACAGCCCTGTGCCGACGGCGGCCAGAACCTCCTCGGTGCGCATTAGGACAGTTTAAGAGGGTTTGGGCGAGTCATACGAATGGGGGTGGACGTCCCGGCGCCGGTAGGCTGTGACGGGCCCCTTCCGGGCTCCTTCACCGAAATCCGACGACTTGGATGAACGATGCATCGGTACCGGTCCCACACCTGCGGCGAGCTGCGCGCCACTGACGTCGACACCGACGTCCGCCTGTCCGGGTGGCTGCACAATCGCCGCGATCTGGGCGGTGTGCTCTTCGTCGACCTCCGGGACCACTACGGATTCGTCCAGCTGGTCGCCCGGCCGGGCTCGCCCGCGTACGAGCAGCTCAGCAGCCAGTCCAAGGAATCCGTCGTCCGCGTCGACGGCCGGGTGCTCGCGCGCACCGCCGAGAACGTGAACCCGGACCTGCCGACCGGCGAGATCGAGATCGACGTCACCTCCCTGGAGGTGCTCGGCGCCGCCGACCCGCTGCCCTTCCCGGTCTTCCCGGAGGACAACGCCAACGAGGAGGCGCGGCTCACCAACCGCTTCCTGGACCTGCGCCGGCAGCGCATGCACAAGAACATCATGCTGCGCTCGGACGTCATCTCCTTCCTCCGCAAGGAGATGACGGCGCTCGGCTTCAACGAGCTGGCCACCCCGATCCTGTCGGCCACCTCCCCCGAGGGCGCCCGCGACTTCCTGGTGCCCTCGCGGGTGCACGCCGGCCGGTTCTACGCGCTGCCGCAGGCCCCGCAGCAGTTCAAGCAGCTGCTGATGATCGCGGGCTTCGACCGCTACTTCCAGATCGCGCCGTGCTTCCGCGACGAGGACTCCCGGGCCGACCGCTCGCCCGGTGAGTTCTACCAGCTCGACATCGAGATGAGCTTCGTCGAGCAGGAGGACGTCTTCGGCGTCATCGAGAAGGTCATGACCGACCTCTTCACCCAGTACGGCGGCGGCCGCGAGGTCACCTCGCCCTTCCCGCGCATCCCGCTGCGCGAGTCGATGCTCAAGTACGGCAACGACAAGCCGGACCTGCGCGCCAAGCTCGAACTCGTCGACGTCTCGGACGTCTTCGCCGGCTCCGGCTTCAAGGCCTTCGCCGACAAGCACGTGCGCGCGCTGGCCGTGCCGGACACCGCGGGCCAGCCGCGGAAGTTCTTCGACCAGATGGGCGAGTACGCGGTCGAACAGGGCGCCAAGGGCCTGGCCTGGGTCCGCGTCGGCGAGGACAACGCGCTGACCGGCCCGATCGCCAAGTTCCTGACCGAGGACGACGTCAAGGCCCTGCTGGCCGCCGTCGACGCCAAGCCCGGCCACGCGATCTTCTTCGGCGCCGGCGAGTTCGCCGAGGTCTCCAAGATCATGGCGGCCGTCCGCGTCGAGGCCGCCAAGCGCGCCGGCCACTTCGAGGAGAACGTCTTCCGCTTCTGCTGGGTCGTCGACTTCCCGATGTTCGAGAAGAACGAGGACACCGGCGCGATCGAGTTCTCCCACAACCCGTTCTCCATGCCGCAGGGCGGCCTGGAGGCGCTGGAGACCAAGGACCCGCTCGACATCCTCGCGTGGCAGTACGACATCGTCTGCAACGGCATCGAGCTGTCCTCCGGCGCGATCCGGAACCACGAGCCCGCGGTCATGTACAAGGCGTTCGAGATCGCCGGCTACGACCAGGCGACCGTGGAGAAGGAGTTCGGCGGCATGCTGCGCGCCTTCCACTTCGGCGCCCCGCCGCACGGCGGCATCGCCCCGGGCGTGGACCGCATGGTCATGCTGCTCGCGGACGAGCCGAACATCCGCGAGACCATCGCGTTCCCGCTCAACCAGCACGCCCAGGACCTGCTCATGGGCGCGCCGAGCGAGGTCGAGGAGAGCCGGCTGCGCGAGCTGCACATCCAGCTCCGCAAGCCGCAGCCGAAGGTCTGAGTTCTGCCCCGCACATGACGAAGGCCGCCCCGATGGACCGGGGCGGCCTTCGTCATGTGCCAGGCGTTACGCGGCGGCGTCGTCCGGGTTGCCGCCGAAGCGCTCGCGGTAGGTGTCGAGGTCCTCTTCGGTGATCTTGGCGAAGAGCACCGGCGGGACGGTGAACGGCGTGCCGGGCGGCAGGAACGCGAGGGACCTGGCCTCGTCCTGGCTGACCCAGGTCCGGTTGTCGTCGGCGAGGGCGAAGGCGCTGCGCATCGCGGCGGACGAGGACGGGATGAACGGCTCGGAGACCACCGCGTACAGGTGGATGAGGTTCATCGCGGTGCGCAGGGTGAGGGCCGCGCCGTCCGGGTCCGTCTTGATCTCCATCCAGGGGGCCTTCTCCTCCAGGTAGGAGTTGCCCGCGCTCCACAGGGCGCGCAGCGCGGCCGCGGCCTTGCGGAACTGGACGGTCTCCAGGTGGCTCTCGTACTCGGCCAGGAGCCCGGCGATCTGCTCGCCGAGCTTCGCCTCGGCCTCGCCGGCCGCGCTGCCGGCCGGCACGTCGTCACCGAAGCGCTTGCGGGAGAAGGACAGGACGCGGTTGACGAAGTTGCCCAGGGTGTCGGCGAGGTCCTTGTTCACCGAGGAGGAGAAGACCTCCCAGGTGAACGAGGTGTCGTCGGACTCCGGGGCGTTGGCGATGAGGAAGTAGCGCCAGTAGTCGGCCGGCAGCAGCTCCAGCGCGGCGTCGGTGAAGATGCCGCGGCGCTGGCTGGTGGAGAACTTCCCGCCGTAGTACGTCAGCCAGTTGAAGGCCTTGACGTGGTCGACCTTCTTCCACGGCTCGCGGGTGCCCAGTTCGGTGGCCGGGAACATCACCGTGTGGAACGGGACGTTGTCCTTGGCCATGAACTGGGTGTAGGTGACGTCGTCCGCCTCGTACCACCAGGACTTCCAGTCCCGGGTCTCCCCGTCGGCAGCGGCGTCCGCCCACTCCTTCGTGGAACCGATGTACTCGATCGGCGCGTCGAACCAGACGTAGAAGACCTTGCCGTCCGCCGCCAGTTCCGGCCAGGTGTCGGCAGGGACCGGAACACCCCACTCCAGGTCGCGGGTGATGGCGCGGTCGTGGAGACCCTCGGTGAGCCACTTGCGGGCGATGGAGGAAGCGAGGGTCGGCCATTCGCCGCCCACCTCGTCGATCCACGCCTCGACCTCGCCGGCCAGCTTCGACTGCAGGAGGAACAGGTGCTTGGTCTCGCGGACCTCCAGCGCACTGCTGCCGCTGATCGCGGAGCGCGGGTCGATCAGGTCCGTGGGGTCGAGCACCCGGGTGCAGTTCTCGCACTGGTCGCCGCGGGCCTTGTCGTAACCGCAGTGCGGGCACGTGCCGACGATGTAGCGGTCGGGAAGGAAGCGCTCGTCGGCGAGCGAGTAGACCTGGCGGATCGCGCGTTCCTCGATGAAGCCGTTGGCCTGGAGGCTGCGCGCGAAGTGCTGGGTCAGCTCGCGGTTCTGCGGGGAGGAGCTGCGGCCGAAGTGGTCGAAGCGCAGCGCGAAGCCGTCGTAGATCGCCTTCTGTGCCAGGTGCTGCTCGGAGCAGAAGGTGTCGACCGGCAGCCCGGCCTCCTTGGCGGCGAGTTCGGCGGGAGTGCCGTGCTCGTCGGTGGCGCAGATGTAGAGGACGTCGTGCCCGGTCTGGCGCAGGTAGCGGGCGTAGACGTCGGCCGGGAGCATCGACCCCACCATGTTGCCCAAGTGCTTGATCCCGTTGATATAGGGCAGGGCGCTGGTGATGAGGTGTCGAGCCATTGCAGGCTGCTCCCAATTCGTTACGCGGGGTGAGTGATTGCTCTACGGACCGTCAATATCGTATCCGACCCCCCGGGCACCCCTTCTTGTTTTCCCCCGGAGGCCGCGGAGGGGCCCGCCAGTACTCACCGTGAGTGACTGCACGTGCGCATGCACGTGCACATGCACGTGCTGGTGGAACCGGTTATCATCTGGCTTACCCACCAAGGCAGTTACGGGGAATTTGGGGAGCGTCTTATGAGCCGGACACACAATGGCATGGCCTCGACAGATCTCCAGGGAGTCGTCTGGCAGAAGAGTTTGCACAGCAACGCGAACGGTACGTGCGTGGAGCTGGCGCGGCTGCCCGGCGGTGAAGTGGCCGTACGCAATTCACGCTTTCCGGACGGACCGGCGTTGATATATACGCGGGCCGAGATCGAATCACTGATTCTCGGGGTCAAGGATGGCGAGTTCGACCACCTCATGTGACCGTATATGCGCTTATAGCGACGGGTCTTCGGCCATTCCGACCGGCGAATGGAAGAGGGCCCAGACGACTTTTCCCGCCCCGGTGAGCGGATGCCAGCCCCAGGTCTCGCTGTAGGACTCCACGAGGTGCAGCCCTCGTCCGGACTCCGCGACGAAGTCGGGTGTCCTGGCCACCGGACCGATGGCGCTGGGGTCGCGAACGGCACAGACCACCCGCGAGGTCCAGCGCACCAGGCTGAGATGGACCGGTGCACCGCCGGCGCCCGGCGGCACGGCGTAGCGCAGCGCGTTGGTGACGAGTTCCGAGGCGACCAGCTCGATGCTGTCGAAGAGTGGTGCCAGGTCCCAGCTCTGCAGAGTCGTCCGGGTGAATCTTCGGGCGTCGCGGACGGCTTCGAAGCGTCCTGGTAGCTCGCACGTGGCGCCGCTGGACGCGGCAAGGCCCGCGGGGGCGAGCACTCCATCCCATAACGGCTCAAGCACAGTTGCGGCCTCAGTCCTCATGCGCGCCCACTGGGTATCTGCACGAACACCATGGTCCCCAACGCTCACACGGTATGCAAGGGCGGATGCACGTGCAGATGCAAGGAATGATGCACGTGTGGTGCTGTGTGACCGGACGAGTACTCAACGCAGCGCAAAGGTGGCAGACTGCTGACGACCTAGGGGCGGAGCGTGACGTAAATGACCACAGGGCAGCCGGGAGGCGGGTCCATCGTGCGACGGATTCTGCTGGGAGCTCAGCTGCGGCGGCTCCGCGAAGCGGGAGGAATCACCCGCGAGGCGGCCGGGTACTCGATCCGCGCGTCCGAATCGAAGATCAGCCGCATGGAGTTGGGGCGCGTGAGCTTCAAGGAACGGGACGTCGCGGACCTCCTCACCCTCTACAACGTGGTGGACGACGAGGACCGCGCGGCGCTCCTCGGGCTCGTGCGCGAGGCGAACGTGGCCGGCTGGTGGCACGGGTACGGTGACGTCCTCCCGGCCTGGTTCCAGACCTACGTGGGCCTCGAGGAGTCCGCCTCGCTGATCCGCACCTTCGAAGTCCAGTTCATCCACGGCCTGTTGCAGACCGAGGAATACTCCCGAGCGGTCGTCGAGCTCGGCCACCCGGGCGCGGCGAAGTCCGAGATCGAGCGCCGGGTCGGCCTGCGGATGGAACGGCAGAAGCTGCTGGTCTCCGAGCGGGCGCCGCGGTTCGTCGCCGTCATGGACGAGGGCGCGCTGTACCGGCCTTTCGGCGGGCGCGACGTCATGCGGGGGCAGTTGAACCATCTGATGGAGGTCGCGCAGCAGCCGAATGTGACCGTCCACGTCCTGCCGTTCGAGATCGGCGGCCACGCGGCGGGCGGCGGCGCGTTCACCCTGCTGCGATTCCCGGAGTCGGACCTGTCGGACCTAGTCTATCTGGAGCAGCTCACCAGTGCGCTGTATATCGACAAGCGTGAGGAAGTGGACTTCTACGGCAAGACCATGGAAAGGCTCTGCGCGGACAGTCTTTCCGCCGAACGTTCACTGGAGCGACTGCACAAGATCCATCAACAGGCTTGATACGAAGGTAATATGACGCAGCATCACTGGCGCGTGCCGTAGTGGCCACCGCGAAAGGGATAACGTGTCGTACTTCTCCGAGTTGGCCCTGCAGTACATCGACGGTGAGTGGCGCTCCGGCTCCGGCTCCTGGGACATCGTCGATTTCAATCCCTACAACGGGGACAAACTCGCCTCCATCACGGTGGCCACGAAGGCCGAGGTGGATCAGGCGTACCGGGCCGCGGAGCGGGCGCAGACCGCCTGGGCCGCGACCAACCCGTACGCCCGCCGGCTGGTCTTCGAGCGCGCGCTGAAGGTGGTCGAGGAGCGCGAGCCGGAGATCACCGAGGCGATCATCGCCGAGCTGGGCGGCACGTACCTCAAGGCCGGCTTCGAGCTCGCGCTCACCAAGGACATGCTGCGGCAGTCGATGCAGCTCGCGCTGCACCCCGAGGGTCGCATCCTGCCCTCCCCGGTGGACGGCAAGGAGAACCGCCTCTACCGGAAGCCGGTCGGCGTCGTCGGGGTGATCAGCCCGTTCAACTTCCCGCTCTTCCTCGGCCTGAAGTCCATAGCCCCGGCGCTGGCGCTCGGCAACGCGGTGGTGCTCAAGCCGCACCAGAACACCCCGGTGGTCGGCGGCACCCTGATCGCGCGCATCTTCGAGGAGGCGGGCCTCCCCTCCGGCCTCTTCAACGTCGTCATCACGGACATCGCCGAGATCGGCGACAGCTTCATCGAGCACCCGGTGCCCAAGGTCATCTCCTTCACCGGCTCCGACCACGTGGGCCGGCACGTGGCCACGGTCGCCGCCTCGCACTTCAAGCGGACGGTGCTGGAGATGGGCGGCAACAGCGCGCTCGTCGTGCTGGACGACGCCGATGTGGAGTACGCGGTCGACGCGGCGGTCTTCAGCCGCTTCGCCCACCAGGGCCAGGTCTGCATGGCGGCCAACCGGGTGCTGGTGGACCGCTCGGTGGAGGAGGAGTTCACCCGCAAGTTCGTCGCCAAGACCGCCTCGCTGATCGTCGGCGACCCGGCCGACCCGGCCACCCAGATCGGCCCGCTGATCAACACCCTCCAGGCCGAGCGCATCACGGCCGAGGTCGCCCAGGCCATCGAGGCCGGCGCCACGGCGCTGCTGCTCGGTGAGGCCGACGGCGCCGTCGTGTCACCCACCGTGCTCGGCGACATCCCGGCGGACGCCGCGATCCTGCGCCGCGAGCTGTTCGGGCCCGTGGTCCTGGTGGTGCCCTTCGACGGCGAGGACGAGGCGGTCCGGATCGCGAACGACACCCCGTTCGGGCTCAGCGGCGCCGTGCACACCCGGGACATCGAGCGCGGGGTGCGGTTCGCGCAGCGCGTCGACACCGGCATGATGCACGTCAACGACGGCACCATCGCGGACGAGCCCATCGTCCCCTTCGGCGGCGAGAAGTCGTCCGGTGTGGGACGGCTCAACGGCGACGCCACGGTGGACGCGTTCACCACCGTGCAGTGGATCTCCATCCAGCACGGCCGCAGCCGGTTCCCCTTCTGAGCGGGCACCCGTCCTGAACAGCACCTCGACGTTCCGGTAGCCCGGCTTTCCACGGTCCGTCAGATCAGTCTTCACTCGAACGGGTGAAGATACGTATCTGTTCCGGGCTACCGACTCCCCTGTGCGATTTCCCGACGGATACGGTGACCGTAGGTCACCCCAGGCCCCGGTGGTCGCGCGCACGGTCGAACGCGGGAGGGGACGCCGGTGCAGGACGACGCCCGCAGGGATCCACCGCCGGGCCCAGCCCAACTGGTACCCCCGGCCAATCCGTATGCGCGCACGTACCGGGTCGGCGAGTCCGCCGTCGTGGAGCTGCGGGGCGAACTGGACATCGACACCGCGCGGTTCGTGGCCCCTCATCTGGATCTCGTCTCCGGCGGGGCGCCGCTGCTGGTCGTCGTCGATCTGTGCCGGCTGGAGTTCGTCGACTGCTACGGCCTGTCGCTGCTCTGCCGCGCTCGGCGCCGGGTGCGGAGCCGGGGTGGGGAACTGAGGATGGTCTGCGACCGGCCGTCGACCCTGCGACTGCTGCGGCTCACCGGCTTGGCCGAGACCTTCCTCCCGGTGTCGACGCTCACGACTGCCCTGGACGGCTAGCGGGTCCGGGGGAATGGTGTTTGCCTGGAATGGTCCATATTGGACACCATTCAGGAGGACTTGTTCATGGCCAAGCAGACAGCCCGCGGCGCCCGCTCCAAGGGCATGAGGCATGCCGAGCAGGTGGATGCGGCGCAGGCGAGGCACCGCGCCGGCGAGGTGCGGGAGAACCTGGACGCTTTCGAGCACAGCGAGAGCCCCGAGGCGGAACGGGGGCACGTGCGCGAGCCCCAGGAGTAGCCGCCGCACGGGTGAGGGGCGGACCCGCACCCCAGCGGGCACGGCCCTCACCCGTGCGCGTCGCCCGTGCGCGGGGGTGTGCCCAGGCGCCGGGCCAGCGGCTCCTCGTGCGCGAGCACATGGCCGGCGCAGATGCCGATCGTGACGACGGTGAAGAGCACGATCAGCCAGGACAGCAGGACGAAGAGCGACCCGAACGGCCCGAACTGCCGCAGGCTGCGTTCGACCGCCCTCGGCATGTAGATGCCCGACCACGCGGCGACCCCCAGAACGCCCGCCGACACCAGCATCGCGCCCGGCAGCAGTGGCAGCCAGGGGATGCGCGAACCCAGCAGGAGCCGCTGGGTCCACCACCACAGGAGTGTCGCGGAGACGAACTGCACCGGGACGCCGAGGGCCCGGCCCACGCCGAAACCGTTGTGGAGCGGGCCCTGGAGCAGCAGGTCGACCAGCCAGACCGCCAGCCAGGCCACCCACCGCCAGGCGACCACCCGGGCGCCGGCCCTCGGCAGGTGCCAGGCCCGTTCGCAGGTCCGCTGCAGGGCGCGGCTGCAGGCCGTGGCCGAGAGCAGGGTGATGATCACGCCGACGACGCCGATGGAATTGCTCTCGTCGGAGTCGTCGGCCGCGTACACCTGTCTGACCTGGTCCAGGGCGTCGTCCCGCAGTCCGAGCACCGAGTGCAGCGAGGAGACGAGATGGTCGCGGACCACCTGGGGCGCGAACGCGGCGATCACGAACAGGGCGGGCAGGGCGCCGAGGAAGGCCTGGGCGGCCAGCCGGGTGGCGCAGTCCAGGACGTTCACCGCGGTGAACTCGCGGAGGAGGCGCCCGATGAACGGAACCCTGTGCAGCACCCGGTCCAGAACGGTCACAGGCGCGGGGGGTCCTCGAAGTACCGCTGCTCGTAGACGTGCTCGGACTGGTGGCGGCGTTCCGTGCGCCGGCGGCGGTTGGACGCCAGCAGCATGCCGAGGAGCAGGCTCGCCGCTCCGCCGATCATGCAGATGGCGCCCAGGACGTTGAGGTCGATCCACCGGGTGTGCCAGGTGATCGCGTATCTCAGGATCGCCCCGATGAGAATGAGGGCCAGCCCACCGGCTGCGGTCATGTCGAGGTTCCTTCCGGGGCAGGTGCGGCGTCGGTCGGCACCGGTTCTGCGCTCAGCCTGCGCGACCCCGGTTCCGCTGTCCTGTCGGGAGCCGACGGGTTGGGCCGTTGGGGTAGGGCCTGGAAGTCTCCGCCTGAATGCGGACAAATACGAGCAAAGCTATGCTGGCGGTTCGATCCCGGTTCCGGACGCGGACCTCCAGGTCCGACGACTCGGCAAGGGCGTCCAACCGGGTCGACCGGCGGGAACCGCGACACCCCGGGGGTACGGAAATGCCCGAACAGGACCGGCCGCCCGACCGCGGCGAGCCCCTGGACGGCGGCACGCCCCGCACCGGTCCGGCCGAACGCCTCGCCCTGAACCACATGGGCAGCTTCGACTGGGACCTCAGACTCGGCACCCTGGAGCTGGACGCGGCCGCCCTCAAGGTCTTCGACCTGCTGCCGCACGAGTACAGCGGCCGGCCCGAATCCCTGGCCATCCGGGTGGCGCCCGAGGAGGGTGACCGGCTCGACACCGTGTTCCGCCGCGCCCTGCACGACCGGGCGGCGTCGTACGGCATGTACTTCCAGGTGCTCCTCCGGGACGGCACAGCGCGCTGGACGCACACCCAGGGCCGCATCCTGCGCGACGAGGACGGCAAGGGCGTGCGCGTCATCGGCATCGTCCGCGACGCCACCGCGGAGCTGACGCACTCCACGATGCTGCGGACCATGGAGGCGGACCGCGCACGCCAGACCTCCATGGTGGAGCGGACCACCCAGGCCCTGTCGCGGGCCGTCACCGTCGACGACGTCACCGCCACGCTGACCGGCAGCGGCGGACTGGAGCGGTTCGGCGCCGACGGCCTCGCGCTGGGCCTCGTCGACGGCAGCATGCTCAAGATCATCGCGCTGACGGGGCGGTCGATGGAGATCCTTTCCGACCTGCGGCTCACCCGGTTGGAGGACGACCTCCCGCTGTCGGAGGCGATCATCGAGCAGCGCCCCCGGTTCGTCGCCTCGCTGCCGGAACTCGCCGAGCGCTTCCCCCGACTGGCGCCCTACATCAGCCAGTTGCAGATCGAGGCGGCGGCCTACCTCCCGCTCGTGGCCCAGGCGCGCTCCATCGGCGGCCTCTGCCTGTTCTACCGGGACCGCACCCACTTCACCGCCGAGGACCGCAACCTGTGCCTCGCCCTGGCGGGCATCGTCGCCCAGTCCCTGCAACGCGCCATGCTCTTCGACCAGGAGCGCGAGTTCGCCACCGGACTCCAGGCGTCGATGCTCCCGCGCCGGATCCCCGACGTCGTCGGCGGGGAGATCGCCGTGCGCTACCACGCGGCCTGGAGCGGCCGGGAGGTCGGCGGCGACTGGTACGACGTCATCCCGCTGCCGCAGGGCCGCATCGGGGTCGTCGTCGGCGACGTCGAGGGCCACGACACCCACGCGGCGGCCATGATGGGCCAGCTCCGCATCGTGCTGCGGGCCTACGCCGCCGAGGGCCACGCCCCCTCCACGGTGCTCGCGCGCGCCTCGCAGTTCCTCGCCGAGCTGGACACCGAGCGCTTCGCCACCTGCACCTACGCCCAGGTCGACCTGGCCACCGGCGACGTGCGCGTGGTCCGCGCCGGCCACCTCGGGCCGCTGATCCGCCACAACGACGGGCGGACCGGCTGGCCGAACGTCCGCGGTGGACTGCCGCTGGGTCTGGCCACCCATTTCGAGGACCACGAGTACCCGGAGACGCGGCTGGACCTGGTGCCGGGGGAGACCCTGCTGCTGTGCACCGACGGACTCGTCGAGCAGCCGGGCAAGGACATCACCGAGGGCATGGACGCGCTCACCGACGCCGTACGCCACGGTCCCCACGGCGCCGCCGCGCTCGCCGACCACCTGGCCGACGGCCTGTGGGCCCGGCCGGGCGCGGAGGACGACATGGCGCTGCTCCTGCTGCGCCGGGCGCCCGACCCGGGCACCCTCAAGGCCCCGCGCATCCACCAGTACATCCACCAGGCCGACCCCGAGGGGCTGGCCGAGGCCCGAACGGTGCTGCGCCAGGCACTGGTGGCATGGGGCGCGGGCGAACTGGTCGACGACGTCGAGCTGGTGGCCGGCGAACTCCTCACCAACGTCCTGCTGCACACCGAGGGCGGAGCCGTGATGACCCTGGAGATCGTCCCCGCGGTACGCAGCCGCGTACCCCGCAGGGTCCGGCTGGCCGTCCAGGACCGCTCCAGCGTCTGGCCCCGGCGCCGGACCCCCGGCGAGGCCGCGACCTCGGGCCGCGGCCTGCTGCTCATCGACTCCCTCGCCACCCGCTGGGGGGTGGAGCCGCGCGGGGAGGGCAAGTCCGTGTGGGCCGAGTTCCAGTGGCAGGCGGCGGCGCAGAACCGCCCGGAGGCGGGGTACCCGGCCGCCTGAGCGGGCGCGTCCGGGCCGCCGCCGTCAGAAGGGTTCGTGGCCGCCGGACGGCCGGCCCGGAACTCCCGACGGGCCCGCGCGCTCCTGGAGGTGCAGGGCGCGGAGCACGATCTCGGTCGCGAACCGGGCGTCGGGGTCGGCCAGTTGGTCACCGAAGGCGCGGTCGAGGATGCGCATCCGGTAGCGCACGGTCTGCGGGTGCACCTCGAGGAGTTCGGCCATCTGGGCGGCGGTGCCGCGGGTGGTGAGCCAGGTGCGCAGGGTGTCGACGAGCCGGGTGCGCTGGGTGGGGGTGAGGCCGACGAGCGGGCCGAGATGCTTCTTGCTGAGCTGGTTGATCAGGGAGGGGTCGCCGAGCAGCCACAGCGGCAGCAGGTGGTCCTCGCACCGCACCACCGGCCGGCCGTCGATGATCCCGGCGTCGGCCAGGGCGAGGGTCTGCCGGGCCCAGCGCAGCGAGTCCGCCGCGTCGGCCAGCGGGGTGGTCAGTCCGACCGCCGCCCGGCTGCCGAGCAGCGCGGTGTCGAGCGCCGCGCGCCGGGTGTCGTCGAGGGGGCCGGGGACGAGCAGATGGGGCTCCGGCCCCGACAGGTCCACGAGGACGTCGCGGTCCAGGGCCGCGCGCGTCAGCCGGGACTCCGGGCCCAGGGCGACGAGCGTGACCTCGTCCGGCAGCGGCCACGCGGCGTGCTCGGCGAGTTCCGCGATCGCGGCGGGCGACACGGACGGGGTGGCCAGAATCAGCCGCAGCACCCGGCGGCGGCGGTTGTCCGGCTTCTCGCCCAGCTCGGACATGGCTTCCAGATAGCCCTCGCGGGAGAGCGACGCGAGCTCCCCGACGTAGGCGAAGAGCGAGTCGGCGAAGGTCATCATGACGGAGGGCGGGAGGTTGTAGCGCTCGGAGACCTTCATCGCCCGGCGCAGCCCGACGCGGGCGCCGATCCGGTACGCGGCCTGCAGGCTGTCCAGGCTGCGGCCCTCGTAGGCCTCGAAGCGGCCGAACCTGCGGCACATGTCGTCGCGGAGCGTGGAGGTCGTGGAGGGTGCGGCGATCTGGTCGACGAAGGTGGCGATGTTCTGCTCGATGCCGATGCGTATCGCGTGCCCGTAGGGCCCGTCCAGGATGTGGGAGTACTCCGGTAACGCCCCGATGATCTCGGCGGACATCTCCTGGAAGAGGCTGGGCAGTTCGGGCCACATGATCGCCGCGAGCTCCTGCGGGATCGGTCGCAGCGGCTCGGCCGGTCCCGCGGCCCGTCTCGCTCCGGACACGCTCGTCCCCCCTCAACTAGGCGGCGCCGGTTGGGGCGTCGGACGTGCCGGGAGTGACGCGCGACACGCCGTACCTCGTCGAAACATAGACCAACGGCGGCCGGAGCGCAGCACCCAGTGGCCGTAAACGTGCACGGGGCATGTGTCCGGCGGGCGGTCCCGGGCCTCCGTGCGTGCTCACTTCCGGACAGTTCGCCGTCGCGGTTTACTGCTTTCGCGATAAGAAAATACTCGGGAGTAAGGTCGTTCTCCCAATCTGTGGCTGGAGTATTGCGCCACCCTGTTACCCGTGCGTAACGTGCCCATTCGCAAGGGCAACCGAATTCATTCGGTGCCGCGTTCCAGGTATTGAGCCGCAGTCGTAATCCGCGCCTGAACAGCGTGGATCACGATTAATCAGGTACGCCAACTCCCTGAAAGGATCAACCCGTGCGCAAGCTGACCAAGAGCACGATCGTCGCTGGTGCCGCCCTCGCGGCGGCCGTGGGATTCTCCACCTCCCCCGCCTCCGCGGCCGGAACCTGGACCGTGACCGGCGGTGGCGCGTTCACAGCGATCGCGACCAACCCGATCCTGACGGACACCAACACCGGCACCCAGCTCAAGTGCACCAAGTCGAACGCCGCCGGCACCGCGCCGAACGGCACCGGCCTGTCAGGCACCGCCATCGCCAGCATCTCCTCCGTCTCCTGGACCAGCTGCTCGGGTCCGGCCGGTATCTCCTTCACCGTCACCGCCCAGGGCCTGCCCTGGAAGCTGAACGCCGTGTCGTACTCCGCGGGCGTCACCACCGGCACCCTGACCGGGGTGAAGGCCCACATCAGCGGTCTGTGCAACGCGGACTTCAACGGCCCGACGGCCGGCAGCACCGCCACCCTGACCGGGAAGTACACCAACTCCACCCACACCCTCACCATCAGCGGGGGCAACCTCAAGGCGTACAACGTCTCGGGCATCTGCCTCGGCCTGATCAACAACGGCGACAGCGCGACCTACAGCGCCAACTACGTCGTGACGCCCAGCACCCTGCAGATCACCTCCCCGTGAGCCACGGCCTGTCCTACCGGACAGGCCCGGTGCCCGCTGTGCGGACCCCGGCCCGGACCAACGGGCCGGGGTCCCGCGCGGAGCGGGTACTCATCGGTGCTCAATGGAATACAGCCTTCCGCTCAGCTTTTATCACCGAGTGACAAAGAATCCGGCGGTCGTGAGATCGCGGAACATTCCTGTGTTCGATCACTTGTCCTCGTTATTACCCGCCCGTAAAGTCCAGCGTCTCGAACGAGTTCGCCCCGTTACATTCCCGCGCCACCGTCCGGAAGCCCGAAAAGCCCGAGAAGCTCGCAGACCTGCGTCGAGCCAGTCCGAGGAGTTCCGCAATGAGGGGTGCACAGGTCCCACGCCGTACGGTGCGGCTGGCGGCCATCGCCGCGGCGGCGCTCCTGGCGGGACTGCTGCCCGGTGCCGGATCGGCGGCGGTCGGCCGGGACGGTCCCCTGGCGATGGTGTATAAGTGCGCCTTCCCCGGCGGTGATCAGCCGGTGCCCGTCTCCCTGGTGCAGTCGTTCCCGGAGACCGGGGCGGTCGACAAGCCGATCCAGCCCGGTGATCTGACGATGGCGGTGACGGTGCCCCGCGCGGCGGTCGACGGCCTCGTGCCGGACGTCGCGGGCACCCTGGCCGGTACCGGCACCCTCACCACCCGGGTCAAGCAGGGGACTTCGGCCGCCGACGCCCCCTGGCCAGGGCTGCGGGCCCCCGCCGTCCCGGTGGCGGGCAAGGACGACCTGGTGCTGACGTTCCAGGGCGAGGTGCCGCCGGTGACCGTCACCGCGGCGGGCGAGGTGAGCTTCGGCGCGGGCGATCTCGCGCTGGAACTCACGGCGGGCAAAGCCGCCGCCGCGGCGCCCGGGACCGCCGTGACCCCGAGCGGCGCCGCGACGACCGCCGCGCCGGCGGTGCCGGTTCCGTCCGCCCCCGTGAAGGTGGCGTGCTCCCCGGAGGCCGGGCAGAACGCGCTGCTGGGCGCGGTGCCGGTCGCCGTGCCCGACCCCACCCCCTCGGGCTCCACCTCGCCCTCGGCCTCCGGGTCCCCGTCGACGACGCCCTCGACGCCGGGCGGGCCGGCCGCGTCGCCCCCGGGACCGGCCAAGGTCGCCCCGGGCGCACCGCACAACAGCACCATCAAGGTCGAACCGCCGGTGCACTCCGGCAAGTACGACTGCGACGGCGTACTCCCCAAGGGGAAGCTGGACTTCGACCACATCCCGCTGGCGGACGAGAAGGCCGCGAACGCCACGGTCACCGAGACCGACTTCGACCTCGGCTCGTGCGCCTACGCGATCGGGTACTCGAACGTCCACAAACTCGACGGTGCCGCCGTCATCAACGATCCGCACACCGCCCGGGGCTCGTCCCTGACGTACATCAACATGAACGTGCGGATGGCGGTGCAGCCCGAACCCCCGCAGTACTACGAGTTCGACTCGCTCGGCTCCATGACGCTCCCGGTCGCGGACTCCACGTTCCTGACCTACGGCTTCATGCCGACCACGGCGAAGATGGCCCTCACCCCGGATCCGAAGAAGCCGCTGCTGACGATCGTCACCACGGGCACCAACTTCGTGGAGCAGAACGTCATCACCACGATCCACGGGTACCAGTGGCTCCGGCTCTACGACGTCAGGATCAACGGCACTCCGCTCGACGTGGGACCGAACTGCCGCACCAGGAAGCCGATCGAGCTGGCCCTCGTGGGGCTCCAGGACGCCCACATGCCCAACGGCGGCGACGGCAAGCCGGACTACACCATCCTCGACGGCGGTCCGCTGCACCAGGAGAACCTGACGATCCCCGCCTTCACCGGCTGCGGGACGCACGGCGAGAACCTCGACGCGCTCTTCACCTCGGCGGTGTCGGGCCCGGGGAACTCGCTCAACCTCAACCAGGGAACGCTGTGCGCGCCCTGGGCCGGACTCGGCTGCGACGCGGCGGCCGGAACCGAGATCCAGATCCCGCCGCTGCCGCACCGCTGACCAGCCCGCCACCGGCGCCGCGAACGGCGCCGGCCAATCATCCCGGGAGGTGTTATGGGAATCGAAGTGGTCGTCGAAGGACTGACCAAGTCTTTCGGGAGTCAGAACGTATGGCAGGACGTCACGCTCACTCTGCCGCCCGGTGAGGTCAGCGTGATGCTGGGCCCCTCGGGTACCGGAAAGACCGTGTTCCTGAAGTCGGTGATCGGGCTGCTCAAGCCCGAACGCGGGCGCGTGATGGTCAACGGCGTCGACATGGTGAACAGCCCGGAACGCGACGTGTACGAGGCGCGCAAGCTCTTCGGCCTGATGTTCCAGGACGGCGCGCTGTTCGGGTCGATGTCGCTCTTCGACAACATCGCCTTTCCGCTGCGCGAGCACACGAAGAAGAAGGAGTCCGAGATCCGCCGCGTCGTGATGGAGCGGATGGACATGGTCGGACTCCTGGGCGCCGAGGCGAAGCTGCCCGGCGAGATCTCCGGCGGCATGCGCAAACGCGCCGGGCTGGCCCGCGCCCTGGTCCTGGACCCGCAGATCATCTTGTGCGACGAGCCGGACTCCGGCCTCGACCCGGTCCGCACGGCGTACATCTCGCAGCTGCTCATCGACCTGAACGCGCAGCTCGACGCGACGATGCTGATCGTCACGCACAACATCGACATCGCCTCGACGGTGCCGGACAACATGGGCATGCTCTTCCGCCGCCGGCTCGTCGCCTTCGGGCCGCGCGAAGTGCTGCTGACCAGCCAGGAACCCGTGGTCGCCCAGTTCCTCGGCGGCCACCGGGCCGGTCCGATCGGGATGTCGGAGGAGAAGGACGAGGCCACCATCGCCCTGGAGGAGCGGCACGGCGTCACCGGGAGCAGCGCGGCACCCCGCACCATCGAGCCGCAGCTGGAGCCGACCCCTGGGCTGCCGGTCCGGCAGGCGGTGCTGCGCCGCAGGGAGCGGGTGCTCGGCATGCTGGACACGCTGCCGCCGGCCGCGCGGCACGCGATCGAGTCCAGCTTCGACCGCACCGGGCACGTCGCCGCGGGCCGTCCGGCGCCGGCGGGACGCGCGGGCGGAGGGCTGTCATGACGGCTCCTCCCCCGACGGTGCCGGCCGCGCAGGACGTACCGGTCGAGCCACGCCCGGTGCCCGGCCTCGGCTGGCTGCGCGAGACGGGCCGGCTCTTCTCGCTCGCCGTGACGACGGTCGGCGCGATGTTCCGCCGGCCGTTCCAGGCCCGTGAGCTGATCGAGCAGGTCTGGTTCATCGCGAGCGTGACGATCCTGCCCGCCGCCCTCGTGTCGATCCCGTTCGGCGCGGTGATCGCGCTCCAGGTCGGGTCGCTGACCCAGCAGCTCGGCGCCCAGTCGTTCACCGGCGGCGCCAGCGTGCTGGCCATCATCCAGCAGGCGAGCCCGCTGATCGTCGCCCTGCTGATCGCGGGAGCCGGCGGTTCGGCGATCTGCGCGGACCTTGGTTCGCGCAAGATCCGCGAGGAGCTGGACGCGATGGAGGTCATGGGCGTCTCGCCGGTGCAGCGCCTCGTCGTCCCCCGGGTGCTGGCGGCGATGTTCGTGGCGGTGCTGCTCAACGGGCTGGTCTCCGTCGTCGGCACGCTCGGCGGCTACTTCTTCAACGTGATCATGCAGAACGGCACACCGGGCGCGTACCTCTCCAGTTTCTCGGCGCTGGCCCAACTGCCCGACCTGTACATCAGCGAGCTGAAGGCACTGATCTTCGGCTTCATCGCGGGCATCGTCGCCGCCTACCGGGGACTGAACCCGCGCGGTGGCCCGAAGGGCGTCGGCGACGCGGTGAACCAGTCGGTGGTCATCACCTTCCTGCTGCTCTTCTTCGTGAACATGGTGCTCACGGGGCTGTACCTGCAGATCGTCCCTGCGAAGGGATCCTGACCGATGGCCCTCCTCGACAAGGACGCCCCGCAGGACGCCCCCGTCCCGCCGGACCGCGAACCGGCCGCGCCCCGCGCCGGCTCCCGGTCCGAGCGCTGGTTCGGGTGGCTGGACCGCAGCGGCGACCACCTGATCTTCCACATCACCGTGCTGCTGTGGATCCCCAAGACCCTGCGCCGCTATTTCAAGGAGATCCAGCGGCTGCTGGCCGAGGTGGCGTTCGGCAGCGGTGGGCTCGGGGTCATCGGCGGCACCGTCGGCGTGATGATCGCGATGACGCTCTTCACCGGCACGGTCGTCGGCCTCCAGGGGCACGCCGCGCTCAACCAGGTCGGCGCCGCCGCGTTCACCGGCTTCGTCTCGGCGTACTTCAACACCCGGGAGATCGCACCGCTGGTGGCGGGTCTCGCGCTGTCGGCCACCGTGGGCGCGGGCTTCACCGCGCAGCTCGGCGCGATGCGCATCAACGAGGAGGTCGACGCCCTGGAAGGGATGGGCATCCGCAGCGTGCCGTACCTGGTG
Organism: Streptomyces sp. H39-S7; assembly: GCF_027158205.1. GTDB lineage: Bacteria > Actinomycetota > Actinomycetes > Streptomycetales > Streptomycetaceae > Actinacidiphila. The sequence goes on along the minus strand of NZ_JAPVLU010000001.1, from coordinate 200,227 downwards.
ACGACGCGGGTCATCGCGGGTGTCGTCGCAATCATCCCGCTGTACGGGATCGGCCTGATCAGCTCGTTCTTCGCCTCACGGCTGGTCACGGTCTACGTGAGCGGCCAGTCGTCGGGCACCTACGACCATTACTTCTCGACGTTCCTGTCGCCCGACGACGTCCTGCTGTCCTTCCTCAAGGTGATCATCTTCAGCGTCGTGGTGATCCTCGCCCACTGCTACTACGGCTTCCACGCCGAGGGCGGTCCCGCCGGGGTCGGGGTGGCGGTCGGCAAGTCCGTGCGCAACGCGATCGTGGTGATCAGCGTGACCGACTTCTTCCTGAGCCTGGCCATCTGGGGCACCACGACGACGGTGCGGGTGGCCGGATGAACGCCCGCACCGCGCAACGGCGCTTCGCGGGAGTGGTGTACCTGCTTGTCCCGGCGCTGCTCATCTGGCTCTCCGTGGCGATCTACGACAAGGAGTTCTCCGACGACGCGACGGTGACGGTCAGGACCGGCAGCGTCGGCAACGCGATGCACCTGTACGCGGACGTCAAGATGCGCGGGGTGGTGGTCGGCCAGGTGCGCGGCATCACCTCCGACGGCGACGGTGCCCGGGTCACGCTGGCCATCCAGCGCGACAAGCTGAAGGGCATCCCCGCCGACGTCACCGTGCAGATGCTGCCGACGACGCTGTTCGGGGAGCGCTTCGTGGCCCTCGTGCCACCGCGGCAGAGCACCTCGGGGTCGAAGCTGCTGGCCGGCAGCACCATCGCGCAGGACCGCTCCAGCAACGCCATCGAGCTGGAGCAGGTGCTCGACAACGTCCTGCCGCTGCTGACCGCCGTGCAGCCGGAGAAGCTCTCCGCCACCCTCAGCGCCGTCTCGCAGGCGCTGCGGGGGCGCGGCACCAAGCTGGGCGACAGCGCCGTCACCCTCGACGCCTACCTCGCGAAACTGAACCCGAACCTGCCCACCCTCAACCGGGACATCCAGGAACTGGTGAAGGTCAGCCGCGTGTACGGCGACGCCGCCCCCGACATCCTGCAGGCGCTCACCGACTTCACGACGACCAGCGGCACCATCGCCGAGCAGCGCGCCAACCTCAGCACCCTGTACGGGTCGACGACCAGCACCTCCCAGGACCTGACCGCGTTCCTGCGGCAGAACCAGGACACCATCATCCGGCTGTCGGCCGACAGCAGGGGAACGCTCCAGCTGCTCGGCGAGTACGCGCCGTCGTTCCCCTGCACCCTGCGCACGCTCGCCAACTTCGTGCCGGCGATGGACAAGGCGCTGGGCAAGGGCACGAACGAGCCGGGACTGCACGTCACCGTGCGGACCGTTCCCTCGAAGGGCAGGTACGTGCCGGGCAGGGACAAGCCGTCGTACACGGCGAGCACCGGGCCGAACTGCTACCCGGTCCCGTACCTCGGCCGGCCGGCCCGGACGGACAACACGGTGGCACCCGGGCTCACAGGCCCGGCGACCACGAAGCCCCTCACGTCCTCCGACCTCACCGTGGCCGGTGCGGGAAGCGGGAACGGCGGCCTCGGGCTCGCCAACTCGCCGCAGGAGAACCAACTCGTCAACGAACTGCTGGCACCCGCGATGAACACGGAGCCGCAGTCCCTTCCCGACTGGAGCAGCCTGCTGGCCGGTCCCGTCTTCCGCGGCGCGGAGGTGAGTCTCAAGTGAGGCGCCGGAGCATCGCGGGCCCGCTGATCAAGTCGCTGGTCTTCATCCTCGTGACGGCCCTGGCCACCACCGTGCTGGCCTTCAGCATCGCCAACACCGGGATCGCGGACACCGTCGGCTACAAGGCGCGGTTCACCGACACCACCGGGCTGATCACCGGCGACAGCGTGCGCATCGCCGGGGTGAAGGTCGGCCAGGTCGAGGACATCAGGGTGGTGGACCGGCGGCTCGCGCAGGTGACGTTCTCGGTCGAGAGGGGCCGGGCGCTGCCCGCCTCGGTGACCGCCTCGATCAAGTACCTGAACATGGTCGGCCAGCGCTACATCGACCTGCAGCAGGGCACCGGAGCGATGGACCGGTCCTTCACACCCGGCTCCACCATCCCGCTGGACCGCACCTCTCCCGCCCTCGACCTCACCCAGCTGTTCAACGGGTTCCAGCCGCTCTTCGAAGGGCTGTCGCCCAAGGACGTCAACCAGCTCGCCGGGGAGATCATCCAGGTGCTCCAGGGCGAGGGCGGCACCGTGAACAGCCTGATCAAGAACGTGGGTTCGCTGACGACCACGCTGGCGGCCAAGGACAAAGTCATCGGTGAGGTGATCGAGAACCTCAACACCGTCCTGACCAGCGTCAACACCCGCGAACAGGGCTTCAACGACCTGGTGTCCACCCTGCAGACCCTCGTCACCGGCTTCGCGGGCGACCGGCAGCCGATCGGGGACGCGATCACCGCGATCTCCCAGCTCACCACCAGTACGGCGGGGCTGCTGGACGACGGCAGGGCGCCGCTGAAGGAGGACATCCGCCAGCTCGGCAGGCTGTCGTCCAACCTGGCCGCGAGCACCCCGCAGATCGAGAACTTCCTGCAGAAGACGCCCGTCAAGATGCGGACGATCACCCGCCTCGCGTCGTACGGGTCCTGGCTCAACCTCTACCTCTGCGAGGCCAAGGTGTCGGGCGTGACCACTTCGGACGGCAGCAAGGCGCCGACCGGTATCGCGATCACCGAAGCGAGGTGCAGGTCATGAGCCGGCTGTCGCGCCTGCGGCGGCGGGCGTCGAAACGGCGCCCGAAGCCGATGGCGGAACGGAACCCCGTCACCGTCGGAATCGTCGGGCTGCTCGTCCTCGTCCTGCTGGGCGCGGTCGTCTACAACGCCGACGCGCTGCCGTTCATCGGAGGCGGCACCACGTACACGGCGGACTTCACCGAGGCGGCGGGGCTCGACCCCGGCAACGAGGTGCGGGTCGCCGGGGTGAAGGTCGGCAAGGTGACCGGAGTGGGGCTCGACGGCGCCAAGGTGAAGGTGACCTTCAAGGTCAAGGACACCTGGATCGGCGACGCCAGCCGGGCCGCGATCGGCATCAAGACGCTGCTCGGCGAGAAGTACCTGGCCGTGGACCCGCTCGGCTCCGCCGCGCAGAACCCCGGCCGCCGCATCCCGGCCACCCGCACCACCTCCCCGTACGACGTGACCCAGGCGTTCAACGGGCTCGGCGAGACCTTCGGGGAGATCGACACCGCGCAGCTCGCCAAGAGCTTCGACACCATCTCCGCCACGTTCAAGGACACCGCCCCCCAGGTGCACACCGCCGTCACCGGGCTCTCCGCCCTGTCGAAGACGATCTCCGACCGCGACACCCAGCTCGCCAAGCTGCTGGCCGGCAGCAAGCAGCTCACCGGGACGCTCGCCGCGCAGCAGGGCAGGTTCGAGAAGCTGATCACCGACGGGAACCTGCTGCTGGGCGAGGTGCAGAAGCGGCGGGACGCCATCCACGGGCTGCTCACCGGCACCCAGGACCTCGGCATCCAGCTGACCGGACTCGTCGAGGACAACAACAAGCAGCTGGAGCCCACCCTCAGCGCGCTGAGCCGGGTCACCACCGTCCTCCGGAACAACCAGAAGAGCCTCGACGCGGCCCTCGCCGCGATCGGGCCCTACTACCGGCTGGTCGGCAACACCCTCGGCAACGGCCGCTGGTTCGACACCTACCTCTGCGGGCTCGTCCCGCGCAACTACCTGCCCGCCGGCACGCCTCCCACCACCGGATGCATGCCACCCAAGACCCAGGGCGGTCGCTGATGGGCGCATGGAGGACGGCACGCATGTCCAGGAGGCGCGGGCTCGCGCTCGGCACCGTACTGGTGCTCGTACTCGTCGCGGTCGCCGGCGGGATCTACGTGTTCGCCGGGAGCGGCGGCAAACGCATCACCGCCTACTTCGACCAGGCCGTCGGCGTCTACCCCGGCTCCGACCTGCGGGTGCTCGGCGTGAAGGTCGGCACCGTCGACTCGGTGACACCGGAGGGCCGCCAGGTGCGGGTGAACCTCACGCTGGACAAGGGCGTGAAGGTGCCGGACGACGTGGGCGCCGTCGTCGTGGCGCCCAGCATCGTCTCCGACCGTTACGTCCAGCTGAGCCCCGCGTACACCGGCGGCGCGCAGATCCGCGATCAGGCGACGATCCCGTCGAGCCGCACCGCGACCCCGGTGGAGGTCGACCAGCTCTACGAGAGCATCACCAAGATCAGTGATGCGCTCGGTCCCGCCGGCGCGAACTCCACGGGTTCGCTCTCCGCGCTGCTCGACACCGGCGCCGCGAACCTCGGCGGCAACGGCGAGCTGCTCGGGCAGACCATCGAGCAGCTCGGCAAGGTCACCAAGACGCTGTCGAAGAACAGCGGCCCCTTCTTCGAGACCCTCACCTACCTGCAGTCCTTCACGACGATGCTGAAGAACAACGACGGCAACGTGCACCGGGCCGCGCAGCAGCTCTCCCAGGTCACCGGCTTCCTCGCCGAGGACAAGCAGAACCTGGCCGGCGCGCTGAAGCAGCTCGCCACCGCACTGGGCGAGGTGAAGGGCTTCATCCAGGACAACAGGACCCGGCTGAAGTCGGTCGTCGACCAGCTCGCGCCGCTCACCCAGTCCCTCGTCGACCAGCGGGCCTCCATCGCGGAGGCGCTCGACACCGCGCCGCTCGCGGCCGGCAACGTCCTCAACGCCTACGACCCGGCGCACCGGACCATCAACGGCCGGGCCGACATCAACGAGCTCAGTTTCCCGCTGCCGACCGTCGGCACCGTGTACGGCACGCAGGGAGCGACCCGGTGAGACGTACGAAGCGGGTCGCCGCGGCGGCGGCCCTCACGCTCGCGCTGGCCGGCTGCTCGGCCCCGGGCCTCGGCGGCATCGAGACGCTGCCGCTGCCCGGCGGCGCCGACCTCGGCAGCCATCCGTACACCGTCACGGCCGAGTTCGCCGACGTCCTCAGCCTCGTCCCGCAGTCGGCGGTCAAGGTCAACGACGTGGCGGTGGGCCGGGTCACCGCCGTCGACCTCGCGCCGAACGGCTGGACGGCGAAGGTCACGATGCGCGTCAACGGCAAGGTCGTCCTCCCGGCCAACGCGTACGCCCACCTCGAACAGTCCAGCCTGCTCGGCGAGAAGTTCGTGCAGCTGGCCGCGCCGGACCAGAAGACCGGCGAGCCCGGCAGCGGCCGGCTCGGCGACGGCGCCCGGATCCCGCTCGACCGGACCAACCGCAACCCGGAGGTCGAGGAGGTGTTCGGCGCGCTGTCGATGCTGCTCAACGGCGGCGGCGTCGCCCAGCTCAAGACGATCACCGTGGAGCTCAACAAGGCGCTGCAGGGCAACGAGCCGCAGGTGCGTTCCATGCTGACCCGCGTCAACACCCTCGTCACCGACCTGGACGGCCACAAGCAGGACATCACGGCGGCGCTCGACGGCGTCAACCACCTCTCCGCGACCCTCGCCACCCGCGACCGGCAGATCGGCACGGTCCTCACCGGCCTCAGCCCGGGTCTGAAGGTCCTGGAGGAGCAGCGCGGTTCCCTGGTGACGATGCTCCGCTCGCTGGACACCCTGTCCCAGGTCGCGGTCACCACCGTGAACAGGAGCAAGGACGACATGGTCGCCGACCTCAGGGCGCTCGCGCCCACCCTGCAGCGGCTCGCCGACTCGGGGAAGGCGCTGCCGGACTCGCTCCAGGTGCTGCTCACCTATCCGTTCACGGACGAGGTGCTCAGCGGCGTCAAGGGCGACTACCTCAACGTCTACCTGGACATGACGGCGGCGCCCGGCACGCAGATCGTCCCCGAACTCAACTTCGGCGACAACGTCTACCCGCCGCCGACCCAGGACCCGGGGGAGGACGTGGGAGGCACGGACGCGGGTACCGACGCGGGCACGGACGCCGGCACCGATGCGGGCACCGACGCGGGCACGGATGCCGGGACGGACGCGGGCACGGATGCCGGGACGGACGCGGGTACCGACGCGGGTGCCGATGTGGGCGGGACGGACGCGGGCACGGACGCGGGCACGGACGCCGGTACCGATGGCGGTGCCGACGGGGGCGGAACGGAGGGCGGTGAGGGCGCCAGGTCGTCGTCGCTCTTCCCGCTGCCGTCCGTCGGACCGGTCAGAACCGTTCCGGCGCCCTCGGCGGGAGGCCACTCATGATCACCCTCGGCACCCGGCTGAAGAACGTCGCCTTCCTCGTGATCGCCGTCCTCGTCCTCGGCTTCATCGGCGCCCGGTACGCCGACCTCGGCCACTACTTCGGCATGCGCGGCTACTACGTCGTCAAGGTCCAGCTGCCGGAGAGCGGCGGCCTGTTCAGCCACTCCAACGTCACCTACCGCGGAGTCTCCGTCGGCCGCGTCGGACCGATCACCCTCACCGACGACGGCGTGGAGGCCGAGCTGCGCATCGACGACTCGGCGCCGCCCATCCCCACCCGGCTGCAGGCCGTGGTCGCCAACCTGTCAGCGGTCGGCGAGCAGTACATCGACCTGCGCCCGACGGCGGACGGCGGGCCCTACCTGGCGGACGGCGCGCGCGTCCCGGTGGCGGACACCCGCACCCCCGCCCCGGTGACGAACCTGCTCACCAGCGTCGACACCCTCGCCTCCTCCGTGCCGCTGTCGTCGCTGCAGACCGTGGTCGACGAGTTCGGCAAGGCGTTCCAGGGCCAGGGGGACAACCTGCAGTCGCTCATCGACAACGGCACCGACTTCATCCAGGCCGCCGACAAGAACGAGCCCACCACCACCAAACTCATGATCGACGGGGCGACCGTGCTGAGCACCCAGGCGCAGGAGGGCGACGCGATCAGGTCGTTCGCCACCAGCGCCAAGGACCTGGCCGCGTCACTGAGCGGCTCCGACACCGATCTGCGCCGGCTGATCACCGCCGCACCGGAGGCCGCGACGCAGATCAGCGGGTTGCTGCGGGACCTCAACCCCAGCCTCAGCGTGGTGCTCGCAAACCTGCTGACCACGTCCGACGTGGCCGTCACCCGCCAGCACGGCATCGAGGAACTCCTGGTCCGGCTGCCCGCGGTGGCCGCGGCCGGTGCCACCGCCATCAACGGCAAGGGCGCCAACCTCGGGATGTCGGTGACGTTCTTCTCACCGCTGCCCTGCACCGCCGGATACGGGGGCACCACGTACCGCAACGGACTCGACCTCAGAACAGCGCCGGCGCTCAACACCGGGGCGCGCTGCACCGCTTCGCCGGGCAGCGGCACCAACGTCCGGGGATCCGCCAACGCCCCGAAGGGCGGCGTGCCGGCGGCGACCCGGCCCGGTGCGCTGCTGCTGGGCACCGACGCGGGCGGCACGCTGCCCGCGGCCCTCGGCCTGCCGTCCCTGCCGGCCGCCGGCCCCTCCGGCATGAGCGGACTGCTCGGACTGGAGCCGCGCCCGTGACCGGTCGGCGGATGTCCCTTCCGCGCCTCCCGACGGTCTCCGCGCCGGCCAGGAGCGCCGTCGCCTGGGCGGTGGCGGCGGCCATCGTCGTGTTCTGCGCGTTCGCCGGCTGGTCGTACCGGCAGGCGCGCACCGACGAGGCGCTCGCCTACGCCAAGGCCCGCGACGCCGTCCTGGCCGACGGGCGGCAGAGCATCGCCCGCCTCAACAGCATCGACGGCACCGATGCCCAGCAGGTGCAGGAAGGGCTGCGGCAGTGGCTCGACGCCACCACCGGGCCGCTGCACGACGAGATGGCCCGAACGAACCCTGAGAGCGGCAGGTCGCTGCAGCAGGCCGGTACCAGGGCCCGCTGCACCGTCACCGACGCGGCGGTCACCGAACTCGACACCCGGTCGGGCACGGCCAGGCTCATCGCGACGGTGCAGGTGGCGCTGACCCCGCGCGGCGGAGCGCCCGCCACCACCGACCGCAAGCGTTTCGAGGCCGGTCTCGCCCGTACCTCCGGGGGCTGGAGGCTCACGGCGATCAACGCGGTACCCGTCGGCGCGGGCTGATCCGGGAGAGGAGGGCGAAGAACGTGAGCACCACAGGAGACACCAGGACCGAACCCGCCGAAGAGGCGGTCGAGGTCGAGGACAGCCCGGAGACCGACGACACACCGGCCGACCCGGGCCCCGCCCGGCGCCGTCGCGTCACCCCGACGGTGATCGGCGCCGCGCTGCTCGCCCTACTGCTGCTCACGGGTACCGGGCTCCTGGTCCGCACCCATCAGCTGACGGACCCGGGGGCCACGTCCAACTCGGCGCTCACCGACACCGGAGCCACCAGCCGGGTCATCGGCGACGTCAGCAACACCCTCGCCAAGGTCTTCTCGTACACGCCCGAGGACACCCGGGCCACCGAGCTGGCGGCGAAGGAACTGCTCGGCGGATCGGCGGCCGGGCAGTACGAGGCGCTGTTCGGGCAGGTCAAGCAGCAGGTGGCCGCGCAGAAGCTGACGCTCACCACGCATGTGGTGCGGGCCGGCGTCACCCGGCTCGACGGCGACAGCGCCCGGCTGCTCGTCTTCCTGGACCAGACGGCGGAGCGCAAGGGAAAGAAGGCCACCACCGCGGCGGCCCAGCTGTCGGTGACCGCCCGGTTCCACGACGGGCACTGGCAGATCACCGACATCACGTCCCGGTAGTCCCGGTAGTCCCGGTAGTCCCGGTAGGGGAGAGGCAGATGCAAGGTACGAAGACGTGGAACCCGCTGCTGGTGGCAGCCGTCGCCCTGGCCGTCCTCGCGGTGGCCGCCGCGGGCTGGGGCGGCTGGACCTGGTACGGGGCGGCGCACGACGACTCCGCCGCCTACGCGCAGACCCGCGACCAGGTGCTGGCCGCCGGTGAGCAGGGCGTGCAGAACATGAACACCCTCGACCACAAGAACCTGCCGCAGGGACTCGACACCTGGCAGAACTCCACCACCGGCGACCTGCGCAGCCAACTGGTCCAGGGAAGAACGGAGTTCGAGAAGCAGGTGCGGCAGGCGCAGACGGTGACCACGGCGAAGGTGCTGTCCGGATCCGTGACCGAGCTGGACGTCCGGGCCGGGAAGGCGAGCGTGATGGTGGCGCTGCGCATCACGGTCACCGCGCCCAGGAGCAAGCCCTCGGCCAAGGAGAGCCGGCTGCTCGGCGAGCTGACCCGTACGTCCGACGGCTGGAAGCTCAGCGCCCTCGGTCAGGCGCCGGTCGGGGAGACCGCCCCCAGTCCGCAGCCTTCCGCCGCCGGTTAGAGGACCCGAGAGGACCCGCGCACATGTCGACGACCCGCCACCTCATTAACCGGCAGCGGCGCCTGGCCGCCGCACCGCCCGCGAGCCGGACGCGCCCGGGACCGCCGCCCGCGCCCGAACCGGACGAACAGGATCATCAGCCGGTACAGCAGAAGGACAGGAAGCCGAAACCGAAGCCGAAACCCGCGCCGAAACCCTCTGCCAGGAAGCCCGGCGGAGACGGCGGCGGCAGCGGCCCGCGCCGGGTGGTGGTCGCCCTCGGCCTGCTGACGGTGCTGTTCGGCGGGTTCGCCGGCTGGGCCGCCATGGAGGCGGCCACCCTCCACGACACCGCGTCCACCCGGAACAGCGCCCTCACCGACACCGCCCGCACCAGCGAGGTCAAAGGCATGGTGACGCAGGCCGTGAACTCGGTCTTCTCCTACAACTACGCGGACACCGCACGGACGGATCAGGCGGCGAAGAAGCTGCTGACCGGCAAGGCGGTGCAGCAGTACGCGGACATGCTCGCCCAGGTGCGCAAGCAGGCGCCGACGCAGAAGCTCGTCCTGACGACGACGGTCACCGACAGCGGTGTGGAGCTGATCGACGGCGACCGGGCCCGGGTGCTGATCTTCGCGGACCAGCGGAACACCCGTACCGCGCCGAAGGAGGAGACGACGTACGCGGCGGCCATGTTCGCCGTGGACGCCGTGCACCAGGACGGCGCCTGGAAGATCAGCAACATCGACACCTTCAACCGCTGACCTGCGGCTCGCGGGGGCCCGGCCGGTATCGTGACGCGCGATGCCCACCGATCCCGACGTCGATCTGCGCGTGCCGGCGCAGCGCGACGAAGTGCTGCGCCACCCTGTCCAGGTCCTGGCCGTGATCGCGCTGGGCGGCGCCGCCGGCGCCTGCGCCCGGTACGGCGCCGCGCTGCTGTGGCCCACGCCCGCCGGCGCTTTCCCCTGGACGACGCTGCTGGTCAACACCGCCGGCTGCGCGGTGATGGGGGTGTTCATGGTGCTGATCAGCGAGGTGTGGACCGTGCACCCGCTGGTGCGGCCGTTCTTCGGGACCGGCGTGCTCGGCGGCTTCACCACCTTCTCCACCTACGCCGTCGACATCCGCGACCTGCTGGAGCGGGGCGAGGCGGCCACCGGACTCGCTTATCTGGCCGGGACGGCGCTCGCCGCCCTGGCGGCCGTGTGGACGGGCGCGACGGTGACCCGTCGCCTGGCGTCGCGGGGTGCCGCGCGGTGAACTGGCTGCTCGTCATCGCCGGCGCCGCCGTCGGCGCCCCGCTGCGCTACCTCACCGACCGTTTCGTCCAGGCCCGGCACGAGACGGCCTTCCCCTGGGGAACGATCACCGTCAACGTGGCCGGCAGCCTGGTGCTCGGGGTCGTCACCGGCGCGGTGGCCGCCGGAGCCGCTTCGTCCTCCGTGCAGTTGCTGCTGGGCACCGGCCTGTGCGGGGCGCTGACGACGTACTCGACGTTCTCCTACGAGACGCTGCGGCTGGCCGGGGACGGGGCCCGGTTCTCCGCCGCCGCGAACGTGGTGGCGAGCATCACCGCCGGGCTGGGCGCCGCCGCCATCGGCGTGGTCCTCGCCCGGACGCTGTGGGGGACCTGACGGGTCCCGGCCCTCACAGCCAGTCGCGCCGCTTGAAGACCATGTACAGCCCGACGCAGACCACGCCCATCAGCCCGATGGCGAACGGGTAGCCGAAGACCCACTTCAGCTCGGGCATGGACTCGAAGTTCATGCCGTAGACGGTGCCGATCAGGGTCGGGGCGAAGAGGATGGCCGCCCACGCCGAGATTTTCTTGATCTCGTCGTTCTGGGCGTTGCTGGCCTCGGCGAGCTGCTTCATCTCCTCGTTCTGCGCCTGGGTGACCAGGGTGGCGTTGACGGCGAGGATGTCCGCGATCATCTGCCGGAAGCCGTCCACCCGCTCGACCACGGTGGTGGCGTGGTCGTCAACGTCCCGCAGGTAGCGCCGCAGCTCCTGGTCGGTGCCGTACTTCTCGAACCCGGCGGTCAGGGCCGAGAGGATGCTCAGCAGCGGACGGGTGGCGCGCTGGAACTCGACGACCTCGCGGGACAGCTCGTAGATGCGGCGCGAGACCTTGGGGTCGCCACCGAAGACCTCGGTCTCGATCTCGTCGATGTCGTTCTGCAGACCGGCGATGACCGGCGCGTACCCGTCGACGACGGAGTCCAGCACCGCGTAGAGCACCGCCTCGGGGCCGAGCCGCAGCAGCTCCGGGTCGGCCTCCAGCCGGGCGCGCACGGTCGACAGGTCGGGGGACTGGCTGTGCCGGACGGTGAGGACGAACTCCGGGCCGACGAAGAGGTGCAGCTCGCCGAAGTCGACCTCCTCGGAGTCGTCGAGGTAGCGGGCGGCGCGCAGCACGACGAAGAGGGTGTCGCCGTAGCGTTCCAGCTTCGGCCGCTGATGGGCGACGACGGCGTCCTCGACGGCCAGCTCGTGCAGCCCGAACGCGGCGGCGGCGGCCAGCAGCTGGTCCTCGGCCGGCCGGTAGAGGCCGATCCAGGCCATGGCGTCCGGTGTGTCGGGCAGTTTCCGGTAGGCCTCGGTGAGGGTGGCCGGGGTGTCGATCCGGCGGCCGTCGCGATAGAGCGCCGCGTCGATCACGCTGTTCTCCACGGGACCGGACTCGGTGGTGTCGTCCAGGGGGTGCCGGGGCTCCATCGAGCGCTCGGGGGCCGCGTCCGAGCCGTCGACGCGCCGGCCGTTCTGGTCGCGCTTGTGCGGGCGCAGTCCCCGGGGACGCCGGTCCGACATGGCGGGCTCTTTCCTGGCGGAGCGGTTCTGTCCGGTCACCCCTCACGCTACGGGGGCGCGAGGCGGATACCCGGGGTCGTTGGACCGTCCGGGTGGTGTTCATACGACAAGCGGCGCGGATCCCGCGATGGTCGCTCCCCGTCCACATGATGAGGGACATACGCAGACCAACCGATCGAAAGCGAGGGGCCGTGGCCACCACAGCCAGCACCGCAACCGCCGCAACTGCCGCAACCACCAAGGTCGCGCAGTTCTGGACCGTCTTCCTCGGCGTTCTCGCCGGGATCCTCACCGCGCTGCGGCTCACCGCCCCGGCCGAGGCCGTCCGCCGGGCGGTCGGGACGTCCGAGCGGCCCGCGCCGATCGTCCCGCTGCCGCGCCACGCGTCCTTCGCGGCCTGCACGGCCCTCACCGGGAGCGAGCCCCGCCGCGAAGGGTCCCTGCCGCCCACCATCAAGCAGCGCATCCGCGCCGAGGCCCACGGCGCCTCCCCCGTCTCCCGCCAGCGCACCGCCGGCCTCGGCGACACGAGCCCCGCCCCGGTGACCGACGCCCCCGCCGGCGACCTGGTCCCGGCGGACGAGCGCTTCGAACGGTTCCCCTGCGCGGCCTGACCCCGCCCCGGACCGACCGCCGGAACCACCTGACGTGTCGAGACCGCCTCCCCGGAGTGCGGGAATCTCCACGCCCCAGAACTTCTCCCCCTCCAGGACGCTCCAGCCACCCGCACCGCATCCGTTCCCTCCAGGGCCCCGACGCCGCGCCGATCCGCCGTACCGACCCCCCGAACCCGCCCGCGAAAGCAATCGTGAAGATTGCGGGTGTGAGAGGGAAAGGCCGGGGTAGGCGGGTGCTATTGCCGGTTGCTCCTGGGAGGATGAGGAACATGACAGCGCTAGTGAACTCGGCCGACGCAGCTGTGGTTGCCGACACAGCCGTCGTTGATGGCCCGACCACGGGCGGCTGTGCCTCGTCGGTGACGGAGCTGCCGTGGATCGAGGAAGCCGGCAAGGTCGCGCCGCAGGACGCGCGAGCCCTGTCGAAGCTCTTCTTCGACCGCCTGCGGACGCTGGACGAGGGGACGCGCGACTACCAGTACGCGCGGAACACCCTGATCGAGTTGAACCTCTCCTTGGTCAGGTTCGCCGCCGGCCGGTTCCGCAACCGGTCGGAGGACATGGAGGACATCGTCCAGGTCGGCACGATCGGCCTGATAAAGGCGATCGACCGGTTCGACCTGTCGCGCGAGGTCGAGTTCACCACGTTCGCCATTCCGTACATCTCGGGTGAGATCAAGCGCTTCTTCCGGGACACCAGCTGGGCCGTGCACGTGCCGCGGAGCCTCCAGGAGCGCCGGATCGCGCTGGCGCAGGCGAAGGACGCGCTCGCCCAGCGGATGGACCGTTCCCCGACCACCGCGGAGCTGGCCGAATACCTGGACCTGACCCCCGCCGAGGTGAACGAGGGGCTCGTCGCCAGCAACGGCTACACCGCCGGCTCCCTTGACCTCCCGGCGGGCGAGAACAACGAGGAAGCCGCGGGCAGTTCGTTCGTCGACCGGCTCGGTGAGGACGACCCGGGCATGGAGGCGGTCGAGAACCTCCAGGCCCTCAAGCCGCTGATGGCCGAACTCGGCGAGCGGGACCGTGCCATCCTGCGGATGCGCTTCGGCCAGGAGATGACGCAGTCCGAGATCGGTGCCGAGCTCGGGGTCTCCCAGATGCACGTGTCCCGGCTGCTGACCCGGACCCTTACCCGGCTGCGCGCCGGGCTGCTCACCCAGTCGTAGGACACCGGAAGCGCCACGAAGGTCCCCGCGGGCACTGCCCGCGGGGACCTTCGCGTTGGTGCGGGCCGGGGCGTCAGCCCTGGAGGGAGCCGACGGGTACGAAGCAGTGCGCGGAGCCGGCGAGCATCGTCTCGTCGCCCACGAAGGACTTGAGGAGCTCTTCGCTGACCGGCTTGCCCGGTGCCGCCTCCGGCCACGGCCGGGTGGCGAACAGGAAATACACCATGCCGCGCTCGCGGGCCGCCTCCACCCACTGCTCGGGCACGGGGCAGGCCGCGTGCAGGTACGGCATGGTCAGGACGGCCTGGCCGCCCTCGACCAGGAGCTTCACGGGGGCCTTGGACAGCTGGGCGATGTCCAGGACGGCTCCGCCGACCGGCAGGCCGACCTCCTCCATCGCCGCCGCGATGGCGCTCTCCGCCACCTCCGGGCCGCCCTCGACGTCGCCGAGGGAGTAGGCCAGGAGGAACGCGATGTCCCGTTCGTCCTCGGTGTGCTCGCCGGCCCAGGGGATCACCGCGAGGGTGCCCATCTGGCTCTGACGCGTGATGTCCGGAGCGGTACTGGTCTGACTCATGGCAACGGACTGTAACGGCGGTCCGGGCCCGGCCCGCCCCGCAGTCACCTGACCGAGCGAGTCCGCACTGTTAAACCAGCCGAACGAGGTCTTGTCGATCGCACATGCGATACGACGGTATGTCCGGAGAAAAGCGCCGGTACCCCCGCGCCGCCCGTGTCCGGCGGAAGCCGTGATCGTTGGACAGGGCGCAACACCCCCGCGCGAAGGCTCCGGAGCGTCCAAGCTTCGGGGCCTTTGGTGTCGGGCCGCCCTCACGGGCGGTGACGTTCATCAGTTCAGCTCAACCTGCGTGACTATGCGGCATTCACACGCGTTGCGCAGGCGTCAATGCCGCAGGAACTGCGGTTGGGTTTCACCATCAAGGAGATTTCGATGTCGCGTATCGCCAAGGCAGCCGCCATCACCGCCGCGGCCGGTGCCGTTCTGGCCGCGGGTGCCGGCATGGCTGCCGCCGACGCCGGTGCCCAGGGTGCTGCCATCGGTTCCCCCGGCGTTCTGTCCGGCAACCAGGCCCAGGTCCCCGTTCACGTGCCGATCAACGTCTGCGGCAACACCGTCAACGTGATCGGCCTCCTGAACCCGGCGTTCGGCAACCACTGCGAGAACGTCTCGGGCCACGACGCCTGGTAGTCCCGGCTCCCAACAGCTGTGGGGCCGCTGGACCGGACGACGACCGGCCCGGCACGACGGGCCGGCGGGACGAAGCACGACCGTCCTGTCACCCGTCCGTTCAGCGGCCTGGGGCGAACGCCCCCGTCCAACCGGTGCGGCCTCCCGCGATCACTTCGCGGGAGGCCGCACTCGTACGTTCGCTCGCCGGTCCTGAGCGGGTCAGTTCTCCTCGTACCGGTAGGCGTTGTGCAGGCTCATGACCTCGGACGGCTTGGTCTTCCACGGCGGCATGGGCTCGTTGAAGCTGATGACGCGGCCGTGCTCCGGGTCGGAGGCGGCCAGCGGCCGGGCCGGCAGGTACCCCGACTTCGGGTGCATGCGCTGCCAGCGCAGCCAGACGAGGTCGATGAAGGCGTGGTGCAGCCAGAAGACCGGGTCGTTGGGCGAGGTGGCACCCGTCATGTGGCCGCCGATCCACTGGTGGACCCGGTTGTGGAGGAACCCGCCCTGCGCCTCGCCGACCGTCCACCCCTCCAGCCGGTTGCGGAACCCGCGCGTAGTGGCGGTCGAGTTCCACGGGGCGGCGTCGTAGAGCGGGTCCTGCAGCACCTTGTCGAGCTCCGCCTTCGTGGGCAGCGCGATCGGGCGGTCCGGGCGGCCGAACTGCCGCGTCAGGTACTTCTCCTCCGTGACGCCGACGGAGATCGGCCACTTGCCGTAGGAGTAGGCGAAGGGCCCGGTCATGACCTGGCCGTCGGATGCGCGGCCGTCGCCGCCGAGGAAGTCGGACGCCCAGATCGAGGAGGTCTTCGAGTTGTCCCGCGTCCAGTCCCAGTAGGGCAGGGTGACGCTCGGTTCCACGGACTGCAGCGCGCGTTCGAACTCCAGGAGGAGCCGGCGGTGCCACGGGAAGAACGTGGGCGTCATGTGGCCGACGCGTAGGCCGGTGTCCCCGTCGGAGACGTAGTACTGACCGTGTATGCGGACGAACTCGTCGTAGACGCCCTTGCCCTTCAGTTTCAGGACCGCGCGGACGAACGTCGCCCGCTGGGCGCGCGTCATGTTCTTCTGGTTCTGGCGGATGTACACCGGTCTCGGCCCTTCTGCTGTCAGTGCTGGTAGGAGTTGCCGGCGAGCGACAGCTTGGCCGCGCCGATCACGTCGACCGCGCCGCGGGCCGTGTCGAGCGGGGTGGCGTACGGCTGGTAGTGGTTGGCCACGCTCACGTAGGTGCCGTCCGCGCGCCGCATGACGTGCAGCATCCTGCCGTCGATCAGGATGACGACGGGAGATCCGTCGGTCTCGGATCCGTCGGCCGTGCCGGTGGGCACACCCTGGATGCGGCGCCCCCGGTAGACCTCGTCGAAGCCTCCGCCGGCCGGTTCCGGGGCGGGCCCGGCCGGGTCGTTCCCCGAGGCGGACCTGCCCGCCGCGGACTTCTCCCCCTCCGGCTCCCCGGACGTGACGATCGGGTAGAGCACCGCGGTCGTGCCGGTGACGGCGACGGCGGCGGTGAACGCCGCACGGAGCACCCGGCGGCGGGTGTGGGCGGCCGGCGCCGCTTTCCCGCCGCCGCTTTTCTCGGCCTCGTTCATGATCGGTTCTCCTCGCTATCGGCCGCTACGGCCGGACCTGTGAGGAGCGGCGGTATCGCGACGCATCCGCCCGGAAGGGCGTCGCCGACTGTCCGTCAGCTATTCACCATCATCCTGTGCTTGGCCGGATAACGCACACCGGTGAAGGGCAACCGGTGGCCGCGCATTCACTCGATCTGACGATCCGACGGATTTGCGAGCGGTTCTGACCCCGCCCCGCTTCCTAATGGACTATCAGAACAGGCCCGCCCACCCGGCTCCTCGTACTTTCTGAATTACCGTCCGGAGATAAAGCTCCGAGGGGTAACGTCGCAGGAGGAGCAACTATGGCCCACCGACGCCACACACTGACCGGTGCATGTGTCGGAGCGGTCGCCGCCGGCCTGCTCCTGCTCGGGATGCCCCACACCACCGTCGACGACCTCGGCACCACGGCCGCCGCCACCGATCCGGCACCGCCGTCACCGGCGGCCGGACCGCCGGGACCGGGGCCGACCGGGGCCGCGCTTCCCGCGCCGGCCTTCGGACACACGCCGATGGGGGCCTTCACGTCCTCCGGCGCCGACGGGGTGCGGCGGATCGCCGACCTGCAGAAGTGGCTGGGCGGCACCGACCTCGCGGTGGGCCACACGTACCTTCCCGGCGAGCACTGGGACACCATCGAGGGCGAGCCGGAGCTGCTGCAGCCCTGGGCCCAGTGGAAGAACGCGCGGCCGGACCGGCTCTTCGTCCTCAACGTGCCCATGCAGGAGCGCAACGAGCAGCACATCCCCGACAGCCAGGTGCGGACGCTGCTGCGCTCCGGGGCGGCGGGCCGGTTCGACGGCCACTTCCTCGAGCTGGCGCGGCGACTGGTCGGGCTGGGCGTGCCCGACACCGTCATCGTGCTGGGCTGGGAGATGAACGGAACCACGTACACGCACCGCTGCGGTCCGGATCCGGCGTCCTGGAAGACGTACTGGAACCGCATCGTGACGACGATGCGCAGCGTTCCCGGCCAGCGGTTCCGGTTCGACTTCACGCCCAACCGAGGTCAGGACGCGATCGGCTGGACGTCGTGCTACCCGGGTGACTCCGTGGTGGACATCATCGGCATGGACTCCTACGACCAGCCGCCGGGCGACTCCTTCTACGACCAGGTGGAGGAGCCGTTCGGGCTCCAGGCGCAGGTGGACTTCGCCGCCGCGCACGGCAAGGCGATCTCCTATCCGGAGTGGGGACTCTTCCGGAACGGCGACAACGCGGACTACATGCGGATGATGCTGCAGTGGATCACCGACCACCGGGCGGTGTACCAGACGCTGACGGACTACTGCCCGCACGGTGTGTGGCAGTGCTCGGACAACCCCAAGTCGTCGAAGGTGTTCCGCTCGAAGAACTTCGGCCGGGTCGAACCGGTGCCGGCGCCGACCCCCGCGCCGAGCGTGCCGACTCCTGACCCGACGACGACCCCGACCATCCCGACGACCCCGACCACGCCGACGACCACCCCGACCGGGACGCCGGGTGCGACGCCCGGCCCGACGCTCACTCCCGTGCCGGCTCCGAGTCCCGGTCCGGGTGCGAGCACGGCCGTGCCCGCACCGACCGTCATGGTGCCGGTCCCGGTCGGGGCCTTCCGGCCCGCTCCGACGCTCGGGTCACCCGCGGCGCCCGCCGAGGTCTGCCTGCCGCTCGAACTGGGAGACGCGAGCAAGCACCAGTTCGGCCTTTCGAAACTGTGTTTCCGGATCGAATGGCAGTCCGCGAAGAAGATTTGACCGGAAAGCGATACGCCCGGCGGCAGGCCGCCGGGCGTATCGCCGGGAATACCGGTTGGGCCAGTGGAGTGAAATCGCGGAACCAAACCCGAGATGTGCAGTTGATCAGTTCGCTTCAATGACAGGAACATCGTTTCAAGAAGGGCGAACCGTGCTTAAGAAGTTCATGGCCAGTGCAGCAGTTGCCGTTTCCATCGTCGGTCTCTCCGCCATGGCTGCCCCGCAGGCGCTGGCTATCGGTGACGACGGCGGTGCCTCCACGGTGAACGGCAACGGCTCCGAGTCGAACTACGGCAACACCCACACCGACGGCACGATGAGCCCGCAGGTCGGCCTCGTCCAGGGCTCGCTCAACAAGCCCTGCATCGGTCTGCCGCTCAAGGCCAACGTCGGCTCGCTCATCGGCCTCATCCCGATCACGGTTCAGGACGTCAACGTCCTGTCGTCGCCGCAGAACCAGCAGTGCACCGAGAACTCGTCCCAGATCAAGGGCGACGAGCCGCTGTCGCACATCCTGGACCAGATCCCGGTGCTCTCGGGCAACGGCGTCAACAACGGCTGATCACCGACACCTCATCGCACGACCGTGGCCGCGTACCCCGTACGCGGCCACCGTCGCGTCTCCTGCCGGTGCCGCGCCGGTCCCGGTGCACCCGATTGGCGGACGGGTCCGCGGCCGGCCCCCGGCGGTGGCCCCGGACGGCGATCACGGTGCGAACAGCGGCCGTTCGGGCGCGGACGCCGCCCGAACGGAGGAGCGCGACACGCAGACGCCCAGAGTTGACAGGTTGCGGGGCCACCGTTCGCTTTCGACGGTTGTGGAGTAAACCCGCCTGTTCAGCGAAGGGACACCATCTCCATGCGCACCCACCGGACGACCGGCGTGATCGTCTCCACCGCCCTCGTCGGCGCACTCGCATTCGGCACCGTGGGAACGGCGTTCGCGTCCTCGGACACCGATCACACCGCCACCTTCACCGGTCTCACCGTGCCGGCGGCACCTGATGCCGCCACCCTCCTCGCCCAAGCCAACGCCCTCGGTCGACTCGGCGCCGTCCTGACGCCGGTGACGGACGCGGTCAAGGCCGTCCTCGCGGCGCCCGGCAACAAACTGTCGGCCGCGGACGCCACGAAGGACGCCGACGCGGTCAAGGCCGCGATCGCCGCCATGGCCGCGGCGATGCCGGCCCTCCCGGCCGCACCCGCACTCCCGGCCGCACCGGCCGCACCGGGCGCGCCCGTGCTGCCCGCCGCCCCCACCTTGCCCAAGGCTCCGGTGCTGCCGAAATCCCCCGCACGGCCCGCCATGCCGACGCGCGGCATCAACGCCACGGGCGTCACCGCACGTGCCGATCTCACGGGTGACGCGCTGGCCGGTCTGCAGAAGGCCGTCACCGACCTGCTGACGTCCGCCACGTCGGGCGACGCGACGGGGGCCATCGGAGGGGTGCTCAAGGTCGTGACCGACCTGGTCAACGTCCTGGTCTCGTCGTTGCTGGGCGGCGCGCTGCCGACAGCTGACCTGGCCGGACTGCCGAAGCTCCCGGCCGTCCCGGCACAGCTCCCGGCTCCGGCTCCGGTCTCGGCCCCGGTTGCGGCTCCGGTTGCGGTTCCCGCGCACGGCCTCGCCGGCTGACGCGTTCAGGACCTCGACGACCTGCGGAGCGCGGATGGACGCGCTCCGCAGGTCGTTGCCGTTCTCAGACCCGCTTCGCCCGCCAGGCGTTGAGCCGGGACCGCCAGGCGCGCACCGCCGGCAGATGGCGGCGCACCGCCGCGGCCGCCCGGTCCCGGAGCGCGGCCCGGGCCACCTGCAGCAGGAGGACGGGGGCGAGCAGGGGCGACGTCATCAGCAGCCGCTGGTTGGCGACCAGGTCGGGGCACCAGGGGAGCTTGTTCGGCTCGTTGCCGCGCAGCAGGCTCAGCGCACCGCCGCCGCCCGAGGCGGCCGCGTGGCCGGCGCCGTTCCTGATGAGCATGGTGGTCAGGTCGGCCTTGGTGTCGCGCAGCCGGGGGTCGGCGCCGAAGAGGTAGCCGCCGACCAGTCGCGGGGAGAGCAGCTTGAGGTCCGCCGCCAGCACCTCGCCGCCCAGCCGGTACTCGGTGATGACGGCGTCGCCCCCGGCAACCATGTGCTGCCCGGCCCGCTTGAGGTGGGCGGCGAAGCGCGGCCTGGCGTGCTCCGGGGTCACCCCGCGCCCCTCCCACTGCAGGATGTGGAGGCGCAGCAGGTTCTCGACGGCCGTGGGCACCTCGTGTTCGGGGACGACGCGCTCCTCGATGCCCAGCGCGTCGAGCTTGCGCACGTAGGACCGGGTGCGCTGGCCGCGGGAGGTGGACATGCGGGTGATCAGTTCGGGCAGCGGGACGCCGGGCAGCTCCATGCAGACGGAGTCCGCCAGCCGCCGCTTCGGTCCCCGCCAGCTGCCGTAGAGCCGTTCGGCGGCGGCGCCGGGCCGCACCTCGCGCAGGTCGATCAGGGCGCCGCGCGCCGCCTGGCGCAGGCCCACGGCCATCGCGGTGGCGGCGGCGTCGGTGGCGTGGTCGTCGAGCAGCACGTCGGAGAAATCGGTGATCTCTCCGCCCAGCGGCACCAGGACGGGCAGCGGGCGGTGGACGAGCATCAGCGGGGCGGCGCCGATGAGCTCCCCGTCCTGCCGGACCAGCAGGACCCGCAGGCGTCCGGCCCGCCCGTACGACGTCCACCACGAGTGCAGCCAGGAGTGGCTCTGGAACGGGGTGGCCGTCCGGCAGTGCCGGTGCAGGCGTCCCCACTCCTCGCGCAGACCGGCGAACTGCCGCGGGTCGCGGCACATCGTCACCGAGCGGACGGAAGCGAGGTCGCCGCCGGTCATCACGCCATCTCCTTGACGGCCGGGTGGATGCCCTGGGCCGGCGCGGGCACGGCGGCGTGGCCGCCCGCCCGGCGGCCGCGGTGGCCGGGGCGGACCAGCAGGACCAGCGCGCCGAGCAGGCCGCCGGCGCTGCCGCCGACCGCGCCGGACAGTGCGGTGGAGGACGAGGCCGGTGAGGCGGGCACGGCGGCCGGGGAGAACACCAGCAGCCGCACCCCGGTGTTGGCGGTGTTGCGGTTGCCGGTGGCCGTCAGGGAGTTCGCCACGGCGTTGGCGATGTCCGAGGCGTCGCGGGCCCGGGTCCCGGTGCCCGTGATCGAGATCATCGGCGCGTCGGGCGACGTCGCCACCTGCACGTTGCCGCGCAGCTGGGCGAGGGGGACGCCCGCGTCCTCCTGCGCGTCGACGAGCACCGTGGAACCGGTGACGACACGGCCGTAGGCCTGCGCGAAGCCCAGCGCGGTGGCGGGGTCGGAGCGCTGCGGGACGACGATGACGTAGCTGGTCGCGGAGTACTGCGGCGGGGTGGTCAGGCCGTAGCCCAGACCGCCGGCCAGCCCGAGGCCGAGGCACAGCGGCAGCGGCCACCAGCGCGGCAGCCGCCGCGTCACGTCCCGCAGCCGGCTCGGCGCCTTGGGGGCGTGGGTTCGGATCTCGTCCATGGGATCGCTCTTTCTGTGGGCTCCGGTCAGGGCCGGGCGGCGGCGAGGGCGTACAGCGCGGCCAGCCGGCCGGCGGTGCCCGCGATGTCGTAGTGGCCGACGGCGGCGGGCACCGGCAACCGGTGCGGTCCCGCCTCCTGGTGCTGGCGCAGGGCGGCGGCGAGCGCGTCGGCGGCGGCGCCGATCCGCCGGGCGCCGGGGGCGTGCGCGGCGGGCAGGTCGTCGATGGCCGGGCAGGTGACGTACAGGACGGGCAGTCCTGCCGCGAGGGCCTCCAGGACGGCGAGCCCGAAGGTCTCCTCACGGGAGGCGGAGACGAAGAGGTCGACGGCCGCGAGCAGCGCGGGGAGGGCCGGCGCCGTGCCGGGACCGTCCCCGCCGCCGGTCTCACCCAGCAGGTGGATCCGGTCCGCCGCGCCGAGCCCGGCGGCCAGGCTCAGCAGGGCGTCGCGTTCGGGTCCCGCGCCGGCCAGCAGCAGTCGGGCCCCGGGGCGGTGGGCGACCGCGCGCACCAGCAGGTCGAACCGCTTGCCGGGCACCAGCCGCCCCACGCCGCCCACCACGAAGGCGTCCGGCGGCAGACCGAGGCGGGTGCGCGTGGCCGCCCGGACCGCCGCGTCGAAACGGAACGCGCCGGCGTCGATGCCGTTGGGCACCGTATGGATCCGTGGCCCGGGGATGCCCCAGGCGCGCAGCCGTTCGGCGACGGTGTCCGAGACCGCGACGGTGGCGCTGCCGAGCTTCTCGGTGCCCCGGTACAGGGCGCGGGTGCCGCGGGTGAGGGGGCGGCCCTCGATCGTGGTCGCGCCGAGGGAGTGCTCGGTGGCGACGACGGTGCGCACCCCGGCCAGCCGGGCGGCGATCCGGCCGTAGACGCAGGCCCGGTAGAGATGGGTGTGGACCAGGTCGTAGTGCCCGGCGCGGATCAGCCGGGTGAGCCGGGGCAGCACCGTGAGGTCCCGGTTCCCGTTCATCCCCAGATGGGTGACGGGGGTGCCGTCGGCGCGGATACCGTCGGCGACCGCACCCGGGTGGGTGAGGGTGATGACCTCGCAGGACACCGGCAGATGCCGCAGCAGCAGCCGTAGTTGCTGCTCGGCCCCGCCGACGTCGAGCCCGGTGATGATGTGCAGGACCTTCATCGGCCGTCCTGCCCGCCCCGGGGCTCCGGGGGGACCGGCGGGCCCTCGGCGGGGCGGGTGCCGGCGCGGTCCCGGGCGCCCGGGGCCGCGCCGCGGGCGTACGGCAGCGCGGCGTGGCCGGCCTCGTACGGCAGCGTGCGGCGGAGCAACAGGTGCCGCAGGCGCTTGAGGTGCAGGCGCGCGTCGGTGTCCCGCTCCCCGACGTAGGCGCGGGGCAGCGCGTGCGTCCCGGTCAGCGGGCCCGCCGCGACGGCGCAGCCGTAGGTGTACCCGGCCGCGAGCACGGCGTTGACGACGCGCGCGTCCACCTTGCCGTACGGATAGCAGAAGCCCTCGGGGGCCGCCCCGGTGATCTCCTGGAGCCGGTCGCGGCTGCCGCGCACCTCGTCGGTCAGCACCTCGTCGGCGGTCTCCGTCAGATCCTGGTGGACGAGGCCGTGGGAGCCGATCTCCATACCGGCGGCCGCCGCGGCGCGGATGCCCTCCTCGGTCAGCAGCGTCTTGCGCGGCCCGAGTTCGTCCCACTCGTTGCCGCCGCCGAGCCTGCCGGGCAGGACGAAGACGGTGGCGGTGTGCCCGTACCGGCGCAGCAGCGGCACCGCGTGCTCCACGAAGTCGGTGTAGCCGTCGTCGAAGGTCAGCCCGACCAGCCGGTTCCCGCGGCCTTCCGCGCGGGCCCGCAGCAGCTCTGCCATGCCCACCCCGGTCAGGCCGCGGCGGTTCAGCCACGTCAGCTGCCGTTCGAGCCGGTCGGGGCTGACGGTGATCAGGTACGGATCGTCGGCGCACTCCCCGACGGAGTGGTACATCAGCACCCACGGCGCCGTCCGGCCGCCCCGTCTGGACAGGGTGTCGCGGGCGGCCGGGCGGCGGGCGGGGACGCGGACGGGTGCGGTGTCAGCGGGCATGGGGCAGCTTCCGTTTCACGGTGGCGAGCAGGTGCGGGATTTCCGGCACCCGTACGGCGGCGGCGGTCGCGGTGGCGACGGCCGGCACCACGAGACAGCAGACGGTGAGGGACAGCAGCGGTCCGGGCAGCAGGTGCGCGGTGGCCCAGCCGGCCGCGCACGCGGCCGCGGCGGCCACGACGAGCCGGCCGAGCCCGGCGGCGACCGTGCCGGCCCGGATGGCGATCACCCGCGTGCCGAGGCCGCGCAGCAGCAGCACGGCGGTGGCCGTGATGCCCGCGGCGTTGGCGCCGGCGATGCCGTGGATGCCCCAGTACCGGACGGTGACGGCTCCGGCGACGACGGTGATCAGCAGTCCCGCGCCCATGGCGGCGGCGGGGTACCAGATGGGCCGGGCGGCCGAGAAGAACGGCCGGACGAGGGCGCCCACCATGCTCTGGCCGAGCAGGCCCAGCGCGTAGACGCGTATGACGGACGCGGTCGCGCCGGTGTCGGCCGCGTCGAAGGCGCCGCGCTGGAAGAGCAGTTGGACGATCTGCGGGGCACAGGCGATGACGAAGGCGGTGCCGAGCAGCACCACCATGCCGGCCAGCGTCAGATCACGTTCCACCCGGCGCCTGGCCCGGTCCGGCTCACCGTCGGCCAGCGCCCGCGCGACCACCGGGAAGGTGACCGTGACGATCATCAGCGAGAGCACCATGGGCAGTTGGGCGACCTTCTGCGCGTAGTTCAGGTGCGAGATGGCGCCCGCGGGGAGCGGGGCGGCGAGGAACCGCTCGATGAGCACCTGCGCCTGGCGGCAGAGGCTGAAGACGATGACGGGGGCCAGCAGCGCGATGCCGAGGGGCGCGGGGCCGCCGGCCGTCGCGGCGGCCCGCACCGAGCGTCGCGGACGGGTGCCGCGCGGGGGCAGCCGGCGCAGGAACGCGGGGAGTTGGACGAGCACCATCAGCAGGCCGCCGACCGCGACCCCCGCGGCGGCGGCGCGCACGCCCCAGCGGGCGTGGAGCAGCACCAGGGTGGCGACGATGCCGATGTTGTAGACGACGTAGATGGCCGCGGGGGGTACGAACCGGCGGTGGGCGCGCAGCGCGGCGCTGAAGTAGCCGGTGAGGCCGAACGTCAGGACGGTGGCGGCCGTCAGCCGGGTGCAGTCGACGGCGAGGGCGGGGTCCCGCAGGCCGGGCGCCAGGATCCCGACGAGCGCCGGCGCGCACAGTTCGAGCAGTGCCATCGCCGCGGCCAGGGCGAGCAGCAGCCGGGGCAGCGTGGCCGCCACCAGCGCCCTTACCGGGTCCGGCCCCGGTTCGGTGCCCCGCCGGGCCAGGGCCAGGCTGAACGCCGGGACCAGCAGCAGGGCCATCGCGTCCTCGATGAGGACCGTGGAGGACAGCTCCGGCACGGTCCAGGCGACCAGGAAGGCGTCGGTGGCGGGTCCCGCGCCGAAGAGGTGGGCGATCGTCTGGTCGCGGACCAGACCCAGCAGCGAACCGAGCGCGGTGAGCGCGGCGGTGAGGGCCGCCGCCCGCGCCAGCACCCGCCCCAGGCCGGACGGTTGGGGCCGCTCTTCCGCCGGTCCGCCGCCGTCCGGCGCGGGGGAGGGAGCGGGGACGGTGCCCGAAGGGGCGGACCGTGCCGGCGGCGGTGGGGGTTCGGGTGGCGCGGTCGTGTCCGTCATCGGGTGGCCTCCACCCCGCCCGCGGCCCCGTCCGCCGGGCGCAGCGCCCAGGCGGCGGCCAGCCCGAAGAGCATCGCGGTGAGCACGGTCGAAGGGCCGCCGATGTCCGCGTACAGGAAGTCGACGCACTGCCAGAGCAGCAGCCCGGTCGCGATCAGCCCGCACTCGGCGCCGCGGCCCGCGCGGCGGGCGCCCGCCAGCCGGCTCAGCCCGCGGGCCAGCAGCGCCGCCCAACTGCCGACGATGAGGGTGACCCCGATCAGCCCCTGCTCGCTGAGGATGAGCAGGTACATGTTGTGCGGTGACAGCAGGGGTTCGCGCGCGAACGCCTGGCCCGCGCCGTCGGTGTCGCTGCCCGAGGACAGGTCGAGGGCGGCGTGGCCGTCGCGGTGGGCGGGGAAGCCCTTGAGGCCGACGCCGGTGGCCGGCCGTTCGCGCCACATCCCGGTGGCCGCCGCCCACAGGCTGTACCGGTCGGTGACCGACGAGTCGGGCGCGTCGGTCACCTGCGTGATGCTGGCGACCCGGTCGCTGATCAACTGCGAGCCGGCGCCGGCGCCGCCGACCAGCACCACGCCCGCGGCGGCCGTCACCGCGAAGATCCTGACCGCCTGCCGCCGGCCCGCCAGCACGGTCATCACCGAACACGCCAGCACGGTGGCGATCCAGGTGCCCCGGCTGAAGGACAGCACCAGCGGGACCACGAGCGCCGCCGCGCAGCCCAGCGCGAGCGGCCGCAGCAGCCGGGGGCAGCCGGGCGCGGGCGGTGCGAGGGCCAGCCCGACGGCGATCACCAGCCCGTAGGCGACGACGGTGGCCATGCCCATCACGTCCGAGGGACCGAACGTGCCGACGGCGCGGATGTTCTCGCCGACGTATGACGCGCCGGTGCCCGTCGCGTACTGGTGGACGCCGATCGCGCCCTGCACCAGGGCGAGCAGGACGACGGCGCCGGCCACCACCAGGAAGTCCCGCCGGGTGCGCAGCAGGAGCACCAGCGCGGTCGGCACGAGGACGAAGACCTGGAGGTACCGCACGAACCCGGCGACCCCCTCCGCCGGATCCGACGCGGCGAGCGCGGCGACCGCGATCGCGACGACGGGTGCGCCCAGGACGAGGGCGGCAGCCGCCGTCAGCGGGCGCGTTCGGGCGCGCAGCGCCCGCAGGGCGCAGAACGCGACCAGCACTCCGGAGGCCGCGTCGGCGGGGGTCAGCTTGCCGGAGGCGCTCACGTCCCCCGCGCCGATGGGGGCCGCGAGCAGCAGCACGGTCGCCACGGCGGGCAGCAGCGGCCCGAGCCACGCCCAGCGGCGGGCGGCGCGGACGACCGGCGGGCGGGCGGCCGACGCGTGCCGTACCGGGCGGGGGGCGGTGTCCGGGAGGACGGTCACGCTCAGCTCCCCCCGAACCGGAAGAGCGCCGTCGCGGTGCGCAGCAGGATGCGGATGTCCTGCCACAGCGACCAGCTCTCGATGTAGTGGTTGTCGAAGCGGGCCCGGTCCTCGATGGAGGTGTCGCCGCGCAGCCCGTGGATCTGCGCGAGGCCCGTGATGCCCACGGGCATCCGGTGCCGGTCCTTGTAGCCGGGGTACGTCTGGGCGAACTGGTGGACGAAGTAGGGCCGTTCCGGCCGGGGGCCGACCAGGCTCATGTCGCCGCGCAGGACGTTCCACAACTGCGGCAGCTCGTCCAGCGAGGTACGGCGCAGGAAGTGGCCCACGGCGCTCATCCGCCGGTCGTGCGAGACGTTCCACCGGGTGGCCGACTCCCGCTCGTCGCTGGGCCGCAGGGTGCGGAACTTCAGCAGGGTGAACGGCCGGCCGTCCAGGCCGACGCGCTCCTGCCGGAAGAGCACCCCGGGCCCGTCGGAGATCCGGACGGCGAGCGCGCTGAGCACCAGGATCGGGGCCGCGGGGAGCAGCGCGAGGAAGGAGAGCAGGGCGTCCAGCACCCGCTTGGCCACCAGTCCGGCGCCGGGGCGCGGGTAGGGGTCGAGGCGGGCGCACGCGAAGCCCCACAGGTGGCCGGCGGCCGGCCGCCCGGCGGTCCTGGAGCCGGGCCCCGACGTGACCTGCCACAGGCAGCAGCCCCGGGCGGCCAGCAGCCGGACCAGGTTCGCGGCCGCCGGATTGCCCGCGGGCGCCCCGGCGAAGACGGCGTAGCGCACGGAGTTCTGGATGATCGCCCGGTGGATGTCGCCGACGGAACGGAGCACCGGCAGCGCCGAGTCCGCGCCCGGAGTGTCGTACGGGAGCACCACGCCGACCGGCCGCATGCCGTACTCGGGGTGCTCGTACAGCACTTCGGCCACGTCCCGGACGACGGGACCGGCGCCGATCAGCAGCGTGGAGCGCGGATGGCGCCCCGCCGACCAGCGCTGGAACCGGTAGATCACCGCGCGGGCGGCGCAGGCCAGCAGGCCGGTCGCGGCGATCGTGGTGAGCAGTACCGGCCAGCCGGGGGAGTGCGCCGGGCTGACGGCGGCGAGCGTGGCGGCCGAGGCGCACCAGGCGAGGGCCGAGCAGCCCAGCAGTCCGGGCAACTCGTCGAGTGCCGCCGGGTCGAGGCCCGTGCGGTAGAGCCCGGAGTAGGTGTGCAGCAGCGTCAGGCACACCAGGAGCGGGCCGAGCAGCAGCACCGGGGCACCCGGGCGGACGGCCAGCACACCGGCGGCGGCCAGGCAGTCGGTGGCGACGAGGGGGACGACCGCCCGGTGCCGGACGGGGACCCGTGCGTGGGGCCGCCGTACAGCGGCCCCCGACGACCTCCGGGGCGGTGAGATCGGAGCGGTGGTGGTGGGCGCGGCCGTGGTCTGCCGCACGTTCCGGGCCGGGTGGGGCGCGCTTGCGCTCTCCGTCGTCATCTCGTGATGCGTTCCCTGCACTCGGGTCGCGACGGATCGAGCAGGTCGCGGTAGAGGTCCGCGACCGATGCCGTGGTCCGTCGCACGTCGTATGTCGTGCGCACGTGGTGGAGGGCCCGGCGGGCGGCGGTCGCGCGGACGCCGGGGTCGGTGAGCAGCCCGAGGAGGGCTGAGGCGAGGGCGCCCGGGTCCTCCGGCGGCACCAGGCAGAGGTGTTCCTGGCCGGGCGGCAGGCTCTCCCGGGCGCCGTCGACGTCGGTCATCACCACGGGGCGGCCGCAGGCCATCGCCTCCAGCGGGGCCAGCGCCATCCCCTCCCAGCGGGACGGCTGGACCACCACGTCGGCGGCCCGGTACCAGGGGACCGGGTCGCGGGTGGCCCCGGCGAACAGCACCCCGTCCGGGGCGCTCAGGAGCAGCCGGTCGCGGTCGGGTCCCTCACCGACCAGGACCAGCCGGGCGCCGGGCAGCCGGGCGGTGACCTCGGGCCAGGCCCGCAGCAGCAGATCCTGGCCCTTCTGCGGACACAGCCGGCCCACGCAGACCACCAGCCGGTCGGTGGGGCCCAGGTCGGAGAGGGCGGGCAGCGAGCCGCGCAGCCCGTGGGCGGTGTCCGGCGGCCCGCCGTCGGGAGCGAAGTGGTCGAGGTCGACGCCGTTGGGGACGACCGCCCAGCGGGCGGCGATCCCGGCCCGCTCCCCCGTCCGCCGTTCGCTCTCGCTGACGCAGAGCACCCGGGTGGCCCAGCGTGCGGCCCACCGCTCCCAGCGGAGGGCCGCGTACGCGGTCGCGCCGCCGACCGCCTCGAAGGACCAGGCGTGCGGCTGGAACACCGTCGGGACCCGGCCGCGCACGGCCAGCCGTCCGGCCAGTCCCGCCTTGGCGCTGTGGGCGTGGAGCAGGTCGGGACGCACCTCGCGGACCACCCGGCGGGCGCGTCCGGTCTCACCGGGGAGGCCGGGACCGGGGGAACGTCCGGCCGGCCAGGGCACGACCTCGGCGCCCGCCTCGGCCGCGTCACCGGCCAGCACGCCTCCGGGAGGGCAGGCCACGACCGCGCGGACCCCTTCACGCACCTGGGCCCGCACCAGGTCGGTGACGACGCGGGCGACCCCGCCGTCGACGGGCTGGACGAGGTGGAGCACCGTCAGCCGGCCGGGGTCCTGCTGGTGTTGCGGCATCGCGCGCCGTTCTCTCTCTCCGCGACCTGAAGAATCGGATGTGTGCTGCCTGCCGTGTCCGCCGCCTCAGCGGTCTGTCCCGCTATAACGAGGGGTGTGCCGGGCAGGTAATCCTTGATTAATCAGCACTCCTGTGTTGACGTCGCCGCGTTGACGAACAAATGACCGGGGATTCACCTTCCGGGGGAGACACTCCCGGTGGACTCATGCGTTGATAGTTCCGTTGGTCCATCCGGGCGAACGCCGACGCAGACTCTCCAGCAGAAAAAGGTGTCCCCTTGTCACGTTTCGCCCAAGCCACTGTTCTCGCCGTTTTCGCCGGCGCCGCTGTCGCCAGTGCGTCCGGTGTCGCTTTCGCGGACTCCGGTGCCGAGGGTTCCACAGTGGAGTCGCCCGGCGTGGGTTCCGGAAACCAGGTCCAGGTTCCGGTGCACGTGCCCGTCAACCTGTGCGGCAACTCCGTCACCGTGATCGGCCTGCTCAACCCGGTATTCGGAAATGCCTGCGGCAACTGCTGACCCCCACGGCTCCCGACGGCCCCGGGCCGTCACCATTCGGGTGAAGGGCCATAACCAAACCCGCCATGGACGGTTGGTCAGTCCGACCCGCTACCGGGGCAATCTCGCACATGAAGGAATAACCGTGATCAAGAAGTTCCTCGCCACTGCTGCGGTGGCTGTCTCCGTCGTCGGCGTCTCCGCCGCGGTGGCCGCACCCGCGATGGCCGTCGGCAACTCCGGCGGAGCCAGCACCACCAACGGCAACGGGGCCGTGCAGAACTACGGCAACACGTACACCAGTGGCTACATGAGCCCGTCGTTCGCGCTGGTCCAGGGCTCCCTGAACAAGCCCTGCATCGCCCTCCCGGCGAAGGCGAACGTCGGTTCGCTCATCGGCCTGGTGCCGATCACGGTCCAGGACATCAACGTCCTGTCGTCGCCGCAGAACCAGCAGTGCACCGAGAACTCCTCGCAGATCAAGGGCGACGAGCCGCTGTCGCACATCCTGGACCAGATCCCGGTCCTCTCCGGCAACGGCGCGGGCAACAACTGACCCGCATTGCCTGAAAGCCCTGGCCGCCGGTGACCACCGGCGGCCAGGGCCGTTTTGCGTTGCCGCAATTCATTCCTGGAACCCTATGCGGTACGGCAATTGAAGAATTGCGGAAGCCGCAGTTACGGCATTCGGGTGGATGATCGCGGCGGCTGCGTACGAAGGGTTTCTCCGGGCATCGGCACTCGTTACCCCGGTTGGTAGCGGTGTCACGGGCGGCAAGAAATTCCCCCGGGCAGCACGACGGTCGTGGCTGCGTTCGACGCCCCTACGGAAAGGGAGCTCAACGTGAAGTACTCGAAGGTCGCCGCACTCGCCGCGGGAACGCTGATGGTCCTGGGCGGCGCTGCCCCCGCTTTCGCCGACGCCGGCGCCGAGGCCGTGGTCGCGCACTCCCCGGGTGTCCTGTCGGGCAACAGCATCCAGATCCCGATCCACATCCCGGTCAACGTGTGCGGCAACACGGTCAACATCATCGCCCTGCTGAACCCGGCGTTCGGCAACGCCTGCACCAACAAGTGACGTTGGTTCCCAGCCCGTGAGGGCGACCGCCGCGGCCTCGGAGCGCTCGTCTGTGCTCCGGGGCCGCGGCGGTTCCGGCGCGCGGGAGACCCTCCCGCGCGCTTCGTGAAACACCCATGGCAGGGAAGAGAGTCGATGCGACAGGTCTTGAGCAGGAGTCTGATCACCGTTGCCGCGGCGGGCGGGGTGCTCGCCATGACCGGCGGCTACGCGCACGCGGACGCCGAAGCCCGGACGCACACGTCGAACTCGCCGGGCGTGCTGTCCGGCAACAGCGTCGAGGTCCCGGTGGACCTGCCGGTGAACGTCTGCGGCAACTCGGTGAACGCCGTCGCGCTGCTGAACCCGGCGATGGGGAACGGCTGCTCCAACGAGTCCGCGCCGGAACACCAGCGGCACGCCCCGGCGCACCAGCGACACGCCCCGGCACCTGCGCCGCACACCCAGGCACCGGCGCACGGGAACGCGCAGCACGGAAGCTCGCAGCACGGAAGCTCGCAGCACGGGAACGCGCAGCAGGGGGACCAGTACGGCGCCCACCACGGTGCGCAGCACAGCAGCCACCACGGCATGCGGCAGGACGACAGCACCACGGTGGGCTCGCCCGGTGTGGGGTCGGGCAACAACGCCCGGGTCCCCGTCGAGGCGCCGGTCAACGTCTGCGGGAACACCGCTGACCTGGTGGGGCTGCTGAACCCGGTGATGGGCAACGACTGCGGCGGGACACCGGTGGCAGCGCCGCCGACCGACCGCAAGCCCCCGACGCATCCCACGCCGCCACCGGTCCACCACACCCCGCCGCCGTCGACGCACGTCGTCCCGCCGTCGGTCGTGCAGGTCACCCCGCCGCGGCACGCGGCCGCGGTCCTGCCCGTCCTTGCGCAGGGCGCGCAGCTCGCCCGTACGGGTTCCGGGGGCCTCGGCACCGCGGGAGCGGTCAGTGCCGGACTGCTGCTGAGCGGAGCGATGCTCTACCGCCGGACGCGCACCGCACGGGTCTGATCGAATTGATCTGTTGACGCGGTGGGAATGGGGGCCCACCGCGGACAGGCCGTGCATTTCCCTTACGGCAAAAGCGTCCGGCTGATTCCGCATTCCCGGCGGGAAACCGAGAAAAGCAATGGGAGTGTGCACCGATCGGCTGCCGCACTTTCGGGTGACGGCCGAGAACTTTCATTCGGCAGGGTTTCCGTTCCGCGGTGGAGTCGTTAGCCAGGGGACTAGGGCGTCATGAGCCTCCCGTCGCTCACCCGGCCACCATCCCCATGGCCGACGACGCCGCCACTGAAAGGGTTGACAGTGAAGTACTCCAAGGTTGCTGTGATCGTCGCCGGTTCCGTGATGGCGATGGGTGCCGCCGCGCCGGCGTTCGCCGACGACGCGGCCCCGACGATGCCGACCAGCATCAACGGCGGCGTCGACGAGCTCTTCGGGGCGCAGCCGGTGGCGCAGGCGGGCGATGCCACCGCCGGCCCCGTCGTGGACGTGGCGAAGAAGGTCAGCGACAAGCTCAAGTCGACGACCGCCGCCGGAGCGCTCCTGGGCCAGGCGACCGACGCCGCCAAGAACCTGGCACCGACGGTGAGCGGCGTCGCCAAGGCGACGTCGCTGCTCGGTGGTCTGCCCATCGGGCACTGAATTCCGGGCACTGAATTCCGGGCACCGAACCTCGCGGTCCGGACGATTTCCGCCAATGGGATGAAGCATCGGAACCAAATCCGTCCTGGGCGGTTGATCACTTCGCCCCGACCTAGGGCATCCCCGCACTCGAAGGACTGATCATGATCAAGAAGTTCCTGGCCGGCGCCGCCCTGGCGGCTTCCCTCGTCGCCGCCGGCGCCGCTTCGGCCCCGCAGGCCATGGCCATCGGTGACGACACGGGCGCCAGCACCGTGAACGGCAACGGGGCGAAGCAGTCCTTCGGCAACACGCACACCGGCGGCACGATGAGCCCGCAGATGGGCCTCGTCCAGGGCTCGCTCAACAAGCTGTGTGCGGGCATCCCGGTCAAGGCCAACATCGGTTCGCTCATCGGCGCGATCCCGATCACGGTCCAGGACATCAACGTCCTGTCGTCGCCGCAGAACCAGCAGTGCACCGAGAACTCGTCCCAGATCAAGGGCGACGAGCCGCTGTCGCACATCCTGGACCAGATCCCGGTCCTCTCCGGCAACGGCGCCCACAACGGCTGACGCGCACCACTCCGGGTCGCCGGCCCCTCTCCTCCGGCGACCCGGCCTCCTGGGGTCTGTCCTCCTGGCGGTCAGCGGCGGGTGAACTCCATGATCCAGTTGGTCACCCAGGTCTTCTCCCCGTCCACGGAGAACGCCTGCTCCCAGCGCGCGGAGTCCTCCGTGATCCCCGACCAGACGAAGCGCGCCCTGATCTCCTTGCCGGCGTGCGTGTCATCGCCGTAGAACTCGCCGACGCCGTCCTCCCCGAACCTTCCGGTGACCGGTGGGAAGAGCGTCCCGGTGCGCTTGCTGGCCCAGTACAGCGACCACTGCTCGCGCTCGGTGTCGTACAGGCGCAGGGTCAGCCCGGCGAACTCCTTGGTCGGGAAGATGATCTCGTCGAGGTTCGCGCCGCCCTCGAAGTGCCGTGAGGCGTGGCTGACGGCCGGGAACTCCTCCCACTCGCTGCTGTCGTCGAGGAAGTCCTTCCGCCACCGGTTGGCGACGTCCCAGCTGCCGACGAGGAAGTCGAAGTCGTTCATGGGCGGTCTCCTGTGGTGCCGTCGGGGAGCGAGTCGGCGAGATAGGCGGCGAGGTCGGGGCGGTCGGGCGCGAGCATGTGGCGTACCCAGGCGTCGCGTTCGTGGAGGATCGGCGGCAGCTCCCAGACGCAGCCGATCAGCTTCGGCTCCAGCCGGACGAAGTGCGTGGGGTCGTTGTCCGGGCAGCCCAGCACCGGCTGGCCGCCCGCCGCCCCGGCGAAGTGCAGGGCGTTGTCCCAGGCCCAGCTGTACGCGTTGAGGTACGCCCCGTCGTCCCCACCCCTGTGGAGGACGACGAAGGCCGCCCCGGGCGTGCCGTCCGGCTCGGGCAGCAGCTCGGGGAGGATCGCGTACGCGGCCTTCTCGACCCCTGGTTCGATCCCCGCGGGGTCGGCGGTGACGTGGTAGCGCTTGACGGAGCGGCTCGCGACCTCGACCGGTGGCAGCACCCGCAGCAGTTTCTCCTGGAAAGCCATGGCTGGACCGTAGGCCCACTTCACTGACACCTTGTGTCAGTGAAGTCCAGCCGTCTGCTCTCCGTCCTCCTGCTGCTCCAGACCCGCGGGCGGATGACGGCCGCCCAGCTCGCGCAGGAGCTGGAGGTGTCGGTGCGGACCGTCTACCGGGACGTCGACGCGCTGCACGCGGCGGGCGTCCCGCTCTACGGCGACGCCGGGCACGCCGGCGGCTACCAGCTCCTCGCCGGCTACCGCACCCGGCTGACCGGACTGAGCGCGGGCGAGGCGGAAGCGCTCTTCCTCTCCGGCATGCCGGGCCCCGCCGCCGAGCTGGGACTCGGCTCCGCCCTCGCGGGCGCCCAGCTCAAACTGCGCGCGGCGCTCCCGCCCGAACTGCGCGCCCAGGCCGAACGCATGCGGTTCAGGTTCCACCTCGACGCGCCCGGCTGGTACGCGGAGGACGACGAGGTCCCGCACCTGCCGAGGGTCGCGGACGCGGTGTGGCGCGGCCGGGTGCTCGACGTCCGCTACCGCCGCTGGAAGGCGCCGACCGATGTCGACCGGCGGCTGGAGCCGTACGGACTGGTGCTCAAGGCGGGCCGCTGGTACCTCGTCGCGGGACCGGGCCCGTACCCCTACCGCGTCGACCAGATCCTCGAACTCACGGTGCTCGACGAGGAGGTCCAGCCTCCCGGCGACTTCGATCTGGCCGGCTACTGGCAGCGCTACCAGGCGGACTTCCACGCCCGCCTGCACCGGGGCGAGGCCCTGGTCCGGCTCGCGCCGGGCGCCGCGACCCGGCTCACCGGGGCCGTCGCCCGCGCCCTCGCCGCCACCGGGACCCCGGAACCGGACGGCTGGACGCGCGCGGTCCTCCCCATCGAGTCCCTCGACCACGCCCACGGAGCGTTCCTCGCCCTCGGCACCGACGTCGAAGTCCTCGGCCCCCCGGAGCTGCGCTCCCGTCTGGCCGAGACCTCCCGCGCACTGGCGGCCCGGTACGCCTCCGCCTGACGGCGCGGGAGAGCGGCGGGACCGCGGGCACAATGGCGTCGTGCTGCATGTACGAGTGATCAGTCCCGTGGAACGCACCGACGAGGTGCTGAGGATCGCCACCGACTGCCCCGCGGTCGTGAACGTGATCAGGCTGCCCGGCGCCGCGTACGAGCCCCCGGGTGACTTCATCGAGTTCGACGTGGCCAGGGAGGCGGCCAACGGCGTGCTCACGCAGCTGCGCGGGCTGGGGCTGAAGGACAGCGGCGGAATCACCGTCGAGGAGTTGTACCTGTCGATCTCGGCCGCCGCGGAGCGAGCCGAGGAGGTCGCGCCGGGAGACCCCGACGACGCCGTCGTCTGGGAGCAGCTGGCCGCGCGCACCGCCGCGGAGACCCGGCTCACCTGGGCGTTCCTGGCCTTCCTCGCGCTCGCGACGCAGATCGCGGCGATCGGCGCGCTGCTGGACCAGCCGATCCTGATCGTCGGCGCGATGGTGCTGGGCCCCGAGTTCGGGCCGGTGGCGGCGGTCTGCTTCGGGGTGCTGCGCGGCGACCTGCGGCTGATCGGCACGGCGGTGCGCACGCTGACCGTCGGGTTCGCCGCCGCCATCACGATCACCCTGGCGTGCGCGGTCGCGGGCCGGCTGCTGGGCTGGATCACTCCGGACATGCTGGACGACCGACCGCTGACGGATTTCATCGTCCACCCGGACAAGTGGTCGTTCATCGTGGCGCTCCTCGCCGGCGTCGCGGGAATCCTGTCGATGACGGCGGGCAAGTCCTCGGCCCTCGTGGGGGTCTTCATCTCGGTCACCACCGTGCCGGCGGCGGGCAACATCGCCGTCGCGATCGCCCTCGCCCACTGGCAGGAGGTCGCCGCCTCGTTCCAGCAACTCGGCCTGAACCTCGCCGGGATGTTCCTCGCGGGCACCGCCACCCTCTTCGTCCAGCGCTTCCTGTGGAACCGCTACGGGCTGCACACCGGCGGCCGTCCCGGTGCCCCCGGCGCCCCCGGCGCAACGAAGTAAGCGAGCTGACGCAAGAATTTGATGAACAGCCGCATCTAGAAGGCAAGTCGGCGGAAATCTTCGTTAGGAACCTTGTGGAACCGCGAGTGCGGTCCTACTGTCACCTCACCCTCATGGCACCGCTTCGCCTTGCGGGTCTCCGGCGCGCCCTCCGAGAGACGCGTCCTCCCGAGAGAAACGAGCAGGCGATGTCACGGAACATCACACGTGTTGGGGCGAAGTGGCCGCGCGGGCCGCGGCGAAGAGCCGTGCTCGCGGTCGCCTCGGCGACCGCGGCGGTCATGGGACTCAGCGTGCTGGCCGGTGGGACGGCGTCGGCGGGACCTGCCGCGGGCGGCGGACCCGTGGTCACGCGTGCCGCGCTCGATCCGGCGCTCGTCGCCGGCCGGGGCGCGAACGTGGGATTCGCCGAGCAGGAGGCGGAGAACGCCACGACCGACGGCACCGTCATCGGCCCGGACCGTACCGCCTACACGCTGGCGGCGGAGGCCTCCGGCCGTAAGGCGGTCTCGCTGACGCCAGGTCAGTACGTCGAGTTCACGCTGCCGGCCGCCGCCGACGCGATCACCGTGCGCTACAGCATTCCGGACGCGCCGGGCGGCGGCGGGATCACCGCGCCGCTCGACGTCACGGTGAACGGCAAGAACCGGACCACCGCGACCCTGACGTCGCAGTACGCCTGGCTGTACAACCAGTATCCGTTCTCGAACGACCCGGACGCCGGACTGCTGCACCCCGACTACTGGGTCACCGAGTGCGCCTGCGTGCCCGCCGCGACGACACCCGCCCCGGTGTTCGCGACGCCGTTCCGGCCGAACCACTTCTACGACGAGCAGCGCCTGACGCTCGGCAGGAAGTACCGCGCGGGCGACAAGGTGCGGCTCACGGTTCCCGCCGGGAGCAAGGCCTCGACCACCACCATCGACCTGCTCGACTCCCAGCTCGTGGGCGCCCCGCACGTCGCCCTCGTCGCGGCGAACGTGCTGGCGTTCGGCGCGGACCCGTCGGGCCGGCGAGACGCGGCCGACGCGATCGACCGGGCGATCGCCTTCGCGAAGCGGACGCACCTCAAGGTGTACATCCCGCCGGGCACGTACCAGGTGAACCGCCACATCATCGTCGACGACGTGACGATCGAGGGCGCGGGCAGCTGGTACACGATCATCAAGGGCCACCAGGCGGACCTGGGTCCGGCCCACACGGGCGTCGGCTTCTACGGCAAGGACGCGGCGGCCGGCGGCAGTACCGACGTCCACCTCTCCGGCTTCGCCGTCGAGGGCGACGTGCGCGACCGCGTCGACACCGACCAGGTGAACGGGGTCGGCGGGGCGCTGAGCGACTCGACGATCGACGGGCTCTACCTCCACCACACCAAGGTGGGCATGTGGTTCGACGGGCCGATGACGAACCTGCGGATCACCAACAACGTCATCACCGACCAGATCGCCGACGGCCTCAACTTTCACACGGGCGTCACGCACTCGCTCGTCGCGAACAACTTCATCCGCAACTCGGGTGACGACGGCCTCGCCATGTGGTCGGAGAAGACCGGGAACGCGAACAACACGTTCGACCACAACACCGTGCAGACGCCGGTGCTCGCCAACGGCATCGCGATCTACGGCGGTACCGACAACACGGTCTCGAACAACCTGATCGCCGACCCGGTCCGGGAGGGCAGCGCCCTCCAGGTCGGCTCGCGCTTCGGCTCCGAGGCGTTCACCGGGCACCTCTGGATCACCGACAACACCACGGTCCGCGCCGGCACGTACGAACTGAACTGGAACATCGGGCTCGGGGCGATCTGGTTCTTCGCGCTGGAGAAGAACATCGACGCGGACATCCGGGTGACCGGGGACCACTTCCTCGACAACACCTACAACGCGATCATGCTGGTCTCGGACTGGCCGGTGAAGGACCTGTACTCGATCACGAACGTCCACTTCAAGGACATCAGGGTCGACGGCACGGGCACTTCGGTGGTCAGCGGCCGAGCAGCGGGGTCGTCGACCTTCGAGAACGTCGACGCCCGCAACGTCGGCGCGGTCGGGGTCAACAACTGCGGCTCGTTCCACTTCACGCCCGCCGGCTCGGAGTTCTCCCTGACCGACCTCGGCGGCAACGACGGCGGCGGCACGACCGGTCCCTGGCTCGCACCCTGGGAGCTGCCGAACACCATCACCTGCGACGACCGTCCGCCGGTGGTGGTACCGCCGGCACCGTCCGCGTGGTGACGGTGCCGCGACGGATCGACGTCACCGCTTGAGAGCCGGGTCGGCCGGCCGGGAAACCCCCCGGTCGGCCGGCCCGGCGGCCGTGGTGGCAGCCGGGACAGGGCGCTCGCGCAGGAGCAGCCCGGCGGTCACCGCGACCAGGACGGCGGCGAGGCCGTGGACCCCGTACGCGGTGCCGGCCGGACCGTCGTGGCTCAGCACGATCACCATGTCCCCGGCGGGGATGAACGCGATCGCCAGCATCGCCCAGCCCAGCGCCTTCCGGTACCCGGTCAGCAGCAGCGCGAAGATGACCAGGCCCGTGCCGATGTCCCGCACGCCCTTGACGGCGAGGAAGGCCGTGCCATCCTCCTGCGGCCAGGTCGGGACACCGAATCCGGACGCGGTCGTCTGGGGAGCGAGCAGGTAGCTGAGGCCGACGTAGATGATGAACGCGCCGCCCAGGACGGCGAGGGCGGTGGCGATGTGCTTGCGGTTCATGGCAGTTCTCCTCTGCGGGAAGGTGTCGGTGTTCAGCGGGCGGTGTTGCGGATACGGCGCATCCTGCGGGTGTACGCGGGGCGGCCGACGGCGTACCAGAGCAGCCGGGCCGGCAGCGGCAGCGCGCCGAGGATCGTCGCGCGCTCCGTCGCGTCGGCCTCTTCGAGGACCATGCCGAGGAAGAACAGCAGCTTGGGCTTGGGTGTGCTCTCCAGGAAGTGCTCGCCCAGCAGGTCCCACTCCGCCACGGACAGGTGCCGTGCGGCGAGCGGGAGCAGTGACTCCTCCTCCTCGTCCAGGTGCTCGACGAGGACCACGCGGTGTTCGGTGAGCGCGGCCACCAGCACGTCGCGCTCCGCCTCGCCCGCCGTGGCTTCCCAGCCGGGCAGCGCCGCCTCGGCCCGGGCCAGCGTCGCGGCGACGCCTTCGTGCTGGGCCTCCATCCGCAGGACCAGATCCGCCTCGATGTCGACCCGGGCCAGCAGCGGCGGCCAGAGGTGGTCGTCCTCGCCGTGGTGGTGGTTGGACAGCCCGAGCAGGTAGTCGCGGAAGTGCGTGGCGAGCACCCGGGCCCGTGCGGTGTCGCCCGGGGCGACGGCGGCGATGAGCTCCGCGAGGAGCCGTGACTCGCGGCGGAGTCCGCGGTGGATGACCACCATGCCGTGGGTGTCGGGGCGGGCGTCGGGCTTGGGAGATGCGCTGCGTGTTGTCATGTGGGTAAGCCTCGTCGGCGGCTCCTGGAAGGGACTTGGAACCGGACTTGGAACGGGACTGGAACCGGACTCGGAATTCCCGTACGGGCAAGATCCGCAGCCGCTTACGATGTGCGGCGACATGGTGTGCATACGCGTGCTCGGTTCCTTCGGGGCCGAGCGGGACGGGGAGCCCGTTCCGCTCGGCGGCCGCAGGCAGCGGTCGGTCCTCGCCCTGCTGGTGGCGGCGCGCGGCCAGGTCGTCCCCGTCGACCGGATGGTCGACGACCTCTGGCAGGACGCGGCGCCCGCCCAGGCGGTGACGTCGCTGCAGGCGTACGTCTCGAACCTGCGCCGGCTCCTCGAGCCCGGCCGGGCCCCGCGTACCCCGGCGAAGCTGCTGGTCAGCGCGCCGCCCGGCTACGCGCTGCGGTTGCCCGAGGACGCGGTCGACGCCTGGCGCTTCGAGCGGCTGCTGCACGACGCGCGCGATGTGCTCACCACGCGGCCGCGGGAGTCGGGCCGGCTGCTGGAGGAGGCGCTGTCGCTCTGGCAGGGCCCGGCCTACGCGGAGGCGGCCGACGAACCGTGGGCGCGCGCCGAGACCGCGCGTCTGGAGGAACTCCGCAGGAGCGCCCGTGAGCTCCGCATCGCCGCGGGGCTGCGCTCCGGCGCCGCGTCGGGGGCTGTCCCCGAGGCCGAACTGCTCACCCGTGACGAGCCGTTGCGCGAGGAGGGCTGGCGGCTGCATGCCCTGGCGCTCTGGGCCGCGGGCCGGCAGGCCGACGCGCTGGCCACCCTCCGGCGGGCCCGCGCGGTCCTCGCCGCCGAGGTCGGCCTGGATCCCGGCGCCGCCCTGACCGAGCTCGAAGAGGCCGTCCTCGCCCAACGAGTGGAGGTGCTGCGCGCCGCCACGGACGCGCCGCCCGGTGCGCTCGGCGAGCCCCGTCCTCCGGCCGGCCCCGGCCAACAGACCGCTGAGAGCGACCTGTTCGTCGGACGCGCCTCCGAACTGGAGCTGCTCGCGGCCGCCGCGGACCGGGCGCTCCGCGCCGGACCGGGGGTCGCGCTGGTGACCGGCGAAGCGGGGATGGGCAAGTCGGCGCTGCTGGAACGGTTCGGGCACCTGCTGCGACGTGACGGCTGGCTCGTCGCGCTCGGCCGCACCACCGACGCCGAGGGCGCGCCGCCCGCGTGGGCCTGGGCCGAGGCGCTGCGGACCGTCGCCGCCGAGCTCCCGCCGCCGTCCGGGACGGCCGCCGAGCTGGCCCCGCTGCTGTCCGACGCCCCGCCCGACGGATCCCCCACCGGGCCCCTCGCTCAGGGGGACACCGCCGTGGGCCGGTTCCGGCTGCACCAGGCGGCCCGGCAGTGGCTGGAGACGGTGGCCGCCGAGCGGCCGGTGGCCGTCATGCTGGACGACCTGCACTGGGCCGACGCCGAGACCCTCGCGATGCTGACGGGGCTGGTCGACATGGCGCCGGGCGCCCGCGTCCTGTTCGTGGCCGCGTACCGGCCGGACGAGCTCGGGGGGCCGCTCACCGACGGGCTGGCGGCCCTGGCGCGGCGGTCGCCGCTGCGGGTCCCGCTGCGCGGACTGTCCGGACCGGCCGTCGCGGAAGTGATCGGCGCGGTGACCGGTGCGGCGGGTGAGGCACCGGTGGACGCGGAAACGCTCGCGTCGCTCGCCGAGCGCACCGGAGGCAACCCCTTCTACGTCCGCGAGAGCGCCCGGCTGCTGGGGAGCGAGGGCGCGCTGGTGGCGCTGTCCGACGTGCCGGAAGGGGTGCGGGACGTGCTGCGCCGCCGGCTCGGACGCCTCCCCGAGGCGGCGGTGGCCCTGCTGCGGCTGGCCGCCGTCGCGGGTCGCGAGGCGGACGTCGAGGTACTGGTCGGCGCCGCGGACACCGGCGAGGACGGGGTTCTCGGCGCGCTGGAGACCGGACTCGTCGCAGGGCTGCTCACCGAGCCCGCGCCGGGACGCGTCCGCTTCGCCCACGCGCTGGTCAGGGACACGCTGCTGGCCGACCTGAGCCGGCTGCGCGCCACCCGCATGCACGGCAGGATCGCGGCGAGCCTGGAACTGCTCGCGCCGGACGACGTCTCCGCGCTGGCCCACCACCACGCGCGAGCGGCGTCCTCGGCCACGGCGGCGAAGGCCGTCGACTACTGCGTTCGCGCGGCCGCTCTCGCCGAGGGCCGCTACGCCCACGACGTCGCCGCCGTCCTGCTCGGGCAGGCGCTGGAGTGCTTCGAGCGCGTGCCCGCGGGCGGTGCGGGGGACCGGGACGGCGAGCGGATCGACCTGCTCGGCAGGCGGTTGCGCGCCCAGGTACGCGCCGGGGCGGTCATGGAAGCGCGGGCGACCCGCCGGACGGCCGTCGACCTCGCCACCGCCGCGGCCCGCGACGACCTGCTGATCCGCGCGTTCACCGCGTGGACCGAGCCGACGCCCTGGCAGAGCCGCCCGTACGGCATGATCGACGGGCCGGTCGTCACCGCGCTCGGCCGCCTGCTGGAGCGGCCGGACCTGGAACCCGCGGTGCGCTGCCGGTTGCTGGACGCGTACTGCGGCGAGCTCTCCGACGGCCAGGACCCCCGGGCGCGGGCGGCGGCCGAGGAGGCGGTCGAGATCGCGGACCGTCTGGGGGACCCCGCGCTGCGGGCTCTGGCCCTCGCGACGCTGGCCCGCGAGCTGGACACCGAGCTGGAGTGGCGGGAACGCGCGTCGGTGGGGGAGCGGATCGAGCGGATCGGCCGTGAGCACGACCTGCCGGTCCACCGCTGGTTCGGGCTGTGCGTCCGGTCGACCGCCGCGGCGGTCGGGGGCGACGTCGCCGGCGCGCACCGGCTCAACGAGCAGTGCCTGGAACTGGCGCGCGCCTACCGGATGCCAGGACCCGTCGCGGTCGGCGAGACCATGCTGGCGACGTTCGCGCACATCGAGGGCAGAGCGGCGGACGCCGAACGGCTCTACGCCGAGGCGGCCGCCCGGATGGGCCGCCAGGGATCCCCGCACGCCGATGGCTACCTGCTGATCGCCACCGCGACGATCAGGGCCGGGCAGGGACGGCGCGGTGAGTTCGTACCGCAGGCGCGCGGGCTCTTCGACGACTACGGCCCGATGGCCTGCGACCTGCTCGCCGCGTCTCTGGCCGCCGCCGGGCTGCATGCCGAGGCGCGGCAGGTGCTGGCGCAGGTTCCGCCGATCCGGCCGGACTACTTCTTCAAGGTCTTCGCGACCTTCCGCGCGATGGCCATGGTGGCGCTCGGCGAGAAGGAGGGCGCCGCGGAGCTGTACGCGGCGCTGCTGCCCTACGGCCGCACACCGCCGCTCGCCGCGGGCTCGACCGTGGCGATCCGGCCGGTGGCGTACACGCTCGGCGAGCTCGCCGGCCTCCTCGGCCGGGACGAGGAGGCCGCCGTGCACTTCGCCCGCGCGGACGCCATCGCCGAGCTGTGGAACACCACTTTGGGACGCACGACGTTCCCACCCGACCGACCGCGGGGGGTGAGCTATGTTGAGCGGGAGCGGCAGGAATAAGGAGGCGCACCGGTGCCATCGGGGCAGCAGGCACGGGCACAGGCGGCTGCGATCACGCCGGGTGGGCAGCCCCTGGACCAGGAGCGCGCCCCCGCGGACCGCGTCCGCGCGCTCTTCAACGGCCACCGCCTGTCGCCGGGGCAGCGCCGTATCGCCCAGTACCTGATCGACCACCTCACCGAGGCCGCCTTCCTCTCGATCACGGAGCTTGCCGAACGGGTCGGCGTCAGCCAGCCGTCCGTGACCCGGTTCGCCGCCTCCCTCGGCTTCAGCGGCTATCCCGCCCTGCGGGACGTCCTGCAGCCGATCGCGCTGAGCGCGGTCGCGGGGTCCCCGGAGAGCCGGGAGCAGGTCCGCCGGAACGAACTGCAGGCGGCGGTCGACGCCGAGATCGAGAACCTGGAGAACGTGCGCCGGCTCCTCGCCGACACCGACCAGGTGCTGGACATCGGCCGTGAGCTGGCCCACTCCGTTCCGCTGACCGTCCTCGGCCTGCGGATCTCGGCGCCACTGGCGGAGTACTTCGCCTACGCCGCCCGCCGGATCCACCCCGATGTGCGGGTGGTGACGCGCGGGGGCAGCGTCGCTTTCGACGCCCTGCTGCAGTCCCGGGCCGCGGGCGGGGCATGGGTGCTGGCGTTCGCCATGCCCCGGCACGCCAAGGAGACCCTGGCGGCGCTGCGGGCCGCCCGCAGCGCCGGGCTGCACATCGCGCTGATCACGGATCTCACCCTGGGGCCGCTGGTCGACGAGGCGGACGTGGTGCTGACCGCGGGCACCGGCTCACGGCTGGTCTTCGACTCGTACGCGGCGCCCGGGATGCTGTCCGCGGCCCTGCTGCAGGCCATGGCCGACGCCGATCCGGGACGGACGCAGGCGCGGCTCGAGGGGTACGAGCAGGTCGCCGATCAGCACGGCTTCTTCCTCTGAAACGGCTGTTGCCCGCCCTGTATGAAATTTTTCATACCCTTGCGTACTCCACGGTATATATGTTTACTGCAAGCGGCGCCTGAGCCCAGCGGACGCCACTGGAGAGTGTGACCCGCCCTCCCGACGGAACACCCGGGCCGACGCTCCCTCCTCGTGGCGCGCCCGGGGTGTTCGGAAAACCGGGCGCTCGCTTGCCGCGCAGCGCCCACGGCAGCCTCGGTCAACCCCTGGGCCGGGGCTGCCAACACCCTCTTGATC
Source organism: Streptomyces sp. H39-S7 (assembly GCF_027158205.1). Classification (GTDB taxonomy): domain Bacteria; phylum Actinomycetota; class Actinomycetes; order Streptomycetales; family Streptomycetaceae; genus Actinacidiphila. The sequence continues at coordinate 155,701 of NZ_JAPVLU010000001.1, read as the reverse complement.
AGAGTTCGGCACTTCGGAAGCGACGAGAATGTCCCAGACGACCCTCACCACGCTCAGCCCGGACTGGCCCTGCCAGGTCAAGTCGCCCGGCAACCCCGACTGGGAACGCACGGCGACCCGCTGGCTGCGCGACCTCCTGCCGGCCCGTTACGCCGCCTACTCCACCCTCACCCGCCATCCGGCCCTCCTCGCCCGCCACGCACAGCTCCAGCTGCAGTACGAGATGCGCGCGGTCCAGGTGGCGATGTGCACCAGCCGGGCGGAGCTGCCCACCATGGGTATGGTCGAGGCGGTCATCGAGAACACGATCCGCCTGTACGCCGTCGAGCTGGAACAACTCAGCCGACTGGCCCGCGGAGTCCGCCTCGTCACGGAGGCCCTCGTCTCCCAGCGCCGCCGCTGACCCTGCGCCGCGGGCGTCCGGGGGGGGGGGGGGCGGTACTGGAGGTTCGCGTGCATGGGTTCACGCGCGCCCGCGCCGCCCCCGGACACCCGGCCCCTACCCACACCGGTCCCTGCTGACCCTTCGGGGGCGGGCGTGCCTGAGGCCCGGCGGTATCCCCGCCGGGCCTCAGATCGGCCGTGCTCATCCCTGTGTCGCGGCTACCAGCGGTACCAGCGACCGCGGCCCCCACCGGAGTGGGTGCCGCGCAGGACGAAGCCGAGCAGCCAGACGACCAGCACCACGACCGCGACCCACCAGAGGATCTTGAGCGCGAAGCCGGCGCCGAACAGAATCAGCGCGAGCAGTAGAACCAGAAGCAGTGGACCCATGGTTATCAACCTCCTGACCAGCGGCTGCCCGCTGGTGCACGGGTCATGCATCCCAAAATGCGGAGCGTCGCTCCTGTGGTTCCCGGGGGAAAACGTGGAGGGGCCCCGGAGCCGTACCTGGCTTCCGGGGCCCATGGGGCGGATGTGAACACCATCTGCATCTACCGGCTTCTGTGCGCCGGCCCTGCCGTATTCGCACTGCCGCGTCGGGGGTTCGCGGGGTGCGGGGATCTTGAATGCCTGACCGGGGACCACCTTCCAATCCGGGGCCTTGCGAGTGTCCGCACCCACCTGCGGTGCGGACGATCCTGATGGTGTCGCTCCGAACCTTTCCTGCTCGTACCTGAACGAAGAGCCTTGCCGACCTGCTGGTACTTCAGATACTGCGGTCCTGCTACCAATCTGCGCGGCGGCCCCTTCCGGGCCACCCGGCCCGGCAATCAACCCTGCGGCCCTCGTGCTCTGACCGGCCGCCGGATTCCATCACCGTGCCTGCGTTCCGCACGGCAGTTCGTGTCTGCCGCGCCCTGCTGTCTTCTTGGCTACGACAGGAACACTACCCACAGCCCGGCCCGAATGTCTACTGCATCCAGGATAGATTTTCGTGTCGACGGGAGGAAGGCATACTGCTCCCGTTCGGAACGGCCAGAGAGTGCGGCAGAGCCCGGAAGGGGCAGGAGAACGGCATGCGAACCGACCGCTCCCGGGTCCCGGAGACCGACATCTGCGACCTGTGCGCCCGACGGCTCACCGACGGATGCCGGCTGGGCGTGGTCGCGGACTCCTCCGCGATCCACGCCGGCAGCCCGGCACGCGACGGCCGGCGCCTGGTCGTCGCCTGCTCCCTCGAGCACCTGGCCGCCCTCCAGCAGGAGTACCGCGCCCGCCCGTACGTGCCCGAGGAACTGTGGGCCGGCCAGATCGACCGCGCGCTGGCCCTGGACCCCCCACCGCCCACCCGCGAGGCCCTGGCAGCGGCCACCGACCTGACCCACCTGCAGATCCAGCGCGCCCTGGCCTGGAAGAAACACCGCACCTGGCAACTGCGCGAACAGAACCCGCAGACCCCGGAAGCCGGCTGACCACCCCTCGGCCCTCGGCCGCCCCGAAGAGACCCGGGCAACAAAGAAGCCCCGGGTCGGTGACCTGGGGCTTTATGTGGAGCGAGTGACGGGAATCGAACCCGCGCTCTGAGCTTGGGAATCAACGAGTGCTTTGGGGTGGGTGTGTCGCCTGACCTGCGAAAACGGGGGTTTCGATAGCTCCTGGGCCGCCCTGACTGCACCGTTGTTGACCGAGGTTCTCCGGTCTGAAGGGCACGGCTAGGGCACGCGGCGGCCGAGGCAACCTGTCGGATCCGCTCCGTGGCCTGTACGCGCCATGTGACGGGAAAGCTAGGTTGCGGGAGCCAGGGCGCTCGGGAATGGACCTTTTCCTTCGCGGCATGGTCCGGCCCTGCCACGCTGGTCGTCGTGACGTACGTCGTAAGCGTGGAAACCCACATCCCGGAGGGTGCTCCGGAGATGGACCCCCTGCAACGCGCAGGCGCGGTAGCGATCCTCGAGGATGGGCTCGACTCGGTGGATGGCATCGAAGGCCCGGACGGGATGGAGGTCGACCTTCACGAGACGATCGTGGCCGTTTATCCGGGCGGGGCGCTACTCAAGATCTTCGTCGATGCCCCGGCGCTGGAGTTCGCCGAGGAGGCGGTGCGTTCGGTGGTTGGAGAGCTGCTGGAGCGTTCCGAGCTGCTGGCGGAGTGGACGGTCGACAAGTGTGAGGTGCAGCTCCACCCCGACCTGGCCCAGGAGAGCCTCGCCGCCGCCGAGGGCCCGAACGCTCCGCCTGATGATCCGGCCTTCCGCAAGGCCCTCCATGCCACACAGGCTGCCGCTGGAAGTGGCGGGGACGACTATGACGCGGCCGCGGATGCGGCGGCCACACGTGACCGAATGCTGGCCATGGCGGCTGAGCTGCGCTCCTTTTCGCCCGTCATGTTCGGCATACTCGATGACGAGGACGAAGAGGGCGAAGAGGAGGGCGAGCACGATTTCGGTGCCTTTCCGGAGGATGCCAAGCTCGCGGCCGGCGCCTTGGTATATGGGATGCACCTGTTGGTGGACGAACTCTTCGAGGACGTGCAGACGCTGAGCCGGGAGGGCACCAACGTCGCCGAGTGCGAACGACCGTTCTGGCTGCTGGAAGAACTGCCCGACCGCTATGCCCTTCAGTACAACGCCCATTTCGCGCGCCGCTTCCTGGTGACCGCGGTTGCCATGACCACTCGGTTCACCAACGGCGACTTCGAGCAGCTCAGTTGTCTTGCTGAGGAGCTCGCCCTCCGGCTACTTCTGCGCGAGGCCGAAGTCTGCCTGGACGTGGTTGGTCTCCTTGATTCCGGAGTGTCGAACGCGCTCGAATCGTTCGCCGCGAACGTCTACGAGGACATGGACCACGAGTGGCTGTACGACGACTCGACGGACGGGATCGATGAGAGCCCCGTCGGGGAGGCCCTCGGTATCGCGCCCATGTCGATTGGCTCGTGGTTCACGCCGTTCAACGAGGGGCGCTATGTGCACCCGTACGCAAAGGACGAGCCGAGGCAGGAGGCGTCGTGAGCCGAGTGCCGCACGGTAGGTGCCCGTATACGGGAGGCCAGGGACCGGAGACTCCCTCTGCCGTCGCGTTTATGCCTCTACAGTGAATGCTGCTTCATGGCCAACTGCGCAGCCCTTCGTTGGCGGCTGAGTTCATCGCCTATTCTGATCAGGATTTGACGAAACAGCGCTTCCAGTCTGGTGCCGAGACCGCATGAGAGGCGGGCCCATGGTAATGATCGATTACAAAGTCAGCGATCATTGGACCGCTGACGACCCAGCCTGGCTGAAGTCCCTCGTCTCGTCACTCGACCGCAACCACGGCGTGAGCACCGTTCTGCCACTTACCGTGATTGTTGAAGACGTCCTGGGGTGGCTGGAGCTTGCCAGCGGCATCAACGCCTGGAAGAGAGCCGCCAATCGAACGTCGCTGCGGCTCGACCTCGATGAGTCCATCGGTGCGCTCGGTGCCTCGCTTCGAGCACACATAGCCGCTTCACTTGCGTCATTTAATGTCGCCTTCTCGCAGCTCGACGGTAGCTCCAAGAAGGTCTTGGCGCAGCCACCCGGCACCCGCACCGACGCCGTCTGGACCGACGCCACCACGGCCGCGAAGGATCTTCTCGAAGCGCTCGACGCGGACGAAGCCGCCCGCGCAAGCTGGGATGACCTCGTGACCACGGCTCAGGACCGCACGCTCAAAGGCCGGGAGTACCGCCCGATCGCTGAACTGCTCTTCGACCAGCTACGAAGGCGCGGCCTCAGCGCGAAGTGGATCTTCCGCGACCTCATCTCGGTGGTCGCATTCGGCCGTAATCCTACCGATGCTCCAATCGGTCAGAAGAACGTATCGCTAGAGGAGCGGATTGCGAGTGCCCGAACCCACGTCGGCACTCCGGCAACAGCCGAGCCGATCGTGGTGTGGCTCGGCTATCAGGGCAGGGCGTTTCCCCACCTCTCCGCTGGGCAAGTGTCCTTCCTGGATGCCCATTGGGCCGTGCCCAATGCAGAGCCCGAGGGCCAAGACTTTGAGCATAAGGCAGAGCTTTGGGAACTAGTGCAGGCCGGCGACCTCTTCAAGGTCGCGAAGTTTGTCCATGAGGAGTCCGACGTGGACTTCCTGGTTCGCGTCGACCTCGGCAGAACCACGGCCGCCGGCGCGTTGAACCGTGCCGTGCGCATTGTGAACACGATCCTCAACGTCTCGATCCACAACTCCCGCGGGATCCGCCCACACCTTGCCCAGCACGGGCTCCTGTGCTCCGGACGGACCGGCTCATTTGACTCCATGGGCTCCCGGCGCGAGACGGCCTTTCCCGACGATCACCATGGCGCTGACCTCACCGCAAAGGCGATTGAGGAGCACGGTCCACGCATCGCCGTGGCGCTGGCCCGCGAAGAGCTCCCCCGATTTCTCTCGGCGGCACTTGAAGTGCAGAACACCGCCGACCACCCTTTCAGCCGCGACATGGCACTACGCAAGCCTTCCGAAGCGGACATCAGCAGCGTAATACCCCTCGCGGACCGCGTGGTGCAACACGTCGCCGCGCACGCAGCGCTCAGCCCCGAAGACTTGTTCGATCTCCTGGGCGAGCGCTGGCCACAAGCGCGGTGGTCTACTGATGTGCAGCGAGCCGTTGGCATGTGCCTGCTCGGCGGTGGAAGCCGAAACGAACTGCTCAGCGAACTGACCCGCGAGTGGCTTGCGAAAAATCCGTCGCGCCCATGGATCCTGTTCATCGCTGACCGCTCTGGCGATCTTCTCTCGCTCTGCCGCATCGAGTCCGAGCGCGCATGGATCAAACGGATGTTCACAAGCGTGAGCGACTATACCGAGTACCGCACTCTGATTGAGTACTACACCGCCGAAGGCGCCGTTTTGGAGGCCAGGCGTCTTCGTGTCCGGAATGCGTTGGTGCACGGCAACCCCGCTGGCTTTGCGATTGTTGAGTCCGTGCGCGAGTACGCCCAGTTCCTGAGCAGCAGCGCACTTAACGCCCAGGGTCATTGCACGAACAGGATCGGTCCGGTTCGTCGGTCTCGGGTGTGACGTGACGTCATGTACGGGTGTGGGGTGGGGTGTCCCCGGAAAGCAGTGCAGGCACGGCCGTCGGTGATCATGTGGTTGTCGAAGACCCATGAGAACCGAGCGAGACCGTGCCTGCCCGAACATCATCGCCGATGCCCGCCGGGCTGGGGAAACTGGCCCTTCCGAACCCTCACGACACCCTGCAGGATGCCGCTGACCTGCGACGCTTCCTGATATGGATACCGGATCCCCGCAGCCCGCGCGGACGAAGATATCCGATGGTCCCGCTGCTGTGCGCGGCGGCCGGCGCGGTTCTGGCCGGCGCGCGCTCCCTGATCGCGATCGGCGAGTGGATCGATGACGCCCCGCAATCCGTCCTGGGCCTGCTCGGGTTTCCGGCGGATCCGCTCACCGGGGTGCGGCCCACGCCGCACGCGGCCACCGTCCGGCGTCTGCTCCAGCGCCTCGACGGTGACGCGCTGGACGCCGCGATCGGTGCGTTCCTCCAGGCCCGAGGGCAATCATCGCCACCGGACGAGCCGCCGAAACTGCGGGTGATCGCGGTCGACGGCAAGACCGTCCGCGGCTCCCGCACCGCCACAACCACCGCGATCCAGTTGCTGGCCGCGATGGACCACCACGGCGTGGTCCTGGCCCAGCGGCAGATTGCCTCCAAGAGCAACGAGATACCGGCCTTCGCTCCGCTGTTGGACTCCATCGAACTGGTCGACACCGTGATCACCGGCGACGCGCTGCACACGCAGCACGCCCACGGCCGCTACCTCCGGACACGCGGTGCCCACTACCTGGCCATCGTGAAGAAGAACCACCCCGGCCTGTATGCGCAGGTCAGGAAGTTGCCCTGGGCGGACATCCCGCTGGACCACCGCACCCGCGACCGTGCCCACCACCGTGACGAAATCCGTCGCATCAAGGTCGCCGCCTTCCGACACCTCGACTATCCCGGCGCCTGCCAGGCCGTCCAGATCGTCCGATGGCGACGGGAGCTGAGCACAGGGAAGCTGACCATCGAGCGGGTCTACGTGATCACGAGCTTGGACGTCTTCGACGCCACCCCGGCCGAACTCGCCTCCTGGATCAGAGGCCACTGGGGCATCGAGAACCTCCTGCACCACGTCCGTGACCGGACCTTCCGCGAGGACGACTCCAAGGTCCGCACCGGACACCTGCCCCGCACCATGGCCGGCCTACGCAACCTCGCCATCAGCATCTTCCGGCAGAACGGCGACACCAACATCGCCGCCGCCCTCCGTCACACCGGCCGCGACCACCAGCGGCCTCTGACAGCTCTCGGCCTTACGTGATCAACCCGGACAGATCGCGATCACGCAATGACCTTGACTTAACGCCGGCCTCGGTTCGTACATTGAGGGCACGGTGCCCGCTGCCGCGCTCGCCAAACGCACTGACCAATTCATCGCGATGCAGGCAGGTCAAGACGCCGCGACTTACTGGCAGGCTCGACTCACCGCTAAAGCTGCAAGGAGCGCGGACTTCCCCTAGGCACGGGTTTCGGCACACCGTTGTTACTTAGCTAGCTGACGCAGGCGTACCGCTCCTGCTCCTTAAGCCGAGCGTCAGCGCATGTCCCGGATCGGCCATTCAATGCACGGCGCATACACCAGGCTGAGATGCTCATTGCCTCAGACCGCGTTTGAGATCTCTGTCGATCACGCTCGCGGTGGGTGCTCTAGGCTCGGCGGGGTGAACGATGAGAGGTTCCCCTTCGTCGGCGACTTCAGAGAATTGCAGCACGGCAGACCGGACGGCCCGTCGCTTCGGTCCGCCGTCTGCGCCCAGGAGCCACCGCACGCGCTTGAGCTGGTCCAGTATCTGCGCGGTGGCGCGGTAGTGGCTGCCACAGCCAGCACCGTTTTCGACGTTCTCAGCCCAGGCAATGACGTCATCGGTGGGTTGCACCTGCTGACGGACGGCCGTTGGCTCTGGTACTCCGACCTCGCTTACTACGTCGAGAACCATCGCGTTGCACTCGACCCGCGGTTCGTCGTGCACGCGCAAGGCAACGACTGGGTTGCCCCGCAGCTCAGCCGCGCGGACTTGCTCGCGCTGGAGGGCGTACTTCTTGACGTGGTCAAGGACTGACGTGCTCGGTTGGTCTCTGACTACGCGGTCTCGCTACACCGAGATTCGTGTCAGCGGATACGGACCTGGCCGTGATGCCGGGCCACCGCGAGTGAGCCGGCGGACCATGATGCCGATCATTGCCCAGCGAATCATGGTCTCCGAGCGGGCCGGACTGGCTTCGTAGTCCCGGGCGAGGCGCCGGTGGGCGTTGATCCACGAGAACGTGCGCTCTACCGCCCACCGCTTGGGCTGGGCTTGGAATCCCCGCTGGTCGGGCGCCTTGCGGACGATCTCCAGTTCGCGGCCAAGGATCGTGGCGGCCCAGTCGACCAGGCGGCCGGCGAAGCCCTGGTCGGCCCAGATCTTCTGGATGCTCGGGTGGTCGAGGCGGGGCCACAGCAGTGAGCGTTTCGCACCGTCGCGGTCCTGGACGTTCGCAGCGACGACATGGACGGCGAGCAGCAGGCCGAGGGTGTCGGTGACGATGAACCTTTTGCGGCCCTTGACCCTCTTGCCCGCGTCGAATCCCCTGGTCGCGGCCGGGACGGTGTCGGCCGTGCGGACGGATTGAGAGTCGATCAGCCCCGCACTCGGCTCGGCACTTCGCCCGTCGGCCTCGCGGACCCGGCCTCGAAGCGCATCGTGGATCCGCTCGACGGTGCCGTCGTCGTGCCACCACGTGAAGTACCAGTACACAGTGGGCCAAGGCGCGAAGTCCTTCGGCAGTTGCCGCCAGGCACAGCCGGTCCGCACCACGTAGAAGATCGCATCCACGATCCGCCGCCGCGGGTGTTTTTCCCGCCGTCCGCCTTTCGGCCCCACCCGTGCCGGCGGAAGCAACGGCTCCACCAGCGCCCACTGGTCATCCGTCAGGTCGGACGGATACCCACCCCGAGAACCACTCACGGAGGGCTCAACGACCGGTCCAGCAACGGGTCACGGCAGATCTCAAACGCGGTCTCACACATCGCACTAGGAGGACGGCCATGCACATCCGCTGCACCGCTGCTACGGCTGCCGCATTACTTACCGCCGGCCTCACTCTTACCGCCTGTGGAGGCCACTCATCGCGCGCGGCGTCTCCGTCCCCGTCCGCCTCTGCCGCGTCTGCTCCCAGGACCAGTGAGCGTTTTCAGAGTGGCCACCGATCGGGTGACGGCGGCGAGGGCGCAACGCACAAGGCACCCGTGCCGTTGAGGGAGGTGTTCGAAGTCTCATCTCATCAGCGCAGGTGCCTCGTTGGTCTCCTATCCTGCCGCACTCGACCTGCCTCATGCGCTGGTCGAGTGGGTCACCATGCTCATCGACACCCGCGAGGGTGACCGCCGCTGCAAGCTTCCGCCGCATCAACGTGCGCTCGTCGCTCTGGTGTACCTGCGCAAGCACGACACCCTGTCCCGGATCGCCGTGGGCTTCGGCATATCGGTCGGCACCGCCCACGCCTACACCACCACGGTCATCGACCTACTCGCGGACCGGTCGCCGGGCCTGCTGAAGGTCCTGCGCGAGAGCGACCCGCAGTACGTTGTGCTCGACGGGACGCTCGCCGAGTGCGACCGCGTGGGCGACAGCCGGGCGGACTACTCCCATAAGCATCGCCGCCATGGCGTGAACGTGCAGGTCGTGACCGACCCAGTCGGTCAGGTGCTGTGGATCTCGCCGGCCCTGCCCGGCCGGTGCCACGACCTGACCGCGGCACGCACCCACCGCATCATCCGGATCTGCGAACGCCAGGGCGTCCCCATTCTGGCCGACCGCGCCTACACAGGCGCCGGCCCCTGGGTCACCACCGGACGCAAACGACCTCCCGGCGGACGACTGTCCCCGACCCAGCAGACGATCAACCGGGCCCTCGCCGCCTCCCGAGCACCCGTCGAACGCGGCATGGCGCGGCTCAAAACCTCGCATCTTCCGAAGATCACGATGCAGCCCGAACCGCATGACGTCAATCGCCAAGGCCATCCTCACCCTGGAGAGGCAACGCTGAAAACGCTCACTGATCGCCATCGCTGTCAACATCGAGCGCATCAGCCGGCTGCCGCTGACCTCGGAGGCATCCACGCTCCGCCAACTGACCGTCTCACAAATGTCTCGACTGGTGCTGGACCCTGCAGTCGAGGTCTTGGCGAGCCCTCGGTAGCTCACCCTGGCAACTCCAAGGTGCACGGTAGAGCCAAGCTCAGGCGCGCTCCACGACCTCTGCGAATGGGCCCTCCGGTGGCACGATTTGCGGCATCATCACCTAGACGAACTATCACCGGGAGCACTCATGGGCACGCAGCTTGTCACGTACGAACTCGACGCCGAGACTGTCGTCCAGTTCGAGATCGAGCCCTCCGAAGGCTTCCATCCCGTTGGAGCCTCAGAGGTACTCGGCCGTGTACGGGACGCAGTTCGGCCAGCTGTTGAGGCTGCTCGCGAGGTTCTGACTCAGATTGCTGCGCTCCAGCCCGCCGAGACCCAGGTCAAGTTTGGCGTCAAGGCGAATGGAACAGCCAATTGGGTTGTTGCGAAAGCAGCAACCGAAGCGAGTTTCGAGGTCACTCTAACTTGGCGCCCGGCAGCCTCCGCCAACGGTTCCTGAGCTAACGTTGACGGTTTCAGGGATAATCGGACCTCGCCCAGGAACGGATTCCTGGGCCGTTGCCATCCACTCAAATGAAGGCTCCGATCATGTTCGCGGATCTGGTGTCCTAATTGCGGTCGATCGCGTTCTGACTTGCGCGCATGTTGTGCAATCGCATGTCGACAAGAATGAAGACCTTTGGGTCGCATTCCCCAAGTCTGAAGATTTGATGGATGATCGGATTCGCGTCTGTGAGGTGATTATGCCACGGCGCGAAGACCAGACCAAGCAGGACGTTGCGGTTCTAGTTTTGCAGCATCCCGTCGCTCCTGAGTTGGTTGCGAGGCTCCGCTGCCCAGCGCCGTCGGATCTCGTCGGAGGTAGTTGGTGGGCGTTCGGGTTCCCAGAAGGCGAGTTCGTTGGGAACAGTTCTTCTGGCAGTATCGGCGAGGCCCTAGGGTTCGGCTGGATTCGACTAGACACGTCATCCCGCTATCAAGTCTCACGCGGTTTCAGTGGAGCAGGAATTTGGTCACCTGAGTACAGCGCCGTAGTGGGACTAGTCGGACTGGCCAATGGAAATGGCGACGCTAAAGCGATAAGCCTGTGGGTGGCTGATCGCTGCCTACCAGACCAGAAGATTCGAGGACTGGCAGAATGGAGAGTTGAGGCCGCTGGTGATACGGCGCTGGCGGCATGGGGATGGAGCCTAAAACAGGATCCGGAAGCGGGTAGGCACTGGAAGCCTCGTGCTCGCGGGGTAGCGGTTGACAGCGAACAGGGTTTCCGTTTCCGAGGGCGTACGGCGGCGCTGTCGCAGATCGTAGAGTGGATGGGTCGTCCGGGAGACCGTCGTGTGCTGGTCATCACTGGATCTCCCGGCGTGGGGAAATCCAGTGTTCTGGGACGTATTGTTACAACGGCTGATGCGGGCATAGCGGCATCACTACCTGCTGACGACATCGCCATCAGGGCGCCCATTGGGGCTATCGCATGTGCTGTGCACGCAAAGAGTAAGACTGCAATGGACGTGGCTACCGAGCTTGCCCAAGCTGCTTCAGCTCCGATTCCCGAAACTCTTGAGGATTTTCTTCCCGCTATCCGGGCTGCCCTAACCAGCCGGCTAGGAGACAGCGCTGAGCAGCCACCACCGTTTCGAGTGGTCGTCGATGCTCTCGATGAGGCGGCTTCTACAGCTCAAGCTCGGGCAATTGCTACAAGAATCGTACTTCCGCTCGCAGAGACCTGCGCGGACTTGGGCGTTCAAGTTCTTGTTGGCAGTCGTCGCCGAGATGATGCGGGCGATCTCCTCGCAGTTTTTGGGCCAGCGGCGCTACTTGTAGATCTGGATACACCCGAGTACTTCGCCGAAAGTGACCTCGCAGCATATGCTCTGGCAACACTCCAGCTCGCCGGTGACCCGCGTGTTGGAAACCCCTACGCCGAGGAACGGATCGCCCGGCCCGTGGCCGACAGGATTGGTGCCCTAGCTGACCGAAACTTCCTCGTGGCTGGACTTGTCGCGCGGACTCATGGCATGCACGATACAACTGCAGTCCTCCCCTCGGAAGTGTCTTTCACACCTACGGTAGAAGCTGCATTGCGCACGTATCTGGCTGTTCTCCCGCCGGTCGGTGAAGTGCCAGCCGCTGAGGCACTGACAGCTCTAGCTTATGCGCAAGCCCCTGGATTCTCTGTCGGGATCTGGTATACCGCGCTCAAAGCACTCGACGGCGGAAATCTAACAGAACGCCAGCTGCAGCTCTTCGCTCGATCCTCTGCGGCTAATTTCCTGATCGAAACGAGTCTAAGCGACACGGCTGCATCTTATAGGCTGTTTCATCAAGCCTTGAATGACGTACTAACCGGCGGCGACCATGGCAGCCGCCGTGATGAGGAACGCGTTCTCACGAATGCATTCCTTGCTGAGGGTCGTTCAGTCGGCTGGTCTCAGGCCCCCCATTACCTTCTTCGGTCGCTTGCGATCCATGCGTCCCGGGGAGGGGTTATCGACGAGCTTCTAACGGATTCATCGTATGTTATCCATGCCGATCTGCGGCCCCTTATTCCTCTGGCCGAGCAGGCTACGAAGCCAGCGGCTCGGCAGCAGGCGCGCTTGCTGCGAAAGACGCCCAGGGCCATCACTGCGCCACCCCTAACTCGCGTTGCTCTCTTTAGCGTGACTGAGGCACAGCAAAATCTCGGGAGGAGATACACCTCGATTTCTCAGTCCGCGCCTTATAGGGCTGTGTGGGCTAGTTCTATGCCAAGCTCCGAACGTGCCGTGCTCGATGGCCATACATCTGCTGTGACTGCTGTATGCCGAATCCAATCGGACAATGGTGATCTGCTCGTCAGTGCAAGCGATGACGAAACAATATGGGTCTGGGATCCGGCTACCGGAGAAGAAATTCGTATCATCCGCGGAGATGAAGGACCCGTTCGGCATCTGTGCACACTCGACCGAGATGGGAAGTCCTTTATTGCTAGTGCTGGTCATGGGAAATCGATTAACATCTGGAACCCGAACACCGGGGAACTAGTAAGTAAATTGGACGGGGGTTCCACTGTAACATCACTGTGTGCCATCAATACCGGCTCTAGAACCCTTCTTGTTAGCGGTGGCATCGACCGGGTCGCAAAAGTATGGGATCCAGCAACGGGAAGACTTGAGCATGTTCTTCGCGGACACCGCAGTGCAATTAGGAAATTGTGCCCGATCCACGTTCGGGGGCGGACGCTGTTGGCCACTGCGACCTGTTCATCTTCTGATAGTACAGTGCAGATTTGGGACCTGGAAACCGGTAAGAAGGTTGACAATATACTGGGACTTCAGGGGCCTATCCGTGATCTGTGCGCTGTATCGATTGGCGACCAGTCCTTCCTTGTGAGCGCCGTCGAGGATAAAGGCGTTACAATTTGGAATCCTACAAGTAAGAAGAAGATTTCTCTTCGAGCCCACGCCGGGGCGGTGCACTCCCTAGCGGCGGCCCGTCTCGCCGACAAGAACTATCTGGTCACGGTAAGTTCCGACTTGGGCGTTATGATGTGGGACCCCAGCACTGGTACGCGACGCTCGTATATCGCAGGAAGGGCACAGAATCCCGTTGCTGTTTGGGAATCGCAGGGGAGGTCTCTCCTTGCAACGTCAAGCCACATTGACCGAGATGTGCGCGTCTGGAATCTTGGCAGCAGTTCTTTGGTGGCCACCATGTCGGGCCATATCGGAGAAATTCGCTCCTTGTGCGATGTTCAAGTTCTCCAGCGTCGGCTGCTTGCCAGCACTAGTAGCGACCGAACAGTCAGAATATGGGACCCATTCGATCAATCCGGCACTCAAGGACGGTTTTCCCGAATTGGCGCGGCAAAACAACTATGTATTGTAGATTCTAGCGACGATAGCGTTTTTATCGATTCTAGTAGTTATGATGGCCACGAAATTGCTCGCCGTTACGTCGGGTCTGGGGAAGTATCTTCTCGGTTGAGACTTCCGTCGAGCCGGACTTATTCAAATATATCAGCTGCAGGAAAGGTTCGAATAGGAGGACGCGACGGTCTGGTGGTGGCATTTGAGAGCGGCATGATACAAGTGCATAAACTGGACTCTGGTGAGATGATTCGTGAACTGGACGGTTACCTAATGTCCACGCAATCGATCTGTGATCCGATGCATCCAACGCGTAGCCTGGTGGCTGTACTGAGCCAGTCGGGGACCGTAAGGATATGGGATTTGGAATCCGGAGCCATCATTCCGTGGCGCGGTGAGCCTGGCTCAGTATCTGCCGTCTGTGGTGTCACTGTGAGAAGCCGTCGGCTCATCGCTACAGGAGGCAAGGATCGCAGAGTATTGCTCTGGGATCCCACTAATGGCAGAGGGGTGGAAAGGTTGTGGGGTCTGCCGGGTGGGGTCAACGCACTCTGCGAAGTTCGTTTGCATGGAGCTGACCTTCTAGTGGGGGCAGGAGATGATCAGGGAGTTCAGATTTGGAATCCGTCGACCGGTGCAGCGATGGATACTTTGTGGGGCCATACAGGTCCGGTCCGAGCCCTCAGCGTAGTTGAGTACGCGGGGAGAACTGTTATTGCTAGCGCCGGAGATGATCGGACCATCCGCGTCTGGGATCCGGTTGATCTGAAATGCCTCCTTCAGATTCCAAACTATCGGTCCGTCGTAAGTATGACGTCAATTGGCGGCATCCTGCTTGTGGGTCTAGACGCTGGAGTACTCGTACTGAACATGGGGGACTACTTCTAAGTAGGGTTAGGAATTCCGGCGGCCTTAGCTGCTGCGGGTCAACGAATAGCGACGATCTGTGCCGCAAGGGCCATGAAGTGTGTTCCTGGCGCGGGGAGGTTGCCGGGGTAGACCGTTCCCGCCTCGGCTTCGACGATCATCGGGCCCTACGCGTACACAGTGAGCCTTTTCCATCATCGCTCTGAGCTGGCCAGATACAGGGTGAGGACGGCTTGCACGAAGGCGGTGATCCGGGTGGTGGAGCACCGGAGCTTGCGGAGGATCCGCCAGGACTTGAGGGTGGACATGGCCTGTTCGACGAGTGCGCGGATCTTGGCGTGGGACCGGTTCACTGCCTGTTGACCTGCCGAGAGGTTGTCCCATCGCCCCCAGTACGGGATGCGGACCGTGCCGCCGGCTCCTCGGTAGCCCTTGTCCGCCCAGCAGGGGACGTCGGTTTGGGCGAGAGCGTCGATGATGCCGTGTTCTCGGGCCGCGCGAACGTCGTGGACTGCGCCTGGCAGGGCTGGCGAGACCCACAGCAGTCGGCCGAAGGGATCGGTGAGGACCTGGACGTTCATGCCGTGCTTCTTGTGTTTGCCGGAGTAGTAGGGGCGGTCCGCGGCGATGCGATCGATTGGCAGCAGCGTGCCGTCCAGCAGGACGAAGGCTTTCGTCGACGCGGCGCGAGCGGCGTCGGCCAAGGTGGGCGCGAGGTCGGCCAAAAGGTCGATGACCTCGGCGACATAGCGGTAGGCGGTCGTCACTCCGACGCCGAATCCGGCAGCGAGCTGGGCGTAAGTGTGTCCCACGCGCAGGTGGGCGGGTGCGAGAAGGGCTTGGCGGCCCGCGCTCAGCCGCCGCCACCTGGACCCGATCGCACGGCGGTGCCGCCGCAGTTGTTGCGCGAGGAAGCGCAGGGTGGAGCTGGACACGTCGACGCCCGACGGGTAGACAAGCATGCGAAGCCTCTGGTGGGGACGGATCTCTTGGTCGAAAACTCATCTACCAGGGGCTTCACCCTGTTGTCAGCCCAACGGGCGCACTGCTGACGCAGGTTGAAAAAGGCTCAGTGAGCGTTTTCAGCGTTGCCTCTCCAGGGTGAGGATGGCCTTGGCGATTGACGTCATGCGGTTCGGGCTGCATCGTGATCTTCGGAAGATGCGAGGTTTTGAGCCGCGCCATGCCGCGTTCGACGGGTGCTCGGGAGGCGGCGAGGGCCCGGTTGATCGTCTGCTGGGTCGGGGACAGTCGTCCGCCGGGAGGTCGTTTGCGTCCGGTGGTAACCCAGGGGCCGGCGCCTGTGTAGGCGCGGTCGGCCAGAATGGGGACGCCCTGGCGTTCGCAGATCCGGATGATGCGGTGGGTGCGTGCCGCGGTCAGGTCGTGGCACCGGCCGGGCAGGGCCGGCGAGATCCACAGCACCTGACCGACTGGGTCGGTCACGACCTGCACGTTCACGCCATTGTCGCGTTTGATGGCCAGTATGTGACGATCAGCCGGAACACAATGCTGGGCCGTTCCACGGCCGGCAAGGGGGAGAAGCGGCTGCACGTGGCGCAGATCAGCGCGGTGCAGTGGAAGCCGGCCGGATCGGTGGTGAATGGGTTCATCCAGTTCACGCTGCCGGGCGGGAACGAACGGCGCTCGCAGTTCGGGGCCCAGACGAACGATGCGGCGCGAGACGAGAACAGCGTCGTGTTCACGAAGAAGCAGCAGCCGGAGCTCGAGAAGCTCCGGGGTGCCTTGGATGAGGCGATCGCCGCGCAGCACTCCTCCACTCCGCCATCTGCTCCGACGCCGTCGCCACTCGTGGACGAACTCACGAAATTGGCTGGCCTGCACGAGTCAGGGATGCTTACGAACGAGAGGGGTTCCAGCAGGCGAAGGCCCGTTTCCTTACCTAGTAGTTGGGCAACGCGGTCGCTTGCTAAGTACTGGTCAGGAGCACGACGGTTCAGTTCTCGCGGAGTAGGGCGGAGACGGCCTGCCGGACAAGTCCCGCGCTGCCCGTGATGGCCGGAGCGGTGACAGCGGTCGACGATCTACCCGAGGTTTCATCCGGGGCCTTCTGAAGGCGCTCGGCTCACCCGTTCCGCCGCGCTGAGGTTCACCTCCATCGTCACGTCCTCGCGGTTGTCGTTGATTCTTGCTGCGAGCGCCTGGATGGAGGTCTGGTCGAACCGGAACGGAGGCGGCCAGTCCAGCACGGAACAAGTTGTGGGCCATATCTGCAGGACAGAGCCGTGAAAGTCTTCAAGGGGCGCGAGGTCCCCATCGAGGAATGGGATGAAGACTTGAAACGCGACTTTGACGACTGAGAACGTCACGCACAGGCCGAGCAACTCGTCTCTCGGATCTTTCCCGGGCATGTAGATCGGGCGCGATACCAGAGCCAAGGGGCTCGCGTCGTGATAGGCGGTGATCCAGACCCGCATGCCGTCATGCGGCTGACGGTGGATCTCCAGCCGCTGACCGGCTCTGTGCGGAACGATGTTGCCGCCCGCCGCGTCCAGGATGACGGCCATCTTGGCGGCCCACAGAGCGAGTCGACCTTGGGCGTACTCGTCGAGTGATCTCACCTGGTGGAACATCGGGATGAGGACGTCCTTGACGTCATTCTCCAGAGTCGACATCCACGTGTTGTTGCAGTGCTGGCAGACGGGTGTCGTCGGCCAGCTGATACGTCGCCGTTGCGGGTCTGTGCTGCGAACCCCGTGTTGCTTCATCTCGCGCACGAGCCATTTGGGGTAGATGTCCTCGTCTGTGAGCTGCCCCTCTGGGTCTGAGCAGAAGGGGCAGCGACCAGGCGGAGCCGGCAACCAGTTCTCGTGCGCGTGGTGGCCGGTGATCGGCTCGATGTTCATCACGGTCAGGTCGTCAGTCAGTTGGGCTCTGCGCTCGCGGAGAAGCGCAACAGCGGTTGCGATGCAGGACCTGTGCGCCGTGCCCAGCATGAACAGCTGCTCTTCGTCCGGTGGAGGCAGAGGGTCCGCAAAGGCGCGACCCACGTCGACTCGCGTCCCGATCAACCAACTACCCGAGCGCGTGCCGCCTATCTCGACCCACGAGTGGCGGGCCCGCTTGACCAACTCTCCGCAGTCGGCAAGGCAATCCATCCTGCGCCAGTCCGGCTTCCATGATCGTCGCTCAGTCGCCATACCTCAGGATGACACTCGTCGCGCTGCCAGGCTTCGAGGTGTGTGGCAAGACGCTGGTGCCGCCATCGATGGCGCTTGGGGCTGTCCGCGGCTGCTCTCGTCGGGGCGGATCGTGACCAGGTATGGGCAGCGCCCCTGATCAGTTGAAGAACAGGGTGGCCGATGAACGCGCGGGAATGAGGCCACCATGGTGTGAGCATGCGCCCTGTTTGCCGATGGAGGTGGACGGCCACCCGTCACTGCAGTGGGCGGCTGATGGCATCTCCACGGTGCTGACCTCGGTGGGCGCCTGGTCTATGCGGGAAGCCTCGGCGTTGAACTCGTCGTCGAAGCACTCTCGGTGGTCGAGAACGACTCGTGCTGCCTGTCCGGCGAGGTCGCGCTTCTCGACATACGCCGTTGATATGTCCAGCTCGGTGGCGGACGTGTCATCGAGGGCTCCGAGGTCGTCGGTGAACTTGGTGCCGAGCTGGAGGATGCTGACATTCGGGTCTCCGGCTAACACCAGGGGGATCTGTACTGCGCGGGCTTTGTCGCTCAGCGCCAGGGCATGAGTTCGGTGCAGCTGGCACATGGCCTCGTTCTGGTCTTCTGTCCAG
The DNA here is from genome assembly GCF_027158205.1 of Streptomyces sp. H39-S7. GTDB lineage: Bacteria > Actinomycetota > Actinomycetes > Streptomycetales > Streptomycetaceae > Actinacidiphila. The sequence goes on along the minus strand of NZ_JAPVLU010000001.1, from coordinate 137,635 downwards.
GCGTCCCAAGCGCAGGAGCCCAGGCTGGCCAGCAGCACCAGGGTGACGAGAGCAAGCCCGGAGCTAATCACTCGCTGTTGTCGTTCTGCCTCATGTTTCGACTTCTCGGCCCGGGTCCTTGCTTCTTGGACGGCGGCTTCGCGTTCAATCCGGGTGGCGTGGTGCCGGCAGCCTCGGCCGATTGCTTGAGGGAGCTTGCATGGTGTCCCCTTCCTGGTGGGACGACCACAGCGCGGTCCCGTTCGGCGTCTTCGAGAACGGTCGTACCTGCTGGGCATGGTGCGCATTGTGAACCACTCGCTCCCGCCCCCGCGGTGGAACGGATGGATCGGCGCGGACTCCATGGGCGAGCTTCTAGCGTGGCACCTGCCTGGAGCCGCCGTGCTCTGCGGTGTCTTTCTGGGCAAAGGCGAGGAGTGTCCGGCATCTTCTGCTGCGACGACGTTGACCAGTAGCAGGATCTCCCCGTAGCGCTGGAAAAGCCGAGTCCCGCGTATCGTCCTTCGTGTGACAGATGAGACGGGGGCGGACAAATCTGGGATCCCCAGCAGCGTCCTCGCTGAGCTGGCCCGCGCCTTCTGCTTCGGAGAGGTTCGGGAGTGCCGCTACCTCGCCGATGGGCTGATGAACGCGAACTGGAAGGTGGAGACGCTGGCCGGAGTGTTCGCGCTCAAGCGGGTCACTGACGTGCCGCTCGGTCGGCTGAAGCGCAACCTCGGGGTGCTCGCTTCGCTGGCTGCCGCTGGTGTTCCTGTCAGTGCTTCCGTGGCCACCGGCTCTGGGTCTCTGGTGGCCGAGGTCGGCGGCGGCGTCTGGTGTCTGTTTCCCTGGGCGGCCGGCACCCACATCCGTGGTGTTGACCTCGGCCTGCCCCAGGTCACCTCTCTGGGTGCGCACCTGGGGCGCCTCCACCAGGGTCTTGGTCGGGCTTGCGATCGGGGCCTGCTGCCAGCCGTGCCCGAAAGGTTGACCGCCGACGTGACGACGCCGGAGCAGGCGGTGGAGAGGTCGGAGAGGCTGTCCGCAGCGGTAGAAAGCAAAGGCACTGGCAGGGCGTTCGACGCGGCGGCATTGGCCGCTCTGGAGCAGCGGCGGGTGCTGATCGGCAAGCATGCCGACCGTCGACCGCAGGACGCGATCCCCATGGGCCGGCACGGGTGGACGCACGGTGATGTCCAGTACCGGAACCTGCTGTGGAAGGACGGGGAACTGGCCGCCATTCTCGACTGGGACCGCGTCGGCGTCCGTCCGTACGCCGAAGAGATCGCACGAACGGCCCAGGTGCAGTTCGGCGTGGACGGAGTGTTCGATCTCGCACGGGTGCCTGCGTTTGTGTCCGGCTACCGGTCCGTGGTCCAGCTGGAGGCATCCGCGCTGGTGGACGGTGTGCGTCGGCTGTGGTGGAAGCGGATGACGGACTTCTGGCAGCTGGAGTTTCACTATGAGCGCGGTGACTTCTCTTGCGACGAGCTGTTCACTGCGGACGAGGCGCTGCTGCACTGGTGGACCGACCGGCTCGGTCAGGTCGAGGATGCCTTCGCCGAGGGGTAGATCCCCAGGGCTTCGAGTACGGGCAGGCGTGGGCAGGCAAGCGCTGCCGCGTGCTGACGGGCCCGCTCCCCGAGGGCGTGGTGGTCGGTGGCGCGGATAGCGTCCGCCCACGCCTGCGGGCCCGCCGTATGGGGCAGGACGATTCCTGCGGCCCCAATGGCTTCGGGGATGCCGCCCCGATCGCTGCCGATGCTCGGCATTCCGTGCAGCGCGGCTTCGACGATCACCCGGGGATAAGCGTCCTCCACCGTGGACGGCACCAGCAGCACCCGGTGGTTGCGGTACAGCGGGGCCATGTCGTAGACCCTGGGGACGAAGGTCACGTTGGGGTCGGCGGCGAACTCGGCGGCGGTGTTCCACCAGCCCTCGACGAGGGTGAAGTGCTGCTCCGGCATGACGTGTATGAGCTGGTGGAGGAGGGCGGAGCCCTTCGCGGGGATCGGGTTGACCATGAGTACCGACCCGGTGCGCGCCACGCTGGGCGGTTGTTGGGGCGGCGCGAATGGCGGGTGGACGACGGCGAGGCGGATTCCCTCGGTCTGCGGTGCCCGTCGGCGGACGAACTCGGAGACGGCCAGCCCGTAGTGCGGACGGCCGGCCAGGACTCCGAGGCCGTTCTTCGATACCGAGTGCAGTATGCCAGCGACGAGCGATGTCGACCGGGCCTGTGCGGCAAGGTCGGCCGCGCCCTCCTGGGCGGTGAACACAACGTCGGGCCGGAGGCCGGACAGCAGCGCACGAAGGACGGTTGCGGTTCGGCACTGCGATACGGCGATGCAGTCCACGCCGTTCCACCAGTAGCGCAGCGCGTCGTGGGATTCCTCGTACGGGGTGGTGTGGGCGTCGAGGAACGCGCGGATCTGTGGGAGCTGCTCGGCCTGGTCCCAGGGGGATTGGTGAGAGCCCAGATAGACGACTTGCCAGCCAGCCTCGGCGAGTTCCTCGGCGAGGAGCTGCTGGGTGACTTCGGCTCCGCCGATAAGGAGCGGCGGCGGTGTGCGCCGCCAGACGAACAGGGCGGTGGGCATGGGGCGGTCACCTCGTCCAGAACGCGACGAGGGACTCGACTGCCTGAGCGATCTCCGCCGGGGTGGTATCCGCGGGGATGGCGACCACCTCCCGTGAGACCGGCGGCTGCACGCCCGAGAGGAAGTAGTCGCGGGCGTGGTCGAGGAACGCGGCTTCGTGGAGGAAGTAGTCGGACTCCGCCGCCGTGTGTCCGGCCCTCTTGCGTCGCAGTCCCAGCACCTCGGCCGGAACATCGAGGTAGACAGTGTGGTCGGGACGCAGGAACGGCAGCTCCTGGAGCCGGTCGCGAAGCTGATGGTGGACGCCGTAGCCGAACAGTGCGTCGAGAGCGTGGGCGTGAGCGAGGAGGGTGTCGATGGAGCGGTCGAGGATCACCACGGGTTTGCCACTGGCGAGCGCACTGCGGACCCGGGCCCCCTCGATCACCATGAACCTCTCGAACGCGGCGAGTTGCTCTGCCGCGGATCCGGTCCGCGCTGGCGGGATGTCGTCGCGGTGGGCGATGTGCTTGACGTAGCAGTCGGACACGAACCCCCGTTTTTCGATGCCGCTGCTGCGCAGGTGGTTGATGGCGGTGGACTTCCCCGCGTAGGAGGGTCCTTCGAGGGCGATGACCTTCACAGCGACTCCGTCCGGTAGAAGCGTTCCGCGTACGTGCCGGTGCCGGTCAACAGGTCGGCGGCAGTTGTCCAGGCGTGCCGGATCGGGCGGTACATCTTCCGGGCCGGGTGCATCTGCGAGCCGTGCATCCGCAGGACCGTGACCTTGTCGAGGACCACCGCAGTGATGTCGACCAGTTTGGGCGCCAGGGTCGGGCCGGTGCGGGCGCGGAAGAGGTGCTGGTCGCATCCGGCCAGCGCGTACGTGGACCAGAAGGCGAGGTCTTCCCAGAACCATCGGCACCCTAGACGGACCGCCGCATCGTGCACGAGGAGATGGTCCGGGTGGCGGGTGACAGCGGCTGGGGCCAGGAGCTCGGCGTCGGGGTTAGCACGGACGATGCCCCGCAGTTCTTCAGTGACCTGCTCCAGCACATCTCGGCTGTACGGCCGGTATGGAGGATCGGCGTCCTTGCGACCCAGGGGGATGCGCTTGGCGGCGAGCGTGGCGAGGGCGGCAGCGCCTTCGCGGTCGCGGAGGTCGGATACGGCGGCCTCGGTGGAGTACGTGGTCTCCAGCGCCGGGTGGACGCTGCGGGACCGGGTGAACACGGTGATCACGGTGAGGGGGCGGGGGCGGGCGAGGAAGCTCCCGGAGGCCGAGAGCGCGAAGTCGTCGTGGTGCGGCTCGATCACGAGGACGGGGCGGCCGGACGGGCGTCGCATCTCGACGAAGTGGGAGCAGCCGCTGTGCGGGGCCTTCAGCTCGATGACGTGGTGGTCATGGGCGCGATGGCGTTCGGCGAGGTGGTCGGTCCACCGCTGGTGCACGCGAACGAGGTCGTCGGCGAATGTGTAGATGCCGTCCTCGTCCGGTATGGGCAGAGGTGTGGTCATGCGCGTCTCCTGGTTCATCGGACGGTGGTCTCGTACCAGTGGCGCCACATGCGCGAGGAGCCCAGCCGCAGGCGGGCGGTGACGGGGTTTTGCCACCACAGCATCCGGAGGCTGGACCACTCGTCGTAGCGGCGGGTGGAGGGGCGTACGCGCAGGTCGTCCAGGATTTCGACTGGGGCGTCGGTCGCGCGGCCGTGGGTGGTCAAGCGGGCGAAGAAGTCGACGTCCTCGCTCATGAACAGGTCCTCGCGGTACCCGCGGACCTCCCTGAAGGCCGCTGCGGTAGCGAACTGGGCGACGCCCTGTGCGCCGCCGTGCGAGGTCCGGTAGTGGTCCCAGTACGCGCAGAGCAGCCTGGCCCCGAGCCGCTTGGGGGTGTAGAGAGGCGGGATGGCGCCCCCGGCGGCCCCCGCGTCCATCGCGGCTGCCGCAGCGCTGATCGCCTCCACGGGCAGCGCGACGTCGGCGTCGGTGAAGAACAGTCGTCGGCTCCGGGCGGCGGAGGCGCCGGTGTTACGAACCCGGCCGATGTTCCTGATGCTCTCGTCGATCACTTGGACGCCGAAGGAAGCGGCCATGTCGGCGGTGGCGTCGGTGGAGGCGTTATCGACCACGATCACCTCGCCCCGCTCGCCGCTGGCCGCCTCCCAGCGTTCGACGGAGGCAAGGACGGTCGGGAGGTAGCGGGGCAGGTACGCGACTTCGTTGTGGGCGGGGATGACGACCGTGAGGCCGGGGTTGGTCACCGGGGAGTCCTTTCCTTGCGCGGCGTGCGGAAAAGTTGGGGCGACTGACGGGTGAGGCTGGCCAGGCGGCTCGACCACAGGGCTCGGTCCTCGTGGTGGACCGCGTACGCCCAGCAGCGGACGGTTTGGAAGACCGCCCACGCCGACAGAAGTGCGTCGTCCAGGACAAGGGAGTAGGCGCCCGTCAGGGCGAGGCGGTCCTGCGGGGCGTGGGTGGTGGCCATGACGAGGGCGTGGGCCACATCGGATTCCCGGTGGCCGGGGGCCGCGTCTGTGAAGTCGACCAGGTGGCGTGCGTCCTGTGGGCCGGCCAGGACGACGTTGTCGAAGTGGACGTCTCCGTGGCACCACACCAGTGGTGTCGATTCGGGGGCGTCGGCGATGAGCGCCAGGGTGGGCCCGATGACGTTGAGCAGGTCGGACGGGCAGCGGCGCGAGAGAGAGGAAACCGCGTCGTGAAACGGACGCGACGGAGCAGGGTGGGCTATTGGTGCTTGGTGCAGGCGCGCGAGGAGGCCACCGAGGTCCCGGAGGGCCTGGCTACGGGTGATGGTGCTGGCGCGTACGGCGCTGCCAAGGGTGCATCCCCCGAGGTCGGACGTGATGAGGGCGGTGCCTCCCTCGCTGGAGGTGGTACCGCAGCCGAGTACCTCCGGGACGGGAACGGTGGCCGCAGCCGCACGGATCGCGGCCGCCTCGGTGACTGCGTTGCGGCGGGCGGTGTGCGCGTACAGCTTCACGATCACGCTGCGGCCGTCGTGGAGGCCGGTCCGGTAGACGGCCGTACGCGAGCCCAGCGCCAACTGTTCAGCGGTTCGGGCGGTCGTCCCGAGGAACATGGCGCAGGCGCGGGAGACCATCGGTGGGGGCGTTCTCATCGCAGGCCCGTCGGCTCGGGGTGAGCGGCGCCCATCGCGCGAACATGCCGCATGGTTCGCCGCAGCAGCAGGCGGTACTCCCGGACGTCCTCTGTGCGGGGGCATCCCGGCTGCCAGGGCTTCTCGGGGCCCACGAAGTGGACGAGCGCTGCGGATGGGTCGGGACGCAGGGGTCGGGTGACGACGCGGCGGACCCAGTTGCCGCGTTCGAGGAACCGGCCGACCTCGAAGCGGTTGTACCCGGAACCGACGGGGCGGACGTGCCCGGCGTGCAGGAGCCACAGGTTCAGGGCGTCCTGGTCGTTGTGGAGGATGTGCCGGCGCTGTCGGACCAGAGCCCGCTCGACGCCGCTCCGGATGCGGGGCATATCTGCGGTGCGGACCCACAAAAGACCGGCGTTGTAGTAGGGAAGGCCCCGAAGGCGCGGCCAGCGTTCTGCGGCGCCGGGCAGGGCGGGACATTCGCCGACGGCCGGGTTGAACTCGTCGCGGACGGCGCCGACCTCGCCGAGGAGCAAGGTGCCGAGCGGTTCGCTCAAGTCACCGCGCACGAGAGTGTCGGCGTCCACGTAGATCAGGTAGGGCCTACGGACGAAGGCGGGTGTGAACTCGAAGCGCAGGTAGGTCGTGACGGTGATGTACGAGGCGTCGGCCATCCGGCAGGAGCGCAGCGGGGTGCGGTGGGCAAGGCCGAAGGAGCCGAAGCCGGCCCGTTTGGCGAGCTGGGCGAGCAGCAGGGCGTCGGCCGGGGCGAGGTCGAGGGTGAGGATGCGGAGCGCGGCCTGGTGGCGGGCCTTTGGGGTGAGGCTGTCGGCCAGGGCGGTGATCGTGGCCAGGCCGGGGGTGAGGTAGTTCTGGTCGATGCACAGGCCGAACGCGTACACGGCGGGTCCGCCTTACGGTCTCGGGGGGAGGGCCTCAGAGGTCGTGCGTCTGCTCGTCGGCGGGCCGGTCCGGGCTGCTGACGACGGGCGAGCCCGCCGTGACAGCGGTCGGGCGGTCGGCGATCACGGCGCCGAGGGTGAATGCGGCGGCCACGTGACCCGCGAGCCAGACCCCGGTCAGTAACCGCCCGACCGGGTCGCTGCCTGCGAGACGGGCCATACGGCGGGACCTCACTTGGCCTCCTGATTGCGGTCGGGGCGTGAGGGACGGGGTTCCAAGATCCGCAGGGAATCAGGATCGTCCGACTCCCACTGAGCCGTGGTGCTGCCCGAGGGCGGACGCAGGACCCAGGTCTTGCCCTTCTTGATGTCCGTGACAATCGCCCGTCGTCCCTGCTGGTCCTCAACCAGGTCGCCGACCTCGGCGCGTGGGCGCGTCACCACGCGATCCCGGGCACGAGACGGGTCCAGGGCGACCACCCGGAGGCCGCCTCGAACAGGGCTTGGCGGCGCTCGTTCTGGCCGGGGGTACGGCGGGAAGGCCGGGGGATCGCTTCCGCGAGGAAGCCGCCTCGGTCACGGATGAGGACCCCGAGAGCGGCGAACTGCGCCGCGTCCGCAGCTACGTGGGAGGCGGCTCCGACGACGACCCCACGGATCATGCCGGTGGACAGGGCGCCTGCTATGGCCGACCAGCCCGGCCGGGTGTCCAAGGGAAGGGTCGGATCGTCGTCGGCCCAGGCTCCGGCCACATGCCAGTGGCGGGCGTCGGCGTAGCGACGAGCTTGTTTTTCGGCCTCACGTACGAGGGGCGCCTCGGCGGCGCAGGCGTAGACGGCGACGGGCACGTGTCCGAGACCGTCGGGGGAGGTGTTCGACATGCCTCCAGCGTGCTGTCGTGCGAGTACGCGGGACAGGCACGGCCCGTGACGGCGGAGCGAGTTCGTGGTGGCAGAAGCTGCCACGCCCCGTGTCCGTCCGGCAGGCGGGGCTTGCGTGAGGTGTCACGGGGCGTGGCAGTCGTGAGAGTGGCGGCCGTCCAGCTGCAACGGAGCGTGGCGGTCAGCGGACTCCAAGGGAAACACCGGCGGCGTGCGCGAGCCCGCGAAGGCGGCTGACGGACACGCCGGCCAGGCGGGAGATGATCACACCGGGCAGCATCTGGTGCTGCACCCACCCCGGCGCCATGGCGCAGACGCCTTCGAGGGTGTCGGCGGCCTGCTCCCACCGGCGGCATTCGACGTGGGTCAGGGCGACATCGAGGCCGTAGCGGGCTCTGGTGGCAAGCGGGACAGTCTCGTCCAGCCGGACGGTGTCCATGAGTCGCAACGCTCCGGGGGTGTCCCCGAGGGCAACGGCGATGCTCATGGCCTGCGTTCCGGCGTACAGCGGGCCGTAGGGCTGGGCGTGCCGGCCCCGGGCGTGCTCTGTGCCGAGGCGGGCGCCTACGGCGTGGGCCTGGGAGAGGTATTCGCGGGCAGTGTCCGGGGAGGCGCCGCCACGGGAAGCTGCTACTGCCGCATTGGTAACGAGCTGCCCGTACACCGACAGCCGGTCAGGGTCGTGCTCCGACATCTTGGGCTCGATGCGGTCCGCCTGGGCTGCGGCGAGCGTGAAGCCCTGTGCCGTCCGGCCGTCGCGGAGATTGACCCACGCCGTGGTGGCGGCGAGGTGGGCGTCACGCAGGTCATCACCGACCTGCACGGCGATCTGACGGCCATAGGTGAGGGCGGCGTAGGCGAGGTCTCGTGATCCCCAGACGTTGGCGGCCATGCCGGCTGTCTGGAAGACATCGGCGAGGACGCCGGCTGCGGCTTCCTTCTCGACCGTGTCCGAGGCGTCGTAGCGGGCACGGGCCTCGGGCAATAAGGCGCCCAACAGCACGCCAAGCTCGGTGTACCGGCCAGCCCAGTAGGCGGCGTCGGCATGCTGGACGGCGGACCGCAGTTCCTCGACGGTCCCGGGTTCGGTGTCGGCCGGGATCCCGATGGCTGCATCGTGAGTGGCGCCGGACAAGGTGCGCAGGGCCGCCCGCTCGTTGCGGTCCATGGATCGCCGCGGTGCTTGCTGACCGAGGAGCACGGCGATGTCTGTCCCGAGTGCCGAGGCGATGGACAGCAGCGAAGGCAGTGACGCGGTGCCACCGCGCTCCAGTTTCCGGACGACGCCGACGGATACGGCGGCGGCCTCGGCCAACCCCTCCTGCGTCATGCCGCTGCGAAGAGCCTTGATTCTTTCGGCCGTTGTGTACTCGGACCATTGCATGGCAGGCACTCTCCCGATCCAGATCGGCCAGACATGGACCGTACCCGTGACCGCGTGACTGCCGACAGTCATCCACGGGAGGGGAGTTGAACAACGGCCGGAACCAGTCGCTGCACCCGCAGGACTGCGTTGACCCCGAGCATTTCCTCCAGCTCGGCAACCGCCGCCGCCTCGTCCTGCGCGAGGACGGTGGTGATGCCCAGGGCCTCGGCCGGCGGGAGGTTCACCGGGTGGTCGTCGACAAACACGCACGCCGGACCCGGCAGACCGAGGCGATCCAACACCAGCTGGTAGATCGCCGGATCGGGCTTGGCCAGGCCGACCGCTTCGGAAATGACGTGCACATCGAAGAGGTCCCAGATGCCGCTGTGCTCGTACGGGTTGAAAGGGTCCATGCCGAAGCTGTTCGACAGCAGCGCGAGCCGGTAACCGGCAGCCCTAGCAGCGCGGGCGAGCCCGATCATGCGCTGCGCGGCGGGAACTCCTGACCAAGCGCGGCCCATCAGGTTCGTCGGCTCGACGTGCGGACCGAGGAGCGCAGCCGTGCCCTCGTTCCAGGCGGCTTGGTCTATCTGCCCGATCTCCAACGCCACGTACAGCCGACGGCCTTCGGGATTGTCGTTGAGGGTCGCGCGCCATGCCCCGGGCTCCAGCCCCTCCGCTTCGCACCACGCGCGGTGCACCGGGCGTGGGTCGGCGGTCAGTACCCCGGCGAAGTCCAGAATGAGCCCGCGCTGGGCTGGACGATGAGCAGTGTCCATCGGCTGCGGCATGGTGCGGGCTCCCTCTCCGTTGGCCTCACGAGGGACGCTACCGCGCACTGCGGGCACGGGAGGAAGGGAATCGGCTCGCACGGGCTCCAGGCGATGCGGCTCCGATGGTGATAGGGCCCGTTTAAATCGGCTCTGGCCGATAGGCCGCGAGCGGGCCGTCGCGCTAACTACGTGCCCAAGTGCCCTCATCAACATGTCACCGGGGCCAACCCCGTGCGGCGTTGGCCCCGGTGGTGTTGGTGGCGTCAGACCTGGCTGGTCAGGCGGGTGGCGAGGGCCCGGGCTTCTGGCGTGAGGCCGTCGAGGACCTCGTGTGCGTAAGGCGTGTCCAGGCGAACCGCGAGGTCCTGGACGGCGGTCCAGCTTCTGGCGATCTGTTCGAGGGCCTGCTGTGCTTCTTGGATGGCCTTTTGGCGTTGGGCGTGTTGCTGTTCCACTCGGTGGTGGGCCTCTTGCCAGGTGATCGCTCCCTGCTCGGCGAGTTCAGTGTGGCTGGGCCTCGTATCGCCGTCTGCCTGGCGGATGGCATCGACTTCCTTGACGCGCCGGCGCAGTCGTTCGTCTTCGAGACGTTGGTGGAGTATGGCGGTGGCGGCGTCGAGGGTGAGGTAGCCCTCGGTGACTTGTTCGGCTAGGTCGGGGGCGTGCTGGCGCAGCTCGTTGTGCTGGTTGATGACGGCTGCGGTGCGGGCCTTGCGATGGCCGGCTTCGGCGTAGGCGGCGTCGAGACCGAGGGTGCCGAGGCGTACCTGTTCGGCGAGGTCGGGGGCATGCTCCAGCACGACGTTGGCGGCGGAAAGCCGGCTGAGACTCATCGCGTGCAGTGTGGCGTGGGCCCGCAAGGAGTGTCCCGAAAGTGAACGCGCCATCGCGCCGATCATGGCCTGCTGGCCCTTGCTGACGTGTCGGCGGCGGAGGTTGGCGGCCAGGATCAGGCTGGTGGGGTCGTTGCCTTCGTAGCGGGTGAAGCGGGGTTCGACGCTGGCGAGTTCGCAGGCGGCGAGGCGGTTGCGACCGTCGAGGAGGACGCCGTCCCGATCGAGGACGATGGGCTTGTGCTGACCTTCGGCCTTGATGGACTGGGCGAGGTCATGCAGTTCGTCCTCCGGCAGGACGGGGAATGTGGCGGCGAGGGGGTGGATCTTCAGGATGGTCTCCTTATCGGATGCCGTTCGGCCCGGGTGTTGGTGTTCACCGGGTTCGGCGCTGGTGGCCGGTGGGCGCGGTGGTCCGCACCGAGGCCGGTGTGGTGGTTGTGGGCGGCTGCGGGTGCAGGCCGGTGATGCGGTGCAGGCGCCAGGTAAGGACTTCGCTGAGAGAACCGGCGGTGTGCAGTTCCCGGTGTCGTGCGGCTTGGGTGATGAGCGTGGCGGGGTTGTGGCCGGCTGTTGTGGTGTCGGATAGTGCGGCGGCGAGCGCGGGCCAGGTGGGTTCGGCGAGGATCTGGTCGGCGAGGTCGGGCAGGGCTTGGCGGATGATCTCGGCCTGGCGCTGCTGCAGAGGTAGAGCCAGGTGTCGGCCCCGCTGGTGGATCACGGCTAGGGGTTGACGGGCGGCTTCCTGGTAAGCGGCTCGCAGATGTTCGGCGGTCTGTCGGGCCGCTTCGGCTTGCTGATCGTGATGGTGGTTGCGGTGCCAGTGCTGGGCTGCGACGACCGCGAGGAGGAGTGCGTCGAGGAGGATCGCGAAGAGAGCTCCGTCCCGTGGGGCGGGTTCGCGGAGGATGGCCTTGACGGCCCGCCGGGTTGTCTGGGCCTGCCGGTGCCTGGCGTGGATGCGGGAGCGGCTGGCTCGTTCGAATGCGGTGGCGGCCTGGCCGAGCGGGAGCCGCAGGTCGGCGGTGGCTGTGAGGGGGAGGACATCAAGGGTCTCAGCGAGCACCGTGATGTGCGCCTGGCTTGCGGCGTCGTCGGTCTGCGCGAGGAGGTCGGGGAGGTGCCCGGCTGCCTCGATGATCTGCTGCCAGGCCGTGTGCTGACGGTCAGAGGGCCCGCGTGGGAGCGTGGACGTGGCGGCGAGGCGCTCGGCGATCTTTGGGTAGGACAGGTCGGGGGCGAGCGTCGAGCCGGAGAACCAGACGGGCTGGCCGTCCTTGTTGGTGTCGCTTTCGAGGGCGGTCTTGTATCCGTGGATGTCGCCCGAAGGGAAGTACTGGATGTCCACGAGGACGCCGGCGCCGGTGAGGAGGCGGAAGAACTCTTCGGTGCTGGTGGCGGCTGAGACGGCGGTGCGGACGGTGGTCCGCAAGTGTTCTCGGGCCGTGGTGGTATGTCCGGTTCGGCGGGCCTTTTCCTGCTCGGCGCGGGTGGGGCGTTTGGCGGCCGTGCGATCGCCGCGCGGGACCTGTCGTAGGCCGTATTCCTTCTCGATGGCGGCCAGTTCCTTGTCGGCGCGCAGGTAGTCGTTCCAGTTGCGGGGCGGGGTGAGGTCGCCTCGGACCTTGGTGGCGACAATGTGGATGTGGTCATCGGCGTGGCGGACGGCGACCCAGCGGCAGGCGTCAGGGTCGCCGGCCGGGGCGATGCCGGTGGCGTTCAGTACCCGGCGGGCGACCGTGGCCCACTCGGCGTCCGACAGCGTCCGGTCTTCGGGCGCGGCCCGGATCGAGCAGTGCCACACGTGGTTCTTGGGGGCGCGCTCTCCGGCTTGCTTCACGCGCAGGTCGAGGGCGGTGGTCAGCTGGGCGAGGGTGGCATCCGGCTCCCGGCCGGGGTCGGGGGCGAAGCCGTCCCACGACGCTACGAGGTGGGGGTCGGTGTGGTCGTTGGCGCGTTTGGTGTCGTAGAGGTAGTTCAGCACGCCTCGGGTTTTGGAGCCGGGCTTGACGATGTTCGCGATCAACGGGTGGCGGGCTCTTTCGTTGTGGCGGCCACATCGGCGGCGGTATCGATCGCGGCCGCGGCGGAACGAGCCTTGACGAGCACATCACCGGCCGCGGCGATGACGGCGGAGTCCTCCGGGCGGGGATCTGCTCCGGCGTTGAGACGGTGGGCGATCTGGTTGACGTTGTTGCCGATCCTGGCGACCTCGGTGCGCAGGGCAGCGAGTTCATCGATCAGGTCGTCGAGGGCGCCACGCTGGCCAGGGAGAGTGTGGGCACCTTCGATGAAGGCCATGACGACCGCGCCGACGAAGTGGGCACCCGCCAGGCCCATGCTCTGGGCCATGTCCAGGATCTCGGTGTGCTCGTTCATGCTGTAGCGGACATCGACACGCTTCTTGCGCTGTTCGGTTTCACGGGCGCGACGGCGGGCGACGCGGCGGAGCGCGGCTTCGTCGGCTGCACGCACAGGCATGACGATGCCGGCTTCCCCCTCCAGCGCGCCCTCGCGCCGGAGCTCCTCCTCCGCCACCCCCGGGGCGGAGGAGGACGCGTTGGACCGGCCCTTGGACGGTCCAACGCCATACCTTGCTCCGCCTGGTGCTGGGGTAATGGTCAGTTGCCTTTTCGATGTGGTGGGTTCGTCGTGGTGATCGTGCACGGGGGCTCCAGGATCGGTGTTGAGGGGCGAGGGGTTGCGCGTGCCCGTGGGCCCGCCCTCGTGTGAGGGGTGAGGGCGGGCCGGGGTGGGCGGGGTCAGCCGGTGCCGAGTGGCTTGGCGGTTTGGTCGAGTTCGGACTGGAGGATGTCCTTGGCCCTGTCCAGGCGTTCCCGGCCTACTGCGAGGCCCTTGTCCCGGATGGCCTTCTCGATGTGGCGGCGGGAGATCCGACCGCTTCGTCCCGGAGCGGCGGTACGGCCGATCTCGACTGCCTGCTCCAGGGTGGCGCTTGGTAGCCGGCCCCGACGTTCAGCGGCCGGCTTCTGGAGCTCAGCCACTTGATCGGCTTCGTCGTCCTGGGTCTCGTTGAACCCGCATGTCGGTTCCTGCGTGGCGGCGGGACTTCGGCCCTCTGGGGTGGCATCCGCTGTGATGTGGCGGGCGCTTTCGTGTGGCTCGGGGTGGCGGGCGACGAGGAGGTAGAAGTGGACTGCGCCAGCTAGCGCGAGGGGAGCGATGGCGGAGATGACGCCGACGGTGATGTTGTCGAGCGCGAGCCCGGTGTGGCTGGTCTGTTGGTTGACGCGTACTGCGTGCAGGACGTTGGCCCAGATGCTCGTGAGGGTGGCGATGCCGACGAGCCCCGCGACGTACAGGCGAGACCGCAGGGGCGCGGCCCGCAGGACGAGGAGGGCGCCGATCCCGATGGCGATGAAGCCGTCGATCACGAGGGGGAAGGCGTAGGTGAGCAGGTGGTGGATGTGGCTGGCGGCTGCCATCTGACGCAGGGCGTCGTAAGAAAGCGCGAAGGCGGCCAGAGCCAGCAGGGCCACACCCGTGCGGATCGCGGTGGCCAGAAATGCCGGCACCGATGCGGGGGTGATAGCGGTGGTGGGAGAGGGCAAAGGTGGGTGCTCCAGGGTTCGAGACAGTGGGTGGGCCCGCGTTGGTCTCGACCCGTTGCGACTCGTCGCATGCCTGGTCGGAGCAGGTACGGGTGCGATGGAGATGGCGGGTCGACCCGTTGCGGGCGTGCGAACCGTCACGGCTCTGACCTGCGCGGGGACGGGTCGCGACGGGTCGTGGCGGGTCAGGCTCCCGTTGTGGACGCCGGTTTGGGCTCGGGGCAGTAGCGTGCCCAGGCGTCGGCGAACTGCAGGCGGGTGTAACCCCTCGCCTGGACGTTGCCGGGGAACCGGCGGTTGGCCGCGCTGATGTTGTAGTCCTTCAGCAGGATCTGGAGTCCGCGCGCGGTGAAGCCCTGCTCGGTGTAGCCGGGCCAGGGCGACTCGTCGTCCTGGTTCAGGATGTCGAGGAGACGACCGGTGCGGATCGCCGAGGGGTCGCCTTCGGCGGCGAAGACACGGCGGATGTCGGCCAGGAGGCGGATGCTCAGGCTGCTGTTGTCCTGGTCCTGTTCCGCCTCATGCTTGGTCATCGCCAGGCACGCGGTGCGGGCGAGGCCGGGCCACGGACCGCCTGCGAGATCTGCGACCGCGATCAGCGGTTCCCACGTGTCGGCGGCTCGGTCTTCGACCGGCATGGGCGGCGTGAGGTCCATCGCTTCTGCGTGGAGTGGCACCAGCCAGGCAATGAGGCGGTCACGCAGGGCGTGCAGTGAAGGAGTGTCCCGGAAGGTGCGGAACTCCTCCACCTTCTCGCCTGGCCTGCGACGGCGCATCCGGATCACGATCGACCGGTCCATGATCGTGTCGGGCAGGTCCCCGATGCCCGCGAGGGCGGCCATGGCGAAGGTGGGGAACTTCGACACCTCGTGGTTGGGGCCGGAGACGCGCAGGGTGGGCCTATTGCGCTGGTGACCGGCGTTGAGCAGGCCCCGCATCTCCTCGTTCTTCTCCGCCACCTTCGCCGAGCCGAAGATCGTGTCAGCCTCGTCCACCAGCAGGGTGGGAGGGGTTTCGGTGATCGACCGGAAGACTGCCGCGGCGGAGGCGTTGACCGTGATCAGCGGATCGTGCACCGTTTCGGTGATCACGTCCAGGAGCCGCGACTTCCCGCACCGTTTCGCCGGTCCGACGATCGCGAGGCGCGGGGCGTGCTGCCACGCGGTCTGCAGGTGGGTTGCGGCCACCCACAGCACTGCGGCCGTGCGGGCTTCCTTGCTCGGCAGCACGACGTACCGCTGGAGCTGCGCCCGCAGATCGCTGAGCACCTGCTCACCCTCGGTGGCCGGGGCAGGCTCGGGCTCGTTCGGAGTCGGCCGATCGGGTTCGGCTCCGGGCGGCGCGGGGGCGAGCGGTGGCGTGTTCGGGGTGACTTCGTCCATACTGGACATCAAGCTCCTCAATCTGCGGGCCATACGGGACGGCAATCCCGGCCATGCAGCCAGTCGTTCAGGGATGGGCGGCGTGAGGTTTGCGCCTTGAGCCCCTCGGTGGTTGATCACCGGGGGGCTTTTTGCATGTCATGCCAAGGCGAGGCCGGTCCATGGGATCGCAAGGACCGGCCGTGATCAATTATGCACTACGCATAGCCATTTTGCAAGACGCAGAAGATGGTGTATCGTTTTTACTGTCGCTGCGGCTTGCAGCAACACGCCGGAACCGGAAGGAGGAGGGATGCCGAACGAGGACCACGACGACGAGGAACCCGAAGGCGTGATGCTCAAGGGTGAGGACAACGCCGCGAAGCGCATCAAGGTCGAGCGCGACAAACGTGGCTGGAGCACCACCACGCTCTCCGAGCTCCTCAACGAAGCCGGCTACGAGATGAACCCGTCAGCTGTCTGGCGGATCGAGAACGGCAAACGTCGCATCAACCTCGATGAGGCCATCGGCTTCGCCGACGCCTTCGGTGTCTCGCTGGCCAACTTCGTCGGCCCGCCGGCCCTCGCCGCCGCAGGCCAGGCAATGGAGATTATCGACACCGTGGTGGCCGCGAATCTGGCCGCTCAGCGTGCTCAGCGCGCCTATGTGAGGGCGACCGACCAACTCGCCGCCTACCTCGCGCAGCACCCGGACATCCGCGACGAGGCCAACGTCGTGGTCAGCAACGCCATCGCCGAGAACATCATGAAGATCAACCAGGAAGAGTCCGGGCTGCCCACCGGCCCGTAAACCACCCCTGCTCCCGCTCGTCCTGGGACCGCGAACCCCCAGGCCGGCCACCAACACGCCCATCCCATGAACGCACGGCCCTGCCGGGAGTTGCCGCTCCACACGCAGGGCCAGAAGAGGATCTCCGCTTGCGCCACACCGCGATACCCCACGCCTCCGCCCAGCCCCGCACCGCGAAGGAGGTGAAAACGAACGACCGGCTGCTCACGGTCGAGGAGGCCGCCGAACGCCTCGGTACCGGAGTGCGCTTCATCCGGCGCCTCATCCAGGAACGCCGCATCCGCTACGTGAAACTCGGCAAGCCGGTGCGCATCCCCACCACCGCGATCGACGCGTACATCGCAGAACACACCGTGCCGACCCTTCGCGAGGCACGGTCGCACTTCGGGAAGGCGGCCTGATGGCGGGCCGCAAGCCGCAGCGGCGGCGTGAGTTCGGTACCGTCCGCCAACTCCCCTCCGGTCGCTGGCAGGCGCGCTACTGGGCCCCTGACGGCAGCCGCCGTACCGCCCCTGAGACCTTCGCGACCCGCACCGAAGCCCAGACCTGGCTAACGCTCACCCAGGCGGACATCGAGCGCAGGCACTGGGTCGACCCCGACGCAGGAGCCGTGAACTTCGAGCAGTACGCCCTGACATGGATCGACGAACGAGGACTCGCCGCCACCACCGACGAGCTGTACCGCAGGCTCCTGCGGCTGCACCTCATCCCCGCCTTCGGGGACACGGACCTGGACGAGATCACCCCGCCTGCCGTACGCACCTGGCGGACCGAGCGGTTGAAGGCGACCGGCGCCACGACGGTCGCCAAGTCCTACCGCCTGCTCAAGGCCATCATGGAGACGGCCACCGACGACGAGTTGATCCGCCGCAATCCCTGCCGCATCAGGGGCGCGGGAAGCGAGAAGGCGAAGGAACGCTCGACCGCGACCGTTGCCCAGGTCGACGCCCTCGCCGGGGCGATGGGACCGAGGTGGCGGCTGATGATCTACTTCTGCGCCTACGGCCCGATGCGCCCGGAGGAGCAGGCGGCCCTGCGACGCCCCGCCGTGACGTTGGAACCGCTGGCTGTACGCATCACCGAGGCCGCGCCCGAGCTGACGACCGGGCGTCGGGCGAAGGGGGACACGAAGTCGGGCGCGGGCGTTCGCACGATCTTCCTGCCGGCCTTCCTGTCCATGGAGGTCAAGCGGCACCTTGACTGGTTCGCGGAAAAGGAGCCGAACGGCCTGCTGTTCGTTGGCGAGAAGGGCGCACCGTTCCGGCGTACGACCTTCGGCCGGAAATGGGCCAAGGCCCGAGCCAAGGTCGGCCTACCCGAGGACTTCCGCTTCTACGACCTGCGCCACACGGGACACACTCTGTCCACCCAGTCCGGCGCCACGCTCAAGGACACGATGGTCCGCGCCGGCCAGTCTTCGGAGAAAGCCGCGATGATCTACCAGCACTCGGACGACGAGCGCCAGGCGGAGGTCGCGGAAGGCATCGACGCCACGGTGCGCGAGCAACGGAGACGAGCGGACAAGAAGGCTTTGGTTCGGGGAGTGTAGCGGTCTGGTCGGGGTGGGCTTCGCGTCTGCCCCGACCACGCGACTACCTCACAGCAGGCTAATGACCAGCACGGCTTCTTGATTTTCTACCTCAAATGAGGGAGGATTTCCGGAAATCACTCTCTGTGGTCAGGGGCTGGGCATGGCAGTCGTGCACGTTGAGGATTCACGCCGTCGCAGCAGGCTCGCAGAGCTGGGACTCTCGGTCGAGCGGATCGAGGACGCACTGCAGCGCGCTGAAGCGGAACGGAACTTCTGTACCCCACTCGACCCCGTCTCGCTGCCGGGCAACATCTTCTGGGGACGGGCGATTCGCTTCCTGCGCGAGACCTACATCCCCGAGGGATGGCGCAGCGTGAGCCCCAACAACGTGCCGCTCCTCCTCTCGCCGACGGAGGATTTCGCTGTCACGGCATCCAGTGGGAACAAGGGTGCCGGCTACGCGGGGCTCATCCCGTCTACGCGCTACGCGAAGGGCTCCGCTGTCATCCGTAGGGTTGAGACCAACCGTCAGCTGATGATCCCTGGCGACATGGTCGAGCCTGAGCCGCACGACGTGGGCGACGGCATTCCCACCTGGTTCCTGCTCTACCAGCATGTGAACATGCCGACCGGGACGCGGCTTCACTACGAACTGTCGCTGCCGAACAATGCGGGCAGCCGTGGCAAGATCGACAGCTGGCACGAGCGGATCATCTTCCCTTACCTCGACTTCGAGGGCTTCAACCCGTTCCCGAATGACGACGACGGCGAGGGCGGCATCGACATCCCCATCGAACGCCTGAGCTGACACGTCCGAACCTCAGACCATTGGCACTCCCATGACCACGGCATCCCGGCTCGTCCTGGCGCGCAAGCGTCGCGGGCTCACCGTCACCCGCCTCGCCCAGATGGCCGGACTCACCGCCCGACGACTGTCGGACTACGAGAGCGGCAGGGCGCACCCGAGCGCGCCTTCCTTGGCTGCCCTCGTCGAGGCGCTCGAATTCCCTGAGTCGTTCTTCACGGCTGAGGAGGTCGCTGATCTGCCCGTGGAGGCGGTGAGCTTCCGGGCGTTGAGCAAGATGACGGCCTCCCAGCGGGACATCGCGCTCAGCGGAGGCCGCCTGGCCAGAATCCTCCAGGACTGGATTGGGGCGCGCTTTCGACTGCCGACCCCGGAACTGCCCTCCCTGACATCGTTTAGCCGCCTCGGCGATGGCGAGCAGGTCCCGTTTCCGGGGGAGGCGGGATCCGCGGACTGCCCGGCCGAGAGGGCAGCCGAGCTTGTTCGTGCCCGGTGGGGCTTGGGTGTCGCCCCCATCCCGAACATGGTCCACCTCTTGGAGTCGCACGGGGTGCGAGTGTTCTCGTTGTCGCGAGACTGCCCGGAAGTCGACGCCTTTTCCTTCTGGGATCGGGGCATCCCTTTCGTGTTGCTCGGGACAGAGAAAACCGCCGAGAGAGGGCGTTTCGACGCGGCTCACGAACTGGGCCATCTTGTCCTGCACGGCGAAGAGCAGGTCCCGCACGGTCCACAGGCCGAGGGCGAGGCACACCGCTTCGCGGCAGCCCTGCTGATGCCGGCGTCTGACGTAATCGCACACATCCCGCGTAATCCGAGCACCCATTGGATCCTGCAGGCGAAGCGACGCTGGAAGGTCGCCGCCATGGCACTGGCACGCCGGCTGCATGAGCTGAACCTCACCACCGAGTGGCAGTACCGCACTCACTGCGTGGAGCTGGGACGGCTGGGGTACCGCAAGGCGGAGCCACAGAGTGGACTCGCCCGAGAGACCTCCCAGGTTCTGGGAAAGGTCTTCACCGCCCTGCGGGCGGAAGGGACACCGCCGGCCGATGTCGCCCGCGACCTACAGCTGCGGCCCGCCGATCTTAACGACCTCATCTTCGGCCTGGTAGTCACCGCACAAGATGGCGGACGCAATGGCGCTCGCTCCGGGGCGGCTCGTCGACCGCAACTCGCTGTTGTGCGTTGACGCGACGCTCGCCGAACGGAGCGCTTCCCTGGACAGAGTGAGTGAAAGGAGCCGTGCGCCCCAAGCAATCCCAAGCTAAGGGCGCCAGCGTGGTCAATACTTCCGCGGGCGACGTTGTGTCTGCCGTGAACAAACTCCATGGGGTCGACGAGCAACCGTCGACCCCACAGCGGCACGTCCGGCCGAACTTGACGGTGGTACCCGCCAAACTGCCCCGGCACTTGTAACCGTGAGGCGCGATGAGCACATGCCCCGGCGGCGCGTCCGCATGAGGAGCCCCGTTGTTGTGACGGATCTTCCTGAGCGGCTGGCTACGAGAGCCGCTGGGACGTGCTCGATATCGAGCTAACGGCGAAGCAGAGACAGGTTGGCCAGTTTGGTCACAACGCGCAGCTTGGCGTGTTGCTTGTGATAGTCGTACCACGCTGCGCAGAGTCGCTCGTCTTGGAACCTCTGCCCGATCTGACCGTCGACTGAGAGTAGCTCGAAGGCTTCCCAGCCATCGTGCGCCTCAGCGAAGCGCATGGCTAGCACCGCAAACTCAGGGTCGTAGTGGTCGACGTGCGCCTCCGTCGGCGAATCCATCATCGCCCCTGTGATCGGGCATTTGACGACAGTTTGCCGGTGGAACTCACTGCCGACGAATTCGATGACCTGCGGTGCCACGATCCGGCGCATCGCGCGCTCGACGAGCTGACGTTGCGTAGGCGGCTGGATCAGTTTGGTATAGCTAAAGTCCGTTTCAGTCCCGTCGACGCGGATGATGAAGAAAGATCGATTCCTCGCGTTGTCGGGGTTGGGGCGCACTTCGAACCGCTGGATGCCCGCGCCGATCTTGCTAGGCGGGTCTCGATGCATCTGCACCAGTCCGATGAGCAGCTCCTTGTCACACGATTCAGTCACCTCGCCACCGAGCGGGTAACGGTGCAGAGCCGCCCTGCATGCCTCCAACGCGGCTACCTTCGTGGGGAATTGAACATTGCCAATGAAAATAGGTTTAGCCATGACCGCACTGTGACATGTGCCGACGGCATACTTCGGGTCACCTTGAATCTCCTCCGCGATAGGCGCCAAGGCGCTACCCTCTCCGCGTCGATCCGGCGCAGCTCGCTACTTCTTTGAACCCTCTGGACGCAGCCTGACCTGTCATCAGGATGGCCGCTCCCTGACCGCGCTGCCCTGGCTGATGCTCGCCGCCCCACGGCTCGCGTGGCCCAGGTCACATGAAATGCGTCTCGCCATTCGGGACGATCGGTCGGTGGAACCAGAGCATTTCCTATGGCTTAGGCGCAGGGGAAGCCGATTCTCGGAGTTGGGGCACGCGGAGGGCACGATAGGCCCTAAGTGGTCTAG
Organism: Streptomyces sp. H39-S7; assembly: GCF_027158205.1. Lineage (GTDB taxonomy): Bacteria > Actinomycetota > Actinomycetes > Streptomycetales > Streptomycetaceae > Actinacidiphila. The sequence goes on along the minus strand of NZ_JAPVLU010000001.1, from coordinate 116,576 downwards.
ACAACAAAGAAGGCCCCGGTCATTGACCTGGGCCTTTGTTGTGGAGCGAGTGACGGGAATCGAACCCGCGCTCTGAGCTTGGGAAGCTCATGTTCTACCATTAAACTACACTCGCGCGGCACGCCGGTTGGGCGTGGCACCGTCGCATACTGTACCGCATCGTGGGCCCTGGGCGCGTTCTGCCCAGGGCTTTCGTGATGTCGCGGGGCGGGACCGGGGGGTCGGGATGCGGCTGCGGGGGGCGGGTGTTGGGGCGTAGCGTTGGGGTCGGAGCGGCGTGTGGAAGATGGCCCGTCTCATCCCCTAATGTGGCTTTTGTCGTCCACGAAAGTTGGGGAAGGGAACCGATGGAGCGCACCGTCGTTCGTTGTGCCGAGGGGCACGTATTCAGCACCGCGACGTTCCCGATGCAGAATCTGGGTGTCGGCCGGCTGGGCCCCGGGCGGTTGTTGAGGTGCCCGCGCTGTGCGCGGTTGCGGAACGCGGTGCCGGTGGAGAGCGGGAAGTAGCTCACGTGGTGCCGCGCGGCTCCGGCCAGGATTGGGCCGGGGCCGCGTCGTCCGCGTAACCTTCGGGACGTGCTTCTCTCAGACAAGGACATCAGGGCCGAGATCGACAGCGGACGGGTGCGGGTCGACCCCTTCGACGAGTCGATGGTGCAGCCGTCGAGTATCGATGTGCGGCTGGACCGGCTCTTCCGCGTGTTCGAGAACCACCGGTACCCGCACATCGACCCGGCGGTGGAGCAGAGCGATCTGACCCGGCTGGTCGAGCCGGAGGGCGACGAGCCGTTCATCCTGCACCCGGGCGAGTTCGTGCTCGCGTCGACCTACGAGGTCATCTCGCTTCCCGACGACCTCGCGTCGCGCCTGGAGGGCAAGAGCTCGCTGGGCCGGCTGGGACTGGTGACGCACTCGACGGCGGGCTTCATCGACCCCGGGTTCTCCGGGCACGTGACGCTGGAGCTGTCCAACCTGGCGACGCTGCCGATCAAGCTGTGGCCGGGGATGAAGATCGGCCAGCTGTGCCTGTTCCGCCTGTCGTCGCCGGCCGAGCACCCGTACGGCTCGGAGCGGTACGGCTCGCGCTACCAGGGGCAGCGGGGGCCGACGGCCTCCCGGTCGTTCATGAACTTCCACCGGACGCAGGTCTGACATGGCACCCGTACGCGAGAACCTGACGTACGAGGGCTTCGGGCACGCCGTGCGCGAGCTGGCGCAGACGATCGCGGACGACGGGTACGAGCCCGACATCGTGCTGTCGATCGCCCGGGGCGGCGTCTTCGTCGCCGGCGGCCTGGCCTACGCGCTGGACTGCAAGAACATCCACCTGGTCAACGTCGAGTTCTACACGGGCGTGGGCACGACGCTGCCGATGCCCGTGATGCTCGCGCCGATGCCCGCGGCCATCGACTTCAGCAACAAGCGCGTCCTCATCGCCGACGACGTCGCCGACACCGGCAAGACGCTCAAGCTGGTGCACGACTTCTGCGTGGGGCACGTCGCCGAGGTCCGCAGCGCGGTGATCTACGAGAAGACGCAGTCGCTCGTGAAGTGCGAGTACGTGTGGAAGCGCACCGACGACTGGATCAACTTCCCGTGGTCCGTCGACGAGCCGGTCGTGAAGCGTGAGGGACAGGTTCGGGACGCCTGAACCACGAGGTGAACGAGTAAGGGGCGCCCTCCAGCGGAGGGCGCCCCTTACTCGTCGGCCGGAGCGGCTCAGATCACCGGGAGCTTGAAGAGGACCAGCAGGGCGACCAGTTGGATCGAGGCGGCGCCGAGCGCCTTGGGCCAGGGCAGGTCGTGGGACTTGCCGACCATCGACGTGAGCAGGGCCGCGCAGGCGAGCCAGGTGGCCCAGCCGAGGATCTGGACGAGTCCGTTGGCGCTGCCGAGGAACATGGCGAAGAGCAGCCGCGGCGCGTCGGTGAGCGAGGTGACGAGCATCGCCAGGCCGACGGTGGGGGCCCAGGAGCCGTCGCCGCCGAACTGGCGGGCGAGCGCGTGTGTCACGGTGCCCAGCATCAGGGCGCTGAGCGTGACGGCGACGCCGGTGCTGATCACCCACGGGACGCTGGACGAGACGGTGGCGTTGAGGACGTCCTCGCGGGCCGCGTCGAAGCCGAAGACCGCCAGCAGGCCGTAGAGGAACGTGACGGTCAGGGCCGGGCCCCAGACCGGGTAGTCCCGCATCTGCCAGAAGGTGTGACCGGGGCGCAGGGCGATGCCGCTGATCAGCTGCTTCCAGTGCAGCCGGGGCCCCGAGGGCGGTGCGGTGGTCTGTCCCGCCCGGTACGTGGCGATGTTGTCGCCGCCCGGTCCGTCCGCACCGTCATGGTTCCCGCCGGAGTACGGCGCGAACTGGTCGGGGGAGCCGGGGAGGGTGAAGGCGCGGGTGTGGCCCGCGTTGTCGTTGTACGCCGGGGCCGGCGTGCCGCCGGGAGCCGGCTCGCCGAAGTACTCGGGCTCGCCGGAAGGGGCGCCCGGGTAGCCGCCGCCGTTCCCGTGGCCGCCGGCGGGGCCGCGGCCCTGCCCGCCTCCGTAGCCCTGCGGATGACCCTGCGGTTGTCCGTAGTTCTGAGGCCCACCGTGCGGGGGTGCTTGCTGCCCGCCGTGGTCCCGTCCGCGTCGATTCCTGAATCCAGCCACGTCATCGAACGTACCCGTTTCCGTTGGGCGCTGGGTCGTGAGGCCGGTTGTGCGGGGGGCTTTGCGTCCATTCTGTGACACGTGACGCCCGCACCTTTGGTGAGTGTCTGTTCGTGATTCGTGTGGCTTGTACCGAGACCGGTGGGGCTGGTGGGAACTTAGGGTCATGAGAGCGACCGAACGTCGTGAGTTCCGGGACCGAGTGGACCCAGCCGTCAGATTCGAAGGAGCCGTTCCATGGCCGTACGTACCGCTCGCAACGTCAGAAGCGCGGGAATCGCGGCCGTCGCCGCCGCGGTGCTCGCGATGACGGCGACCGGGTGCGGCTCGTCGGACGCGGGTTCCGATCCCAAGCCGTTCGCGAAGGCCGGAGCCGGGACCGAGGCCGGGACCGAGGCCGGCGGTGGCGCCAAGGCGGCCCCCGACGCGGCCGCGCTCGCGCAGCTGCCCGCCCGGATGGCCGCGGACGGTACGGCGATCGTCGTCGGCGACCCGAAGGCGCCCAACACCGTGCAGGTCTACGAGGACCCGCGCTGCCCGTACTGCAAGCGTTTCGAAGCGGGCGGCGGCGCCGCGCTCGTGCCGCTGGTGAAGGACGGCAAGATCAAGGTCGAGTACACGATCGCGTCCTTCCTCGACGCGAACTTCGGCGGCAGCAGTTCGAAGAAGGCGGCCAACGCGCTGCGCGCGGCCGTCGACGCGGGGAAGTTCTCCGAGTTCCACTCCGCGCTCTTCGAGAACCAGCCCGAGGAGCCCAAGGACGGCTTCACCGACTCCTTCCTGCTCAAGATCGCCGACACGGTGCCGGGTCTGAACAGCACGGCCTTCCAGGCGGCGGTCAGGGGCCAGACGCACAAGGACTGGGTCAAGACGTCCGAGAAGGCCTTCGAGGACTCGGGTTCGCAGGGCACGCCGACGGTCCTGGTGAACGGCAAGAAGATCACCCCGGGCGACGCCGTGTACGACGCGGTGACGTTCACCAAGGCGCTGAAGGAGCTCGGCATCGGCTGACGCGGGCGGGGAATGCAATGACGGCCTGCCCCTCGCCCGAGGGACAGGCCGTCGTCACATCACGGGAGACGTCAGGAGGTGCTGGTCGCCTCCGCCGGCTCCTCGGCGGAGTCCTCGGGACCCTCGGCGCCGTCCGGCCCCACCGGGACCTTGACGGACTGCAGCAGCAGCTGCGAGACGTCCACGACCTGCAAGTTCTCCTTCGCCTTGCCGTCGTTCTTCTTGCCGTTGACGGAGTCGGAGAGCATCACCAGGCAGAACGGGCAGGCGGTGGAGACGATGTCCGGGTTGAGGGACAGCGCCTCGTCCACGCGCTCGTTGTTGATGCGCTTGCCGATCCGCTCCTCCATCCACATGCGCGCGCCGCCGGCGCCGCAGCAGAAGCCGCGCTCCTTGTGCCGGTGCATCTCCTCGTTGCGGAGACCGGGCACCGCCTTGATGATGTCGCGCGGCGGCGTGTAGACCTTGTTGTGCCGGCCCAGGTAGCAGGGGTCGTGGTACGTGATCAGGCCCTCGACCGGGGTGACCGGGACGAGCTTGCCCTCGTCCACCAGGTGCTGCAGCAACTGCGTGTGGTGGATGACCTCGTACTCGCCACCGAGCTGCGGGTACTCGTTCGCGATGGTGTTGAAGCAGTGCGGGCAGGTCGCGACGATCTTCTTCTTGGCCTTCTCGACGACGATGCCTTCTTCGGCATCCTCACCGAACGCCATGTTCAGCATCTCGACGTTCTGCTGGCCGAGCTGCTGGAAGAGGAACTCGTTGCCCAGGCGGCGGGCGGAGTCGCCCGTGCAGTTCTCCTCGCCGCCCATGATGGCGAAGGAGACACCGGCGATGTGCAGGAGTTCGGCGAAGGCCTTGGTGGTCTTCTTCGCGCGGTCCTCCAGGGAGCCGGCGCAGCCGACCCAGTACAGGTACTCGGTCTCGGAGAGGTCCTCGATGTCCTGGCCCACGACCGGGACCTCGAAGTCGACCTCCTTGACCCAGGCCAGGCGCTGCTTCTTCGCCAGGCCCCAGGGGTTGCCCTTCTTCTCCAGGTTCTTGAGCATCGTCCCGGCCTCGCTCGGGAACGCGGACTCGATCATCACCTGGTAGCGCCGCATGTCGACGATGTGGTCGATGTGCTCGATGTCGACCGGGCACTGCTCGACGCAGGCGCCGCAGGTGGTGCAGGACCACAGGACGTCCGGGTCGATGACGCCGTTCTCCTCGGCGGTGCCGATGAGCGGGCGCTCGGCCTCGGCCAGGGCGGCGGCCGGTACGTTCGCCAGCTGCTCGGGCGTCGCCTTCTCGTTGCCCTCGGCGTCCTTGCCGCCACCCGCGAGCAGGTACGGCGCCTTGGCGTGCGCGTGGTCGCGCAGCGACATGATCAGGAGCTTGGGGGAGAGCGGCTTGCCGGTGTTCCAGGCGGGGCACTGCGACTGGCAGCGGCCGCACTCGGTGCAGGTGGAGAAGTCGAGCAGGCCCTTCCAGGAGAAGTGCTCGATCTGCGAGACGCCGAACTGGTCGTCCTCGCCCGGGTCTTCGAAGTCGATCGGCACGCCGCCGGAAGCCATCGGCTGCAGCGCGCCGAGCGCTACGTTGCCGTCCGCCTCGCGCTTGAACCAGATGTTGGGGAAGGCGAGGAAGCGGTGCCAGGCGACACCCATGTCCGTCTTCAGCGCGACCGTGATCATCCAGATGAAGGACGTTCCGATCTTGATCATCGCGGTGAGGTAGATCAGATTCTGCAGGGTGCTGACGTCCGTGCCCTCGAAGGCCGCGACCAGGGGGTACGAGGCGAAGTACGCGGCCTCGTAGCCGTGGACGCCGGCGAGGGCGCCCTCCAGGCCGCGCAGCGCCATGATCGCGAGGCCGATGATGAGGATGACGGCCTCGACGAAGTACGCCTGGCCGAAGTTGGAGCCCGTGAACCGGGACTTGCGGCCGGCCCGGGACGGCAGCGAGAGCTGCCGGATGACGATCAGCGTGAGGATGCCGAGCGTCGTCATCAGCCCGATGAACTCGACGAAGACCTCGTACGGCAGCCAGTGGCCGATGACCGGCAGCACCCAGTCGGCCTGGAAGAGCTGGCCGAAGGCGTTGACCAGTGTCGCCACGAGCGAGAAGAAGCCGACGGCGACGAACCAGTGGGCGACGCCGACGATGCCCCAGCGGTTCATCCGGGTGTGCCCGAGGAACTCCTTGGCCACGGTGACGGTGCGCTGCACGGGCTCATCGGTGCGGGTGCCCGCGGGTACGTCCTGGCCGAGTTTCACGAAGTGGTAGATCTGCGCGATGGCTCGGCCGAACAATGCCGCGCCGACCACGGCGAGTACCAGCGACACAAGGATCGCGGCGAGTTGCATTTCGGGGCTCCTCGGGCCTGCGAGAGCGGGGATTACTAAGCGGTAACTTATCCGGTCTCCCGCTGAGATTACCCGGGAAGCGCGGCCTCATACAGCCGCCCAGCCGGTGATCTGTGTCGCTGTGTCGCCGATGGCGGGACGAGGCCGGCTGTCCGTGCGGCCGGCGCGCCGGTCACCGGCCCCCGGCTCGGTCGCCGACGCACCCTTCCGGCCCCTCTGTGCAGATCGTTCCCGGCGCCGGACTCGATGGGAAACCACAGGTCAAAGCACCGCAGTCGCGTCTGTGAGCGATCGAACAACCGAAGAGTTGAGTCGCCTCCACTCAGCTCTGTTGACAGGTTTCGCTCTCTGATGCACCCTTGAGCCAGTTCCACTCAAGTCGGTCAGCTGGAGGATTTACCATGGCACGTGCGGTCGGCATCGACCTGGGCACGACTAATTCCGTCGTCAGCGTTCTCGAAGGCGGCGAGCCCACCGTCATCACCAACGCCGAAGGCGCCAGGACCACGCCGTCCGTCGTCGCCTTCGCCAAGAACGGCGAGGTGCTCGTCGGCGAGGTCGCCAAGCGCCAGGCAGTCACGAACGTCGACAGGACCGTCCGGTCGGTCAAGCGCCACATGGGCACCGACTGGAAGATCAACGTTGACGGCAAGGACTTCAACCCGCAGCAGATGAGCGCCTTCATCCTGCAGAAGCTGAAGCGTGACGCCGAGGCCTACCTGGGCGAGAAGGTCCAGGACGCGGTCATCACCGTCCCGGCGTACTTCAACGACTCCGAGCGCCAGGCGACGAAGGAGGCCGGTGAGATCGCGGGCCTCAACGTCCTGCGCATCGTCAACGAGCCGACGGCCGCCGCCCTGGCCTACGGTCTCGACAAGGACGACCAGACCATCCTCGTCTTCGACCTCGGTGGCGGCACCTTCGACGTCTCGCTGCTCGAGATCGGCGACGGCGTCGTCGAGGTGAAGGCCACCAACGGTGACAACCACCTCGGTGGTGACGACTGGGACCAGCGGGTCGTCGACTACCTGGTGAAGCAGTTCGCCAACGGTCACGGCGTGGACCTGTCCAAGGACAAGATGGCCCTCCAGCGCCTCCGCGAGGCCGCTGAGAAGGCGAAGATCGAGCTGTCCTCGTCCACCGAGACCTCGATCAACCTGCCCTACATCACGGCGTCCGCCGAGGGCCCGCTGCACCTGGACGAGAAGCTCACCCGCGCCCAGTTCCAGCAGCTCACCTCGGACCTGCTGGACCGCTGCAAGAACCCGTTCAACAACGTCATCAAGGACGCCGGCATCCAGCTGTCCGAGATCGACCACGTCGTTCTGGTCGGTGGCTCGACCCGTATGCCCGCCGTCGCGGAGCTCGTCAAGGAGCTGACCGGCGGCCAGGACGCCAACAAGGGCGTGAACCCGGACGAGGTCGTCGCCATCGGCGCCGCACTGCAGGCCGGTGTCCTGAAGGGTGAGGTCAAGGACGTCCTGCTGCTCGACGTCACCCCGCTGTCCCTGGGTATCGAAACCAAGGGCGGCATCATGACGAAGCTCATCGAGCGCAACACCACGATCCCGACGAAGCGCTCCGAGATCTTCACGACGGCCGAGGACAACCAGCCGTCCGTGCAGATCCAGGTCTACCAGGGCGAGCGCGAGATCGCGGCGTACAACAAGAAGCTCGGGATGTTCGAGCTGACCGGTCTGCCGCCGGCCCCGCGCGGGATGCCGCAGATCGAGGTCACCTTCGACATCGACGCGAACGGGATCATGCACGTCGGCGCCAAGGACCTCGGCACCGGCAAGGAGCAGCGCATGACCGTCACCGGTGGCTCCGCGCTGCCGAAGGACGACATCGACCGAATGATGCGCGAGTCCGAGCAGTACGCGGAGGAGGACCACAAGCGCCGCGAGGCCGCCGAGACCCGTAACCAGGCAGAACAGCTCGTCTACCAGACGGAGAAGTTCATCGCCGACAACACGGACAAGCTCCCGGCGGACGTGAAGGAAGAGGTCGAGACGACCGTCGCGGACCTCAAGGAAGCGCTCAAGGGCGAGGACGTCGCCGCGATCCGCGAGGCCACCGAGAAGGTCGCCGCCACCAGCCAGAAGCTCGGCACGGCGCTCTACGCCAACGCCCAGGCCGAAGGCGCCGGCGCGGCCGGTCCCGAGGACGCCGCGGGTGCCGGCCACGCCCAGGCCGACGACGACGTCGTCGACGCCGAGATCGTGGACGAGGACAAGCCGAAGGGCGGTGCCGCGTGACGGAGGAGTCGAAGGGCTTCGACAAGGAGCCCGACGTCCCCTCCGATGCCGCGGAGTCCGAGAGCGCGACGCCCGACGACGAAGCGGCGAAGGACGCCGGTTCCGCCCCTGAGGCGGAGCCGGCGGCCCCGGCCGGGGACGCGAATCAGATCACCGCCCTGAAGGCCCAGCTGGACCAGTCCCGCACCGCGCTCACCGAGCGCACCGCGGACCTCCAGCGGCTCCAGGCGGAATACCAGAACTACCGGCGCCGGGTGGACCGGGACCGCATCGCGGTCAAGGAGGTCGCTGTCGCGAACCTGCTGACCGAGCTGCTCCCGGTACTCGACGACATCGGCCGCGCGCGGGATCATGGCGAACTGGTCGGCGGCTTCAAGTCCGTCGGCGAGTCGTTGGAGACCGTGGTGGCCAAGCTGGGCCTGCAGCAGTTCGGCAAGGAGGGTGAGCCCTTCGACCCGCTGGTGCACGAGGCCCTCATGCACAGCTACTCGCCGGATGTCACGCAGACCACCTGCGTGCAGATCCTGCAGCCCGGCTACCGGATCGGTGAACGGACCATCCGCCCGGCCCGTGTCGCCGTCGCCGAGCCCCAGCCGGGCGCGGCGGGCAAGGGCGAGGACGAGTCGTCTGACGAGGAGAGCGGTGGCCCGGACGAGGGCTGACGCGACACAGGGGAAGGAGGGACGGCGAGGATGAGCATCAGCAGGGACTTGTACGAGAAGGACCTCTACAAGGTCCTCGGCGTCCCGAAGGACGCGACCGAGGCGGAGATCAAGAAGGCGTACCGGAAGCTCGCCCGCGAGTTCCACCCGGACGCCAACAAGGGCGACGCCAAGGCCGAGGAGCGCTTCAAGGAGATCTCCGAGGCCAACGACGTCCTGTCCGACGCCAAGCGCCGCAAGGAGTACGACGACGGCCGCGCGCTGTTCGGCAACGGCGGGCTGCGCAGCGGTCCCGGCGGCGCCGGCGGCCAGGGCGGTTTCGGCTTCGACCTGGGCGACCTCTTCGGAGGCGCCCAGGGCGGCGGCCAGCAGACCGGCCAGGCCGGCGGGTTCGGCGGCGGTCTCGGTGACGTCTTCGGCGGCCTGTTCAACCGCGGCGCCGGCGGCACCGGCACCCGCGTCCAGCCGCGCCGCGGCCAGGACATCGAGTCCGAGGTGACGCTCAGCTTCACCGAGGCGGTGGACGGGGCGACGGTCCCGCTCCGGATGTCCAGCCAGGCGCCGTGCAAGGTCTGCTCCGGCACCGGCGACAAGAACGGCACGCCCAGGGTCTGCCCGACCTGCGTCGGCACCGGCCAGGTGTCGCGCGGCGGCGGTGGCGGCTTCTCGCTCACCGACCCGTGTGTGGACTGCAAGGGCCGCGGGCTCATCGCCCAGGATCCCTGCGACGTCTGCAAGGGCAGCGGGCGCGCCCGCAGCTCCCGCACCATGCAGGTCAGGATTCCCGCCGGTGTCACCGACAACCAGCGGATCCGGCTGCGCGGCAAGGGTGCGCCGGGCGAGCGCGGCGGCCCGGCCGGCGATCTGTACGTCGTCGTCCATGTGGCCAGGCACCCCGTGTTCGGACGCAAGGAAGACAACCTCACCGTCACCGTGCCGGTCTCCTATCCGGAGGCGACGCTCGGTGGCGAGATCAAGGTGCCGACGCTCGGCGGTCCGCCGGTCACCCTGAAACTGCCCCCGGGCACGCCCAACGGGCGTACTCTGCGGGCCCGCGGCAAGGGCGCGCTGCGCAAGGACGGCAGCCGTGGTGACCTGCTGGTCACCGTGGAGGTCGCCGTACCGGAGAAGACCGAGGGCGACGCGCTCGACGCGCTGGAGTCCTACCGGGAGGCCACGGCGGAGTTCGACCCGCGGGCGGAACTCTTCAAGGCCGCGAAGGGAGCATGACATGGACGGCATGCGGGGCGGTCGGATGCGTCATCCGTACCAGCTGACCGAGGAGTCACCGGTCTACGTCATCTCGGTGGCGGCCCAGCTCTCCGGGCTGCACCCGCAGACGCTGCGCCAGTACGACCGTCTCGGCCTGGTATCCCCCGACCGCACCGCCGGCCGCGGCCGGCGTTACTCGGCCCGCGACATCGAGCTGCTCCGTGAGGTGCAGCGGCTGTCGCAGGACGAGGGCATCAACCTCGCCGGCATCAAGCGCATCATCGAGCTGGAGAACCAGGTGGCCGCGCTCCAGGCGCGCGTCGCCGAGCTTGCGGCAGCCGCCGAGGGCATGTCGGCCGCCATCCAGCAACGTGAGGCCGCCGTCCACGCCTCCTACCGCCGCGACCTCGTTCCGTACCAGGAGAAGCAGACGACCGCCCTGGTCGTCTGGCGTCCCAAGCGGAGCGACTGACCGCACGCACGACGAAGCCCGGCACCCTGGGGGGTGCCGGGCTTCCGCGCGTGCCGGACCGTCAGAGGCCGCGCGCCTGCCACAGCGCCACACCGAGCGCGGCGCAGGAGGTCAGCGCCGCCACCGACGGCAGCGGCCAGCGGGACCGCTCCAGCCGGTCCAGCCGCTGCTCGTGCTCGGCGAGCGCCTTGTCGGCCTGGTCGGCGCGCTGCAGCAGCAGCGCCAGGTCGCCCCGGGTGGTGGCGAACCCGACGTCGACCGACCGGCGCAGCCGCTCCAGTTCGACCGCGACCCCCAGGCTCTCCAACTCCCGTGTCACGGTCGTCCCTCCCTCCGCAGCCAGGACGGCAGCAGGCGCTCCACGGCCGGCACCGACATCAGCCGGCTGAGCACGGCCGCTCCGGCGACGGCCGCCGCGAGAGCCGGCACGTCGGCGACGCCCGGGTCGTCCGCGAGCAGCGGCAGCGCGGCGAGCAGCGCGAATGCGGCCTGTACGGCGGTGCGCAGCGGTCTGCGCAGGGAGTCCTTCATGTGCCGTCACCTCTTCTTCCGTCATCTGACGTGCTTCAGGCGTGCTTCAGGTGTGCGGGACGTGCAGCCGGTCCCAGCTGGAGCGGCCCGGAATGCCGTCGGCGTCGCCGCCCCGGTAGCCGAGCTTGCGCTGCCAGGCGGCGTACGACTCCTGGTCGGCCCCCGTCCACACCGGGCCCGGGCCTTGCGCGTACCGGCCGCAGCCCTCGGCGACCAGCCGTCGTCCGACGGCGGTGACCAGCGCGCCGCGCCGCCCCGGCGTGAAGAATGCGGCGCCGGGGAACGGCTCGTAGGTGGGCTGCGGGGCCGGGCCCGGCCGGCCGCCGAGCCGTGCGGTGACGCGGTCGCGCATGGCCGGCATGGAGAACGATGGGTCGTCCTTGCGCCGGGTCCACTCCTTGTGGCCGATCACGCTCGCCCCGTGCCAGCCGTGCGCGCGGCAGATCGCGGCCGACACCCTTTCGGCGGCGTCGAGTTGGGCCGGCGGGTACGGGTCGCGGCCGTCGCCGCGGTTCTCGATCTCGAAGCCGTAGAAATGGACGTTGCCGTCGACGGCGTCCGGACCGGGCCGGGCGGGCTGCGCGGATTCGCCGACCACGGCGTCGTACGCGGCCTGCGAGCCGCGCCCCGCGTGGTTGGTGCGGCCGTAGCCGACGAGGTGGACCCGGCCGTCCTTGGCGATCACTCCGACGCACAGGGGGCCGGGCAGTTCGGGGTAACCCGTGCGGCAGAAGTCGATGCTGTCGGTGCCCGCGGTGTGATGCAGCATCACTCCGTTGACGGGACCCCAGGCGCCGATGTGGTTGCGGTTGTGGGTGGACCAGTTGGCGTGCTCGGTGACCTGGACGCCCTCGGCGCGCAGCGCGCGCAGGAAGCCGTCGGCGGACAGGGGAGTGGTGGTCATCGGGGCCTCCTCACACGGCCGGCGAACCGGAACCGACGGGATCGGCGGTGATGACGGGAATCGCGGCGCCGTCGTCGCCGGTGCCCGCGGGCGCGCCGGCACCGATCTGGACCGGGTCGCGGAGCAGCAGGTAGCGGGAGAGCTGTGCGGCGACGGAGTCGGCGAGCTGACGGAGCTGGTCGTCGGTGAGGGTGACGGGGGTGGCAGGGGTCTGAGGGGTGGATTCAGGCATGACGGAACTCCTCACGGGAGCGGGGAAGTGAGCGGACGGGTCCTCGGACTCAGTCGACGAAGAAGAACGTGTTGTCGGGGAAGCCGATGAAGGTGTATCCGGCGACGGTGTTCTGGCCGAGGTTGCGGACCAGCCCGGCCGGGGTGATCTCCAGCCGGGTGGTGCCCTCCTGGTTGTAGTTGGCGGTGACGGTGTCCGAGCAGATGGCGGCCAGGCCGGCGATGGTGGCCGGACGGGCGCCGGCCGGCAGGGTCAGCAGGGTCGACGCGCGGGCGATGACGGTGCCGGCCGTCGCGGGCGAGATCCAGCCGCGCAGGTGCACGCGGTTGTCGATCTTCCGGTACTGCAGCGCCGGATACCCGGCCAGGCCGTTGACCCCGGCCACGAAGCCGGTGCCGGGGGTGAGCGTCTGCCAGCCGCTGTCGGCGGGCTCGTGCACGCTCACCCAGCCGGAGCCGTTGTAGACGGTGAGCAGCCCGGGTGTGGTGAGCCAGGCGACCATGCCGGCCTGCGGGGCGGTCACCTTCGCCGTGCGGTCGGCGGCGTCCGTGAACCGCAGGACCGTACGGCTGTCCAGTGCCGTGGCCAGGGACTGCAGGTGCGCCGGGATGTCGGCGGCGTCGGACGGCGCGGGATAGGGGAGCTGGCAGAGCGGGGTGAGGTACATCAGAGGTACTCCTTGAGGGCGCGGTAGGAGGTGCCGGTCAGCTCCGACAGGGCCGCGTGCGCGCTCTTGATCTCGGCGTAGGTACGCAGCCGGCTCGCGTCCGGGTCGGTGGGCGGATCGGCGGCCAGCCACAGGTCGTAGGGCGTTCCGTTGTACGAGGTGCCGCGCAGGGTGAGCGTCTGCTGCACGGGTGTGCCGGCCACGGCGGAGGTGCGGATGCCGATCACGTAGGCGAGGGTGTCGAGTTCCGCGCCCGTGCTGTCCAGGACGCGGACGACGTCCCCGAGCTGTACGCGCGGGTCGTACAGCACCTCGACCTCGGAGAGGGTCGGCACCGGGAAGCTGCCCACATCCCGGAGGGTGTTCGCCAGCTTCTGCGCGGTAGCCCCGTCCTGGACCCATTCGGCACCCGTCGCGGCGTACTGCTGCAGGCCGTAGTACTTCTGGCTGTCGGTGTTCCAACTGGCGCGGCTGTACTGGGCGGGCGTGCCGTTGGCCTTGAGCGGACTGACGATGATGGACGGCTTGCCGTCCTTGGTGGTCGTCCAGAGCGTCTTGGCGCCGCGGTTGGTGAAGCGCAGCACCATGTTCGTGGCGACCCGGCGGACCGAGACGAGCACGGCGCCCTTGACGGCCACACCGCCGGACACGTCCTTCACGTAGGCGTCACCGAAACGGACCCGGCTGCCGCCCGTGAGCGGGGCCGCGTCGTCGTACGGGACCGGGGGGCCGACCTCGAACCCCTCGTCGGGGACGGGGTAGGGGACGTCCACCGAGCGGCCCGGCGGGATCTGCAGCACACCGTCAGGACTGAAATCCTCGCCGTAGTCGTACCCGAGCCCCATCCAGTTCTGGTAGGGCTGCTCGCAGTAGTTGCGGCACGCGTCCATCTCCTCGGAGACGGTCAGGGCCGCGATCTCCCGCAGCGAGGTCACGGTCAGGTCGGGGGCCGCCGGCGGCTTCGACAGCCGCAGGTAGTTGCGCCAGCGGAAGACCCCGTACTCGTCGAACTCGGCCGTGGACATGCTGACCCGGGCGATCTCGCTGATCGCCTCCCACTGCGAGCCGGACACCCGGGGGAGGGTGAGGAGCGGCAGTACGGGGTCGTCCAGCTCGACGGACCTGGTGATCACGCCGTGCGTCGCGAAGTCCGAGAAGGTGAAGGACGCCGGGATGCGGGTGGTGATCTGGACGGCCTCGGTGGCCATGTCGGTGATCAGCTGCACGCTGCTGAGCTCGGCGTCCGGCTGCGCGGCCGACGGGTCGACGTAGGTGTTCGAGCTGCCGAGCAGCCGCACGCCGTCCGGGCCGACGAACATCGGCTGGATGGTCGGCATCGTGCCACCCGCCGTGGTGGCCGGGGTGACGAGCAGGCCGAGGTGCCAGGCGCCCTTGAGGCGGGCGAGCACGTCCCAGCGCCACAGGAAGTACCACCCGGTGCTGCCTTCGGTGCCCGACTCGATGAAGACCTGGCCGGTCGAGAAGTCGACCTTGAAGGAGAGGTAGCCCCAGCCGGCGCCCCGCCGGTCGAGCCGCAGCCGCAGCTCGACCACGTCACCCGGACCGCTCCCGCTGTTCACATGGCCCTCGACCAGCCAGCGGTCGGCGCTCGGCGTGAGCAGCCGGCTGCGCGGGACCCACGCCATCGACAGCTGCCGGGCCTTGGGCCGCAGCGCCATGGTGTAGGGCGCGCCCTCCCGGACGTAGGTGTACTGGTTGGGGTCCGGCACGGTCTCGGGCTGGCCGAAGGTGGAGTTCACCCCGCCGTGCAGGGAGGCGTACAGCACGGTGAACATGCTGGCGTCGCCCTGCCCGTTGGCGTCGAGGGCGTCGGCCTCCGGTGCGCGCGGCGGCTGGCAGCTGGCCAGCCCGCCCTGGCGCAGGAGTTCGTCCACGCACCAGACCTCGGAGGCGATCGGCCGCTTCCAGCCGAATCCCGAGTACGGGTTGTTGAACTGCGCCGGCCCGCGCAGCCGCTCCGCGCCGTCGAGCGCGGTGATGTGCACCGTGTCGCCGCCGGAGGCCGCGCTGCGGGAGCGGACCGTGCCACGGAACACGGGCAGGTCACGGCCGTCGAGCCCCGCCGCGTGCACCACCGTCTGGCCCGGCCGGACGACGTCGCCCTGGCGCCTGGGCGCCCAGGGGGAGTAGAGCCGCGGCGCGGAGTCCTCCTCCGTGCCGGAGATGTCCAGTTCCAGCTGGGCGGCGGAGCTGCCGGAGAACGCGCGCATGGCGGCGGGCAGGTCGGTGTTGTAGGACCGTTCCACGGACCAGGACTGGAGCCGGCCGCCGGCCAGTTCACCGCCGAGGACCGCGCCGCCGAGCCGGGTGGTGTGGCTGGGCGTCCGCTCCCCCGAGGCGAGGGCCGCGATGAGTTTCGGGTCAGCGGACCGCACTGTTCACCTCCACCAGGTCGATCGAGATGTTGCGGTGGGGAAGCCGCGGCGCGGGGGTGTCGGTGTAGCCGGTGACACACATCGCGGGGCAGCCGTCGCCCGGCGTGCCGGCGACGGCCGGGCCGTCGACGGTCAGGCAGGCGCCGTCGATGCCGATCAGGGCGCTGATCTGGCCCGGAACCCCAAGGGGGGTGACGAAGCACGCTCCCGCCGGGACATCCGCGCTGACGCCGCGGCCGGTCGCCTTCGTACTGGACAGGTAGTCACCCGACGGGCCCTTCCAGTCCAGTTGTGCGGTGCACCCGGTCTCGTTCCATCCGTTGGGCAGTTGCCAGGAGACCCGCATGCCCGTGGCCACCGGCCAGCCGGGCCAGGTGCCGTGCGTCCATCCGATCTGGTCGTCCACCGCCTTGGTGGCCGCGATCCACCCGTTGCCGACGAACTGGCTGAACGTCACGGCCCCCTTGGCCGCGAACCAGGCCATCTCGGTCGGCGAGGAACCGCAGCGGCCCGCCGCCTGCAGCGCGCCCAGCAGGTTCGCGGCCGCCGGATCGATCAACGCGACCGGGCCCGGCTCCACGTTGTTGTTGTTGAAGGCGCCGAAACTGGTCACCCGGCGTGCCAGCTGGTCCAGGTGCCGGGCGTCCTCCGGCAGCAGCCAGTCCCACGACAGCTTCGTGCGGCGCGGGGTGAAGCGGGTGCGCGACAGCGTCACCGCGCCGTCCAGCGCACGGAACTCCGTCACCCCGAGATCCGCGCTGCGGTCCCACGAACGAGCGGCCTGCGTGATCTCACGCAGGCCGCTCAGGGGGGATCCGATCCATAGATTGCTGCTCATACGCTCACCTCCGTGCGAGCTGGCGCTGTCCGACGAGGACGGCGCGGGCGATGGTCTGTGAGTCGACCCGTACTTCGACGGGCCGTTCGGCCAGCCGCTCCACGGCCTGCGCGAGGCGGTGCATCGCGGCCGCCCCGGCCGGCGACCCGTGCCCCAGCACCCGCTCCAGCCTGCTGAGCGGGATGACGGCCTCGGCCTCTCCGGCCTCGCCGAGCAGCGCCAGCCGGCCGCCGGCGCGCGGCTGGACGACACCGCCCTCGGCGAGCTGCGGGATCTGGGGAATCCGGGGGATGTGCACCCCGAAGTGCTTGCCGCCGTAGTGCGGCACCCAGTCGGGAACGGTGAAGCTGATCCCGTTGAGGGCGCCGATCATGCCGTTCAGCATGCTGATCAGCGAGCGCGGCAGGAACGTGTACGCGTTGGCCAGGCCCTTGATCAGCGGCACCAGGAAGTCCTTGGCGCTCGACGCGCCGGACTTGATCCCCTTCCAGGCGAGGGCCATGCCCTTCTTGAGCAGGGCGGTGACCTTGTCCATGTTCACGAACTGCGTGATCAGCGGCGCCAGCAGCGCCATGACCAGCCCGAACGGACTCGCCATCATGGTCAGGTTGAGCCCCTTCTGCGCGAGGCTCGCCCCCTTGAGCCCCTTTCCGAGCCCGCCCATCGCCTTCCCGGTCCCGTCGGCGCCCTTGCCGGCCTTCCCGACGGACTTCTCGACGGCGTCGGCCTGCGACCGCACGTCCTTGAGCGCCGCGTGCGACCCGCCCGCGGCGGTCTTCAGCCGATCGAGCGAGGCCTTGAGCTTGTCCGCCCCGCCCTTGGCCTTCCCGAGGGAGCTGTCGGTGGTGGTGAGTGTGGTCTTGAGCTGATTGAGCCCGGTGCCGCCCTGGGTGGCGGAGGTCCGCAGCTTCCCGAAGGAGGTGCTCACTCCGTCGGTACCGGATTTCATTCGCTGGAGAACAGGAAGCCCCTGGCTTGCGGCGGTCTTTGTCTGGTTGATCCCCGCTTGGGCTTGGGCGCCGGAACTCTTGATCTTGCTCAGTGCTGTAGTGCCGGCTTGGGTTCCCCTCTGCAGATTGCCCATGCCTGCGGACGCCTGAGTGAGCGCATTGCGCATACCGGTCAAACTCGTCGAAACGCTGGCTACTGCCTGCTTGAGATTCATGGCCACCCGTAAGAGTTATGTCGTCATGCGAGACTGGAGGCAAGCCGGTGGGCGGCGGCACCCAGATTCCGGACCTTCCCTTGAAGCTCCTCGTAGGATTTCTTGGCCTCCTCCTCTGCTTTTGTGATATCTCCTGCCGCGGCTTTGATGGACGCGTCGATCTCTTTCATCTTCGTGTACGCATTACCCGCCTCTCTGAGGTCCTCGCGCGCCTTGTTCCTCTGTTTTCTCGCTTCCGCGAGGGCGGATTTCCTTCTGGCCTCGGAGTCCGGCGATTCGGGACTGCCTGCGGATCCTCGTGCAGCCACCAAGCGATCAGCCTTGTCCTTCGCCTTTTTCGCTTCCTTATAAGCCGTCTCGGCTTTTTTGGTACTGAGATCGAACTTTTTGCTGGCGGCTTCCAGTTTGGCCTTGGCGTCTCGGGCGTACGGCCAGACGAACTTCTGGACTCCCGCGAGGACAACTCCCTTCTCGTCGATCTTGAGGCCCGTGAAGTCGATTTTTACCGGAGTGAGACCGAGGGATATGCCGGCCAAAGCGAATTTCAAGACATCAACAGTTGTGCTGATGCCGTTCAGTTTGTGCTTGACCGCACTGACTTCGTCCTTCGTCCAGAGGTAGTGGATGAGATCATTCTTCAGTCCCATGTCTCCCCTATCGGAGTCGTGTGCACGCTGTTCGTTCCTTGCGGTGGACCGGCAACCGCGTGTAGCCTCCATCGCGTGAATCAAATGGTGTGGGTGGGTATCGTGGCGTCGCTGATTCCGCTACCGTTTCTGGTCTGGCTCGGGATATACCCCCTGCTGGTGGATCGCAGGCTCAGGCGAGTTGGAATTCGAGTACCTGGATTATGCCGAGGGTCTTCGGTATCCGAGGGGAGATACTCCACCAGCTTTGAGTTCGCGGATGCCGACGGGTATAAAACCATTTATATCTCTCCCCTCTCTGCCGGCCCGTTCGGGTACGCGGGAGAGGAAATCGATATTGTTTTCGATCCGAAAAATCCCGACCGCAGAGCCCGTAGCATCAGAGAACTTGAAAAGCGCTCCGAGGCGTGGTTCTCGTTGTGGTGGATGATGGGAATAGAGATGATCTTCCTGGTCGGTACGCTGATGATCGTCATAGCTGGATGAGTTGTATCTGGGCGACGGAGCCGGTCCGCGACCTGACGAGACTCCGCCGCCCGGACCTCACGAGAAGAAGCGCATGAGTTCCGTGTCCGACGGACGCGGCGGCGAGTCCTGCCCTGCGGGCTCCGGGGGGTTGCTGCCCCTGGTGGCGTCCGGCGTGTCGCCGGGGCGCGGGACCGGCTTCGGGAACTCCAGCGGATCCGTGTCCTCGTCGCGATTGACCGTGGCGAACATCCAGTTGGATTCCGCGAGATGGTCGACCGCGGCGGCCAGCAGGTAGTCCGTCACCGACCAGTCGGCGGCTTCGCCGTGGAGTTCGCGCAGCGTGGCGCTGTCGCGGGGGAGGTGCGCGACCAGGACGGAGAGGCGGCGGCTGGAGAGCCGGCCGCGGTGCCAGTCGAGGAGGTCGAGGCCGTAATGGCGGAGGAGGTCCGCCTCGAGGGCCTCGGCGTGTTCGTCTACGAACTCGCCGAGGCTGAGCCTTCCCCCAGGCCGAGCCCGGTCTCCTGGCCGTAGGCCTCCAGGATGGCGCCGATGTCCTGCATCGTGACCTCGTGCTGGTTGAAGCGGTCGAACTGACCGCTGCCGAGCAGGAGCTGGAGCAGGCCGTCGATGTCGTTGTCGTCGAGGTCACGCAGCTTGCGGGCGGTGGCGCGGTTCAGTTCGGTGGGGAGCTCGAAGGTGTCGCCGTCGAGCTCGAAGGTCCACGCGCGGCCGAGTGCTTCGAGGCGCTGGGCGCGGGCGGCGTTGACGTTGAAACCGGCCATGCTGCTCTCCATTCGGGAGGACGTCGGGAGGACGCGGAAGGTGCGGAGGGGTGGGGCGCGGGCGGCCCAGGAGATGGATCAGACGTAGGCCGGGTCCTTCATCAGGATCGTGGCCAGCGGCTTGACGTCGTCCAGCGCCAGCGCCGTGAAGGTGACGCCGAGCTTGACCGCGCCGGTGCGGGTCATGGAGAGCTCCTCGGTCTCGGTGACCTGGCCGCGCGGGATGTAGAAGCGGTACGTGGCCGCCGTCCCGTCGGTGAACTCGATGCCCAGCGCCCGCTCGTCCTGCTTCGGGGTGGTGGCCAGGTCGTACTTGAACTGTCCGGCGGGCGTCCCGGCGACCACCGCGTCACCGCCCATGAAGAACGGGAACGTGTCCTTGTTCAGCTGGAGCAGCTGGAACTTCACGGTCAGGTCGCGGTCGGCGTAGATGAAGCGCGCCGGGCTCACCGACTGCCAGGTCTCCACCGGGTCGAGCTTGTCCTTCTTGTTGAACTTGATGCCGTCCGTGGTGGTGTAGCCGAGGTCGCGCCACTTCGTGGCGTCCCAGGCGGCGACGGTGTCGACCGGACCGGCGGTGCCGAGCGGGGCGACGAGGATCCTGCCGGTGCCCGCGACGCGGATCTCGGCGCCGTTGTTGCCTGCCATCAGAACTCCTTCGGGTATGACAAAGGGCCCTGCCGGTCGGCAGAGCCCGATCAAGGGGGTGGTGCGGTGGGGAGGGACTACGCGGGACGTACGGACAGCCGCACCGTGGACAGGTAGCGGTTGCCGTTCGGCCGGTTGTAGTCGGGCAGCCAGCGCGGGCCGTCCGCCTCCGCGAGGTCGGCCACGAAAGCGCCGCCGTACGAGGTGCCGACCACTTCGAGGAGCGCGGCCCGGGCGCTCAGAGCGACGGAGTGTGCCGTCGTCTTGTCCGGGCCGTAGACCTCCAGGTCGACCAGCGGGCGGTCCAGGTGCAGGTCATCGGCCCACGCGCCGCCGGCGCGGGAGATGAGAACGACCTTCTGGGTGCCGTCGAAGCCGGCCGGCGGGCGGTTGTCGACGACGACCCCGGCCAACTCGGCACGGTTCTTGAGGTGATCGACGACGAGCCGTTCGACGTCGGGGAACACGATGGTGCTCACATGGATACTCCGTTCCGAAGAGATCCGAAGAGTGGGACCGGAGGAGCCGGCGGCGCGGCTGCGACCCAGGGGGAGAACTGGACCGCGCCGCCGGCCGGTCGCCCGGAGTCCGGGGGGCGGAGTCCGGGCAACACAAAGCGGCAGGTCCGCCACCCGGTTCCCCGGGCGCAACTCTGCCGCTGCGCCAAGTGTGATCCAGCCTCGCGGATCCCGCAACTCGCTTTCCCAGCAGGCTGATTCGGGTCGGACATAGGACTGCCCCGCCGCGGACGGGATGCGGCGGGGCAGTCGTTCCGGGAGCGCGGAGGAGTCAGCCGGGCTCGTTGTCCGGGCGCGTCCGACCGGTCCTGCGCGTCCGACCGGTCCTGCGCGTCCTGCGCTCGGCGGCGAAGACGTCCTCCAGCCGGAAGAGCTGTGCCCGTCCCTGCTTGCCGGCCGGTACGAGGTACCGGAGCTGGACCCACTTACGGATGGTCGCCTGGCTGACGGAGACTTCGGCCGACGCGAGGTCGGCGGTGATCAGGGACGTCATCGGGCGGCCTCCACCGGGAGGTCGGTGGCGTTCCAGCCGTGCCGGAACGCCGGGGTGTCGCCGCACGGGCAGGCGTCGTCCGGGCAGCGGCACGCCGGGTTCGCGCACAGCACCGTGCCCCGCTCGGGAAACGCGCGCAGCGACACCGAGTCGCAGAACGGGCAGCGGCCGGGGATTCGCACGATCTGCTCCGGATCCCCGAGCGCCCGGGCGCAGCGCCGCGCCATCCGCCGCGCCTCGTCCAGGACATGGGCGGAGAGGTCCGGGTCCTGGTCGATACGGTCGAGGAGTCCGGCGATGCGCCGGAGCCGGTCCGGTACGGAGACGGGTCGTGCGGCCCGCAGCCCGAGCCGTTCGCGGACGGCCTCCTCCAACTCGGTGACGCCGTCCGCGATGTCGCGGATGGTGTCGGAGATGTGGATCCTCATCGGAGCGGTCCCGCCTCCCGACGGCGCGGAGCCGCGCGGCCCGGTGCGCCGCTGCGCGCTCGGCACCAACTCTTCGATCAGTGCGGGGTATTGGCGGACCAGGGACTCGACCCACATGCCGGCGCTCACCACGACTCCTCGATAGCGGCCACCGTGTACGCATCGGTGGTGCGGGACTGCCGCACCTCGCGCCCGTTGCGCCACAACCGGCCACCGCTCACCCCGTCGAACCAGCTGTGCGCGGGGTCGACGACGGCTTCGCACTCCCGCCGGATCGAGCACTGATTGCAGGCGCGCAACACATCGGTCGCTTCGGAGCGTCGTAGGGCAAATACGGACTGTGGTGGCAGATCCAGGCAGGCGGCGGACAGCCGCCAGTCGGCAGCATGCTCACTTATGGGAAAAACCGGGGTTGAAGTGGGTTTATCGGCGTACGCGGTCCTGTTCACAAGTAACCCTTCCCGACGATCTCGAACGCGAGTTCGAAAAATGCGGACGTGGATGCAGGATTGCTTGTTGCGAGCCCGCGCGCAAGTGAATGACCATGGTTGCCCCCTCAACCGGCCAATGAACCGTGAGATCCGGCCACTTGGGTTCGCGGAAGTTCGGCGGGCCGCCCCAAGACTGTGCGACCTCGCACTCCTAACGTGCGCGTGCGCGCGATAACCTGCCGGTGCGACCGAGGGGAGAACAACGACATGGGGTCCACTGCGCGGACCGGCAGCGTGCGCCCGGCAGACACGCCTGCCCGCACCGAATCCCGGGCTACCGGCCTGGAAGAATTCGCCACCTGGCTCGAACGGATCATGCGCTCGCGCGGCTACGACATCGACAGCCCGCGGGGCGGCGGCAAGTCCAAACTCGCCGATGACGCGGGCGTGCACCGGGCAGCGGTCAGCCGGCTGCTCCAGCGGCAGAGCATGCCCGACCTCGACACGATGCGGCGGCTCTCCGCGGTCCTGGAGGTGCCGCTGCGGGACGTCCTCATCCGCTCGGGGAAGCTCTCCGAGACCGATCTGCCGATCCATCCCGCCCCGGGCGAGGCCGGAGGCGGGACGGGTGCCAGGCCGGGAGACGGGTCGGGCACCGATCAGGAGCCCACGCTCACCCCGGAGGAAGCTGCGCGCAGAATGGGGGTGCCTGCGGCGTTGCAGGAGATGTTCGTCAAGGTAGCCCGGCAGTTCCTTCCCGTGGCCGAACCGGGGGAGACCTGACGTCGACAGTTCTCGGGGGAGAACGGGGTGAGAGGTGGGGGAATGGGCCGGCCCGGAGACGAACCCGAGCATCCGCAGGACGAGGTGTCCCTGGCGCTGGGCCGGCTGCTCGTCGAACTGGGGGAGAAGATCCAGCGCTCCGGTGTGGACGGGGTCCGGATCCTCGCCTCGGCGGAGATCGAGGCGCGCGACCTCACCTGGTTCCGCGCCGGCTGGGACGAACACGCCCGCAGTGTCGACGGTGACCCCGGCGAACGGCCGGAGGCGGCGGAACCGCCGGACCCGAAGCTGAAACTGGTCCGCTTCCTCGAGTCGAGCCCCCACCCGCTCCCGATCGTCGGAGCGGAGGGGGCTCCCGCCCGCCAGTTGATGCCGCACCGCCCCCGCCCTCGTCCCCGGCGGCGGGACGAGTAGAGCGCCGGTGCGGAGCGTTCAGGGCCTTGAAGGACCCGGTCGCTCCACGGACCGACCGGTGGGGGCGGGGGCGGACGGAATATCCGGACGACACGTCCGGACCCGGCTGTTAGCGTCGGTTCACATGGAACCGCTCGTCGAACAGCAGATCCGTGCCTCCTTCGTGAACTGTTCCAAGGGAGAAGCACGCCGCCTCAACCTGCCCCGGGACTTCGCCGACCTGCCGTGGTCGGACCTCGACTTCCTGGGCTGGCGCGACCCCGGAGCCCCGGACCGCGGTTACCTGGTGGCAGCCCACGCGGGGGAGCTCACGGGGATCACCCTGCGCAGCGCCGGCGGAGCCCGTCGCAACATGCTGCGTACGAGCCTCTGCTCGATCTGCGTCACCAGCCACGCGAGCGGCGGCGTCGACCTGCTCGTCGCCCCGAAGGCCGGCCCCGAGGGCCGCAACGGCAACACGATCGGCACGTACGTCTGCGCCGACCTGGCGTGTTCGCTGTACGTGCGGGGGAAGAAGAAGATCGCGACGGTCCAGCGGTTCGAGGAGACCCTCACCCTGGACGAGCAGATCGCCCGGACCGTCCGGAACCTGGATGTGTTCCTGGCCAAGGTCCTGGCGGACGGCGAAGCGGCGGCCTAACGTCCGTCCAGTTCGAACCAGACGCCCTTGCCGGGCCCCGGCCCGTGCCGGCACACCCCCCACGCCGTCGCGCACGCGCTGAGCAGCGGCAGCCCGCGCCCGTGCTCCGCCTCGCACCCGGGCCGGGGGTGCGGCTCCGGCAGCTCCGGCGCGTCATCGGTGACGAGCACCCGCAGCGCGCCGGGCGTCGCGCACTCGGCGAAGAGGGTCAGCCGCGCCTGCGTTCCCGCCCTGCGGCAGGCGAGCACGGCGTTCGTGACCACCTCGGACGTCAGCAGTAACGCGACGTCGGCCAGCGCCGGGCTGCCCGCGGCGGCGAGCAGCGTACGGACGCCCTCGCGGGCGGAGCGGACCCATACGGGGTCGGGCGGGAAGACGAGCGAGAAGTCGGTTCCATGCGTCATGGGTTCGCGCTTCCGTGGGGCGGGGGCCCACGCGGGGATGGTGGCTCTGCCTCCCCCAACTAGCCCTGGGAGAGATGCACGTCCGGTCCGTCGCGGAGGGCGGGTCGCCTACGAAAATAGGGACAGCTTCCGTAGAGTTACAAGTGTGTCCGTGGAATACAACCCGCAAGAGTGACGTGTGTGTTGATCGGTGGATCGAGGGTTCCCGGACGTGCAGACTGCCCTCGGTCACGAGGAGGGTTCACATGCCGCCGAGGAGTACCCCGAGCGAGCGCCAGCGAAGACTGGGAGTCGAGCTGAGGAAGTTGCGGAGCCACGTCGGGATGGCCGGCGACGCGGCAAGCGCGGTGCTGGGTGTGGAGCGGACGCGCATCAGCCACATCGAGGCGGGCCGGGTCGACGTTCCGCGCAACGGTCTGTACAAGCTGTTGCGCGCCTACGGCTGTGCGGAGGGTCCCCTCTTCGACGGTTTGATGGAGATGGCACAGGAACGGGGTAGGGGTTGGTGGGACGAGTTCCGCGATGTGGTTGCCCCGGTGGCCGCCGACCTTGCGGAGCTGGAGTCACGGTCGGCTGGAATTCGCATCCACGAGTCCCTCATCGTGCCCGGCCTACTGCAGACCGCCGACTACGCACGGGCGGTGATCTCGGAGTCCGAACATGACGCGGAACGGGTAGAGCGGTACGTGGACTTCCGCTTGGCCCGACAGGGCATCCTGGCAGCGCCCTCCGCGGTCACCTACCGGGCGATCATCCACGAGGCGGCGCTGCACACCCGCGTCGGCGGCGCGAAGACCATGCGCCGACAGCTACTGCGGCTGATCGAGGCCGCGAGACAGCCCAACGTATTCGTGCAGGTCTTCCCGTATGAGGCGGGCGTATATTCGGCCTTCAGCCGCTCCTTCGGGATCTTTGGCGGGGCCACCTCGGGACTGGACACCGTCCATCTGGAGCACCCACTGAACTCCGTGTTCTTGCGGGATGGCCAGCACCTCGACGAATACGCGAAGATGTTCGAAAGGCTGTCGGTGCTGGCGCTCGACCCGGTGGATCCGGAGTCCGAGCCGGAGTCGCACGAGTCCCGGGACTCGTTGAGTCTCATCCAGCACGTCATGTACAGCATGTGAGAAGGGGTCAGATGTCCGAACTCGCGTGGCAGAAGTCCTCGTTCAGCGGTGGCGGCAACGGCGACTGCCTCGAGGTGGCCACCGGCGCCGCCGGATCCGTCCATCTCCGGGAGAGTGACGACCCGCAGGCCGTCGTCACGACCACCCCCGCCGCCCTCCGCGTACTCCTCAGCGCCGCGAAGGCCGGAGCCTTCGACCACCTCGCGCGCTGAGCCGCTACTCCGTGGCGGTGAACCAGGCACCTGCTGGGCGCGGACCAGCCGGGGGGCCATGACGTAGCAGGACGAGCTTGAGGGGCCGGGCGGGTCAGGTCAGGCTCTGCCCATCGCGCGGGTCAGCGCGATCTCGATGACGACGCGGTCGGGGTTGAAGGCGGGCGTCCGCGTGTAGCGCTCGGCGTAGCGGCGGACGGCGTCGGCGACGCGTTCGGGATCCGTAACGACGGTCGCGATGCCCTCCAGGGTGGCCCAGCGCCCCCTGTCGACCTGGCAGGCCGCCACCCGGGCTCCGCCCGGCCCCGCCGCCAGGATGTTCGCGACCTTGCGGCTCGCCTTGTTGGTGATGACGCGGGCGAGGCCGGCCTCGGGGTCGTAGGTCACGCCGACCGCGACCACGTGCGGGCTGCCGTCGGGCCGTGGTGTCGTGAGGGTGCACAGGTGGTATTCGCGCCAGAAGGACAGGTACGCGGATTCGGGGTTGCGTAGGTCTCGGGCCATGGGAATGCACGGTACCGTTCCAGGGTTGAGTGACATAGACTCAACTTGACTGAGCGATCGAACAGGAGGTTCAGGTGGCCGTGGAAGCGGAGCTGACCAACAAGAGCCGGGAAGCGCTGAACGCCGCGAACGCGCACGCGGTGTCCGCGGGGAACCCGGACCTCACCCCCGCACATCTGCTGCTCGCCCTGCTGGGCGGAGCCGACAACGAGAACATCGTGGACCTGCTGGCGGCGGTCGGCGCCGACGCGGGGGAGCTGCGCGCGGGTGCCGAGCGGCTGGTCGCCGCGCTGCCCGTGGTCCAGGGCGCCACGGTCGCGCCCCCGCAGGCCAACCGTGACCTGCTGGCCGTCGTCGCGGACGCGTCGCAGCGCGCCAAGGACCTCGGGGACGACTACATCTCGACCGAGCACCTGCTCATCGGCATCGCCGTCAAGGGCGGCCAGTCCGGTGATCTGCTCACCAAGCGGGGCGCCACGGCCAAGAAGCTGCTGGACGCCTTCGAGTCCGCCCGGGGAGGGCAACGCGTGACCAGCCAGGATCCCGAGGGCACCTACAAGGCGCTCGAGAAGTACGGCACCGACTTCACCGCCGCCGCCCGCGAGGGCAAGCTCGACCCGGTCATCGGCCGTGACCAGGAGATCCGCCGGGTCGTCCAGGTGCTCTCCCGCCGCACCAAGAACAACCCGGTGCTGATCGGCGAGCCCGGCGTCGGCAAGACCGCCGTCGTCGAGGGCCTCGCGCAGCGCATCGTCAAGGGCGACGTGCCCGAGTCGCTGCGCAACAAGCGGCTGGTCTCGCTGGACCTCGGGGCGATGGTCGCGGGCGCCAAGTACCGCGGCGAGTTCGAGGAGCGGCTGAAGGCGGTGCTCTCCGAGATCAAGGAGAGCGACGGCCGCGTCATCACCTTCATCGACGAGCTCCACACGGTCGTCGGCGCGGGCGCCGGCGGCGACTCCGCGATGGACGCGGGCAACATGCTCAAGCCCATGCTGGCCCGCGGCGAGCTGCGGATGGTCGGCGCCACCACGCTCGACGAGTACCGCGAGCGCATCGAGAAGGACCCGGCGCTGGAGCGCCGCTTCCAGCAGGTGCTGGTGGCCGAGCCGTCCGTCGAGGACACCATCGCGATCCTGCGCGGGCTCAAGGGCCGGTACGAGGCGCACCACAAGGTGCAGATCGCGGACTCGGCGCTGGTGGCCGCCGCCACCCTGTCGAACCGGTACATCACCTCCCGGTTCCTGCCGGACAAGGCCATCGACCTGGTCGACGAGGCCGCGTCCCGGCTCCGGATGGAGATCGACTCCTCGCCCGTCGCGATCGACGAGCTGCAGCGCGCCGTCGACCGGCTGCGCATGGAGGAGATGGCGCTCAAGAACGAGACCGACCCCGCCTCCGTCCAGCGGCTGGAGAAGCTGCGCAAGGACCTCGCCGACAAGGAGGAGGAGCTGCGCGGCCTGACCGCCCGCTGGGAGAAGGAGAAGGAGGGCCTCAACCGCGTCGGCGCCATCAAGGAGAGCCTGGACGAGGTGAACACCGACATCGAGCGCGCCCAGCGGGACGGCGACTTCGAGGCGGCGTCCAAGCTGCTCTACGGCGAGAAGCCGCGGCTGGAGGCCGAGCTGGCGGAGGCCACCGAGGCCGAGGCGGCCGCCTCCAAGGACACCATGGTCAAGGACGAGGTCGGTCCCGACGACATCGCCGACGTCGTCGGCGCCTGGACCGGCATCCCGGCCGGCCGGCTGCTGGAGGGCGAGACCCAGAAGCTGCTGCGCATGGAGGACGAGCTGGGCCGCCGGCTCATCGGCCAGACCGAGGCCGTCCGCTCCGTCTCCGACGCGGTGCGCCGCTCGCGCTCCGGCATCGCCGACCCCGACCGGCCCACCGGCTCGTTCCTCTTCCTCGGCCCCACCGGCGTCGGCAAGACCGAGTTGGCGAAGGCGCTGGCCGACTTCCTCTTCGACGACGAGCGCGCCATGGTCCGCATCGACATGAGCGAGTACGGCGAGAAGCACTCCGTCGCCCGCCTCGTCGGCGCCCCGCCCGGCTACATCGGCTACGAGGAGGGCGGCCAGCTCACCGAGGCCGTCCGGCGGCGCCCGTACAGCGTCGTGCTGCTGGACGAGGTCGAGAAGGCGCACCACGACGTCTTCGACGTGCTGCTCCAGGTGCTCGACGACGGGCGGCTCACCGACGGCCAGGGCCGTACGGTCGACTTCCGCAACGCGATCCTCATCCTGACGTCGAACCTCGGCAGTCAGTACCTGGTCGACCCGGTGCTCGGGGACGCCGAGAAGAAGGAGAGCGTCCTGGAGACCGTGCGGATGTCCTTCAAGCCGGAGTTCCTGAACCGGCTCGACGACATCGTGGTCTTCAGCGCGCTGTCCAAGGGCGAGCTGCGGCACATCGCCCGGCTGCAGACCGACCTGCTCGCCGAGCGCCTGCGCGAACGCCGGCTGGTCCTTGAGGTCACCGACGCCGCCCTGGACTGGCTCGCCGAGGAGGGCAACGACCCCGCCTACGGCGCGCGGCCGCTGCGCCGCCTCGTGCAGACCGCGATCGGCGACCCGCTGGCACGGGCGATCCTGTCGGGGGAGGTCGTCGACGGCGACACCGTCCGGGTCGACCGTGCGGGCGAGGGCCTGATCGTGGGCCCGGCGCCGTCCCTGTCCAAGGCGGTCTGAGCCCACAACCTCCGGCGTGGATCCGCCGGGGGTTGCCAGACCCCTCGGCGCATGGGGGAGGATGGCAGGAATCCGTACGAAGGGAACTCCACGGTGAGCATCGATCCGTCCTCGATTCCGAATTTCGGGGGCCAGCCGGACCCCGAGCAGAACGGCCCCGCTGCCAGCGCGGTCATCCCCGACCAGGACCTGGTCAAGCAGCTGCTCGAACAGATGGAGCTGAAGTTCGTCGTCGACGACGAGGGCGACCTCGCGGCGCCGTGGGAGGAATTCCGCGCCTACTTCATGTTCCGCGGCGAGGAGGACCAGCAGATCTTCGCGGTCCGGACCTTCTACGACCGGCCATACACCGTTGATGACAAGCCGCAGCTGCACGAGGTCATCGACGACTGGAACCGCCGCACCCTGTGGCCGAAGGTCTACACGCACACGCACGACGACGGCTCCGTCCGCCTCATCGGCGAGGCGCAGATGCTGATCGGCCTGGGCGTCAACCTGGAGCACTTCGTCTCCAGCACGGTCAGCTGGGTACGCGCCTCGATCGAGTTCGACAAGTGGGTCGTCGAGACCCTCGGACTGGAGAAGGCCGTCGACACCGACGCCGACGGCGGCCCCCAGGACGACGAAGGCACCAACGGCGACAACGCCTGACGCGTCCGTCCCAGAGCGCGGATCAGACCAGAGCGCGGATCAGATCGGCTCGATCGGTTCGATCGGCTCAGCTGCTCAGATCGGCGCGGAGACGACCGTCAGCAGGTACGTCCCGTAGAAGAACGAGAGCCCGGCCAGCGCGGCCACCGCTACGGCGGCGGTGCGTGGCCGGGCTTTCGCCAGTGCCAGGGCGGCCGGGATCAGCAGCGGGAAGGCCGGCAGCAGGAAGCGCGGCTTGGATCCGAAGTAGTGCGAACCGCCCAGTGCGATGATCACGAGCACCCCGGCGTAGACCGCCAGCGGCAGCGGGATCCGCTCCAGCAGCGCCAGTGCGAGCAGCACGAGCGCGGCGGCGATGATCGCCACGACCATGTAGCTCATGAGCCGGTCGCCGCCGAGGATCAGGTGTCTGACGTACTCCAGGGAGTCGCGGCCGAAGTCGAACCGCGAGCCCCAGCGGCCCTGCACGTCGAAGTACCCCAGCGGCCGGCCCGTCTGCAGCCCGACCCAGCCGACGTACCCGCACCAGCCCAGCGGCGCGACGAGCACGGCCGCCCACGCCGCGCGTTCCTGCGGCTGCCCCGCACGGCGGCGGCTCCAGGCGTCGGCGACGACGGTGGCGGCCACGGCGGCCGCCACCGCGATGCCGCTCGGGCGGGCCAGCCCGGCGAGCAGCGCCAGCGCGCCCGCGGCGAGCCACCGCCGGATGAGCAGCGCGTGGAGTGCCCAGGCGGCGCAGGCGGTCAGCAGCGGCTCGGTGTACGCCATCGTCAGCACGACGGAGTGCGGCAGCAGCCCCCACAGCAGCACCAGGGTGATCCCGGCCCGCCGGCCGTGCAGCCGCTCGCCGATCGCGTAGATCCCCCAGGCGGCCAGGGCGGCCGCGGTCCAGGCGATCAGCAGGGCCGTGTTGATCCGGCCGATGGGCAGGACGGCGGAACCGGCCTTGATCAGCGCCGGGTAGAGCGGGAAGAACGCCAGGTCGCTGAAGCTCATGCCCTGGGTGCCGGCGGACGGGAAGAACGTCCCATAGCCCCATTCGGCGATCCGCTCGGACCAGCGCGCGTCCCAGCTCTGCCCGAACAGACTGCGCGGATGCAGTCCGACCCGCAGCGCCCACGCCGTCACCAGTACGGCCCCGACCAGCCGGGTGACGGCGAAGAGGATCAGCGCGGGGGCGGCCCGGCGCAGGGAGCCGTGCCGGACGGGTGCGCGGTCGGGCGGCGCGTCGCGCTCGGGCTGCGACCCGGTGGCTCGGGGGCTGGACGAGACCGGCTCGGCCGTGTGCACCGCACCGCTCCTTTCGGGCCCGGTCGGGGCGCCGTCGGGTCCGACCGGCTCCAGCTCGGAGCGGCGGGTATGACGGTACGACTATGCGCGCTCATGCGCTGATAGTCCTGCGCGCAACGTGCTGCCGTGCGCACGCCGAGTAGCATTCACCCACTCGGCGGAGACCCTTGCCCGGTCCGGGGGCCGGGGGCATTCTGGAATCGAACGGTGTCGCAAGAGGGCTTTGGCGGAACATCGTTGGGCGCGGACACCACAGCGTCAGCTCAAGGGGAAGCGCGTCATGGTGGATTCCAAGGTCACCGACCTGATCCGGGTCCTGGTGCTGAGTGGCGGTCAGGGACCCCCGCGGGACTGGGCCCGGCTCTGCGCGCAGGTGCTCGACGTGGACGGTATAGCGATCTCGGTGGCCTCGAACGGCACGGAACTGCTGTGGTTCAGCGACGAGGAGAGCGCCCGCCTCGACGACCTGCAGTTCACGCTCGGCGAAGGCCCCAGCGTGGAGGCGTCCCGGGACGGATCGTTGAACCTGGAGTCGAATCTGGAGCGCGCGTTCGGGGAGCGCTGGCCCGCCTTCGTCCCCGCCGCGGTCGACTCCGGGGTGTGCGCGGTCTTCGCCTTCCCGCTGCGCCTCGGGGCGGTCTGCTTCGGCGCGATGACCGGCCACCGGCACCGGTCGGGGCCGCTGGGCGAACAGGCCGTCGCGGACGCGCTGACCATCGCCGACGCGATGGCCGTCTACCTGCTGGCCCTGGGGCCGCGCGAGACGGGCCCCGCCGCTCTCGCGGGCGGAGCGGGGGCCGGTCACCCCACGGGCAGGGGAGGCGAAGACACCGGTGACAACGGGGCCGGCGGCTTCGGGACCGGCTTCCCGACCGGGTTCGGGGACCTGCACCGCGCGGAGGTGCACCAGGCGGCCGGCATCAGCAGCCTCCGACTGGACGTGCCGCTGCCGGAGGCCCTGGTGCGGCTGCGCGCCTACGCGTACGCCGCGGAGCGGCCCATCCTCGATGTCGCCCGCGACATCATCGGCAACCGCCTGTATCTGACGCGCGACCCGGGGACGCCGTGACGGACGGTCCGGGGACGGACTCGCGCACGGCATCGTCAACGGCGGATTCCAGCCCGAACGGGTGCGGTAGTCCCCCTGCGGACCGGCCCCCGCCGCCTATCGTGAGCCTTCTGCCGTGGGTTCGGACGGGCTCGCGTGGGCGCAGGGACGTGGGGAACGCATGGGTGAGTGGAGTCCGGCCGCGCGGGTGCGGGGCGTCGGAACGTCGATCTTCACCGAGATGACGGAGCTGGCCAGAAGGACCGGGGCGGTCAACCTGGGGCAGGGGGTACCGGAGCTGGACAGCCCCGCGACGCTGCTCAAGGACGTGGCGGACGCGGTGCTCGCGGGCACTAACCAGTACCCGCCCGCCACCGGCTTCCCGGCGCTGCGCACCGCTGTCGCCGAACACCAGCTGCGCCGCTACGGGCTCGACTACCGGCCGGACGGCGAGGTGCTGGTCACCACCGGTGCCACCGAGGCCATCGCGGCGGCGCTGCTCGCGCTCTGCGACCCAGGGGACGAGATCCTGGCCTTCGACCCCTGCTACGACGCCTATCCCGCCGCCGCCCGGCTCAGCGGGGCCACCCTGGTCGGCGTCCCGCTGGAGGCCGACGGCGACGGCTTCGCCATGAACGCCGACGCGCTGCGCGCCGCCGTGACGCCCAGGACCCGCGTCCTGGTGCTCAACACCCCGCACAACCCGGTGGGCAAGGTGTTCACGGCCGCGGAACTGGAAG
Organism: Streptomyces sp. H39-S7; assembly: GCF_027158205.1. Classification (GTDB taxonomy): domain Bacteria; phylum Actinomycetota; class Actinomycetes; order Streptomycetales; family Streptomycetaceae; genus Actinacidiphila. The sequence continues at coordinate 84,317 of NZ_JAPVLU010000001.1, read as the reverse complement.
CGATCGCCGAGGTCTGCCAGGAGCACTCGCTCATCGTGGTGACCGACGAGGTGTACGAGCACCTGGTCTACGACGGGACCCCGCACCGGACGATCGCCGCGCTGCCCGGCATGCGGGAACGGACGCTGGTCATCTCCTCGGCGGGCAAGACCTTCAACGTCACCGGCTGGAAGATCGGCTGGATCTGCGGTCCGGCCCCGCTCGTCGCCGCGGTCGGCTCCGTCAAGCAGTTCCTCACCTACGCCTCCGGCACCCCGTACCAGGAGGCGCTGGCCCGGATGCTCGGCTCCGTCGAGGAGTGGGCGGCGGAGCTGCGCGGCACCCTGCGCACCAACCGCGACCTGCTCAGCGACGGTCTGCGGCAGGCCGGGCTGCGCCCGTACCGCGCGGAGGCCGGGTACTTCCTGCAGGCGGACGTGCGGCCCTGGGGCTATCAGGACGGCGTCACGTTCTGCCGGGAACTGCCGGAACGGGCGGGCGTCGTCGCCATTCCGACGTCGGCGTTCTACCAGGAGCGGGACGCTCCCTCCTGGCTGGTCCGATTTTCGTTCTGCAAGCGCGAGGAATCGGTACGCGCCGCGGTCGACCAGCTGGTCCGGGCGCGCTGAGTTCGCGTCGAAGGAAATTCGAACCTCTGGACTTCCTCAACTCTGCTTTCGGGCGGATTCGGCGGGGGCATCACCGTCGCACGAAGAAAGTCACAGCTCACGAAGACGGGGGGCGGGGAAGATGAGTGCATTCCTCGTTGGTCTGATCGCACTGGTCGTCATCATCGCCGTGGCGGTGCAGTTGCGCGGCAGGCGCCGCGCGGCGGACGCGCGCGGGGCACGGAGGCGCGGCCGGGGCCGTGCGCGTGCGAGCGCCACGGCAGGCGGCGGCAGCAGTTGGTGGGCCTTCGGTGACTCGGACGGAGGGGGCTCCGGCGGCGGCCATCACGGCGGGGGCGGCCACGGGGGCGGCCACCACTCGTGCGGCGGCGGGCATTCCTGCGGCGGGGGTTCGTCCTGCGGGGGTGGCGGGGGCTGCGGCAGCAGCTGATCGATGGAATTGCGCGTGGCCCATGGCCATTCGCATATGCGCCCGGCGGAACCGTCACCCGCCGGGCGCTGTTTTAGTGAACACCTGAACCGATACGCGCTCTTGGGGATGTAAAGCGCCCGCAGTTGGGTAAAAGGCTGGGGGCACCCCGCGTTTCATGATTCCGTATCTACCGGACCCCACGTGGGCACGAGCCGACGTACGTTCCCGCCAGATCCCCCCAACTGTGCGGGTCGGCCCATCATCCACTGCGTGCTTGCGGAGCCGATCCATGCTCACCACTCTCCAGACCGCTTACACCGATACCCGTGCCGGAGACCTGGCCTGGTGCCTGGGCAAGGAAGCGCTACCCGCGCTCGCCGTGCTCGACCTCCGGCTCGGCGGCGCGGACCAGCCCCCACTCCGGGTGCAGATGCGTCTACTCGGAGCCTCCCACCAGGTACTCATCGACTCCATCGACTCCGACGACGGCGGTTGTTCGGAAACCGTCGCCTGCATCCCGGGAAGTCAGACCCCGCTTCCTTTTGGTGTCGCCAAACGGATCGGCGGATGGGACTACGAATTCGCCGCACGTGTCGAGACGTTGTCGCGCGGTTCCTTCGCGGGCCGCGCGCAGGAACTGCTCGCCCTCGTCGCGGACCATCCGCACGGCCTCGCGGGGACGTTTCCCGGGGATCCGCACGCGTTCACCGCCATGCTCGTCCAGCACAGTGAGGGCAGCGTCCGGTGGCGCACCTGGCACGCTTACCCGCAGGAAGGGCGGTTGGTCGCGACGAGGTCGCGCATCAGTGCCCTTCCCTAGCCGCGGGGGGCGCGGCGGGCCCCGGGGCGCGGCAGCCCTCGGGGCACGGAACGGAGTGCGCTTCGGCGGTCGCGCTCGGAGCGCGCTTTTGCGAGCCCTGGTGGTACGCGAGGCGCCCTCAAGTGACATCAAGTGCCGTGAAATGCACCCCTGTGGGTGACAAATGCGACCGCAACCCTGGCATAGCGTTCATTCATGATCGACCAGACAAGCCGCCGGTCCGCCGTGCGGCTCCCCGTACCGGTCGGCCCGGCCCGTGCTCTGGTCCTCGCCGCCGTCTTCGTCTGCGCCGCGTGCGGGCTGATCTACGAGCTCGAGCTCGTCGCCCTCGCCTCGTACCTGGTCGGTGACTCCGTCACCCAGGCCTCGGTCATCCTGTCGGTGATGGTCTTCGCCATGGGTGTCGGATCCCTGCTGGTCAAGCACATACGGTGCGTCGCGGCCGTCGGCTTCGCGGGGGTTGAGGCGGCGCTCGCGCTGGTCGGCGGGCTCTCGGTGATGGCGCTGTACGCGTGCTTCGCCTGGTTCGGGATGGCGCGTCCGGCGATGATCGCCTGCGCGTTCGCCATCGGTGTGCTGATCGGTGCCGAGATCCCGCTGCTCATGACGCTCATCCAGCGGATCCGCCTGCAGGACGCGAGCGGCGCCGTCGCCGACCTGTTCGCCGCGGACTACGTCGGCGCGCTGGCCGGCGGACTCGCCTTCCCGTTCCTGCTGCTGCCCACGTTCGGCCAGCTCACCGGCGCGCTCGTCACCGGGGCGGTGAACGCGGTCGGAGGCGCCGCGATGGTGCTCTGGCTGTTCCGCGGCGACCTGACCCGGCGCGCCCGCAACTGGCTGCTCGTCGCCAACCTCGGCGTGCTGGCGGTGCTCGGGGGTGCCGCGCTGGCGGCGGACCCCTTCGAACAGGCCGCCCGGCGGGCGGTGTACGGCGGCGACGTGCGGGTCGCCGAGCAGACCGACGTGCAGGAAGTCGTCCTCACCGGCGGCTCCGGCTCCCCCGTCCAGCTCTTCTTCGACGGGCGGTTACGGGTCTGTGGAGCCGACGAGTACCGCTACCACGAGGCGCTGGTGCACCCGGCGATGGCCGGCCCGCACTCCCACGTCCTCATCCTCGGCGGGGGCGACGGCCTCGCGCTGCGCGAGGTGCTCCGGTACCCGGACGTCACGTCGGTGACGGTCGTCGACCTGGACGGCGAGCTCGTCCGGCTCGCCCGCACCGACGCCGACCTCGTCGCGCTCAACCGGCACGCCTACGGCGACCCGCGGGTCCGCACGGTCACCGCCGACGCGTTCGACTGGCTGCGGGCCGACCGCCCGGGGCCGTACGACGTGATCCTCGCCGACCTGCCCGATCCGGGGATCTCGCGCAGCGCGAAGCTCTACTCCGAGGAGTTCTACGGCCTGGCCGGCCGTGCGCTCGCCCGGAACGGACGGCTCGCCGTCCACGCGGGCTCGCCGAGTGCGGGCCGGCACAGCTACTGGACGACCGACGCGACGGTGCGGGCGACGGGGCTGCTCACCGTCCCGTATCTGACCGGCGGCCGGGACTGCGGACCCCCGTCGGGACCCGACCGCTGGTCCGGCCGGTCGGATGCCGGCCCCACCGACTGGGGCTTCGTACTGGCCTCGCGTGCCCGCCCCGAGCTGCGCCTCTCCCCGGACGCGCCACCGCTGCGCTCACTGTCCCCCGCGATCCTGCGGTCGCTGGGAGAGGCGGCCTGGGCGTCCCGGGAGAGCGGGCTGCCGCCCTCCACCCTGATGCGGCCGCGGGTGGGCGGATGACCGGCACGGCCGAGCGGCGCCGCCGTGCGAGCCCCTGGCCCGCGGCGCGGAGGGTTCCGCTTCGCGTTCCGTAGCGCGCCACGGTTCCGGGCCGCGGTTCCGGGCGCTGTCCATGTCGGGAGGTGCGACCCGGTGACCTGGGCCGCCGAGGGTCGGTAGGCTCCCCGCATGGAGCATGAGGTGTTCGTTCCGGTCCTGGCGGAAACCATTCGGCAGGCACTCGCCGATCCGGCCCGCATCGCGGCGAGCCTGCCCGGCTGGCAGCCCGACCCCGACGGCGACGTTCTCACCGGCCGGCTGCGGGTGCGCGTCGGCGGTTCGACGATCACCTACCGCGGCTCGCTCCGCGTCACCGAGCGCGAGGGCGGGTTCTCCGTCGAGGGCGACGGCACGGAGGCCCGCGGTACCGGCACCGTGAAGTTCACCCTCGCAGTGCTCGTCGAGGAGGCCGACCAGGCCGTTCCCGGCACGATGTTCTCCTTCAACGGCAGCGCGACGGCCGAGGGCCGGCTCGCCACGTTCGACGACGGCGCCCGCGAGGCCGCGGCCCGCCGGCTCCTGGACCGCTTCATCGCGGAACTGACGGCCGGGCTCCCCGCACTGCCCGAGGAACCCGATGTCGTCGACGGCCTCGACGGCGCCGACGAGGGCGGGGACGCGGACGCGGCCGAGGAGATCGCACTGGTCGAGGTGGAGCTGACCGACGACGACGTGGAGGTCGGCGTGGAGGTCCCGGAGACCGCCGCGGAACTCGACGACCTCGAACCCCCGGCCGAGGCGGCCCACGCCCGCCGCACCATGATCGGCCGCAGCGCCGAGGAGGTCGACCACGCCCCGCCCCGCGGCCGTTACGCCCCCGCACCCTCCGCGGCGACCACCTCCACCACCGCGACCCTGCGCTGGGCGGCGCCGGCCGCCGCGGTTCTGGTGGCCTCGGCAGTCGTCGTCGGCCGGGTGCTGCGACGCCGCAGGTAGCACCGCCCGGTCGGCCGGGCCACCCGTGAGCGAGGGGCAGGCCCTACGCTCTCAGGGTGACGACTGGGAAGAAACTGACGGCGGGCGACGCCGAACTGACCGTGGTGCCGCAGGACGGCTGCCGGATCGCCTCGCTGACGGTCGGAGGGACCGAACTGCTGCGCCAGGGCGACCGGTACGGCGCGTTCCTCATGGTGCCGTGGTGCGGCAGGACCGAGAACGGCCGGTTCCGCAACGGCGGGGTCGTCCACCAACTGCCCGTGGACGCCGCTCCGCACGCGATCCACGGCACCGGCCGCCACACCGCGTGGCGCGAGGGGCGCGGCGGTACGGATGCGTCGGCGTCCTACTACTTCGACCTGGCCGACCCGTGGCCGTACCGCGGGCGCGTCACGCACACGCTCGAACTGGGCGAGAACGAGCTGCGGATGACCCTGTCGGTGGAGGCGACCGACGACTCCTTCCCGGCCCAGGCCGGCTGGCACCCCTGGTTCCTGCGCAACCTCGGGCGGGGCGGCCGCGACGTCGAGGTGGAGTTCAGCCCGGCGTGGCAGGAGGAGCGCGGCGACGACCACCTGCCGACGGGCAAGCGGACCGAGCCGAAGCCCGGACCGTGGGACGACTGCTTCGGCATGCCGGACGGCGTGGATGTTTCGCTGACCTGGCCGGAGGAGGTGCGGGTGCGGGTGACCAGCCCGTCCGAATGGGTCGTGGTCTACGACGAGCAGCCCGAGGCCGTGTGTGTCGAGCCGCAGTCCGGGCCGCCGAACGGCCTCAACACGCTGCCGCGCCTCGTCACCCCGATCGATCCGCTGGAGATCACGACGGTCTGGTCGTGGGAGCGGCTGGGCTGACCCCGGGCCCGCCCCGGGGCCGGCCCCCTGGCTCGGATTCTGCCCGGGCCGATCGCGGCGGCTAATCTCGACGCCATGAGTGACGTGCGTGAAGCCCTGCTGCAGCAGATCAAGGACAAGGCCGTGGTCCACGGCAAGGTGACCCTCTCCTCCGGGCTGGAGGCCGACTTCTACGTCGACCTCCGCCGGATCACCCTGGACGGCGAGGCGGCACCGCTGACCGGCCAGGTGATGCTCGACCTGACCAAGGACCTCGACTTCGACGCCGTCGGCGGGCTGACGCTCGGCGCCGACCCGGTGGCGGGCTCGATGCTGCACGCGGCGGCCGCCCGCGGGCGCCGGCTCGACGCCTTCGTCGTCCGCAAGGCGACCAAGGCGCACGGCATGCAGCGCCGCATCGAGGGCACCGAGGTCAAGGGCCGCCGTGTCCTCGTCGTCGAGGACACCTCGACCACCGGCGGGTCCCCGCTGACCGCCGTCGAAGCGGTCCGCGAGGCCGGCGGCGAGGTCGTGGCCGTCGCCGTCATCGTGGAGCGCGGCGCCGCCCCGGCGATCGAGGCGGCCGGGCTGCCGTACCTCGCTGCCTACTCGCTGGCCGATCTCGACCTCGGCTGAGAGCTGAGCCGCACTCGTACGGAACGGCTTGACCTGCGGTTTTGCCGACCCCCTGGAGGTTCCACGTGGAACCTCCAGGGGGTCTTCGCATGCGAGGCGCGCACCGAGGTGGTGTTCGAGCGGGTCTCTGGGAGGATGGTGCCGACAACGACGTCGTACCGCAGTATCAGGACCCGCACATCACGAGGAGCGGACAAATGCCCATCGCAACCCCCGAGGTCTACAACGAGATGCTCGACCGGGCGAAGGCAGGCAAGTTCGCCTACCCGGCCATCAACGTGACCTCGTCGCAGACGCTGCACGCCGCGCTGCGCGGCCTGGCCGAGGCGGAGAGCGACGGCATCATCCAGATCTCCACCGGTGGCGCGGAGTTCCTGGGCGGCCAGTACAGCAAGGACATGGTCACCGGCGCGGTCGCGCTGGCGGAGTTCGCGCACATCGTCGCCGAGAAGTACCCGGTCACGGTCGCGCTGCACACCGACCACTGCCCCAAGGACAAGCTGGACGCGTACGTCCGCCCGCTGCTGAAGATCTCGCAGGACCGCGTCGCCGCGGGCCGCCTGCCGCTCTTCCAGTCCCACATGTGGGACGGTTCGGCGGAGAACCTGAACGACAACCTCGCCATCGCGCAGGAGCTGCTCGCACAGGCCGTCAAGGCCAACATCATCCTCGAGGTGGAGATCACCCCGACCGGTGGCGAGGAGGACGGTGTCTCGCACGAGATCAACGACTCCCTCTACACCACCCCGGACGACGCGTTCCGTACCGTCGAGGCCCTCGGCCTGGGCGAGAAGGGCCGCTACCTGCTGGCCGCTTCCTTCGGCAACGTGCACGGCGTCTACAAGCCGGGCAACGTCGTCCTGCGTCCGGAGATCCTCAAGGAGCTCCAGGTCGCGGTCGCCGAGAAGCACGGCAAGGCCAACGCCTTCGACTTCGTCTTCCACGGCGGTTCCGGCTCGACGATCGAGGAGATCAACGAGGCCCTGGAGAACGGCGTCGTCAAGATGAACATCGACACCGACCTGCAGTACGCCTTCACCCGCCCGGTCGCCGACCACATGTTCCGCAACTACGACGGCGTCCTGAAGGTCGACGGCGAGGTCGGCAACAAGAAGGTCTACGACCCCCGCGTCTGGGGCAAGTCCGCCGAGGCCGGCATGGCCGCGCGCGTCGTCGTCGCCGCCGAGAACCTGCGGTCCGCGGGCAACAAGATCAAGTAACTCACGGTAGGTCGCAGCACCGCTCCTCATCGGCCCCCCGGGCCCGCCGTTCCGGCCCGGGGGGCCGCTTGGCGTCCGGGACAGGGCAGACTGGAAACCATGGCCATTCACAAAGACCTCCTCGGGGGTCCGCCCCCGACCCATCTGCCCGACGACCCGGAGCCGCGCGAACTGCTCGCCTCCGGCACAGCCCCCTCAGAGGTGGCCGCGAAGTACCCCTCCTCCTCCCTGGTCTGGGCCCAGCTCGCCGACGATGCCTTCGAAGGAGGCCGGGTCGTCGAGTCGTACGCCTACGCCCGCACCGGCTACCACCGCGGCCTGGACGCGCTGCGCCGTGCCGGCTGGAAGGGCCACGGCCCGGTCCCGTTCGAGCACGAGCCGAACCGCGGCTTCCTGCGCGCGCTGCACGCCCTCGCCCGCGCCGCCCAGGCGATCGGTGAGCAGGAGGAGTACGAGCGCTGCTCGTCCTTCCTCCGCGACAGCTCGCCGACCGCGGCCGACACGCTCACCTGACGCGTTCGGCCGACATGCTCGACGGGCGCGCTGAGTTGACGGAACTCGCCTGCGGCAGCGACGTATTGGGCTGATCCCGCCCTCTTCCCGGCGACCGCCGATTGCTCCCGAAGTAACGCAGAAACAGACAAAAATTCACGCGGTTTGGCGTAGGACCGAACCCATGTGTGATTGTGAGCGTCATTGTCTGTGAGCACCGTGGGAGCAGTCGGCGGCCGGGGAGGCCGCCACTCCGGTGGCGCCTTCAGGGGGAGCTTTGACCCATCACGCACCGGTGGCCGGCGGCGACCGACAGCGAGGTCCCAGCCGGCGGGGAAGTCGGAGCCAGGCCGCGCGCCGGCGTCGACGTGCCCAGCGCCGCGTGCGGCTGCTGCTGACCGTCACCGTGCTGGCCTTGCTGGTCGGCGGTGCCGCCGCGTGGTGGAGCGGCGGTTCCGACGACGTCGCGGACGTGTCCGCCTCCTCGTCGCCGCCCGCCGCATCCTCCCCGGCACCCGCCGTGACGAAGGACGTCCCCCCGAGCACGGCCTCCAAGGCCCCCACGACACCCGCGTCGCCCACGACGAAGAAGAGCGACAAGCCGGCCGACGTGCCGAAGTCGGGGCCCGGCACCTTCAAGGCGGGCAAGGGCAAGGGCAGCGGCTCCACGGTCGGCAAGGGCGTCATCCTCACGTACCGGGTCCAGGTGGAGGACGGCATCCAGGTCTCCGCCGACCAGGCGGTGGACGAGGTGGCGGCGATCCTCGCCGACTCCCGCAGCTGGACCCGGGACGGCAAGCACGGCTTCCGCCAGGTGTCGTCCGGCGCCGCGGACCTCGTCATCCGGATAGCCACGCCCGACACCGCCGACTCGCTCTGCCTGGCGGCCATCCACCTGGACACCGGGAACGAGCTGAACTGCGAGGTCCCCGGCGGGGTGGTGGTGAATCTGCGACGGTGGATCCTGGGCTCGCCCACGTTCACCGGACCCATCTCCGACTACCGCGCCCTGATCATCAACCATGAGGTCGGGCACAGCCTCGGCCACGGCCACGAGGGCTGCCCCGGCCCCGGCAAGCTCGCACCGGCGATGATGCAGCAGATCAAGGGCCTCAACGGCTGCAAGCCGAATGCCTGGCCCTACGACCGCCAGGGGCGCTACATCAGCGGCCCGTCCGTCACCTGAGGCCTTGCCGAATCACCGCCCTCGACAGATGATCTCGGCGTGGCCCGGCGCCCCCGGGCCGAGATCCTGAAGGGAACGGAAATGTCCGAAACACCGGCCGAGGGTCCGGAGACCCCGAACCTCGACTTCCAGGGCACCACCCCGTACGAGGACTACGTCCAGGCGGATGTCCTCACCCATCTCCAGCACACCCTCTCCGACGATCCCGGCGAGATGGTCTTCCTGGTCACCACCCAGGTCATGGAGCTGTGGTTCACCGTCCTGGTCCACGAATGGCACACCGCGGGGCAGGCGCTGCGCGAGGACGACATCCCGACGGCCATGGCGGCGCTCAAGCGCAGCACCTACGAACTCGAATCGCTCAACGCCTCCTGGAAGCCGCTCGCGCACCTCACCCCGGGCCAGTTCAACTCCTACCGCAGCGCTCTGGGCGAGGGCTCCGGATTCCAGTCCGCGATGTACCGGCGGATGGAGTTCCTGCTCGGCGACAAGTCGGCGTCCATGCTCGTCCCGCACCGCGGCTCCCCCCGGGTGCACGCCGAGCTGGAGAAGGCCCTGCACGAGCCGAGCCTGTACGACGAGGTGCTCGGCCTGCTGCAGCGGCGCGGCCACGACATCCCCGCCGAACTCCTCGAACGCGATCTCTCGCTGCGCTACGAGCCCGACCCGGCCGTCGAGCGGGCCTGGCAGCGGATCTACTCCGCCTCCGAGGCCACCGCGGAGGCTCCCGCCGCGGACGCCGACCTGCTGCGGCTGGGCGAGGCGCTGACCGAGGTCGCCGAGCTGGTCTGGCGCTGGCGCAACGACCATCTGGTGGCGACCCGCCGCGCGATGGGCTCCAAGACGGGCACGGGCGGCTCCGCCGGTGTCGCGTGGTTGGAGAAACGTGCCACCAAGAACGTCTTCCCCGAGCTGTGGACGGCGCGCAGCCATGTCTGACGACCTGCTGCGGGAGCGGGCCGGGCGACTCGACGCGGCCGACGGGCTCGCGAAGATCCGGGACCGGTTCACCCTCGACGAGACCGTCTACCTGGACGGCAACTCCCTGGGCGCCCTCCCCGCCACGGTCGCGCCGCGGCTGCGCGACGTGATCGAGCGCGAATGGGGCAGTCTGCGCATCCGCTCGTGGGACGAGAGCGGTTGGTGGACCGCACCCGAGCGGATCGGGGACCGCATCGGCGCGCTGATAGGCGCGGCCACCGGCCAGGTCGTGGCCGGCGACTCCACCAGCGTCAACGTCTTCAAAGCGGTCGTGGCCGCCGTCCGGATGGCGGGGGAGGAGCGCACCGAGATCCTCGTGGACGCCGCGACCTTCCCGACCGACGGCTACCTCGCCGAGTCCGCGGCCCGGATGACCGGCCGCACCGTCCGGCCCGTCGGGGCCGGGGACATGGCGGACGCCATCGGCGAGCGCACCGCCGTGGTGCTCGTCAACCACGTCGACTACCGCACCGGGCGGCTGCACGACCTGGCCGCCACGACGGCCGCCGCCCACGCGGCGGGCGCTCTGGTCGTCTGGGACCTGTGCCACAGTGCGGGCGCGCTGCCGGTCGACCTCGACGCGCACGGGGTGGACCTCGCCGTCGGCTGCTCGTACAAGTACCTGAACGGCGGCCCCGGCGCGCCCGCGTACCTGTACGTCCGGCGCGATCTGCAGCCCCGCTTCGACTCGCCGCTGCCGGGGTGGAACTCGCACGCCGACCCCTTCGGCATGAGCCCCGACTACAGCCCCGCGGACGGCTCCGCCCGCGGCCGCGTCGGCACCCCCGACATCCTGTCGCTGCTCGCCCTCGACGCCGCGCTCGACGTCTGGGACGGCGTCGCCATCGCGGACGTGCGGGCCAAGAGCCTGGCCCTGACGGACTTCTTCCTCGAATGCGTCGAGCGGTACGTGCCGTCCGGCCGGGTCTCGTCGATCACGCCCGCCGCGCACGGACAGCGCGGCAGCCAGGTCGCGCTGCGCTGCGACGACGCGGGAGAGGTCATGCGCCGGCTGACGGCGCGCGGTGTCGTGGGCGACTACCGGCGCCCGGACGTCCTGCGCTTCGGTTTCACCCCGCTCTACACGCGGTTCGCCGACGCGGAACTCGCCGCGCGGGTCCTCGCCGACGTGCTCCGCGAGGTCGACGAGGAGGCCGGGACGGAGCCCGGCACAGCGTCCGCGGAGCCAGGCGGCGAAGCGGGCGCACCGTCCGGCCACGACACCGGTGAAGGGAACCGATAACCGATGCCCGCCTCCACGCCCGAGCACGCCGCCCACCGCGCGCCGCCCCCGGCCGGCCTCCGCCGGGCGGAGGCCGCCGCGCAGCGTGCGGAGGCGGAGGAGGCGTCGGCCTTCGCCCACCCGGCCGTCACCCCGGACGCGACCGCGGCCTACGGCGGACACCCCGACCAGGTCGTCGACTTCTACCGGCCGCGTCCCGGCGCCGGTGTCGCCGAGCTTCCCGCGCCGCTCGTCGTCGTGCTGCACGGCGGCGCCTGGCGCGCCCGCTTCGACCGCCGGCACATCTCGCCGTTCGCCGCCCACCTCGCCAGCCGCGGCTTCGCCGTAGCGTCGGTGGAGTACCGCCGCGGCGGCGAGGAGCCGTCGGCCGGCGGCGACGGCAGCGCGTACCCGCGCGAGCAGATCCCGCCGGCCGGCCGCTGGCCGGACACGCTCGACGACATCGCCGCCGTGGTCGACGCCCTGCCAGCGCTCGCGGTGCGGACGCTGGGCGCGGACACCGTGGACCCCCGGCGGGTCGTCCTCACCGGGCACAGCGCGGGCGGCCACCTGGCGCTGTGGGCCGCCGCCCGCAACGTCCTTCCGCCCGATTCCCCCTGGCATCGCCCCTCGCCTCCCCCGTTGCGCGGAGTCGTCGCCCTCGCACCGGTCGCGGACTTCGCGTCCGCGATCCGGCTGCGGGTCTGCTCCGACGCCGTCGTGCAGTTCCTCGGCGGACCCGAGCACGTCACGGCGCGGCTGCCCCACGCCGATCCCGCCGCGCTGCTGCCCACCGGTATCGCCACAACCATCGTGCAGGGCACCACTGACAATGTGGTTCCGCCGCAGGTCGCGAGGGCTTTTGCCGGGGCCGCGGCACTGGCGGGCGAAGAGGTCGTCGAGGCCGTTCTCGACGGCATCGGGCACTTCCCGCTGATCGATCCGGCCGCCGCCGCGTGTGCCGTCGTGGCCGAGGAGATCGCGCAACTCGCCTGGTAGCCGGCGGTGCGGGGCCGCTCCTGCGGCCCTCCGGCGGACCCGTGTAGTCCTTGAGACGGATGCCCGGAGATCGGCTGCGGTGTGGACGACGCGGCCGCGGCGGCTGCCTAGTGTGTGAGCGTGACCGACACCGACCAGACCACTCTGCGGACCGAGCTCCGTATAGCCCGGAGCGCGCTGAAGGGGCTGCGTGACGACCTGGTCACCGATGCCTTCGCCTTCCGCCCGCTGCCGCCCCGCTCCATCGACGGCCCGGTCGTGCGCCGGCTCCCCGAGCGGATCCGCGAATCCGCGCGCTGGCTGCCGCACGCCCGGCTGGCGGCCCTCGCCTGCTTCCTCATGCTGGTGGCCTTCGAGTTCGAGTCCGGCGGAGCGGCATTCGCCGCCGCGCTCCTCACCGGCATCCCGCTCGTGACCGTGCTCTTCCGCCCGATCGGCGGCTGGTGGCTGTCGTTCGGCGCCGCCTTCCTCAGCGGCGCGGCGGCCGGCGAGTTCTCGCAGTGGCCGTGGTCGGTCACCGGATTCATCTCCCACCTGGTGGTGATGGCCGTCGTCGCGAAGCGCACCCGGCCGCGGGTGGCGGCGGAGATGTGGCTGCTGACGGTGGCCCTGGGCGCCGTGTTCGCGTTCACGATGCCGAGCCGGGCGTCGGACTCCTTCGCCATGGGGCTCCTGTCGTTCTTCCTGCTGCTCATCGTGGTGCTGGTCAAGGGCTGGCGCGAGACGCAGGCGAAGGTCGTCGAGCAGGTCGCGGTCACCGAGGTCGAGCGCTCGCGCCGGACCGTCCTGGAGGAGCGCACGACGATCGCCCGCGAACTGCACGATGTCGTCGCGCACCACATGTCCGTCATCGCGATCCAGGCCGAGGCCGCGCCCTACCGCGTCGAGAACCCGCCGGACGAGCTGACCCGCAGTTTCGCGATCATCCGGGAGAACGCGGTGGCCGCGCTCACTGAGCTGCGCCGCGTCCTGGGTGTCGTTCGGGCCGACGAGCCCGGTCGCGATGCGGCGTTCGCGGACAGCGCCCCCGAGGCCCCGCAGCCCACCCTCGCCAACCTCGACTCGCTCCTGGCCAACGTCAGGGACACCGGCGCGGACGTCGACAAGGTGGTGACGGGCGCCGTCCGGACGCTGCCGCAGGGCGTGGAGCTCTCCGCGTACCGGATCGTCCAGGAGGGGCTCAGCAACGCGCTGCGCCACGCTCCGGGCGCCGCCACCCGCGTCGAGATCGGGTACGTCCTCGGCGGCCTCGGCCTGCGCGTGGTCAACGGCCCGGCCACTGAGGAGGTCCGGCCGTCCCACGGCGCCGGCCACGGGGTGCTGGGCATGCGGGAACGGGTGTCGATGCTGGGTGGCGAGATGACGGCCGAACCCACCGCCGAAGGCGGGTACGAGGTGACGGCCTTCATCCCGGTGGCCGCGGAACCGAAACCGGAACCGCCGGAAACCGGGGCCGGGCCGACGCCCGAGCCGCGGCACGGGCCGGGACCGGATCCGCAGCGGAAACCATGGCCTCTGGTGAAGTCCACCGGGGAACCCGTATGACGATCCGGGTGCTGATCGCCGACGACCAGATGATGGTCCGGGAGGGCTTCTCGGTCCTGCTCAACGCGCAGCCCGACATCGAGGTCGTGGGGGAGGCCGTGGACGGCCGGGAGGCCATCGCCCAGGTGGCCGCGCTCCGCCCCGACGTCGTCCTCATGGACATCCGGATGCCCGAGGTGAACGGCCTGGAGGCGACCCGCGAGATCGTCGCGGCCGACGCCGACGCCAAGGTCCTGGTCCTGACCACCTTCGATCTGGACGAGTACGTTTACCAGGCGCTCCGCGCCGGAGCCAGCGGCTTCCTGCTCAAGGACGCCTCGGCGCGGCAGCTGGGCGACGCCGTACGGATCGTGGCGGCCGGCGAGGCGCTGCTCGCACCGGCGGTCACCAAGCGGCTGATCGCCGAGTTCTCCCGGCTCGGTACGCCCCGCCCCCCGGCCCAGGACCGCGTCGGCGACCTGACCGACCGCGAGACGGAGGTGCTCGTCCTGGTCGCCCAGGGCCGGTCGAACGCCGAGATCGCCTCGCACCTCGTCGTCGCCGAGTCCACCGTCAAGACCCACGTCAGCCGGGTCCTGGTGAAGCTCGGCCTCCGGGACCGCACCCAGGCGGCCGTCTTCGCCTACGAGGCCCGTCTGGTGACCCCGGGAGGCTGACGGGGCGGAACGGGTGCCTCCGGGGGTGGCAGGCCCGCAGGCGGCGCTCCAGGCGGCCTCCGGACACGCTGAAGGCCCCGCCCGATGTGGGGCGGGGCCTTCAGCAAGCGGTGGGGCGGGGCCGTCAGCGGCTGCGCTTGGCGAGCCGCTCCACGTCGAGCAGGATCACCGCGCGAGCCTCCAGACGGAGCCAGCCGCGGCCGGCGAAGTCGGCGAGCGCCTTGTTGACGGTCTCGCGGGAAGCGCCGACGAGCTGGGCCAGCTCCTCCTGCGTGAGGTCGTGCACCACGTGGATGCCCTCCTCGGACTGCACACCGAAACGGCGCGACAGGTCGAGGAGTGCCTTCGCGACACGGCCGGGCACGTCCGAGAAGACCAGGTCCGACATGACGTCGTTGGTACGCCGCAGCCGTCGCGCGACGGCGCGCAGCAGCGCGGTCGCGACCTCGGGCCGGGCGTTCAGCCAGGGCTGCAGGTCGCCGTGGCCCAGGGCGAGGAGCTTGAGCTCCGTCAGCGCCGTGGCCGTCGCGGTCCGGGGGCCGGGGTCGAAGAGCGACAGCTCACCGATCAGCTCGCCGGGGCCGATGACGGCGAGCATGTTCTCGCGGCCGTCGGGGGAGGTGCGGTGCAGCTTCACCTTGCCCTCGGTGACGACATAGAGCCGGTCCCCGGGGTCCCCTTCGTGGAACAGCGCGTCGCCACGCGCGAGCGTGACCTCGGTCATCGAGGCGCGCAGTTCAGCGGCCTGCTCATCGTCGAGCGCCGCAAAAAGCGCCGCGCGCCGCAGAACGTCGTCCACGAGCTCTCTCCTTGTCGACATCGCCGGATGATCCCCGTGATGCCCGCTGGCAAAACAGTGCGATCAATCACAAGTCTGTCTTATGTATCGCCGAGCACGTGCCCCGGGGGTCCGATTGGGGGTCGGTTCCTTGTGGCCACGGCCGGATGTCGGTGCCGAGGCTTAGGCTGGCCGGGTGTCTGATACGCCGAGTTCGCAGAATAAACGGCAGGGTGTGACGGCCAAGCGAGTGACCCGAACCCCTGATTCCGCTGTGAGCGAACAAGCTTCGCTCAAGCCCGCCAAGAAACCGGAATCACGGATCGCGCTGGTCCGCCGGGCGCGGCGGATCAACCGCGAGCTCGCCGAGCTCTACCCCTACGCCCATCCGGAACTCGACTTCGAGAACCCCTTCCAGCTCCTCGTCGCCACGGTCCTGTCCGCCCAGACCACCGACCTGCGGGTGAACCAGACGACCCCCGCCCTCTTCGCCGCCTATCCGACGCCGGAGGACATGGCGGCGGCCGAGCCGGAGCGGCTGGAGGCGCTGATCCGCCCGACCGGCTTCTTCCGCGCCAAGGCGAAGTCGCTGCTCGGCCTGTCGGCGGCGCTGCGCGACCGGTACGACGGCGAGGTGCCCGGCCGGCTGAAGGACCTGGTCACGCTGCCCGGGGTGGGCCGCAAGACGGCCAACGTCGTCCTGGGGAACGCGTTCGGAGTGCCCGGCATCACGGTCGACACCCACTTCGGACGGCTGTCGCGCCGCTTCGGCTGGACCACCTCCGAGGACCCGGAGAAGGTCGAGCAGGAGGTCGGCGAGCTCTTCCCG
The DNA here is from genome assembly GCF_027158205.1 of Streptomyces sp. H39-S7. Taxonomy (GTDB): domain Bacteria; phylum Actinomycetota; class Actinomycetes; order Streptomycetales; family Streptomycetaceae; genus Actinacidiphila. The sequence goes on along the minus strand of NZ_JAPVLU010000001.1, from coordinate 68,340 downwards.
AAGAGCGAGTGGACGATGCTGTCGCACCGGGTGGTCTTCCACGGCCGCCGTACCTGCCACTCCCGCAAGCCCGCCTGCGGCGCCTGCCCGATCGCCCCGCTCTGCCCGTCGTACGGCGAGGGCGAGACCGACCCGGAGAAGGCGAAGAAGCTGCTGAAGTACGAGCTGGGCGGGGCCCCCGGCCAGCGTCTGCGCCCTCCGTCCGACTATCCGGGTGAACCGGCGCCGCCACTGGGCGCCCCGGCGACCACCACGGCCATGACGCAGGGGAGCGAATGACGACCACACGCGGCGGCGAGGCGGCCGTATCGATCCAGGGGCTGCCCCAGTGGCTGCAGCCGGTGGCCCGCGCCGCGGGGGACGTGCTCCCGGAGCAGCTCAGCCGGTTCCTGCCGCCCTCGTCCGGCCAGGGCCGGCAGTCCGCCGTGCTGATCCTCTTCGGCGAGGGCGAGCACGGCCGCGACCTGCTGCTGATGGAGCGTGCGACCTCGCTGCGGTCGCACGCCGGCCAGCCGTCGTTCCCCGGCGGCGCGCTCGACCCCGAGGACGGCGATCCCGAGGGCGACGGCCCGCTGCGCGCGGCGCTGCGCGAGGCCGAGGAGGAGACCGGTCTCGACCCGTCGGGGGTGCAGATCTTCGGTGTCCTGCCGCGGCTGTACATCCCGGTCAGTGAATTCGTCGTGACGCCGGTGCTCGGCTGGTGGCGCACACCCACCCCGGTCGGCGCCGTGGACCAGGCCGAGACGGCCCGGGTCTTCCGGGTCCCCGTCGCGGACCTCGCCGACCCCGCCAACCGGGCGACGATGACGCATCCCAGCGGCTTCCGCGGCCCGGCGTTCCTCGTCGAGGGCGCCGTGGTGTGGGGTTTCACAGCCGGCTTGATCGACAGGATTCTGCACTTCGCGGGCTGGGAGCAGCCCTGGGACCGGGGCAGGACGGTGCCGCTCGCATAGGACGGCATGAGACCGTGTGCTCGTGCTGTGTCTTCCTGGGGGGCAGCCCCGGGAACCCCGGCCGTTGCCCCGGTCGAGCTGGACCGTCCTCGCGAGGTCAACCTAGATGAACGTGCTGGACTTGTTGCTGTTGCTCGCCGCCGTGTGGTTCGCCGTGGTGGGCTACCGCCAGGGATTCGTCGTCGGCGTCATGTCGGTGATCGGTTTCCTGGGCGGCGGTCTGGCGGCCGTCTACGTGCTGCCCATGATCTGGGACAAGGTCACCGACGACTCCTCGCCCGGATCCGTGGCGGTGGTGATCGCCGTCGTCGTGGTGATCGTCTGCGCCTCGGTCGGCCAGGCCTGCACCACCCATCTGGGCAACAAGCTGCGCACCCGCATCACGTGGTCCCCGGCCCGCGCGCTGGACGCGGGCGGCGGCGCGCTCGTCAACGTCGCCGCGATGCTGCTCGTCGCCTGGCTGATCGGCTCCGCGCTCGCCACCACGGCGCTGCCGACGATAGGGCGCGAGGTGCGCTCCTCGAAGGTGCTGCTCGGCGTCTCCCGGGTCATTCCCCAGCAGGCGGACAACTGGTTCACCGACTTCAGCTCCACGCTCGCGCAGAACGGCCTCCCGCAGGTCTTCAGCCCCTTCGGCAACGAACCGATCACCTCGGTGCCCGAGCCCGACCCCCGGCTGGCGAGCAGCGCGGTCGTCAACCAGGCCCGCCGGAGCATCGTGAAGGTCGTCGGGACGGCGCCCAGCTGCGGCAAGGTGCTGGAGGGCACCGGCTTCGTCTTCGCCAGGGACCGGGTGATGACCAACGCCCACGTCGTCGGCGGGGTCAGCGAGCCCACCGTGCAGATCGGCGGCGAGGGCCGGCTCTACGACGCGCGCGTCGTCCTGTACGACTGGCAGCGCGACATCGCCGTCCTGCAGGTGCCCGGGCTGAACGCGCCCGTGCTGAACTTCACGTCGGCCGACGTGCACAGCCGCGACGACGCGATCGTGGCGGGCTTCCCGGAGAACGGCGGCTTCGACGTCCGCGCGGCCCGGGTGCGCGGACGCATCCAGGCGAACGGCCCGGACATCTACCACCGGGGCACCGTGCACCGCGACGTCTACTCGCTGTTCACGAAGGTGCGCCAGGGCAACTCCGGAGGCCCGCTGCTCACCCCGGACGGCAGGGTGGCAGGCGTCATCTTCGCCAAGTCCCTCGACGACGCGGACACCGGCTACGCACTGACCGCCGACGAGATCCGCGACGACATCACCGCGGGCCGGACGGCCAACCGCCAGGTCGACAGCCAGGGCTGCGCGCTCTAGGAAGGGTGGGGGAAGGCCCTGGTGGGGGCCGGCCCGGTCAGTCGCTGCGGGGGTGCCGCAGGCGCGCGCCCACCCATCGTGCGCGCCGCTGCAGAATGCGTGGGATACCGATCTGGTGCTCCCCCTCGGGGAGTACGGCCGCAGGCGTCGCGCGGTTGACAGCTGCGACGAAAGTGCGGCGGTTGCGTTCTACATCACGGTAGTCGTGCGTCCAACCCATACGGAGCTAAGTGCCCGCGCCTCAAGGTCGGTAATCGTGTGGCGCTCGGCCAATTGGCCTATGCGTCCGGCATTTGGCTGATCGTCAGTTAGTAGTACTGGACGGTCCACTGTGGCGACACACCGTCCGGCACTCCCGTCCCCACCGTCACTACCGGTCCGGCTCGGGATCCTTCAGCCAGTTGATCAGCTCGGTCGAGAACGCGAGGGGGTCCTCCTCGTGCGGGAAGTGCCCCAGCCCGTCGAAGAGCCGCCAGCGGTACGGCGCCTCCACGTACTCACCGCTGCCCGCCGCGCTGTGCGTGCGCATCGCGGAGTCCAGCGAGCCGTGCAGATGCAGCGTGGGGACCCGCACGGGACGCTTCATGCGCCGGTTGAACTGGATGCCGTCGGGACGGGCCATGGAGCGGACCATCCAGCGGTACGGCTCCACCGCGCAGTGTGCCGTGGAGGGGATCTGCATCGCCCGCCGGTAGACGTCGACCGTCTCCTCGTCCGGCAGCAGCGGCCCCGACCAGTCCCGGATCAGCCGCCCGACCATCGCGGAGTCGTCCGCGACCAGCTGCCGCTCCGGCAGCCAGGGCCGCTGGATGCCCCAGATGTAGGAGCCGGCCGCGCTCTGCTTCATGTCGGTGAGCATCGCCGTGCGCCAGCGCCGGGGGTGCGGCATCGAGCAGACCGCCAGCCGGCGCACCAGCTTCGGCCGCATCACCGCCGCGGTCCAGGCCAGATAGCCGCCGATGTCATGGCCGACCAGCGCCGCGTCCGGCTCACCGAGCGAGCGGATCACCCCGGTCACGTCCAGCGCGAGGTTCGCGGGGTCGTAGCCGCGGGGCGTGCGGTCGCTGCCGCCGACCCCGCGCAGGTCCATCGCGACCGCGCGGAACCCCGCGTCGGCGAGCGCCGTGAGCTGGTGCCGCCAACTCCACCAGAACTGCGGGAAGCCGTGCAGCAGCAGCACCAGCGGGCCGTCGCCGGCCTCGGCGATGTGGAATCGCGCGCCGTTCGCGGCGACATCCCGGTGCGTCCAGGGCCCGTCGAGCCGTGCAACCGAAGAATGAGCAGCGACCGTCATGAAGCTGAGCGTGTCACACCTTGAGGTCCTCCGTGCTACCGGACTCCAGGGGGCGCGGATGCGGCTTGACGCTCTGGAGTACGGCTGCCGTCTGCTTGGCCGAGGCGATGCTGCGCTCCGGCTTCTTCACCTTCTTGAACTTCGCGCGCGCGAACACGGCGAGGATCAGGGCGATCACCACGTACGCGCCGCCGACGATCAGGAACGACCACGCCAGGCCCAGCCCGAGGGCGTGGATGCCGTAGGCCGCCGCCATGCTGAACATCGGCAGGGCGAAGAAGGCCAGTGCCGCCGCGCCCGCGATCGCGCCGCTTCCGAGGCCGACCTTCTTGACGTCCTCCCGCAGCTCGGCCTTGGCGAGGGCGATCTCGTCGTGCACCAGGGCGGACATCTCCGCCGTGGCGGAGGCGAACAGCTGCCCGAGACTGCGGCTCGCGCCCTCGGCCTGCTCCACTGCGCTCATCGCTTCCTCCGTCGGTATCCGTCATGCCCGGCTACCAGGTGGTAGGGACCGTTACCCACAGATCATGCCTCAGTCCCCGTCACCCGCGCCTCTGACCCGGGCCAGTTCGGCGAGCCTCCGGTGTTCGACGGCCTTCCGCTCCAGGATCTCGGCCATCCGCAGGTGGTAATCCGGGTTGTCCTGTTCGTAGATGTCCGGGATGCCGTCCCCGTCCTCGTCGCGCTCCTCCTCGTCGCACATCGCCCGGTACTTGTTGTTGCGGAGCTTGAGCAGGATGCCCGCGATGACGGCCGCGATCAGGGAGCCGATCAGGACGGCCGCCTTGACCTCGTCGGCCAGCACGGGCTCCTCGGCGAAGGCGAGTTCGCCGATCAGCAGCGACACGGTGAAGCCGATCCCGGCCAGCGAGGCGACGGCGAGCACGTCCGGCCATTCGAGGTCCGGGTTGAGCTCCGCCCGGGTGAACCGGGCCGCGAGCCACGTGCCGCCGAACACCCCGATGGTCTTGCCGGCCACCAGGCCGAGGACCACGCCGAGCGTCTCGGGCTGCGAGAAGACATCGGTGAGCGCGCTGCCGGAGACGACGACACCCGCCGAGAACAGCGCGAACAGCGGCACCGCCAGGCCGGCGGAGACGGGTCGGACCAGGTGCTCGACGTGTTCGCCGGGGGAGTGCTCCTCGCCGTCCCGGCGCGAGCACCGCAGCATCAGCCCCATGGCGACGCCCGCGATCGTGGCGTGCACGCCGCTGTTGTACATCAGTCCCCAGATGACCAGCGCGAGCGGTACGTAGACGTACCAGCCGCGCACCTCCCTGCGGAGCAGCAGCCAGAACAGCAGCAGTCCCAGCGCGGCGCAGCCGAGGGCCACGAAGTTGATCGACGAGGTGAAGAAGACCGCGATGATCAGGATCGCGAAGAGGTCGTCGACGACGGCGAGCGTCAGCAGGAAGGCGCGCAGCGCGGACGGCAGCGACGTGCCGATGACCGCGAGGACGGCCAGCGCGAACGCGATGTCGGTGGCGGTCGGGACCGCCCAGCCGTCCAGCGCGCCGCCGCCGACGGTGTTGACCACCACGTAGACGAGGGCGGGTACGGCCATGCCGCACAGGGCGGCGATGACGGGGAGCGCCGCCGCGGACGGCGTCCGCAGCTCGCCGGCGACCAGCTCGCGCTTGAGCTCGATACCGGCGACGAAGAAGAAGACGGCGAGCAGGCCGTCGGCCGCCCAGTGCTGGACCGACAGGTCCAGCCCGAGGGAGGACGGGCCGAAGTGGAACTCCCTGACCGTCTCGTAGGTCTGCTGCGCCGGGGAGTTGGCCCAGATCAGCGCGGCGACGGCGGCGATGAGCAGCAGGACGCCGCCCACGGTCTCGGCGCGCAGCGCGTCGGCGACGTAGGTCCGCTCGGGGAGGGAGAGCCGTCCGAGGAAGGATCGGCCGTTCGCGGGTCGGTCGGTCGCGGGTCGCTCGGTCACGGGTTCCAGGCCTCCGGTCGGTTGGTCGTCCACTGGACGTGGCTGACTCCGTTGCCGACCAGACTTCCCGGCGCACCCTGTGTACTGACGCGTTCCTGACGCGGGGACCAGCCTATCGGCTCACGCGCTGTGCCGTCCGGCGATCCTCACATTACGGGCAAAAGGGGCTCCCGGCGTGATGCCGGAAGCCCCTCGCCGAGTCGTCGGAAGCCCTCGCCCGTCAGTCCTCGCTGCTCGCGCCCGGCAGGTTGGTCTGGATCAGATCCATCACCGACGAGTCCGTGAGCGTGGTGACGTCACCGAGCTCGCGGTTCTCCGCGACGTCGCGGAGGAGCCGGCGCATGATTTTGCCGGAGCGGGTTTTGGGGAGTTCGCCGACGATGAGGATGCGCTTGGGTTTGGCGATGGGGCCGAGGGTCTTGCCGACGTGGTCGCGTAGTTCGGCGACGAGGGTGTCGGAGTCGCTGGCGGTGCCGCGCAGGATGACGAACGCGACGATGGCCTGGCCGGTGGTCTCGTCGGCGGCACCGACGACGGCGGACTCGGCGACCTTGGGGTGCGAGACGAGCGCGGATTCGACTTCGGTGGTGGAGATGTTGTGGCCGGAGACGAGCATGACGTCGTCGACCCGGCCCAGGAGCCAGATGTCGCCGTCGTCGTCCTTCTTGGCGCCGTCACCGGCGAAGTACCGGCCCGGGAAGCGGGACCAGTAGGTGTCGATGTAGCGCTGGTCGTCGCCCCAGATGGTGCGCAGCATCGAGGGCCACGGCTCGGTCAGGACGAGGTAGCCGCCGGAGCCGTCGGGGACTTCGTTCGCTTCGTCGTCGACGACGGTGGCGGCGATGCCGGGCAGGGCGCGCTGGGCGGAGCCGGGCTTGGTGGTGGTCGCTCCGGGCAGGGGGCTGATCATCATGGCGCCGGTCTCGGTCTGCCACCAGGTGTCCACGATCGGGCAGCGGTCGTGGCCGATGTGTTCGCGGTACCACATCCACGCTTCGGGGTTGATCGGCTCGCCCACGCTGCCGAGCACGCGCAGGGAGGACAGGTCGAACTTCGCGGGGATGTCGTCGCCCCACTTCATGAACGTGCGGATCGCGGTGGGGGCGGTGTAGAGGATGCTCACCCCGTATTTCTGGATGATTTCCCAGAAGCGGCCCTGGTGGGGGGTGTCGGGGGTGCCTTCGTAGATGACCTGGGTGGCGCCGTTGGCGAGCGGCCCGTAGACGATGTAGGAGTGTCCGGTGACCCACCCGATGTCGGCGGTGCACCAGTAGACGTCGGTTTCGGGCTTGAGGTCGAAGACCGCGTGGTGGGTGTAGGCGGTCTGGGTGAGGTAGCCGCCCGAGGTGTGCAGGATGCCCTTGGGCTTTCCCGTGGTGCCGCTGGTGTAGAGGATGAACAGCGGGTGTTCAGCGTCGAAGGCCTGCGGGGTGTGCTCGGCGGACTGGCGGGTGACGATGTCGTGCCACCACACGTCACGGCCCGCGCTGAACGCGGTCTCCTGGCCGGTGCGGCGCACCACCAGGACGTGCTCGACGGTCGGGCACTTGGCGACGGCCTCGTCGATGGCGGGCTTGAGCGCGGAGGGCTTGCCGCGCCGGTAGCCGCCGTCGGAGGTGATGACGAGCTTGGCGTCGGCGTCCTGGATCCGCGAGGCGACCGCGTCGGCGGAGAACCCGCCGAAGACCACCGAGTGCGCCGCGCCGATCCGGGCGCAGGCCAGCATCGCGACCACGGCTTCGGGGATCATGGGCAGGTAGACCGCGACGCGGTCGCCGGCCGCTACGCCCAGTTCGGTCAGGGCGTTCGCGGCGCGGCTGACCTCGTCCTTGAGCTCGGCGTAGGTGAGGGTGCGGCTGTCGCCGGGCTCGCCCTCGAAGTGGATCGCGACACGGTCGCCGTTGCCGGCTTCGACGTGGCGGTCGACGCAGTTGTAGGCCACGTTGAGTTTGCCGTCGGCGAACCACTTCGCGAACGGCGGGTTCGACCAGTCCAGCGTCTGGGTGGGCTCGACATCCCAGCTCAGGCGGCGCGCCTGCTCGGCCCAGAAGGCCGGGCGGTCGGACTCGGCCTGTGCGTACGCGTCCGCGGTGACGTTGGCGGATGCGGCCAGCTCGGCCGGCGGAGCGAAACGCCGCTCCTCCTTCAACAGATTGGCCAGGCTCTCGTTGCTGCTCACGCCAACTCCTTGTCAGACTGTCCCAGATGTCCCGGCCATAGCTCATCAGGCCGCGGGCGCGATGACAAGAGTCGCAGGATAATTGGTTTAGACCTGTAGCGTGAACGGCCGTTCCGGAGGCCGTGCGGCGCGGCGTTCTCACGCCGCCACGCCGCACGGTACCGGTCCGCGTCAGGCCGCGTCAGACCGCGTCCAGCACCTCCGGGTGCACCGCCGAGAACGCCCCCGTGGCGTGGTCCAGGACGTACGCCTGAGCCTCGGCGACATGGAAGTACATGCCCTGGAGCTGCAGCTTTCCCTCCGCGTAGCGGCGGGCCACACACGGATGGTCCAGCAGGTGCTCCAGTTGCTGCACCACGTTGGCCAGGCTCAGCCGCTCCAGGTCGTCGGCCGGCGCCCGATCCGTCAGCCCGGGGCCGCCGCGCGCCAGCCGCTCCAGGCTCGGCCGCCCGTGCCGCAGCCAGCGGGCCAGCGGGGTCTGGGCGCCGGGCGGGTGGTCGCTGCCGAGCAGCGCCTGCATGGCGCCGCAGCCGGAGTGCCCGCAGACCGTGATGCTGCCGACCTTCAGCACGTCCACCGCGTACTCGACGGCCGCGGCCACCGAGTCGCAGGAGCCGTCCGTTCCGGGCGGCGGCATCAGGTTCCCGATGTTGCGGACAGTGAAGAGGTCACCGGGCCCACTGGAGGTGATCATGCTGGTTACCAGTCGGGAATCGGCGCAGGTCAGGAAGAGCTGAGTGGGCCGCTGGCCCTCTCTCGCCAGCCGCGCCAGCTCGTCGCGCACCAGGGGCGCGGTGTGGCGCTGGAAGTTGCTGACGCCCCCGATCAGCTGGTTGCCCGCCGGGGTGGTGACGGTGGCGGCGCTCGGCCGGGTGCAGTGATGGTTGCGCCACGGCGTCCAGGGCCGGCAGGCGTGCGCGCTCCCCGGTTCGCTGACCGTCCGTCCGGTGCGGTCGCTGAGAGTGGCGCAGCCACCGCGGGCGCGGTGCCGGGCGCACCACGACTGCAGTGCCTCGTACGCCGCGTGGTCCATGAACGAGCCGTCCAGTTCGACGACGGTGTTCGCCCCGTCCGGCACCTGGGCGAAGGCCCGGGTGAGCCGGGGCACCGCGAGGAACGTCAACTGCCCTTGCGCGCGTACCCGGTAGCCGCCCGCCTCCTCCGAAACAGTGATACGTGTGCGAGTGAGGCGCCGCAGCGAGGTGAAGGCCGCGACCGCGATCCCGGCCACCACGCCCTCCAGCACGCCGAGGAGCACGACCCCGCCGATGGTGGCCGCGTACACCGGGAACTCCCGGTGTCGTCGGATGTGTTTGATGTGCGCGAAGCTCACCATCTTCACGCCGACGAGCAGCACCAGGACGGCGAGGGCGGCGAGCGGAATCAGGTCCAGCACACTGGCCAGCAGGCTCGCGCACAGCACCACCCACACGCCGTGCATCACGGTGGACCAGCGCGTCACGGCCCCGGCCCGGACGTTCGCCGAGCTGCGCATCGCACCGCCGGCCACCGGCAGGCCGCCGAGCAGCCCGGAGACCACGTTCGACGCGCCCTGGCCGAGCAGTTCGCGGTCGAGCCGCGCGGGTCTGGCCCGTCGGTCCGGGTACTCGGACTGCATCTTGTCGAGGGCGACCGCGGACAGCAGCGATTCCATGCTCGCGACGAGGGTGACGGTGACGACCGCGGCGAGCAGGCCGAGCCACGGGCCCTCCGGCAGCCGGGGCAGCCCCGGTGAGGTCCAGGACGGCAGATCGACGCGCGGCACGGTCAGCGCCAGACCCGCGGCCGTGGCGGCGGCGACCGCCGCCAGCGCCGCCGGAACCGCCCGCAGCGCGCGCACGGCTCTGTTCCTGGTCTTCCTGCCGGGCAGTCGGGGCCAGCCGACGAGGACGACGGCGGTGAGTGCGCCGATCCCCAGCGTGGCCGGGCTGGTGGCCGCCAACTGACGTGGCAGCGCACCGAGGTTGGCCAGGGCGGATCCCTGGGCGGTGCCGCCGAGGATGACGTGCAGTTGCCCGACGGCGATGGACACGCCGATCCCGGCGAGCATGCCGTGCACGATGGCGGGGCTCACCACGAGCGCCGCCCGTGCCACCCGCAGGGAGCCGAGGGCGACCTGGGCGAGGCCGGCGAGCACGGTGATGGCGCAGGTGGTGCGCCATCCGTAGCGTTGTACGAGTTCGGCGATGACGACCACGAGGCTGGTGGCAGCCCCGCTGACCTGCAATGGGGCCCCGCCGAGCAGCCCGGCGACGATACCGCCGACGGCTGCGGCGACCAGGCCGGACTGGAGGGGCGCGCCGGTGGCCAGGGCGATACCGAGCGACAGCGGCACGGCGATCAGAAAGACAGTGATCGAGGCGGACAGATCGGACCTGTGAGGCGTCTGCATGGTTCCCGTCTCCTTCAGGGCGGCGGGACGTGGTAGCCCTGTGTAACTGTATGGCTACTCTCAAGGGTCGGTAAAAGGAGAGTAATGCGGATATACGGTTCGATGAAGTCCGTAGATCCACTCGGACGGAGAATTGCTCCTATCGAGTGAATCGCGGAGCGGATTGGCCGGTCGTATCCGCCAAGGCGCAGTCATATGTCAGATTTTGCTATCGAATCCCTGCTCGCCCTTTGGATCGAGGTTCGTATGCATTCCCTGCGGAAGACCGGGGCCCTGGCTGCCCTGACTGCGTTGGCATTCGGCGTGGTGGGCTGCGGCGGCGGTTCGGAAGGAACGGGGCAGAGCAGCCGACAGCATGACGGCCCCGCCGCCGCCGTACAGAAGCCGCCGGCGCGGGTGATGAAACTGATCGGCGACGGCTCCACCGCCGAGACCGGGGCACAGCCCAACCAGCCGAGGTTCCGGCGGCTCGCGCCGGGCGAGAAGCCTCCGCAGTTCGTCGTCTTCTCCTGGGACGGAGCGGGGGAGGACAGCCAGAAGCTGTTCTCGCACTTCCGCGAGGTCGGCAGGGCGAACAAGGCGTCCATGACGTACTTCCTCAGCGGCGTCTACCTCCTGCCAGGTGACCACAAGCAGGTCTACGACCCGCCGCGGCACCCGCGCGGCGCCTCCGACATCGGCTTCACCGACCGCCAGGAGATGACCGCGACGCTGGAGCAGCTCCGGCTGGCCTGGCAGGACGGCAGCGAGATCGGCACCCACTTCAACGGCCACTTCTGCGGGTCGAACGGCGGGGTCGGCACCTGGTCGTCCGCGGAGTGGAAGAGCGAGATCGAACAGGCCGAGGGTTTCGTCAAGAACTGGCGGACGAACAGTGGCCTCACCCAGCTGGCCCCGCTGCCGTTCGACTACAGCAAGGAGCTGGTCGGCGGCCGTGCCCCCTGTCTGGAGGGTCAGCGGAACCTGATCCCGGCCGCCAAGGAGATGGGTTTCCGCTACGACGCCAGCTCGGTGGGCGGACGCCAGGTCTGGCCGTCGCAGATCGACGGCGTCTGGGACTTCCCGCTCCAGGAAGTACCGGTCCCCGGCCGCGCCTTCGAGACGCTGTCCATGGACTACAACTTCCTGGCCAACCAGTCCGGCACCACCAAGGGCGACCCGTCGAAGCACGAATACTGGGGCCACCAGATGGAGAGCGGCCTGGCCGCCGCCTTCGACCGCGCCTACTCGGGCAACCGGGCGCCGATGTTCGTCGGCAACCACTTCGAGTCCTGGAACGGCGGCGTCTACATGAAGGCCGTCGAGTCCACCATCAAGTCGGTGTGCCTCAAGGACGGCGTGCGGTGCGTGTCGTTCAAGCAGATGGCGGACTGGATGGACGCGCAGGATCCTGCGGTGCTCGCGAAGCTGCGCAAGCTGGACGTCGGGCAGGCGCCGAAGGAAGGCTGGGCGGCCTTCCTCGCGGCACCCGCCTCCGGAGCCGCTGGGCCCGGGCGCGGGTCGGCACCTGCCGCGGCCGGGCCCGGGTCGAACGTCAGGTAGTCGAGAGCGCGCCGGCCGCGGTCATCGACCCGGCCTCGCCGAGCACGAAGACGGGGTCGACCTGCGCCGCCAGGTCGGCACCCGTCTTCGCGTTGCCCCAGCTCTCCGCGTTCTTCAGATGGAAGTGCACCATCTGGCGGGTGTAGCGGTCCCAGTCGCGGGCTTCGTACGAGGCGTCTGCGGTCTCGTGCATGGTCCGCAGCGCGTGACGGTTGGCCTCCTCCAGCAGCGCGAAGCTCGGCGGACGGCCCTTCTCCATCGCGCGCACCCAGTCGGAGTGCCCGACGGTGGCCAGCAGGTCGTCCCCGGTCTCGTCGCGCAGGAACGCCAGGTCGTCGGCGCCCTGCACCTTGTTGCCGATGACGCGCAGCGCGACGCCGAAGTCGCGGGCGTACTCCTTGTACTGGCGGTAGACGGCGACGCCCTTGCGGGTCGGCTCGGCGACCAGGAACGTCATGTCGAACCGGGTGAACATCCCCGAGGCGAACGAGTCGCTGCCCGCCGTCATGTCCACGACGACGTACTCGTCACGGCCGTCGGTCAGGTGGTTCAGGCACAGTTCCACCGCCCCGACCTTGGAGTGGTAGCAGGCGACCCCGAGGTCGGACTCGCTGAACGGGCCGGTCGCCATCAACCGCACCTGCGCGCCGTCGTCCAGCGGGACGGTGCGCGCGCACGCGGCGTAGACCGGGTTCTCCTCCACGATCCGAAGCAGCCGTGAGCCGCTGCCCGGCGGAGTTGTCTTGATCATGGTCTCGACCGAGGTGATCCGCGGGTTGGCGCCCCGCAGATACTCCTTGATCTCCGGCAGGTGGGCGCCCATCGCGGGGAACGCGGCGGCCTCCTCCTCGTCCAGGCCGAGGGCCGGGCCGAGGTGCTGGTTGATGTCCGCGTCGACGGCGACGACGGGCACACGGATGTCCGCGAGGTGGCGGATGAACAGGGAGGACAGCGTGGTCTTGCCGCTGCCGCCCTTTCCAACGAAAGCGATCTTCATGTTCGCCAAGGGTAGTCGGACATCTACGGGCAGTGACGGTTTGGAGTGGGGAAGGCCACTCGATCGGGGTCCATCGGCGCGTTCCGCTGTGCGTAGGGTCGTACGCATGGGTACGAACGCTGATCCGCTCGCCATCCTCGGTTCCCTGCCCGGCGTGTCCGACGCGGTGGACGCCGTACGGCAGTCCGTGGACAAGGTCTACGGCCACCGTGTGATGCGCCGCCGGTCCGAAGAGGTGACGTCCGAGGCGGCGCTGCGCGGAGCGCGCGGTTCCGCCGCGCTGGCCGGTGCCGACTGGCCGCTGGAGGAGATGCGGCGGCGCAGCGACTTCTCCGCCGACGCCGAGGCCCACACGGTGGGTGCGGCGCTGCGGCTGACCGCCGAGGCCGGGCAGATGCTCAGCGTCTGGCGCCGTTCGCCGGTGCAGGCGCTGGCCCGGCTGCACCTGGTGGCGGCGGGCGGCGCCGCTCCGGACGACACCGTGGGCAGGCCGCGGCTGGCCGGCGAACCGGTCGACGAACCGCTGGTGGAATTCTCGCTTCCGGAGTCGGGAGAGGTGGCCGCCCGACTCGAGGGGCTGGCCGGTCTGCTGCGCACCGGGAGCGAGGCACCCGCGCTGGTCGTCGGCGCGGTGGTGCACGGGGAACTGCTGTCGCTGCGGCCCTTCGGCTCGTTCAACGGGCCGGTCGCGCGGGCGGCGGAGCGGATCGTGCTGGTCGGCAGCGGACTCGACCCCAAGTCGATCTGTCCCGCCGAGGTGGGCCACGCCGAACTCGGGCGGGCCGACTACCTCAAGGCGTTGGAGGGTTACGCGTCCGGAACGCCCGAGGGCATGGCCGCCTGGATCGGACACTGCGGGAAGGCGCTGGAACTCGGAGTGCGCGAGAGCGTCGCGGTCTGCGAGGCGCTGCAGCGCGGCGCGGCCTGAGGCGACCGGCTTCCACCAGGCCCGGAAAGGGTTGCGGCGGCACCCTGGGGTGCCGCCGCTGGCATGTCCGTCGCGTTACCATGCGTGCTCGAATTTTGCCGATCAGGTCAGGACTTTGCCCGTCACCTGGTACGGCTGGCCCGGTTAGCGGGTCGGCTGCGCGTGGGTGCCCGACTTCCATGCTGGGTCCGTGGGGCCGAATACTCTGCGGTCTTCCTCTCGGAAGTCCGTGGTCTCGCGGGCCTGTGAGTCCTTTCTACCGCCGCCGCGGCTGAAGTGGAACCCCTGAGCGCACTTCTTTACTTTTGCGTTCAATCAGGACAAAAGCGATGGACGTCGCCTCCGGGCCGCGTACCAGACCAGACCGGCGGTGGCGGCGGCCGCTCCGACCGCTGCGGCGGCGAGCACCGGACGCGGCGGCATCGACAGGGACGGGATCCGCTGGTTGAGCCGGACCGGCCGGTTGAAGGTGAGGATCGGCCACTCCTTGCCGGTCGCCTCCCGGCGCAGCCCGCGGTCCGGATTCACCGCGTACGGATGGCCGACGACCTCCAGCATGGGGATGTCGGTCACCGAATCGCTGTAGGCGAACGACCGTTCCAGGTCGTATCCCTCGGCGTCGGCGAGTTCGAGGATGGCCGCGGCCTTGGCCGGCCCGTAGACGTAGTGCTCGATCTCGCCCGTGTAGCAGCCGTCCGCGGCGACCATCCGGGTGGCGATCACATGGTCGGCGCCGAGCATCCGGCCGATGGGTTCGACGACCTCGGCTCCCGATGCGCTGACGATGACCACGTCGCGGCCGGCGGCGTGGTGCTCTTCGATGAGGGAGGCGGCCTCGTCGTAGATGATCGGGTCGATGAGGTCGTGCAGGGTCTCGGCCACGATCTCCCTGACCTGCTGCACGTTCCAGCCGCGGCACAGCTCGGAGAGGTATTTGCGCATCCCCTCCATCTGGTCGTGGTCGGCGCCGCCCACGAGGTACACGAACTGGGCGTACGCGGTGCGCAGCACGGCCCGTCGATTGATCAGGCCGCCCTGGTAGAAGGATCTGCTGAAGGCGAGGGTGCTCGACTTGGCGATCACGGTCTTGTCGAGGTCGAAGAATGCTGCGGTGCGCGGGGACAGGTGGTTTTCCACGAGCACGAGCATAAGCAACCACCATTCGGCGTAAGCTGAGGCGCGTGGGTTTGCCTGAGAAGGCTGTCGGGTACACCATGGAAGTCACGGATCGTTCGCGACCGTGCTAACCCGGTCTGGCTCCTCCCCCCCCGAGTCGGACTGTGGGGACGACCCCCGCTCTCCCCCCCGGCGGGGGTCGTCGCATGTCCGGATGTCTTTTCGGACCGACGTCCCGGTAGCTCTTCCTCCTTTTATGCGGTAGCTCCCGCTCCTCTTGTGCTGCCTCTATCCGGTTCGACGTGTCACGTTCCGTAATCGTTGCGCTCCGGTGGCGAACTCACCCGTTCGAGTGACGAAGTTATCCACAACCTCGGAGTTATCCACCGGTACTGACCAAGATCATCTGATTCGGCGGAACGGCCGGACTCTGTTCGCAGGCGATGCGCACCGTGCACGCCGGACGAACGAGGGGACAGAGCCGTGGCTGAATCCATCACACCCGACCGGAGCCCGGCGGCCGCAGAGGAGCCGGGCGGACCGCTGATCGTCACTCAGGACGAGGCACTGCTCGACGATCTGCTGCGGCTGTGCGCGGCGGCGGGCGCCGAACCGGAAGTGGCCTTCGGGGCCCCACCCCGCGCGGGCAGCTGGGAATCCGCGCCGCTGGTCCTCGTCGGCTCCGACGACACCACCCGGCTCCGCGGCGCCGCCCGGCGAAAAGGCGTGCTGCTCGTCGGCCGGGACCTGGACGACCAGGACGTATGGCGCAGAGCCGTCGACATCGGAGCCGATCATGTCCTTTTCCTTCCGGACGCCGAGTCCTGGCTGGTCGACCGGATCGCCGACGTGGCCGAGGGAGTCACCGAACCGGCCCTGACCATCGGCGTGGTGGGCGGCCGGGGCGGTGCCGGGGCCAGCACGCTGGCCTGCGCCCTCGCAGTCACCGCGGCCCGCGACGGCCGCCGCGCGATGCTCATTGACGGCGACCCCCTCGGCGGGGGCCTCGACATCCTGCTCGGCGCGGAGCGCGCCGGCGGGCTGCGCTGGCCCGACCTTGCGGACTCCCGGGGCCGCGTCAACAGCGGAGCGCTGGAGGAGTCGCTGCCGCGGCTGGACGCGCTGAGCGTCCTCAGCTGGGACCGCAGCGACTCGGTAGTCATCCCGCCGCAGGCCATGCGGTCCGTGCTGGGCGCCGCCCGGCGGCGCGGCGGGGTCGTCGTCGTGGACCTGCCCCGGCGGGTCGACGAGGCGGTCGCGGAATCGCTGGCCCACATCGACGTCGGACTCCTGGTCGTCCCGGCCGAGTTGCGCGCGGTTGCTGCGGCCACCCGGGTCGCCTCGGCCGTCAGCATGGTCCTGAAGGACCTGCGGGTGGTCGCCCGGGGGCCCTTCACCTCAGGACTCGGGGACGAGGAGATCGCCCGGCTCATCGGCCTGCCGCTGGCCGGCGAACTGCCGTCGGAACCCGACCTGGCGGAAGCACGGGAGGGCTGCCGGCCCCCGGGCGCGAGCGGACGCGGGCCGCTGGCCCGCTTCTGCTCCGCCTTCCTGTCCCAGGCTCTGCCCAGTGGCGGGAGCGTGCCGGTATGAGCGCGGAACCGAGGGCGGCGCTCCTGGACGCCGTCAGACTCCGCCTCGCGGAGTACAGCGGGGACCCGACGCCCAGCAGGGTCGCGGCCGCGCTGCGGGCCGAAGGACGGCTGCTGGGTGACACCGAAGTGCTCGGAGTCGTCACCGCGCTGCGCTCCGAAATGGTCGGCGCGGGCCCGCTGGAGCCGCTCCTCGCGGATCCGGACGTCACCGACGTGCTCGTCAACGGGCCGGACGAGGTGTGGGTCGACCGCGGGCACGGCCTGGAGCGCAGCGACGTCGGTTTCGCCGACGCCGCCGCCGTGCGCAGGCTCGCCCAACGGCTCGCGACCACCGCCGGCCGGCGGCTGGACGACGCGCGGCCGTGGGTCGACGCCCGGCTTCCGGACGGCACCCGGCTGCACGCCGTACTGCCGCCCGTCGTCGTCGGCTCACCGTGCCTGTCGCTGCGCGTGGTGCGGGCCCGCGCCTTCGCCCTGGACGAGCTCATCGCCGCCGGCACCATGGACGCGGAGACCGCACGGCTGCTGCGGGCCGTCCTCGACGCCCGGCTCTCCTTCATGATCAGCGGCGGCACGGGCACCGGGAAGACCACCCTGCTCAGCTGCCTGTTGGGCCTGGTGGAACCGGATCTGCGCATCGTGCTCGCCGAGGACTCCGCGGAACTGCGGCCCGACCACCCGCACGTCGTCCGCCTGGAGACCCGCCCGGCCAATCAGGAGGGCGCGGGTCTGGTGGAGCTGCGGGACCTGGTGCGCCAGGCCCTTCGGATGCGCCCGGACCGACTGGTGGTCGGCGAGGTCCGCGGACCGGAGGTCACCGAGCTGCTCGCCGCGCTCAACACCGGCCATGAAGGCGGGTGCCTGGCGCAACCGTACATGGGCTGCCTCAGGCACGGGCGGCGCTTCGCACCCTCGATGACGCACCGTTACCGGGTCAGGAACCAGGTTACGACGGCACCGCCGGACGAGAGCAGCGCGGTCGCCAGCTTGTACGGCGCCCGTTGCATCGTCAGCCGAACTCCGCCAATACGCAGATCTAGGAACACCGATTTGATCTTCCGTGCCCGATAGTTGCTGGTCACTACTGCCTCCGGCCTGGACCGTCTGTCGTGACGACGCCAACGTCCTAGGCGCCAGAACCTACGGTACCGTAAGTTACGGCACCGTAGGTAGGAAGACGGCAGTGCTCGTGGAGGTCCGAAGGGCTCAACCACTCGCCAGTTTGGGGTAGTTGACCAAGAGGATCAACCCAGACCATGCGCGGCTGGGGGAGCACGCGGGCGGGGCGGTCTCGTCCTCACGTACTGCGACCCTCGGCCAGCGGCAGGGCTCGGAGGTCACGCGTTGCTCAGGCACTCGGGGCACGTGACAGCGCGCTGCCACTGAACAACCTCTCCGGCCGCCCCACACGTGGGCGTGGTGCCCCGGAGCCGGTGAATGGTCATCAGGCAGTCCCCGGCGGTCGCCGTGACCTCTTGGACAGGTGCCAAGATTTCCTGGTCAGTCACAGCCACTCCCTTGGTTCGAAGCGGTAGGAGCGCGCGATGTGCTCTCGATAGGTTGGGTGGCTGGGGTTGGCCTTGAAATGATCGGCGGCCCACTCGGTGCCGTCTTTGGCTTCCTCGGCCCCGTCGCTGCTCTGCCCGCACCCTTTGCACTCCATGGCGTACAACGTGGGGTCCGCCTCGGCCGTCTCGTCCGCTGTCAGTGCGTGAGCGCGAAAACGGTAGGTAGCGCGCGTCACGAGGTCTCCTCGGTGCAGGGGCGCGGAGGGGGAACGACCGTACTGCCGCACTGTGCCCGCCTAGCGGCCTGAGAGACCACACACGACCCCTCGGGCGCTTCTATAAGGCTGACGAGCTCCGGGGCAGGTAAGGCGCTCTGTCGGTCACTCAGGCGCTTTGCGGGCGCACTCACTGGATTTCGACCCCTCCCGCGCCGATCCACTCGGCCACGCGCGACAGCTTGGGCGTGCCATGGGGGTGATTGTTGATCTCCATCAACACATCGCGGTCACGCCTTTCGTCCCACTCCTTGGCCAGAGCAGCGCACACGTCACAGCCGGGGGCCACCTTCGCCCGCATCTCGGGCCAAAGGGTCGAAACGATCTCTCTCGTCATGGTTTCGCCGTCCGTCCCAGTAGAACGCGCCATCGTCGCCGCGTGGCCCGATTGACCACCACGGTAGGGAGGGCATCGCCCCAACTCCCAGCGCCGTGCACGAGGTTGCACGCGAGTTATGCGAGGGCATCTGTGGCCGACGTGATCAGCGCACGGGCGGACGAACCGTAGACGGCCAGTGCTGCCAATTCCGCGAATGCCTCGGCGTACATGACAATCTCGCTCGGCTGGGTAATGGTGAGGTAGCCGGAGATCAATTCGACGTTGACTTGTGCTGTGTCGTAGATCCAAAAGCCCTCGGCCGGCCAGCGTTCCCGATCCGGGCTCATAGGAACAACTCCCAGACTGACGTTTGGGAGTGAGGCAACAGAGATCAGGTGGCCAAGCTGTCCGGTCATGACTTCAGCGCCGCCGATTCCAGCCCGCAACACCGACTCCTCAACAAGGAAAGCGAACCGTCGGTCACCCTCGTACAGGACCCGCTGACGCTCCACACGCGCGGCTACAGCGCCTGCCACATCGTCCACCAGGCCGCGCCGTCGCTGGATCGCTTGGAGTGCTGCCGTGGTGTACGGCTGCGTCTGAATCATTCCCGGCACAAGCCACGACGAGTACGAGCGGAAACGGCGAGTTCGCTGGTAGAGCGGCAAGCGTGCTTCCTGCGCTGACTTAAGCCCAGCCCGCTCCATTCGACGCCAGCCAACCCACATGCCCTCGGCTGTCCGCAGCATGGCAATCAGATCTTCTGTCTGTTCCTCGGCTCCGCACGCTTTGCACCATGCCCGAATGTCGTCAGCGGACGGGGGCGTGCGGGCGTTCATGATCCGGGACGACTTGGAGCGGCTCCAGTCGCAGCGCTCCGCTAGGTCGAGCCCGGACAGGCCAGCATCCCGGCAGAGTTCCGCGAGACGATCCGCGAGAGCCTGCCGGGCCTGCTGGGCACTGGATGACGCAGAAAGAGCCATGGCGCGTGATCGTCAGGCAGGCCGGTATTCCGCGTGGGGAATGGCTCGCGCCCACGCTGCTTCGTAAGCCGTCGAGTACAGCGCACCCAACTCCTGATCGTGGTGGACCTCCATGCGCGCTCCGGTCCACTGACCCTCTCCGCTGAAGTGGTGCAGGATCACGGTTTCCTCGTCCACGACCCAACCGTCCAGCGCGGGGAGCAGGAGGCCACGCGCGTTCGAGCGGGGCAACCAACGCACGTCTTCGCCTGCTGCGACGTTCGTAAAGGTGCCGTCGTACTCGTACCGCACATAGTCGCTCAGCGGCTCGGAGACGACGCGTAGGCGGCGTATGTGAACCCCTCGGCCGGTCGTCTCAGCCACCACATCCAGCCATGAGCGCCACCAAGACTCGCGGTTGTCCGGGTCGTACCGATGTCCCTCCTGCCAGCGGATGAACTCCGGATCATCCCGCATGTAGCTGTCCCGCATCTCAAGGTGCGTTGCCGAGTGCTGCGCCTTGGCGAGTGCTTCACGTACCGCTGTTGCCACCGTTGGCCTCACTGTCCGGGCGGGGGATGAACTGAAGCATGTTGGCGGGAAGCCGGATCACGCTCTCGTGGTCCGGAACATCGGACGAGTGGCCCGGTACCGAGCCGACTTCCTGAGCCTGTCGGAGGGTCTCGGCGTCCGCCGTCCATGACTGAATGATCAGGTCGCCGGTCGTGTCGTCCAGCCAGATCGTGGGAGATCCGTCGTCCGGGGTGTTGGGCCAAATCCCCAGGAACTTTAGGGCCATTGGGCACTCCTCTGCCGAGTCGGTTGCACGTCCGTGCACGAGGGTCACCCCTACGCGTGATCAGTGCAAGAGGGCAGGCTAGGACGCGCAGAGACCCTGCCCCATGCCCAGCGCTTCCCCAGCCCCTCGGGCTTCGCGACGCCTTTGGTCAGCGCCGCCTAACTGTCAGACCGGGCAATTCGGTTCCGTCGTCGTCGAGTGCAGCGCTGGCAACTTCGGCGAATTGTTTGACCTCGTCAAAAAGAGCGTAGGCCAATTCATCTAGGATGCCCATGGCGTTCTCGTAAACGGCTATCGGCTCCCCTTCATCTTGCTGATCGCTGTCAGCTACTTCGTACCCAAATTCGCGAGTACGGGTCATTTGCCGAACGACTGAGAAGCAGCGATCTCGAACTTCCGAGCCGGCTGCGATTACAGAATTCGGGCCTATAAGACTCAGGTCGATCCAGTGTTCCGAAATTTTCTTTCTGATGGTGCGCTCTTCGTCCGCTGTTGTGTCCTCGTAGCCGTCATTCTCCACTACCCGATCCGTGAGATCCACGGCCATCTTCATAAATGACTTGTAGGTGTCGCTGCGTGGTTGATGTCTGTCTTTTATGTATTGGGACCTAGCCGATATGCGAGCACCTTCGCGCTGCGCCCAACCTGAAACTATGGCAGCTCCGATGGTGGCCAATGACCCCAAAAGTGTTCCAAGTAGTGCTGCTGCTACTGCGACCATAAGCCAATAGTGGGGCATCCAGTATCCATGTGTCCATAGTAGAAGCAGAAACACTGCCCTCGGTCGATGATGCCTCAATATGGACGATAGAAGGGGTCGCACTTACCGGGGGTTTTCCGGGGCTTCGATGGTGCTTCACCTAAGTTAGGCGTGCTCTAAGTTACTCATTCTGGGATGATCTAAGGTGCGGCGGAGCGGCATCCCCGCAGGTCGGCGCGGCAATAGGAAGCCAAGCTCACCTAAAAATGGCGTCACACTCAGGGCGCGTGTTTAGAGCTAGGACTGGGATCGCTAGAAGGCATACCTCCTGAACTTTTGACCCGGTTACCCCGCTGGACTCGTGCGCGAATCTCTTCCGCTGTCTTCGTGCGGTGATCTGCCCTACAAAGAGGCCGCACATTGCTGTCAATATCTCGACCGCCAACTGAGAGCGGAACCCTGTGATCAACGTCAAGGTCACTGGCCAGAAAAACCCGATGACACATTGCGCATGGTGCCTCCCCTGCCGAATTGACGGAGCGCCGTAGCCGAGCCTGTGCACCATCGCCAGTTGCCAGCCGAGCACGCCGGACCAGCCGCCGGTTAAGGTTGCGCATTGCCTCACGCTGCCCGTCGTGCAGCGGGCATCTAGGTTTACTGGGCAACGACCAGTCCCGGCAATCAAGGCATCGTTTTTTCAAATTCCCACCCCTTATACGAGAAGAAGGCCCGGCAAGGGATAATCCCCTACCGGGCCCTGCGACCTACAGCACCATAATTGCGTTAGCGCCCCTCTGGTGCTTTGCTATCGCGGCACCCCTCGTTGCCTGCAAATAGTCCGACCGGCCTCCGTCGATAAGGCAGCCTCTACACCACACCCTCGCGTTGTCCGCATGGCGCCGCCCACCATCATTTACTGGCATCTCCCACAGGACGGCAACAGCCCCAGCGGGACCGAACCCACCGCATGCAGCGCACGGAACAGGATTGCTTGTGGCACCGAAGGCGATTACCCGAGCGGCAAGTTCAATGAGGATCGGCTCACGCGCTGGAGAAATCACCCGATGCGCTTGCCAGCGGATGAGCCGCCGAAGCTTAGTCATCTAGTCCCTTGCGCAGAATTGCTGCTTGTGTCATCCATTCCCTACACGGCTCGCACACTGAAGCGCGATCCGTGCCTTTCACCTCGGGCAGCACGATCCCCCATGACAAGCAGCGGGACACGTGAACCAGGTTCAAACTCTCCGGTGCGTGCAATTCCCCATCGGTGCAGATCCTTTGCATTGCGCAGGGCCATCCATCTTCGCCACGTCGTGAAGCTCGCCGGGTCAGGAAATCCCGGGCTGCACTGTCTCGTTTCTCCCGAAGAATCCGTTCTTCGCGGGCACAGTCAGCGCACACGAATCAAGCCGCCGAGTTGACGAGAATCTGCGCAAAGCCCGGAGCGGGAAGGCTTATGCCACCGATTCGAATACGCCCGGCGACAAACACGGAATCCGTATCAAAGGCTTCCGGCGCTAGCTCGGCCTTGATCACTTCTAGGTTCTGACGAACGGCCACGGCGGCTGATGCTAGATCAGCGACAATGACTGTGCCCGCAGGAATGGTTACCGTCCCATCAGCAAGCGGGGGCAGCGCCACCAATTCTGGCAGACGGTTCAGCTTCGTCCCGTCGATGGACTCGCTTAGCGCGGCAACGGTCGCCGAGTCCGCAAGGATCACGTCAGCGGCACCGCCAGCGTCAGTAATCCGAGCAACGGCGCCGAGGAGAGCGGAAAGGTTGAACGCCGCGACGTCTGTGGAAACACTCACGCCGTCCGTCAGAAGGCCCGTCACGGTGTTCTCGCCGTCCGTGGCACCGTTCACTAGAGCTCGGTCGACAGAGCGCCCCACAGCGGCAGCAATGGACACTCTTAGCGTCTCCTCTGCGGGCAGCATGTCGGTAAGCGTCGTCTTGTCGACGGACGCGCTCGCAACAATTTTGACGACCGTAGCCAGGTGACCCTTTACGACCTGCTTCGTGAAGTCGCTTTCACCATCTCTGCCAATGACCTCAGCGGTCATGGGTTCAGCCTGGGCGATATAACCGCGTGCCTTCGTGAAAGGAACCGCATTCACTCGCTGTAGCAGCCTTGAGCCGCGACCAGCAGCATTGAGCACGGTCGGAATAGGCGTGTTATCCAGCGCGGCAGCCGCGTACTCGGTGTCTCGCATTTCGCCCAGCCGGACTCCGAGCACGCGTGCATCTTCGAAGGTGCGGTTAGACGGCTCTACGGGGAACCAGGAGGGCCCCTGTGCGGCACGCTGGGCGCGTTCGTCGTCGGCGTCAGACGTGATACCGGACTTCACCGCGCGGTCAGCCTCCGCAATAGCGGTGAGAAGTTCCTGCTGCCGGAATGCGCTCGGCGCGGGCGTGCGGCGAAGCTCTGTAATGGCCTGATCGCGGCGGAGAAGGTACTCAGAGAGAGCGACGGCATTAGTAACGGTCATTAGTCTATTCCTTGCTTTAGGGGTGCCTACTCAATTGAGTAAGTGTGTTGCGCGAAGCGCTGGGGTTACCGCTCGATCATTTGCTGTGTTTCTGCGAGTGGAACAGCAGAAAGGCGCGTCGATGTGCTTCGCGCTGACGCTTCTCAACGGATCTTTTTTCCACGCTCACGCGATCCCAGGCGGCACGTTCAAGGCGCGGAATGGCCGGACGGAATCCCTCCGAGTCCTGCGCATGGGTCGCGTCGTACACCTGGTGGCAGGAACGGCACAGCGTTATGTACCGGTTCGGATCGTCGCTATAGGTCAGTCCGGCCGGCGAAATTTGCGGGCTGGGGTCCGTGTGGTCGTAGGCGTTATCCGACGCGGTAAGCCCGCACCATTGGCAAGGCCAAAGTGAAGCTGGGCCGAAATAACGTCTTACGCGGGCGTGTGCGGCTGAATAGCTCACGCGCGATTCTCCGCAATCCCGAGCCCGGGGATTAGTCCCGCCTTTCGCGCCACCCGAGCTTCCAATGTCGCCCGGCCGAACTCGGCGGCAGCGCTAAGAAGGTCCGCAAGATCCGGCAGCAGCGGGTGAGGCTTTCCCTGCGGGTACGGCCCGTCAGCGATCACCGTGTCTGCCATCACGGCGAGAATTGCGTTCACCTTGCCCCGCACGGAACCGGCGCGTTGGTCGGAAAATCCGGGTGTTGAACGAGTCGGCGGCATGGCGTCGAGTGGGGTTGCGCTCATGGTGGCTCCTTGGGTTACGAAAAAAGGGCCGTCCCGGTCTTCCCCAAGCGTCAGCAAGGGAAGACCGGGACGGCCCAAGATTGAATGTGTGCGGCTGACGTTCGCACAATGCGGGGCGAGGGCGATGAAGACGGGCCAGGAGCAAACCCGGAACCGTCTTCATCGCGTTACGCGCGCCCCACGCGGAGAGCTAGTTTCACCCTGTATCTAGGGAGCTGATTGCCTACGCCGCTGAGCCGCGCGGGGATGACGAAGTGACGTAGTGACAGGCAGTTTTGTATCCGGCTATATAGCTTTACTTTTTTCTATGTACGGTTCCTAGCTATACGTCATTTCGTCACTTCGTCACTGTGCGGCCCGCTGAGGGCATGAAAAGGCCCCGCCCGACCACTAGGGCCGAACGGGGCTGCGAGGGCGCTACGGGCCGGACACTGCCGGACTACGCGTTAAGTGCCTCCTCAAGGGCTATGGCCTCAAGGGCTGCTGCTGCCGGGCTTTGCTCCCGCCACCACTCCGGACCGTCATAGTGGGGCTGCACACGATCCGGGTCGAACCTCCTCGGCGCTCCGGGCGTTGCTGGGCGGATGACTATCCGTGCCCCCAGGTCCCGCAGCAAACCGCGCCGCCCTTCGTCGTTCCGGGCCTCCCATGCATCTGCGACACTGCCGCCAGCGCTAACCCAACGTCCTTCGGCGTGTGCCGCTTCTTGTTGCAATTCTGCTTGTCGCTTCTCAAGTGCCTTGATTTGCGCGATGACAATGCGCGTCGCACTGCCGTTCGGGTCAAGCTGGGCAAGGTTTCCCGCCAGGCGCTCAATTTGGCCCGTGACCTCTGAGAATTGCAGGACCGCACTCCCGTCCGGCTCAGCCCAGCGCATGAGCGCTATGCCACCGAATTTTTTGAGGTAGTCGGCAGCCACCAGGTCTTCTAGATGCTGGGCCGTGAGCACGTTGGGCTTATGGGTACCGGTCTTTCCTACGCCGTTGGGGCATACGTACGTGCTGTAATCCTTTCCTTGTACGGCGCGGCGCTGCCGATACATAGGCCCGGCGCACTCGGAGCACTGGGCCACGTGCAACAGCATCGCCTTTCCGCTCCGCTCACTGCCGCGCCCCTTGGACTTACCGTCGATGACAGCGCGTACGGCTGACCACACCTCGGCGCTGAGAATTTCCGGTCCTGCTGATACAGGCTTTCCCTCAGCGTCTAGCACCGGCTGATTAGTCAGCGCGCTCCGCTTCGTTCCGGGCACCGCCTGAATGAGCCACCCCCGAACGGCTGGGGTGTAAAGCACATCGCGCAGGGTGGTGGAATGCCACCGCTGATCGCGAAGCTTCCGCCCGTCGCGCTTACGTGCGTGGTCCGCCGGGGGTAGGATTCCGCGTGCGTTCAGTTCCCGTGCTAGCCCCGTGAGTGTCCCGCCTTGATTGATAAGCCGATCGGAGCACTCTCGGATGACCCCTGCTGCCTCTTCGTCAATGATCCAACGCTTGTTGTTGATCGGCCCGCTTACGGCATATCCATACGGTGCCAATCCTCCTAGGTGGTTGCCCCGAGCCCGGAAATACTTTTTTGAGTCCGTGATACGTGACTTGATCATGTCGCGTTCGTACTCAGCGAATGCGGCGAGAACGTTGATGATGATGGAAGCGTTCTCCGGTGACACCACGCCGTCGGCCGTGATGATCGTCGTGTTCGTGGAGTTGGCTGCGCGCAAGAGTCGCTGAAACTCCAGAACGCTTCGCGCGTACCGGTCGAGCTTTGCGGACAGCACGAAGTCAACGCGCGGAAGCCAGGAAAGGACCTCGCGCATTCCGGGCCGGTCTTCGAGTCGGGTTGCTCCGCTGACGTTGGTGTCGGTGGCGACGTGCACCACTTTCCATCCGCGCTGTTTGGCGTACGCCTTGCACGCTGCGATGCGGTGGTCGGGTGCCTCCTCGGCGAAGAGACGAGATAGACGGTCGTAGATCACGCAGGTTTGCTGGCTCACACCGGGCCCCTAGTGAGTCGATCGCCTATGCAGTGCTAGGCGAGACACCCGGGCGGTTGCGGCACGGTTCACGCGAACGCGGCCTGCGACGTTCCGGCCCGGCTGGAGGCGCTCGGTTCGACCGCCGGGCTCGACCGGGCCGCCCTGCACAGCCAGTTGGCGGCGGCGCTGTCCGTCATCGTCCATCTGGCCAGGGACCGGTCGGGGGTGCGCAGGGTCTCCGAGATCCATGTGCTGGAACGCCGCGCGGACGGACTGGTGGTGACCGTTCCGGCCGTGGTGTGCGGAGCTCACGGCGCGGGGCAGCGGGGGCCGGGCTGGGCCCGGCTGGCGGCCCTGTGCGAGCGGGGTGCGTCATGAGGGCCGGGACGGTCCCGGTGGCCCTGTGGGCGGCAGTGCTCTGCGCCGGAGCCGCCGGGTGGCTGATGTACGGAGGGGACGCCGTTCTGCGCCGAGCCAGGGTGCTGCTGGCCGGCGGGCAGCGGCCGGGCATCGCGTGGACGTGGGGGCCCGGGGTGTGGCGCGCGCCGATCGCCCGCGGGCAGGCGCTGCTCGCACCGCTGCGGGAGCGGTTGGGGTGGCGGATCGGACGGGAACTGCTCTGTCTGCCCGGTGGATTGCTCCTTGCTCTGATGGCGCATTCGGTGCTGCCGGCGCTGGCCGGAGCGGCGGCTGTGCCGCTGGTCGGCCGCCAACTGCGGGAAAGGGCGCGGCGGGCGGGGGTGGAGTGTCGCGTGACCGCGGTGGGCGTCCTCTGCGGCACGGTCGCCGGTGATCTGCGGGCCGGGAGGCCGCCGCACACCGCGCTGGCGGGAGCGATCGAGGACGACGGCTGGCCGCACGCCCCCGAACTGACGGACGCGGCGCGGCTGCTGCTGGCAGCCGCCCGGTTCGGCGGGGACGTCCCGGAGGCGTTGCGGGCCGCGGCACGCCAGGAGGGGGCCGAGGGGCTGGCGGCGGTCGCCGCCTGCTGGCAGGTCGCCGTCGACGGCGGCGCGGGACTGGCGGCGGGCCTCGACCGGATCGCCGCCGCGCTGCGCGCCGAACGCGACCAGCGGGAGGATCTGCGCGCCCAACTGGCCGGGCCCCGCTCGACCGCGCTGATGCTGGCCCTGCTGCCGCTCTTCGGCGTGGTGCTGGGCGCGGGCCTGGGGGCGGATCCGGTGGGGACGCTGCTGGGCACTCCGACAGGGCTGGCCTGCCTGCTGGCGGGCGGCCTGCTGGAGTGGGCGGGGCTCGCCTGGACCGGACGCATCGTGCGGTCCGCCGAGGAGTCCTGGTGAACGGCGATGGCGTCCACAGCCTGGGGACAGCTGTCTCGGTCGGCGCCGCCCTCCTGTGCGTCGTGGTGACGCTGATCGAGACCCGGCGGGAACGCGCCGCGCTCGGCAGGCTCCGGCTGTTGTTCGGGGTGGGGGTCGCCAAGAGTCCCGGAGCCGCGTGGTGGACCAGAGGGCCCGCGCTGCGGACCTGGGGTCCGGTGGCGGCGGTGGCGCTCGGCGTGGCCGTGTTCGTCGGAGGGTTCGCGGGATGTGTGACCGGTCTGCTCGCCGCGTACGGGATGCGGCGCCGGCAACGCCGGTCACGGGCGGCGGCCGGCGGTCACCGCCGCGATCGGGACGCCGGGCGTCAGCTGCCGCTCTGCGCCGACCTGCTGGCCGCCTGCCTCGCGGCGGGCGCCCGGCCGAGCGACGCGGCGGAAGCGGTCGGCCGCTCCCTCGGCGGGCCGTTGGGCGACGGACTCATACGGGTCGCCGCCGAGGTCCGGTTGGGCGGCGACCCCGAGCGGTGCTGGGAACGGTTCGGCCGGCTGCCCGCGGCCAAGGGGCTCGCCCGCTGCCTGGCGCGCGCCTCGCACACCGGAGTGGCACCGGTCCAGGAGGTGGCACGCCTGGCGGCCGACTACCGGGCGGCACGCGGTCGTTCGGCGCTCGCCAGGGCCCGGCGCGCGGGAGTGCTGGCCACGGCCCCGCTCGGCCTGTGTTTTCTGCCGGCCTTCCTGCTCGTCGGAGTGATTCCGGTGGTGATGGGGCTGACGGCGGGGATCCTCGCCGGCGGCTCCGGCCAGGGCCCGTGAGACCGCGGCACACGAACGTCAGTCAACGCATATCGATGCAAGGGGGAACGTCATGATGGTCCGAATGCTCCGCGCGACGGCCGAACGGCTTCGGTCGACCAGGGACGCGGGAATGACCACGGCGGAGTACGCCGTCGGCACCCTGGCGGCCTGCGGATTCGCCGCCGTGCTCTACAAGATCGTGACCAGCGGCGCGGTGAAGTCCGCGCTCAGCGGCCTCATCGAGAGGGCACTCGATGTGTCCTTCTGAGGATCGGCCCGAA
This sequence comes from Streptomyces sp. H39-S7, assembly GCF_027158205.1. Lineage (GTDB taxonomy): Bacteria > Actinomycetota > Actinomycetes > Streptomycetales > Streptomycetaceae > Actinacidiphila. The sequence continues at coordinate 39,984 of NZ_JAPVLU010000001.1, read as the reverse complement.
GGGCTCTCCGAACGGCCGGCGAAACCGCCCTCCCGGCCACCGTCCGGCAGGACGCGGTGGGGCGAGCGGGGGTTCGTCACCGCGGAGGCCGCCGTGGCGTTACCGGTCATGGTGCTCTTCACCACCGTGCTGCTGGCCGGGCTGATGGCCGTGGCGGCACAGATCCAGTGCGTGGACGCCGCGCGGGCGGGCGCACGGGCCGCGGCCCGGTCCGAGCCGGATGCCGCCGCTGTGGCGGCGGCCCGCTCCGCCGCTCCGCGGGGAGCCGCGGTGTCACTGGCCCGCGACGGTGAACTGGTCAGGGTGCGCGTCACCGCCCGGGCACCGCTGCTGGAGGTCGCGCTGCACGCCGAGGCGGCGGCGCTCGCCGAGGACACGATCCGGTGAGCGGCGGGCGGCGGGGCGGGGACCGGGGCTCGGCGACGATCTGGGCCGCGCTGCTCATAGGGGTGCTGTGCCTGGCGTTCGCCGCGGTCCTGGCCATGGGCCAGGCGATCACCGCCCGCCACCGGGCGGGCGGCGCGGCGGATCTCGCGGCTCTGGCCGCGGCCGACCACGCCATGGACGGCCCGGCGGCCGCCTGCGCGCGGGCTGCCCGGACGGCGGCGGCCCAGGGCGCCCGGCTCGTCCGGTGCACGGTGACGGGCGGGATCGCGGACGTCACCGCCGCCGTCGGCCCGGCACGGGTCCGCTCCCGCGCCGGCCCCGCCTCCCCGGGCCCGACGCCTCACCCTCCGGGCGGGACCGGGCCGGCTTCCGGCGCCGTACGCGGGTCGACCCGCGGACCGGCATCTGAGTCGGCACCTGAGTCGGCACTTGCATCGAGGGCTGAGCCGGCACCCGCTCCGGGATCCGTCTCGCGGGCCAGCAGGCAGTCCAGGAGACGGACGGCGGCCCGTTTGTCCAACGGCTCGTTGCCGTTGCCGCATTTGGGGGACTGGACGCAGGAGGGACAGCCGAACTCGCACTCGCAGGAGGCGATGGCCTCCCGGGTGGCGGTGAGCCAGCCGCGGGCCGTGTGGAACGCGCGCTCGGCGAAGCCCGCACCGCCCGGGTGGCCGTCGTAGACGAAGACGGTGGGCAGACCGGTGTCGGCGTGCAGCGGGATCGAGACGCCGCCGATGTCCCAGCGGTCGCAGGTGGCGAAGAGCGGGAGGAGGCCGATGGAGGCGTGTTCCGCGGCGTGCAGGGCGCCGGGCAGTTCCTCGGGGTGGATCCGGGCGGCTTCCAACTGGTCGTCGGTGACGGTCCACCACACCGCGCGGGTGCGCAGCGAGCGCGGCGGGAGGTCGAGTTTGGTCTCGCCGAGCACTTGACCGGTGATCAGCCGACGGCGCAGGAAGGAGACGACCTGATGGGTGACCTCGACCGATCCGAAGTGGACGCGGGCCGCTCCCCAGGACTCCTCCAGGTCGGTGGAGAGGACGGAGACGGAGGTGTTCTCCCGGGCCGTGGTCGAGTAGTCGGGGTCGGCCTCCCCGACCAGGGCCACCGCGTCCTCGAGGTCCAGGCGCTCGACCAGATACGTCCGGCCCTGGTGGAGATGGACCGCGCCGTCGTGGACCGAGGCGTGGGCGGAGGCGTCGTCGACGGTGCCGAGCAGCCGCCCGGTGGCGGACTCGACGACCTGGACGGCCTTGCCGCCGGCGCCCCGGATGTCGGTGAGATCGGCGGCGCGCTCCCGGCGGGTCCAGAAGTAGCCGCCGGACCGGCGCCGCAGCAGGCCGCGGCGTTCCAGTTGCGGGAGGAGAGCGGCGGTCTCGGGGCCGAAGAGCGTCAGATCGTCGTCGGTGAGAGGGAGTTCGGCGGCGGCCGCGCACAGATGGGGGGCGAGGACGTAGGGGTTGTCGGGGTCCAGCACCGTGGACTCCACCGGGCGCTGGAAGATCGCTTCGGGGTGGTGGACGAGATAGGTGTCGAGCGGGTCGTCGCGGCCCACGAGGATGGCGAGGGCGCCCTGCCCGGCGCGCCCGGCGCGGCCCGCCTGCTGCCACATCGAGGCGCGGGTGCCGGGATAGCCGGCCAGCAGGACGGCGTCGAGTCCGGAGACGTCGACACCCAGCTCCAGGGCGGTGGTGGAGGCCAGACCGAGGAGCCGGCCCGAGTGCAGGTCGCGTTCGAGGGCGCGGCGCTCCTCGGGGAGGTAGCCGCCGCGGTAGGCGGCGACCCGCGAGGGCAGCGAGGGGTCGACGGCGGCCAGCTTCTCCTGGGCGATCAGGGCGATCAGCTCGGCGGCACGCCGGGAGCGGACGAAGGCGACAGTGCGGGTGCCCTGGACGACGAGGTCGGTGAGGAGGTCGGCGCACTCGGCGGTGGCGGTGCGGCGGACGGGCGCGCCGTGCTCGCCGCTCATCTCGGTCAGCGGCGGTTCCCAGAGGGCGAAGGCCAGTTCGCCGCGCGGGGAGGCATCGTCGGTGACCTCCACGACCTGGACGCCGGTCAGACGGCCGGCGGCGGCCGCGGGATCGGCGGCGGTGGCCGAGGCGAGCACGAAGACCGGATCGGCGCCGTAGTGGGCGCACAGCCGGCGCAGCCGCCGCAGCACCTGGGCGACGTGCGAGCCGAAGACACCCCGGTAGGTGTGGCACTCGTCGATGACGACGTAGCGCAGCCGGCGCAGGTACGAGGCCCAGCGCGCGTGGGCGGGGAGGATGCCGCGGTGCAGCATGTCGGGGTTGGTGAGGACGTACGTGGCGTACTGGCGGACCCACTCGCGTTCCTCGAACGGAGTATCGCCGTCGTACAGCGCGGGACGGATCGCCGAACCGAGGGGTCGGGCGAGTGCGGCGACCGCTCGCCGCTGATCCGCTGCGAGGGCCTTGGTGGGCGCCAGATAGAGCGCGGTGGCCCCACGGCCGTTCGGAGCCTCCGAGCCGTCCAGGAGGGCGCTGAGGACCGGGGCGAGGTAGGCGAGGGACTTGCCGGAGGCGGTTCCGGTGGCGACGACCACCGATTGGCCGCGCATCGCGTGGCCCGCGGTGACCGCCTGGTGCTCCCAGGGGCGGTCGATACCGGCCGTCCGGATGGCGTTCAGCACCTCCGGACGGATCTGATCAGGCCAATCGGCATGGCGACCCACCCGCGGGGGCAAGTGCTCCGTATGGGTGATGCGTGCGGCTCGGCCTGCCCCCGTGGCGAGCCGCTCGAGAACGGTGCGGGGGGACGGGCGGCCATGCGCCGACTGCGGAAGTTGATCCTTAGCCATCGACACTCAGTGTGTCACCGGCATGACGGACAATCGCAGGAAGGCGTCGTGCTGGCCCGCTGTGAAGTGATTGAATGCCATCGCGGCTGCCGATCCGTACCCTCCCCTTCGACGGGGAGGTTCCCGGGGGCGACGCCGCTCGATGCAAGGTGCTGGAGGATCCGTGGACCTGTCCCTGTCGACTCGAACCGTTGGCGACCGTACGGTCGTCGAGGTCGGCGGCGAGATTGATGTGTACACCGCGCCCAAGCTGCGTGAGCAGCTGGTAGAGCTGGTGAACGACGGCAGTTATCACCTGGTTGTGGACATGGAGGGAGTCGATTTCCTCGACTCCACCGGTCTGGGTGTGCTGGTCGGCGGTCTCAAGCGGGTGCGGGCGCACGAAGGCTCGCTGCGCCTGGTGTGCAACCAGGAGCGCATTCTTAAGATTTTCCGGATTACCGGCCTGACCAAGGTGTTCCCGATCCACACCTCGGTCGACGAGGCTGTCGCGGCGAACGACTGATCATCCCGATCGTCGCAGGACGGGGGTACCGGGCGGTTTCGTCGCCCGGTCCCCTGTGATGCCCACCCATAGGAGCGAGGGGGAGGCCATGCCCACCGTAGAACTGCTCTTCAGCGCTCAGCCCGAGCACGTGCGTACCGCACGGCTCGTAGCGGCTGCGGTAGCGCGCCGGGCGGGGGTGGACGAGGCAGTCCTTGACGAGGTGCGGCTTGCCGTGGGCGAGGCGTGCAGTCGAGCTGTCGGCCTGCACCTGAGCAACGGCGTGGACCGGCCCGTGCGGGTCCTGCTGACCGAGGAGGAGAAGAAGTTCTCCATCGAGGTCGGCGACGAGTCACCGGGCTCGCCGGCGGGCTCCGTCCCGTCGGCCCGGGGGTCCGGCGCCGACGAGTCCGACGAAGAGGGCGAGATGGGCCTGGCCGTCATCAGCGGCCTGGTCGACGATGTCGAGGTCACCGTGGGCGAGCACGGCGGGATCATCCGCATGAGCTGGCCGACGGCACCTGTTGCCGTGCTCCCCTAGGACACGCACCGCTCCTCAGGACCCACCCCGAGCCTCCGCATGCCCCGGCTCAGGAACCCACGCGTCCCGAAGCGCCTCGACACGCCCGGGTGCGTTCCGCGATGACTGCCCGTCGCGCCTCACCCGAACAGCCCAACCGCGGCGGGTGAAACGGCCGCCCCGCGCCCCGGCGCCCGGTGGGCCGCCACGCACGCCCGCCACGCACGCCCGTCGCGCTGCCCCGACGCCGTCCTCGCGTCCTGCCGCGTCGCCTCCGTGCCCCCCGCGCCGCCTCCCCCGCGCCCGATTGTTCACCGCATTCGGTGGTTTACGCGCCGGTGGGGAATTCCGGCTTCCTCGACACAGGCGAATTCTGATCCCGCGCACTGTTTTGATCTAGTCCCGCTCCCTACAATCCGTCCATCTTTGCTCAGCTCGCTGAGCGTCGCGGCTGTGGGAGTCGCAGGAGCCGCGCGCCCATGCGCCAAACGTCAAGGAGGACGAATGGCGGGGCCACTTACCCCTCACACGCACGACATCGCTCAGGCACTGGCCGCCGGGCCGGTACTGACCGACGGCAACCGGAATCTCGTACTGATCATCGTGGTGGTCGCACTGGCGGCACTGGCGCTCGCCGGAGTGCTGGTACGTCAAGTGCTCTCGGCGGACGAGGGCACCGACAGCATGAAGCGCATCGCGGCTGCCGTGCAGGAAGGCGCGAACGCCTATCTCGCCCGGCAGTTCCGCACTTTGGGGATCTTCGCCGTAGCGGCGTTCTTCCTGCTCATGCTGCTGCCTTCGGACAACACCTCGCAGCGAATCGGCCGTTCGGTGTTCTTTCTCGTGGGCGCCGTATTCTCGGCGGTCACCGGCTATGTCGGCATGTGGCTGGCGGTGCGCGCCAATGTGCGCGTGGCCGCGGCCGCCCGGGCGGCCACGCCCGCGCCCGGTGAGCCGAAAGCGGATCTGACCGATGTCTCGCACCGCGCGATGAAGATCGCTTTCCGCACCGGTGGTGTGGTCGGCATGTTCACGGTGGGCCTCGGCCTGCTGGGCGCCTCGGTCGTCGTGCTCGTCTACAAGGCCGACGCGCCCAAGGTGCTGGAGGGCTTCGGATTCGGCGCGGCCCTGCTCGCGATGTTCATGCGTGTCGGCGGCGGCATCTTCACCAAGGCCGCCGACGTGGGCGCCGACCTGGTCGGCAAGGTCGAGAAGGGCATCCCCGAGGACGACCCGCGCAACGCCGCGACCATCGCGGACAACGTGGGCGACAACGTCGGTGACTGCGCCGGAATGGCCGCCGACCTCTTCGAGTCCTACGCCGTCACCCTGGTGGCCGCACTCATCCTGGGCAAAGTGACGTTCGGCGACGCCGGACTGGCCTTCCCGCTGCTGATCCCCGCGATCGGCGTGCTCACCGCGATGGTCGGCATCTTCGCGGTCGCGCCGCGCCGCTCCGACCGCAGCGGGATGACCGCCATCAACCGCGGCTTCTTCATCTCCGCCGTCATCTCCATGGTGCTCGTCGCCGTGGCGGTCTACCTCTATCTGCCGGCCACCTACGCCGAGCTGAAGGGCGTCCCGGCCGACATCGCCGCCCACCCGGGCGACCCGCGCGTCCTCGCGCTCGTCGCGGTCGCCATCGGCATCGTCCTCGCCGCGCTCATCCAGCAGCTCACCGGCTACTTCACCGAGACCAGCCGGCGTCCCGTCCAGGACATCGGCAAGTCCTCGCTGACCGGCGCGGCCACCGTCGTCCTGGCCGGCATCGCCATCGGCCTGGAGTCGGCGGTCTACTCGGCGGTGCTGATCGGGCTGTCGGTCTACGGGGCGTTCCTGCTCGGCGGCACCTCGGTGTGGCTCGCGCTGTTCGCCGTCGCCCTGGCGGGCACCGGCCTGCTCACCACCGTCGGCGTGATCGTGGCCATGGACACCTTCGGCCCGGTCTCCGACAACGCCCAGGGCATCGCCGAAATGTCCGGGGACGTGCACGGCGAGGGTGCCCAGGTGCTCACCGACCTGGACGCGGTCGGCAACACCACCAAGGCCATCACCAAGGGCATCGCCATCGCCACGGCGGTGCTCGCGGCCACCGCGCTCTTCGGCGCGTTCAAGGAGGCGATCGACACCGCGGTCGCGGGAGCCCACATCTCCCCGTCGGACCTGCGATGGCTCAGCCTCGACATCTCGCAGCCGAACAACCTCTTCGGGCTGCTGCTCGGCGCGGCCGTCGTGTTCCTCTTCTCCGGCCTCGCCATCAACGCCGTCTCGCGCTCCGCGGGCTCGGTCGTCTACGAGGTGCGGCGGCAGTTCCGCGAGCACCCAGGGATCATGGACGGCACCGAACTGCCGGAGTACGGGAAAGTCGTCGACATCTGCACCAAGGACGCGCTGCGCGAGCTGACCACCCCCGGCCTGCTCGCCGTCCTCGCACCCATCGCGGTCGGCTTCTCCCTCGGTGTCGGATCGCTCGCCTCGTACCTGGCCGGCGCGATCGGCACCGGCACCCTGATGGCGGTGTTCCTGGCCAACTCCGGTGGTGCCTGGGACAACGCCAAGAAGCTGGTCGAGGACGGTAACCACGGTGGCAAGGGCAGCGAGGCCCACGCCGCGACCGTCATCGGTGACACGGTCGGCGACCCGTTCAAGGACACCGCCGGCCCGGCGATCAACCCGCTGCTCAAGGTGATGAACCTGGTGGCACTGCTGATCGCCCCGGCGGTGGTGAAGTTCTCGTACGGCGACGACGCGAACCTCGCGGTCCGCATCACGGTCGCGGTGGTCTCGATCGCCATCATCGTCGGCGCGGTCTACAACTCCAAGCGGCGTGGCATCGCGATGGAGGACGGCAACAACGCCTCGACGCCGGAACGCTCGGCCGATCCGGCGTCGGTCTCCTAACCGGCCCGGACCCACGGATCCGGGCACCTGATCCGGACTCCCTGATCCGGACCGACGTCACGTCAGAACGGCGGCGGGCGGCACCTTTTGGTGCCGCCCGCCGCCGTGCTCGTGAGCGGCGACACCGCCTGTTCCTTGGTACAAATGGCTTGATCAAAGGATGAATCGTCCTTCGGACTCGTGGTCGACACCCATTTGGCGTGTAAGTTCCGGGGCCGTAGAGCCATGGAAGGGACACAACCGGTGAAGAAGAAGCTCGTGGGCGCGCTGTCCGGTGCCGCTCTGCTCCTGGCATTGACGGGATGCGGCAGCGACGACTCGAACGACCAGCTGGACGCCTGGGCGAAGACCGTCTGCGACCAGGCCTCGGCACAGACCAAGCAGATCAACGACGCGAACACGGCCATCACGAAGGTCGACAAGAACGGCAAGCCCGCGGATGTGAAGGCGGCGGACTCCGCGGCCTTCGAGCAGATCTCCGAGGCGTACAAGGCGCTCGCGGACATCGTGAGCAAGGCCGGGGCGCCACCGGTCGACGACGGCGCGGCCCAGCAGAAGGCGACCGTCGCCGACCTCACCAAGGCTTCCACCGCCTACGCGTCGGTGAAGGCCAAGGTGGACGGTCTCGACACCACGGACCAGGGGAAGTTCGCCGACGGCCTCACCGCCGCCTCGGCGGAGGCGGACACGGCCAACAAGACCGCCGAGGCGGCTCTCAACACCCTGCGCAAGGGTGAGGTCGGCAAGTCGATGGCCAACCAGACCGGCTGCAAGTCACCGGCCTCGGCCCCGCCGGTCTCACCGTCCGCGACCTGACCGGGGCACGCCGCCGACCGCACGCGGTCGGCGGCCGCCTCACCTGATCCCGGCGATCCGACACGGCCCGGCGCCCCTCCGAGGGCGCCGGGCCGCGCTCGTTCCGCGACAATGGAAGCGTGAGTACCCCGCCCCTCTCCAGCGCCCCGCCCCTCCCCGCCCCGGATCACGCGGAACAGCTGCGTGACGCCCTGCGGGCCGCCGCCTTCACCGCCGACGGCTGCCTCGATCTGCTCGGCGCCACCGCTTACGCGGCCCTGTCCAGGGCCGAGACCGTGCCCGCGCTGCGCGCCACCCGCGGCGGCAGCCCGCTGGAGTCGCTGGTGCGGCTCTTCCTGCTGCAGCGGCCGGTGGCCCACGAGCGGCTGCGCGCCGCCCTGCCCGTCGAGGTGTGCCTCGCCGACGGCTGGCTGGTCAGGGACGGCGACGAACTGCGCGCCACCGTGGACGTACGCCCGTACGCGGGAGACGGCGGCGAGGATTGGTGGATCGTCTCGGACCTCGGCTGCGCCGTGGGCGGCGCAGCCGGCATCGGCACGGCGCCCGGCGTGGACCGGGCGGACCTGGTGCTGGGCGTCGGAGGGGCCTCCACGACGCTCGCGGGGCTCACGATCCGCGACCCGGCGGGCTCCGCCCTCGACCTCGGCACCGGCTCGGGCGTCCAGGCGCTGCACGCCTCCCGGCACTCCACCCGCGTCACCGCGACCGACGTGAACGCGCGCGCCCTGCACTTCGCGCGCCTCACCCTCGCGCTCTCCGGCGCGCCGGAGGCCGATCTGCGGCAGGGCAGCCTCTTCGATCCGGTCGGCGAGGACCGCTTCGACCTGATCGTGTCCAACCCGCCGTTCGTCATCTCCCCGGCGGGCCGCTTCACGTACCGCGACGGCGGGATGCGCGGTGACGATCTCTGCCGCACCCTCGTCCAGCAGTCCGCCGCGCACCTCAACGACGGCGGCTACTGCCAGCTCCTCGCCAACTGGCAGCACACCGAAGGCGAGGACTGGCGGGAGCGGCTGGCCGGCTGGGTGCCGCGCGGCTGCGACGCCTGGATCGTGCAGCGCGAGGTGCAGGACATCACCCAGTACGCCGAGTTGTGGCTGCGCGACGGCGGCGATCACCGCGACGACCCCGAGCGGTACGCGGCCCGCTACGACGCCTGGCTGGACGAGTTCGAGCAGCGCAAGGTCAAGGGCATCGGCTTCGGCTGGATCACCCTGCGCAAGTCGGGCTCGGACCGGCCGGCGATCACCGCCGAGGAATGGCCGCACCCGGTGGAGCAGCCGCTCGGCGCGCACATCAAGGACTGGTTCGTCCGCCAGGACTTCCTGCGCACCCACGACGACGCGGCCCTGCTGGAAGCGCGCTTCCGGCTCGCCGACGAGGTGGTGCAGGAACAGGTGGGCCTGCCGGGTGCCGAGGACCCGGAGCACGTGGTGCTGCGTGCCAACCGCGGGATGCGGCGCGCCACCAAGGTCGACACGGTCGGCGCGGGGTTCGCGGGCGTGTGCGACGGGACGCTGCCGGCCGGCCGGATCCTGGACGCCATCGCGCAGTTGCTGGGGGAGGACCCGGTGATACTGCGCGACCGTACGCCGGACTCGATCCGGCTCCTCGTCGAACAGGCCTTCCTGGACCCGATCGAGGACTGACGGGACGTCCGGACGCTGCAACGCACCTCGGCCCGCTCCCGTGCGGAGAACGGGAGCGGGCCGAGGCGGAGCGGTCAGCGGGGGACTCAGCCCTGCAGCACACGACCGTTGGAATCGGTGCGGTCCTTGCTGGTGAAGAAGATGATGGCGTCGATGAACGACCAGATGCCGCAGCCGCCGAGGGTGAAGAGCTGGCCGAGGGCCATGCCGGTGTGGCCGGTGTAGAAACGTCCGATGCCGAGGGTGCCGAGGAAGAGCTGCAGCAGGCCCGCGGTGATCTTGGACTTGTCCGAGAGCGGACGGCCCTGCGGGTCGTAACCGAACGGGGCGTCGGGCGTGGGGGTGGCCATGGATGGCTCCTTGCGTAGGGGACGAGACACCAACGGGACGTGCGTAGGTGCTCCGCCCCCCGATGCGTGGCCTGATCTTGGCAGCAACGCCTACCGGGAGTCACATCATTCGACCCGACTTCATGGAATTGTGATCAGATGCGTGCTAATTGATATTGCGCAGTACACCCCAGATCAACGCGGCGCCGATGACGACCGCCTGGTACCGGCCCGGTACGACCGGCCGGTACGACCGGCCGCGCAACCCCTCCACCAGCCAGCGGCCGTAGAGGTACAGGCCCACCGGAGCGATGACGAACAGGGCGGCGTTGTCATGGAAGGCGCCGGACATATCACCGTGCATCAGGTCATAGACCATGCGCGTCGCACCGCACCCTGGACAGAGCAGCCCCGTCGCCCAGTTGAAGGGGCAGCGCGGCAACAGGTGCCCCGGCTCGTGCGGGTTGGTGGTCCACAAGTACCCGGCGCCCGCGAGGAGCGCGAGCGGGACCGCGGCCGGGTGCGAGACGAGGCGCCGCACCCGGCCGGCGGTCGGCCGCAGACGGGTTTCAGCCACGCAGGACGCGGCCCTGGGCGTCGGTGTTGTTGTTGCCGGTCAGCAGGATGATGCCGTCGATCAGCGACCAGACACCGCAGCCGCCGAGCGTGAAGAGCTGGCCGAGGGCCATGCCGATGTGGCCGGTGTAGAACCGGCCCACGCCGAAGCCGCCCAGGAACAGCGAGAGCAGCCCCGCCGTCACCTTCGACTTGTCGGAGTACGGGCGGCCGTAGGGGTCGTAGCCGTACGGCGCGGCCGGGTCGCCGGTGTACGCGCCGGGCTGCGCGTAACCGGGCTGCATGCCCGGCTGCTGCGGGTAGCCGTAGCCGGGCTGGCCGCCGGGCTGGCCGTACGGGTTCTGCGGGGGCTGCTGCGGCTGGCCGTACTGCGGGTAGCCGTATGCCGCGCCCGGCTGCTGCTGCGGGTCCTGCGGCTGGCCGTACGGGTTCTGGTCGGACATGGCGGGTGGCTCCCCCTGCTGAGAAACGTCGGGCGTCGGACACGGCGGTTGCGGTCGACGCCGCACATCTTTCCAGTTCGCCCCAGTGCCCGTCCCGCCCGGGGCAGAATGGGGGGTTGATCCCCGGACAACGTGACGAGGCGTCGCTTCCCCGAGGGCACCGACGCGCCCTTCGAACGCGGTGATCGCAAACGGGCCTCGCTCGATGTGATGTAGCGCTCGCTTGTCCGCCGCCATTCACCTGGTATTCGCCCGGACGCCGTACGGAGGTGCGAGTCTCCGGCGCGAGCCGCGAGAACGCCGTGCGGAAGGTCATATAGAAGGGGACGGGCATGGAGCGCACACCCGCACTGTTCGCCGGAATGGTCTTCGCGCTGTTCGGGGCGGCGCTTCTGGTCTGGGCGGGGGCGCGCACGGCGGGACGGGCGCCGGTGACCCAGGGCGGTGGCCCCGCGGGCGCGGTTCTGACCATTCTTTTCGGGGCGGTCTCGCTGCTCGCCGGCGTCTGGTGTCTCGTACAGGTATAAGCGCATGTCACGCGGCCCGGAAACGGACAGAGCGGTCGGGCCGTGCGGCAGGAATGACGGTTGTCGGGTTACCGATGTTGTCACCAACCAGTGCAGGAAGCGCAGGTCAGAGACGACATGGACGAAATCATCAACCGTTGGGTGGAAGAACAGGCCGCAAAGGCACCTCGGATCCCTGAGAAGGCGTTGAGGGAGTTGGCGGACACGTTGGGCGTCGATCTAGGAGATGCCCCAACCATGGCCCCGTCTTCCCGTCGGGCTCGGACCAGTCTTGCTCGCTTGGGCGGGCCAGCGTCGGCGAGCCCGAGTCCCACCTCGTCGCCGCGTGCAGAAACCGAATAGCCCCCGGATGGGGCAGTCTGGGCTCTCGTGTGGGCCCGCCAACATTTCTGGGTGAAGCGCTGGTCTCGGTTTCCTTGGATTCCCCCCATCACGGGTCGAAGGGCCCATGATGGGGGTGAGTGCCCTTGACCCTGGCATGTCCGGTCGGACGCGAGGACTCCCAGAGGTGGGCACTGATGACGATCACGAGTGAGCAGCCAGTCCAACAGCGGCGGTGCCAGATCGTGAAGCTGCGCGGTGAGCTGGACCTGGATACTGTCCCCTCCTTCGGGACGGTCCTTCGTCGCGCTTGCGCCGATCCCCTCAGACCGGAGTTGGTCGTGGATCTGCGGGCGGTGACGTTCATGGACTGCACCGCCCTGCGGGAGTTGTGCACGGCCCGCGCGAAGTGCGTGAGCGCAGGCGGCTGGTTGCGCCTGGTGTACGACGCGCCCGACATCCGTCGGCTCTTCGACACAGTGGAAATGACCACAATCTTCCCGCCCTACGCCACCATCGCCGATGCCTGTTGCCATTGGCCCCCGCACCCGCTCGGGTATGTGCGGCTGGTGCTGGGTTACCGGAGGCTGCGCCGATGATCGGTGACCGGATGGCGGATGTCTTGACGCGGCTGCATCTGGGGCGGCACGGGGACCTTGCGGCGGCGTGCGCGACCGCGTTGTGGGTGGACGGTGTGGCGCTGTCGTTGGTCCTGGACGGTGATGGGCTGGAACCCCTCTGGTCTCACAGCGCCGCCAGTACCCTGCTGGAGGACTTGCAGTTCACCCTGGGGGAAGGGCCCGGAATCGATTGCGCCCGCACGAACTGCACGATCACCGTCCCGGACCTGCACACCGCCCGCCCGGATCAGTGGCCGGCGTTGCGCGCCGCGATCACTGAAGCGGACCTGCCGGTTGGAGGCCTGTTCTGCTTCCCGCTGGGCTTGGGCGCGATCCGCGTCGGGGCCCTGACCTTGCGGTGCAGCGTCCCCGGGCCGCTGCTGGATTCGCAGGCCTCCGATGCCTCGATGCTGGCCGCTGCTTTGACCGCCTGGTATCTGAGCGGTAACGGTTCCGAACTACGCCCGACTGCGGATGTAAGCAGTTCCGTGGATCTGAATTGGGCGGAGGTCCACCAGGCGACGGGGATGCTCAGCGTTCAGTTGGGGGTGCCGTTGGCGCAGGCACTGTTGCGGCTGCGGGCCCACGCGTACGCCCAGGGAAGCCCGCTGCGCGAGGTGGCCGCAGATGTGGTGGCACGACGCTTGCGTTTCACACCGGATCCGGACGCACCGTCGTCCGACACTCGAGAGGGATGATGGGTATGGCCCGCACGATGCGGCTGATGGAGATTTTCGTGGAGCTGGCCGACTCCCTGATCGACGACTTCGACGTCATCGACTTCCTGCAACGCCTCTCGACCCGCTGCGTGGAGCTACTCGACGTCTCGGCGGCCGGCATCCTGCTGGCCGACCTGCATGGCGAACTGCAGGCCGTCGCAGCCTCGGACGAGAACACCCAATTGCTGGAGCTGTTCACACTGCAGCACGCCCAGGGTCCATGCGTGGACTGCTACCACTCCGGGACGGCCCGGGCCAACGTCGACCTGACGGACCCGGCCACCACTGTCCAGTGGACGGACTTCGCGGTCCGGGCGGCAGAATCGGGCTTCGTCGTCACCCACGCCGTCCCGCTACGGGTACGCGACAGGATCGTCGGAGCCCTGAACCTGTTCCACACCGAACCCGGCCACTTGGCCGACGAGGATGTCGCCCTCGCGCAGGCGATGGCCGACATCGCCACCATCGCCATCCTCCAACAACGCACCCTGGACAATGCCCACCTGGAGAACGCACAGCTGCAAAGCGCCCTCAACTCCCGCGTCGTGATCGAACAAGCGAAGGGCGTCCTGGCCGAACGCTGGAACACCGAACCGGACCGGGCCTTCGCCACCCTGCGCGCTTACGCCCGCAGCCACAACCTACGCATCTCCGACCTGGCTCACGCGGTCATCGACGGCCGCTTGGACACCACCTTGATCCCCAAGCCCTGACCGTATGGTCACCGATCAGGGTCGCCTTCGCTGGCAACGGACCTCAACCGCCTGGCTACGTAGGTGAGTAGGCAGCTCTGACGCACATTCCGTAACCGATTATGGGCGGCAAGAGCCCGTCCTTACGCTCGCCCGACTGACGGATTTGCCATTCACCTATCCGGGCTAACCGGGCCCTATGGCCCTATTGGGCGCATGTGCCAGGCTCATAGACTGTGGGCAATCCACTCTGGCCCCTGGTGGCAATCGGCGCCGCACCGGTGCCGTCCTGGGGGCCACGTGCGCAGCCAGGTTGTGACATCACAACCGGGAGCGCCATGTCCTCCAGTGACCATCGGCCCGATGGATCGGTCTGCAGTGTCACGATCGGTACCCGTACCACGGTCGCCCTGCACGGGGAGATCGACCTCGCCATGGCCCCCCAGCTGATCGAGCACCTGGACGCCGCTACCGCAGGCCACCGGCCCGATGTCGTGGTGGACCTGCGAGCCGTCACCTTCATCGACTGCAGCAGCCTGGGCCTACTGTGCCGGGCCAGACGCCGCTCGCAAGAACGCCACGGCCACCTCTCGCTGATCTGCACCGACGCACGCACCCTGCGCCTCCTGCGCCTCGCCGACCTGCTCCGCATCTTCCCGCTGACCGACCCGACGTAGCAGCCCAAGGCCACCTACGGAATGTGTGCCAGATCCCTGTTGAGAGCAACACAGCCCACCCGCCCCTGGTTGCGCGATCGCCCTGCGAAATCTGCCACCGTGACCTGCTCCCACGGAGCTTCCCGAGGGCGGTGCGAGCCGGGCGCCCTACCTGTTCGGCCGGGACCCGCCACGTTCTTCCGGAGCAGATCAGACGCCCCATGCCACGCCGCCTGACGCGGGCCAGTTGCGGCGTGCCGGTGGCGCGGGGACCACGACCGGGGGCAGTGTTTGCCGGTGGTGAGGGTCGCAAGGGGCCGCCAGCATCTTCAGCGCGCTGTGCAACTTGACGCGGACGGCGCTCTCGGTCAACTGGTGGGTTACCGCGGCGGCGGCACAGGTACGCTCGGCGAGGAGATGCAGGCCGAGTTCGACACGATCCATGCCGGTGATACCTCGTGGGCAGCGGCCGCTGGAGATTTGGAGTCCGCTCGGGACATGGTCTGGGCGGGGCGGCTGCTGCGTCTTGTCGGGGTCGGCAAGGACTTCGGCCATGGCCGCCGTAACCGTGCGGGTGTCGTCGACCATGAGCCAGGTCAGGGTGGCGGTGGCCATCAGATGCAGATCACACCACGTCAGAATCGAGCGCTGGCGAGCCAGGAGCCCCTCCCCGGACAGGTCACGGGGCGAGCCGTCCTGATCGGGGCGCATCATCGCGTCCACGACAGCGCCTGGCGGGGACGGTCCAGGTCACCCGCAAGGCGCACCACCTGGTGCCGTCGGATTCGTTGGCCAAAGTTGGTCGCCATCCGTGCCCTCCCTCTTAGGGTTCCATCGCGCGTCCGGAACGGACATGCCAGGGACTGGGGCACTCACACCCATCATGGCCCCTGAGGACCTTGAACGGGGGGTCGGGTCGGTATTTCGGCCATAGACCACGAGACCGCGCAGTGGGTGGCCTTCGCGTGGGCTTGGGAGCTCCCATGGGCTGATCGGGCAGGGCGAGACTCCCGATGAGACGGCGGCACGCGAGGTGGAGGAAGAGGTGGGTTGGCGTCCTGGTCCGATGAAGCCGCTCAGGCCCCCACCTTGGTGTCTTCCGGTGGGGGCCTGAGGCTTGGACGCACGAAGAATTGGCCTCGCACCAAGGATCAGGGTGTTACGGGAACATCGGGACTGTGGAGCCAGGCTCGTTGCTCGGAAGCCGTGACGGTGAGACCGAATCGGTCTGGTTCGGGGGAGTCGTTATCTCTCCACCAGTGGTGTGCTGTTTCGACTTCGTCCCATAGGCGGCGTGGGCCGTGCTGCCAGACAGTGAATTGGTCGTCGCGTTCTCCGTCGTAGTCGATGGCGGCCCATGAGGTCGCGTCAGTGGTGGCTACCCACAGTCGCGTCATGACGCCGTCCACATGCGGGTCCTGCTGGCGGGTGTACCAGACGTCGCCCAAGCGCATCCCGATCGCGAACTGGGCGTTGATGTCCTGGCCGGCTACTTCCCACGGCGCCAAGCTGGTCTGCGACTCGGCGGGCCGGTGTGCGTCCCGGACGACATCGCGATAGATGCGTAGGTCGGAGCGCTGGCCGCGCATGAGCATGAACGCCCCATGGGGGCTGAACCGGCCCTCGCCAATGCCGTCGCGTACATCCAGGCGCAGGAGTCCGTAGGTGATCCATGGGTTGTCCCACGCTGTGACGATCACGGCTCCGGGCTGGGCCTGCTGTACCCATGTGTGCGGCACGCGTCGTACGGAACAGGTACAGATGACCCGGTCGTACGGGGCTCGCGAGGGCCAGCCCTTCGCCCCGTCGGCGCAGACCACGTGCGGGTACATGCCTGCGTTGTGGAGGGCGGTGCGGGCCCTGGCGGTCACGGATCCGTCGATTTCCAGAGTCGTGACGTTCGCTTCGCCGAGTCGGTGCGAGAGCAGGCCCGTGCTCCAGCCGGTGCCAGTGCCGATTTCCAGCACATTCGCGCCGTCATGGGCGTCCAGGTCTTCCAGCATGCGGAAGACGATGGAGGGCGCGGACGCTGAGGAGGATGCCCAAACGTCACCGTCCTGGGGCTCCGCGCCATCGTTGACCTGTGTGACTACGGGTACATCCGCGTAGGCGGCGGTGTACCAGCGTGCGGTGTCATTCTTCAGATCGCACGGTTCGTAGCTGTTGTCTCCGTCGTCCAGCCAGATTCGCTCAGGTAGGAAATGATGCCGCGGTACGGCGTTGAACGCTGCCAACCACTCTGGGGCCGGCTGATGACCGAGGTCGTTTGAGACCGCGCGGAGCAGGCCGCGTTGGGCTGCGGCCTGCTCCTGCTGGTGCGTGTTGGTCACTTCTTGTCGCCGCCCTTGTGCTTGGGCTCCGGAGCGGGCTTCGACCCATCCGGAGATGGCTTGCTGGTCCCCGGGTCTTTCCCTCCGGAGTGTTTGCCGTCACCGCCACTTCCGCCCTTGCCGGTTCCCCATCCCATGGTGGTCTCCTTCGTCTCGTCGGTGAGCTACAGGTGGCGTGCCTATGCGGCGGTGCGGCCCTTGGCCGGGATCGGCGAGGGGTCCGGCGGCCGGGGCGTCGGTGTTTGGGGTCGGCGGGGTCCGGGCGGCGGCGGCTTTGCCATGGGATGTTCCTTCCTGGAATGCTGCCCGCTCGGTGAGATGCCGCGCGGGGTGCTGCGGGGGTACGCCCGGCTCCGGCCGTCACGGTCGGGAAATCCGTGACTCCTGGGTGGCTGGAGCCGGGCGCGCTGGTACCGGTCCCCGTCCGAGTACGAGACATCGGCGGGGACCGGGGTCTAGAGGCTGGGCGGCGGAGTGTCCGGCATCGCCACAGCGAAGTTCGGTGCAGGTGGTGCGGTGGGCTGCCCCGCCACCAGCAGGACGGCAACCGCGGGGGCGCCGAGCACGTTGAGGAGCATCAAGAGAGCTCCGATGGTGCGGCCGTCACTGGAGGGGGAGGGCGGGCGTCGATGGCGTGGCTTCTCGGCCACGGAGCGGATCACTGGTTACCGCCCGCAGGTTCGAGAGCTGACAGTGGGGCACTCCACTCGACACCGCCACCCGGTGGCCGCAACCATGCGAACTCAGTGGCTTCCGCGCTGGTCGGGTAGCAAGTGCCGATCTGCTGCACCTCGCCGACTCGATGGTTGCTCGTGTCCAGGACGAGGGTGTCTTCCTTGATCCAGTCCCACTCGCTGCCAGTCATGCGGCATCACCGCCCGATGCTTGCCCCTCGTGTGGTTCGCCGGACCGTCTCTGGAACGTGTCCCAGCCGCTGGCCGCGAGGCTGAGCGCCTTGGCGCTGAGTTCCTGGTCGCGCCTCTGGATCGGCGTCGAACTGGCATGGAGCGCTGTACGCGGTGGCTTGGTCTGGTGGTCGTCTCCGGTCATGGTGTCGTCTCCGTAGTGGGTGGGGCGTCCTGAAGATCCGCGACGGAGGTCACGGGACTGCCTGCGGTGAGACGCTGGGTGCGCGGTGGCTGAGAGTGCGCTGGTTGTTCGTTGCGCGGCTGATGTTGAGTGAACTCGGGTACGCCGTCTGAGAGAACGGGCAATGCTGGACGGGACCGTGAATGCCGTGAACGACGATGGAGGTCATCGCATGGCACCACGCACGCGCACACCGAATACCGCCCTGCGCACGCTTCTGACGGAGGCGCAGTGGACAAGGGGCCAGCTCGTGCGGGCAGTCGTACGCGTCGGAGCCGAGCAAGGGGTGACGCTCACCTACGACGATTCGACCGTTTCCTACTGGCTCAAGGGCTCCTTACCGGGACCGGAGATCAGGCCGTTCATCTGCGAAGCGTTCTCCCGGCGACTGCGGCGCCCAGTAACGTCCGCCGAAGCGGGATTCGGGAGCGACACTGAGTCTGGCGGTGCCGATCTGGTGTCGGATCTGGTGGACCTCGGAAGGGCGGACATGGACCCATCACGGCGCGGCGTGCTGGCGGCCGGCCTGTACTCGGCTGCGCTGATGGTGCCCAGGTACACCGATCTTTCGGGCAGGCTAGAAGCCTCCACGGCCGGACGCACGATACGGGTGGGGCCCGGCGAGGTTGCCACCGTCCGCACCATGACGGACCGCATCGCGGACATCCTTGATGAACTCGGCGGCGGCCACGCCCGGCCGATGGCGGCGGCGTTCTTGCTGAACACCGTGTCGCCGTACCTCCGAGCCGACGGGTCGGAGTCGGTGAAGAGAGACATGCTGGCCGCAGCGTCGGACCTGGTCTATTTGACGGGCTGGATGGCCATGTACGAGCGGGAGCACGGCCTCGGACAGCGCTACTACGTGCAAGCACTCCACCTGGCCGGGAGCGCCGAGGACCACCTCACCTACTGCCGCACGCTGCGCGGCATGGCGTTGCAGGCATCGAACCTGGGCCACGGTCCCAAAGCTCTGGAACTGGCCGACTCCGCCGCCGAAGCTTCCCCGAAGGCCGGCCCCCGCCTGCGGGCGTTCCTCGCCGGACAACAGGCCCACGGTGCGGGGATGGTCAAAGACCGACGGCAGGCGTTCGCCCGGCTTGCTGAGACCGAGACGGCGCTGTCTAAGGCCGACGGGCGGAATGATGCGGTGGGTGGCTACGACCAGTCTGCCTATCAGTTCCACGTCTCCCACGTCCTGTACGAGCTGGGTGACCTGCCCGGTTCGGTGAAGGCGTTGCAGCAGTCCAACCGCGTCCGGCCTCCGCAGGAACGGCAGGGCCGCGTTCACGCCAACGGGCTCTTGGCACAACGGCAATTGGAACTGGGCCACGTGGAAGCCGCCTGCGCGACATGGGAAACCTTCCTCGACGATTACGCCGTGATCTCTTCAGCACGAGGCGACGACCACTTTCACACCATGCGTCTCCGGATCAGGCCCCACCTGACCAACGGGGCTGCGCGGAACCTGCACCAACGAGCCGTTGAGGTCGCTGCACTGAAGGCATAGGGCACGCATGAAGAGCGGGGTGGGACGCCAGCCGTCGAACGCTAGCCACGAAGGCGGGTTCGGCGGCTGGATCGGCGCGGGAGGCTCGTTGTAGCTCCACTTGGTTCAGCCAATCCATGGGCTTGTGCGTGACGGCGCGTGGTGGTGTCAGCCGTGGTCTCCGGTGCTGGGTGGTGGTGGACCTGATGGTGGTTGTGCTGGGCAGGCTTCCCGCGGCTTCATGGGTGGCGGTGTCGTGGGCTGCATGGTCGTGTGGGTGTCCGGCTGCGTCTGCTGCGTGTCGTGGGTGCGGCCTGGTTGGGCTGCTGTGGGGCTGTCGGGGTTGCTTCCTGCTCCTGGTTGTCCGCTTCTCTGTCCTTGCGCGCTGAGCGGCCCGGGGCCGCCGGAGCGGGGCGGAGACAGGAGCGTCGGCGGCCTTGGGCCGCCAGCGCGCGCGGCCCGCGTCAGCGGGCCGCCTTGATCCAGTAAAGAAACTCTTAACAGCTCTGCTGCTGACCGGGCTTGGCTGCTGCTGCGGAACGTGGCTGGTGCTGCCGGTCGGGCTGCTGGTCCTGCGCTCGCCCTCCGTCGTCTGCGACCGGTGGAAGGCACTGGGTAACCCGCTGCTGCGCTTCCCGTCCGGCTGCGCTTCCTCGGGTCATGTCCCGTGTAGTGGTGTAACCGGGTCGGCGAACAGCGCCTGGGGCACCTGCGGGTAGTCGAAACCGTCCGGCACCTCCGCCCGAACGGCTGCCCGGCCCGCTCAGCTCTTCCGCTCACCCAGGACACAGAATTCGTTGCCCTCCGGGTCGAGGAGGGTCACCCAGTGCTGCTCGTCCTGCACGGTGTCGGCACGCCGGGCACCGAGGGAGAGCAGCCGGGCGACCTCGGCCTCCTGGTCGTCGGGGCGGAAGTCGGGGTGGAGCCGGTTCTTCCACGTCTTGCCCTCGGGGACAGGCACGAAGAGCAGCCCCGGCATCTGGTCCGGCTCAGGCCGGATCTCGATGATCTCCTCGGATTCGTCGACCACTACCCAGCCGAGAGCCTCGGCCCACCAGCGCCCGAGGGCGATGGGGTCGGAGGAGTCGACGATGATCTGTTCCCATTCGAGTGCCATGGGCGTGAGCATGGACAGGGTCGGCTGGCCGCCAGGGCTGGGGGTAACTGCCGTCGACCGCCGGTCCGGTGTGCGGATCGTGTCCCGCAGAACGATGTAGTACCGCGATGTGGTGGCAGCAAGTCGCGAGAAGTGATCGCTGCTACACCACTCCAGGGGACACCACCCTTCCTCGCGCATCGGGTCAGCGCTCTCTATGCCACGCCCGGCAGATCTCGAAAGTTTTCGCACGCTTTACGCCCTTTGAGGGCTTACGCGCGCTTTGGCAGCGGATTTTTGAAATCTATCCACAGGCGGATTCGCGCAGGCTTCTCCCATGGACTTCGCAAGGAACTCTGATCGGCGCCCGCGCGCCCAAATCGCGGCTGGTACTGAGCTGTTGGCCTCTCGGCGCCGTCCGCGTTCCGGCTCTGCGGCGCAAGAGTTATCCACAGGTGGGGTGTCCCCCAGGATGCGTCTGGGCGGCGCGGTTGGCGGCGAGCGACGCATGGCGTGTGACACGGGTCGCACGGAAATTGCGGAGTCGGTGTCACAACAGGGCCGGCGCTGGGACTTGCCGTAGGTAGAGGTCCAAATTGCGGACTCTTTTGGGAGGTGGGTCACCGCATGCGTGAAATGGGTGCTGCTCGATCCCGGATGGAAGCCGGGGATTCTCGCACGGGATCGCCGGTTAGCCCAACCGGCGTTTCTTCGGAGCATTGGTGCATCGCCGAGGGGCGGCTAAGTGACATGGGCAGGGCGACCGATGGCAGGGGCAACGTGAGGCGACAAGCGCTGACCAACGGCAGAGCCATCCCGTGGGGCGGGCGCGGAATCGAAGTTCCTGCCCATCTGACGGGAGGGAGCGACTTCGGTGCGGGCGCGGGCCGTTGGCGGTGGTGCTCTGGTGCCAGGCTGCCAGTGGGGCGCGGGATCCGCCGTGTCCCGGCGACCGGTCCGCTAGCGGCTGCGGAAGGCGGGCAAGCGGCGCTGAGTGTGGGCAAAGTAGGGCGTTTCCGGGGCAAACCACGGTTGCTGAGCGGCACGCGCAACATCACTGAACGGAGTTGCCGAATTGTGATTTTGAGGGCGCTTTTCAGTGACGTTTTCAGTGATGTTGCCGATCCAGGATGCCCGTGCGGACAGCGGAGCGCGGCTCGTGTCGCCTCCGTCGCTGGGGCCGCGAAGCGCCTAACGGCCGGGGAGGGAAATGTGACGTTCATCACGCAAGTGAGCGTGGCGCGGGGTGCCGTTGTGTCCGCCTGCGTACGCCTGTGTCCGCCTGTGTCCCAGTGCGTACGGGGGCCAGAAGCGCGCGCCCGACAAGTTGATCAAGGTCGTTTGGAGCGGCCGGATTTCCGCTCTACAGTCCGTGATCCTGCGGGAGCGACCGGCGGCGGTACGGGGGCTGGCGATGCGTGAGAGCAGTGGTGGGACGGGTTCGCAGCGAAGCGGGGGAATGGTGATGACGGAAAAGGATCTACGCCTGATGCGGGAGATAGCCGAACTGGGATCCCGGATAGTGGCCGAGCTGGACGAGGTGCGCGAGCGCCTTACGGGTGTTCAGGTGCGGATTGCTGCTCTAGGCGCTGGACCTTCGACTCAAGTTCGGTCACCTGCTGCGTGAGCCCGGTGACCTGAGCGCTCATGGAGCGCATCTGGTCTCGGAGGCCGATCAGGAATTCCGTCATCGCGGATGCCTGATCGCCTCCGGGGGCCGGGGCCGGCTGATCCGGTTCCGCGGCTTCCTCGTCGCTTTCGCCAGTCGCTTGGGGTTCGCCGGCGTTCTGCGTGTACCAAGCGGGCGGGGTGTAGTCGAACTTGAACTCGCCGACGGGGTCGGGCTTGTAGTTGGACTCGGCGATGTAGGTGCCTCGGCCGTGGACGGAGTAGACCAAGCCTTCGTCTTTGAGCACTCGTAGCGCCGCGTGCACGGTGGCGTTGGCGATGCCGAGTTCGTCCTTGAGCTCACGTGCGGACGGCAGACGCCCGCCAGGGCGCAGTTTCCCGGTCCGGATGTCCTCACGGATCTTGTCTGCGGCCAGTTGGTACGGCGGTCGCGGGCCGTGGGCGGGCAGCGTCATAGGCCGAGGATAGTCCGATCTAGACCACCCTGAACACCTGCCGCGCCCTGCGGATAACCCCGGCGCGCAAGACCTCTAGTCCGTTCCGAACGAACCAAGTCATCTAGATCGCTTGACTCCTCCAGAGTGTTCGGGCACTGTTGGTCTCACGCCGCACCCAACGGGGTTCGGCTCAACGAAGGAGCAAGTCATGGCACGTGCATTCGCGAAGGTCGACACCGCCGGATCGATGTTCATGGTCGCGGTGGCGGCCGTGGACAAGCTGAAGGACACCGCTGAGGGGATGCCGCCGGAGCGGGCTTTCGACCGGATGTCCGGTGAGGCGCTGTCGGTGGTCAACCTCGTCGAGATGTTCGACGGGCGCGCCCAGATCCTCAAGATCACCGTTCCGGCGTCGCAGATCCCGGACAAGCTCGCCCCGGGTGCGGTGGTGCGCCCGATGGGCCTGATCGCGTCCCCGTGGGGGATGGCTGGGATGGGTGGTGCGGTGAACGTGGGCCTGTCCTACCGCGCTGAGGGCCTGGAGCTGGTCAAGTGACCGCCGCGCCTGCGGAGCGGGTCTATCCGCTCGTACCGGATGACGACGATCCCCGCTTCACGGCGGGCCTGCTCCTCGACGTGGTCAAGGTCCTGGAGGCGCACGGCTACCCGCCCGTCACCACGGGCCCGGACCTGATCGACCTGCACGTGGGCCTGTTCCGGTTCCTCTACCGGGGCGGTGCCGCGTGATGTTCGGCCCGCCACGCGCCTACCCGCTGGACCACGTGCCCGGCGATGACCGGTTCACCGAACAGTTCGTGAAGTCGATGGGCGCGCTGCTTGTCGCCCACGGCTATCCGCCGCTGGACAACCTGACGGACTGGGGCGATTTCGAATTGGCCCTGGTCGAGTTCCTGTTCGACACCCACAACGAAAGGAGGACGGCATGACCCCCCAGACGGTCACCCACTACGCGCCGTTGCTCGTGGCCCTTGGCCTGCTGGTGTTCCTGGTGCTGGGCATCCGGATCACCGTCCGCTACGTGCGGGCCGATACCGAGATGCGGGCCAGCATCCGACAGGCGGCACGGATACGGCGCCGGTGGCCGCGCGTCTCCGTGATGTGCGGCCTGTCGGTCCTCGACAAAACCCCGACCTTCGTCGCGTCGATTACCGCCAAGGACGGGCAGATTCCCAAGCCCCGGGAGCTGCGCCCGAAGATCTCGACGATCCCGGACCGGTTCGGCGTCATCGTGCACGCGAACTGCCTGCCGAACGTGGGGCTGGAGGACTTCAAGAACAAGGCGGCCTACCTGGCGGACGACTGGGGATGCACCCGGCTGTCGGTACGGCAGAACGGACCCGGCAAGGTCATCATGCGCGCGGTGCGCACGGACCCCCTGATCGTCCCCACCACGTTCGTCCCCTCCGGGCTGCCGCTGGCGGACGTGAGCCTGTGGGATCTGGGCGTGGACGAGTACGCCGAGCTGGTGAGCCTGCGGGTGTCCAACATCCCCGGCATCACGGTTGCCGGCCTGCCCGGGTACGGGAAAACGTCCCTGATCAACGCCATCGTGTGCCGCCTGGCGCCATCCGGCGCGGTGCAGATCGTTGTCCTGGACGGAAAGGTGTCCTCGGCCGATGAGGGCGACTACGCCGACATGGTGAAACGTCTCTTCGCCTTCGCCGGTGATGACCTGGAGGAAGCCAACGAGCTACTTAAGCGGCTCGTCGCGTTGCGACGTGAGCGCTCGTCCACCATCCGGCGGGTGCTGGGGGTGGCCAACATGTGGCACGTCGGCCCGTCCCCGGAATGGCCGCTGGTCGTCGTGATCATCGATGAAGCGCACACCTACTTCCGTGACCACAAGGGCAGCGACCCCAAGACCAAGGCCCTGGCTGCGCTGGCTGCGGAGAACGCCCGGCTAGTGGAAGACCTCGTCAAGAAGGGCCGTTCGATCGGGATGGTGGTCATCCTCGCCACCCAGAAAGCCACGGGTGATGCGATCCCGACGTTCATCCGGGACGTGTGCCCGGTGGGGCTGTCCTTCGCACAGAAGACGGCGGAAGCCTCGGTGGCCGCGCTCGGGGAGGACATCCGCAACTGGCCGGACGCCAATCCGGTGCTGTTGCAGGACCCCGGATACGTCGGCGTCGCGGCCATGGTCACCCAGGGCCAGGAAGGCTTCATCCGGGTTCGGATGCCGGAGGTGGACCCGTACTACGCCGCGCAGATCGCCGCCGACACCGCCCACCTGACCGCCGACCCCACGGACCTGCTCGCCGTGGCCCTGGCCGCACCGCCGGTGATGTTCAAGAACCACCCTCGCCCCCGTGACGGCCGCTGACCCCGCCTCACCCCACCGACCGAAAGGGGGACACCCCGCGATGACCGCCACCGCCGACCGCAACACGCAGCGCATCGTCACGGCCGTGATGGCGGTCATCGCGGCCTTGGCCTTCACCTTCTCTTTCGGCAACGTCTGGTCCCTGGCGCTTCGCCTGGGCGTCCCACACCCGATCGCACCATTGATCGCCCCCATGGTGGATCTGTCCGTGGTCGGCCTGCTGGTCGCCCTGCGCCACCTGGCCTTGCATGGCGTCGCCCCGGCCGAACTCGCCCCGGCACAACGCCTCATGCACGTGTGCGGGCTCCTCACCCTGGCCCTGAACATCGCCGAACCCCTCGCCGCCCGGCACTACGGCCGCGCCGCCCTGGACACCGTCGCACCCCTCCTGCTCCTGGGCTGGGGCAAGGTCGGGCCCCTGCTCCTGGCTCACTTCCACACCAGCACCCCGGACCCCTCGACCGCTCCCGCGATCTCACCGGAACCGGCTATGGCCTCCGGCCCGGTCCCGACCGCTACGACTGCGGCCATGGTGCCCGGCCCGGCCGCTCCCGCTGCGGTCTCCCGGCCGGTCCCCGCTCCGCTGCTGGAAGCAGGGCGCCGGATAGCTGCCGACCATCAGCAACGGCACGGGCAGCACATCACCGCCCCGGAATTGGCCAGTCGCCTCGGCGTCGCCTCCCCACTGGCCGGTGCCGTGCACGCGCAACTCACTGCCTGAGCATCCGGCCGCCGGCCTAACTCCCCCTCTGCTCAAACCCCCTGTGGCTCCGGCCAGGAACCGCCATGCCCGCGCGCATGCCGTTCCTGGCCGGGCCGCCCCTACCGCAAGGAAGGACACCGCCACCATGACCACCCCCGCCCCGGCCACGCCGCACACCAGCCGGGCCGCACACAACCTGCTCGCCCGGTGGTGCCCCCCTGCCCAGCTCGCCACCCTCAGCACCCCGCCCCCCACCTCATCCGAACCACCCCCGGCCGCGCCCGTGGTCGGCACCGCTGCCCGTGACCTGCTCGCCCTGGCCCAACTCCTCGACTTCGACCGCGTCCAGGAACAGATCGACCGCCTCGGCGGCTGCACCCACCCCGTCCAGCTCACCGGCTACTCCGCCACTCTCAACGCGCACACCGGTGAAGCCCTGCATGTGTTCACCACTGATGACCACCCCACGGGCAGGCTCCTGCTGCCGTGCGGCAACCGCCGTGCCTCGCGCTGCGCGGCCTGTTCCCGCGTCTACGCCACCGACACCTACCAATTGATCAAAGCCGGGCTTTGCGGCGGCAAGGGCATTCCGGAAAGCGTCTCCGGGCACCCCCGGGTGTTCGCCACCTTCACCGCCCCGTCGTTCGGCGCGGTTCACAACCGGGCCAAGAACACTACGGGTACCCGTCTCACCTGCAAGTGCGGCCACCGCCACACTCTCGACGACCCGTCCTTGGGCACCCCGATCAACCCCACCCGCTACGACTACAGCGGGGCCGTGCTGTGGAACGCGCACGCCCCCGCCCTGTGGCAGCGCTTCACTGTCTACCTCCGCCGCACCGTCGCCGCCGCACTCAGCCTGACCGTCCGCGCCCTGAACAAGGTCCTGCGGATCTCCTTCGCCAAGGTCGCCGAGTACCAAAAGCGCGGCCTGGTCCACTACCACGCGATCATCCGCTTCGACGGGCCCGAAGGCAGCGACCAAGAACCCCCCGCTGACGCGACCACACAGGTTCTGATCAAGGCGATCCGGGCCGCCGCGAAAGCCGTCTCCGTGCGCCTGGACGACAACGACGCGATCGGCTCCCGCCTCTTCCGCTGGGGTCGGCAGATCGACGTACGGCCCCTGAGCGCGTCCCTGAACAAGCTCACCGATCACAAGGTGGCGGCCTACGTCGCGAAGTACGCCACCAAGGGAGCAGAGACCGCGGGGACCCTCGACCGCTCTGTGACCTGCCCCCACTGCAAAGGGCGCGGCTTTCGCATCACCGACGGACGCCGCACCGAGTGCCTACCCTGCGACGGCACCGGGCAAGGTCAACCCCTCGTCCACCTTGTGGTGCAGCGACACGTTCGCCAAATGATCCGCACGGCCTGGGACCTCGGCGGGATCCCCGACCTGGCACACCTCAAACTGCGCCACTGGGCGCACATGCTCGGCTTTCGGGGCCACTTCTCCAGCAAATCCCGTCGCTACTCCACGACCCTCGGCGAA
This sequence comes from Streptomyces sp. H39-S7, assembly GCF_027158205.1. Taxonomy (GTDB): domain Bacteria; phylum Actinomycetota; class Actinomycetes; order Streptomycetales; family Streptomycetaceae; genus Actinacidiphila. The sequence continues at coordinate 12,917 of NZ_JAPVLU010000001.1, read as the reverse complement.
CTGCGCGGCGCACGCCGCACTTGGCGCACCGAACGCGCCCACGAACGCATCCGTGCCGGTCTACCCGAGCACGAACAAGAAAACACCACCCTCATCACCGAAGCCTCCTGGGCCTATCTCGGCAACGGATACAGCCCAGGGGAAGCACTCCTCGCCGAAACCACACGCCAACAACACAACCTCGCCGCGCAACTCAAGTACGAGGGGGAGTCATGACCACAGTGGCCACCGCTGCGCCTACCTGCGAGGACGCCGTTCAGGCACGGATTGACGCGTGGGCTGAGGAGCAAGCCAAAGCTGCCCCCCGCCTGAGCGAAGAGCAGCTGGAAATCCTGCACGATCTGTTCATGTCTTAGGTCGGAAGATGACCTCCAAGAGGTCCGGATCGAACGGCGCGCGGGTGGAACGCCCTTGTGGCAAGGGATGGACGATCACCGTCTGTATGACGGTTCCGATCGCAATCCGCTTCTGGCGGAGATCGAACTTCGTCCAACGCTCGGTTGTGAACCCCGCTAGGAAGTTCTGCGCCTCTTGTGCGACCAGGAACTCTTCCTGATCCTTCTCCGATTCCAGGATCTGAAAGTCGAGTTCGGGAAGCATCTCGAAGAAGTCGGCAGGCTGTACCGCGCCACTGTTGTACGCCTCCTTGAGGAGACGCTTCCGCTTCACCAGGGAATCCAGGATCGCTTGCCCGTGCCATTCCCGGTGTTGGGGCTCCTTGGCGGCGTACTGCTGCGAGAGAATCGTCTGAACAAGCTTGGTGATGGACTTGTCCACCAAGTCCATCCGCCGTGCCACTCCGGGGCAGTTCGACGCATTGCAGGCGTAGGTGCCATGGGGAGCCCTGTCGCTGACGGGGTTGCCGACCATGGTCGAGAGGCACCGCTGATCCGACAGGTCCACCCGGCCGCAGCGCAGGTAGCCGGACATCAGGTACTTGCGGGTCTGGGTGATCTCTTTGCGGCGCTTGCGCACCCCCCGGCTCGGGTCTCCCTTGAGGGTCTCCGGGTCCACCTTGTAGTAGCTGTTGTAGCGCCGGAGAACCTTCTTCCACTCCTCGGGCGTCGCGATCGTCTCCCAGTCACCGACCACGGGGAGACCGGTCTCCGGATCACGCACCAGCTCGCCGTCCAGCATCCGGTAGCCGCAGATCGCGGGATTGCTGACCATGTTCCGCACGGTCGTGCTCTGCCACTTCCCACCCTTCACGGTGGGGACCTTCTCAGCGATGAGCCATTGCGTCACGGTCCGCTCGGACTTGCCGGTCATGATGTCCTCGATGGCCGTGCGCAGGTATGGAGCCTCCGCCGGATCGAGACGGTCATTGTTCGGCCGACCTGCCTTCGCGTCCGCCGGCAGCCAACCGAAACGGCGATGTCCGCCGGACTGCTTGCCCTCTCGGGCCCGATCGCGGATAGAGCGCTCCGAGCGCCGTTTGATCTTCGATACCTCCCTCTCATCAGAGGAAGATGTGACGAGACCGACAACCTGTGCTCCATCGGAGTGCACATCGACGTGGCGCTTCTCGTCCACCACGTAGAAGCACCCCTGGCGGTCCACCGTCAGTGCTCGGTGTACTCGTAGGAAGTCTTCGGGCAGCCTGCGTACGCGATCCTCGGCTACCGCGATGATGCCGCAAACGGGTACCCCATCAGGCGTACGCCTGGCTCGGAGATCGCGCACCATTTCAAGGAAGGCGGGGCGCTGGATATCGGGGTCAGCGGCGGTGATGTGGTTGTCGGTGTACCGGGCGACCACTACCCAGTTCAGGTCAACCGCAGCTTGATCGTTGTTGGCGTGCTGCCTGCCGACACCGATGGCTTCGCCCTCTAGCTTGTCCTCGCTGATGCGGGCGTAGGAGCAGACAGGGCACCTGTCCCCGATCCATTCTTCGACCGTCATACCTTCGGCTAGAGCCTTCTCAAGCTCCGGCACAAGTCGCCAGGTGGACGTAGCCTTCACCTGCGCCCCCTTTACTGTGTGACAGTGTGCTGTAAAGGTTAGAACGTACATCGGGTTACCGTTCGAGTGGCGTTGCGGACTTTTCGCGTTTGACATGGGACCGGGATGTACGGTCACACTCCGCAGCGAACCCCTTCGACCCGGAGAGAAGAGCGAAGTTGTCCCCGACCCGCGAGACCGCAAAGAGCGGCCGCCGACTCGTCATCGTCGAGTCGCCTGCCAAGGCGAAGACGATCAAGAGCTATCTCGGCCCGGGCTACGTGGTCGAGGCCAGCGTCGGGCACATCCGCGACCTCCCCAACGGGGCCGCCGAAGTGCCGGCGGAGTTCAAGGGCCAGCCGTGGGCTCGTCTCGGCGTCAATGTAGACAGTGACTTCGAGCCGATCTACGTCGTCAACGCCGACAAGAAGGCGCAGGTCAAGAAGCTCAAGGACCTGCTCAAGGATTCCGACGAACTCTTCCTCGCCACCGATGAGGACCGCGAGGGCGAGGCCATCGCCTGGCACCTGCAGGAAGTCCTCAAGCCCAAGGTCCCGGTCCGCCGGATGGTCTTCCACGAGATCACCAAGGAAGCCATCCAGGCGGCGGTCGCGAACCCGCGCGAGCTGAACCAGCCGCTCGTCGACGCCCAGGAGACCCGCCGCATCCTCGACCGCCTCTACGGCTACGAGGTCTCGCCGGTCCTGTGGAAGAAGGTCATGCCGCGCCTGTCGGCCGGCCGTGTCCAGTCCGTCGCCACCCGGCTCGTCGTCGAGCGGGAACGCGAACGCATCGCGTTCCGCACCGCCGAGTACTGGGACCTGAGCGGCACCTTCGCCACCGGCCGCGCGGGTGACGCCTCCGACCCGTCGACCGTCTCCGCCCGTCTGACCAGCGTCGACGGTCGCCGTATCGCCCAGGGCCGCGACTTCGACGCGTCGACCGGGCAGCTCAAGGACAACGCGACCGTCCTGCACCTGGACGAGGTCAACGCCCGCGCGCTGGCCGCCTCGCTCGCCGACAGCGCCTTCGCCGTCCGCAGCGTCGAGTCCAAGCCGTACCGCCGTTCGCCGTACGCCCCCTTCCGCACGACGACCCTGCAGCAGGAGGCCTCGCGCAAGCTGGGCTTCGGTGCCAAGGTGACGATGCAGGTGGCGCAGAAGCTGTACGAGAACGGCTTCATCACCTATATGCGTACGGACTCCACGACGCTGTCGGAGACCGCGATCAAGGCCGCCCGCGCCCAGGTCACGCAGCTCTACGGTGCCGAGTACCTCCCGGAGAAGCCGCGCGTCTACACCGGCAAGGTGAAGAACGCGCAGGAGGCGCACGAGGCGATCCGCCCCTCCGGCGACCGCTTCCGCACCCCCGCGGAGACCGGTCTGACCGGCGACCAGTTCCGGCTCTACGAGCTGATCTGGATGCGTACCGTCGCGTCCCAGATGAAGGACGCGGTCGGCAACTCCGTCACCGTCAAGATCGGTGGCACGTCGAGCGACGGCCGCGCGGCGGAGTTCTCCGCCTCCGGCAAGATCATCACGTTCCACGGCTTCATGAAGGCCTACGTCGAGGGCGCGGACGACCCGAACGCCGAGCTCGACGACCGTGAGCGGCGGCTGCCGCAGGTCAGCGAGGGCGACGGGCTGACGGCGGAGGAGCTGACCGTCGACGGTCACGCCACGAAGCCGCCGGCCCGCTACACCGAAGCCTCGCTGATCAAGGAGCTCGAAGAGCGCGAGATCGGCCGCCCGTCGACGTACGCGTCGATCATCGGCACGATCCTCGACCGCGGCTACGTCTTCAAGAAGGGCACGGCCCTCGTGCCGTCCTTCCTCTCCTTCGCCGTCGTCAACCTGCTGGAGAAGCACTTCGGCCGGCTCGTCGACTACGACTTCACCGCTTCCATGGAAGAGGACCTCGACCGCATCGCCCGCGGTGAGGCCCAGGCCGTGCCGTGGCTGCGGCACTTCTACTTCGGCGGCACCGACTCCGCGGCCAAGGCCTCGGCAGCGGACGCCGGCAACGGCGACGGCGACCACCTCGGCGGCCTCAAGGAGCTCGTCGAGGACCTCGGTGCCATCGACGCCCGGGAGATCTCCTCCTTCCCCATCGGTGAGGGCATCGTGCTGCGGGTCGGCCGCTACGGCCCGTACATCGAGCGGGGCGAGAAGGGCGAGGAGAACCACCAGCGCGCCGACGTCCACGAGGAACTGCCGCCGGACGAGCTGTCCGTCGCGTACGCCGAGGAGCTGTTCGCCAAGCCCAGCGGCGACTTCGAGCTGGGCAACGACCCGGAGACCGGCCGCCCGATCATCGCCCGCGACGGCCGCTACGGGCCGTACGTCACCGAGGTCCTGCCCGAGGACACCCCGAAGACCGGCAAGAACGCGATCAAGCCGCGTACCGCGTCGCTCTTCAAGTCCATGCAGCTCGACACGGTGACGCTCGCCGACGCCCTCAAGCTGATGTCGCTCCCGCGCGTCGTCGGCACGGACGCCGAGGGCGTCGAGATCACCGCGCAGAACGGCCGCTACGGCCCATATCTGAAGAAGGGCACGGACTCGCGCTCCCTGGAGACCGAGGACCAGCTCTTCGACATCACCCTCGACGAGGCGCTGGCGATCTACGCGCAGCCCAAGCAGCGCGGCCGCGCCGCCGCCAAGCCGCCGCTCAAGGAACTGGGCACCGACCCGGTCAGCGAGCGCCCGGTCGTCGTCAAGGACGGCCGCTTCGGCCCGTACGTCACCGACGGCGAGACGAACGCGACCCTGCGGACCGACGACGACGTCGAGACCATCACGCCGGAGCGCGGCTACGAGCTGCTCGCCGAGAAGCGTGCCAAGGGTCCGGCGAAGAAGAAGACCGCGGCCAAGAAGGCTCCCGCCAAGAAGGCCCCGGCCAAGAAGACCGCGGCGAAGAAGACCACCACGGCTGCCAAGAAGACCGCGGCGAAGAAGACCACGGCCAAGAAGACCGCGGCGGCGACGCAGACCCCCGAGTAGGCAGAGCGCCTGACAATCCGCCGCACCTCCGGCTCATCCATGACCCTCCGCCTGTTTGTTCGGGCGGGGGGTCATGGATTTCCGTGCTCCGGATAGGCTGTCCGAATGACGCGAATCGAGCGGCCAAGGGACGTGACCGACGCTTTCGCCGGAGACCTCGCGGCGGACTCGCGCGAGCGGGCGGTGGGTGCCCTGCTGAAGATCCCGCAGTTGCGGAAGCTGTGGAGCGCCCAGCTCACCGGCGGCATCGCCGACCGGCTCGGCATGCTGGTGCTGATCTGGCTCACGGTGCAGGCGGCCGTGCTCGACGGGTCGTTCGGCGGCGGCTACCGGGGTGCGTCCTTCGCGGTCGCCGCGGTGCTCGGCGCCCGACTGGTCTCCACCCTGCTCTTCGGCGCCGTGCTGCTGGGCCCGCTGTCGGCGCTCACGTCGACCGCCGGCGTCCTGGACCGCCGCTGGACCATGATCGGTGCGGACGGGGTTCGGCTGGCGCTGTTCCTCGTCGCCCCGCTGTGGATCACCTGGGTCCCGTCCTCCGCCGTCGTCTGGCTGCTCGTCACCGCCTTCGCGGCTGGGATCGCCGAACGCCTGTGGACGGTCGCCAGGGACGGCGCGGCCCCCGGGCTGCTCCCGGTCCCGACCCCCGGTGACACGGCCGTGCGGCCCGCCCCCGACCACCTCGCGACGCTCCACCGGCTGGACCTGCGCACCGGCTTCGTCGCCCTGCCGGTCGCCGCGGCGGCGCTCCTCGTCGTGACCCTGCTGAACAGCCTGCTCGCGCTCGGCGTGGACTGGTTCGACCTCCACCAGGTCGCGCTCTCCTCCTACGTCGCCGCCGGGCTGTTCTCCGCGTCCATCGCCGTCCTGTACTTCCTCGAACTGCCGGACACCACGACCGTCCGCCCGCACTCCCCGCTCGAAGGTCTCCGGCTCCCCAAGGGACCCGACGGCTCGGAGCGCGGCCGCACGGGAGCCCTCCCGCTCCTCGTTCTGGCCACCGCGGGCGTGGCCGGCTCGATCGCCGCCGCCGTCGCCCTGTCGGTGCTGCACGCACTCGACCTCGGCTTCGGCCCGGTCGGCTTCGGCCTCCTCGTGCTGGCACTGACCGCGGGCACCGTCCTCGGCATCCGGGTGGGACCGCGTGTCCTGCCGGCCCTCTCACGGCGCCGCCTGCTGGCCATCGCCATCGCCGTCACCGGCCTCGCGCTGCTGCTCACCGGCCTGGTCCCCGACCAGACCACCGTCCTGCTCCTGGCAGCCCTCGCCGGCACGGCCGCCGGCGTCACCGCCAACACCGGCCACGTCCTCATCGAGCAGGAGGCCGAGGAGCAGCGTCGCGCGCGCACCACCGACCACCTGCACGCCGTCGTCCGCGTCGCGGTCGCCGTCGCCGCCATCGGCGCCCCGCTGCTCGCCGGTCTCATCGGCCCGCACCGCCTCGCCAACGGCCACTTCACCTTCCAGCACGGCGGCGCCGCCTACACGCTGATGCTCATCGGCGCCCTGCTGCTGCCGGTCGCCGCACTCGTCCTGGGCAAGACCGACGACCGCCAGGGCGTGCCGCTCCGCCGCGACCTGCGTGAGGCCCTGCGCGGCGGCGAGCCCGCCGCGGCGCCCCACGCGACCGGCTTCTTCATCGCGATAGAGGGCGGCGACGGCGCCGGGAAGTCCACCCAGGTAGAGGCGCTCTCCGAGTGGATCCGCGCCAAGGGCCACGAGGTCGTCGTCACCCGGGAACCGGGCGCGACCGCCGTCGGCAAGCGCCTGCGCTCGATCCTGCTGGACGTCTCGTCCGCCGGGCTGTCCCACCGTGCCGAGGCGCTGCTGTACGCCGCCGACCGCGCGGAGCACGTCGACTCCGTCGTCCGTCCCGCCCTGGAACGCGGAGCCGTCGTGATCTCCGACCGCTACATCGACTCCTCCGTCGCCTACCAGGGCGCCGGCCGCGACCTGGCCCCCACGGAGATCGCCCGCATCTCCCGCTGGGCCACCGCGGGACTGGTCCCGAACCTCACCGTACTCCTCGACGTCTCGCCCGAGGCCGCCCGCGAGCGCTTCACCGAGGCCCCTGACCGGCTCGAGTCGGAGCCCGCCGAATTCCACCACCGGGTCCGCGCCGGCTTCCTCACGCTGGCCGCCGCCGATCCCTCCCGCTACCTCGTCATCGACGCCGGCCAGGAGCCCGAAGCAGTCACCACTGTCGTACGGCACCGTCTTGACCAGGCACTGCCGCTCTCCCAGCAGGAGATCGAGGCCCGCGAGGAGGCCCGTCGCCAGGCCGAGGAAGCCGCCCGCATCCGTGCCGAGGAAGAGGCCGCCCGGCTCGCCGAGGAAGCCCGCCTCGAAGCCGAGCGTCAGGCACAGCTCGCCCGTCTGCGCGAGGAGGAGGCCGAGCGTCAGCGGGAGATCGAGGAGGACGCCCGCCGCGAGGCCGCCGAGCAGGAGGCCGAAGCAGCCCGCCTGCGCGCCGAGGAGGCCGCCCGCCTCGCCGAGGAGGAACGGCTCCGGCTCGCCGCCGAAGCGGCCGCCCGCGCCGCGGAACAGGACCGGCTGCGCCGCCAGGCCGAGGAGGAGTCCAAGCTCCGCGCCGAGGCCGAGGCCCGCCGCCTCGAGAAGCAGCGCAAGGCGGAGGACGCCCTCCGCCGCGCCGAGGAGGCCCGCGCGGCAGCGGCTGCGGCAACCGCCGCGGCTGCCGCAGCGGCCGGCAACACCACGCAGACCGTGGAGACGCCGAAGCCGGCCCCCAAGGCCCCGGACGCCGAGACCACCGTCCTCCCGACGGTCCCGAAGCCCCCGGCCGCGGCGGCGGACGAGACGGCGGTCCTGCCGGCGGTCCCGGCCTCGCCGGCCTCGGCGCCGAAGAAGAGGCCGGCAGCACCGGCCCCGGCCGTGGACGAGACGGCGGTCCTGCCGCCGGTCCGGCCCTCGGCCGCGGACGAGACGGCCGTCCTGCCGCCGGTCCGCCCGCGGTCCGCGGACCGCGGCCCGGCCGACCGCGTCCCGCCGTCCTTCTTCCGTCCGGAGACCCCGGACAACGAGCGCACCCGCGAGCTCCCCGCGATCGATCCCGACGCGGCCCCTCCGGCCCGCCGCCCCCGCTCCGACTGGGCCGAGGAAACCCCCCTGGACGACCTCCCCACCCTGGCCGACGAACTCCTGGGCACCCACAACGACGAGGACGAGGGCCCGACGGGCCCGAAGCGGCGCCGGTAGGGGGCAACGCCCGGTGGGCGCGGGCGCCCACCGGATCCGCGCTCACCGACCCGGCAGAATGGTCCCCGTGCGGTTCCTGATCCTCGGCACCACCGAAGCGCGTGACCCCGCCGGCGCCCCCGTTCCCCTCGGTGGCAGCCGGCTCCGAGCCCTGCTCGCCGCCCTGGCGCTGCACGCCGACCGGCCCGTCTCCGCCGACGCGCTCATCGCGGAGGTCTGGGGCCCGGACGCCGACCTCCCGCACGACGCAGGCGGCGCGCTGCAAGCGCTCGTCTCCCGGCTGCGGCGTGCCCTCGGCAAGGACGTCATCACCTCCGGACCGGGCGGCTACCGTCTCCTCACCGGGCCCGAGGACGTGGACCTCCACGTCTTCGAGCGGCGTGCCGCCGAGGGCGCCGCCGCGCTCGACGCGGGCGACCCGCAGGCCGCCGCGAGAATCCTGCGCGAGGCGCTCGCGCTGTGGCGCGGCCCGGCGTACGCCGATCTGCCGGACCGGACGTCGGCGGGGGCCCGCCCCGAAGCGCTGCGGCTCACGGCGCTGCACCGCAGGATCGACGCGGACCTGGCGTGCGGGCGCGCCGCCGAGACGCTCCCCCGACTGCGGGAGCTGGTCGCGGACCACCCGCTGGACGAGCCGTTCCACGTACAGCTGATCCGCGCGCTGCGCGCCGCGCACCGCTCCGCGGACGCGCTCATGGCGTACGAGCAGGCCCGCAGAGCGCTCGCGGACCGGCTGGGCGCGGACCCGGGCCCGGAACTGCGCGCGCTGCACGCCGAACTGCTCACCACCGAGGACCCACCGGAACCGCGCCCCACCCCGGCCCCCGAGCCCGCGTTCGCCAGGGCCCCGGAGGGCAACCTCCGCCCCAGACTCACCAGCTTCGTCGGCCGCCGGGCCGAACTCCTGGAAATCCGGGCCGACGTGGCGCACTCCCGCCTGGTGACCCTCACCGGCCCCGGCGGCTCCGGCAAGACCCGCCTCTCGGAAGAGGCGGGCGCGGCTCTGACCGGGCCCGGCTACCCGGATGGGGTCTGGATCGCGGAACTGGCCCCGCTCGACCATCCCGAAGCGGTCCCGCAGGCGGTCCTGAGCGCTCTCGGCCGCCGGGACACGACGATCTTCGGCGTGGCCCGCGAGGGCATCAAGGGTTCGGGCGGCGGCGCGGGCGCCGAGGCGGGCGATCCGACCGCGCGTCTGCTGGAGCACTGCGCCCACCGCCGGCTGCTGCTCGTTCTGGACAACTGCGAGCATGTGATCGGTGCCGCCGCCGAGTTGGCGGCGGAACTGCTCGGCGCCTGTCCCGGCGTCACGGTACTGGCGACGAGCAGGGAGCCGCTGGGCGTGCCCGGTGAGACCGTGCGCCCGGTGGAGCCGCTGTCCCCGACGACCGCGCACCGGTTGTTCGCCGAGCGCGCCGCGGCCGTGCGCCCGGGGTTCGACGTGGAGCAGGACGCGGCGGCCGTCGACGAGATCTGCCGCCGGCTGGACGGTCTGCCCCTGGCCATCGAACTCGCCGCGGCCCGGCTGCGCATGCTGTCCCCGCGTCAGATCGCCGACCGCCTGGACAACCGGTTCCGGCTGCTCACCAGCGGCAGCCGCACGCTCCTGCCGCGTCAGCAGACGTTGCGCGCGGTCGTCGACTGGAGCTGGGACCTGCTGTCGGAGGAGGAGCACGCGGCGCTGCGCAGCCTGAGCGTCTTCGCGGGCGGCTGGACGCTGGCCGCCGCCGAGGCGGTGGTCGGCGGGGACGACGTCATCGAGCTGATCGGCCAGCTGGTCGACAAGTCCCTGGTGGTCGCGGCGCAGCCGGGCAAGGGCGGCGAGGACGGCGAGGAGAGCCGGGACGGCGTCCGCTACCGCTTCCTGGAGACGATCCACGAGTACGCGGCGGAACGCGCCCGGGAGCGACCACGGGAGCTGGCGGAAGCCGCCCGCCGTCACACCGGTTACTTCCGCGGCTTCGTGCGACCCGCCGATCCGCACCTGCGCACCACGCGCCAACTGGTGTGGCTGCGCCGCATGGAGGCCGAGCTGGACAACATCCGCGCGGTACTGCAGCGCGCGATCACGGCGGGCGGCGAGGCGGACGCGCTGGCCCTGGCCGTGGACATGGGCTGGTTCTGGTGGCTGCGCAACTACCGGGAGGAGGGCGCGGGCTGGCTGACGCGGGTCACCGGGATGAGTGAACCGGGTGAGCGGGACGGCCCGTACTTCTGGGCGCGGATGGACGCCCGGCTGCTGCTGTTCTTCGTGAGTACGGACCATGCCTCCGAGGAGTTCCTGAGCACCCCTCCGGTGCAGGAGACGGCCGCGTTGATCGCCGCGGTGTACCAGGACACGCGGCAGGCCTCGGCCCGCTTCCCGGGCCTGCTGTGGCCGGTCGCGAGCTACATCGGCGGCGGGCACACGGCGATCCGCGAGTGCACGGACTTGGTGGTCCGCAACTGCCGTGAGCACGGGGACGACTGGTCGCTCGCGGCCGCACTGATGTTCCGTACGCACGTCGCCATCGACCTGCCCGGCGGACTGGCCCGCGCCACCGACGACTGGGACGAGCTGACGGCTCTCAGCAACCGCGTCGGCGATCGCTGGATGCTCGCGCAGGTGCACGGCGCGCGTGCCGAGATGGAGGTCATGTGGGGCGAGTACGCGGCGGCCCGCGCGGACTTCGAGGCGGCGCTGCGGCTCGGCGAGGAGCTGGGTGCCATCGCCGAGGGCCCGTTCCTCGTCGGAAGGATGGCGGAGCTCGCCATCCGTTCGGGTGATGACGCGGAGGCCGAGAAGCTCTGCCGCCGGGCCGCGGAGGAGGCGGAGCGGTTCGGGGTGATGGACGCCAGGAACTACGTCCGCGCCCTGTCCGCCCATCTGGCGCTGCGGCGCGGTGACGTGGCGCGGGCCCGGGAGCTGTGTGTGCTCGCCCGCGACCAGGCGAGCCAGGGCACTCCGCCGCCGGTCTTCGGGGTGGTGCTGGCCGGCCTCTTCGCCCGGATCGCGGCCGCGGAAGGCGATCCTCGGGACGCGCTGGCCAGGACCGCGGGCGCGGTGCGGCTGGGCATCGAGTCGCGCTGTACGGAGTCGATGGTCGCGGGCCTGCTGGAGTACGGGGCCGAGCTCCTCGTCGTGCTGGGCGAGCCGCTGGCCGCCGCGCTGCTGCACGGGGCGTCGTCGGCGCTGCGCGGCTCGCTGCTGCCCCGCACGGTGCCCGAGACGGTGAGTTTCCGTGAGGCGGAGGCGGGCGCGCGGGCCGCGCTGGGGGACACGGGGTACGAGGCCGCGAGCGCGGCGGGCGGGCGGCTGGACCTGGGAGCCGCGGCGGAGACGCTCGAAGCCTCCGCACGGGTACCCGCACCCGCCGGGGAATAGCTTCGGGCCGGTTCCTGTTGCTGAATATTGATCATTCAAGCAATTTGGGAGCGTCCGTGAAGGTCGAGATCTACAGCGACATCGCCTGCCCGTGGTGCCACGTCGGCAAGGCCCGCTTCGAGCGCGCCCTCGCCGCCTTCCCGGGTGCCGACTCCGTCGAAGTGGTCTACCGGCCGTTCCAGCTCGACCCGTCCGCCCCCGAGACCCCGCAGCCGCACCGCGCGGTACTGGCGGCCAAGTACGGGCCGCAGGCCCTCGCCATGGACGAGAAGATCACGCAGCTCGGCGCGGCCGAAGGCCTGACCTTCGACTTCGACACCGTCGTCGAGAACAACTCGCTGCTCGCCCACCGCCTGCTGCGCTTCGTGCTCGACACCTACGGTCACGCCGCGCAGGCGCGCCTCAAGGGCCGCCTCCTGGACGCCCACTTCGCCGAGGGCCTGGACATCGGCGACCGCGAGCGCCTCGCGGACGCCGCTGCAGCGGTCGGCCTGGACCGCGAGCCGGTCGCCGCGTTCCTGGCGGGCGAGGAGCTGGTCGACGAGGTGACCGGGGAGATCGACGAGGCCCGGCGGCTCGGCATCACGGCCGTCCCGACCTTCGTCTTCGAGGGTAAGTGGATGGTGCAGGGCGGCCAGGAGACGTCCACGTTCCTCCGCGCGCTGGAGCAGGTCGCGCAGGAGACCGGAACGGTGGTCGAGACGGACCAGGACGGCGGCGCGTGCGCCGACGGGGCCTGCGAGGTCCCGGCGCGGGACCACACGCACTGAGCCCCGCGGGACACAGGATCAGCACCGCGCCGACCCTGGCCGCCCGTTCTCCTACCGGCAGCTGATCCTGGACCGGGCCCAGTCCGCCACGTGCACGAACGGGAAGCGCCCGGCGGACTCGACGACCAGCCGGATCGTCCGCTGCCCGGTGATGTCCACGCTCACCGGCACCGCCGCGTCGCCGCCGCGCACCACCTCCGACCGCCACAGCCGCCCGCTGTCGCCGTAGACGGAGAAGCGGACCGCGCCGATCCCCAACGCCAGGTCGTCGACACCGGCCAGGGCGTCATACGTGGTGCAACCGCGGTTGAGGTCGATGAGCACGGACGACGGGGAGCCCACGGTGATGCCGTGCTCGTACCGCTCGCCGCCGATGCTCAGTCCCCAGCGGTCCCAGATCCAGCTGCTGCGCCCGAACCGCACCGTCGGCTCCGTGTCGTCACCGTTCCCGCTCCACCCCAACCGGTTGACCTGGAAGACCGTGGGAGTGGGGGACGGCGAAGGGGTGGGTGTGGGCGTGGGCTCGGCCGTCGGGGTGGGAGTCGGCTTCGGGGCAGGGGTCGGCGTGGGGGAGGGAGTCGCTTCCGGCCGCGTCTGCGTGTCGGGGACGGCGGGGTCGGGAGGCGG
>NZ_JAPVLU010000019.1:39682-168704 GCF_027158205.1 Streptomyces sp. H39-S7 | reverse complement strand
ACTGGTTCCTGCTCGCCGGGGACTTCCACATGACACCGGCCAGCACATGCTGGCCGAACCGGCTGCAGGCGTTGGTGTCCTGCGCCTCGGCGGCCACCGACGCGAGCGCGGTCGGCGACGAGCCCGGCGGCTGGAACTGCACCATCGCGGAGCCGGCACCGCGCCAGGTGTCCGTGCGCGTGCACACCCAGGACGCGGGCGCGCCGCCCTCGGGCAGCCGCTGTGCGGCGAACTCCCAGTTGTTGACGGCCCGGACGCCCTGGCCCCGCAGCGCCCCGAGCCGGCACGCGCTGTGCGCCCAGTTCAGCAGGGCCTGCGCCCCGGTGGCCTCGCGCGGCTGCCGGGCCGGGGCGGCCGAGCCGCCCGGCGGTGGGGTGTACGTGAGGTGGACCGGGGTCAGATCACCCAGATCGGTCAACAGGAACGAGTGCTGCTCCACGATCTTCGCCGAGGAGCGGAACTGGAGCACCGGCCACACCGTCCCGCACTGGCCCTCCGGGGCGCCCGCGCCCGGCGTGCGGACAGGGTCGGTGACCCCGTCGGCCGCGACGCGCAGCGGCTGTCCGGGCCGGTTGGGCTGGAGCAGATCGCGGGTCTGCGCCTCGTCGACCCAGGGGGCGGTCAGGAAGCGGGTGTTGCCGTCGACGCGGCCGACGACGACGGCGGCGCCGGTGGTGACGTCCGCGTCGTCCACCCGGGCGAAGTCCAGTGCGGCGAAGCCCCTGCCGTCACCCGGCTCCGCGTACCGGACGATCCGCATCCCGTCGTGGAGCACCACCACGGCCGCCTCGCCCACGTCGCCCGCGTACAGCAGTTGGGGCGGCTGGGCGGGCAGGCCGCGCGAGGTGCCGGGGGTCGCCGAGACCCGCACCCGTTCCCCCGGCCGCGACCACACGGCGAGCGCGCGGCGCAGCAGTGCGGTGTCGTCCTTCCGGCCGCCCCGGGCGGGCCAGGCGGTGAAGTCCATCCGCGACGTGTGCTCCCACAGGGCCGCGTCGGCCCGCAGCAGCGCCGACGACTCCAGCGGGCTCGCGGACCCGGCGGGCGCCCCGTCGGAGGAGGAACCGTCGCTGTACGAGCCGGCGGCGTACGAGCCGGAACCGCCGTCGCCCGAGCCGGCCAGCGGCAGCAGCACCGCCGCGACCACCACGGCCGCGACCGCGACGCCCGCGGCCCGCAGGTGCTGGCGCCGGCGCAGCAGATCGGTCGGCCGCGCCTGTACCGTGCACGGGTCGAACTCGCCCCCGCCGAGCAGCACCCGGACCGCCCCGGCGCCCTCGCTGCCCTCAACGGTGGCCGCGGCGGCCTCGACGACGGCGGCGCGGGGGTCGGTGACGCCCGCCGCGGCCAGCGCCTTGCGGACCTCGCGTTCGGCCAGCCCCTCCAGCGCGCTCAGCGCGAACGCGGCGCGCGCGGGGCTGCCGAGTCCGGAGAGCGAACGGTCCAGGGCCAGTTCGTCCGTGCCGCCCGCCCTGGGGTGCAGCCGCAACCCCCACACGTGCGGCAGCGGCAGCCGGTCGCGGGCCTCGTGGACCCGCTTCCGCCACCCCTCCTCCACGCCGTGCGCCACCGCACCGCGCAGCACCTCCTGGCGCACCAGCGCGTACGCCGGATCGGGCGGGCCGCCGCGCGGGCCACCGGTGTCGGCGGCGACCGGATCGGGCGTGCGCCGCCCGCGCGGCAGCGCCCGCTGCACGAGGGTGTGCGCGGCCAGCACCCTGCGGTGCCGCCCGAGGGCGGCCGGCAGCGTCAGGTACGCCAGCCGCACGAGGTGCGGATAGTTCTCGACGATCGAGGCCTCGGCCTCCTCGACCTCCACAGGTCCGGCCTCCAGGGGCCCCTCGCCCTTCACCGGGCCTCACCCCGTTGCGCTGCGCCGGGCCGGGCGGCCGACCGGATACCCGCGCGGATGGTCGGGGGGCGGCGCCCCCCGAAAGAGTGCAGAACTGTCTCTTCCGATGTGTCCACACGGCGTCAAACGAGTGATTGGTGCGATGGTCACTCAATGCGGGACGAGCCGCACGGCCGGAAGCGGCCCGGGGCGGGCCGTCCGGAGGGCGCCGGAAGCCGGCCATTATCCGCGACGGCCGCGTGCCCGCGGCGCGCGCCCGCCGCCCCGCCGGCGGTCAGCGCGACGTCCGATTCCCGCCGGAAACCGGCCGCGTCCGGAGCGATCGTTGACCCATGACCATCACGCACGAGACCACGGCCTTCCGTACCGACGCCATCGATCCGGCCCTGCTCGTCCGCCTCCGGGACACCGACGACGCCGGCCGGGCACCGGAGTCGAGCACCGATGAGGAAGGCGGATCGCCGCTGCGCTGCTGCCTGCGGCACGCCGCGCCCGGCGACCGGCTCGCGCTCCTCTCCTACGCCCCGCTGCGCCACTGGGCGGCGGAGACGGGTGCGGACCCGGGTCCGTACCTGGAGCTGGGACCGGTGTTCGTGCACGCCGCCGCCGCCGCCTGCCCCGGGCCGCCCGCCGGGACCGGCTATCCGGTGGCGATGCACGGCGCCGACCGGGTCTTCCGCGCCTACAGCGCGGACGGCCGCATCCTCGGCGGGCGGCACGTCCGGCTCACCGACGACGAGGTGGCCGCGGGCGCCGCGGACGCGGAGCTGACCGCGATGTTCACCGACCCGGAGGTCGCCCTGGTGCACGTCCGGGCCCTGGAGTACGGCTGCTTCATGTTCGCGGTGCGCCGGGTGGGGTGACGCTCCGGCCGGCGGCGCGGACACCGCCCCGCCCGCTCAGGAGCGGTCCAGGTAGGCCAGCACGGCCAGCACCCGGCGGTTGTCGTCCTCGGAGAGCGGCAGATCGAGCTTGGCGAAGATGTTGGACGTGTGCTTGGCGACGGCCCGCTCGGTCACCACCAGCCGCTCCGCGATCGCGACATTGGACCGGCCCTCGGCCATCAGCGCCATGACCTCGCTCTCGCGGGGTGTCAGCTGTCCCAGCGGCTCGTTGCGCACATTGCGGGCCAGCAGTTGCGAGATCACCTGCGGATCCATCGCCGTACCGCCGCCGGCCACCCGCCGCACCGCGTCGACGAACTGGCCCGCGTCGAACACCCGGTCCTTCAGCAGGTAGCCGATCCCGCCGGTGCCGTCCGCCAGCAACTCCCGGGCGTACAACTGCTCCACGTGCTGGGAGAGGACGAGCACCGGGAGGCCGGGGATCTCGCGCCGGGCGTACAGCGCCGCCTGCAGTCCCTCGTCGGTGAACGACGGCGGCAGCCGCACGTCCACCACCGCCACGTCCGGCCGCAACTCCACCAGGGCGCGCTGCAGTTCCGGCCCGTTGTCGACCGCGGCGGCGATCTCGAAGTCGTACGCCTCCAGCAGCCGGACCAGTCCGTCGCGCAGCAGGAACAGGTCTTCGGCGAGGACGACGCGCACAGCAACTCCATGGTGAGCGGGGCGGGGCGGGACGGTGCTGGGCCCCGCCGCGCTGTCGGCGGGGCCCTCCCGGCGCAGCCAGCGCTGATGGGATACGGCTTACCGTAGCGGCCGGTACCGACAACCGATCCGTGATCCACCACTCCCGTCACACCGTCCACACCCGTCCCACGCGCGACAGCGAATCTTCATCCGGCTCTTAATCCCGGCTCACACGCCTGTCACACCGCCGGTGCACAGTGAACGGCATGTCCGCTCCTCCTCCGCCCGCCTCCGAGCAGAGCCCGGCCTCCGCGGCGAACGAGGCCATCCGCCGCTTCGTCCGGTCGCGGTCCGGCAGCGCCTGGACCCGGGCGGAGCTGGCGGAACTCGACCGGCTGCGCCGCGCCTGGCGCCGGGCCAGGTGCGGCGACCTCAGCGGGGACCGGTCGGCGGACAGGTGCGCCGACCGGACCGGGGACCTGACCGGCCCCTGACCCGGAAGGGCCGGAGCTCAGGCCGTTCCGGCCTTCCGGCCCCCCTCGGGCGCCGGGGCGACCGGCGCGCACGGCAGCTCCATCGTCACCATCGTCGGGCCGCCCACCGGGCTGTTCACGGCCAGGACGCCGTCGAAGGCGCCGAGGCGGCGTTCGATGCCCTGCAGCCCGCTGCCGCGCGAGACATCGGCGGCGCCGCTGCCGTCGTCGGTGACCGAGACGCGGAGCATGCCGCCCTCGTGCCGCAGGTCGATCCAGACGCGCCCGGCGCCCGAGTGCTTGGCGGCGTTGGTGAGGAGCTCGGAGACGGTGAAGTAGGCCGCAGACTCCACCGGCGCCTCGAAGCGGCCGGGCAGGTCGACGGCGACGTCGGTCGGGATCGCGCCGCGCAGCGCCAACGCCCGGACGGCGTCGCCGAGTCCGCGTTCCGCGAGGACCGGCGGGTGGATGCCGCGCACCAGGTCGCGCAGTTCGGTGAGCGCGTCGGCGGAGGACTGCCGGGCCTCGGAGAGGATCTTCCGGGCCTTCGCCGGGTCGTGCTCGATGAGGTGCTCGACGAGGCTGAGGTTCATGCCCATGGCGACGAGCCGGGCCTGGGCGCCGTCGTGCAGGTCCCGTTCGATGCGCCGGAGTTCGGCGGCGGAGCTGTCGACCGCGTCGGAGCGGGTCTCCGCCAGCCGGGCCACCCGCCGCTTGAGCGCCTCCTCCACCGCCGCCGGGGTGGGGGCCAGGCACGCCCGGGTGAGCAGGGCGTGCCGGTGCAGCAGCGTCGGGGCGAAGCGCAGTCCGAGCAGGATCCAGACGCTGCCGAGCAGGGCTGCCAGCACGGCCGTCGTCTGGTTGTGGACGGGGATGAACGCGTACCAGTAGGTGCCGCCCGCCGACACGATCGGCCGCCACACGGAGGCGGCGAGCACCCAGCCGAAGATGCCCTCCAGGAACAGCCCGGCGGTGAGGAACGCGAGGATCGTGCCCGCCGTCATGTCGACCAGCAGCCACTGCAGATCACGCCAGGTGGCGGGGTCCCTGATGATCCACTGCAGCCGCTGCCACTGCCCGGCGACCCCGGGCACGAACTCCGGCGTGGGGCGGTAGGGGCGGGCGATCTCGACACCCGACCAGCGCAGCGCCAGCCCCCGGCGGTGGTCGGCCGCGGCCCGCACCCGGCCGATCACCAACGGCGTGGTGAAGATCCCGATGCCGAGGACGACGAAGGCGATCGACAGCACGGAGAACACGAAGAGGACGATCGATTCGGCGAGGCCCAGCACCGCCAGGGCGAGTGCCCTCACCCCTGCGAGTCCCGCGTTGCGGACGTTCATGGCCGCCCCTCCCCGTTCGGTCGACCGTAGGCGACGCCTGTGCGCCACCATCCTGGCACCGCCCAGTCTGCCGATGGCGTCCGCGCAGGTCACTGGCGGTGGCCCCCCTCTGGGGTGTACCTGGCAACACCATCGGGACCGGGGGTCTGGACGGCTGGGGCCGGCGGCCGCGGATTCCTACCTTCAAGGGGTCGGAGAAACCGGCGGGAACCTTGGGGGAGCGACGGGATGAAGGACAATCTCGCGGCACGGCTCGGTGCGTGGAGCGCCGGCCACCGCAGAACGGCGATCATCGGCTGGCTGCTGTTCGTGGTGGTGGCCTCGGTCATCGGCGGCATGGTCGGTACGACGGAGATGAAGTCGTACGAGAACGGCGCCGGCGATTCGGCCGCCGCGGACAGGATCCTGTCCGAGCACGGCCTCGAGCACCCGGCCGGCGAGATGGTCCTGGTCCGCTCCCAGGGGCCGGGGCAGTGGAGGACGGCGGCGCGGGCGGTCGCCGAAGGGGTCGGCGCCACCGGCGAGGTGGGCAGGGTGCAGGCCGCGCTGCCCTCGCGGGACGACCGCGCCGCGCTGATCCGCTTCGAGATGAAGGGCAGGGCGGAGGACGCGGGCGACCGCGTGCAGCCGGTGCTCGACGCGGTGCAGAAGGTGCGCGACGGCCACCAGGACGTCCAGATCGACGAGTTCGGGGACGCCAGCGCCGGCAAGTGGCTCGGCGACATCATCAGCAAGGACTTCGCGAAGGCCGAGTGGACGGCCGTGCCGCTCGCGCTCGGCATCCTCCTGGTCGCCTTCGGCGCCCTGGTCGCGGCGCTGCTGCCGGTCGGGCTCGCGGTCACCGCGTTCATCGGGGCGAGCGGCCTGCTGGCGGTCGGCAGCCACAAGCTGCACATCTTCGAGTCCACCAGCTCCGTGATGCTGCTGATGGGCCTGGCCGTCGGTGTCGACTACTGCCTGTTCTACCTGCGCCGCGAACGGGACGAGCGGGCGGCGGGACACGATGCGGAGACCGCCCTGCGGATCGCCGCGGCCACCAGCGGCCGGGCGGTACTGGTCTCCGGGCTGACGGTCATGGTCGCGATGGCGGGCATGTTCCTGTCCGGCCTGCTGCTCTTCAAGGGCTTCGCGATGGCGACGATCCTCGTCGTGCTCACCGCGATGCTCGGCTCCGTGACGGTGCTCCCCGCCCTGCTGTCGCTCCTCGGCGACCGGGTCGAGCGGGGCCGGCTGCCGCGCTTCGGCCGCGGGACGCGCTCCCGCCGCCGGGCGGGCCGCGTCTCCGGCGCCGTGCTGCGGCCGGTCATCGCCGCTCCCAAGACCTTCGCGGTGCTGGGCGCCGGAGTGCTGCTGGCGCTGGCCGTCCCCGCGCTGGGGATGCACACCGAGTCGCTCGGGATGGACAAGCAGGTACCGGCGGACGCCCCGCTGCGCACCGCGTTCGAGCAGATCACCACGGCCTTCCCCGGCGGTCCCGCGCCGGCCAGGATCGTCGTGCAGGCCCAGGACATCGAGGCGCCCGGCGTCCGGGCCGCGATCACCGGCTTCACGGCGAAGGCGGCCGCGTCCGGCGAGTTCGGCAAAGGCGTCACCACCGCGGTGCACGCCGCCCAGGACATCGCGGTGATCGAGGTGCCGCTCGCGGGGGACGGCAGCGACGCCGTCTCGGAACACGCCCTCGCCACCCTGCGCGACGACCTGGTGCCGAACACGCTGGGCCCGGTCGCGGAGCACGCCTACGTCACCGGAGAGCTGGCCGGTTCCGTCGACTTCAACGCCCAGCTGAAGAAGGGCATCGTCCCGGTCTTCGTCTTCATCATGGGAGTGACGTTCCTGCTGATGCTGTTCAGCTTCCGCTCGGTGACGGTCGCCGTCACCTCCATCCTTCTCAACCTGCTCTCCGTGGGCGCCGCGTTCGGAGTCATGACCGCGGTCTTCCAGCACGGCTGGGGCGCGTCCCTGGTGGGTACGGAGTCGGTCGGCGCGATCGAGGGCTGGATGCCGCTGTTCGTCCTCGTGGTCCTGTTCGGCCTGTCGATGGACTACCACGTGTTCGTCGTCTCCCGGATCCGCGAGGCCCGCGACCGGGGGATCAGCACCACCGAGGCGGTACGCGACGGGGTGCGCTCCACGGCGGGCGCGGTCACCAGCGCCGCCGCGATCATGGTCGCCATCTTCGCGGTCTTCGCCACCCTGTCGATGCAGGACATGAAGCAGATGGGCGTCGGCCTGGCCGTGGCGGTGTTCCTGGACGCCACGGTGGTGCGGGTCCTGCTGCTCCCGTCGGTGATGGTCCTGCTCGGCGAGCGCAACTGGTACCTGCCCCGCTGGCTGGACTGGCTGCCGAAGGTGTCGCACGGCGAGGCGGCCGTCCCGGTCCCGCCGATCCGGGACGCGTACGCGGCGGAGGCGCTCCGCTGACCTGCGGCAACGGCCGAGGGGCCCGTCGAGTCGACGGGCCCCTCGGCCGTTCAGCACGTTCCGGTGGAGCGGATCAGACCTGGCCGGCCTTCTCCAGCGCGGTGCAGCAGGTCTCGACGATGAGGCGGGTCACGACGTACGGGTCGACGTTCGCGTTCGGACGCCGGTCCTCGATGTAGCCCTTCTGCTCGACCTCGACCTGCCACGGGATGCGGACCGAGGCGCCGCGGTCGGAGACGCCGTAGCTGTACTCGTTCCACGGGGCGGTCTCGTGCAGGCCGGTCAGGCGCTCGTCGATGCCGGCGCCGTAGTTCTTGACGTGGTCGAGCGGCTTGCTGCCCTCACCGAGGGACTCGCAGGCGGTGATGATCGGCTCGTAGCCCTCGCGCATGGCCTTGGTGGAGAAGTTGGTGTGCGCGCCCGCGCCGTTCCAGTCGCCCTTGACCGGCTTCGGGTCGAGGGTGGCGGAGACGTTGAAGTCCTCGGCGGTGCGGTACAGCAGCCAACGCGCGATCCACAGCTGGTCGGAGACCTCCAGCGGCGAGACCGGGCCGACCTGGAACTCCCACTGGCCGGGCATGACCTCGGCGTTGATGCCGGAGATCGCCAGGCCCGCGGCGAGACAGTTCTCGAGGTGCTTCTCGACGATGTCGCGGCCGAAGATCTCGTCGGAGCCGACACCGCAGTAGTAGCCGCCCTGCGCGGCCGGGAAGCCGTTGACCGGGAAGCCGAGCGGCCGCGAGCCGTCGAAGAAGGTGTACTCCTGCTCGATGCCGAAGATCGGCTCCTGGCCCTCGAACTGCTCGGCGATCGGGCGGAGCAGCGCACGGGTGTTGCTCTCGTGCGGCGTCATGTCGGTGTTGAGCACCTCGCACATGACGAGGACGTCATCGCCGCCGCGGATCGGGTCCGGGCAGGAGAACACCGGCTTGAGCACGCGGTCCGACGCGTGACCCACGGCCTGGTTGGTGCTGGATCCGTCGAAGCCCCAGGTCGGGAGCTCGGCGCCGTCGGCCAGGATCCTCGTCTTGGAGCGAAGCTTGGCGGTCGGCGAGGTGCCGTCGATCCAGATGTACTCAGCCTTGTAGGTCACGGGGCGCCATCCTTAAGCCACTGTCTTCGCGGGTGCGGTGATGCACTGAACGAGGGGTCTTGGCCGAGCGCCGTTGATCGAGCCGCTGGCAGCATGGCAAGAACGTTTTTCCCGGCTGTGTCCCTTGTGTTAACCCCGTGTGAACGCACCCCGGTGACCCGCGCCCAGACCGAGCAGAAGAGCCGCCAGATGTCCGGCGTCGGTGAACGTGCGCCCCTTACGCATCAGGGGTCGCACGGCGAGCCCCAGCACGCCGGCCGCCGCCACCGCCCGTGCGGTGCGGTTCGGGAGGGAGACGACCGCGGCCCCGACCACCGCGTTCAGGCCGTAGCTGGCTCCGACGTCCACCGCCGACGTGGTCTCCTTCGCGGCGTCCGTCGCGCGCAGCCCGCCGTATACCAACAGGCTCGCCCCGAGATGGCCCAGCGCGAACACCGCGGCGGTCCGGCGCGACCCCCAGACGGCCTCGGCGCCGCCGAGAACGCCGAGCAGTATCACTCCGTACGCCGGATCGATCGGTCGGTCCACCAGGAAGGCACTGGTCAGGAGGGTGTGCCAGCGACCGGCCCGCAGATTGTCGACATTGGTGGAGTGTGCGCGCAGCACCGCCTCGCGGTCCGGCTCCGGCAACGGCCGCAGCGCGTACGCCCCGGACTGTACGGCGGTCACATAGGCCGAGGCCGCCCAGGGGGGCTTGCGGGCGCTCGCACTTCCGGCGGTCCCGGGGCGGCGTCCGGAGAGATCGAAGAGGGGCATCGGTCCATCATCACTGAGTACGCTGCGGACATGCCGCACATAGCCGTGGACTACTCCGCCACCCTCACCGACACCTTCGACCGCCAGGGCTTCGCACAGGCCCTGCACCCGCTGGTCGCCAAGATCGCGGACGCGCAGGTGTCCGGCTGCAAAACCCGCTTCCGCCCACTGGACGAGATCGTCATCTCGGACGGCGGGACCGACGAGGCGATGATCCACATCCAGGTGGCCCTGCTGGACGGCCGCACCCCCGAGACCAAGCTGGAACTGAGCACCGCCGTCCTCGCGCTCGCCCGCGAGCACACGACCGGGACGCCCGGCCTGACCGTCCACACGTCCGTCGAGATCCGTGACCTCGGCCGGGCGAGCTACCAGCGGTACTCCTCATGACGTTCCGCGTAGGACTGCTGGGCACCGGCCCCTGGGCGGAGATCGCCCACGCGCCCGCCCTCAGCGGCCACCCCGACGTCGAGTTCACCGGGGTGTGGGGCCGCAGGCCCGAGGTGGCGGCCGACCTGGCGGCACGCTTCGGCACCCGCGCCTACGACGACGTGGACGCCCTGATCGCGGACGTGGACGCGGTCGCGATCGCGCTGCCCCCGGATGTCCAGGCGCCGCTGGCCGCCCGCGCCGCCGCGGCCGGCCGCCACCTGCTGCTCGACAAGCCGCTCGCGGCGACCGTCCACGAGGCCCGCGCGGTCGTCGAGGCCGTCGAGGCGTCCGGGGTCGCGTCGGTCGTCTTCTTCACCGTCCGCTTCGACCGGACGACGGGGGAGTGGGTCGACCAGCAGGCCGCCGCGGGCGGCTGGTTCACCGGCCGCGCCGACTGGCTCGGCTCGGTCTTCGCCGGCGGCGACAGCCCGTTCGCCGCCTCCCCGTGGCGCCGGGAGAAGGGCGGCCTGTGGGACGTGGGGCCGCACGCCCTGTCGGTGCTCCTCCCGGTCTTCGGCGACGTCACCGACGTCGCGGCCGTCCGCGGCAGCGGCGACACCGTCCATGTGGCACTGCGCCACGCGGGCGGGGCGGCCAGCACGGCCACCCTCAGCCTGACCGCACCGGAACCCGCCGCCGGAGTCACCGTCGAGCTGCGCGGCGAGCGCGGTGTGGTGACGGCTCCGGAACCCGGCGAAGGCGCGGTGGAAGCGCTGCGGAACGCGATCGACGCCCTCATCACCGCCGCCCGCACCGGACAGCCGCACCCCTGTGACGCGCGCTTCGCGCTGCGCGTCACCGAGACGCTCGCGTCGGTGGAGGAAGCGCTCGGCAAGAGCTGAGCCGGGCAGGGTGCCGGGCGGGGTTGTCCGACCCGCCCGGCGCCCGGTGCCGGGCCCGCGCCGGGCGGGCGCCGGTTTGACGACGGGACCTAGCCGTCCGCCGCCCGCGTGTCTATCGTCGAAGGCATGGCTGCGGACTGGTGGTCGATCGAGATCCTCAACGCCAGGACCTCCGCCGCGCGGTGGCGCGACGCCCATGCGGAGTCGCTCATCGAATCGGCGGTCACCAACGGCGCGTTGAGCTGGGAGTGGCACGCCCGCTCCTGGGGCGTCGTGTTCGAGGTCAGTTTCCGTGAGGAACGGCAGTGGGAGTCCTGGCGCGGGCTGCCCGGCACCGTGGCCGCGCTCGACGCCGCACCCGACCCCGTCAACGGCCTCCTGGTGCACCGCGGACACGGCGGTGCGTCCGGCGACCGCTCCCCGCGCCGGCCCCGCATCACACCGAGCGCGGGAGCCGTCGCACTGCCGGAACCCGAGGCCGGCGGGGGCCTCGTGGAGGCGGCGACGCTGCCGTAGGTCGTTCCGGTCCCAGCCGACGTCCCGGGCCGTCAGTCCGGTTGGCGCACCCTGTCAGACCAGCCCGTTCCAGCCCCACTGCGGCACCGGGCCGGGGCTGCCCGGTTCGACTCCGGGCTGCGAGACCGAGCGCGCGATCCGCGTCCCCCACTCGATGTACTCGGCGAAGCGCTGCTGCAGCAGCTTGTCGTCGGGCAGTTCCTTCGCCGCCGTGGAGATCATCAACTCGGCCCAGCGGGCGCGCTGTTCCTCCGTGATGGACAGTCCCAGGTGGTTGCGGATCAGACCGGGGTGGCCGCCCAGCTCGGCGGTGTAGCCGGCCGGGCCGCCGAAGACCTCCGACATCCACACCGCGACGTGCTCGACGTGCGTCGGGGTGAAGTGCGCGAAGACCGGCGCGAGCAGCGGATCGGCGCGGACCACCACGTAGAAGGACTCGGTCAGCCGGCGCAGGCCGTCGATGCCGCCCACCGCCTCGTAGAAACTGCCGCGCTCCTCGTCGGCCCCGGCCCCCGCGCCGGTCGCGGCGCTCATGCCCGGTCCCCGGGCACCGCAAAGGTGCGTTCCATGGTCATGCGTTCGACGGTCATCGGGCATCCTTCGCTCGGGATCGGAGGACCCTCCGGGAGTCCTCGGCGGGGTCTTCGGCCAGGATCACTCGCCGGGGCCCGGAAACCCCGGCCGTTCGCGGTCGGCGGATCAAGCGGATGGCGGGAATCCGCCCTCCGGAGCAGGGCGGCGGGAAGAAGCCGCGGGCGTCGTGCCTTGTAACCGGGTATGACGGCTATGAAGGCGATCGTTCACACCACCACCGGCGGACCGGACGTCCTGTCCCTGACCGAGCGCCCCGTCCCGGCGCCGGGACCGGGGGAGGTCCGGGTCAGGGTGCACGTCTCGGGCGTCAATCCCACGGACTGGAAGTCGCGCCGGGGAGCCACCGGCGGGCCGGGCGACGGCGCCGAGCAGGTGCCGAACCAGGACGGCGCCGGGGTGATCGACGCGGTGGGCGACGGCGTCGCTCCCGAGCGCGTCGGGCAGCGGGTGTGGATCTGGGAAGCGGCCTGGCAGCGCGACGAGGGCACGGCGCAGGAGTACGTGGTGCTCCCCGGCCGGCAGGCGGTGCCGCTGCCCGACGGGGCGTCCTTCGACCTCGGCGCGAGCCTCGGCATCCCGGCGCTGACCGCGCACCGCACCCTCACGGTCGCGGACGGCGGACCCGACCGCCTCGCCCCCGGCTCCCTCGACGGCCGCACCGTGCTGGTCGCGGGCGGCGCGGGCGCGGTCGGCAACGCGGCGATTCAGCTGGCGCGCTGGGCCGGCGCCACGGTGGTGACGACGGTCAGCAGCACGCGGAAGGCCGAACTCGCCCGCGCCGCGGGCGCCCACCACGTCATCGACTACCGCACGCAGGACGCCGCCGCGACGATCCGGCTGCTGGTACCCGAGGGCGTCGACATCGTCGTCGAGGTCGCCCCCGCCGTGAACGCCGCCATCGACCACGCCGTAGCCGCGCCGAACGCGGTCGTCGCGTTCTACGCCAACAACGGTGGTGACGAGATCACCGTGCCGATCCGGCAGGCGATGGTGCCCAACCTGCGCTGGCAGGGCGTCCTGGTCTACACCGTCCCGGAGCAGGCGAAGGCGAACGCCGTCGCCGACGTGTCGGCCGCCGTCGCCGATGGAGCGCTGCGCGTCGGCGAGGACGCCGGGCTGCCGCTGCACCGCTTCCCGCTGGAGAAGACGGGCGACGCGCACGCGGCCGTCGAGGACAACGCGGTCGGCAAGGTCCTCATCGACGTGGTCGCGGGCTGATCCCCAGACCACGGAAACAGCCACGGAAGCGGCCATGGAGACGGCCACAGCCACAGCCACGGCTCAGTAGGTGACCGTGACGCGCCGGGCGGGTCCGTCGACGCGGATCCGCCCGCCGTACGGGATGACGACCTGCGGGTCGGTGTGCCCGAGATCCACGTCGAAGACCGCCATCGTCTCCGGCGCGTACTGTGCCAGCGCCCGCAGGACGGCCTCCCGTTGATCGGCGCGGTAGCGCTCCCGGCCCGCCGCGTCGAGCTGGTCGCGGCGGCCGATGTGCCAGGCCCTCGCCCTTCCCACCAACAGCGCGGGAAACTGCCGCAGCAGCCCGCGCTCGCCCATGCTCCGCAGGATCCGGTAGACCTCTTCCGCCTGCGGCATCTCCTCCGACGTCTCCAGGAACAGCACCTGGCCCCGGTGGCTCTCGGCCGGTGCCGTCTCCCGTCCCGCCATCAGCAGCCACGACAGGATCTCCACGTTCCCGCCCCAGCTCGTGCCGTCCACCACGCGCTCCGGCCGATGCCAGGTCCACCCCTCGCAGGGCGTCATCCGCGGCGCCTCCACGAAGGTCGCCGGATCGGCCCAGTCCCCGTTGACCTCGTTGAACTCACCGACCGGCGTCAGCCCGTACGCGCCCGTGGTGAACAGCGCGGCCCGCAGCGAGTCCGCCGTCGCCGGGTGCATCGCCCCGGGCCGCCCGAACTCCACCATCACCGAGCCGCCGTGGTAGCCGACGATGCCGAGCCCGTACAAGTGGTGCAGCAGGCAGGTGTTGTCGCTCCAGCCGAAGAACGGCTTGGGGTTGGCGCGGATCAACTCGTCGTCCAGGTACGGCAGTACGGTGATCTGGTCGTCGCCGCCGATGCTCGCGATCACCGCCTTGATCTCCGGGTCGGCGAACGCGGCATGCAGATCGGCCGCCCGCTCCCGCGCGGTGGAGCCCATCCGCCGGGTCGCCGGAAACTCCACGACCCGCAGGTCGAACTCCTTCTCCAACCGGCTCAGCCCGAGGTCGAACGGCAGCGGGAGCAGGCCCGGCAGTCCGGACGACGGGGACAGCACCGCGACGCGGTCACCGGGACGCGGTTTGGCGGGATACAGAGGGCTTGTCATCGGCCGAGCGTAGTAGCGGGGGCACGCGCCGTGCGAGGCGATTTCGGCAGGGCGCGAACCCCCGCGGCCGCGGCCCCGCCGCCCGCTCCCCGCCGTCCGACGGCGACGCCCAGCAGCACGACGAGCGCGCCCACCGGCTGGTTCCACGTCATGCCCTCACCCAGCAGCACCACCCCGGCCACCACCGCCACCAGCGGCATCAGATAGGTGACGGTCGACGCGGCCACAGCCCCCGCGCGCCGGATGACGCGGTAGTTGAGCAGATACGCCACCCCGGTGCCCAGCACGCCGAGCAGCAGCAGGGCGACGACGGCGGACGGCGACCATCCGTCGGGGCCGGTGGCCGGCAGCCCGCCGGAGCCGAGCGGCGCCAGGACGGCCGCCTCCGCCGTCGCCACCACGACCTGGGCGGCGGAGAGCGAGACGGTGGACTCGGGGCGCCCCGCCAGGAAGCGCTGTGCGTACGGGAAGCCCACCGCGTAGCAGCCGGCCGCCGCGAGGCAGGCCAGCTGTCCCGCCAGGTCCGAACCGTCGGCGCCGCGCCACACCCCGAGGACCACCAGGACGCCCGCGAAGCCGATCGGCATCCCGAGCAGCCGGCGCCCGCCCGGCCGCTCCCCGGGCAGGACGACGGACACCACCAGCATCGTCAGCAGCGGTGTCGCGGCGTTGAAGATCCCGGCGACGACCGAGGAGACGTGCTGCTCACCCCACGCGAACAGGGTGAACGGCGCGACGTTCACCAGCGCCCCGGTCACCGCGAGATGCCCCCACCCCCGGGCGCCGCGCGGCAGCCGGGCTCCGGTGGCCCGCAGCCACACCAGCAGCGTCACCGCGCCGACGAGCAGTCGCACCAGCGTCACGTAGGCGGGCGGCAGGACGCCCACCCCCACCTTCATCAGCAGGAAGCTGCTGCCCCAGATCACGGCGAGCAGCACGAGCGCGTCCCACCAGCGCTGCCCGTCCCGTACCCGTTTCCCACGCGCCTTCATGATGTCCATGCCGGAAAAGTAGGGGCCGGACACTTCGGCGGGCGCCGAAGTGTCGCGGGGCGATGATGGGCCCATGACCGGTCCGCGCACACCCGCCACCCTGGCCGCCCTGGCCGCCCTGGCCGCGCTGCTCGCCGACGAGACCCGCGCCTCCGTCTGTCTGGCCCTGCTCGACCGCCGCGCCTGGACGTCCGGCGAGCTGGCCCGGCACTGCGGGGTCGCCCCCTCGACCATCAGCGAGCACCTCACCCGGCTGGTCGACGGCGGCCTGCTGGTCCAGGAGCGGCAGGGCAGACACCGCTACGTCCGGCTCGCCGACCCCGACACCGCGCGCATGATCGAGGACCTGGCGGCCCACGTCGCACCGCGGAAACCAGCCGGCGGCGGGCTGCGCGCGCACTCCGCGGGCCAGGCGCTGGCCAGGGGCCGCACCTGCTACGACCATCTGGCCGGACGGCTCGGGGTCGCGATCACCGACGCGATGACCGCGCGCGGCCTGCTCAGCCAGGACGCCGGCTTCGCCCTCACCGGGCCTGGCCTGGCCTGGCTCACCGGCCTCGGCGCCGACCTGTCCGCCTACGACCTGTCCGCGGCCGCCGGCCCCGCCGCGTCCTCCCGCCGGCCCCTCGCGCGGTCCTGCCTGGACTGGACGGAGCGCCGCCCGCACCTGGCGGGCACGGCGGGCGCCGAGCTGTGCCGGCTCGTCCTCGACCGGGGCTGGGCCACCCGTATCGGCACCCGCCGCGCCGTCCGCGTCACCCCGCTGGGCCTGGACGAACTGCACCGGACGCTGGGCATCGAGCCGGACCGCCTGGAGGTGGCGTGACCGCCGGACGGAGCCGCTCGACCACCGGGCGGAGGGCGTGTGACCACCGGTCGGAGGGTGCGTGACCACTGGTCGGAGGTCGCGTGACCACCGGCACATCCGTGCGCCGGGCCGGCGGGACGAGGCTGTCGGACAATAGACCTGGACCACCAGGGTCCGCGACCGGACCCGAGTTCCGATCCGTCACCGCCCAGCACCGCCCCGAACCGCCGCAGGGAGACACTTGTCCGCCGTCCGCACCGTGCTCGCCCTGCTGGCGACGGGCGCCGCCGTGCTGATGACCGGGTGCTCCGCGACGAACGACGCCGAGAGCGCCGGGCCGACGCCCGTCGCGTCCGCCCCCGCCAAACTGTGGCCCCATCGGCCGCCGGCCACCGAGCAGCCCGGGGAGCCGGAGAACGAACGACCCGTCGCGGTGCCCGGCCTGCCCAAGGTGACGTCGGGGGACATCAGGAGCGTGGACCCGGTCGCCGTCGTCCAGGCCGAGATGGCCGCGACCCCGGACGCCCGCACCGGGGCGGACGCCCTCGACGAGGACACCGCGGCGAAGGCCGCCGCCTGCCCGGCGGGCGCCGCCGGGCGCGCCGGATGCCCGATCCGCAGCCCCGAGTACTACGACCTGACGGGCGACGGGAAGGCCGACGCCGTCTTCGGCGTCGACATGGTGGACGGCTTCCTCGCGCTGCGCTGCTACACCCTCCACAACGGTGTGCTCATCCGCATCCTGGCGACCGTCACGAAACCGATGTCCGTGCAGGTGGCCGGCGGGAACCTCGTCGTTCAGGAGCCGACCCCGTCCGAGGGGTACGAGCAGCGCACGGTCTGGACCTGGGACCCGCAGGCGCGGGCCATGGCCATCCAGAGCGACGACTACCGGCGCGCCACTCCGCCCGGGCACGGCCGCCGTGAGTCCGGCCCCGAGGGCGGCGACTCCGACACCTCGTGGAAGCGGCCCCGATGAGGCTGCGCGGGCGGCTGCCGTCCTGGGCGGCGACCCTCTACTGGAAGGCCGCCGTCTTCATCACCGCGATGTGCTGCGCCGTCGCGGTGGTCCTCGGCACCCTCGTGCACGTCATGGTCACCCGGCAGACCGTCCACCAGGCCCGCACCGCCGCCCTGAGCAGGCTGGACACCGCCACCCAGGCGTACATAGCGGGCGACCCGCTGCGCCGCGGCACGGCGCTGAACCCGCCGGACCTCCCCGACCGGCTCCGGGACCTCGCGCTGCGCGGCGAGCGCGGCACCATGTTCGGGGACCTCGACGGCCGCCGCACGATGTGGGCGGCCGGTCCGGCGGGCGGGAAGGTGCTGGCGGTGCCGCTCGACTACACGCGCAGCGCGGAGAGCATCAGGGGGCTGGACCGGGCGATCATCCTGTCGTCCGCCCTGGCCATCGGCGGCACCCTGCTGATCGGGATCTTCGCCGTCTCCCGCGTCACCCGGAGGCTGCACAGGACCGCGGCCGTCGCCCGCCGGATCAGCGCGGGCGACCTCGACGCCCGGGTGGCCGATCCCCGCACCGCCGGCCCCACCAGCGCCCAGGACGAGGTCGCCGCGGTCTCCGCGGCCCTGGACGCCATGGCCGCGTCGCTCCAGCTCAGGCTGCAGAGCGAGCAGCGCTTCACCGCCGATGTCGCCCATGAACTGCGCACCCCGCTGGCCGGTCTGCACACCTCGGCCGAACTCCTCCCGCCCGGCCGCCCCACCGAACTGGTCCAGGACCGCGTCCAGGCCCTGCGCCGGCTCACCGAGGACCTGCTGGAGATCTCCCGGCTCGATTCCCGTACCGAGAAGGTCGAACCGGACGCCCACTTCCTGGGGCTGCTCGCCGAACGCGCCGTCGCCGGGTCGGGGCTCCCCACCGAGGTCCGCGTCGTCCGCGACATCTGCCTCGTCACCGACCAGCGGCGTCTCGAACGGGTGCTCGGCAACCTGATCGGCAACGCGCACCGGCACGGCCGCCCCCCGGTGGTCCTCACCGTCGACGGCCCCGCCATCACCGTCCGGGACCACGGCGACGGCTACCCCGGCTATCTGCTCGACCACGGCCCGCAGCGCTTCCGTACCGAGCCCACCAGCAACGGCAACAAGGGCCACGGCCTGGGCCTGACGATCGCCGTCGGCCAGGCCCGCACGATCGGGGCCGAGCTGCGCTTCACCAACGCCCCCGACGGCGGCGCGGTCTCCACGCTCACGCTCCCGACGCCGGAGGAGCCCATGGAGCCGGGCGCGGGCCCGCTGTCCTGAGGGTCATCGCCTCCCTGTCTCATCCGGTCCCGGCTGTTTCCGCCGGGACCGGCCGGGCACCGCGGGACTCCCGCGCCAGATAGCCGGCCATGCACAGCGACGCGATCCCGGCGCACGAGATGGCGGCCCCCACGGACACGACCTCGGCGGCCGCCCCGAACACCGCGGGACCCACTCCCTGCACGGTCATCATGCCGGAGGTGAGCAGCCCGAACGCCTGCCCGCGGCTGCCCTCCGGAAGCGCGTCGAGGAACGAGCGCTGCAGCCCCAGGCTGTACGCGAACCCCGTACCGGTGACCAGCAGCAGGAGCGCGCAGAGCGGCCACGGCGGTCCGAAGGCGAAGCAGAGCAGCGGCAGGCCGAGGACCGCGACCAGCACGGCGACCAGCCGTTCGCGGGTCGCGGGCCGCACGAAGCGGCCGACGACCAGATTGCCGACGAGCATGCCGACCGGCAGGCACGCGAGCAGGAGTCCGGCGGTCCCGTCGGGGAACCCGCGCCGCCCCGCGAACGGCACGACGAGGCTCTCGGCGCTGGCCGCGAAGGCGGACGGCAGCCACTGCGCGAGCAGCAGCTTCCGCACCCGGCGGTCGGCGAACAGCGCCCGGTTGCCCGCCCAGCTGTGCCGCACCAGGGACCCGGACTCCTTCTTGTCGGGCGCGGGCAGGTCGGGCAGCCGCAGCCGTACGGCGAGCGACGCGACGAGGTACGCGCCCGCGCTCAGCAGCAGCGCGTGCCGCGAACCCAGGAACGTCACGGCGATCCCGCCGCCCGCGAGCCCGAGCAACTGGGCCGCGGACGACGACATGCTGGACAGCGACCGCCCCAGCACATAGGCGTCGCCGGTCAGCGTCTCGGCGACGAGGCGGTTGGACGCGCCCTGGAAAACGGGCGTCAGGAACGCCACCACGGCGACGAGCAGCAGGATGAACACCACGGGCAGATGGGCCAGCGCCATCGCGGTGGCCGCGGCGAACTCCAGCAGGTAGCCCGCGGCGATGAGCCGCCGCGGCCGGACCCGGTCGGCGAGCGAGCCGAGCAGCATCGAGCCGGCGAGCTGCGGGAGGAACCCGATGCCGAACGTCAGGGCGCCCATGAGCGGGGAGCCGGTGGTCGCGAAGATCAGCACCGAGAGGGTCAGGATCCGCAGGGCGTCGGCGGTGATCGTCACCGTCCGGGTGGCGAAGAGCAGCCGGAAGCGCTGGTCGGACAGCACTTCCCGATAGGTGGTCCGCCGGGGCGGGGCTGGGGTGAACGTCATGACCGGGAGCTTGTTCCCGGCGCCCCCACCGGGGCGACTCCTACGTCCCAGGACGTAAGCTCGGACCATGCGGCGATTCGAGTTCGGCACCGACGACCTGCTCCGCAGCCGGTTCGCGCTGTCGCCGGCCTTCGAGCTCTGCAACCTCCTGGGCTACCTGGAGGGCCGCACCAGGCAGCGGCTGCCGCCCGCCTGGTCGGCCCGGCTGATGCCGGTCTTCCAGCGGCTGCGCCGCGACACCGACCTGGACGCGGCCCTCGCCCTCCACACCCGCACCTTCGGCGCCAACTTCGTCGCGCTGCCGCCCCGCGGCCTCGACCAGACGTGGGACGACGACATCGCCGCGATCCGTGGCACGAGCCTGTCCCAGGCCCACGAGGAAGCCGAACTGTGCCTCGCCGCGCGCCCGTCCCGCGACCCGCGCGTGCTCGCGACCCTGCGCGGCGACGCGGTCGTCGAGCGGGTCGCCGACGCCCTCGACCAGGCCTGGCACGAACTGCTCGCCCAGGACTGGCCGCAGTTGCGCGCCATCTGCGAACGCGACGTCGTCCACCGCCTCGGCCGCCTCGGCCGCTCGGGCTGGGCAGCCACCCTCGACGACCTCCACCCCGACCTGCGCTGGCGCGACGGCGGCATCGACATCCGCCGTACGTCCTCGTCCACGGGCAGCGTCACCACCCTCGCGGGGGATGGGCTGCTGCTCATCCCGTCGGTCTTCGTCTGGCCCCACCTGGCCACCTACATCGACGACCCCTGGCCGAAGGCCGTCATCTACCCCGCCCGCGGCACGTCCGCGCTGTGGGAGACCCCCGACTCCGTCGAACCGGACGCCCTCGCCGGCCTCCTCGGCCGCTCCCGCTCCCGGCTGCTGACCGCCCTGGACCAGCCCGCGAGCACCACGCAGCTCGCCCAGAGCCTGCGCCTGGCCCCCGGCGCGGTCGGCGACCACCTCACGGTCCTCCGCAAAGCCGGCCTCCTGACCCGAGCCCGCTCCGGCCGCTCGGTCCTCTACTACCGAACCCCCCTGGGCGACGCCCTGACCGCACCCCCCAACGCCTGAGCCCGGACCACCCTCCTCAAGGAGAGTGACCCGGGCTCGGACGCGCGGCGCGTGCTTAGAGGTCGAAGTACAACTGGGAATCATCTCTGACCTGCGTGGACGCGGTGTGTGAGGGCTGCCGGTGCACTGTGGGTGCACGAGCGGGGTCCCGGAGGTCGAGGGACAGCGGGCGGCACCGGCGGTTGCTTCCGGATCCGCGCTGTAGCGGTTCCTGGCAACAGCTCGCCGCCTAACTGGCTGAATAGGCACCGTTGTCGGCAATTGGTACGTGTCGTCACACTCCGGCCATGGTCTACAGATGCCGTGCGCAAACGGACGACGGGACGCTCTGTAAGAACCCGGCGCTTTCGCGGCCGAGTTTCTCACCCCTCAGGACAGCATCATCCGCTGCTGCCCAAGCGAATGGGCCTTGCACGCTTGGCTGCACTCAGGCAGGTACGGGGCGTATCAATCCATTCCCTCATCTACCGATGCCGTGAACTTGGCCTGACATCGGACACCACCACAAGCCGGACGTACCAGCGTCGCCGAGCTCTTGACGGACAACCCGGATTTACGTCCGAATCCGTCTCCAACTTCTCTGGACCTATCGGTGGCACAGCTGGCACACGAGCTCGCATGGACTTATAACCGTATCCGCGAACTGCTGGGCGTTCAGGACATCGACCCGTATTGCGTCTGGTCCAGTAGCCGCGCGATATTGGCAACCCGTGGCCGTGTCAAGCGGCGATGCCGAGGTCCTTGCGGGTGCGGTGGAGAAATTCCCGTACGGCTGGTTCGCGTCGCCAGGGGGTGAGGGCGGTGTTGAACTCGCGTACGTAGTCCAGTGCTCGGGCGGACTGGACGCGGGCGAGGATGTCGACGGATCGGTTGCCGAGTTCCAGGCCGTGGTCGAGGTCGCGGGCCTGGAGGTGGGCGGTGCCGACGATGGCCAGGCGCATGCCGACCGAGCGGGTGAAGACTCCGGTCGGCATGGCGGTGGCTTGCCGGTTCCAGGCCAGTGCCGCCTTGGGGTTCTTCAGGTCGCGGAAGACCTCGGCGGCGTCCGCGGACAGCCGTGCGTGGTTGTAGAAGTCGATCCAGGCGGGTTCCGGACCGCCGGTGCGAGCCTGGCCGAGGAGGTTTTCGGAGGCGGCAAGGGCGGCGGAGGCAGCCCGTGCGTCGTTGGTGCGGGCGTGGGCGCGGGCCTCGATGAGCTTGGTGAAGGCCAGTACTCGTGGGGCGGCCGTGCCTTTTGCCCGTTCGAAGGCGCCCTGGGCCATGTCGACGGCTTCGCCGACGAAGCCGCGCAACAGGGATTGCATGGCCATAGTGGTCAGGACGTAGCAGCCGAGCTGTACGTCGCCGCCAGCCCGGGCGAG
The DNA here is from genome assembly GCF_027158205.1 of Streptomyces sp. H39-S7. GTDB lineage: Bacteria > Actinomycetota > Actinomycetes > Streptomycetales > Streptomycetaceae > Actinacidiphila. The sequence goes on along the minus strand of NZ_JAPVLU010000019.1, from coordinate 146,775 downwards.
GCGGAGAGCTTGGATGAAGTGGCGTTGGGCGGCTTCGTGCTGGCCGACGTCGAAGGCTGTCCAGCCGGCCAGGCGGGAGAGTTCGGCGGTCACAGAGAACAGGTCGCGGCCCACGCCGTCGGTGAAGGAGCCCTGCAGCAGTGGGGTGGCGCGCTGTTCGAGGCAGGCGGTGACGGAGTTGGCCTTCCAGTTCCCGCCGCCGTATTTGGAGTCCCAACGGCGGGCGTCGTCGGCTGCCTCGCGCAGCTCGTCGAGGTCGCTCTGGCCGACGCGGACGCCACCGCGATGAGCGGCGGCTCCGTCGGCGGGGTTGACCAGCCAGCGCGTGACGGGGGTGGTGAAGGCGGAGACGGCGAAGCTGCTGCCGGTGAGGAAGTCGCGGCGGTTCACGGAACTCCAGAACGAAGTGGCGACGCGGACGGCGTCGGCGGGATCCCTGGGGAAATCCAACCCCACATCCGGGTCCGCTGTCTCCGCCTCGCCCATAGCGATCTCGGCCAGCCGTACGGGTCGTCCGAGGCGTTCGCCGATGGCCTGGGCGAGGAGTTGGGGTACCGGCCACTTCGGGGTCATGCCACGCCGGCACCAGTTCGCCACCGAGGTATGGGAGTAGTCGGTGGTCAGCCCGGCCTGGTGGGCGAGCTGGTTGATGCGGTGGGCGAGGGCTTTGCGGCTGACGCCGCTCGCTTCGATGAGCCGGGCCAGGTCCGCGTTGGGCGGCAGGCTCCGGCGGGCGGTCGACGTCATGGCGTCCCCCTCTTCCACTCCGGAGAGTTCTGCACGCGACCCCGTACTCCTTTGCAGCAAGAAGTCGTACGCCAACCACGTGTGGTGGGTCACCGAGGGTATTGCCTGGCCACCGGTACGTGAACCCCGCCCGCGAGTTGCAAGCCCCCTTGCGAGCCCTCCCGGCCGCTGGTCGGACCCGGTTGTCTGAGGGCAGGTCGCCGTCGGGAAGGGCAGCACTCTCCCGGCGGCGGCCGTCACCGATGGGTTCCACCAATCACGCTCGGGGGTGAACCAGATGTGCGGAATCGCAGGACTGGCAGGACCGGACGCCATCCGGCACGAAGCAACCGTCGGTGCCATGGGCCGCTCCCAGCGCCACCGGGGTCCGGACGGCACCCTGCACGCCGCTTCGACCGATGGGAAGGCCGTGCTGGCCATGAACACCCTGCTGGTTGTCGACCCGGACGCCCAGCCCGGCCCCTATCTCGACCGGCACAGCGGCGTCCTGCTGACGTTCAACGGCGAGATCTACAACTACCGCGACATGGCTGCCGCCTGGGGCATCGAGCTGTCTGCCGGGCAGAGCGACGCGCACCTGCTGCTGCGGGCCTGGGCCAAGATCGGGCCGTCCTGCCTGGAGGGGTTGGACGGCATGTTCGCCCTGGCTGCGTACGACCCCCGTCTCGGGCGGCTGTTCCTGGCTCGGGACCGATTAGGGGAGAAGCCGCTGTACTGGCGGCTGGACGGGGGCCGGCTCGCCTTCGCCTCCGAGGTCACCACGCTGACTGGCTACGGCACCGCGCCGCTCGTCGTCCGCCCCGAGATGCTCGCCATCGAGACGCCGATCGGCGCCGATACCCCCTTCCAGGGCATCCAGCTCCTGGCCCCGGCTGGACTACTGACGTTCGACGTCACCACAGGCTCGCTGGAGCAACGCACCTGGTGGACCCTCGAAGACCGAGAACCATTCGAAGGCACCTACAAAAGCGCGCTGGCCACGTTCTCCGTCACCCTGGCCGAACAGGTCCCGCTACGCGCCCCCACCGGGGACTTCGCGCTCCTTCTTTCCGGCGGCCTGGACTCCTCGGTACTGGCCTACCTCATGCGCCCACCGGTCTGCGTCACGGTCCGTTACCCGGGCCAGGACCGCCTGGACGAATCCGTCATCGCCACGAACATCGCCCGGGACATCGGCGCCGAACTGATTGTCGTCGAGCCGGGCACCGCCGACTTCGTCCAATGCCTGCCGGACATCGTCGCCGCCCTGGACTATCCGATGGGCAACGCGTCGACGTTCTCCGAGCACATGGCTTACAAGGCCGTCGCCGACCTCGGGATCAGGGTCGTGGTCGGCGGGCTGGGCCCGGACGAATTCCTCATGGGCTACGTCCGCCACGCGCTTGCCCTCTTCGGTCCGAACGCCGTCATCGACGCCGGGCTGGAGTCCTACCGGCCACTCGCCGCGAAACTCCTGCACGCGGCGGGTGAACCGCTGGAGCCGGCGGAGACGCTCACCCGGCTGATCCTGCGCGGCCCGGACCCCGGCGGCCGCATCGGGGACGTGGTCGCCGACGCACTGGCCGAACTCGGTCACGACGTCCTCGGCATGGACTGCAACATGGCCAAGATCGCCGACCTCAACGCAGGCAAAGCCCCGTTCTACGAACGCGACCTCGACGCTCTCCTGGCCGAACACACCGCCTCGGGCCGCCTGCGCTTCACCGCCTCCTACGCGGAAGCCGCCGCCCACGCAGACCTGCACTTCATCGGGGTCGGCACCCCGCAGTCCAAGACCGGCAACGCCTACGACCTCAGCCAGGTCTTCACCGCCGTCCGCCAGCTCGCACCCCGACTGCACAGGCCCGCCGTCATCGTCGGGAAATCCACCGTCCCGGTCGGCACCGTCCCGCGCATCGTCGACATCCTCCGCGAGTTCTCCCCGGCAGCCGACCGCATCGAGGTCGCCTGGAACCCCGAGTTCCTCCGCGAATCCTTCGCCATCGAAGACACCCTGCGCCCCGACCGCATCGTCATGGGCTTCGCCGGCCACCACTCCCGGGCCGAGACCCTGCTCCGCCAGTGCTACAGCAAAATCATCGACGCCGGGACACCCACCATCGTCACCGACCTGGCCACCGCCGAGCTCGTGAAGTCCGCAGCGAACGCCTTCCTGGCAACCAAGATCTCCTTCATCAACGCCATGGCCGAAGTCTGCGAAGCCACCGGCGCCGACGTGATGGAACTGGCCGAAGCGCTCGGCCACGACACCCGCATCGGCCGCCGCGGCCTGCGGCCCGGCCTCGGCGGCGGGTGCCTACCCAAGGACATCCGCGGCTTCATGGCCCGCGCCGACGAACTCGGCGCCCACCAGGCACTCGCCTTCCTGCGCGAAGTCGACGCGATCAACAACCGCCGCCGCGAACGCATGGTCGACCTCGCCCGAGAACAGTGCGACGGCACCCTCACCGGCAAGCGGATCACCATCTGGGGCGCCGCTTTCAAGCCCGACACCGACGACATCCGCGACTCCCCAGCCCTGCACGTCGCCCAGCAACTCCACCAGCACGGCGCCGAGGTCACCGTCTCCGACCCCAAAGCCCTCGACAGCGCCCGCAAGACCTTCCCCGAACTCGACTTCATCGACGACCCCATCACCGCCGCCGAAGGCACCGACCTCCTGCTGCACCTGACCGAGTGGACCCAATACACCCACATCGACCCCAAACCCCTCGTCACCCGCGTCACCCAAGCCAAGATCATCGACGGCCGCGGAACCCTCGACCCCACCCGCTGGCGCAACGCCGGCTGGACCTACCGCGCCCTCGGCCGCCCCTGAGCCGAGAAGACAACTCCGCCCCGGCGAGGGCCTCAACCAGATGCTGGCGGTGTGCCGGACAAGACCGGTTCGGTGTGGACCATCGTCTACCGGCGGGCGAATACCGCAGCGGCCAGGAACGTCCCGATCGTCGCCGTCTACCAGTGAAGGCTGAGCTGGGCGGCAGCTGACCCCTTCCAGCACAGCACTGAGCCCCAGCACCCTCCTCGCGGAGAGCACCAGGGCTCAGTCAATGCTGCTGACTCTTCGTCAGGCGTTCCGCCCTTCGGTGCACCGCTGGTGCACCTGAGGGTGGAAAGAGGTCGTGATCAGTGGAAACTGATGGGGACTGTTTCCGCAGGTCAGGTGGCCTCTTGGGTGATCGCGCCAGGTCGGCGGACCGGACCGTTTAGAGGTCGAAGTACATCTCGAACTCGTGGGGGTGCGGGCGGAGGGCGATGGGGGCGATTTCCTGGGTGCGCTTGTAGTCGATCCAGGTCTCGATCAGGTCGCTGGTGAAGACACCGCCGGCCTGCAGGTACTCGTGGTCGTTCTCGAGGGCTTCGAGGACGGCGGGGAGCGAGGTCGGGACCTGGGGGACGCCCGCGTGCTCTTCGGGGGCGAGCTCGTAGAGGTCCTTGTCGACCGGCTCGGCCGGCTCGATCTTGTTCTTGATGCCGTCCAGGCCGGCCATCAGGAGCGCCGAGAACGCCAGGTACGGGTTGGACGACGGGTCAGGCGCGCGGAACTCGATGCGCTTGGCCTTCGGGTTGGCGCCCGTGATCGGGATGCGGATCGCGGCGGACCGGTTGCGCTGGGAGTAGACCAGGTTGACCGGGGCCTCGAAGCCGGGCACCAGACGGTGGTACGAGTTCACCGTCGGGTTGGTGAAGGCGAGGAGCGAGGGGGCGTGCTTGAGGATGCCGCCGATGTAGTACCGGGCGGTGTCCGAGAGGCCCGCGTAGCCCTGCTCGTCGTAGAACAGCGGCACGCCCGCGGTCCACAGGGACTGGTGGACGTGCATGCCCGAGCCGTTGTCGCCGAAGATCGGCTTCGGCATGAAGGTCGCGGTCTTGCCGTTGCGCCAGGCGACGTTCTTCACGATGTACTTGAAGAGCATGAGGTCGTCGGCCGCTGCGAGCAGCGTGTTGAACTTGTAGTTGATCTCGGCCTGGCCGGCCGTGCCCACCTCGTGGTGCTGGCGCTCGACCTGCAGGCCGGACGCTTCCAGCTCCAGGGAGATCTCGGCACGGAGGTCGGCGAAGTGGTCGACCGGCGGGATCGGGAAGTACCCGCCCTTGTAGCGGACCTTGTAGCCGCGGTTGTTGTCCTCGGAGCCGGTGTTCCAGGCGCCGGCCTCGGAGTCGATGTGGTAGTACGACTCGTTGGCGTTGGTCGCGAAGCGCACGCTGTCGAACACGTAGAACTCGGCCTCGGGGCCGAAGTACGCGGTGTCGGCGATACCGGACGACGCGAGGTAGGCCTCGGCCTTCTTCGCCACGTTCCGCGGGTCACGGCTGTACTGCTCGCCCGTGATCGGGTCGTGGATGAAGAAGTTGATGTTGAGCGTCTTGTCCTTGCGGAACGCGTCCAGGCGCGACGTGGTGAGGTCGGGGACGAGCGCCATGTCGGACTCGTGGATGGCCTGGAAGCCGCGGATCGACGACCCGTCGAACATCAGCGTCTCGGTCGGGTCGAAGGTGCTGACCGGGACCGTGAAGTGCTGCATGACTCCGGGCAGATCACAGAAGCGGACGTCAACGAACTTGACGTCCTCGTCCGCGATGAACTTCTTGACGTCGTCGGCGTTCTGGAACATCCAACTCCTCCTAGACCCGGCTCGGAGAGTCCGGGATGGCAACACGAGGCGCGGCCAGTGCGATGGCGCACGCTGGCCCCGACCATAGGGATCGGGGATTTCCCAAGCATGACCCATTTGTTTCGTCGAGGTTAACCGCTACGCCGTGGTGGCCGCGCGCGGGAGGTGAAGGCGCCGTACGGGGGGCGCGGGAGGGCACAGTACGGTGGACGGGTGGACAACAGGGATGCACTCGGGTCGTGGCTTTCGGGACCGCGCGCGGCGGCCGAGCAAATGGGCACGGATTTCGGCTACCGGGGTGAACGGCTGGGGCTGCCGAAGGACGGGCCGGGTTCGCTGGCCGGCGTCGGCCGGCGGTTCGTCGCCGTGTTCGTCGACTGGACGCTGTGCCTGGTGATCGCATACGGCCTGATCGCGCACCGTGACGTCCACGCGTCCAATCCGTGGACGCTGGCGCTGTTCGGCGCCCTGAGCGTCGTCACCCTCGGTACCGTCGGAAGCACGCCGGGCAAGCGGCTGCTCGGCCTGCGCGTCGTCACGCTCGGCGGTGGACGGCTCCGCGTCGGCCCGGTGGTGCTGCGTACCGTCCTGCTGCTGCTGGTGATCCCGGCCCTGGTGTGGGACCGCGACGGCCGTGGGCTGCACGACAAGGCCGCCCGATCCGTCGAAGTCCGGATCTAGGCCCGGATCCAGGTCTGGATCCAGGTCTGGAGCTCGGATCCCGGTCCGGATCCCGGCCCTCCGGAACGAAGAACGCCCTCGCGGCCCGGTTTCCCGGTCCACGAGGGCGTTGTGGTCGTTTGCGGTGCGTGCGGGGGTCAGCGGCCCTTCGGCATCCGCATGCCCTTCGGCATCGGACCCTTCGGGATCGGCATGTTGCTCATGAGGGTGCCGAGCGACCGCAGGCGGTCGTTGACCTCGGTGACCTTCGGTCCGGCCAGCACGCGCGGCAGCTTGAGCAGCGTCGTGCGCACCTTCTTGAGCGGGACCTGGCCCTCTTCGTTCCCGACGATGATGTCGGTGATCGGCACGTCCAGCACGACGCGCGCCACCTTCTTCTTCTCGCCGGCCAGCAGGGCCTTCACCCGGTTCGGATTGCCCTCGCCGACCAGCACCACGCCGGCCTTGCCGACCGCACGGTGCACCACGTCCTGGCTCTTGTTCATCGCGACCGCCGGGGTCACGGTCCAGCCGCGGCCCACGTTGTCCAGCACCGCCGCGGCGGCACCCACCTGGCCCTCCAGCTGCCCGAAGGCGGCCTTCTCGGCCCGGCGGCCGAAGACGATGGCCATCGCGAGAAACGCGAACAGCAAGCCCAGGATGCCCGCGTAGATCGGGTGGTCGATCAAGAAGCCGAGGGCGAGGACGACACCGAAGGTGACGATTCCCACAGCCGCAACGACGAGCCCGACCTTGGAGTCGGCCCGCCTGGTCATCTTGTAGGTCTGAGCGATCTGCTGAAGACGCCCAGGGTTCTCGGATGTTTCCTTCCTCGCCATGCGGCACAGGATACGTGGCCCGCGCGCCGGTGGGCGCATCGGTGGCCCTCAAGGAGCCGGCCCGCCCGTCAGAAGGAATCCGGCCCCGTGTACAGGCCGGCGGCCGGGGCGTTCAGCGCCTCGATCACGTGCTGCACCTCGCGCCGGTCCTTGGCCCGGCGGCGGTCCTCGACCACGGACGACCAGGCGTTGCGACGGGCGGTCTGCTGACCCCCGCCGAGCAGCAGCGCCTCCACGGCACGCAGTGCCCCGGTGACGGTGACAGTGGGGTGGAGGGTGCTCTGCCGGAGCTGTGCGGACTCAACCTGCATGGGTCCCCCTCAGGACGCCTCGGAATCGCATGAGTGTGCGTGAACCAGGCTCGCCACACTGTGTTACCAGCCCGTGACCGCACGGTCAATCTCGCATGAAACCTTGCCGAGGCCCCTGATTCCGCTTCGCCGCGCCGCACGCCTGATGGGAGCCGGTGACGCGGAGCGCAGCCGCTCCGCGTCACCGTGAGGGGATTCACATGGCCGAAGCCGGATCTCAGACGGCCTGCGCCGCCACCGAGTGCTCGCCCGTCTCCCGGCGGCGGTCCATCGCCTGCTGGAACAGCCGGCCCGCGCGGTACGACGAACGGACCAGCGGCCCGGACATGACACCGGCGTAGCCGATCTGGTCGGCCTCGTCCTTGAGCTCAACGAACTCGTGCGGCTTCACCCAGCGCTCGACGGGGTGGTGCCGCGGTGAGGGCCGCAGGTACTGCGTGATGGTGATCAGCTCGCAGCCCGCGTCGTGCAGGTCCCGCAGCGCCTGGCTGACCTCTTCGCGCTCCTCGCCCATGCCCAGGATCAGGTTGGACTTGGTGACCAGCCCGGCCTCGCGGGCCCTGGTGATCACTTCGAGGGAGCGCTCGTAGCGGAAGCCGGGGCGGATCCGCTTGAAGATGCGCGGCACCGTCTCGACGTTGTGCGCGAGCACCTCGGGCCGGGACGAGAAGACCTCGGCGAGCTGCTCGGGTACCGCGTTGAAGTCCGGGATCAGCAGCTCGACCTTGGTGAAGCCCTCGGCCCGCTCGGCGGTCTGCGCGTGGATCTGGCGCACCGTCTCGGCGTAGAGCCAGGCGCCGCCATCCTCCAGGTCGTCGCGGGCGACGCCGGTGATGGTGGCGTAGTTCAGGTTCATGGTCACGACGGACTCGCCGACACGGCGCGGCTCGTCGAGGTCCAGCGCCGCCGGCTTGCCGGTGTCGATCTGGCAGAAGTCACAGCGCCGGGTGCACTGGTCGCCGCCGATGAGGAAGGTGGCCTCGCGGTCCTCCCAGCATTCGTAGATGTTGGGACAGCCGGCCTCCTGGCACACGGTGTGCAGGCCTTCGCTCTTCACGAGCGCCTGCATCTTCGTGTACTCGGGGCCCATCTTCGCCCGGGTCTTGATCCACTCGGGTTTCCGCTCGATGGGGGTCTGAGCGTTCCGGACTTCCAGGCGCAGCATCTTGCGTCCGTCGGGTGCGACAGCGGACATCGTCCGGTACTCCCCTTCCACCAGCGTGTCTTCGAATCTTCGGCGAACCCCAGGGTACGCCCGTTGTTTGTACCTGTACGAACAGAGGCAACCAGCAGGCTCGTGGGGGCATTCCCCCAAGGGGGTGACGGCCTCCCACGCCTCCCGCGGAGCCCTACACGGCCCGGGGGAGGGGCGCCGCGGTCTCCAGCACCGCCCGCAGGTGCTTCTCGATCACCGGCACGACGTCGGTGACGGAGATGTCCCGGCCCAGCTCGTTGGAGAGCGACGTCACCCCGGCGTCCCGGATGCCGCACGGCACGATCCGGTCGAACCAGGTGTTGTCCGGGTCACAGTTGATCGCGAAGCCGTGCATCGTCACGCCCTTGGCGACGCGGATGCCGATGGCCGCGAGCTTGCGGTCCTCCCGGCGCTGGCCGGCGTTGGACGGGGCGTACTCCGGGCCGTTCAGCCGCGGGTCGAACTCCTCGTCCGCGAGCCGCGGGTCGAAGTCCAGCGTCAGGCCGCCCGCCGCCCGCTGCTCGACGGGGTCGCCCAGCACCCAGACGCCGCTGCGGCCCTCGATGCGGGTGGTCTCCAGGCCGAACTCGGCGCAGGTCGCGATCAGCGCGTCCTCGAGGCGGCGGACGTGCGCGACGACGTCGACCGGGCGCGGCAGCTTGAGGATCGGGTAGCCGACGAGCTGGCCGGGGCCGTGCCAGGTGATCTTGCCGCCGCGGTCCACGTCGACGACCGGCGTCCCGTCCAGCGGGCGCTCGTTGTCGGCGGTGCGGCGGCCCGCGGTGTAGACCGGCGGGTGCTCCAGCAGGAGGCAGGTGTCGGGGATCTCGTCCTCGAAGCGCGCGGCGTGCACCCGGCGCTGCTCCTGCCACGCCTCCTGGTACTCGACGGCGTCCGGCCCGAAGCCCAGGTGGACGAAGTGCAGGTCAGTCACGTCAGCTCCTCGTAATCGCCTCGTTGGCGCCCCTGCAACTGTACGACCGGCGCGGGGGAGGGGAGGAGGCGGTCCTCGAAGGGGTTCGCGTCCCGCGTCGGTAGCACGGTCGGTGATCGGAAGGCCGGGCTTTACGAGGCAATGGGGCAGGGCGTCACCCGTTCGGGGGAATCTGAGCCTCGGACGGTGATCGTGGTACTACCGGCCGTTACATTCACGCACTTCCGTTCCCTCGAAGGAAGTGGACCGCACAGCCGATGACGGACCGATCCCCACAGCGTTCCCCCAACCGCCAGCTGGCCACCCTGATCTCGGAGGCCGGCTTCTCCAACGCGGGGCTCGCCCGCCGGGTCGATCAGCTCGGTATCGAGCACGGCCTGGACCTGCGCTACGACAAGACCTCCGTGACGCGCTGGCTGCGCGGCCAGCAGCCACGCGGCACCACGCCCGCCCTCATCGCCGAGGTCTTCACGCGACGGCTGGGGCGGCGGCTGTCCGCACAGGACCTCGGGCTCGACGCGTGCGCGCCGGTCTACGCGGGCCTGGAGTTCGCCTCGGGGCCGGAGGAAGCGGTCGACATCATCAGCGGGCTGTGGCGGAAGGACACCGGCAGCCAGGCCGAACTGCGCAAGATCGCGTTCACACCGGCCGGGCTGGTGGTGCCGAGCCGCGACTGGCTCATCGGGCGGCCCGACGAGCATGTGGCGCACGGCTGCGGGGCGGGGGCCGGTGGCTCCGGGGAGCCAGAACGGGCCGGCCGGGCCCGGATCCCCGCGCAGACGCGCGGCCACGGGCCGGGCCGCGCCACCGTCTCCCGCCAGCGCGTCACCATGGGCGACATCGCCGCGCTGCGCTCCGTCGGCGACCTCTTCCGGACCCTCGACAACACGTACGGCGGCGGCCACGCCCGCCAGGCGCTCGTCCGGTACCTCGAGCACGAGGCCGAGCCGATGCTGCGCGGCACGTACGGCGAGGCCCTGGGACGCCGTCTGTTCGGCGCGGTCGCCGACCTGACGCGGCTGGCCGGCTGGACGTCGTACGACATCGGCGCGCACGGCCTCGCCCAGCGTTACTTCGTCCAGTCCCTGCGCCTCGCCCAGGCGTCCGCGGACCGCGTCTACGGCGGCTACGTCCTCGTCACGATGAGCCGCCAGGCGGTGTACCTCGGGCACGGGCGCGAGGCGGTCCAGCTGGCGCGGGTGGCGCAGCAGGGGGTCGGCACGAGCGCGCCCGCCGTCGTGCAGGCCCTCCTGCACGCGGCGGAGGCGCGCGGGCACGGTCTGCTCGGTGAGATGCGGGCCTGCTCGGCGGCGCTCGCGCGCGCGGAGCGCTCGCTGGACGCGGCGCGGGCGGGGGACGAAGTCCCGCCCTGGGCACGGTTCTTCGACGAGGCACAGCTCGCCGACGAGTTCGGCCACTGCCACCGGGACCTGCAGCAGTACCGGGCCTCGGCGCAGTACGCCGAGCGTTCGCTGCAACTGCGGGGGCCGGGGTACGCGCGGAGCCGGGTGTTCTGCCGGACGGTGCTGGCCACGGCGCGGCTGGGGCTGGGGGAGGTGGACCTGGCGTGCGTGCTGGCGGGAGAGGCGATGCAGCAGGCGACCGAGATGCGCTCCACGCGGGCGGTGGAGTACGTACGGGACTTCGCGCGGCGCTTGGAGCCGTTCCGGGACAGCGGTGCGGGGCGGGGCTTCTTCGAGCGGGCGGCCGCGCTAGGGCTGTCCTTGGGCTGAACGCCCTTTCACGGGGTGGCCGTCAGGCCGCTTCCCCGGCCTGGCGGGAGGGGACGGCCGCCGCCGGGCGGTAGCCGAAGTCCGCGAGGAGGTGGGTGGCGGCGCGGCGGCCGGAGACGAGGGCGCCCTGGACGGTGCTGGTGTCGCGGTGGTCGCCGCAGACGTAGAGGCCGCACAGGAGGCGGACCGGGCGCCGTAAGTCGTGCGGGGCGGTCATCACGGGGACGGCCTCGGGGTCGTGGTGGGCGGCCAGCGGCTCCCAGTCGTCCGTCGAGGTCTCGTACAGCTCGGCCAGGTGTTTGCGGACGGCGATGTCGTCGGCGCCGCCGGTCTCCTGCCGGCCGAGGAGGACGGACGTGACGAGGGCGCGTCCGGCCGGCGCGCGCGAGGGGTCCAGCTCGCTGGCCGGCAGCGTGTGCGAGACGGGCCCGTGCCGGTCCGCGTCGAGGACCAGGAGGGGTTCGCGCAGCGGGGACCGGGGTGCGGCGTGGTGGACGACCGTGACGGGGTGGAAGGCGGGGACCCGCAGTCCGGGGAGGAGTTCGCCGGCGGCGCGGGCGCCGGTGGCCACCACCACGGCGCGACAGGGCAGTTGACCGGTTCCCCGGCCGTCGGTGGCGGTGTCGACGGCGTTGACGGCGACGGCGGTCGCCCGGACACCGAGCCGCACGGTGCCCGGCGGCAGGGCGGCGGCGAGGCGCTGCGGGACGGTGGCCGCGCCGGTGGCGGGCAGACACGTGCCGCCACGGGCGAAGCCGCGCAGCACGAGGTCCGCGCAGCGGCTGGAGGTGGAGAGCTCCGGGTCGCAGAGCAGGGCGTTCAGGCGCGGGCGCACGAAGCCGTCGACGAGGCGGGGCGCGAAGCCGCGGGCGGCGAGTGCGGCGGCCGCGGTGGTCTCGGGCCGGGCGAGGAGCCGGGCGGTGGAGGTGGCGGCCAGCCGGTTGAGGGCGGTGCCGAGTCCCGCCCGGTCGAGGGTGTCGCCGAACGGGGTCCTGGCGGCGGAGAGCATGGCGCGGGCCCGGGCGCCGCGGGTGTCGCCGACGCGGTAGCCGCGCCCGCCGGCCCGCACCAGGGCGCCGGGGGCGAACGGGCGCAGCCGCAGCCCCTGGAGCCCCGGGGTGCGCCGGAGGTCGGGGTTGGCCATGTTGAGCAGTTGCGGGCCGCGGTCGAGCCGGAAGCCGTCCACCGTGTCGGTGGCCATCCGGCCGCCGACCCGTGATCCCGCCTCCAGCACGGTGACGGTCAGTCCCGCGCTGGTCAGATGCTGCGCCGCCGCCAGGCCCGCGAGCCCGGCTCCGATCACGACGACGTCCGCTTGCCGTGCTGTTGAGAGCACGATGCCCCTCCGGAGGTTGGCTTCGTTCCCCGCTCGCGTCAGCTGGCGCTGGTAGGGGTCATGCCCTCATCGCACGTGGCTGATGCACCGGGTGTGCGGTGCGATTCAGCCTTTCGGCACTCAGTGCCCGCGCTGCGGCCGGTAAGTGCCCACGTACGGCCGCTCGGTGCCTGTGAGCCACCCAGCACCCGCGTGCTCCCACTCAGCGCCCGTGAGCCCCCGCTCAGTGCCCGCGTGCCGCCCGGATGCTCTCCTCGATGCCCGGGAAGGCGAACGTGAAGCCCGAGTCGAGCAGCCGCCGCGGCAGCACGCGCTGGCTCATCAGGACGTCCTCGGAGAACTCGCCGAGCGCGATGCGCAGGGCGAACGCCGGGACGGCGGCGAGGGTGGGCCGGCGCAGGACGCGGCCCATCGCGGCGGTCACCTCGCGGTTGGTGAGGGGTTCCGGTGCCGTCAGGTTCACCGGCCCCGACAGGCTCCCGGTGTCGATGATGTGGCGGAAAGCGGCGATCTCGTCGTGCAGGGAGATGAAGCTCCAGTACTGGCGCCCGTCGCCGAGCCGGCCGCCGAGCCCGGCGTTGAAGAGCGGGAACAGCCGCCCCCAGGCGCCGCCCGCACGCGACACGACGAGCCCGGTGCGGGCGAACACCGTCCGGATGCCGGCCGCGGCCGCGGGCTCCGCGGCGGCCTCCCAGTCCCGGACGACGCCGGCGAGGAAGTTGTCGCCGGACGGGCCGTCCTCGTCCACCGGCCGGTCACCGGTGTCGCCGTAGTACCCGACCGCGGTACCGCAGACGAGAACCTTGGGCGGGGTGTCGAGGGACGCGACGGCCCGGGCGATCGCGGTGGTGCCCAGGACCCGGCTGTCGTGGATCTCCTTCTTGTACGCGGCGGTCCAGCGGTGGTTGCCGACGCCCGCCCCGGCGAGGTGGACGACCGCGTCGCAGCCCGCCAGCCCCTGGACGTCCACGAACTGGCGCGCGGGGTCCCAGCGGACCTCGTCGGGGCCGGCGGGTTCGCGCCGGACCAGGCGGGAAACCTCGTGCCCGTCGGCGCGGAGGGAGCGGACGAGGGCGGAGCCGATGAGGCCCGAAGCGCCGGTGACTGCGATACGCATGGGGCCTATTCTGCCCGCGCCGGGTCCGCACGGGGTGCTGCCAGGGCCGGGAGCCGTGCATGGCAGAGTAAGCCGGTATGTCAGATGTGATGATCCGTCCGGCGACCTACGCCGACGAAGCCGGCCTCATCGGGATCGACGTCCGCACCTGGTCCCCGTTGCACGCGGTGCAGCCGCAGCCCGACCCCGGCGAGCCGTTCTACGACGAGCGCCACACGCCCGAGGAGATCCTGGTCGCCGAGATCGACGGCCGGCTGGCCGGCTACGTGCGGATCGTCCTGCCCACCCCGCTGCGGTGCAACGCGCACGTCCGCCAGATCCAGGGGCTCGCCGTGGACACCTGGGCCCGCGGCCGGGGCATCGCCCGCAGGCTGATGGACGAGGCGCTGCGGGAGGCGGGCCGGCAGGGCGCGACCCGGATGACGCTGCGGGTGCTGGGCCACAACGCCCCGGCGCGGCGGCTCTACGAGTCGCTCGGATACACGGTCGAGGGGGTCCTGCCGGGCGAGTTCCTGCTGCAGGGCGCCTACGTGGACGACGTGCTGATGGGCCGGCCGCTGGACCTCACCGCAGGGCAGCAGGCCACGCCGGCTCCGTAGCCGATCCGCGGCCCCGGGCGCCCGTCAACGGCGTCAGGCCGCGCCCGCCGTCAGCCGAAACGGGCCCACAGCTTGGGGAAACGGTCCGCCATGAGGTCCGTGTCGTCCATGTCCAACCGCTCGCCCTCCGGGTCGCCGGGCCGCGGCAGCTCCAGGTCGGGCAGTCGCACGCCGGTGAGCTGCTCGTACGCCTCGTCCGCCGCGTACCCCAGCTCCTCGGCGTCGCCGTCGACCTCCGGGTCGAACTCGGTGACGAGGAAGGCCAGGTCGTCGGGGCTGTGCAGGGCGCCCTCGAAGACGTGCCGGCCCTGGCCGATCAGCCAGCAGCGGAAGAAGTCGAACGCCTCGTCGTCCGCGCCGCCCAGCATGATGTCCGCGGCGCTCCACACGTCCCACCGGAAGGCCCGCGCGAAGCGGGTCTCGAAATGCCGCGCGAAGTCCGTGACCGAGTCCGGATCGAGCAGCGCGAGCCGCTCGATCAGCAGATCGGCCTGTTCCTCCGGATCACCGTCCGCGGCCGCGCGGGTGCTGTCGATGATCTCCCAGAACTCCGTCTCGTCCATCACGCGTCCAGCTTCCCGGTTGCCGGGGCCGGACGCACGCGGAGTGCCCCGTATGCGCCCGTGTCGTTACGCACGTTTGGCCTCATTGGCCGGATGACGTCGCAGAGCGCTCCCCCGGCGGTCGCGGAACGCGACGGAAGAACTCATTCCGCCAGGCTCAGCTGGTACTCCACGGTCTGCCGCACGGGCACGAAACCGAGCCCCGCGTTGATCGCGACCATGTGCCGGTTGTCGTCGGCGTTGTCGGTCTCGATCTCCGTCACCGCGGGCTGCCCGGCCGCGATCCGCTGGATCATCGACGCCTTCATCCAGCGCCCGAGGCCGTGCCCGCGATGGCGGGGGACGACGGCCGTGTCGTGCTGCAGCGCGCGCCCCGCGCCGTCGGCCGGCACGACCAGCTCGGTGTAGCCGGCCACCGAGCCGTCCGCGTCACTGATCGCGGCCACGGTGATCAGCTGTTCCCCGCGCTTGGCGAAGACCTCGGCGATGGACCGGACCCGCTCGGCGGTCCACGGGACGTGGCCGAGGTCCATCCCGCCGGTCGGCATGTCGTCCATGGCCTGCTTGGCGAGCGCGAAAGCGTCGATCAGCCCGTCGGGGGCGACGCCCTCCCAGGTCTCCAGCCGGTAGCCCGGATGCACCTCGGCGGCGAGCGCGCCGATCGCGGCCGCGTCCATGCTGTCGAACCGCAGCCGGCGCCAGGTGAGCTTCAGGACCGGGGTGAAGGCACGGGTGGCCAGGAAGCGGTCGCCCGGGGTGCCGACCGTGGTTCTCGTGATGAGGCTGCGGCGCCCGTCGTCGCGGGCCGCGCCCACGGCGGTGGCCAGCAGCCGGGAACCGGCACCGAGCCGCCGGTGGGCGGGGTGCGAGTACAGCTCCAGGGAGGCGAGATGGGAGCGCCCCGGCTCGTCGAACAGCCGCAGCGCGGCGGTTCCCACCGGCGCGCCGGCGGTGTTCCGCGCCAGCCACAGCAGCTTGCGGCTGTAGGCGCTCGGCGTCGCGAGCTGCGCGTACACGTCCTCGGACGCGGGCACCGGATCGCCGGGCAGGTCGTGGCCCAGGGCGGCGGCGAGCACCTGGTACCAGTCGTGCAGCTGCGTGCCGGTGGGGTCGGTCAGCAGATCTATGTGGAGCGGCAAGATGCCTCCGGAGGAAACCTGACACAGGGTGTCGGGTATGGCTGCGACGGTCGTGCAGTACGAACCACTACAGGAGGTCCAGCATGGCCGACAAGCAGAATGACGATGACGGGTTCGGGAGCACGCCCCAGGGCACGACCCCGGGCGCGCTCCAGGGCAAGGTCGTCCTGGTCGCCGGAGCCACCCGCGGCGCCGGGCGGGCGATGGCCGTGGAACTGGGCCGGGCCGGCGCCGTGGTCTACGCGACCGGCCGCACCACGCGCGAGCGCCGCAGCGAGGTGAACCGGCCCGAGACCATCGAGGAGACCGCGGAACTCATCGACGCGGCCGGCGGCACCGGCATCGCGGTACCGACCGACCACCTCGACCCCGAGCAGGTCCGCGCCCTCGTCGACCGGATCGACCGCGACCACGGGCGGCTCGACGTCCTCGTCAACGACACCTGGGGCGGCGAGGCCTACATCGACTTCGACACCAAGATGTGGGACATCGACCTGGAGAAGGGCCTGCGGATGCTGCGCCTCGGCGTCGACAGCCACCTGATCACCAGCCACTGCGCGCTGCCGCTGCTGATCCGCAGGCGCGGCGGCCTGGTCGTGGAGATCACCGACGGCACGGCCGAGACCAACAAGGAGTACCGCAACAGCCTGTTCTTCGACGTCACGAAGAACGTGCCGATCCGGATGGCGTTCGGCCTGGGGAAGGAGCTGGCGGAGTACGGCTGCACCGCCGTCTCCCTCACCCCCGGGTTCCTGCGCTCCGAGCAGATGCTCGACACCTTCGGGGTGACCGAGGCGAACTGGCGCGACGGGGCGAAGGTCAGCCCGCACTTCGTCATCGCGGAGTCCCCGGCCTTCATCGGCCGCGCCGTCACGGCCCTCGCCACGGATCCGGACGTGGCCCGCTGGAACGGCCAGTCGCTGTCCAGCGGCCAACTCGCCCAGGTCTACGGCTTCACCGACACGGACGGCTCGCGCCCGGACGCCTGGGGCTACCTCGCGGAGGTGGCGTCCGGTACCGGGGAGGTTCCCGTCGAGGATTACCGGTAGGACGCGTCGTCGGATCTCTTACGGCTACGGCTGCGGCTCGTGCCGCGCGTACCGCTCCGCCATCGCCCTGGCCGCCTCC
Source organism: Streptomyces sp. H39-S7 (assembly GCF_027158205.1). Lineage (GTDB taxonomy): Bacteria > Actinomycetota > Actinomycetes > Streptomycetales > Streptomycetaceae > Actinacidiphila. The sequence goes on along the minus strand of NZ_JAPVLU010000019.1, from coordinate 129,858 downwards.
GCGAAGCGCTCGCGCAGCCCGTCCGGCGCGATGACCTCGGCCTCCGGGCCGAGCGCGAGCAGTTGGGTGAAGGCGACGTCGAGTGATTCGACGGGGAGGGTGACGGTGACGCCGGTCCGCCCGTCGGGCGGGCCGGCCGCGTCCAGCGCCGCCTGCGCGGCGGCCCGGTCGACCACGGCGGGCAGCCGCCGGGCGCCGGCCTCCGTGAGCCGTACGACGACCTCGTCGCGCAGGATCGCGCGGGCGAATTCGGCGGCGCGCTCCGCCCAGAAGCCGGGCAGGTCGAAGCCGGGATCCCGCTCGAAGCGGCCGCCGGGGGCATCGGTCGCGGCCGGGACCGGCTCCACGGCGGTGAAGCGGTCGACGCGGTAGACCCGGTACTGCCCCGCCGCAGGGGTCACGGTACGGGCCGCCAGGTACCAGATGCCGCCCTTCAGGACCAGGCCGTAGGGCTCCAGCTCCCGCTCCACCTCCCGCTCGCCCCGCCGGTAGCGGGCGCTGACGGGGCGGTCGTCCCAGACGGCGTCGGCGAGTGCGGGGAGCAGCGGTGGTGTCTCCGGTTCCTGGTACCAGCCGGGCGCGTCCAGGTGGAAGCGCTGGGCGGCGGAGTGCGAGGCGTCCCGCAGCTCCGGGAGCAGGGCCGCGGTGACCTTGAGGCGGGCGGCGGAGCCGGTGTCCGCCAGGCCCATGTCGCGCAGCGCGCCCGGTACCCCGGACAGGAACAGCGCCTCCGCCTCGTTCCGTCCCAGCCCCGTCAGGCGCGTCCGGTACCCGCCGACGAGCCGGTAGCCGCCGGCTCTGCCGCGCTCGGCGTACACCGGCACGCCCGCCTCCGACAGGGCCAGCACGTCCCGGGCGACCGTGCGCTCGGAGACCTCCAGGGCCTCCGCCAGCTCGGCGGCCCGCATCGAGCCGCGGTTCTGGAGCAGCAGGACGAGGTGGATCAGCCGCGCCGCGCGCATGGTGGTGCCTCCCGTCCCGTACGACGTCCTGTGCAACGCCGACGCCCCCGGCCCGGAGTACCGGGTCGGGGGCGTCGGACTGCGATGGCCTGACCGCGTCGGGGACGCGGTAGCGGTCCTAGAGACCGATCTCGGTCTCGAACTCGGCCGCTTCCAGGATCTCCTTGACGGCCGTCAGGTAACGGGCCGCGTCGGCACCGTCCACCAGGCGGTGGTCGTAGGAGAGCGCCAGGTACGTCATGTCGCGGACGCCGATGACGGTGCCCTCGGCGGTCTCGATGACCACCGGACGCTTGACGGTCGCGCCGATGCCCAGGATGGCGGCCTGGTTCGGGGGCACGATCACCGTGTCGAACAGCGCACCGCGCGAGCCGGTGTTGCTGATCGTGAAGGTGGCGCCGGACAGCTCGTCCGGGCTGATCTTGCTCGCCCGGACCTTGCCGGCCAGCTCCGCGGTCCGCTTGGAGATACCCGCGATGTTGAGGTCGCCCGCACCCTTGATGACCGGAGTCATCAGACCCTTCTCGGAGTCCACCGCGATACCGATGTTCTCGGAGTCGAAGTAGGTGATGGTGCCTTCGTCCTCGTTGATCCGGGCGTTGACGACCGGGTGGGCCTTCAGCGCCTGGGCCGCGGCCTTGACGAAGAACGGCATCGGCGAGAGCTTGACGCCCTCGCGCTGCGCGAACGCGTCCTTGGCCTTGTTGCGCATCTGCATGATCTTGGTGATGTCCACCTCGACCACGCTGGTGAGCTGCGCCTGGCTGTGCAGCGCCTTCATCATGTTGTCGCCGATGACCTTGCGCATGCGGGTCATCTTGACCGTCTGGCCACGCAGCGGGGACGCCACGGGGGCGGCCTTCGGAGCGGACGCGGCGGCCGGGGCGGCGGCGCTCGCCGCAGCGGCCTTGGCGGCCTCCGCGGCGGCGATGACGTCCTGCTTGCGGATGCGGCCACCGACGCCGGTGCCCTTGACCGACGACAGGGTCACGCCGTTCTCGGAGGCGAGCTTACGGACCAGGGGGGTCACGTAGGCGCCGTCGTCACCCGAGGAGGCCGGCGCCGGAGCGGCGGCCGGGGCCTGGGCGGGAGCGGCGGGTGCCGGAGCCGGGGCGGCGGGCGCGGCCGGAGCCGGTGCCTGGGCCTGCGGGGCCGGGGCGGGCGCGGGGGCCGGAGCGGCGGGGGCCGGAGCGGGCGCGGGGGCCGGAGCGGCGGGGGCCGGAGCCGGAGCGGCGGCGGCCGGGGCAGCGGCCGGAGCGGCACCCGCGGCGCCGATGACGGCGAGCTTGGTGCCGACCTCGGCGGTCTCGTCCTCGTTGATGAGGATCTCCAGGAGGACACCACCGGTCGGGGCCGGGATCTCGGTGTCGACCTTGTCCGTGGAGACCTCGAGCAGCGGCTCGTCGGCCTCGACGGTCTCGCCGACCGCCTTCAGCCAACGGGTGACGGTGCCCTCGGTGACCGACTCGCCCAGTGCGGGCAGCAGGACCGGGGTTCCCTCGGAGGAGCCGGAGGAAGCCGCGGGGGCTTCGGCAGCGGGGGCCTCGGCGACGGGGGCCGGCGCGGGGGCCTCGGCCGGGGTGGACGCCTCGGTGGAGGGGACCTCGGCGGGAGCCGCGGCCGGAGCCTCGGCGGCGGGCGCGCCCGAGCCGTCGTCGATGATGGCCAGCTCGGCGCCGACCTCGACCGTCTCGTCCTCGGCCACCTTGATGGAGGCCAGGATGCCGGAGGCGGGCGACGGGATCTCGGTGTCGACCTTGTCGGTCGACACCTCGAGCAGCGGCTCGTCTGCCTCGACGCGTTCACCCTCGGCCTTGAGCCAACGGGTGACGGTGCCCTCGGTCACGCTCTCGCCGAGCGCCGGAAGGGTTACGGAAACCGCCATGGTTGCGGTTGCTCCTAACGATCTGTGCGGATGGGTGCGTGCTGAGGGGCTTAGTCGTGCGAGTGCAGCGGCTTGCCCGCGAGGGCCAGGTGGGCCTCGCCGAGCGCCTCGCTCTGCGTCGGGTGCGCGTGGATGAGCTGGGCGACCTCGGCCGGCAGCGCTTCCCAGTTGTAGATCAGCTGGGCTTCGCCGACCTGCTCGCCCATACGGTCACCGACCATGTGGACGCCGACGACGGCACCATCCCTGACCTGGACGAGCTTGATCTCGCCCGCGGTCTTGAGGATCTTGCTCTTGCCGTTGCCCGCGAGGTTGTACTTCAGGGTGACGACCTTGTCGGCGCCGTACAGCTCCTTGGCCTTCGCCTCGGTGATACCGACGGAGGCGACCTCCGGGTGGCAGTACGTGACGCGCGGCACACCGTCGTAGTCGATCGGCACGGCCTTGAGACCGGCCAGCCGCTCGGCTACCAGGATGCCCTCGGCGAAGCCGACGTGCGCGAGCTGGAGGGTCGGGACGAGGTCACCGACGGCCGAGATCGTGGGCACGTTGGTCTGCATGTACTCGTCGACGATGACGTAGCCGCGGTCGATCGCGACGCCGGCCTCCTCGTAACCCAGGCCCTGCGAGACCGGGCCGCGGCCGACGGCGACGAGCAGCAGCTCGGCCTCGAACGTCTTGCCGTCGGCGAGGGTCACCTTCACACCGTCGGCCGTGTACTCCGCCTTCTCGAAGAAGGTGCCGAGGTTGAACTTGATGCCGCGCTTGCGGAACGCGCGCTCCAGCAGCTTGGAGCTGTTCTCGTCCTCGAGCGGGGCCAGGTGCGGCAGGCCCTCGACGATCGTGATGTCCGCGCCGAAGGACTTCCACGCGGAGGCGAACTCGACGCCGATGACGCCGCCGCCCAGCACGATCGCGGACTTCGGGACGCGGTCCAGGACCAGCGCGTGGTCCGAGGAGATGATGCGGTCGCCGTCGATGTTCAGGCCCGGCAGCGACTTCGGCACGGAGCCGGTCGCCAGCAGGAGGTGGCGGCCCGTGTAGCGCTCGCCGTTCACATCGACGGTGGTGGGGGAGGACACCCGGCCCTCACCCGCGACGTAAGTGATCTTGCGGCTGGCGACCAGCCCCTGCAGACCCTTGTACAGGCCCGCGATCACGTCGTCCTTGTACTTGTGGACACCCGCCATGTCGATGCCATCGAAGGTGGTCTTGACACCGAACTGCTCGCTCTCACGAGCCTGGTCGGCGATCTCGCCCGCGTGCAGCAGAGCCTTTGTGGGGATGCAGCCGTTGTGCAGACACGTGCCACCGAGCTTGTTCTTCTCGATCAGGGCGACGTCCAGGCCCAGCTGCGCCGCGCGCAGCGCCGCGGCGTAACCGCCACTGCCGCCGCCGAGGATCACTAGGTCGAAAACGGTGCTGGCGTCGTTCGCCACGTCACGTCCTCCATGCATGGGTACGCCGGAGCCGGTCTGTGGTGACCGGGCGGCGGCTGTTTATCGGCCGCTATGTCTGAAAACTTTGAAAACTGGGCCCTGTCGTGCCGACCAACATCTTCGCACTTGTTCGCGGCGGACGGGTCACCGGGCCGTGGTCTGAGACGGACTTAAGCCTCATCCTGGGAGGCTACTGGCCCGTAAGGGGCACTCCGGGCGCTGGAATCTCGCTGAGGGCGAACACCTGCCCGGTCGCGCGGACGGCCCCGGGCGTGCTAGCCCGGGGCCGTACGTTCGTACAAGCGAGCACTGCATTCCGGCTGAAACGCGCCGCCGGAAGCATGCCCGGATCCCGCGTGAACCCGTCGGCTACAGAACGTCGCCGGCGGCGGCCTTCTCGACCAGCCGGACCAGGGTGCGGACCGCCGTGCCGGCGCCGCCCTTGGGGGTGTAGCCGAACGGCGCGCCCTCGTTGAACGCCGGGCCCGCGATGTCCAGGTGCGCCCAGGTGATGCCCTCGCCCACGAACTCCTGGAGGAACAGACCGGCCACCAGGCCGCCGCCCATCCGCTCGCCCATGTTCGCGATGTCCGCGACCGGCGAGTCCATCGCCTTGAGGAGCTCCGGCGGCATCGGCATCGGCCACGCCTGCTCGCCCGCCTCCGTCGCCGTCTCGTGCACCGAGGTACGGAAGCCGTCGTCGTTCGACATGATCGCGAACGTACGGGTGCCGAGCGCCAGCACCATCGCGCCGGTCAGCGTCGCCACGTCCACGATCGCGTCCGGGTTCTCCTCCGAGGCGCGCGTCAGCGCGTCCGCCAGGACCAGCCGGCCCTCGGCGTCCGTGTTGAGCACCTCGACGGTCTTGCCCGAGTACATCTTCAGCACGTCACCGGGGCGCGTCGCGTTGCCGCCCGGCATGTTCTCCGCCAGCGCCAGCCAGCCGGTCACGTTGACCTGCACGCCCAGCTTGGCCGCCGCCACGACGGTCGCGAACACGGCGGCCGCGCCGGCCATGTCGCACTTCATCGTCTCGTTGTGGCCCGGGGGCTTCAGGGAGATGCCGCCCGAGTCGTACGTGATGCCCTTGCCGACGAGCGCGACGGTCTTCTTCGCCTTGGGGTGGGTGTACGCCACCTTCACCAGCCGCGGCGGGGTCGCCGAGCCCCGGCCGACGCCCATGATGCCGCCGAAACCGCCCTTGACCAGCGCCTTCTCGTCGAGCACCTCGACCTTGAGGCCGTGCTCCTTGCCCGCGGCCTGGACCGCGGCCGCGAAGGCCTTCGGGTTCAGGTCGTTCGGCGGCATGTTGATCAGGTCACGCGCCCGGTTGACCTCCTCGGCCACCGCGGTCGCCCGCTCGGCCGCGGCCTTGTGCGCCTTGTCGCGCGGCTTGGCACCCACCAGGGCGATCTCGCCCAGCGGACCCTTGCCGGAGGCGCTGTCCACCCGGTACGCCGTGTACGCGTACGCGCCCAGCAGTGCGCCGGTCGCCACCGCCTCCACGCCCGCCGCGTCCACGGCCGGCAGCGCGAACGCCGCCTTCTTCGTCCCGCTCAGCGCACGCGCCGCCGCACCGGCGGCCCTGCGCAGCGCCTCGGCGTCGTAGCCGGCACCGTCGGCGGGCGTCGCACCCAGACCCACAGCGAGCACCACCGCCGACTTCACGCCGGACGGAGCCGGGAGCTTCGTCACCTCGCCCTCGCCACCGGAGGCGCCGAGGAGTTCCAGCGTCGCGGCGAGCTTGCCGTCGAACGCGGCGTCCACGGCCTCCGCACCGGCGGCGACCTCGGGGCCCTTGGCGCCCTTGGTCACGCCGATGACAACGGCATCCGCGCGCAACGCTGCGCCGGAGGAAGTGCTGAGTGTCAGTGCAGTCACGGTGAGGGTGGTCCTGTTCCGTCGAATTGTGTCGGCCAAGGGGTGGGCCGGCCGCGCCCCTCGCATCGTATTCCGCCACGCCCGCGGGGCGGCACGCCAGGGCGGCGTCGGCTGCGCCGCGCCCGAGCCTACGCCTGACGCGGCACGTCGGCGGCTCCCGCCTTGACCCTGGCGAGGAACGCCCGCAGCCGGGCGGGCGTGGTGGTGACGACCACCCCGGGTGCGGTGCTTTCGCGTAGGGCTACGCGGGGGCCGGTGGTGGCGAGCTGTATGCAGTTGCTGCTCTCACCGCAGTACGACGACTTCTGCCAGTCCGACATGGAGTGGTCCTGCCTTTCAGAGGCTCTGGGCGATCGCGCGGATGAAGTCCCGGGACTCTCCGGGCTCGAGAGCCACCAGGTCAAGGCCGTCCAGGATGCTGCGGTACTTGGCCAGCTGAGCCTCGGCGTCCAGGAGCGCCGGACCATGCGACTGATCGAGCAGCACGGTGTCCAGCTGCGGGACTGCGCCGGACGCGTAGGCGATCGTCTGACCGGAGCCGGGGAAGCCGCCCGCGGCGAAGGGGATCACCGTGACGGTGACGCTGTCCCGCTCGCTCACGTCCAGGATGTGCTGCAACTGCTCCCGCGAGGCCGTCCGGCCGCCGAACTGCATCCGCAGGGCGGCCTCGTGGATGACTGCGGTGTAGGGGAGCGGGGCGTCCCGGTAGAGAACGGCCTGCCGCTTGATCCGGTGTGAGAGTCGGTGTTCGATCTCCGGGGGCGGCAGCGTGGGTACCACCTCGCGGAAGACGGCCCGTGCGTGGTCGACGGTCTGCAGCAGGCCCGGCAGGCTGACGGTCTGCGCGGTGCGCAGCTCGACGGCGTGGTGCTCCAGCTCGGCGATGTCGAGCATGCCGGGCGGCAGGACGCCGCGGTACTCCTCCCACCACTGACGTTTGCGCTCGCCGGTCATCTCGGTCAGGGCTTCGATCAGCTGGCCGTCCGAGCAGTCGTAGTTGCAGGCCAGCGTTCTGACCCGGTCCGCGCTGAGCCCGACCCGGCCGGTCTCGATGTTGCTGATCCGCGCCTGGTCCCCGCCCAGCAACGCCCCGGCCTCGCGGGCGGACATCCCCGCCTTCTCCCGAAGCTTGCGCATCTCGGCACCCAGGCGCTGCTGTCGCGCAGTTGGCGTTGTCCTCGGCGGCATTGGCCCCTCTTTCCGATCACGCCAAGTCTGCCGTTCTGGGCCCCGAGGGTCCACAAGTCGATGGATTTACCGTGTTTGGTAGAAACCATCTAACTATCCGTCCTACAGTGTGACGCACGCCACTCCAACTCGGCCCGGAGAAGCCCATGTATGCCATGCAACCGCCCTGTCCCGATCGCCCCACTCCCAGCGAAGCGTGGGAGTACGCACTCCAACTGCCGCACGATCCGCGCGCGCCCGGTGTCGCCCGGACGACCGTCCGGGCGGTCCTCGTGGCGCACGGTTTACGCGAACTGGTCGACACGGCGGCGCTGTTGACCTCCGAACTGGCGACGAACGCGTACCGCTACGCGCAGGGCCCGGCCTCCCTGCGGGTGATGTGGCAACCGCACCGCCTGCGGGTGACGGTCCGGGACAACAACCCGGAACTTCCGGCAGCGTTGGCGCCGGATCCGGATCCGGACGCGGACGGCGGGCGCGGCCTCTTCCTGCTGGACCTGTTCGCGGACCGCTGCGGTGGATACGCACTGGGGGAGGAGCCCTTCGGACTCTCCGGCAAGCTGATGTGGTTCGAACTGGCAGCGCGCTAGTGCTGTGACCGGGAACCTTCGCCGGGTTGCTCGTTGTGCTGGTTGGAAGTGACGACGCTTCCAACCAGCATGGGGAGGCGGGGTGGCGCAACAGGTCAGGGTCCGCGGGCTGACCGAGCAGGAGGGGCAGAAACTCCAGCACATCGTGCGGAGGGGCAGCACCAGCTCGGTGCGGTTTCGACGGGCGATGATGCTGCTGGCCTCGGCCGGCGGCAGCACCGCCCCGGTCATAGCCCGCCTGGTCCAGGCTGACGAGGACACCGTCCGCGACGTGATCCACCGCTTCAACGAGATCGGGCTGTCCTGCCTGGACCCTCGGTGGGCGGGAGGCCGTCCCCGCCTGCTCAGTGGTGACGACGAGGAATTCGTGATCCAGACGGCCACCACCCGCCCGACTCGGGTCGGTAAGCCCTTCACCCGCTGGTCGATCCGTAAGCTTGCCGATCACCTACGACGCAACATCGTCCGCCCGATTCGGATCGGCCGCGAGGCCCTACGGGGCTTACTGGCCCGCCGCGGGATCACCTTCCAGAGGACGAAGACCTGGAAGGAGTCCCCAGACCCGGACTTTGACGCCAAGCTGGACCGGATCGAATACGCGATCAACGAACGGCCGGAACGCACGTTCGCCTTTGACGAGTTCGGCCCGCTCGGTATCCGCCCCACCGCCGACTCCTGCTGGGCCCCCAAGAGTCACCCCGACCGCCTCCCGGCGACCTACCGCCGCACCCACGGCATCACCTACTTCCACGGCTGCTACTCGATCGGTGATGACCAGATGTGGGGCGTCAACCGGCGCCGCAAGAGCATCGACCACACCTGGGCGGCACTGAGAACGATCCGCGCCGCCCGCCCGGACGGCGCCCCGATCTACGTGATCCTGGACAACCTCTCCGCCCACACGAACTGGCGGATGAAGAGATGGGCAGCCAAGAACAAGGTCGAGCTGTGCTTCACCCCGACCTACGCTTCCTGGGCCAACCCAATCGAGGCGCACTTCGGACCGCTACGGCAGTTCACCCTCGCCAACTCCCACCACCCCAACCACACCGCCCGGACCTGGGCTCTGCACGCCTATTTGCGGTGGCGTAACAAGAACGCCCGCCACCCCGACCTCCTCGTAGCTCTACGACGCGAACGTGCCCGCATTCGCAGTGAGAAGGGCATCCGATGGGGCGGCAGACCACTACAAACAGCAGCCTGACCGCCCGACCTGGCAAGCCTTCCCGGGCACAGCACTACATGTCGAAGGGTTCGTAGCGGGCGTCGCCTCCGGGCCAGGCGCGGTCCATGAACGGCGCCCGGTCGAGGCCGTCGAAGCAGCGCATCAGGAAGTCGGTGAAGGTGCCGCTGGTGCGGTACCACTCTGCGCACTCGCTGCCGACCACGATCTCCCAGTTGCCCGGATCCGGGTCGCTGGCCAGGAAGTAGTACTCGCTGCTGTGCTCGTCGTGGCCCCAGCGGATGAGCCCACCAGGGTCGAGGTGGAAGGGGAAGGGGTAGAGGTCCTCCGACCCTCTCCGTGCATCGCGCCATGCCTCCTGGGACCAGAAGTCCTCGAGTTCGGCAGGGGTCATGAGACCCGTCGGCCGGTCCAGGTGGAGGTACCCGCCGAGGGTTCCCGGCCCGTACACGTCCATGAAGGCCTTGTAGTCTGCGGGCAGCGTGACACCGAGGTGCCGTTCGGAGGCATCCCAGACCTCTCGGCGCGGCCAGCCCCACGCCTCCTCGGGCTCACCGAGCAGTGCCTGGAGGCGTTCCAATGGCGATGGCATGTCTTCCCTCGTCCCTGATATGTGACTGGCCGGGAATATCATCAGGCCTCCCTCTGACAACGCCGATAGGCGCCCAGGTCGCTGCCGTGGGGTGTGCTGCAACGGGCGATGGCCGGAAGGATGCCGCGGGCCCGAACCTGGTGGCGGTAGATGTCGTGGTCGTAGCCACGGCCCGCAAAGACGGACTGAGGTCCGGGCCCCCGAACGGGTGGGATGTCATCGAGCATCGAGGGGGTGGCTTCGGATGTGGAAGATCTGCAGGAAAGCTATGACGCCGAATTCACCACGTATCGTCCGTTGGTGAATGGCGAGGGGCTTCTGCCCTGGGGTGCCTCGCAGTCCGGAGATAGCTACTACTGGCGGTTCGAAAGTTCCCGCGCTGTAGCGGTGGTCACGGCGAGTAGAAGTGATTTCTTTTGGGAGTGCCCGGGAGCCTTGGCCAGATTTCTGGTGGCGTGGCTCTGCGGCGATATTTCTCCATTGGATCAGCCGACCATAGAGCAGTTGGGTGAGCCGCGGTTTTCGGTAGTGCGCGCTAGATGATGCCTAGCACCTGGTGCGGCTGGGATCGATGATCCCATTTGTTCAGCCCGGACATACAGGAGGGGAATTTGCGGTGAGTAAAAGAGTAGAGATGATTTTCGGAGAGCGAAGGAATTTTCGATCTGGGAAGGCGGAGTCCTGGGCGGCGATTGACGACTGGCTCGGGTTCGAATTGCCGATGGACTACCGAGAGTTTGTCGATGGTTACGGATATCCCGTGGTGGCGGGGCATCTCTATATCCCTCATCCCGATGGAACGGATCCTCTTCTCGATTTCATTCGCGAGGAGCGGCTTATTCTTCATGAGGTGCATGATGGCAACGAGGGGTCCCCGAGCGAATATTGCGCGTCTGGGACGATATTGTGCGTTGGGGATACCATGACTGGAATGGCGATTCATGTCTCCTTCTGCCGCCGATCGGGGACAGCGGATGGAGTGTGGCGGTCGTCTTTCGGCAATGTGCCGAAATGCTCATTTTCGATCGCGGAGTGGTTGACTTCCTTGAACTGATCCTTTGTCGAGGAAAGTGCCCGCGCGGATGGCCGACCGGGCTACCCCGCTGGAGCGCCATGGACAACAGCCCGATCATCTAAGGAGGACGTGCAGTATGGCGAGCGAAGCGGATTTCCAGGCGTTGATGCGGATCATGCCGCCCCACGCTGGTGCGGGCGATGTTGTGGACTGGGCTGCGGTTGAACAGGGCTGGGGATTCCAGTTCCCTGTGGACTACAAGCGGTTCATGGAGGTGTACGGCGGGGGCGCTATCGACAATTACTTGGCAACGATCTCGCCGGAGCCCTTTGGATTGGATGCCGCATTTCAAGGCATGATTTCCGAGACACGCAACGCTCGCGCCAACTGGGATCGTCGTCCGGGTGGGCAAGGAGTGGTGACTGCATCTTCGTCCCTGGTGGTTTGGGGAGTTGATGCCAGTGCCGACCTGCTCTGCTGGGTAACCGATGGTGCAGACCCTGACCGCTGGCCGGTGATGGTATGGAATCAGGACGACCGACAGTGGACCGTGTTCAACTGTGGCATGGCGGATTTCTTGCTCCGTATGTTCCGGGCGGAGTTTGATGAGTGTCCTTTGGGTGACCTTTCGTTGTGGGGAGAGGCAGATCCACAATTCCTGCATACGAATGAGGAGAAACGTCTCCGAGCCGCCGGGCTGGATCCGTGGACCGGTGAGCCGGACCCGTTCGCCGACGCAGAGTACAACTGAGCGGCGCTGCGGGCACCCGCTGGCAGCGTCAGGACAGGACCACGCTCGTGACCTGGCCGTCCACCCGGTCGACCGTGGGTGGGCCCGTGAAGTCGAGGGCTCGGGCGGTCCGGAACTGGCGGGGGGTGCGGCCGATCATTGCTTTGAACTCGCGGTTCAGGTGCGCCTGGTCGCTGAATCCGCACTCGGCGGCGATGCCGGCCACTGGCCGGTTCTCCGCCATCAGTCGCAGCACCTTGCGCAGCCGCATGACGCGGGCCGCGCCCTTCGGCGTCAGGCCGATCTCCGCGCGGAAGCGGTTCTCCAACTGGCGCCAGCCCCAGCCCGTGGCGGCGACGAGTTGACCGATGGGCAGGGCTCCGGAGGTCCTGGCGAGTTCCCGCCAGGCGTACTGGACGCGGGCGGAGGCCGGAACGGCGTCCGCGGACCAGCGGAGGAAGGTTGCGTCCAGCAGGTCGAAGCGCTGGGCCCAGCCGGGCGCGCAGGCGAGGGCGTCGGCGAGATCGCGGCAGCGGGGGCCGAGCAGGTCGATGGGGTCGGCGATCGTGTCGGCCAGTTCGTGCATCGGGATCCCGAACAGTGAATATCCCTTCCACGGCGTGAGGATGACCTCCAATCCGTACAGCCGGCCGCTGTGCCGCCCGAGGCCGGCGGTGGTGCGCAGTCCGACGAGCATCGAGCGGTGGGCGCTGCCGGGAGCCGACGGTGTCGCGGCTTCCGTCACCCGCAGCTCGTGGTCGAAGGAGAACACCAGCGTCACGACGCCGTCCGGAACCTCCAGCCGCTGCCGCGGCAGGCCCAGGTCCAACCGGAACCCCCGGTACTGCTGAACTCCCGGCCGCAGCCGCGCGTGCGGCAGCGCCGTCGCCACCTCCCAGTGGCCCTCAGGACTTGCCAGATGTTGCATAGCCCGTTCCCCCGTAGTCCCGTAACCGTGCTTCCACCTCATCCTGCGGGGTCGGGAAGGGAACAGGGGTGCGGTTTTTGGTCAGAGTCGGTCAGGAAGTGGGGAAGGCGATACGGATTCCATGGGTCCGTTCGGACTGGCGGATTCCTGGGACGAGGGAATTCCGGATGGTGTTGATCTCACTGCCGTGGCGGGCGACGAATGAGGTGCGGAGTTCCTTGCGGAGAGGATCCCGTGCGGATTCGACGGGGACCATGCATGTCGCATAAATGCGCGCGAGCGCGAGATCGTGCGGGCTCGCGTCGGCTAGGGCGAAGAAATCGCTCTCGGTGTGGGCCTTCAGCTGATGATCCCGCAGGCACCGGGAGAAGGAGTGGAATGCCTGGGCTACCGGCGGCCGGTCCCGCAGCGCGGTGATGTCGCGCCACCACTGCCCCTGCAAGGACGCGTAGAGGGCACGGAACCGCTGGGCGGCGGCGCCTCCCTCCGTGACGCAGCGGTCCTGGGCCGCTGCCGCTGCCGATCCCTTCGGGGCGGTGGACGCGGTGGTGTCGGCGGGGGTGTCGGTGCTCAGGCCGTGGGCCCGGAGGAGCTGGAGGTCGGGCAGGTCGAGGAAGCGCGTCAGCATGGGGGGAGCGATCTCCGGCATGGGGACGCGCGCGGACCGGGCGCAGGTGCGGGTGGCGGTGTAGCCGATGGTCTGGGCGAAGAGGTCCAGGCCTTGGCTGCCCCGGGACTCCACGCCCGTAGTGGGCAGGATCAGGGCCGTGAGGTCCGCCGGGATGTCGTAGGTGGTCCGCACAGGAGGGGGTGCCGCGACGGAAGGGGTCGGGGTCTCGGTGGCAGCCGTGCCGGTGCATCCGGCTGCTGCCAGGGCGATAACGGCGCAGGTCAGGTTGATGGCGAAAGCTCTGTTGAGCACCGGGGTCTCCAGGACGCGGGTCCCGCGACCGGGCCCCGGGCGTGACCCGGGGCCCGGTCCGACGGTCGGGTCAGTGGGCGACGGTCACGCTGTCGCCGCCGTCGTAGTAGCTGCCGACGCCCATGGGGGTGCCGGAGCTGACGTCGGAGAGCAGGACGATCCACGGGCTGTGGCTGCCGTCATCGGCCCAGACGTAGCCGCGCGAGCCGCGGATCCAACTGCCGGACGAGTTGCGGTAGAAGCCGGCGTACGAGTCGCCGAGGTTGGACGTCGAGTCGTTCGAGTAGGTCAGGTTCAGGTCGCTGCAGCCGCTGCTGCCCGACTTGTTGACGGTCGAGCCGTGGGCCCGGTAGGCGGTGGAGAGCGACTTGGTGGCACAGGCCTGGCCGGACGCGGATGCGGCCGGCGCGACCGCGAACAGCGTGCCTCCCGCGAGGCCGGCTACAGCCAGCGCGGTGGCCACGATGGATCTACGCATGGGATTCCTTTCCGAGCGCCGAATGGAACCCCTTCACCCTCCATTCCCGGCGGCAGGGATTATTGAAGAAATTCGCACTCCCGCCCCACACCCACACCATCCCCACTAACGGGAGATCGAATTCAGGCGGTGCCCGGCTCGGTGAGCCAACGCGTGCGCTGGTGCGTGTGCTTGGAAATGGTCTCGAAGTCCGCGTCGTAGTGCAGCAGCGTCAGGTCCGAGAGTTCCGCCACGGCCGCCACGACGAGATCCACCGGTCCCGCCGAGCGGTGCTCGCCGTGCCCCGTCAGGAGTTCCTGGACCTCGCGGGCCCGTCGGAAGATGCCGTCGGGCGTCGGGGCCGAGTTGAAGATCTGGTGCAGGCGTTCCTGCTTCGCCCCACGGTCGGAACGCGACCGGGCGGAGAAGAGGATCTCCAGCTCGGTGAGGTCGCAGAGGGCGATGAGTCCGCTGCCGAGCGCGGGCCCCCACTGGGCGTCGAACTTGTCGCTGATCAGCAGCCGGGCGGCGGCCGAAGTGTCGGCGAGGTAGGAGACCGTCGTCACCTGCGGAAGTTCTCCTTGTCGAGAAGGAGGTCGAAGTCGCCCTGGGCGCCCAGCTCGCGCATCTCGGCCAGCGCTATCGCGCGGCTGCGGTGCCTGACGATCTCCTGGAGGGCGGTGTTGACCGTGTCCTTCTTGGTCGAGGTGCCGAGGAGCTCGGCGGCCTTCGCGAGGGCGTCGTCGTCGACTTCGAGGAGCAGTTTGGACATGACGCCTCCCATATAGATGGTTAGCGGTTAGTGTATATACGGCGGTGCCTGTCAGGCAACGCGTGAGGCGTCAGCCCAGCGTCAGGACCACCAGCGCCGCTGCTGCCGCCGTCTCCGACAGGGCGCCGAAGACGTCGCCCGTGATGCCGCCGAAGCGGGTGCGGCAGTGGCGGAGGAGGAGTTCGGCTGCGGTGAGGGCGAGGAGGGCTGACAGGGCGAAGTGGAAGGCACCCGTCAGGCCGAAGAGGGATCCTGACGCCGCTGCCAGCGCCACTGCGCCGGCGGCCGCCACGGCCGCCGTCCGCAGCGGAACGGTGCCCGCGACGGCGGCGCCCAGGCCGTCCGGGCGGGCCGGGGGGACGCCGTCGCGGCAGGCCAGGGTCATGGCGGTGCGGGCGACGACGGCGGAGACGGCGGCCGCGGCGGCGCCGTGCGACCAGCTGCCGGCGTAGAGGGCGGCCAGGCAGGCGACCTGGGTGAGCAGGACGAAGAGCAGCGTCAGGACGCCGAAGGGTCCGATGTCCGACTGCTTCATGATCCGCAGGGCGTCCTCGGCGGGCTTGGCGCTGCCGAGGCCGTCGGCGGTGTCGGCCAGGCCGTCCAGGTGCAGGCCGCGGGTGAGGGCGGCGGGCACGGCGGCGGTGGCGACGGCGGCGAGCAGCGGGGAGGCGTCCAGGAGCAGCAGCGCTCCGCCGACCGCGGCGGCGCACAGGCCCACCACCGCGCCGACGACCGGCGCGCACAGCATCCCGCCGCGTGCGGCGGGCCGGTCCCAGCGGGTCACGGTCACCGGCAGCGCGGTGAGGGTGCCGAACGCGAAGCGGAGCGCGTCCGCGGCGGAGGGCTTGCCGGAGCTGGAGTCGGAGTCGGAGCCGGAGTCGGCGTGGGAGTCGGAGTCGGTCACCGCGTGAGGCTACCCCGGGGTCCGCCGCGCCGGCTCCGGCCGAAGCGCCGCCTCCCGGCGCCGCCGGAGGTGGCCCTCCAGGCCGCACAGCAGCAGCGTCGCGACGATCGCCGTCAGGTGCTCGAAGCCCGCGAGGTTCACGATGAAGACGACCTCGACGAGCATCGCGACGATCAGCGCGCCACCCGTCCACCACGCCCGGTACCGGCAGGCCACGTACACGCCGAGCGCGACGACCGCCGCCGAGGGGCCCGTGTCGCGCACGACCAGGGTGGAGACCGGCAGCCCGAGGAAGCCGTCGGGGCCCACCGCGAGCGAGTACCGGGCGAACGACGTGCCGGCGACCGTCGCCAGGAGCCCGATGCCGAGGGTGTGCCGCTTGCCGACCGTCATCTCGGCGATGCCGAACATGAAGACGACCTGGGCGATCAGCCCCCACACCGGCAGGGACGGGTCGGGGACGAAGAGCGACAGCGGAGTGCGCAGCAGCGCCTTCCACCACGGGAGCGTCGCGTAGACGCCGCCCACCCGGTTGACCCACTGGGTGCCGGTGCTCCCCGAGTGCTGGATCACCTGGAGAGCCAGGATCAACGCGCACGCGCCCAGCGTCATGGGCACCGCGCGCAGCTTCTTCGTCCGCAGCTCAAACGTGACGTCTCGGTATATAACGCCCCATTCGACGTATGCGAAATCGCGGAACCGCTTGAGGAACGGGCTCACCTGACAGCGGTCCGCTCTCGGTCACGTCGACGCAGCGGGGACGGCAGCCGCGGCGCTTCGAGGAAGCCCTCGGCGCGGGCGCTGGCGATACCGATCCGCGGCAGCTCGCTGCTCTTGCCGAACAGCAGGTAGCGCGGCTCCCAGATGGGCCGGTACTTGGCGTTGGCCCGGTACAGCGACTCGATCTGCCACCAGCGCGAGAAGAACGTCAGCAGGGAGCGCCAGAACCGCAGCACCGGTCCGGCGCCGAGCTTCGAGCCGCGCTCGAACACCGAGCGGAACATCGCGAAGTTCAGCGAGATCTGCCGCACGCCCACCTCGTCGGCGCGCTGGATCAGCTCGATGACCATGAACTCGATCAGCCCGTTGTCGGAGTCGCGGTCCCGGCGCATCAGATCCAGCGACAGCCCCCGCGGGCCCCACGGCACGAAACTGAGCACCGCGCGCGGCACGCCCTCGCCGTCATGGCACTCGACCATCACGCAGCGCCCGTCGGCAGGGTCGCCGAGCCGGCCGAGCGCCATCGAGAAGCCGCGCTCGGTCTCGCCGTCGCGCCAGGCGTCGGCGTGCTCCAGGACCGCGTCCATCCCGTCCGCGGGGATGTCGTCGTGCCGACGGATCGTGACGGTGTAACCGGTCCGCTTGACGCGGTTGTAGGCCTGCCGCACGCTCCGCATCGCGCGGCCGTCCAGGGTGAACTCGGCGGTCTCGACGATCGCCTCGTCCCCGATCTCCAGGGCGTCCAGGCCGTGCCGGGCGTAGATCACGCCCGCTTCCTCGCTCGCACCCATCACCGCGGGCACCCAGGCGTGTTCGCGGGCCTCGGCGAGCCAGGCGTCGATGGCGCCGGGCCAGGCCTCGGGATCGCCGATCGGATCACCGGACGCCAGCGACACCTCCCCGACGACGCGGTACGCGATCGCGGACTTTTCGCTCGGCGACCAGATGACGCTCTTGTCGCGGCGCAGCGCGAAGTAGCCGAGCGAGTCCCGGTCGCCGTAGCGGTCCAGGAGCCCGCGCAGCTTGGTCTCGTCCTCCGGGCCGAGCAGGGCCCGGCCGCGCGGCGAACGGAACGCCACGTACAGCACCAGCAGGAAGAGCAACGCACTCATGACGTTGATGACGACATCCACCCACCCGGGCGTTGAGATGTTCGCGAAATTGTCGTCATTCGGGTCGAGCGCGATCATGCGCTTGATCGCGTAGCGGAAGCCGTCCCAGAAGCCCGAGCCGTGCTCCCGGTTGGTCGCCAGGACCAGGAGTGCGCTGATCAGCGAGCCCACGATGAGGCCGCCGACGGCGGTCAGGACCGCGTGCAGGGGGTTGGAGCGGTCGCCCTTGGCCCGGAACTCGTGGCGGCCGACCAGCAGGGCGGCGACGAAGGAGCCGGTCAGCGCCAGCGTGATCCAGTTCTGCACGTGGCCGCGGAACTCGCCGTACGCGGCCATCGACAGCGCGAGCACCAGCAGGAACAGCCCGCTCAGCACGAGATTGAGCACCCACGCGGCCCGTTTGCGCCGCCGCATGGTGACGGCGAAGAAGAGCGCGAACACACCCGTGGTGAAGCCCGCGGTCAGCAGGTACGGGGTGAAGAGGTCCTCGATGTTGTGCCGGCGGATGTCGGCACCGAAGGAGACCCACACCGCCCCGAGGAAGTTCAGGAACGCGACGACCCGCAGGTACCAGACGGCGTAGGCGGCGGAGCGCTGCCCCCAGACATGCGGACGGCTCTCCCCGTCCTGCGCCGTGCGCCCCGGTGTCGTGCTGCCCGTTCCCATGGTTTTGGATCTTATGACGGAATGTCCGGATCCTCGTCACAGGAGGGCCGACCGGTTCCGGCCGAACACCCGTTCCGGCCGCCAGGGAGCGGCCGGATCGCCGCGTTACCGGCCCTCGACCGGATCCGCGGGCGGCTCGTCCGACGTGACGGAGACGGGTTCCCCGGCGGGCTCGGGGACCCGCTCCACGACCGGCTCGCCGGACACGTCCGGCAATTCCGCCGCCAGCGCCGCCGCGACCTGCAGCAGCGGCAGCGCCAGCAGCGCGCCGGTGCCCTGGCCGACCTGAACGCCGTGGTCGAGCAGCGGCTCGATGGAGAGCCGGTCCAGGGCCTTGGCCTGCCCCGGCTCGCCACTGGCCTGGCCCGCCAGCCACCAGTCGGGGGCCCGGAACGCCACGCGCTGCGCGACCAGGGCGCAGGCCGCGGTGACGACTCCGTCGAGGACGACGGGCAGCTTGCGCACGGCCGCCTGCAGCAGGAACCCGGTCATCGCGGCGAAGTCCGCGCCACCGCTCGCGGCCAGCAGTTCGAGCTGGTCGCCCAGGACCGGACGGGCCCGGCGCAGCCCGTCACGGATCGCCGCGCACTTGCGCATCCACGCGAGGTCGTCGATGCCGGAGCCCCGGCCGGTCACCACGGAGGCGTCCGTACCGCACAGCGCCGCCACGAGGATGCCGGCGGGAGTGGTGCCGCCGACGCTGATGTCACCGAGCAGAACGAGGTCGGTGCCGGAATCGGCCTCCTCGTCGGCGATGGCCATACCCGCGCGGAAGGCCAGCTCGGCCTCCTCGACGGTGAGCGCGTCCTCCACGTCCACCCGGCCCGAACCGCGGCGCACCCGGTGCGCGGTGACGTCGGCGGGCAGTTCCGCCGGGTCGCAGTCCAGCGCCATGTCGATCACGCGAATCTGCGCCCCGAACTGACGGGCCAGCACGTTCACGGGAGCGCCCCCGTCGAGCACCGTCCGGACCAGCGCCACCGCCGTACCGGGCTCGTGCGCCGAGACCCCCAGACTCGCCGCACCATGGTCCCCGGCGAACAGCAGCACCCGCGGCCGGGCGATCGGCCGCGCCGGAACGCACCCCTGAGCAGCGGACAGCCACTCCGCCAGCTCCGCGGGCTTGCCGAGAGCGCCCGCCGGGCTCACCAGCCGCTGCCACCGGTCTTGCGCGTCACGCCGCACACCGGCGTCGGGACGCTCCACCAGGGAGCCGAAGTCATCAAGATTCAGGCCGCTCATTCGCCGCACAGTACCGGCTGCGCCGGTGCTGGTGGGAAGGGGGCGCCTCCCGGCCACCGGCCGGGGGATGGTGCGCGGCCCGGCGCGGGCCCTTGGGGCCGGGGCGCACCGTCCGCGCCGGCCGGGGCTCGCGACAGCCGTCGCAAGCGTGCGCCCGCACGGCTCGCCGCCGCCCAGCCCCAGCGCGCCCGCGGACCTACCCAACCAGCCCGCGGATGCCGGCAGGCTCGCACCACCGCAGACCTGTCGGTGACGCGAGGGGACGGGGTCGCAGGTGCGGGGGTGCGAAATGCTGCCGAGCTATTTGTGAGCCGCCAGGCTCGTAAATAGTCGATTTCGCACCCCCGCACCGGAGAGCCCGGCGCCGGACCCACCCCCTAGCCGCGCAGCGTCAACGCCTGACCCGCCACCACCAGCAGCACATGCTCCGACTCCGAAGCCACCGCCGCATTGAGCCGCCCCAGCTCGTCGCGGAACCGGCGGCCCGACGCCGTCGCCGGTACCACCCCCGAGCCCACCTCGTTGCTGACCGCGACGACGGTGCGCCGCGTCGCCCGCCACGCTGCCGTCAACCCGGCGGTGAGGTCGGGGAGTGCGCGCTCACCGGACGACGACCACCGGTCGTCGTCCCACGCGCCGACGGAGTCCATCGCGGACGTCAGCCACAGCGCGAGGCAGTCGATGAGCAGCGGCGGCCCGTCCGCGGCGAGCAGCGGCACCAGGTCGCAGGTCTCCTGCGTCGCCCACGTGCCCGGCCGGCGCTCGCGGTGCAGGGCGACGCGGCGCGCCCACTCCTGGTCGCCCTCGCGGCCGCCCCCGGTGGCCACGTACAGGACGTCGGAGAACGCGGCGAGCCGGCGTTCCGCCTCGGCGGACTTGCCGGAGCGTGCGCCACCGAGCACCAGCGTGCGGCGGGGCACGTCCGGTACGTCGTGGTAGTCGCCGGCGGTCAGCGTCGTGCCGTCGGGGACGGCGCGCACACCCAGCGCGGCGAGCCGGCGGCGCAGCTCGGCGCCGGGCGGCGCGTTGTGGTCGAGGTGCACCGCGACGACGTCGGTGGTCGCGCCCACCGCGCCGGCGGCGCGCAGCCTGGCCAGCGTGTCGGGCCGGTCGACCGCGTCGAACAGCACGATGTTGTACGGGGCCGCGGCTTCCTGGACCCCGGCCGGCGCGGAGCCCGGCGGCAGGTAGAGGGCGCGCATGCCGTCCGGCCCCTCGACCTCGTAGCCGGTGCCGGGCGCGTCCGTGGGGACCGCGCGCACCCGGTGCCCGGTCAGCAGCGTCAGCTCCTGCCCGTCCGGTACGCGGCCCGGCGTCGGCAGGCCGGCGGGGATCTCCACCGCGGGCCCGTCGTGCGGGTGCGACAGCAGTGCCTGCCGCACGCCGCCCAGCGAGTGCCCGGAGCGGGCCGCCGCGAAGGCCAGGCCGGGGGTGAGGTCGAGCAGCAGCACGCCGTCCACGAGGACGGCGGTCGCGGCGCGCGGCCCGTCGCGGTCGCCGATGGCGCCCGCACAGGAGGCGCAGGGGCAGTCGGGCAGGGGCAGGCCCTCGGGGCCTCCGGTGCCGAGCAGTGTCAGTTCCACCCCCTGATCGTCTCGCGTCCGCGTACGGCGGGCTCGCCGGGTCCGCCATGCGGTTACCCTGCGGGACAGGTACACGACGGACAGCAGCAGCTGTGGACCGAGGACCGAGGAGAAATACATGGCGTGGACGTGGCGGTTCGAGAAGGCCGACGGCACCGAGGTTGCGCCCGCGGTGGAGCCGGAGGAGTTCACGACCCAGGGGGATGCCGAGTCCTGGATCGGTGAGCTCTGGAAGGACCTGGTGGAGGGCGGTGCGGACCAGGTCGTCCTCTTCGACGGGGAGACGAAGATCTACGGTCCGATGAGCCTGCACGGCAACGAGGAGTAGCTCGTCCGACGGGGAGGGGCGCCCACCGGAGGCGGGCGCCCCTCGCGCCCCTCCCGACCCGTACGGGTCGGACCGGTCGGATCGACCCCGGCGTCACGTTGCGTGCCGCGTCCCTCGCGTCCTAGGAGCGCACTCCGCACAGGTGCAGGAGGGCCGCCACCGCGCGGTACGGGTCGGTCCGCCCGGCCCGCTCCTCGGCGGCCAGCAGCGGTTCGAGATCCGCCGGCAGGGCCGCGTCGTTCGGCGCGGCGTCGGTGAGGACCCGCACCCCGTACCAGGCGTCCACCGGGGTGCCGAGCCCGTTGAGGGTCACGGTCACGGCCTCCCGGCGGTCGGCGCGCACCTCGAGGCCGAGCCGGTTGGTGTAGGTCTGGCTGCCGAAGGCGGCCAGCGCCCCGGGCCAGTCGCCGAGCAGCCCCGGCCGCATGGCCAGCGCGTCGGCGTTGCGCACGAGCAGCGAGAGCAGACCGCCGGGTGCGAGCACCCTGGCCAGCGCCGCCAGCATCGGGTCGGGCTCGGACATGTACATCAGCACCCCGTGGCAGAGCACGAGGTCGAAGCTGCCGGGCCCGAAGTGCCGCCCGGTCTCGCGGCCGTCGCCCGCGATGAGGGAGACGCGCTCGCGTATGCCCTCCGGTTCGACGGACAGCGCGGTGCGCAGCGCGTCGAGCATCGCCGGGTCGGACTCCAGGCCGGTGACCTGGTGCCCGGCACGGGCCAGCCGCAGTGCCTGGGTGCCCTGGCCGGGGCCGACGTCGAGGACCCGGAGCCGGCGGCCCACGGCGAAGCGCGCCGTTATCTGCTCGTCGAGCTGGCGCGCCACCAGCTCCTGGCGGACGACGTTGCGCAGGCCGCCCAGCCCTTCCAGCCAGGCGGGCGCGCCGCCCTCGAAGCCGGATCTGCCGGTGCTCAGAGCTTCACGCCGCGCTTGACCATCGGCTTCGGCAACCGCAGGCGACGCATCTGGAGCGTCCGCATGAGGGCGTACGCCACCGCACCGCGGAGGTTCTTGTCGGGGAAGCGCTTCCGCAGCTGCTTGCGCAGCAGGATCGTGGTGATGACGGAGTCGACCACGATCAGGACGATCACGACCATCCACAGCAGCAGCGAGAGGTTCCGCAGCTGCGTGTTCTGGATCATGCTCAGGACGAGGATGACCACCGCGAGCGGGAGGAAGAACTCCGCGACGCGGTAGCGCGAGTCGACATAGTCCCGGACGAACTTGCGCACCGGTCCCTTGTCTCGGACCGGCAGGTAGCGCTCGTCGCCACCTGCCAGCGCTTCGCGCTGCTTGGCCATCTCGGCACGGCGAGCTTCCCGTGCCTGCTTGCCGGCGGCCTTGCGGTCGGTCGGCACGGTGGCACGGGTGCGGCGCTGGGCCTCGTTGCGCTTGGGCGTGGGGCGACCCTTGGGAGCCTGCGGGTCGCGGGGCTGGTCCTCAAGCACCGAGGTGGTTGAGGCCTGCTCATCTGGGGAACGACGTCGGAACACGACTCCAGGTTACGTGCACCGGGGCGGGAACCCCAGCCCTCACCTACTCCTTGGGCCTTAGGTCACCGAACCGTGATCGTCCCTAGGGAGGAGCGCATCCGCCCCGGAACAGTGCGGTAATGGAACCAGGGCCCGTACTGTGGGGTCTGTAGAGGTGCTGGAGCTGTAGTCCGAGAAGGGGGCGCGCGAGGCCCATGAGCGGTGTCATGAAGCGGATGGGACTGATTTTCCGCGCGAAGGCCAACAAGGCCCTGGACAGGGCCGAGGACCCGCGCGAGACGCTTGACTACTCGTACCAGAAGCAGCTGGAACTGCTGCAGAAGGTACGTCGGGGTGTGGCCGATGTCGCCACCTCGCGCAAGCGCCTGGAGCTGCAGCTGAACGAGCTGCAGAAGAAGTCGTCGACCTACGAGGACCAGGGCCGCAAGGCGCTGGCGCTGGGTCGCGAGGATCTGGCCCGCGAGGCGCTGTCGCGCCGGGCGGCGCTGCAGCAGCAGGTCACGGACCTGGAGACGCAGCACCAGACGTTGCAGGGCGAGGAGGAGAAGCTCACTCTCGCGTCGCAGCGGCTGCAGGCCAAGGTGGACGCCTTCCGTACGAAGAAGGAGACCATCAAGGCCACGTACACGGCGGCCCAGGCACAGACCAAGATCGGCGAGGCGTTCTCCGGCATCTCCGAGGAGATGGGCGACGTCGGCATGGCGATCCAGCGTGCCGAGGACAAGACCGAGCAGCTGCGCGCGCGGGCCGGTGCCCTCGACGAGCTGATGGCGTCCGGTGCCCTCGACGACCAGAGCGGCCTGCAGAAGGACGACATCCAGGCCGAGCTGGACCGGCTGTCCGGTGGTACGGACGTCGAGCTGGAGCTGGCCCGCATGAAGGCCGAGCTGGCCGGCGGCACCTCGCAGCAGGCCATCGAGGGCGGCAAGCAGCCCGAGGACCGGCCGCGGATGGACAAGCAGTAACGCCGACGACTGCCAGGCCGTAGCCGCACCCACTAGGAGGCGCCGTCATGATCGTCAGGATCATGGGGGAGGGGCAGATGCAGGTGGCCGACAGCCATCTCGTCCGCCTCGACGTGTTGGACGACGAACTGCTCGCCGAGATCAAGAGCGGTGACGAGGCGGGCTTCCGCAAGACACTGGGAGCCCTGCTCGACGCCGTACGAGAACTGGGCGAACCGCTTCCCGACGCCTCGCTGGAACCGTCGGAGCTGATCCTTCCGTCTCCCGACGCCTCCCTCGCGGAGGTCAGGGAGATGCTCGGCGACGACGGGCTCATCCCCGGCTGAGCCGGGCGACAACACCTCGCACCTCGTACCGCTCACGAACGGGCGGGCCGGAACCCCCAGGGTCCCGGCCCGCCCGTTCGGCGTTCGCCGTCTCTACGGCAGGGCGAGCATCTGCTCCAGCGCGAGCTTGGCGTACCGCTCGGTCTCCTCGTCCACCTGGATGCGGTTGACGAGCTTGCCGTCCGCCAGCGACTCCAGGGTCCACACCAGGTGCGGCAGGTCGATGCGGTTCATCGTCGAGCAGAAGCAGACGGTCTTGTCGAGGAAGACGACCTGCTTGTCCGGGTGCGCCTTGGCGAGCCGGCGGACCAGGTTCAGCTCGGTGCCGATCGCCCACGCCGAGCCGGCCGGGGCCGCGTCCAGCGCCTTGATGATGTACTCCGTCGAGCCCACGTAGTCGGCGGCGGAGACGACCTCGTGCTTGCACTCGGGGTGCACCAGGACGTTCACGCCGGGTATCCGGGCGCGGACGTCCTCGACCGACTCGATCGAGAAGCGGCCGTGCACGGAGCAGTGGCCCCGCCACAGGATCATCTTGGCGTCGCGCAGCTGCTGGACGGTCAGGCCGCCGTTCGGCTTGTGCGGGTTGTAGAGGACGCAGTCGTCGAGCGACAGGCCCAGGTCGCGTACCGCGGTGTTGCGCCCGAGGTGCTGGTCGGGAAGGAAGAGCACCTTCTCGCCCTGCGAGAACGCCCACTCCAGGGCGCGCTCGGCGTTCGAGGACGTGCAGATCGTGCCGCCGTGCCGGCCGGTGAAGGCCTTGATGTCGGCGGAGGAGTTCATGTAGGAGACGGGGACGGTGGTCCCGGCCACGCCCGCCTCGGTCAGCACGTCCCAGCACTCGGCGACCTGCTCAGCGGTGGCCATGTCGGCCATCGAGCAGCCGGCCGCCAGGTCCGGGAGGATCACGGCCTGATCGCCGGACGTGAGGATGTCCGCGGACTCGGCCATGAAGTGCACTCCGCAGAAGACGATGTACTCGGCTTCCGGGCGGGCGGCGGCGTCGCGCGCGAGTTTGAAGGAGTCGCCCGTCACATCGGCGAACTCGATGACCTCGTCGCGCTGGTAGTGGTGGCCCAGGATGAAGACCTTGCTGCCGAGCCTGGCTTTGGCGGCGCGGGCGCGCTCGACCAGGTCGGGGTCGGACGCGGCCGGCAGGTCGCCGGGGCAGTCGACACCGCGCTCGCTGCGGGGATCGGACTCCCGCCCGAGCAGCAGCAGGGCGAGCGGCGTGGGCTGAACATCCAGCACATCCAGCGGTTCTGTGGTGGTCACGGGCCCGGAGCCCTTTCTGTGCAGCACAGCCTTTTCGTCTACCTGACGTTATTTATGATAGCCCGTTCGTGTCAGATTGACGATGGGGGTCGCGTCAATGTGACGCATTCCGTTCCGGGCCGGGTGTGTGCGAGCATTGACGGGCATAGGACGTATCGGACCCGGAATGAATCCGGGAGGACACCGGTTACGAGTTGATGGCAGAAGAAGTCCGAACAACCCGGGAGTGAAGCAGATGTCGGTTCAGGACGAGAAGACCGCCGAGACCACCGCGAACGACGGACTTCTCCTGTCGGAATCCGCTGCGGCCAAGGTCAAGGGCTTGCTTGAGCAGGAAGGCCGTGAAGACCTGGCGCTGCGCGTCGCCGTCCAGCCTGGCGGCTGCTCCGGCCTGCGCTACCAGCTGTTCTTCGACGAGCGCTCGCTCGACGGCGACGTCGTGAAGGACTTCGACGGTGTGAAGGTCGTCACCGACCGCATGAGCGCCCCGTACCTGGGCGGCGCCTCCATCGACTTCGTGGACACGATCGAGAAGCAGGGCTTCACGATCGACAACCCGAACGCCACCGGCTCCTGCGCCTGCGGCGACTCGTTCTCCTGATCTCACGCGAAGGCGGCGGCCACCCGGGAGGGTGACCGCCGCCTTCGTCGTGCCGCGAGGCGTCCCTGCGGGAGCCGCTACTTGAGCAGCGGCACGATCGCGCCGTCGTACAGGTCCACGACCTTGCGGTCGCCGAGCGGGTGCTCCAGGCGCACCGTCCGGACGGTGTCCTTGGCGATCATGATGCACACCCGCTTGGCGGGATCGTGCGTGCCGGTGATCCGCACGGTCACCGCCGCCGTGGACTCCTCGGCGGTCGCCGCGTAGGTGGAGCAGACCCCGGCCCAGAAGTGCAGCTCCAGGACGTTGCCGCGCACGGTGTACGAGACGGCCTTCTGCTTCTGCGGCGCCTTCGGGTCGGTCGGCGTCACCGGATCCGCCGGGTCGGCGGGCTGTGTCGGCTCGGTCGTACCCGGGCCGCCCGGCTCGCTCGGCAGCCCCGTGCCCGGCGCGTCCCGCTGGATGTAGCGCGCCTCCACCGCCGGCTGCGCGACGGTGTGCGCCTTGGCCACACCGGCCTGCGCCACGTCGAACAGCCAGGACGGCACCAGCGCCCGCGCGCCCGAGACGAACTGCGCCGACAGCCCGAACGATGCGCCGCGGACCTCGAGCTTCTGCTCGGTGGCCGGCACACACGGCATGGTCTGCGGCAGCGTCTTGTCGTCGCTCGGCGCCGTCGGCTGCTTCGGGAGCAGCGACGGGCAGGTCCCGCCGACGCCGTGGTCCGCGCTGCCCGTCCCGGAGCCCTCCAGCTGCTTCAGGGCCCGGGCCGCGTCGACCACCGGGTACTGGTCGCCCTTCTCGAGCGTCGCCAGCAGGCCGTAACCGCCGCTCAGCTGCCCGTCCGCGCCGATCCGCAGGGTGGTGCGCCAGCCGTGCGTCGGCAGGCCGCCCACCACCGGGTCGGCGTTCACCATGCGCACCGCGCCAGCCGTCTCGCTCGCGTCGACCCTGGCGCCGGTCAGCCCGAGCGCGGCCAGGGCCGGTGCCGCGGCCTGCTTCGCCCGGTCCTCGGACACCGCGCCCTGGCCCGCGCCGGACGGTCCGGAGGACGCGGCCGACGGGCCGGACGCGGCGTCCGACGAGGTCGACGTGCCGGACGCGCCGTCCGCCGAGGCGGCCGGGGGGCCGGAGCAGACCGGGGAGTCGAGGCCGCCGCCCGCGCCCGGAGCGCTCGGCGTGCCCGGCTGCATCGGGGCCGTCCGGTAGCACTTGGCGAGCGGACCGAGCCGCGAGTACGACCAGTTGCCCTCGCCCGACCGGTTGACCTGCAAGAAGGGGCCGCTGCCGTCCGGGGTGCCGCCCGCCCGCCAGAAGTCGTGGTCGAGCTTGACGGGGCCGGGCACGTCCAGCGCCTTCGCCAGCTTCTCGACGGTCGCCTGGGTGACCTGCCCGTGCGGCCGGTGGACCGGCGCCGACTTCGGGCCGGCCGGCAGCGGCTTGACGACCGGGTACCGCGCGCCGGGAGCGGTCGCGCTGCCGCTGTCCGTGCCGGCCGCCACGTCGTTCCTGGCGCCGTCCAGCGCCAGCGGCGCGGGTGACCCGCTCTCCTTCTCGTCCGCGGTGCCGTTGCCCGCGTTCGCCGTCGCCCAGTAGGCCCCGCCGCCGCCGGCCACCAGGACCGCCGCGGCCATCGCGGCGATCGCCAGTGGCGACCTGAAGCGGCGGCGCGGGACGGGATGGTCCATCGTGTCTTCGTTGCGTTCGGTGCTCACCGTGCTGCTCCCTCGGCTCCGTACCGTCAGATGCAGCTGTGACGGATCCGGTGCCCGCGCGGTTCCCCCCGCGCGGGTCCGCGGCCGGCCCGGGACGGGCCCGGGATCAGGCGCCGTACTCCGCCATACCGTCCACGACGTGCGCGGACGCGAGGGGCACGGTGATGCCGTGCAGGCTTGAGGGGGCGGCGGCCGAAGGCGCCGCATGGGCGGGCACCGCCCAGTGCGGGGCCATCCGACGGCAGTCGCCGAGCAGTTCGGCGAGCGAGTCGGTTTCGACGACGGGGGACACGGGGGACGAAGTAGAAGCCATGCCTCCGACCCTAGGCACTTGATCAGATACGGGTAAGCCCTACTATCGGGTAGTTTCTCCGTGTCGATGGCCGGTTCCCGCGGTCGGTGGGCCACCCCATACGATGACGGTGCCTCTTCCGTGTTGCCCAGGGCTCCCTTCCGGCCCTTGCCGACCTTCGCCGCCGCCCCCGCAGGAGCATTCAGTCGTGCGTATCGCTGTCACCGGATCCATTGCCACCGATCACCTGATGACCTTCCCCGGCCGCTTCGCCGACCAGCTGGTCGCGGACCAGCTGCACACGGTCTCGCTCTCCTTCCTCGTCGACACCCTCGATGTCCGGCGCGGCGGAGTCGCCCCCAACATCTGCTTCGGCATGGGTGTGCTCGGCCTCCGGCCGATCCTCGTGGGCGCGGCGGGCTCCGACTTCGCCGAGTACCGCGCCTGGCTGGACCGGCACGGCGTCGACACCGCGTCCGTGCGCATCTCCGAGGTGCTGCACACCGCGCGTTTCGTCTGCACCACGGACACCGACCACAATCAGATCGCGTCCTTCTACACCGGCGCGATGAGCGAGGCCCGGCAGATCGAGCTGCAGCCGGTCTCGGACCGGGTGGGCGGCCTGGACCTGGTCCTCATCGGCGCGGACGACCCCGAGGCGATGATCCGGCACACCCAGGAGTGCCGCAGCCGCGGCATCCCGTTCGCGGCCGACCCCTCGCAGCAGCTCGCGCGCATGGACGGCGAGGACATCCGCCTCCTCGTGGACGGCGCCACGTACCTCTTCACCAATGAGTACGAGAAGGCGCTCATCGAGTCGAAGACGGGCTGGACCGGTGAGGAGATCCTCGCCAAGGTCGGCACCCGCATCACCACCCTCGGCGCGCGGGGCGTCCGCATCGAGCGC
Source organism: Streptomyces sp. H39-S7 (assembly GCF_027158205.1). GTDB lineage: Bacteria > Actinomycetota > Actinomycetes > Streptomycetales > Streptomycetaceae > Actinacidiphila. The sequence goes on along the minus strand of NZ_JAPVLU010000019.1, from coordinate 101,187 downwards.
GTCGGCCAGCCGGTGATCGAGGTCGGCTGCGCCGAGGAAGAGGCGAAGGTCGACCCGACCGGCGTCGGCGACGCGTTCCGCGCCGGCTTCCTGGCGGGCCTGGAGTGGGAGCTGTCCCTGGAGCGCTCCGCCCAGCTCGGCTGCATGCTCGCGACACTCGTCATCGAGACGCTCGGCACCCAGGAGTACGAGCTGCGCCGCGGCCACTTCATGGACCGCTTCACCAAGGCGTACGGCCACGAGGCCGCCGCCGAGGTCAAGGTCCACCTGTCCTGACCTCCGCGCGCCCGCGTCCCCCGCACTCCTCGCCGGAGTGCGGGGGACGCCGCCGTTCTCCTCAGGTCCTGCGCCGCACCAGGTAGGCGGTGCCCCGCGCCGCCGCGCGCTCGCCGACGTACTCCTGGTCCCGCATCTGGCACCACGCGGGGATGTCCAGCCGCGCCGCCTCGTCGTCCGAGAGCACGGCGATCACCGCGCCCACCGGCACGTCGCCGATGACCTTGGCGAGCTCGATGACCGGGATCGGGCAGCGCCTGCCGAGCGCGTCGACCGTCAGCGCGGGCGGGCCGGAGGCGTCCTGGACCTCGGGAACGACAGGGCCCGGCGTGGTGCGGGCTTCGCCCGCCGGGGCCCCGAGCTGGTCGCGGACCGAGCGGACGACACCCGGCAGCACGTCGAGGAACCGCTCGACGTCCTCCGCCGGGGTGCCCGGCGGCAGGGACACCCGGACGTTCCCCTCCGACAGGACGCCCATCGCGCGCAGCACATGGCTGGGGGTCAGGGTGCTGGAGGTGCAGGACGAGCCGGAGGAGACCGAGAAGCCGGCGCGGTCGAGCCCGCCGAGCAGCACCTCCCCGTCGACGTAGAGGCAGGAGAACGTCACGAGGTGCGGGAGCCGCAGCGTGGGATGGCCGACCACCTCCACGTCGGGCACGAGCCCCGGCACCCGGGAGCGGATCCGCTCGACCAGCTCCGACAGCCGCGCCCGTTCCGCCGCCGCCTCCTCGCGCACCGCGCGCAACGAGGCCGCCGCCGCCACGACAGCCGGCAGGTTCCCGAAGCCGGGGGAGCGCCCCGACTCCCGTTCGTCAGCGGGGCCCTGCGGTGCGAAGCGCACGCCCTTGCGGACCGCGAGCAGCCCGACTCCGGGCGGTCCGCCCCATTTGTGGGCACTGGCGGCGAGCAGCGACCAGCCGTCCTCCACCGGCCCCCAGGCCAGCGACTGCGCCGCGTCCACCAGCAGCGGCACCCCCGCCTCCCGGCACAGCCGCGCGGTCTCGCCCACCGGCTGGACCGTGCCCACCTCGTGGTTGGCGGACTGCAGGCAGGCCAGCGCGGTGTCCGGCCGCAGCGCGGCGGCGAACGCGGCGGCGTCCACCCGGCCCGTACGGTCCACCCCGACCTCGGTGGCTTCGTACGCCCCGGCCGCGTGCAGTACCGACGAGTGCTCGACGGCCGACACCACCACGTGACGCCCCGTCCGCCGCCGCCCGGCCATGGCTCCCGACACTCCCGTGTGAACCGCGCCGGTTCCCGAAGGAGTGAAAACCAGTTCGTCGGGGCGGCAGCCCACCGCCTCGGCGGCGGTCTCCCGGGAGGCGTCCAACAGCAGCCGGGCGCGGCGTCCCTCGCGGTACAGCCGGGCCGGGTCCGCCCACCCCTCGTCCAGCGCGGCTACCAGCGCCTGGCGGGCGACGGGGTGCAGGGGAGCGGCGGAAGCCGCATCGAAGTAGGACACGTCCGGCACGCTACGCCTGTCGCCCGGCGGTTCGTCAGGCGGCATGCGGAGCATGGGGGTCCACCCCTTCGGGAAGTGCCCCGGCGCGTTGGACCCCCTCCCCGCGCGACCCCAAATAGCGTCCAGTAGGGTTTGGTCCGCATAAACATCCACACCTACTGCCCGCGCCAGGGCCGACCGACCAGCTGACGGCCGGGCACCCGGACGCGTGGGCGAGACTCTCGGGAAGGCGCTACGTGAGTCCCAACGGCTCCGACCGCTCGTCGCGGCGCCCGGTGCGGCGGAAGCTGCCGCAGGCGCTGGCCGCGGCGCTGGTCCTTGTGACCGCCACCGGTTGTGAATACCCCCGCCTTGGCATGCCCAGCCCCGCTACGGAACAAGCACCCCGAATCCTGGCGCTCTGGCAGGGCTCCTGGGCCGCCGCGCTGGCGACCGGTGTGCTCGTCTGGGGTTTGATCATCTGGAGTGTGATCTTCCACCGGCGAAGCCGGACGAAGGTCGAGGTTCCCTCGCAGACCCGGTACAACATGCCCATCGAGGCGCTGTACACCGTGGTCCCGATCATCATCATCGCGGTGTTCTTCTACTTCACCGCGCGTGATGAGAACAAGCTCCTGGCGACCTCAGCGAAGCCCGACCACGTGGTGAACGTGGTCGGCATGCAGTGGAGCTGGGCGTTCAACTACGTCGAGAACGTGGACGGCAACGGAACCACCCCCGCGGTGGCTCCCCCGGAGCTGTCCTCGATCCCCGCCGACAAGCTGCTGTTCCCCGTGGGCGCCAACGGCGTCTACGACTTCGGCACGCCCGCCGCGAAGGACCAGGACACCGGCAACCCCGGTCCGACGCTCTGGCTGCCGAAGGGCGAGACGGTGCGGTTCGTCCTCACCTCGCGCGACGTCATCCACTCGTTCTGGGTGGTGCCGTTCCTCATGAAGATGGACGTCATCCCGGGGCACACCAACGTCTTCGAGGTGACTCCTAGCAAGGAGGGCACCTTCCTGGGCAAGTGCGCGGAACTGTGCGGCATGGACCACTCCCGGATGCTCTTCAACGTGAAGGTCGTCTCCCCGGAGCAGTACAAGTCGCACTTGCAGGATCTGGCGAAGAAGGGCCAGACCGGTTACCTCCCGGCGGGCATTGCCACCACGGGCAACGCCAAGAATGCGGAGCCCAAGACCACATGAGCATTCTCAACGAACCCCATCAGGGCACGACCGCCATCGGCGAGTCGTACGAGGACGAGTTGCCGGTGAAGCGGGCTCAGCCCGGCGCCGTGGTCATCAAGTGGCTCACCACCACGGACCACAAGACGATCGGGACGATGTACCTGATCACCTCGTTCTTCTTCTTCATCCTCGGCGGCATCATGGCGCTGCTCATGCGCGCCGAACTGGCCCGCCCGGGCACGCAGATCATGTCGAACGAGCAGTTCAACCAGGCGTTCACGATGCACGGCACCGTGATGCTGCTGATGTTCGCGACGCCGCTCTTCGCGGGCTTCGCGAACTGGATCATGCCGCTGCAGATCGGCGCGCCCGACGTGGCGTTCCCGCGGCTGAACATGTTCGCCTACTGGCTCTACCTGTTCGGCTCGCTGATCGCGGTGGCCGGCTTCCTGACGCCGGCGGGCGCGGCCGACTTCGGTTGGTTCGCGTACTCCCCGCTGTCGGACGCCGTCCGGTCCCCGGGTGTCGGCGCCGACATGTGGATCATGGGTCTGGCCTTCTCCGGCTTCGGCACGATCCTCGGTTCGGTCAACTTCATCACCACGATCATCTGCATGCGCGCACCCGGCATGACGATGTTCCGCATGCCGATCTTCGTCTGGAACGTCCTGCTGACCGGTGTCCTGGTCCTGCTGGCCTTCCCGGTGCTCGCCGCCGCGCTCTTCGCCCTGGAGGCCGACCGGAAGTTCGGGGCGCACGTCTTCGATGCCGCGAACGGCGGGGCGCTGCTGTGGCAGCACCTGTTCTGGTTCTTCGGCCATCCAGAGGTGTACATCATCGCGTTGCCGTTCTTCGGCATCATCAGCGAAGTGATCCCGGTCTTCAGCCGCAAGCCGATGTTCGGCTACGTCGGCCTGATCGGCGCGACGATCTCCATCGCCGGCCTGTCGGTCACCGTCTGGGCGCACCACATGTACGTCACCGGCGGTGTGCTGCTGCCGTTCTTCTCGTTCATGACGTTCCTCATCGCGGTCCCGACCGGTGTGAAGTTCTTCAACTGGATCGGCACGATGTGGAAGGGGTCACTGAGTTTCGAGACCCCGATGCTGTGGGCCGTCGGCTTCCTGATCACCTTCGCGTTCGGTGGTCTGACCGGTGTGATCCTGGCGGCGCCGCCGCTGGACTTCCACGTCTCGGACTCGTACTTCGTGGTGGCGCACTTCCACTACGTCGTCTTCGGGACCGTGGTCTTCGCGATGTTCTCCGGCTTCCACTTCTGGTGGCCGAAGTTCACCGGAAAGATGCTGGACGAGCGGCTCGGCAAGATCACCTTCTGGACGCTGTTCTTCGGCTTCCACGGCACGTTCCTGATCCAGCACTGGCTGGGTGCGGAAGGCATGCCGCGCCGCTACGCGGACTACCTGGCGGCCGACGGGTTCACCACGATGAACACGATCTCCACCATCAGCTCGTTCCTGCTCGGCCTGTCGATGCTGCCGTTCTTCTACAACGTGTGGAAGACCGCGAAGTACGGCAAGAAGGTCGAGGTGGACGACCCGTGGGGCTACGGACGTTCCCTCGAATGGGCGACGTCCTGCCCGCCGCCGCGGCACAATTTCCTCACGCTGCCGCGGATCCGGTCCGAGTCGCCGGCGTTCGACCTGCACCACCCGGAGATCTCCGCGATGGAGCTCGAGCAGAACCTCGATTCCGAGCGCGGCGCCCTGTACGCCGGCGGCGAAGAGCACGAGGAGAAGGGGAAGCAGCTGTGAGGGTCCAAGGCAAGATGTTCCTCGGCCTGGCGGTCTTCATCCTCGCCTCGGCCATCGTCTACGGCTACTGGTCCAAGGAGCCCGCCGGTACCACGGCGCTCTTCCTGGCCTTCGGCCTCAGCGTGATGATCGGCTTCTACCTGGCCTTCACCGCCCGCCGGGCGGACACCGGAGCCCAGGACCGCGAGGACGCGGACGTCGCGGACGACGCCGGCGAAGTGGGCTTCTTCAGCCCGCACAGCTGGCAGCCGCTCTCGCTCGCCATCGGCGGCGCGCTGGCGTTCCTCGGTGTGGTCTTCGGCTGGTGGCTGCTGTACTTCTCCGCCCCGATGCTCCTCATCGGCCTTTACGGCTGGGTGTTCGAGTACTACCGCGGTGAGAACCAGACGCAGTAGGACCTGGCGGGAGACCGCCGTGAGCAGCACGGGCTGGGCCCGGACACCGCCTCGGTGTCCGGGCCCAGCCCGTTCGCATGCGCTCAACGCGCCGTTCCGGATGATTCTTCATACCTTGTGACCATGAGTCACTTCTCCCGGCGCCGGACGGCGATGCGATACACACTGCTCGTGGCCCCCCTCGCGGTGGGGCTGACCTCATGCGGCGCGGACAAGGGTGATCCGCTGGCCGCCTCTCCCTACAACGCGGCCGGCCAGGTGTCGTACAGCCTGGCGGGCGGCGGCAAGGTGGACCCGAACAAGCCCCTGGAGATAACCGCCAAGGGCGACGACCGGATCACCGACGTCACGGCCACGGACGCCGCAGGGCGCTACGTCCGGGGAGAACTCGCCCCGGACGGCATACGGTGGCACAGCACCGCTCCGCTGGCCGCAGGAGCCCATTACACGGTCCGGGTGAGCACCGAGGACGGCAATGGGCGCCCCGGCCGGGAGACCGTCGGTTTCGACACGACGGCCGCCGACAAGCTGCTGCGGGTCAGTTTCGGCCCGGACGTCGGCACCTACGGCGTCGGCCAACCCGTCACCGCCGAGCTGACCGTGCCCGTCAAGGATCCCGCCGCGCGCGCCAAGGTCGAACAGAACCTGCAGGTCACCGCCAGTCCGGAGGCCGCGGCCGGCTCCTGGTACTGGGTGGACGACCGCACCCTGCACTACCGCCCGCAGAGCTACTGGCCGGCTCACGCGAAGATCGAGGTCCGCAGCACCCTGGACGGCGTGCGCGTCGAGAACAGCCTCTACGGAGGCGCCTCCAAGCCGCTGTCCCTCACGACCGGCGACCGCGTCGAGGCCATTACGGACTCCGGCACCCACGAGATGACGTTCAAGCGCAACGGCAGCGTCGTCCGCACCATCCCCATCACCACCGGCAAGCCCGGCTTCTCCACCCGCAACGGCGTCAAGGTCGTGCTGGGCAAGGAGCAGTTCGTCCGGATGCAGAGCGAGAGCATAGGCATATCGGCAGGCAGTTCCGAGGCCTACGACCTGCCGGTGTACTGGGCCACCCGGGTGACATGGAGCGGTGAATACGTCCACGCCGCGCCCTGGTCGGTCGGCTCGCAGGGGTCCGCCAACGTCAGCCACGGCTGCACCGGGATGAGCACCGAGAACGCCCACTGGTTCTTCGACCAGGTGCAGAAGGGCGACGTCGTCCAGGTCGTCAACAGCGGGGGCGAGACGATGACCCCGTTCGACAACGGTTTCGGCGACTGGAACCTGAACTGGTCCGCGTGGAAGAACGGCAGCGCGCTGGGCGGCAAGGACCGGACGGCGGCGGTGCAGAACACCGCGGCCCCGGCCCGGCTCCGTCCCAAGGCGTAGAGCCGCCCGGACGGGGCCGGACGGGTCCTCCGCGAGCGCCCTACGCCGGCGCGGCCACCGCGAGGCGCTTGCGGAGCAGCCCCGCCAGAGCCTGCGCGAGCGCCACCGGGTCGACGGGGTGGGTCACCGCCGCGTCGGCCCGGCTCCAGGTGGCCAGCCACGCGTCCTGCGGCCGGCCGATCAGCACCAGGACCGGCGGGGCCTGGAAGATCTCGTCCTTGACCTGCCGGCACACGCCCATGCCCCCCGCGGGAGCCGTCTCGCCGTCGAAGACGCAGGCGTCGATCCCGCCGCGCTCCAACTCCGTGAGGACGGCCGGCAGTGTCGCGCACTCCAGGAACTCGACCGGCGGCAGGTCGGGCGCCGGCCTGCGCCCGACGGCGAGCCGGACCTGCTCCCGGGTGTTCGCGTCGTCGCTGTAGACCAGCACCGTGGCAGTCGCCCGCATCGTGCCTCCTGATCGTCGAGGAATCATCGTCGAGTCCGTCGTCAAGTGGCTCGGATGCTACTCCCGTCAAGGGCCCCACGAGGAGACTTCGGCCGAGGACAAGATCCGTCCGATGCTCCGTCATCCCTCCTTCGGGGGACGCTTCCGGTAGGCCACGCGGGTCTCCTGGGGGCCCGGACACACCGAATGGCACCCCCCGGAGTGAGCGCGAGATAAGGGACCGACATAATGTCGGACGTGGCGACAGCAACAGCAGTAGATACCGGGCACGCGCACCCGTCGGTCAACCGGCCGAACCTCACCAGCGTCGGAACCATCATCTGGCTGAGTTCCGAGCTGATGTTCTTCGCGGCCCTCTTCGCGATGTACTTCACCCTCCGCTCGGTGACGGGTGCCGAGTTCTGGAAGGAACACGCGTCGGCGTTGAACGTTCCGTTCTCGGCGACGAACACGACGATCCTCGTGCTCTCCTCCCTCACGTGCCAGCTCGGCGTGTTCGCCGCCGAGCGCGGCGACGTGAAGAAGCTCCGCGCGTGGTTCATGCTCACGTTCGTGATGGGCGCGATCTTCATCGGTGGCCAGATCTTCGAGTACACCGAACTGGTCAAGAACGACGGCCTCTCGCTGTCGTCCGACCCGTACGGATCGGTGTTCTACCTCACGACCGGCTTCCACGGGATGCACGTGACAGGTGGTCTGATCGCGTTCCTGCTGGTTCTCGGCAGAACGTACGCGGCCAAGAGGTTCACCCACGAGCAGGCCACGGCGGCCATCGTCGTGTCCTACTACTGGCACTTCGTCGATGTCGTCTGGATCGGCCTCTTCGCCACGATCTACCTGATCAAGTAACCGGCGGGCCGGCGCCGAGCCGGAACGACGTTCAGACAGACACAGCCAGAAGCATCGACACAAGAGATCCTGACCGGGGTAATCCGTGAAAAAGCTCTCCGCACGACGGCGCCACCCGCTGGCGGCGCTTGTCGTCCTACTTCTCGCGCTCGCGGCCACCGGTGGGCTGTACGCCGGGTTCGCGCCGGCGCAGAAGGCGCAGGCCGACGACACAGCCCAGTCCCTCAAGATCGAAGAGGGCAAGAAGCTGTTCGCCGTCGGTTGCTCCAGCTGCCACGGCATGTCCGGCCAGGGAAGTAAGAACGACGGCCCGAGCCTGGTGGGTGTCGGCGCCGCAGCCGTCGACTTCCAGGTGGGCACCGGCCGTATGCCGGCCCAGCAGCCGGGATCGCAGATCCCGAAGAAGAAGAACATCTACACGCAGGAGCAGATCAACGCGCTCGCCGCGTACATCGCTTCGCTGGGCCCGGGGCCCTCGGTCCCCGAGAAGAGCCAGTACAGCCCGGACGGCGCGGACGCCGGCAGGGGCGGGGAGCTGTTCCGTACGAACTGCGCGCAGTGCCACAACTTCACGGGCAAGGGCGGTGCGTTGACCAACGGCAAGTACGCGCCCAGCCTTGAGGACGTGGACCCCAAGCACATCTACGAGGCCATGCAGACCGGCCCGCAGAACATGCCGTCCTTCCCCGACACCACGATGCCGGAGGACGCGAAGGCAGACATCATCGCGTACCTCGACGCGGTGAACGGCCAGCAGACCCCCAGCCCCGGTGGCCTTGAGCTCGGTGGCATCGGCCCGGTGTCGGAGGGTCTGTTCGCCTGGATCTTCGGCCTCGGAGCCATGATCGCTGTCGCCATCTGGGTTGCGGCCCGGACCACGAAGGCCAAGAAGTCATGAGTCAGGACATGTCAGAGACAGAAGAGAACCCGCCGAGTGAGCTGTCACACGCTCACGGGGGCGATGAGTTGGCCGTCCGCGGAACAAGCGCGTTCGCCGACCCCGGCCTCCCGCCCCACGAGCACCGCCGTCAGGACATCGACGAGCGTGCCGCGAAGAGCTCCGAACGCGCCATCGCGTTTCTCTTCCTCCTGTCGATGCTGTCCACGATCGGCTTCATCGCCAGCTTCGTGGTCTTCCCCGTCGACAAGATCATCTACGTCTTCCCGTTCGGCCACGTCAGTGCGCTGAACTTCTCGCTCGGTCTGACTCTGGGTCTTGCCCTCTTCTGCATCGGCGCCGGCGCGGTCCACTGGGCCCGCACGCTGATGTCCGACGAGGAGCACGCCGCCGAGCGTCACCCGATCGCGGCCGAGCCCGAGGTCAAGGCCCAGGTGCTGGCCGACTTCGCGCAGGGTGCGAAGGAGAGCGGCTTCGGCCGCCGGAAGATGATCCGCAACACGATGTTCGGCGCGCTGGCCCTGGTGCCGCTCTCCGGCGTCATGCTCCTGCGCGACCTCGGGCCGCTGCCGGGCACCAAGCTCCGGCACACCCTGTGGTCCAAGGGCAAGGTGCTGATCAACCAGAACACCAACAAGCCGCTCCGGCCCGAGGACATCCCCGTCGGATCGCTCACCTTCGCCATGCCCGAGGGGCTGGAGGAGGACCAGGAGCGTTTCCAGAAGGAGATCGCCAAGGCCGCCCTGATGATCGTCCGGATCGAGCCGGACGACATCAAGGACAAGCAGGAGCGTGACTGGGGCCACCAGGGCATCGTCGCGTTCTCCAAGATCTGTACGCACGTCGGCTGCCCGATCAGCCTGTACGAGCAGCAGACGCACCACGTCCTGTGCCCGTGCCACCAGTCGACGTTCGACCTGTCCGACGGCGCCCGGGTCATCTTCGGCCCTGCCGGCCACGCCCTTCCGCAGCTGCGGATCAGCGTGAACGAGGAGGGCAACCTCATCGCCCTCGGCGACTTCGACGAGCCCGTCGGCCCGAGCTTCTGGGAGCGCGGATGAGTACCACTGCTGAAAACCCGCAGCGCCGGGGCAAAGCCCCGGCAGGCGAGCGGGTCGCCGACTGGGCCGATGGCCGTCTCGGCATCTACGGCCTGGCCAAGGCCAACATGCGCAAGATCTTCCCGGACCACTGGTCCTTCATGCTCGGTGAGATCTGCCTCTACAGCTTCATCATCCTCATCCTCACGGGTGTGTACCTGACGCTGTTCTTCCACCCCAGCATGAGCGAGGTCGTCTACGAGGGCCCCTACGCTCCGCTGCAGGGCCAGCGCATGTCGGACGCGTTCGCCTCGACGATGCACATCAGCTTCGAGGTGCGCGGCGGTCTGCTGGTCCGCCAGATCCACCACTGGGCCGCGCTGATCTTCGTGGCCGCGATGCTCGTGCACATGATGCGCGTGTTCTTCACGGGCGCGTTCCGCAAGCCCCGCGAGGTCAACTGGGTCTTCGGCTTCCTGCTGCTGGTCCTCGGCATGTTCACCGGGTTCACCGGCTACTCGCTGCCGGACGACCTGCTGTCGGGCACCGGCGTCCGGTTCATGGACGGCGCCGTGCTCTCCATGCCGGTCGTGGGCACGTACCTGTCGTTCTTCATGTTCGGCGGGGAGTTCCCCGGCACGGACTTCGTGCCGCGCTTCTACTCGGTGCACATCCTGCTGCTGCCGGGCATCATGGCCGGCCTGCTGGTGGCCCACCTGATCCTGGTCTTCTACCACAAGCACACCCAGTTCCCGGGTGCGGGCAAGACGGAGAAGAACGTCGTCGGCATGCCGCTGCTGCCGGTGTACATGGCGAAGGCGGGCGGCTTCTTCTTCCTCGTCTTCGGCGTCATCGCCATGGTCGCGTCGATCGCGTCGATCAACCCGATCTGGGCGATGGGCCCCTACCGGCCGGACCAGGTGTCCACCGGCGCCCAGCCCGACTGGTACATGGGCTTCTCCGAGGGCCTGATCCGTGTCATGCCGGGCTGGGAGATCAACGCCTGGGGCCACACCCTGAGCCTGGGTGTGTTCATCCCGCTGATGATCTTCCCGCTGGTGCTGGTCGCCATCGCGGTCTACCCGTTCGTCGAGTCCTGGGTCACCGGGGACAAGCGGGAGCACCACCTGCTGGACCGGCCGCGCAACCACCCGGTCCGCACCGGCTTCGGCGTCGCGTGGCTGAGCTGGTACGGCATCCTGCTGGTCGGTGGCGGCAACGACCTCTGGGCGACGCACTTCCACCTGTCGCTCAACCAGATCACCTGGGTCGTGCGCATCGGGTTCTTCGTCCTCCCGGTGATCGTCTTCCTCGCCACCAAGCGGATCTGCCTCGGCCTGCAGCGCCGGGACCGCGACAAGGTGCTGCACGGTCGCGAGACCGGGCTCATCAAGCGGCTGCCGCACGGTGAGTTCATCGAGGTGCACGAGCAGCTCTCCCCGGAGGCGCTGCACACGCTCACCGCGCACGAGCAGCCGAAGCCGCTCGAATCCGGCCCCGAGGTCGACGAGAACGGCGTGGAACGCAAGATCGGCCCGGTCACGAAGCTGCGCACCAAGCTGTCGCAGGGCTTCTACGGCGAGGCCAGCCAGATCCCCAAGCCGACCGCGGAGGAGCACGCGGAGATCACCAGTGGCCACGGCCACCACTGATCTCCCGCTGATTCCCCGCGCCGGCTGACGGCATCGTCGAAGGGTCCCGTCCATGACATGGACGGGGCCCTTCGACGTGCCCGGCCCCCGATAGGCTGGGCACGCAGTATCGACCCGACCACCAGGAGTGTGGACCATGAGCGTTGTGACCCCGGCAGGCGGCGACAGCTCGGCCGACAACTCCTGGCCCGGCGTACTCAACCCGCTGCTGCGCGGCCATGACCTGACGGCCGACGACACCGCGTGGGCGATGGACCGGATCATGAGCGGTGAGGCCACCAACGCTCAGATCGCCGGTTTCGCCGTGGCGCTGCGCGCCAAGGGCGAGACCATCGAAGAAGTGTCGGGCCTGGTCAGGACGATGTACGCGCACGCCAACCTGATCGAGGTGCCGGGGCGGACCGTCGACATCGTGGGCACCGGCGGAGACCTGGCCAAGACGGTCAACATCTCCACCATGTCGGCGATCGTCGTGGCGGGCACCGGCGCGAAGGTCGTCAAGCACGGCAACCGCGCCGCGTCCTCGCAGAGCGGGTCCTCGGACGTGCTGGAGAAGCTCGGGGTCAATCTGGACCTGACGCCGAAGCGGGTGGTCGAGGTCGCGGAGGAAGCCGGCATCACCTTCTGCTTCGCGGTGAAGTTCCATCCGGCGCTGCGGCACGTGGCGGCGGCCCGCCGCGAGCTGGGCATCGCGACCACCTTCAACCTCCTCGGGCCGCTCACCAACCCGGCACGGGTCACCTCCCAGGCGACGGGCGTCGCCGACACCCGGGCGGCGGGCATCATCGCCGGGGTGCTGGCCGAGCGCGGCTCCTCCGCGCTCGTCTTCCGCGGCGACGACGGACTGGACGAGCTGACCACCACCGCGACCTCGCAGGTGTGGGTGGTGCGGGACGGCAAGGTCGACCAGGTCGCCTTCGACCCCCGTGACGTCGGGATCCCGATGGTCCCCGTCGAGGCGCTGCGCGGCGCCGACGCCGCCTACAACGCCGAGGTCGCCCGCCGGTTGCTGGCCGGCGAGCGCGGCCCGGTCCGCGACGCGGTCCTCCTGAACGCCGCCGCCGCCCTGGTCGCCCTCCACCCCGGCTCCGCCACCCTGGAGGCCCAGATCGCCGAGGGCATCAACCGCGCCGCCGAGGCCATCGACTCGGGCGCGGCCAGGACGGCCCTGGACCGCTGGGTCGCGGCGAGCAACGCGTAACGCCCTTCCGGCGGATCCTCTCCCGCCGGGCCGCCGGAGCCTTGCCTCCGGCGGCCCGCGGGCGCGGTGCTCGGCGGGCCGCCGTCCGTGACCCGTACCGGGGTGCGCGCGGGCATGCCCGTCCGGCGTCCGCATCGCGGAATCCTGTTTGCCGTCCGCCGGACAGCTGGCATACTCCTTGGCAGGTCACGAGTGACAGCGTTTGAGCCCTGGCTTGCTGTCCGGCAACCCTCCGTCCGTGGCGGGGTGCCCCAGGTGATGACCGGGCCGTGGACGAGGTGTCCACGGCAAGCGCGGGCCCCTTTGCGACTGCTTCCGGGGTCCTGGACCCCGAGGAGCTTCGTCATGTCCGTGCACCCCGTTTCCCTGGCCACCACCGCTCCCCTCGACGTGCTCGGCCGTGATGTCCGGGTCCCGCTGGTGACCGGCGGCGAGGTCACCTACGCCGCTCTGGACTACGCGGCCAGCGCGCCCGCGCTCCAGCGGGTCTGGGACGACGTGGCCGCGTACGCGCCCTACTACGGCAGCGTGCACCGCGGCGCCGGGTACCTGTCGCAGCTCTCCACCGACCTGTTCGAGCAGAGCCGCGCGACCGTGGCCGACTTCCTGGGCTGCCGGGAGGACGACCAGGTGATCTTCACCCGCTCCACGACCGACTCGCTGAACCTGCTGGCCTCCGTGCTCCCGGCCGGCACCCAGGTCTTCGTCTTCGAGACCGAGCACCACGCCTCGCTGCTGCCGTGGCGGGACGCCCGGGTCACGTACCTGAGCGCCCCCCGCACCCCCGAGCAGGCCGTTGCCTCGCTGGACGCGGCGCTCGCCCAGCGCGACCCCTCCCCGAGCGGCGCCCCCGCGCTGGTGTGCGTGACCGGCGCCTCGAACGTCACCGGTGAGCTGTGGCCGGTCCGCGAGCTGGCCGACGCCGCCCACGCGCACGGCGCCCGCATCGTGCTGGACGCCGCGCAGCTCGCCCCGCACCACCCGGTGGACATCGCGGAGCTGGACGTGGACTGGGTGGCCTTCTCCGGCCACAAGCTCTACGCCCCGTTCGGCTCCGGCGTGCTGGCCGGCCGGGCGGACTGGCTGCAGGAGGCCGAGCCGTACCTGGCGGGCGGCGGCGCGAGCCGCAAGGTCGCCCGGCGCACCGACGGCGGCGTCGACGTCGAGTGGCACTCCACCGCGGCCCGCCACGAGGCCGGCTCGCCGAACGTCATCGGCGTGTACTCCATCGCCTCGGCCTGCCGGGCGCTGACCGAGGCGGGCTTCGACTCGCTCGTCGAGCGGGAGCAGGGCCTGGTCTCCCGGGTCCGCGCCGGCCTGGCCGAGGTGCCGCAGGTCAGGGTGTTGTCGCTGTTCGGCGACGACGCCCCCCGGGTCGGCGTCATCTCGTTCGTCGTGGACGGCTGGAACAGCTCGCACTTCGCCGCCGCGCTGTCCGCCGAGTACGGCATCGGGGTGCGCGACGGCCTCTTCTGCGCCCACCCGCTGGTCCGCACCCTGCTGGGCAGCGAGCCCACCGAGCCGGGCGAGTGCGGATCGCCGGAGACCGAGCCGGGGGAGAAGTCGCTCAACGCGATCCGGGTGAGCTTCGGGGCGGGCACGCCGGACGAGCACGTGGACCGCTTCCTCGGCGCCGTCGCGGAACTCGTCAAGGACGGCGCCCGGTGGAACTACCGCACCGAGGACGGCCGCTGCGTGCCCGCCCGCGACTGAGACCGGTGCGGCGGCCCCTGGGGGCCGGCCGCGTCAGCCTTCGAGGCCGATCGCGAAGGCCGCCTCCAGGTCGTGCTGGGAGTACGTGCGGAACGCGACGTGGGTGTCGGTGGCCTCCACGCCGGGGATCTTGCTGATGCGGCCCGGGATGACGTCCGCGAGGTCGTCGTGCCGGGCGACCCGGACCATGGCGACCAGGTCGTACGTTCCGGTGACCGAGTAGACCTCGCTGACGCTCTCCAGGGCGGCGATCGCCTCGGCGATCTCCGGAATCCGGTCGACGCTGGTCTTGATGAGCACGATCGCGGTGATCACGGCTGTAGGTCTCCTTGGGTCGCCCGGGGTGCGGTCTCCAGCTTAGGGCTTCGGCCGAAGCAGACCGAGGCGGCCAGGAAGCCGAGGACGAAGCCCACCACGTGGGCCAGATAGGCGACCCCGGGTCCCGACTGGCTGGTCCGGGCCGCCAGCCACTGCAGCGCGAACCAGAAGCCGAGGACCGCCCAGGCCGGGAAGCGCAGCGGCAGGAAGAAGAGGAACGGGAAGAGGCTCGTCACCCGCGCCTTGGGATAGAGGTAGAGGTACGCGCCGAGCGCCCCGGAGATGGCGCCGGAGGCGCCGACCAGGCTCTGGGTGGAGTCGGTGTTGGCGAGCGCGAAGCCGTAGGTGGCGAGGTATCCGGCCGCCACGAAGAAGAGCAGATAACGGAAACGGCCCATGCGGCTTTCCACGTTGTCGCCGAAGACGTACAGAAACAGCATGTTGCCGATCAGATGCAGCCAACTTCCATGGACGAACATCGCCGTCAGCACCGAGAGAACCGTCCTCTTGGCGAACGGCCGCGGGGTCGCGCAGCCGGCCGGGAGCCCCAGCCGGTCCAGCGCCAGCCGGCCGTGGAAGAGCTCGCCGGGGATGACTCCCCAGCGGTCGAAATAGACCGCCTGGGCGCACTGGAGCTGGTCACCCGTGCCGTAGGAGGGGTTGAACCCCGAGATCGGACCGAGCAGGAACACCACCGTGCACAGGGCGATCAGGGCGTACGTCACCACGGGAGTGCGGCGGACCGGGTTCTCGTCGTAGACCGGGATGACCATGCACCGATCATGACGGAACGGGCGTATCGGTCCGGGGGCGCCTCGCCGCAGCGCCGCCTGCCGTGGAGGCCGTAGGGTAACCGGAACGCGCGCGTACGCGACGTGCCGACCCGAAAGTCCTGAAAGAGGTGTCCGCCCGATGCCGGTTCCCCTGCCGACCGCGACGACCCGGTGGCGCTGCACGCTGTGCGGCAACCTGACCCGGTTCGATGTCACGCGTTCGACGAAGGTCGTCGAGTACGTCCACCTCGACCTCGCCGGTGAGGCGAAGGTCGAGGAGACCGAGGTGCTCAGCGAGACCGTGGAATCGGTGCGCTGCCGCTGGTGCAACGCGGCCGATCAGGTCGAGTTGGTCGACCGGCCGCATCCCGGGGCGGAAGCCGGCGCCGAAGCGGAAGCTGATTCGACGCAGGGTTGACCCTGTAAGGCGACAATGGACTTGCACGGCGGCGGCCAGAGGGATCGAAGGGGGCCGGGGAGGCGCCGACAGCACTGGACAGGAGCGACTGGTGGATGGGACCGGCGGGCACCCGCAGGCCGAGAGCAGCGGCGCCGACGAGGCGGCCGAGCCGGCCCTGGACCGACCGCTGCCCGAAGGTGTGCGGCACCGGGTCGTGACGATAGCCGCTGATGCCTTCGGCGGCCTCACCCTCGCCGAACTGCCGTCCCCCTTGCGGCCCTATGCCCGGTTCACCCCGTCACGGCGCGCCAAGTTCGCGGCGACCGCGCTGGCGACGGCGCTGGAGACCGATCCCGCCTTCCGGCAGAAGATCGCCGCCCGGCTGCGCGAGTCCCAGCCGGAGCTGGCCGAGGCGCTGGAGGCGGGCACCCCGCCGCCCGCCGCCGACCCGCTGGACGTGGCCGCGGCCGCCTACCTGCTGCGCCCGGCCGGCTGGGCCAAGATCGTCGCGACCGCCGGCGAGGAGGCGCAGCGCGCCCTGGCCGAACGGGCCGACGGTGAGACCACCCGGGAGCTGCAGCAGCTCAGGGACGAGCTGGCCGAGTTCCAGCTCCAGGCCCGGGACGAGGCCGCCCGAGGCCGCGTCGAGCTGGAGGCGGCCCGCAAGGAGATCGACACGACGCAGCGCAGGCTGCGCAGCGCGGTCAGCGACATGAAGCGTGCCGAGGCGGCGCTGCGCAGGGTGGAGACCGAGCTGGAGGAGGTCCGGGCCGCGGCGGCTGCGGACAAGGCCGCCGCCGAGAACGAGGCGCGCCGGCTCAGGACCCGGGTCACCGAGGCCGAGGCCGCCGTCGAGGCGGGCCGCCGGTCGGTGCGCGAGGGCCGCAGCGCCGAGGGCGTGCGGCTGCGGCTGCTGCTGGACACCGTGCTGGACGCGGCCACCGGGCTGCGCCGCGAGCTGGCGCTGCCACCGCGCGACACCATGGGCGTCCGGCCGGCCGACACCGTGGAGGCGGTCGCGCCCGGCACGATCAGTCCCAAGGACATCGCGCAGCGCGCCCTGTCCGAGAACGACCCGGCCCTGCTCGACCAGTTGCTGGCCCTTCCGCAGGCGCACCTGGTGATCGACGGCTACAACGTCACCAAGACCGGTTATCCGTCCCTGCCGTTGGAGAAGCAGCGGCTGCGGCTGCTCGGCGGTCTCGCGGTGCTGGCGGCGCAGAGCGGCGCCGAGGTCACCTGTGTCTTCGACGGTGCCGACCTGGACGCGCCGGTGCTGCTGGCGCCGCCGCGCGGGGTGCGGGTGATGTTCAGCAGGGCGGGGGAGACCGCCGACGAGTTGATCCGTCGCCTGGTGCGGGCGGAACCGCCGGGGCGGGTCGTCGTGGTGGTCTCCGCGGACCGTGAGGTGGCCGACGGTGTCGCCAAGGCCGGTGCGCGGCCCGTCGCTTCGACGCTGCTCCTCAAGCGGCTCGCGCGCGGCTGAGCTCCGGCCGGGCCGCGGCTCCGGCTGCGGGCGTCCTTGGGCGCCTGCCGGGGGGCTGCGGTCAACTCAGCGTCAGATGACCGCTACTGCACGTTCGATCTTCGTAAAGAAAACGTGGAACGACCGAAGTTTTACCTACAAGGATTTGAACCGATCACAGGAAGGTCACTAAGGTCAGGGCTCGAACCTCCGCACCGTTGATCAAGCCGTCCCCCGCGAACACCTGCGGGGCCGGCGGCAGAACGATCTGGCGCAGGGGGACCGCCGACCAACCGGGTAGGCGGCTGAAGGAAGAAGGAGCTCGCCTTCGTGGCGTCCCACCGTCGTCCCAAGCCGACAAGCCGCACGCGGGTGACTTTCTTCACCGCCACCGCTGCCGCAGCCGTCGCCCTCAGTTCCCAGGCCGCGCACGCCGCCCCCGCCAAGCCCGACATCAAGGACGTCAAGTCCCAGGTCGACAAGTTGTACGACGAGGCCGAGCAGGCCGGCGAGAAGTACAACGGTGCCAAGGAGGCGCAGGGCAAGCTGCAGAAGGAGGTCGGCGAGCTCCAGGACCGCGTGGCGCGCGAGCAGGGCACGCTCAACACCCTCCGCGACGGCCTCGGCGCGATGGCGAGCGCCCAGTACCGCAACGGTGGCATCGACCCGACGCTGCAGCTCCTGCTGTCGACGGACCCGGACACGTACCTGTCCAAGGCGTCCACGATGGACCAGTTGAGCTCCCAGCAGGCCGAGTCGCTCAAGCAGATCCAGGAGGTCAAGCGCACCCTGGACCAGCAGCGCGCCGAGGCCACCACGAAGATGGCGACGCTGGAGAGCGCCCGCACCGAGCTCGGCAAGCAGAAGGACGCGGCCCAGGTCAAGCTCGCCCAGGCCCAGAAGCTGCTCAACTCGCTGACCGCGCAGCAGCGTGCCGCGATAGCGAGCCAGGAATCCCGCGCGAACCGCAGCAACGAGCGGCCGAACCTGGGCGACATTCCCGCGCCCTCCCAGCGGGCCGCCGCCGCGCTCGCCGCCGCGAAGACCAGGATCGGCATGCCGTACAGCTGGTCCGCGACCGGCCCCAGCAGCTTCGACTGCTCCGGCCTCACCATGTGGTCCTACGCGCAGGCCGACGTCAGCCTGCCCCGGATGTCCCAGGACCAGGCCAACGCGGGCACCCACCTGACGATGAGCCAGCTGGCCCCGGGCGACCTGGTCATCTTCTTCGGCGACCGCCACCACGTCGGCTTCTACGCCGGCAACGGCATGGTGCTGCACGCTCCCAAGCCGGGTGCGTACGTGCGCTACGAAGCGATCGGCAACATGCCGTTCCAGTTCGGCGTCCGGATCTGACCCGATCCGATGAACGGATCCGATCCCGCCGGTCGCGGGGATCGGGTCCGTTTCGGCGTTCCGGGTGCGTCGGCGTGCCCGGCGCCGTGGTTCATTCGAGTGATATCGGAGGGTGACCGCTGACGGCCGAGCGGCAGTGACCTGGGCATCGGTCCGGACGCCCGGTCAGCGCGCCCCCGGGGGTTTTTGAACTCGGTGTGACCGTCTGGTTACTGTCTCAGCCGTGGCGACACATCGGCGTTTCCCGCAGCCCGGCTCCACCCGCACCTCCCGCGTCACCGTGCTCTCCGCGGCGGCCGCCGCGGCGGCGCTGTCCGGAGGCGCGGCGGCCCAGGTGGCGGCCGCCGACCCGGCGGGGCCCGGGACCGACGCGTCCTCCCGGGTGGGACAGCTCTACCAGCAGGCCGAGCAGGCCACGGAGGAGTACAACGCCGCGCAGGAGAACGCCACCCGGCTGCGGCGCGAGGTGGGTTCCCTCCAGGACCAGGCCGCCAGGGGCCAGGAGCGCGTCAACCGGATGCGGGACGACCTCGGCGCGATCGCCGGAGCCCAGTACCGCAGCGGCGGCATCGACCCGACGATGGCCCTCATGCTCTCCTCCGACCCCAACAGCTACCTCGACCGCGCCGAGGCGCTCGACCGGATCAGCACCCACCAGGCCACCAGCCTCGCGGAACTGCAGGAAGCGCAGCGCTCGCTGGAGCAGAAGCGGTCGATGGCGGCGGCCAGGCTCGCCGACCTGGAACACGCCAGGACCACGATGAAGGACCGCAAGCGCAGCGTGCAGGGCAAGCTCGGCGCGGCGCAGCGGCTCCTCAACGGGCTGCCGGCCGGGCAGCGGGCCGGATTCGTCCGCGGTCTGGACGACCGGGCCTCGCGCTCCGGCCGCTTCGCGCCCGACATCCCGGATCTGCCGGCGTCCTCGTCCCGCGCAGCGGCGGCCGTGGCCGCCGCAAGGGCGGCGATCGGCTCGCCCTATGTGTGGGGCAGCACGGGCCCGTCGTCCTTCGACTGCTCCGGCCTCATGCAGTACTCCTACCGCAAGGCCGGAGTGTCCCTGCCGCGGACCTCGCAGGAGCAGAAGCACGCCGGCCGGCAGGTTCCGCTCGACCAGGCCCGCCCCGGGGACCTGGTGATCTACCGGGACAACGCGAGCCATGTGGGGATGTACGTCGGCGGCGGCCGGGTGGTGCACGCGCCGTACCCGGGCGCCCGGGTACGGTCCGACCCGGTCAACATGATGCCGATCTCCGCGGTCACCAGGCCCTGAGCCGGCCGCCGGGGCGGCGCCCGTACGATCGGGCGTATGGCCCCGGCTCGCACGCGACCCCGTACCGCCGCGCTGTGGTGCGCGGCGGCGCTCGCCGTGCCGGCGCTGCTCACGGGCTGCGGGCGGACGGGCCCGGGGGCGCCCGACGCCGGGGCCGTTCCCGCCGCGACCGTGGTCCGAACGGTGCTCGACCGGCACGCGGCGGCGCTGCTGCGCCACGACGAGACGGCGTTCCTCGCGGACGTGGACCCGGGCTTCCGGGAACGGCAGCGGCAGGTGTTCCGGAACCTGGCGCAGGTGCCGCTCGACGCGTGGACGTACCGCGTGGTGCGGGTCGCCGCCGCCGGTGACGGTGGCGCCGACCGGGCTCTGGCGCAGGTCCGGGTGGGCTACCGGCTGACCGGGTACGACACCACGGCCGTCACGTCCGACGCCGATCTGACGCTCGCCCGGCGCGACGGCCGCTGGTACGTCGCGGGGGACCGGCACGACGCCCAGCAGTTGTGGGACCAGGGCCCGGTGCGGGTGGTGCGCGGGGCGCACAGCCTCGTGCTCGGGACGGACGGCCCCGAGGTGCTGCGGGGCTACGCCGACGCCGCCGACCGCGCGGTCCCCGTGGTGCGCCGGGCCTGGGGGGACGGCTGGAGCGGGCGCGTCGTCGTCGAGGTGCCGTCCTCGGCGGCGCGGATGGCCGCGCTGCTGCACGCGGCCCCCGACACCTACCGCGGCATCGCCGCCGTCACCACCGGCGAACTCGGCGGCACCGCCGGGGCGCCGGCCGACCGCGTGATCGTCAACCCCGAGGCGTTCGGGGAGCTTTCCGCGTTCGGCCGCCAGGTCGTGATCACGCACGAGACGACCCATGTCGCGACCCGCGCCGCCACCACCGCGACCACCCCGCTGTGGCTCTCCGAGGGCTTCGCCGACCGGGTCGGCTACAGCGGCACCGGCCGCACCGCCCGGCAGGCCGCGCCCGAACTGAGCCGCGACGTGGCGGCCGGCAAGGTCCCGCGGAGCCTGCCGTCCGCCGCCGACTTCACCACGGCGACCAGCGGTCTCGCCCAGGCGTACGAGGGATCCTGGCTCGCCTGCCGACTGATCGCCGGCGAATGGGGCGACGCGCGACTCACCGCGCTGTACCGGGCGGTCGCCACCGGCGGCTCCCTCGACACGCACCTGCGCGCGGTCCTCGGCGTCGGCCTCGACGACTTCACCGCGCGCTGGCGCGCCTACGTACAGCGGGAGTTGGCATGACGACGAGCGGTGACGCCGTGCGGGACGCCGGGGACTTCACCCCCGAGGAGGTCGCGCGGGGGCGCGCCCTCCGGCGCGGGCAGTGGCCGCCCGCCCTCGCCGGCCGGCTGGCCTCGCTCCTGCTGCTGCTCGTCCTCGGGCTGACCCCGGCCGGCGCCGGCCTGGTCGGACTCTTCGGCGGTTCCTGGACCGCCCGGATCGTCGGCGGCGGCCTCGCGCTGGTGCTGCTGGGACAGCTCGTCGCGCTGCCCTTCGCCGCCCGGGTGCGGATCGTGCGGACCCGGTTCGGGCTCGTCACCCAGGGCTGGGGCGGCTGGGCGGTGGACGTCCTGCGCGGGCTGCTCGTCTCCGTACCGCTCGTGCTCGGCGCGCTGTTCGCCGTCTACGCGCTCGCCGGGACCACCTCCCGGTGGTGGATCTGGACGGCGCTCGGCGCGGCCGTCGTGACCGTGCTCCTCTCCTGGCTGGCGCCGGTGGTCCTCGAACCGCTCTTCAACCGCTTCACCCCGATGGAACCGGGCGCCCTGCGCGACGCGCTCCTCGGCCTGGCCGAGCGCGACGCGATCGCCGTCCGCGACGTCCTCGTCGCCGACGCCTCCCGGCGCACCACCGCCCTCAACGCGTATGTCTCCGGCTTCGGCCGGACGCGGCGGATCGTCGCCTACGACACGCTCCTGACGACCGCCGAGCCGCGTGAGGTCGAGCAGGTCGTGGCGCATGAGCTGGGTCACGTGAAGTACCGGGACGTAGCGCGGGGCACGGTGCTCGGCGCGGTGGGGGCGGCGGCCGGGGTGTGCGTGCTGGCCGCGGTGGTGAGCTGGCGGCCGCTGCTCGACGCGGCGGACGTGGCCCGCTTCTCCGACCCGCGGTCGATGATGCTGCTCGCGGCGGTGGCCGCGGTCGGGTCCACGGTGGCGGGCCCGTTCGAGTGCGCGCTGAGCCGGCGGATGGAGCGCCGGGCGGACGCCCACGCGCTGCGGCTGACCGGCGACCCGGCGGGCTTCATCGCGATGCAGCGCCGGCTGGCGGTGGCGAACATCGCGGATCCGCGCCCGCCGCGGCTGCCGCACCTGCTCTTCGGCACACATCCGACGACGGCCGAGCGGATCGCCGCGGCGCGCCGGGCCCGGTGAGAGCGGGGGCCCGCGACGCGGTGGTGTGGGCCAGTAGGGTGAAGGCTCGTTCACGAGGGAGGGCGTCGAACGGTGGCACAGCTCGTCGAACCGCAGTCCGCGCGCGAGCGCGCGGAGGCCGCGCCGGTCGCGCGGCGGCAGGACCGAATACGGACGGTCGCCCTGACCGTGCTGTGCTTCGCCGCCGTGCTGGCCGTGGGGCTGCAGCAGTGGGCGACCGTCCGGATCGGCGGATTCGACCTGGGGATATTCGACCAGGCGGTCCGCGAGTACGCGCACTTCCACCTGCCGCGCTCGGCCATCAAGAACTACCACCACGAGTTCCCGCCCGGCTTCTCCCTGCTCGGTGACCACTTCTCCCCGATCCTCGTCCTCCTCGCGCCGCTGTACTGGGTGTGGGACGACCCCCGCGTGCTGATCGGCGCCCAGGCGGCGCTCTTCGCGGCCGGGGTGCCGGTCGTGCGGCGGATCGCGCGGCACTGCTTCGCGCAGGCGCCGCCCTCCACCGCCCGCCGCGCCGCGGACCTGAGCTGCCTGGCCTACGGGCTGGGCTGGCCGCTGCTGCGCGCGTCGGGAGTGGGCTTCCACGAGGTCGCCTTCGCCGTCCCGCTGACCCTGCTGATGCTGGAGCGCGGGCTGGCCCGGCGCTACGGCGCGGTGCTGCTCTGCGCCGCCCTGCTGTGCTGCGCCAAGGAGGACCTGGGGCTGCTCGCGGGGGCGTACGGAGCCGTCCTCGCCGGCCGCGGCCGGCGCGCGGGGGACCGGCCCGCGGTGCGTACCGGGCTCACGCTGTTCGTACTGGGGCCGGTGGCGGCGCTGCTCGCGATCCGGGTGCTGATCCCGGCGATGGGCGGGGTGCCCGGCTACTACTGGAACTACGGCGCCCTCGGCCCGGACATGGGATCCGTGGCGCTGCGGTTCCTGACCGATCCCATCACGGCGTTCGCGGTGAGTATCGACCACCCGGAGAAGGTGGCCCTGCTGCTGTGGCTGCTGGGACCGCTGCTCCTGCTGCCGCTCGGATCCGCCACCATGTGGTGCGCGGTCCCGCTGCTCGCCGAGCGGCTCTTCTCCGACAACCCCAGCCACTGGGCCACCACCCACCACTACGACGCCTTCCTGTGGCCGGTCCTGCTGGTGGCCGCGGTGGAGACGGCGGCCCGGCTGCACCGCAGGCACGCCGAGCGGCCGGTCGGGCGGTGGACGCTGGGGGCGGTGGCCTGCTCGCTGCTGATCTCGGCCGCGTGGGGCCTGGGGCAGTTGTTCCTGCCGGCCGCCTGGACGCCCCACCCCGTGGAGCGGGCGCTCGCCGAGGGCGTGCGGCTGGTGCCGACGGGGGCCACCGTCGAGGCCGACAACAACGCCGCGCCCCGGCTGACCGGCCGCACCAGGGTCGTCATCGCGGACGCGACCCCGCGCGAGGCCGAGTACGTCCTGATCCAGTCGGCGCAGAAGGTGTTCCCCTTCACGACCGCCGACGACCAGCGCGACCGCGTCCTGCTGCTGCTCGACAACGGCTACACCGTGCTGTGGGCGAAGGACGGCGCCGTCCTGCTGCACCGGACCGACACCGGCCGCCCGGTGCCCGGCGCGCACGTGCCCGGCGACGACAGCGTGCCGGTGAGGGAACCGGAAGTCCGCCCCTGACCGCGCACGCGGCCGCGGACCCTGACCGGGAACGCGGCCGGGACACGGGTCCGCCGGGCCCCCGTCGGCTACTCTCGGCGGCGATGGACAAGACCTTGATCGTCACCAATGACTTCCCGCCCCGGCCCGGCGGCATCCAGTCCTTCGTGCACAGCATGGCGCTGCGGCTGGACCCCGGACAGGTGGTCGTGTACGCCTCGACGTGGAAGGGGCCGGACGGCGGTGAGGTCGAGCACTTCGACGCCGAGCAGCCCTTCCCGGTGATCCGCGACCGGACGATGATGCTGCTGCCCACCCCCGGCGTGACCCGCCGCGCGGCGGGACTGCTGCGCGAGCACGGCTGCTCGTCGGTGTGGTTCGGAGCGGCGGCGCCGCTGGGGCTGATGGCCCCCGCGCTGCGCCGGGCGGGCGCCCGCAGGCTCGTCGCCACCACGCACGGCCACGAGGCGGCCTGGGCGCAGCTCCCGGCGAGCCGGCAACTGCTGCGCCGGATCGGCGAGGGCACGGACACGATCACCTATCTGGGTGAGTACACGCGGTCGCGGATCGCGGAGGCGCTCACACCCGGCGCGGCGGCGCGGATGGTGCACCTGCCGCCCGGCGTCGACGAGAAGACCTTCCACCCGGCTTCGGGCGGCGCGGCGGTACGGTCCGCGCTCGGCCTCGCGGACCGGCCGGTGGTGGTGTGCGTCTCGCGGCTGGTGCCGCGCAAGGGGCAGGACACCCTGATCCTCGCGATGCCGCGGATCCTGGCCGCCGTGCCCGACGCGGTGCTGCTGGTGGTCGGTGGCGGACCGTACGCCGACGACCTGGCCGAGCTCGCGGCGCGGACCGGCGTCACCGACTCCGTGCGCTTCACCGGATCGGTGCCCTGGGAGGAGCTGCCCGCCCACTACGGCGCGGGCGACGTCTTCGCCATGCCGTGCAGGACCCGCCGCGGCGGGCTCGACGTCGAGGGCCTCGGCATCGTCTACCTGGAGGCCTCGGCGACCGGGCTGCCGGTGGTGGCGGGGGACTCGGGCGGCGCCCCGGACGCGGTGCTGGACGGCGAGACCGGCTGGGTGGTGCCCGGCGGTTCGCCCGCTCAGGCGGCGGACCGGATCGTCACGCTGCTGGACGACCCGGAGCTGCGCCGCCGCATGGGCGAGCGGGGGCGGCGCTGGGTCGAGGAGGCGTGGCGCTGGGATCTGCTGGCGGAACGTCTGAAGTCGCTGCTGTAGGGGCCATGACGCGCGGCGGCTCCCCCGGACCGGGTCCGGGGGAGCCGCTTTTCGCCGTGCCCGCGCTCAGCGCTGGGAGTCAGTGCTGGTAGAGCGCCTCGATCTCGCCCGCGAAGTCCTTCATGACGACGTTGCGCTTCAGCTTCAGCGACGGCGTCACGTGGCCGGACTCCTCGGTGAACTGGTTCGGCAGGATCTGGAACTTGCGCACCGACTCGGCCTTGGAGACGGCCGCGTTGCCCTGGTCCACGGCGTGCTGCACGGCCGCCAGCAGCTCCGGGTCCGTGGCCAGCTCGGCGACGCCGCGGCCGGCCTTGCCGTGCTGTTCCGCCCAGCGGGGCAGGAACTCCTCGTCCAGGGTGACGAGCGCGGCGATGAACGGCTTGCCGTCGCCGACCACCATGCACTCGGCGATCAGCGCGTCGGCCCGGATGCGGTCCTCGATCACGGCGGGGGCGACGTTCTTGCCGCCGGCCGTGACGATGATCTCCTTCTTGCGGCCGGTGATGGACAGGTAGCCGTCCTCGTCGACCGTGCCCAGGTCACCGGTGTGGAACCAGCCGTCGGAGACCGCGTCGGCGGTGGCCGTCTCGTTGTTCCAGTAGCCGGAGAACAGGTGCTCGCCGTGCAGCAGCACCTCGCCGTCGTCGGCGATCCGCACCGTGGAGCCGGGCAGCGGCTGGCCTACCGTGCCGATCTTCGTACGGTCCCAGGGGTTGAACGCGGTGGCCGCACAGGACTCGGTGAGGCCGTACCCCTCCAGGACGGTGAAGCCGATGCCCCGGTAGAAGTGCCCGAGCCGCTCGCCCAGCGGCGCGCCGCCGGAGATGGCGTGCGTGGCGCGGCCGCCGAGGACGGCGCGCAGCTTGCTGTAGACCAGCCGGTCGAAGACCTTGTGCTTGAACTTCAGGCCGACCGACGGGCCGCCGGTGGAGTCCAGCGCCCGGCTGTAGGCGATCGCGGTGTCCGCGGCCTTGTCGAAGATCTTGCCCTTGCCGTCGGCCTGCGCCTTGGCCCGCGCCGAGTTGTACACCTTCTCGAAGACCCGGGGCACGCCCAGGATCATCGTCGGCCGGAAGGCGGCCAGCTCGTCGGTGAGGTGCTTGATGTCGCTGACGTGCCCGAGCTTGATCGGGGCCATCACGCTCGCCACCTCGACCAGCCGGCCGAAGACGTGGGCGAGCGGCAGGAAGAGCAGCACCGAGGAGTCGCCGGTCCTGAACAGCGGGGCGAGGCGTTCCACCACGTTGCCGCACTCGGCGAAGAAGGCCCGGTGGCTCAGCACGCAGCCCTTGGGGCGGCCGGTGGTCCCGGAGGTGTACACGATCGTGGCGGGGGAGTCCGCGACGGCGGTCGCCCCGCGGTCGTCCACGACCTTGTCGGAGATGTCGCTGCCGACCGAGACCAGGTGCTCCACCGCGCCGGCGTCGATCCGCCAGACGTGCTTGAGCTCGGGGAGCCGGTCGTGCACCGAGGCGACGGCGGCCTCGTGGGCGCCGGACTCGACGATGCAGGCGACCGCGCCCGAGTCGCCGAGGATCCACTCGACCTGTTCGGCCGAGGACGTCTCGTAGACCGGCACGGCGACCGCGCCGGCGCTCCAGATCGCGAAGTCGAAGAGCGTCCACTCGTAGCGGGTGGGCGACATCAGGGCGACCCGGTCGCCGGGCTGCACGCCGGAGGCGATCAGCCCCTTGGCGGTGGCTCTGACCTCGGCGAGGAAGTCGGTAGCGGTGACGTCCTGCCATTCACCGCCCGCGTTCTTGCGGGCGATCACCGGAACAGCTGGGTGCTGAGCGGCGTTGCGGCGGATCAGATCCGTCAGGTTGCCGTCCGCTGGGACCTCGTAAAGGGCCGGAAGGCTGAACTCACGCAAGGCTGGTGCTCCTCATCGGCGCGACGGCGCACCCGGAGGGATAGTTGGACGGCCTGGACGTTACCCACCGGTAAAGCTTTCGCGATAGGGGTGCAGTACAGATGTTTTATGCATCACATACCCAGGAGTGCTGGTGAACCGCTCCGCGAACAGTAGTCCAGGCGCTCGGTGACCCGCAGGTAACCGGCGATAGGGTTACGGCCATGCGGGTCCATGTGGTGAGTGATGTGCACGGTGCGGCGGAGGCCCTGGCCCGGGCGGGGGACGGCGCGGACGCGTTGATCTGCCTCGGCGACCTCGTGCTCTTCCTGGACTACGCCGATCACTCGCGGGGCATCTTCCCCGACCTGTTCGGCGCGGCGAACGCGTCCCGCATGGTCGCGCTGCGGACCGCCAGGCGCTTCGAGGAGGCCCGCGTCCTCGACCGCGAGCTGTGGGAGGGCATCGACCGGCGCGGCGCCATCGAGACCGCCGTGCGGAAGCAGTACGCCGAACTGTTCGCCGCCTTTCCGGCGCCGACGTACGCCACGTACGGCAATGTCGACATTCCGGCCCTGTGGTCCGAGTACGCGACCGAGGGCACCACGGTCCTGGACGGCTCCACCGCCGAGATCGGCGGCCTGGTCTTCGGCTTCGTCGGCGGCGGCCTGCGGACGGCGATGCGCACCCCTTACGAGATCGACGACGCCGAGTACGCCGCGAAGGTCGCCGCGCTCGGCCCGGTCGACGTGCTCTGCTCGCACATCCCGCCCGCGGTTCCCGAGCTCTGCTACGACACCGTCGCCCGCCGCTTCGAACGCGGCAGCGAGGCGCTGCTCGACGCGATCCGCACCACCCGCCCGAAGTACGCCCTCTTCGGCCACGTCCACCAGCCGCTGGTCCCGCGGATGCGGATCGACAGGACGGAATGCGTCAACGTCGGACACTTCAACGCCACCCGCAGGCCATGGGCCCTGGAGTGGTGACAGCTGTTCGACCGGCAGGCGGTAGCCTGCACCAGCAGACCCAGACATACGGCGCGAAGTCCCGGAGGGGCCACAGCGATGGCGGAACACACCAAGTCGAGCATCACCATCGAGGCGGCACCGGCGGACGTCATGGGCGTCATCGCCGATTTCAACCGCTACCCGGAGTGGACGGGTGAGGTGAAGGAGGCGGAGATCCTCTCCGCCGACGACCGGGGCCGCGCCGAGCAGGTACGGCTGCTGCTGGACGCCGGCGCGATCAAGGACGACCACACGCTCGCCTACCGCTGGGTCGGCGACAGCGAGGTCCACTGGTCGCTGGTCAAGTCCCAGATGCTCCGCACCCTGGACGGCTCGTACGCCGTCGCCCCGCTGGACGGCGGCGCGCGCACCGAGGTCACGTACCAGCTGACGGTCGACGTCAAGATCCCGATGCTCGGCATGATCAAGCGCAAGGCCGAGAAGGTCATCATCGACCGCGCCCTGGCCGGTCTGAAGAAGCGCGTCGAGTCCGGCCCGCCCGCCGGCGCGTCCGACAGCCCGCCCGACAAGAGCTGAGGGCCGTGCGCACGGTCCTGGTCACCGGCGCCGGTGGCGCGGGCCGCACCACGGTGGCCGCCGCCACGGCGGTGAGCGCGGCCCGGGAGGGCGCCCGCACCCTGCTGCTGACCACGGACCGCGGCGCGTCCCCCGTCGGCGTGCTCGACGGGGACCGGACCACGGTGCCCGGACTGCTCGCCCACCGGATAGACACCCAGGCGACCTTCCGCGCCGACGCCCGGGACGACCAGTCCCGGCTCGGCTCCCTCCTGGACCTGCTGGGCGCCGAACCGCTGGACCCCGAGGAGCTCACCGAGCTGCCCGGCTCGGACTCGCTGGCCCTGCTGCGCGCCCTGCGCGAGTCGGCCGACGCGTCCGCCGGCTGGGACGTGGTCGTCGTCGACCTGCCGGCCACCCCCGCCGCGCTCGCCGCCCTCGCCCTCCCCGAGCAACTGCGCCGCTACCTGCGGCGGCTCGTTCCCGTCCAGCGCCAGGCGGCCAGGGCGCTGCGCCCGATGCTCGCCCAGCTCGCGGGCGTGCCGATGCCGGCCCAGTGGGCGTACGAGGCCGCCGAGCGCGCCGACCGCGACCTCGCCGCCGCGCAGGCGGTGATCGAGGACGCGGGCACCACCGTGCGGCTGGTCGTCGAGCCCGGCCGGGCGGCGGCCGGCGCGGTCGGCACCGCCCGCACCGGACTGGCGCTCTTCGGGCACCGGCTGGAGGCCGTGGTCGCCAACCGGCTGCTGCCGGACGACTCGCCCGACCCCTGGCTCGCCGAGCTGTCCGGCGGACAGCGCAAGGAACTCGCCGCGCTGCGCGCCGAATTGGCCGGAACCGGTACGGCGGTCCATGAACTGCCGCACCTGGGAAGGGAACCGCACGGCGCCGACGACCTCACCGCGCTCGCCGCCGTACCGCCGGGACCGCCCGCGCGGCCGGAAAGGGCGGACGGGCGCGCCGCCAACCCGTGGACCGTGACGGACCAACTCGGCGACGAGGGCCGTTTCCGCTGGCGGCTGCCCCTGCCGGGCGCCACCCGTGAGGGTCTCGGACTGGTGCGCCGGGGTGACGAACTCGTGGTCGACGCCGCGGGATTCCGCCGGATCCTCCCGCTGCCCTCCGCCCTGCGGCGCTGCACCGTCGACGGCGCGGCGCTGCGCGACGGGGCGCTCGAGGTCCGGTTCGCGCCGGACCCCGACCTCTGGCCGCGCTGAACGCCATGCGTCCATTCGGGTACCGTCGGTAGAACAACCCCGGAGCGCCGCGAGGGAGACCGTCATGAGCGAGACCACGGACCGGCCCGACGCCGACGCGTGGGCCAAGGCCAGCGCCGAGGACACGGCCGCCGAGAACGCGCGCCGGCGTGAGCAGGCGGGACAGGGCGTCGGCAGCGCCGCGGAAGAGCTGCGACGGCTCGCCGAGGCCGTGACCGACAAGCTCGCCGAGTTCCGCAACCCGGCGGTGACCCTTGCCGCCCAGAGCGTGATCTCGCAGGTCAAGTCGGTTGTCGAGCCCATCCGCGAGCGCAACCCCGAGGTATTCGAGCACCTGTCGTCGGCCGGCGTGGAGCTGCTCGCGGCCTACCGCTCGGTCGTCGCGGGACACGAAACCCGGTGGACCGCGAGGTCCGCGGGGGATTCGACGGCCGGACGGCGTGCCCCGGAGACACCGCCCGCATCATCCACCGGCTCATCCAGTGAGCACATCGACCTCGACTGACCTCCCCTCCGGTACGGTTGGACGAAGCGGGGATCGACCGAAAACTGAGGGACACATGGGACTCACCATCGGCGTCGACATCGGCGGCACAAAGATCGCGGCCGGCGTAGTCGATGAGGACGGCTCGATTCTTGAGACGTGCAAGGTGCCGACCCCGGCGACCCCCGAGGCAGTCGTGGACGCCATCGCGGACGCGGTGCGCACCGTCAGCACCGACCACGAGGTCGACGCGGTCGGCATCGGCGCGGCCGGTTACGTGGACGACAAGCGTGCCACCGTGCTCTTCGCGCCGAACATCAACTGGCGGCACGAAGCGCTCAAGGACAAGGTCGAGCAGCGCGTCGGCCTTCCCGTCATCGTCGAGAACGACGCGAACGCGGCGGCGTGGGGCGAATACAAGTTCGGTGCGGGCCAGGGTCACGACGACGTCGTGTGCATCACCCTCGGCACCGGTCTCGGCGGCGGCATCATCATCGGCGGCAAGCTGCACCGCGGCCGGTTCGGTGTGGCCGGCGAGTTCGGCCACGTCCGGATGGTGCCGGACGGACTGCTGTGCGGCTGCGGCAGCCAGGGCTGCTGGGAGCAGTACGCCTCCGGGCGCGCTCTCGTCCGCTACGCGCAGCAGCGCGCGGCGGCGACGCCGGAGAACGCGGAGCTGCTGCTCTCCCTCGGCGACGGCACCCCCGAGGCCATCGAGGGCAAGCACGTCAGCGAGGCAGCGCGGGGCGGTGACGCGGTAGCGGTCGACTCGTTCCGTGAGCTGGCCCGCTGGGCGGGCGCGGGCCTGGCCGACCTGGCCTCGCTCTTCGACCCGTCGGCGTTCATCGTCGGCGGCGGGGTCTCGGACGAGGGCGAGCTGGTGCTCGACCCGATCCGCAAGTCCTTCCGCCGCTGGCTGGTCGGCGGTCAGTACCGGCCGCACGCCCAGGTGCTCGCCGCGCAGCTCGGCGGCAAGGCAGGACTGGTCGGCGCCGCCGACCTGGCCCGGCAGGGCTGACCACCGTGCTCGCGGATCTGCCGCCCTCGTCCACCGCGCCGGGTGACTCGGCGGTGGTCCGCGTGCTCAGCTACAACATCCGCTCCATGCGGGACGACAGGGGGGCGCTCGCCCGGGTGATCCGGGCCTGCGCCCCCGACCTCGTCCTGCTCCAGGAAGCGCCGCGCTTCTTCCGCTGGCGCAAGCCCACCGCCTGGCTCGCCCACGAG
Organism: Streptomyces sp. H39-S7; assembly: GCF_027158205.1. Taxonomy (GTDB): domain Bacteria; phylum Actinomycetota; class Actinomycetes; order Streptomycetales; family Streptomycetaceae; genus Actinacidiphila. The sequence goes on along the minus strand of NZ_JAPVLU010000019.1, from coordinate 69,790 downwards.
TGCGACCTGGTCACCGTCACCGGCGGCGCCACCGCCGCGGGACCGATGATCCTCTCCTCGCTGCGCGCCCACGTCGAGCGCACCGAGGACATCCTGCTGCCGCGCACTCCCGGCCTGCACCAGCGCGGCTTCGCCACCGCCGTCGTACGGATCGGCGGCGCCCGGCTCTCGGTCGTCAGCTGCCACCTCAGCCTGAGCGCGGCCGAGCGCGAAGGGCAGTCCGAGCTGCTCCTGGAACGGCTCGCGGAGATGGGCGAGCCGCACGCCGTGGCCGGCGGCGACCTCAACGACCACCCGGACGGCCGTGCGTTCGGCCGGCTGTCGGCGGAGCTCCAGGACGCCTGGGCCACCAAGCCGTGGGGTGGCGAGTACACCTCCGAGCCGGACAACCCGCACCAGCGGATCGACGCGATCTTCGCGACGCACGGCGTCGAGGTGCTCGGGTGCGGCGTGCCGAACGGCCTTCCCGGCGTCGATCCGGCGGACCTGTCCGCCGCCACCGACCACCTGCCGGTGCTGGCCGCGTTCCGGATCCCGGCGACCCCGTCCGGCGCCTGACGGCGCTTCCCGCCGCCGCGGCGGTCAGACGACCGCGCCGCCACCCGGCAGTTCGTCGTCGTCCTCGCCCGTGCGCAGCCGTGTGACGAGCGTGCAGAAGCCGCCGACGAACCCGCCGACGCCCAGCGTCATGACCCACCAGGTGATCTCCTGCCGGAGCAGGATGAACACGATCAGCAGCAGCGGTCCGCCCAGCACCGCGAGCCAGGCGAACTTCGTCGTGACGTCGGCCTCCGGGAGCGGCGGGGGCTCGGGCGGCACGTAGTGGCCCTCGTCCTCGTCCTCGGCGGCCGTGTAGTCGCGCGGGCCGTGGATCACCGGGTGGACGACGATGCTGCGGGCCGGCGGGCCGGCCCCGTCCTCGGCGCCGTCCTTGTCACCGTCGTCGGCGCTGTCGCCGGGCTTGGCGGGCGAGAGGTTCTCGGCGTCGGGCCAGGAGCCGGTCCCCGGCTCGGGCTCGTCGTCGAAGCCGGCGATCAGCTCGGCCCAGGCGGCGTCCTCGTCCAGCGGCGGACGGTCCGCCCCGTCGGCGGTGTCCGCGACGGCCGGCTCGGACGCGTCGGGAGCCGTCTCGTCCGGAACCTGCTCCTCCTCGCGCTCAGCCACTGGCGGTCACCTCCTTGTCCACCGCGGGCGCCAGGCGCCGGATGAATCCGTAGGACTCCTCGAAGATCTGTTCCGCGTCATGGTCCAGCGTCGCCACGTGGTAGCTGCGCTCCAGCACCGTCTCGGTGACGTCGACCGAGGAGACCTTGCTGAGGACGACCGCGGTGTTCGACGGGTGGACCACATGGTCCACCCGGCTGTGCAGCAGCAGCAACGGCTGCGTCACCTGCGGCAGTCCGGTTCTGACGAGCTTCCAGAAACGGCTGAGGGAGTGGACGGCGTGCAGCGGCGTCCGGTCGTAGCCGACCTCGACGCCGCCCTCCTTGGCGATGTCGCTGGTGATGCCCGGCACCGACGGCACCAGGTGGCGCAGCACCGGAACCGCCTTGAGCTGGTGGCTGTCGGCCTTGACCGAGGGGTTGACCAGGACGATGCCGGTGATCGCGTTCCCGTGCCGCTCGGCGAGCCGCAGCGTCAGGGCGCCGCCCATCGACATCCCGCAGACGAAGACCTGCGAGCAGCGCGCGGACAACTCGCGCAGCGCGCGGTCGACCTCGGCGTACCAGTCCTGCCAGCCGGTCTGCTGCATGTCCTGCCAGCGGGTGCCGTGACCCGGCAGCAACGGCAAGGAGACAGTCAGGCCGCGGGCGGCCAGATACTCGCCCCAGGGGCGCATGGACTGCGGTGTGCCGGTGAATCCGTGACAGAGCAGGACACCGACTTCGCCACCGTCGTGGCTGTACGGCTCGGCTCCGGGCATGAGCGGCACCGTGGGACTCCTGTTCGCCGCGGGGAGGGTGGCAGGAGTTCAGCGTACGCGGCCCGGATACCCCCCGGTAAGCCCCGTCGCCAAGCCCCGCCGCGTGGACGCGGGGAGTGCCGGGGCAGAACTGGCGTTAAGGTCTTGGCGTCAGCTACAGGAGGTCCTCGGTTGTTCTACGGCGCGATGAAGCTCGCGATCGGCTCGCCGCTCAAGCTCGCCTTCCGCCCCTGGGTGGAAGGTATCGAGAACATCCCCAAGGAGGGGCCGGCGATCCTTGCCAGCAATCACCTCTCCTTCTCGGACTCCTTCTTCCTCCCCGCGATGCTCGACCGGCCGGTCACCTTCATCGCCAAGGCGGAGTACTTCACCTCCCCCGGTGTGAAGGGGAAGTTGACGGCCGCGTTCTTCAAGGGCGTCGGCCAGCTCCCGGTGGACCGCTCGGGCGCGCGCGGCGCCGGCGAGGCGGCGGTCAAGAGCGGGCTCCAGGTGCTGGAGCGCGGTGAGCTCTTCGGCATCTACCCCGAAGGCACCCGCTCGCCCGACGGCAGGCTCTACCGGGGCAAGCCCGGCGGCCTGGCCCGGGTGGCGCTGGCCTCCGGGGCGCCGGTGATCCCCGTCGCGATGATCGACACCGAGAAGGTGCAGCCGCCCGGCAAGGTGCTGCCCAAGGTCTCGGTGCGTCCCGGCATCCGGATCGGCAAGCCGCTCGACTTCAGCCGCTACCACGGCATGGAGGGCGACCGCTTCATCCTGCGCTCGGTGACCGACGAGGTCATGTACGAGATCATGAAGCTCTCCGGCCAGGAGTACGTGGACATCTACGCCACCGCCGCGAAGCGCCAGATCGCGGAGGAGGCCAAGCGGTCGGCCGAGCTGGAGAAGTCCGAGAAGGCCGCACTGGAGAAGGAAGGGCCGGCGACCGGGTCCTGAGGAACCGGCCGGGCCTCGGGGGAGGGGGAGCGATGGCGGCGAAGACGATCGGGATGTCCGTCGAGGCACCGCTGTGGCGTGCGCTGACCGCCTACCGGCTGCTCACCCTCGCCTACGCGCTGGCCCTGTTCGGCGAGGCCTACGGGGAGTACCGCCACCCGCCGGCGGCGGCCGCGTACATGGCGGTGCTGACCGTCTGGACGTTCCTCACCCTGGGGCGGGTGCGCTCCGCGGAGCGGTGCACCAAGCGGTTCCTCGTCGCCGACCTCACCCTCGCGCTGACCGGGATCCTGCTCACCCCCGTCATCGACACGCACCTGCGGGTCGTCGAGGGAGGCCCGACGCTGCCGTCCATCTGGACGGCCGGCTCCGTCCTCGCCTTCGCGATCAAGGGCGGCTGGCGCTGGGCGGCCGTCGCCTCCACGCTCGTCGGCATCGCCAACGTCGTCGAGCGCGGCTCCTTCGCCCGCGACAGCCTGCACAACGTCCTGCTGGTGTGGGTGGCGAGCATCGCCATCGGCTACGTCGTCGAGGTCGCCCGCGCCAGCGAGCGGACCCTCGCCCGCGCGCTGCAGATCGAGGCGGCCACCCGTGAGCGGGAGCGGCTGGCCCGCGACATCCACGACAACGTGCTCCAGGTGCTGGCCATGGTCCAGCGCCGGGGCACCGAGGCGGGCGGCGAGGCCGCGGCGCTCGGCAGGATGGCCGGCGAGCAGGAGTCCGCGCTGCGGGCGCTGGTCTCCGACGGCTTCGTCCCCGACCCCCGCTCCGCCGAGAACGCCGCCGCGGTCCGCCGCGGCCGGCTGCTCGCTGCGCTGCGCTCGCGCACCGGCGCCGCCGAGGCCGACCAGGAGGCCGCGGACGCCGCACTCGGCCCGTGCGACGTACGGGCCCTGCTCACGCCCTACGGCAGCTCCCAGGTGACGATCTCGGCGCCGGGCACCCCGGTCCTGGTCGACGCGCACGCCGCCGCCGAACTCGCGGCGGCCGTCGGCGCCGCCCTCGACAACGTCCGCACGCACGCCGGTGAACGGGCCCACGCCTGGATCCTGCTGGAGGACGAGCCCGGCGAGATCCTCGTCAGTGTCCGCGACGACGGCCCCGGCATCCCGGAGGGCCGGCTCGCCGACGCCGAACAGGAGGGCCGGCTCGGCGTCGCCCAGTCCATCCGCGGCCGCCTGCGCGACCTGGGCGGCACCGCCACCCTCATCACCACCCCCGGCCAGGGCGCCGAGGTCGAACTCCGACTCCCCAAGCGGCACGCGACGCTCTGAGAGCCGCCTGCCGCACCGTTTGTACAGTTGCCCCGGCAGCGGAATTCGGCCGGACGAGAGGCAGTCACATGGCGGGGGACACCCAGCCCGAGCAGGACCACACCGTGAAGGTGATGGTGGTCGACGACCACCCGATGTGGCGGGACGCGGTCGCCCGGGACCTGTCGGAGGCCGGCTACCAGGTGGTGGCGACGGCGGGGGACGGGCCCGAGGCCGTCCGCCGGGCCAGGGCGGCGATGCCCGAGGTCATCGTTCTGGACCTGAACCTGCCGGGGATGTCCGGGGTCCAGGTCTGCAAGGAGGCGGTCGCGGACAACCCCGCGCTGCGGGTGCTGGTGCTGTCGGCCAGCGGCGAGCACGAGGACGTGCTGGAGGCCGTGAAGTCCGGCGCCACCGGCTACCTGCTCAAGTCCGCGGGCCGCGACGAGCTGGTGGAGGCGGTCCGCAGGACGGCGATCGGCGACCCGGTCTTCACCCCCGGCCTGGCCGGGCTGGTCCTGGGCGAGTACCGGCGGCTGGCCTCCGACCCGGCCCCCGCGTCCTCGGACGAGCCCCGGGCGCCGCGGCTGACGGACCGCGAGACGGAGGTGCTGCGCCTGGTCGCGAAGGGCCTGAGCTACAAGCAGATCGCCGAACGGCTCGTCATCTCGCACCGCACCGTGCAGAACCACGTGCAGAACACCCTCGGCAAGCTGCAGTTGCACAACCGGGTGGAACTGGTCCGCTACGCGATCGAACGCGGTCTCGACGGCGAATGACCCTGTTCGTCCCATCCCCCATGTGACCCAAGTCACGCTAGCGTTGCCCGAGTTGGATTCCGGTAGGGCAATGCGACGCAATGCTGGCGAAGGGAAGGGTCCATGCGGGTCGGAGTACTGACCGGTGGTGGTGACTGCCCCGGTCTCAATGCGGTCATCCGGGCGATCGTGCGCAAGGGTGTCCAGGAGTACGACTACGAGTTCCTCGGCTTCAGGGACGGTTGGCGGGGCCCCCTCGAGGGCGACACCGTGCCGCTCGAGATTCCCGCGGTGCGGGGCATCCTGCCGCGCGGTGGCACCATCCTCGGTTCCTCGCGCACCAATCCGCTCAAGATCGAGAACGGTATCCGCCGGGTGGGGGAGAACCTCGCGGAGTTCGGGGTCGACGCCCTCATCGTGATCGGCGGCGAGGACACCCTGGGGGTGGCCGCGACCCTCTCCGACGAGCACGGCATCCCGTGCGTCGGCGTTCCCAAGACCATCGACAACGACTTGTCGGCCACCGACTACACCTTCGGCTTCGACACGGCCGTCAACATCGCCACCGAAGCCATCGACCGGCTGCACACCACTGCCGAATCGCACATGCGTGTCCTCGTCGTCGAGGTGATGGGCCGGCACGCCGGCTGGATAGCCCTGCACTCGGGGCTGGCCGGCGGCGCCAACGTCATCCTCATCCCGGAACAGCGCTTCGACGTCGACCAGGTCTGCGGCTGGGTGGAGAGCCGGTTCAAGATCCGCTACGCCCCCATCGTGGTCGTCGCCGAGGGCGCCATGCCGAAGGACGGGGACATGGTGCTCAAGGACGGCACCCTGGACTCCTTCGGTCACGTCCGCCTCTCCGGCGTGGGCGAATGGCTCGCCAAGGAGATCGAGAAGCGCACCGGCAAGGAGGCCCGCACCACGGTGCTCGGGCACGTCCAGCGCGGCGGGACACCCAGCGCGTTCGACCGCTGGCTGGCCACCCGGTTCGGCCTGCACGCCATCGACACGGTGCGCGACGGGGACTTCGGGAAGATGGTCGCGCTGCGCGGCACGGACATCGTCCGGGTGCCGATTTCGGAGGCCACCGCACGGATCAAGACGGTCGATCCGAAGCTCTACACGGAGGCCGGGGTCTTCTTTGGCTGAACCTTGAACATCGCGGGAACATCACTGCTTGCAGCAGACGATCAGTGCGCCTTATTCTCCGTCCACCCGGCTCAGACGAAGTCTCATCCGGCCGCTTCGTTTTTCCCCTTTGAGCACATGAGGAGCGCCCGGTATGACGGGTGTGACGAACAGGTGGCGCACACCTGTACTGGCGGTCGCAGGCGGCACCGCATCGGGCAAGTCGACCCTTGCCGAGGCGCTGTCGCTGCACCATCACGACACCATCGGCCTGATCCACCTCGATGACTACTACGTGCCCGCGCACGACACCGTGCGCGGCGTGCGCACGGTCAGTGCGAGCGGGTCCGAGGTCCTGGACTGGAACCATCCCGGCTCGATCGACGAGCTCGCGGTGGTCGCGGCGATCGAGGCCGCGGCCACCTCGGGCCGGCACCGGCTGGTCGTCGTCGAGGGCCTGTTCGCCCTCACCCTGCCGTCCGTCGCCAACCGTGCGACGTGGCGGGTGTACGTCGACACCCCGGACGACATCCGGCTCGCCCGCAAGATCCTCCGCAAGATCGACGTCCAGCGGCAGGACCCGCGGCTGTCGCTGCTGAACTACCTGGAGACCGGGAGGGAACGGCATGCCGCGCATGTCGCCCCCTCCCGGGCCCTGGCCGACCTGGTGGTCGACGGCACCGCCGACGAGTTCCGGATGATCGCCGAGGTGATGATGCTGATCGGGCCGGTGCTCGCCGATCCCGTGCTGGACGCCTCGGCGTTCAGCGAGACGGCGTGAGAACGGCGGCCAGCAGCTCCGCCGTGATCGCCGTGCCGTTCAGGGTGAGCACCGACTCGGGGTGGAACTGCACGCCCGCGAATCCCGGTCCGCGCATCGCGTGCACGTCACCGGTGGCGGGGTCGCGGCTCAGCTCCACCTGGTGGGTGGCGAGCTCCTCGGCGGTCGCGTCGTCGCAGCGTGCCGTGAAGGTGTTGTAGAACCCGACGGTCTCCGGCCGGCCGAAGAAGTCGATGCGCTCCTGGGCGCCCTGGAAGGGGACGTCCTTGCGCACGATGTCCAGGCCCAGCTCCGCCGCGAGCAGCTCCTGGCCCAGGCACACGCCGAGCAGCCCCTGCCGGTGGTCCCTGACCAGGTCGGCGGCGAGGGCGCGCAGGAAGCGCATCTTCGGGTCGTGGGCGTCGGCCGGGTTGCCGGGGCCCGGGCCGAGCACGACCGGGCCCTCGTGGGACAGCGCCGCCTCCCGCAGGCCCGGCTCGTCGAAGCGCCGTACGGTGACGCCCAGGCCGGACGAGCGCAGCACGTGGGCGAGCATCGCGGTGAAGGTGTCCTCCGCGTCGATCACCAGCGCGTGCGCCGTCGGCGCGAGCCGGTCGGCGGCGGACGGCTCGACCTGCATCCGCAGCCAGAACGGCGCCAGGTTGGCCCGCCGGGCGTCCAGCGCGGCCCGCACCCGGATGTCGTCGGCCAGCCGGAACGCCGGCTCGGGGGCGCGCTCGGTGGCCGGCCGCACCCCCAGCGCGGTCAGCACCCCGGCCGCCTTGGCGTGGGTCTCGGCGACCTCGCCGCGCGGATCGGAGTGCCGGACCAGCGTCGCGCCGACCGGCACCTTCAGCTGCCCGGCGGGGTCGATGTCCGCGGTCCTGATCAGGATCGGCGAGTCCAGCGTCCGGGTGCCGGACGCGTCGCGGCCGATCAGGGCCAGCGCCCCCGCGTAGTAGCCGCGTCCTCCCGGTTCGTACCGCTCGATCACCCGGCAGGCGTTCTGTACCGGTGAGCCGGTGACGGTCGCGGCGAACATCGTCTCGCGCAGCACGTCCCGCACGTCCATGGTGGTGCGGCCGCGCAGCTCGTACTCGGTGTGCGCGAGGTGGGCCATCTCCTTGAGCCGCGGCCCGACCACCACACCGCCGAGGTCGCCGACGGTGCACATCATCTTCAGTTCCTCGTCGACCACCATCGTCAGCTCCTCCACCTCCTTGGCGTCATGCAGGAAGGCGAGCAGCCCCTCGGGGTCGGGGCCGGTGACGGGATAGCGGTAGGTGCCGCTGATCGGGTTCATCACGACGGTGCCGCCCGCCATCCGCACATGCACCTCGGGGCTGGCGCCCACCAGCGTGCGGTCCGGGGTGTGCACGGCGTACGTCCAGTACGCGCCGCGCTCGCCGCTGAGGAGCTTCCGGAAGAGGGCGAGCGCGGAGCGCGGCCCGTAGCCCTCGATCTGCCCCCTGAAGGTCCGCCGGATGACGAAGTTGGCGCCCTCGCCGCGGCCGATCTCGTCCTTGATCACCCGCTCGACGATCTCGGCGTAGGTGTCGTCGTCCACGTCGAACGCGCCGTCGTCGACCGTCACCTCCTCGTCCGGGAGCGCGGCGAGGACGTCCGCCAACGGCAGCTCGTACGTCTCGTCGGGACGCAGCACGGCCAGTGGCGTCCCGTCGTCGCGGACGTCGAAGCCGCGCTCGCGGATCTGCCGGAACGGCACCAGCGCGAGGGCGTCCAGCGCCGGGCCGTCACCCGGTGAGCCGTCCGGCAGGGTGATGTCCGTCAGCAGCCCGGCCTCGGTGACCTGTCCCAGGAGCACTTCGACGAGGTCGGTGTCATGGCCCGGGGTCCGGCGGCGGAGCAGGGCGAACGGTGGGCAGCCGGGGGAGAGCAGCCGCTCGACGAGGGAGGCGGCGGTGGTTTCGGTGCTGGAGACGGGATGCACGGCGGGTCCTTCCGATGGGGAACAACGGAGGGAGCGGCCGGGAAACAGAAAAGGCCGCCCCTTGGGCGGCCTTCGCGGTCGGTCTTTACGTACGCGCGATGAGGTGGGCCGCCGATGGAGCGGGCCACCACCAGTTGGTTTGCTGTTGCGCGAACATGTGCGAAACCCTAACGCACGGGAGGCCGCGCAGTGGGGCTCGTCTCATCCAATGGGCGGCGTCGGATTCCGCGTGTCGTCACCCCGTAGTGTGGTCGTGTGACCGTGAACGCTAACCCCGCAGCCGGTGGAGACACCTGGCGATCCCTTCCCGCGGCGCAGCAGCCTGAGTACCCGGACTCCGAGGCGTTGCGCACTGTGCTCGCGGAGCTCGAGTCGTATCCGCCTCTCGTCTTCGCGGGCGAGTGTGATCAGTTGCGTGCCCGGCTGGGTGCGGTGGCCCGTGGTGAGGCGTTCCTGCTGCAGGGCGGTGACTGTGCCGAGGCGTTCGATGCCGTGTCGGCGGACCAGATCCGCAACAAGCTGAAGACGCTGCTGCAGATGGGCGCCGTGCTCACGTACGCGGCGTCGGTGCCGGTGGTGAAGGTGGGCCGGATCGCCGGTCAGTACTCGAAGCCGCGGTCGAAGCCGACGGAGACGCGGGACGGGGTGACGCTGCCGACGTACCGGGGTGACTCGGTCAACGGGTTCGCGTTCACCGAGAAGGAGCGGGTTCCGGATCCGGAGCGGCTCAAGCGGATGTACAACGCCTCGGCGTCGACGTTGAACCTGGTGCGGGCGTTCACCACCGGTGGCTACGCGGATCTGCGGCAGGTGCACGCGTGGAATCAGGACTTCGTGAAGTCCTCGCCGTCCGGTCAGCGCTACGAGGCGCTGGCGCGGGAGATCGACAACGCGTTGAACTTCATGGCGGCCTGCGGGACCGATCCGGCGGAGTTCCGCACGGTGGAGTTCTACGCGTCGCACGAGGCGCTGCTGCTGGACTACGAGTCGTCGCTGACGCGGGTGGATTCGCGGACCGGCGCGTTGTACGACACGTCGGGGCACATGGTGTGGATCGGTGAGCGGACCCGGCAGTTGGACGGGGCGCACATCGAGTTCGCGTCGAAGATCCGCAATCCGATCGGGATCAAGCTGGGCCCGACGACGACGCCGGAGGAGGCGTTGACGTACATCGACCGGCTGGACCCGGATCGTGAGCCGGGCCGGTTGACGTTCATCGTGCGGATGGGTGCGGACAAGGTCCGGGACAAGCTCCCGACGCTGGTGGAGAAGGTCACCGCGTCGGGCGCGCAGGTGGTCTGGGTGACCGATCCGATGCACGGCAACACCTACGAGGCGGCGTCGGGGCACAAGACGCGGCGTTTCGATGACGTGCTGGACGAGGTCAAGGGCTTCTTCGAGGTCCACAAGGGCCTGAACACCCACCCGGGCGGTATCCACGTCGAGCTGACCGGTGACGATGTGACCGAGTGCGTGGGCGGCGGCGACGAGATCTTCGTCGACGACCTCCACCAGCGCTACGAGACGGCCTGCGACCCGCGGCTGAACCGCAGCCAGTCGCTCGACCTGGCATTCCTGGTCGCCGAGATGTACCGGGGCCAGTAGCCCTGCGGATGGGCGGTAAGCAGAACAAGGGGCGCGGATCACACAGATCCGCGCCCCTTGCCGCTTTTCACCTACGGACGCGCCGGGTAAGGTAAGGGTAACCTCAGCCCAGGCGCCCGAGAGGGGTGAACCGCGTGTACGTGTGCTCTTGCTTCGGCATCACCGAGCAGCAGGTCAGGCAGCACGCGGATTCCGGCGCCTGCAGCCCCCGCAAGCTCGCCTCGGCCTGCAAGGCCGGCACCGACTGCGGTTCGTGCGTCAAGCGCATCCAGGCACTCCTCGGCCGCACGGCCACGCCTGCGGCGCAGCCCGTCGCGGCCCGGCTGGCGGCCACGGACGAGCCGATGGCCGAAGCGGCCTGAACCTCCCGGCCGCGCGGCCACTCCTCAGCTCTCGGGTTGTTCGATGAGCTGGGCGATGTAGAGCGGTTCGCCGAGCTTCTCGACCAGTTCGAGCTGGGTGTCGAGGTAGTCGATGTGGTGCTCCTCGTCGGCGAGGATCGATTCGAAGATGTTCGCCGAGGTGATGTCGCCCTTGGTCCGCATGACCTCGATGCCGCGCTTGAGGCGGTCGATGGCCTCGGCCTCGACCTGGCGGTCGGCCTGGAACATCTCGGTGACCGTCTGGCCCACCCGTACGTGGAACAACCGCTGGTAGTTCGGCAGGCCGTCGAGGAAGAGGATGCGGTCGGTCAGCACCTCGGCGTGCTTCATCTCGTCGATGGACTCCGAGCGCGTGTATTTCGCGAGCTTCGTCCAACCGAAGTTCTCCTGCATCTTCGCGTGCAGGAAGTACTGATTGATCGCGGTCAGCTCTGCGGTCAGCTGTTCGTTGAGGAACTCGATGACCTCGGGGTCGCCCTGCATGGCAACGCCGTCCTTCCAAAGGGAATCGACAAGATGGCCGCATCCTTGCACCGCGGGGCGGGCTGATCCAGTAAGTGCACGCTTACATCCGGTGCCGACGGCGGTACGCCCGGTGGGCAGGGCGGTCCCGAATCGGGCGCAGTCCTGTCAGAAGCACTGCGTCCGGTCTGTCACCATGGAGCCATGGGTCAGTCCGAAAGCCGCGCGGGAGAGCTTCCCCCGGGGCAGCGGCTACAGCGGGGCTGGCCGGTCACCCACTACGGTCCCGTTCCGCGCTTCAAGCCGGACCGGTGGGAGTTCCGGGTCTTCGGAGCCACGGCCGACGGGGACAAGCACTGCTGGAACCACGAGGAGTTCTCGGCGCTGCCGTACTCCATCGTGACCGCCGACTTCCACTGCGTGACGAAGTTCAGCATGGTTGGCATGGAGTGGGGCGGCGTCTCCGCCGCGACGGTCCTGCGGCTCGCGCCCCCGGCGCCCGGCGTCACGCACGTGATGGTCTGGGCCGAGTACGGGTTCAGCTCGAACCTCAAGATCGAGGACTTCTCCGACGACAAGTCGATATTCGCGACCCATAAGGGTGGCGAACCGCTGACCGCGGAGCACGGTTTCCCGGCCCGGCTGGTGGTTCCGCACCTCTACGCCTGGAAGGGACCCAAATGGGTCAGGGGCGTGGAGTACATGACCGCCGACCGCCGCGGCTTCTGGGAGGAGCGCGGCTATCACAATGTCGGCAATCCGTGGTCGGAGCAGCGCTACTCCTACCAGGAGGAGCCCGGGGACGGCCCGGAACTCTAGGCGTCCCGCGGTCCGTCCCGCAGGGACTTGAGCAGCGCCACGTCCGCGGCATGGCCCTCGGGGCCGCCCGGGGTCTCGATGATCAGCGGAACCCCGGCGGTGGCGGGGTGGTGGAACAGCTCGCGGAACGGCTCCGCGCCGATGTGACCGGCGCCGATGTTCTCGTGCCGGTCCTTGTGAGCCCCGCTCACATCCTTTGAGTCGTTGGCATGGATCAGCTTCAGCCGGCCCTCGCCGACGGTGTCCACCAGCTCGTCCAGCAGCAGCTTCATCCCGCCGGGCGCCGCCATGTCGTGCCCGGCCGCGAAGGCGTGGCAGGTGTCCAGGCAGACCCCCAGCCGCGGGTGCCGGTCCAGGGCGTCGGCGTACGGGCCCAGGTCCTCGACCAGCGAGCAGAGCGAGGCGCCCTGTCCCGCCGTGGGCTCCAGCAGCAGCCATGGGTCGTCGTCGTGCGTGAGCTCGTCGAGCAGCGGCAGCATGTGCTCCCGCACCTGCGCGAGAGCCGCCGAGCGGGGGCGGCCGCCCGTCGCGGACCCGGTGTGCACCACGACGCCCAGCGCGCCGATCTCCCGGCCCCGGCGCAGTGAGTGCCGCAGCGACTCCACCGACCTCTCCACCGTCGCGGCCGTGTCCGAGCCGAAATTGATCAGATAGGGGGCGTGCACGTACGCGGGCACCTCGCCGGCGGCGCGGCCCGCACGGAACAGCTCGTCCTGCCGCGGATCGCCGGGCGGCGTGGCCCAGCCGCGCGGGTTGGCCACGAAGACCTGCACGGCCTCGGCCGTCAGCCGCTCGGCGTTGGCCAGCCCGACGGTCGCAAGGCCGCCGGCCACATGCACGTGGCCGCCGACGGGATTGCGGTTCACCGGACCCACACGGTGATCGTCGCGCCCCTGGGCGCCTGCTTGCCCCCCTCCGGGGACTGGCTGAACACCGTGTCGCCGAAGAAGGCGTGCATCACCCGGATGTCGAAGCCCGCGGCCTTGAGGATCTGCCGCGCCTCGCCCGAGTTCCTGCCCTTCACGTCCGGCACGTCGAAGAGCTGCAGCCCCTTGGAGATCGTGATGGTGACGGTGTCGCCCTCACCCGCCTGGGTGCCCTTCTCCGGCGTCTGCACGGCCACCTCGTCCTTGTCGGCGACGTCCGAGAAGACCTTGTCCGGGGCGAGCACGACGATCAGCCCGGCCTCCTGCAGCGTCTGCTGCGCGTCGGCGACCGACTCCCCGACCACGTCGGGAACCTCGACCGCGGCGCCCTTGCTGACGACGATCGACACGACGGCGTCCGGCGAGCGCTTCGTACCGGCCGGCGGGTCCGTGGAGATCACGGCGCCCTTGGGCACGTCCTCCGTGAACCCCTGCGTCACCGTGCCCGGCGTCAGCGCCGCGCCCTTGATCTGCTCCTGTGCCACGGCCAGCGTCTTGCCCGTGACGTCCGGAACATGGACCTCCTGCGGCCCCTTGGAGACGGTCAGGGTGACCTCCGCGTTGTCGCGGACGCGCTGACCCGGTCCGGGATCGGTGGAGATCACCTTGCCGCGGGGGACGGTGAGGCTGAAATTGGAGGCGATCTTCGTGTGCAGCCCCGCCTGGTCGAGCTTCTGCTGCGCGTCCGCCTGCGACAGCGCCAGGACGGCCGGAACCTTGGTGAACTGGCCGTCGCTGATGTACCAGACACCGGCCCCCACCCCGAGGATCAGCAGCACCGCCGAGACCAGCGCGAGCAGGCCGCGCCGCGGGCCGCGGCGGGCGGGGCGGTGCCCTCCCGCGCCCCGCCCCGGCGGACCCGCCGGGGCCGGCGGCAGCGGCGGCGGAAGCTGGAGAACGCTCGTGCGGTTGAGCTCCTCCTCGGCCGGCAGGACCGGCCGCGAGATGACGCTCGTCAGCTCCTCGTCCGGCGCGCTGTTCCGCGGGTCGCCCTGCCGGGCGGCGCCCGGAACAGCGTCCTCCGGCTCGGTGCTGTCCCGGACCGCCCGGGGCGGCACCAGGTCCAGCTGCTCCTCGCTCAGCGTCCGGCGGGTGGCGTGCAGCTGCGCCAGCAGCTCCACGGCGTCCTCGGGGCGCAGCTGCGGATCGCGGGCGGAGGCCCGCCCGACGAGCGCGTCCAGCGCGGGCGCCAGCCCGGGGACGGCCTCCGACGGCGCGGCGATGTCCTCGTTCAGGACGTGGAAGATGACCTGCATCGGCGTGCCGCCGACGTGCGGCTTCCCGCCGGTCAGCATCTCGTACAGCAGCACGCCGCAGGCGTACACGTCCGTCCGCTGGTCTATCGTGCCGTGCTCGATCTGCTCGGGCGCCAAGTACGAGACGGTGCCCAGCACCGAGCCGGTCGTCACGCTGGTGTTCGTGTCGACCGCGCGGACCAGGCCGAAGTCCACGACCTTCACCCGGCCGTCGTCGGCGATCAGGACGTTCTCCGGCTTCACGTCCCGGTGGATCAGCCCGGCCCGGTGCGCGGCGCCGAGCGCGGCCAGCACCGGCTCCAGGATGTCCAGCGCGGCCCGCGGCTGCAGGGCGCCGCGCTCGCGCAGCACGTCGCGCAGCGTGCAGCCCGCGATGTACTCCATGGCCAGGTAGACGAACGTGCCGTCCGTGCCCTGGTCGTACACGCCGACGACGTTCGGGTGCGCGAGGCGGGCCACGGCCTTGGCCTCGAAGATGAAGCGGTCCACGAAGCCGGCGTCGGCCGCCAGCCCGGGGTGCATCACCTTCAGCGCGAGCACACGGTCGAGGCGGGTGTCCACAGCCCGGTAGACCGTGGCCATACCGCCGACGGCGATGCGCGCCTCGACCCGGTAGCGGCCATCGAGCGTCTGCCCGACGAGGGGGTCCTGCAGGGTCGTATCCACGACACGGAAGTCTACGAGCCGTCGCCGACCCGTCCCACCGAACACGGCCGTACTGTGTCCCGCCCGTACCGATCCGGGACGCAACCGTGACCCGGGTGGCAGCGCGGGACCGCCCTCAGGTCCCGCTGAAGGCGGGCCGTTCGGGATCGAACGCGGCCACGCCCTCGACCGGTGACGACGCGGCGGCGTGGTGCCGCCGGGGGATGCGTCCGGCCCGGAACGCGAGCCGGCCCGCCCGCACCCCGTGCCGCATGGCCTCCGCCATGAGCACCGGCCGCTGGGCGCGGGTCACGGCCGACGCCAGCATCACGGCGGCGCACCCCAGCTCCATGGCGAACGCCGCGTCGGACGCGGTGCCGGCGCCCGCGTCGAGGATGACCGGGACGCCCGCCCGCTCGGTGATGAGCTGGAAGTTGTGCGGGTTGCGGATCCCGAGTCCGGAGCCGATCGGCGAGCCCAGCGGCATGATCGCCGCGCAGCCGACGTCCTCCAGCTTGCGGGCGAGCACCGGGTCGTCGTTGGTGTAGGGCAGGACGGTGAATCCGTCGTCGACCAGGGTCTCGGCGGCGTCCAGCAGCTCGACGGTGTCGGGCAGCAGGGTGCGCTCGTCGGCGATGACCTCCAGCTTGACCCAGTCGGTGCCCAGCGCCTCGCGGGCCAGCCGCGCGGTGAGGACGGCCTCGCCCGCGGTGAAGCAGCCGGCCGTGTTGGGCAGGATCCGGATGCCGTGCTTCGCGAGCACGGAGAGCACGGAACCCTTCGTCGCCGGGTCGAGGCGGCGCATCGCGACCGTGGTGAGCTCCGTGCCGGAGGCGAGCAGCGCCTGTTCGAGGATGTCCAGGCTGGGCGCACCGCCGGTGCCCATGATCAGCCGGGAGGTGAAGGGGACGCCGGCGATCCGCAGCGTGTCGTCGTCGTCGGGATACAGAGCGTGCACGGGCGTCGGCACGGGATCAGCCTCCCTGGACGGCGGTGAGGACCTCGACGCGGTCGCCGTCGGCGAGCGCGGTGGTGGTCCAGCGGCTGCGGGGGACGACGGCCTCGTTGAGGGCGGCGGCGACGCCCGCGGGTGCGGACGTCAGGGAGGCGACGAGGCGGTCGAGGGTCAGACCCTCGGTGATCTCGCGGGCCTCGCCGTTGACGGAGACGGTCATGCGGGCTGCTCCTGAAGCGTGAAGCGTGCGGGGGAGAAGGGCCGGGCCGACTCGGGCACCGAGCCCGTCGTGAGCAGCTCGGCCATGACGTCGCCGGTCACCGGGGTCAGCAGGACCCCGTTGCGGTGGTGGCCGGTGGCCAGCAGCAGGCCGGGCAGGGCGCTGCGGCCGAGCAGCGGGGCGTTGTCGGGGGAGCCGGGGCGCAGCCCGGCCGAGGTCTCGACCAGCGGCAGCTCGGTGAGCCCCGGCACCAGCTCGTGGGCGTCGCGCAGCAGCTCGTAGACACCACCCGCGGTGACCGTGGTGTCCCAGCCGAGTTCCTCGCTGGTCGCACCCACGACGAGCTCACCGTTCTCCCGCGGCACGAGATAGACATGGCCGCCGCGCACCACGGCCCGCACCGTGCGGGAGAGGAACGGCCCGTGGCCGGGCGGGACGCGCAGCCGCAGGATCTGCCCCTTGACCGGGCGGACCGGCGGCAGGGCGTGCTCCGGGACGCCCGGCATGCCGCCGCTGCGGCTGCCCGCCGCGAGCACGGTCTGCTCGGCGGCGATCACCGTGCCGTCGTCGAGCACCGCGCCGGTGGCGTGGTCCCGTACGGTCTCGATCCGGGCCACGGAACTCCGGTGCAGGACCACGCCCGCTCTGCCGTCAATCCCCGGAGCGCTCCGGTGATCGGGTGAGCCAGCCACGCGCCGAGCGCGCAGTGGCGCGGCGGCCAGCCGGCGCGGGTCGACCTGGTGGTCGCCGTCGACGCGCAGGCCGCCCCGCACGCCGGGCGCCAGCATCGGCTCCAGCCGGCGGCACTCGCGGCCGGACAGCCACTCGGACCGCAGCCCGAGCGAGGTCTGGAAGGCGTGCAGCTCGCGCAGGTCCGCGCGGTCGTCGGAGTCCAGGGCGACGGCGAGCGTGCCGCACGGCCGGTAGCCGAGACCGAGACCCGTGGCGTCCTCCAGCTCCGCGACGAAGGACGGATAGCGGCGCGCCGACGCGAGATTGAGTTCGAGCAGCGTCTGCTCGCCGTACTGCAGCTCGGTGACGGCGGCCAGCATGCCGGCCGCGACGTGCGCGGCGCCGCCGCCCGGCGCCGGGTCGGCGACCGCGGTGCTCAGCCCGCGCTGCGCCGCCCGCCAGGCCGTGACGAGTCCGATGATTCCGCCGCCCACGACCAGCACGTCGTAGCGGTGGCGAGATGGATGCATGGGTGTCCCGCTCCTCCCTTCGCCGGCATGACCCGGATCAGGTTCGTACGGTCGGCGGCCGGTCAGCCGCCCTCTCAGCCCGGTACGTCCGGGCTCCCGCGAGTGCGTTTGGGCCTGTCCGGCGGAATCACGAACGGCCCTTTCTCCCCCGGCCAACGCCGGGAGGCGCCCCCACGGCACGGCGGCTCGCTGCGTTGCGGGAACATCCGGATGCGTTCAGTACCCGGGTATTCCGGCGCCTTGCGATCCACCGCACCGGACGACGCTGGGGCCGCCCGTGATCCGCCGGACAGGCTCTAGCCCCGCCACCCTAGTACGCGGGCCGGATCCCGGGTAAGGGAGCCCGACTCAAGGGGGGCCGGAGACAGGGGGTCGGATTTCGCACGCCCGCTCTGCCGTCAATCCCCGGAGCGCTACGGTGATCGTGTGAGCCAGCCAAGCGCCGAGCGCGCAGTGATCGTCGGGGCCGGGATGGCCGGAGTGCAGACCGCTGTGTCGTTGCGGGAGCAGGGGTGGCGCGGCGACATCACGCTGCTCGGCGCCGAACCGCACGCACCGTACGACCGCCCGCCGCTGTCCAAGTCCGTGCTCCTCGGCACGGCCGAGGGCTCGCCCTTCGACGTGGACTTCAACGGCCTCGGCGTCGAGCTGCTGCTGGGCCGGCACGCGAGCGCGCTGCGCCCCGACGAACGGCACGTCGTCACCGAGGAGGGCATCGTCCGGTACGACCGGCTGGTGATCGCCACCGGCGCCCATCCGGTGGCGCTGCCCGGCAGCGAGGGCATCCCGGGCGTCTACATGCTGCGCACCCTGGACGACGCCGCCGAGCTGCGGCCGGTGCTCGACGAGAGGCGCGACGTCGTCGTGGTCGGGGCGGGCTGGATCGGCGCGGAGTTCGCCACGGCGGCCCGCCAGGCGGGCTGCGCGGTGACCGTCGTCGAGGCGGCCGACCGGCCGCTGGCCGGCGTCCTGCCGGGCTCGGTCACCGAGCACATGCGCGGCTGGTACGCCGACGCGGGCGCCGAACTGATCACCGGGACCGCCGTCGCGGCCGTCGAGCCCGGCGCGGTGCTGCTCGCCGACGGGACGCGGCTGCGCGCCGGAGCCGTCGTCGTCGGCATCGGCGCCCGGCCGGCCACCGGCTGGCTGGCGGGTTCCGGCGTCGAGCTCGGCCGCGACCGCTCGGTGCAGGCGGACGACCGGCTGCGGACCTCCGTGCCCGATGTCTTCGCGGTGGGGGACTGCGCGTCCTTCCCGTCCGCGCGCTTCGGCGAGCGGCTGCTCGTCCATCACTGGGACAACGCGGTGCAGGGGCCGCGCGCCGCCGCCGCCAACGTGCTCGGCGGCGACGAGAAGTACGACCCGGTGCCGTACTTCTGGTCCGAGCAGTTCGGCCGCTTCGTGCAGTACGCGGGCCACCACTCGGCCACCGACACCATGCTGCTCCGCGGCGACCTGGCGGGGCCCGCCTGGTCGGTCTGCTGGCTGCGCGACGGCGTGCTCGCGGCGCTGCTCGCCGTCGGCCGCCCGCGCGACCTGGCCCAGGGCCGCAAGCTCATCGAACGCGGCGGCGTGCAACTCGACCCCGCACTCGTCAGCGACCCCGCCGTTCCCCTCAAGACCGCGGCCGGCGTCTGACGCCGAAACCGGGCGCACGGGGTGGATGTGGGCAAACCGTCAGGCCCGGCGGCGGCCAACCGGTACGCGGGTGCCCGCCGGGGATGGCACGCTTGTCCCGTGACCGAGATCGACGCAAAGATTGATGCCCTCGTACCCTCCTGGCTGAACCTCCCCGAGGTCGCCGAGCGACTGGGTGTGCCCATCACCCGGGTCCGCCCGATGATCAGGGAGAAGCTGTTCCTGGCGATCCGCCGCGGTGAGAACCGGGTCCTGATGGTCCCCGCCGACTTCATCGGCGAGGGAAGCATCATCAAGGGCCTGCCCGGCCTCCTGACGGTCCTCAAGGACAACGGGTTCAGCGACGAAGAGGCGCTGGAGTGGCTGTTCAGCGAGGACCCGACGCTGCCCGGCACGCCCACGCAGGCGCTCAAGGAGAACCGCGGGACCGAGGTGAAGCGCCGCGCCCAGGCGCTCGGCTTCTAGGCCCCGGCAGAAATCAGGACCCACCGCACCGAGGGGGAGCAGCGCCATGCCCATGCCGTCCACCGTCCGCGAGCGGTTCGCCTCCGCCCGGCTGTACCTGTGCACCGACGCCAGGACCGGCCGGGGCGACCTGGCCGACTTCGCGGACGCGGTGCTCGCCTCGGACGTCGACGTCATCCAGTTGCGCGCCAAGGGGATCGAGGCCCGCGACGAGCTGGACGCGCTCGCGGTGCTGGCCGACGCGTGCCGCCGGCACGGCAAGCTGCTCGCGGTGAACGACCGGGCGGATGTCGCGCACGCGTCGGGCGCGGACGTGCTGCACCTGGGCCAGGGCGACCTGCCGGTCCCCGCCGCCCGCGCGATCCTGGGCGAGGACGTGGTCATCGGACGGTCCTGCCACGCGGAGTCCGAAGCGGCGGCCGCCGCGGTGGAACCCGGGGCGGACTACTTCTGCACCGGGCCCGTCTGGCCCACCCCGACCAAGCCCGGCCGGCACGCGCCGGGTCTGGATCTGGTGCGGTACGCGGCCTCGCTGGGGACCGGCCGGCCCTGGTTCGCGATCGGCGGGATCGACCTGGGCAACGTCGAGCAGGTGCTGGAGGCCGGGGCCCGGCGGATCGTCGTCGTCCGCGCGATCACCGAGGCCGACGACCCGGGTGCCGCGGCGGCCTCCCTGGCGAAGATCGTCACCTCGTACGACGGCTGAGCGCTCCCGGACCCTCACGGACTCTCGCAGGGGTCCGGCGGGGCCCCGGTGGGAGTCCGTGAGGCGTCCACTCCGCACCCCGCCCGTCACCAGCGCGTGTCCAAGGGATGGACGAGTGTGGGGCGCAAGTGTATAAATCGTCCGACCTGGTTACGGGCGGTCGCGAGGCGCGGATACCCTCGGGGTATGGCCCTTGGGACACCTTCTACCCGGACCGATCGCGCGGTCACCATTCGTGAACTTCTCGCGTCCGGCGAGCGGTCGTATTCCTTCGAATTCGCCGCGCCGAAGACCGAGAAGGGCGAGCGGACGCTCTGGAACGCCATCCGCCGCATCGAGGCGGTAGGGCCGACCTTCGTTTCCGTGACCTACGGCGCCGGCGGATCGTCCCGCGAAGGCACCGTCCGCGCCACCGACCGGATCGTCTCCGACACCACACTGACCCCGGTCGCGCACCTGACGGCGGTCAACCACTCGATCGCCGAGTTGCGGAACATCATCGGGCAGTACGCCGACGCCGGGATCCGCAACATCCTCGCCGTGCGCGGTGACCCGCCCGGCGACCCGCTCGGCGAGTGGGTCCAGCACCCCCAGGGGCTGCTGTACGCCGCCGACCTGGTCGAGCTGATCAAGGAGTCCGGCGACTTCTGCGTCGGCGTCGCGGCGTTCACCGGGATGCACCCGCGCTCCAGCGACTGGGCGTCCGACACCCGCAACTTCATCGACAAGTGCCGGGCCGGGGCCGACTTCGCCATCACGCAGATGTTCTACGACGCCGACGACTACTTCCGGCTCCGGGACCGGGTCGCCGCGGCGGGTTGCGACACCCCGATCATCCCGGAGATCATGCCGGTGACCAACGTCCGGCAGATCACCCGGTTCCCGGAACTGAGCAACGTGCCTTTCCCCCCGGAGCTGGCCGACCGTATCCTCGCGGTGAAGGACGATGCGGCGGCGGTGCGGGCGATCGGCATCGAGTTCGCCACCGAGATGTGCCAACGCCTGATGGCAGAGGACATCCCCGGCCTCCACTTCATTACGCTTAACCATTCCACGGCGTCGCTGGAAATCTACGAGAATCTCGGTCTGCACCAGAGGTCGTGACCGCTCGTAAGGTGAGGAAGTGCGGACATGGGCTACACGCTGCTCTACATCGCGTTCGGCGTGGTCGCGCTGTGGCTGCTCGGTGAGGTGCTGCTGCAGTACAAGGCGCGGCTGCGCTGGCGGCTGCTCGCTTTCGCGGGATTCGTGGGCGTGGTCGGCGGAGTCTCGCTGCGCAACGCGATCGTCATCGCGCTCGGCGCGGCGGCGTTCGGCACCGGCCAGACGTTCGTGACGATCTCCTACCGGCAGGGCTTCTCCACCGGCTGGGCGCTCGGCGGCAGTCCCGGCTCCAGCCGCCGCCGCAGGGCCACGCGCGGCGCGGGCGTCGGGACGGGCGAGCCCGTCCTGGAGGTCAGCCCCATCGAAGAGGTGGCCGAGGCGCCCGAACTGGCGACCGTCTACCAGGCGATGCCGGTCCTCGACGACACCGGCGAGTACGGCATCTACGACGGCCAGTCCTCGTACACCCCGGACCTGTACACGAGCGGCGGCTACGAGGGCTACGGCGCCCAGGGGTACGAGGGTTGGGGCGGCAACGGCGAGCAGCAGCCGCAGCCCGCGACCTCGGACGCCTACGCCTGGGGCGGCCAGTACGACTACGACCCCGCCTACGCGGCCCCCTACCAGGACCCGGGCCAGCAGCAGTACACCCCGCAGTACGACCACGAGTTCGGCTACGACACGCCGCCCGGCGGCGTGTGGGTCCCGCAGCAGCAGTCCGCCGAGCAGCAGCCCTATCAGGATCCGCAGCAGCAGGCGTACATCCCGCAGCAGCCCCAGCAACCGCAGTACGAACAAACCCAGTACGCGGACCCGTACGACCCTTACCGCTACTAGGCCCTGCCGCCGCCAGTCCCACCGCTGGGAGGTGCCGCCGCGGCACCACCTCGCGCGGCGCAGCCGGAGAACTCGGTGGCACCCGGAGCCGGCCGGACCGACCGTGATCCGTGATCCGCCGGACGGCTTCAGCGGCTGCCGCCCGGCCCGCCCGCGATCAGGTCGGCGACGATGGCGCCCGACATGCCGGCGTGGGCCAGGCCGCCGCCGGGGTGGGACCAGCCGCCCACGGCGTACAGGCCGGGGACGGCGGTGCGGTTGGCCGGGCGCAGGTACAGGCCGCCCGCGCCCGCCAGGGCCGGGCCGGGCACCGCGCCGCCCGGGGCACCGGTCTCCCGTTCGGTGTCGGCGGGCGTCCGCACCTCGCGCCACACCTCCCGCTCGCGCAGGCCGGGAACGGCGGCCTCGGCCGCCTTCACGACGCGCTCGGCGAAGCCCGCCGCGACACCGGGCGCGGCCCACTCCGCCCCGCCGGCCGTCGTCGCCACGGTGACCTGGAGCGTCACCGCCTCGTGCGACCCGTCGGGAACCGTCGACGGGTCGTCGGGACGCAGCACCGTCACGGTCGGGGAGTCGCACAGGCCGCTGCCGGAGAAGACGGCGTCCCATTCCGCGCGGCCGTCCGCCGCGTGCACGACGGTGCGGTGCGCGGTGCCCTCCGGCCGGGGTCCCCGCAGCGCCAGACACACCACGAACCTGCCCGGCACGGCTGCCGTCGCCGGTGAGCCGGCGCCGCCCAGGGTGGGCAGCGGCGCCCCCGCGACCACCGTGTCCGCGTCGATCCGCCCGCCGTCGGCGAGGTCGAGGCCGCACGCCCGGCCGTCCGGTCCCGTCCTGACACCCCGGACCTCCGCCTCGAAGTGGAACTCGACCTTGCGCGCCAGGCACCGTTCGTACACGGCGTCGGCGAGGGCCCGCAGGCCGCCGCGTACGTACCAGGCGCCGAAGGTCTGCTCCATGTACGGCAGGACGGTGGCGCTCGCCGGGACGGTGCGCGGGTCGAAGCCGTACGCGAGGGCGTAACTCGTCAGCAGGGCGGCCGCCCGCGGGTCGGCCAGCTCGCGTTCGGCGACGGAGGCCAGGGAGGGGGCGCCGCGGCGGAACAGCCCGCGCCGCACGGCGGGGTAGGGGTCGCGGCCCAGCGGGGCGGTGTCGTCCGCCAGGGCGTCCTCCAGGAGCGGGCGGCGGGTGGCCTCCCAGACCTCGCGGGCCCGGCCGGTCAGCTCGCTCCACCGCTCCCCGGCGCCCGCGCCGAACGCGCCGTCCAGCGCGCTGATGACGCCCGCGCGGGTGGCGTTCGGCAGCGACACGTCCGTGCCGTCCGGGAAGAGGTGGCGGCTCGCCGGATCGACCTGCGTCAGGCCGACGCGGCTCTCCAGCGGTTCCTTGCCGGTCTTGACGAAGAGGTCCCGGTAGACGGCGGGCAGGTGGAGCAGGCCGGGGCCGGTGTCGAAGGTGAAGCCGTCCCTGGCGAACCTTCCGACGCCTCCGCCGTAGGTCGCCGAGCGCTCGTAGACCGCCACCCGGTGACCGCCGACGGCCAGTCGGGCGGCCGTCGCCATCGCCCCCATACCCGCGCCGATTACCGCGATCCGTGCCATGTCAGGGACTGTATCGGGCGGCACCGACAGCGCCGCCCGGCAGGTCGCGTCAGGTCGGCACGGCCAGCCGCTTCGCCTCGCGCCGCGCCTTCCAGCGGCGCAGGAAGCGGCGGATCCGGGAGAACAGGAAGACGACCGTGACGATGCCGAGGACCAGCAGCGTGCCGGCGATGATCGCGGCCGCGAGCGGGTGGAAGAGCGCGAAGACGATGATCACGGAGACGCCGAGGTCCTCGGCGAGGCTGAGGACGATGTTGCTGGCCGGTTCCGGCGAGGTGTTGACCGCTATCCGTGTACCGGCCTTGACGAGGTGGCTGGCGAGCGCCGTCGAACCGCCCACCGCGGCGGCGGCCAGCTGCGGCAGCGAACCGTCCTGCCCGGCGAGCAGTGCCGCGACCACCGCGCCGGCGACCGGGCGGATGAGGGTGTGCACCGCGTCCCACGCCGAGTCGGCGAACGGGATCTTGTCGGCGACGGCCTCGCACAGGAAGAGCACCCCGGCCACGATCAGCACGTCGGGCCGCTCCAGGGACGCGGGCACCTCGTCGGTGACCCCGGTCGCCCCCATCAGGCCGAGCAGGAACACCACGGCGTAGGCGTTGATCCCGCTCGCCCAGCCGCTGGTGAACACGAGCGGAAGTACCGACATGGTCCGGATGGTAGCGAACCGTCCGCGGTGCGCGTGACCGGAACCGCGTGCTGATGAGTACCCGTACTCAGAGGAAGAGTTGAGTAGGAGCGCGGATGGGCCGCCGCCCCCGTTCGGGGGAAGGTAGGGACCACGGACGGGCGCGGCGCCGGTACCGCCGACACGGGGCGGCGGAGCAGGGGCTGCCCGTGCGTAACGGGGGTGAAGGGGTGGCGCTGTTCCGGCACGGTCCGAGGAGGAATCGGGACGTGCCGGAACAGCGCTTACCCGGTTCGCCGCGCGTCGCCGCCGACCCGGCCCTGCAACAGCCGGGACAGGGCGGAGTGCACGTCGTCGATGCTGCGGTGCGACTGGAACGCCTGCCAGTCCAGGGCGGCGACCAGCACCATCCCGAAGAGCGCGGACGCGGTGAGCGGCACGTCGATCTCGTCGCTGAGCTCCCCGTTGTCGACCGCCTCGCGCAGCACCTTCTCCACCACCGCGACCGCCTCCTGGCGGACCATCATCAGCGTGTCCTGCCAGGTGCGGTTGGTCCGCCACAGTTCGGCGACGTACAGCTGGGTGAAGGACGGGTAGCGGGCGATGAACGCCAGTCCGGCCCGGATCTGCGCGTCCAGCGCGTCGACCCGGCTGCCGCCGCGCGCGGCGACCTCTTCCGCGGCGACCCGCAGCGAGACGGTGAGCAGTCCGACACCGTGCCGGAGCAGCTGTTCGAACAGCTCGTTCTTGCTGGCGAAGTTGTAGTAGACGGTGCCCTTCGCGACGCCTGCCCGCTCGGCGATCTCCTCCACGGTGGTGGCGGAGAAGCCCTGCTCGGCGATGAGTGTGACGGCGGCCTCGTAGAGCTTCTGCCGCGTGGCCTGGCGACGTGCGGTGGTCATGGCGTCGATTGTCCCTGCCCGGGGAGGTCCCGGCTCACAGGGTCAGCTCCGGGTGCAGCCGGTCGACGGTCCACACCTGCTTGGCCCGGGCGGTCAGGGTGGTGAGCGCCAGCGCGGCGGCGGTGAAGGCCAGGAGCACCAGGCAGGCCCGCCAGACCGGCCACAGCCCGCCGCCGGTGATCAGGTGGCGGAGCCCCTCGACGACGTAGCTCATGGGCAGCAGCGGGTGCAGGAAGCCGAAGAAGCCGGGGCTGGTCTGCACCGGGTACGTGCCTCCGGCCGACGTCAGCTGCAGCATCAGCATCGCCAGGGTGAGCACGCGTCCCGCAGGCCCGAACCGGGCGCCCAGGAACTGGATGATGGCGGCGAAGCAGGCGGCGGCCAGCAGCAGGAAGCCGATCGTGCCGGCGGCCCGGGCCATCTGCAGCCCGACCACCCAGTGCAGTACCGACATCAGCGCCAGCACCTGGGCCACCCCGACCACGGCCACCGGCAGCCAGCCCGCCAGCGCTATCCGCCAGGACGGGGCCCCGGCGGCGAGCGCCCGGCGGTTCATCGGCTGCAAGAGCATGTAGCCGACCATTGCGCCGACCCACAGGGAGAGCGGGATGAAGTACGGGGCGAGTCCCTCCCCGTAGTTGGACGCCTGGTGCAGCGAGTTCGAGGCGAGCTGCACGGGGTCGGCCATCACGGCGGTGCGCGCGTCGCGCTCCTCGGCGTTGTAGTCCGGGATCTTCCCGACACCCTCATGGAGGCCGGTGGCGAGCTGTCCGCTGCCGGTGGAGAGCTTGGTCAGGCCGGTGGTGAGCCGGTTGCTGCCGGTGGAGAGCTGGTACATGCCGCCGCTGAGGGTGTCGGCTCCGTTGGAGAGGGTGCCGATGCCCTTGTCGAGGGTGCGGGCGCCGCCGGCCGCCGTGTGGGCGCCGGAGGCGACCTGATGGGCTCCGGTGTTGAGCCGGTTGAGGTTCCTGACGGCACCGTCGATGTCCGAGGACAGGTGCGGCGCGGCGGTGGCCAGCTCCTGGGCGTAGCCGTGCAGCGTGCCCAGGTCGGTGGCGAGCCGGTCGAACGAAGCGGGGGAGCCGACCTGCGCGTTCAGGCGCTCGGCCAGTGCCGCGCCCTCGGCGGTCTTGTCGGCGGCGCGCTTGAGGGCGACGCAGTCGCTGGTGGCCGGGGTGGCGGCGCACTGTTTCGTGTACTGCTGCCGTACGAGGTTCGCGGCGGTCCTGGAGGTCCTGGCGGCGTCCGGCGCCAGCACGGCGATCGTGTCCAGATGGTCCTTGATCGCCTGGGAGCCGTCGGCGACGATCCGCGAGGCCTCGCCGATCTCGCGGGTGTGGGCCTTCACGAACGCGATCTTGTCGGAGGCGCCGTTCACGGCGTCCACGAGCCGCTGGGTGCCGAACGCGACCTGGCCGGCGCCGGAGTCGAGCGTGTCGAGGCCGGTGGCAAGTTCGCCGCTGCCCTTCTTGGCGTCCTTGAGGCCCGCGGCGAGCTTGCCCGCGCCCTGCTCGGCCCTGCGGATGCCGGAGCCGAGCTCCTTCGAGCCCTGCTCGGCGGTGCCCGCGCCGCCGGCGAGATCCGACGCGCCCTCGGCCGCTTTCTGCGTCTGGTCGTGCAGATCGGAGAACGACACGAAGATCCGGTCGTAGAAGCCACGTGAGGCGCCGGCCGAGGTGGCTGCCCTGACCTGGGAGAACACGCTGCGGGAGATCTGCCCGACGATGTAGTTGTTGGAGTCGTTGGTGCGCACCTGGAGGGCGCCGGTCTCCGGGTGGCTGCCCGAGCTGGACGCGATCCGCTCGCTGAAGTCGGCGGGGATGGTGAGCGTCAGGTAGTACGAGCCGTTCTCCAGGCCCTTCGTGGCGTCGGCGGAGTCCGTCTCCCGCCAGTCGAAGGTGGCCGTGTCGTGCAGCTTGGCGGCGAGCTCGTCGCCCGCCGCGATCTTCTTGCCGCCGGCGGTCGCGCCGCGGTCGGCGTTCACCAGGGCGACGGGAATCTTGTCGAGCCGCCCGTACGGATCCCAGAAGGACCAGAGGTACAGGGCGCCGTAGAGCAGCGGCAGCAGCAGGAGCGCGGCCATGGCGGCGCGGGGCAGCCGGCCCCGGCCGAACTTCTTCAGCTCAAGCGCGGCGAGCTTCGGTGTACGCATCGACGGCCCCCTCTTCGGTCTCGTCCGTCTGTTCGGTCGCTTCGGCGGTCGCTCCGGCGGGGTCGGCGGTCCCGGTGGGGACCACCAGCGCGTCGGCGGGCGCCGCGGTGCAGGCGCCGAGGACGGTGGTGCCCGTGTCGGCCACCGAGCGCAGCATCGACCAGGCGTGCCCGCGGTCGGCGTCGCCGAGCTTGTGGTCGACGTCGTCGATCCCGAGCACCAGCGGGCGAGCCAGCAGGGCGAGGGCGACGCCGAGCCGCAGGGCCTCCAGCCGTTCCAGATCGCGTACGGCCGTCCGCTCGCCCTTGACCAGCGAGTCGAGTTCGAGCCCCGCGGCTTCGAGGGCCGCCGCCACATCGGCGCGGTCGCGCGCGGCGTGGGAGAAGAACCTGCGCTGCAGCAGCACCCGCTCGCGCAGGTGCTCGGCGACGGTCAGGGCCGGTTCGAGGGCGGAGATGCCGTCGACGGGGCCGAGGGCACTGATCCGCCGTACGGCGGGCATGCGCCGGGGGAGGGGGTGTCCGTGGACCTCCGCCGTTCCCTCGCTGGCCTTCATGCGTCCGGTGAGCGCCAGCATCAGGCAGGTGCGGCCGGTGCCCGACGGGCCCTCGACGGCTATCAGCGTGCCGGCGGGCGCGCTGAACGACACATCCCCGAACACCCGCCCACGCGGGCCCCGTAGCCCGTACCCCTCCGCGGTGATCACGAGTCACCCTCTCTTTTGAACTGACTGGTCAGTACAAAAGATAAGTATGCCGTACGGCGTTCACCACCCCGCCGCAGGGGTAGGGGAACGCATGTGCTAACGGCATTTCCGCAGGTCAGGACCGATTGTCAGTGGTGTGCCCCACTATGGGTCGTACGAAGACAGGAGGCTCGTCATGGCTGCTCACGTAAGCGACATCCATCCCGTGCTGCGCCGTGCGGCGGCTCCGCCCGCCGCCCTCGACCTGCTCACCCAGGCCCACCTCGGACTTGACGAGGCGGCCGTCCTGGAAACCCCCAACGAGCGCTACGCCACCGCCCACCTCGCCGCACTGCGCACCGCCGCCGCCGTGCTGGCGGTGCGGGGCCGTCCGGAGACCGGCAACCGGCGGCGACAGCGGATACGCAGCGCCTGGGAGGTGCTGCCCGAGGTCGCCCCTGAGCTCAGCGAATGGAGCGCCATGTTCGAGTACGGCGCCCGCCGCCGGGCGCGCGCCGAAGCCGGCATAGAGGGCGCCGCCACCTGGCGGGACGCGGACGATCTGCTGCGCGCCGCCGCGATGTTCCTGCGCCTGGTGGAGCGGATGCTGGTGCTCCAGCCCACCCTCCCCGCGGAACTGCGCACCGACCTGCCTTTGGCCCTGCCCCACCAGAAGGCCAATTGACGGGCGCCCGGGTACCGCATGGATAGAGTGGGGCCGCCCGTTCATGCTGTTCACGCCAGTCGTCCGCGAGGAGCCGCCCGCCATGTCCCGTGAAGGAGTGGTGGATCCGATCCGCCCCCGAGCGTCCCTCCGTACCGCCGTGGTCTGGGAGGTCCTGCGCGATGCGCTCGAGCGCCAGGCCAAGGCCGGGGGCCGCGACGCCGGAGAGCCGCTCGACGTGCTCGACACCGGGGGCGGCACCGGGAACTTCGCGGTGCCCGTGGCGCGCCTCGGCCACCGGGTCACGGTCGTGGACCCGAGCCCGGACGCGCTCTTCGCGCTGGAGCGCCGGGCCGCCGAGGCCGGGGTGACCGACCGGGTCCGCGGCGTCCAGGGCGACACCCACGGCCTGCTCGACGTCGTGGAGCCCGGCAGCCAGGACGTCGTGCTGTGCCACGGCGTCCTGGAGTACGTCGACGACCCGGCGGAGGGCGTCGGCAACGCCGTCGGCGCGCTGCGCCCGGCCGGGACGCTGAGCCTGCTCGCCGCCGGCCGCGGCGGCGCCGTGCTGGCCCGGGCCATCGCCGGCCACTTCGCCGAGGCCCAGCACGCCATAGGGGACCCGGACGGCCGATGGGGCGACGGGGACTCGCTCCCGCGCCGCTTCACCGCCGAGCAGCTCACCCGGCTGGTCTCCGACGCGGGCCTGCGGGTCGGCGCGGTGCACGGCGTCCGGGTCTTCGCCGACCTGGTCCCCGGCGTGCTGGTGGACACCGAGCCGGGTGCGCTGGAAGCGCTGCTCAAGCTGGAACTGGCCGCCGCGGAGCAGCCCGCGTTCCACTCGATCGCCACTCAACTGCACGTACTCGCCGACCGCGGCTGACCCGGCCCACCGGCCACAGCACCAGGAGTAGTCCGTCACAGGCCGCCCGGTCGGCCCTTCAGGACCGTATGCTGGCATGACGTAACGGCGGACGGGGACTGAAGCCCCCGTCGGATTGGCGTAGTGGGGCGGGTTTCACGGGGGCGAATCCCTGCCTATCCTTGAATAAGGGTCGGACCGGTCGCCCCCGCGACCGACGAGTAGGAGGACGCCGTGCCGCTCTCGGAGCACGAGCAGCGCATGCTCGAGCAGATGGAGCGAGCGCTGTACGCCGAAGATCCCAAGTTCGCGTCGGCGCTTGAGGGAAGCGGGCTGCGTACCTATACCCGGCGGCGCGTCTACCAAGCGGTAGCGGGCTTCTTGGTGGGTATCGCGCTGCTGATGGCTGGAATGATCAAGCAGCAGCCCTGGATCAGTGTGGTCGGTTTCCTCGTCATGCTGGCCTGTGCCGTGCTCGCGGTCACGGGTTGGCGGAAGGCCGGCAAACCCGGTGAGCAGCAGCCCGCCGCAGCAGCCGGCCGCGGCCAGCCCCGTCGCCGGGGCAAGGTCATGGACCGGATCGAGGAACGCTGGCAGCGCCGCAGGGATGGGCAGGAAAGCTAGCTGCCGCCCCGGCGGAGAGTTCACCGGCGGGTCTCAACAGTTTTCGAGTGCACGACG
>NZ_JAPVLU010000019.1:0-39576 GCF_027158205.1 Streptomyces sp. H39-S7 | reverse complement strand
TCCACGTACCCCGGTACGAGGACGACCCTCCGTCTTGCGATCGCACGCACCAGACGCCCCGGGCCCCGCCCTCCGGGCGGACGCCGCTATTTGTCAGACACGACCTAGGACGCCTGCCGCGAGGGCCGCCGCACCGCGTCGGTGGCCCGCCGGACGGCCGCGGACCAGCGCCGGGTCGTCACCGACCACTGCTCCGACAGCTGCCAGATCACCCGTGCGGCCGAACGCGGCAGCAGAACCGCGCGCAGCCGCCCACGCCGCCCGGCCGCCCGGTGCAGCCCGGCGCGTACCTGGCGCACATCCGCCGCCAGTCCGGCCACCGGCCGCGGCCTGGGCGAGTACAGCACCTGCTCCACGGCGGCCGCGACCTGTCCGGCGGCCCGCGCCGCCGCCTCGTCGAGCTCACCCTCCCGCACCAGCCGGGCGGTCGCCCGGCGCGGTGTCTCGGAGTCGTCGGGCGGAATCCCGTAGTCCCACGCGGTGTCGACCAGCTCCCGCCAGGCCGCGAGCGTCCTGGCGCCCTCCGCCAGGCCGTGGCCGCCGCCCAGCCGCCGGGACCGCTCACGGCGGCGCCACAGCATCGGCACCAGCGGCACCCCGATCACCAGCACCGCCAGCAGGGCGATGCCGGCCAGCCGGCCGGCGCTGATCCCGGTGTCGGCCGGTCCGCCGCCGGTGTCCTGGCCGAGCGGGGTGCAGTCGCCCAGCGCCTTGTCCTTCACCGAGCAGCTCGCCGATGCCGAGGCGCCGACGCTCGGCGCCGCAGACCGGTCGGGCTCCGGCACGGCCGGCCCCCCGCCGGGGTTCGGCACCTGGTCCGCCGTGTAGCTGGGGGCCGTGCCACGCGACGGCGTGGGCTCGAAGCGGGTCCAGCCGACGCCCTCGAAGTACAGCTCCGGCCAGGCGTGCGCGTCCTGGAGGCCCACCGACACGCTGCCGTCGGACCGTGGCCCGTTGCCGGGCGCGAAACCCACCGCGACGCGGGCCGGGATGTGCAGGCTGCGGGCCATCGCCGCCATGGAGAAGGCGAAGTGGACGCAGAACCCCTGCTTGTCGCGGAGGAAGTTGGCGATCGCGTCGACCCCGGTACCCGACCGGACCTGTGTGCTGTACCGGAAGTCCCCGGAGTGGAAGTACTTCTGCAGGGCCACGGCCTGCTCGTACGGGTTCGCCGCACCGCGCGTCACGTCCAGCGCGGTCCTGCGCACCACCTCCGGCAGGGTGTCGGGGACCTGGGTGTACTCCTCCTTGAACGCGGTGGCCGGTTCGGGGGCCGTGGCCAGCTGGGTGGCCGTCGGCTGCACCAGCAGGCTGACGACCCTGTACTTCACGCCCTTGGTCGTCTGCTTGCGGTCACCGACGACCGTGCGGCCCTCCTTGTCGAACCGCCAGCGGCCGTTGACCGTCAGCTTCTGGACGGGGTAGGGGAGCGGCAGCCAGCTCTGCGAGTAGTTGCCGTCCGCGGCGACCGACGTGCTGATCTCGCTCGCCTTCACCTCGGGGCCGAGCCCGGTCGGCAGCGGGAACACCTCGGGGATCTCGGTCACCGGGCGCTCCGAGGAACGCCACTGCGTGCCGTCGAACTTGTCGAGGGCGACGATGCGCAGATACATGTCCGACGTGCTGGGCGCGTTCGTGCGGTAGGTCAGGACCTCGCGGTTGGTCGGCTGGTTGAGGTTGTCCTGCAGCGCCACCACCGGGTTGACCGACGAGGAGGTGCCGCCGCCGAAGCCGGGGCCCGTCCCGTTGCCCGACGGGTCGAGCAGCCCGCTGCCCAGCGAGGGCAGCACCGCGGGGGCGATCAGCGCGATGCCCAGGGCCATCGCCCCGATCCGGCGGCCGGTGCGGACCGGCGCCACGACCGAGCCCTCGGACCGGGTCGCCGAAGCGCCCGCCCAGCCGGTGGACGGGGGACCGCCGCCGAAGACCCGGCCCCAGCGCGACAGCCGGTCCCGGCCCTCCGCGAGGAGCAGCAGCAGGTATCCGGCCGCCGCGATCAGGAACCACAGCCAGCGGCTGCCGCTGCCCGCGAGGCCGGAGGCGACGGAGTACAGCGCGAGCAGCGGCAGCCCGGCCGGAGCGGCACTGCCGTACGTCACCGCCAGCGCGTCCACGGCCAGCGCGATCGCCAGCACACCGGCGACCAGGAGCAGCCGGATGCCCGGGGTCACCGGGGCGGGGATGGCGAACTGGCTGACGTCCCGCAGACCGTCGCCGAGCCGGTCGCCGAGCGCCACGAAGGCCCTGGGGCCGGGCAGGATGCCGCCCACCGCCTGCTTCGAGACGAACATCAGGGTCAGTATCAGCAGGCTGACCAGGGCCTGCGCCAGAATGGTCAGCGGCCTGGCCAGCGGCACCCGCCGGGCGAGCGCGCCCACGCAGGACTGGAGCGTGACCAGGAAGGCCGCCTGGAGGATCCAGCCGGTCGGGGTGGCCAGCGGCAGCAGGGAGCAGGCCGCCATGATCGACGCCGCCGCGGCGCAGACCGTCAGCCGTGCGCGTCCGCTCATGAGCCCGCTCCCGCCTCTTCGCGTGTGCGGTACCGGTCGGCGAGCTGCCACAGGGTGGGCAGGCCCTCGCCCGGCGGCACCGGAAGTACCGTCCAGCCGGCCTCGCGCAGCATCCGCACGGCCCGCCGGACTCCGGCGTCCCCGGCCGTCCCGGGCGCGTCGTCGCCGCTCTCGCCGGAACCGGCGGCAGGACCGCCGGGGCAACCGGGATCGGACGCGGGACCCGAACCGGCCGGCGACACGTCGGGGTACGCGTCCACGGCGTCACGTGACGCCCACGCGGAACTGTCCAGGACGAACGCCACCGCGCCGCCGGCCCGCCGGCGCATCCGTCCGACGATCGTCGCCTGCTCCTCGTCCAGATCGCCGAGGAAGGCCACCAGCAGGCCCTCGCTGCCGACCCGCAGGACGTCATGGGCGCGGGAGAAGCCGCCGCCGTCGGAGTGCTCGACCACCGCGAGCGTGTCGAGCAGCACCCCGGCGGTGTCGGAGGAGTCGCCGCCGAAGCCGCCCTCGGGGCCCGGAACGCTGCTGCCGGTGTCGGTCAGCAGCCGTACCGAGTAGCCGCGCTCCAGCATGTGCGTCGAGACCGACGCCGCGCCGGAGACCGCCCACTCGAAGGCGGAATCGGGGCCGGCGCCGTAGAAGGCGAGCCGCCGGGTGTCCACGAGCACGGTGCAGCGGGCCTTGTGCGGCTGCTCCTCGCGCCGCACCATCAGCTCGCCGTACTTCGCGGTGGAGCGCCAGTGCACCCGCCGCAGGTCGTCGCCGTGCCGATAGCCGCGCGGGATCGCGTCGTCCTCGCCGGCCAGCGACAGCGAGCGGGTGCGGCTGTCGCCGTAGCCGGACGCCTCGCCCGCGAGCCGGACCGCGGGCAGCGGCTCCACCCGGGGCACCACCGTCAGGGTGTCGTACGCGCTGAACGAGCGGGTCAGCTCGCACATGCCGAAGGGGTCCGTCAGCCGCAGCTGCAGCGGCCCCAGCGGGTAGCGCCCGCGCAGGTCGGAGCGGACCCGGTAGGACACCTCGCGGTGGCCGCCCGGCTCCACCCGGTCCAGCACGAAGCGCGGCCGCGGCCCGAGCACGTACGGCACCCGGTCCTGCAGCATCAGCAGCCCGGTGGGGATGCGCGAGACGTTGTCGACGCGCAGGTGCACCCGCGCCTCGGACATCGCGGGCACCCGGGACGGCGCGAGCCGCCGGCTGCCCGCCACCCGGTAGCGGGTGCGGTACAGCACCGCGACGCAGACCAGCGGCAGCACTGCCAGCAGCAGCCCGACCCGCAGCAGGTCGGGCTGGCCCAGTACGTAGGCGCAGACGGCCGCCGCGACCCCCGCCGCGAAGAAGGACCGTCCGCGCGTGGTCAGCCCCGACAGCGCCGTACGGAAACCTCCCGCGGCCTGCGGGTCGGCGGACATCACAAGCCCCGGACGCCGGGCGGCCGGTCGCTCTGCGCCTGCCGCCATTGCTGTGCGGAAGCCGAAGCCGCAGCGGAAGCCGACGGGTCCGGGACGGGCGTGCGCTGGAGGATCTCCGCCACGACCTGCTCGGGCGTCCGCCGGTTCAGCTGCGCCTGCGCGGTCGGCAGCAACCGGTGCGCCAGCACCGCCGGGGCGAGCGCCTGGACGTCGTCCGGCAGGACGAAGTCCCGACCGTCCAGCGCCGCCGAGGCACGGGCCGCCCGCACCAGGTGCAGGGTCGCGCGCGGCGAGGCGCCGAGCCGCAGGTCCGCGTGGTGGCGGGTGGCACCGACCAGCGCCACGGCGTAGCGCCGCACGGGGTCCGACACGTGTACCGTCCGCACCGCCTCGATCAGCTTCACGATTTCGTGGGCGTGCGCGACCGGCTGCAGGTCGTCCAGCGGCGGCGTGCCGCCGTGCACGTCGAGCATCTGCAGTTCGGCCTCCGGACTCGGGTAGCCGATCGACACCCGGGCCATGAAGCGGTCGCGCTGCGCCTCGGGCAGCGGATAGGTGCCCTCCATCTCCACCGGGTTCTGGGTGGCGATGACCATGAAGGGGTTGGGCAGCTCGTACGTGGTGCCGTCGACGGTGACCTGGCGCTCCTCCATCGACTCCAGCAGCGCCGACTGCGTCTTCGGCGAGGCGCGGTTGATCTCGTCGCCCACCACGATCTGCGCGAAGATCGCCCCCGGCTTGAACTCGAAGTCCCGCCGCTGCTGGTCGAAGACGCTCACTCCGGTGATGTCGGAGGGCAGCAGGTCGGGCGTGAACTGGATACGCCGCACCGAGCAGTCGATGGACCGCGCGAGCGCCTTCGCCAGCATCGTCTTCCCGACCCCCGGCACATCCTCGATGAGGAGGTGCCCCTCTGCCAGCATCACGGTCAGCGAGAGCCGTACGACCTCGGGCTTGCCCTCGATCACGTTCTCCACGGACCTGCGCACCCGCTCCGCCGTCGTGGTCAGATCGCTGAGGCTTGCTCGCGCGTCATAGGTCGTCACCCGGTTCTCCTCGGCCTGTTCATAGGGGCGCGGCCAACCACGGACCGGCCCCTCCCCGAATGCGGTGCACCACACGCCCTGGCGGGTGAGGGGGTGCCGCACGATGCATTGTTCCCTCGAACGGCGCCCCGCGTCACTCGCCTGCCGTTACTGGGCCGTGATTTCCCGCAGCAGACCGGTGTGGACGTCGAAGACAAAACCTCGTACATCGTCCTTATGGGCCAGGAACGGGGAGGTACGCACCCGCGTCATCGACTGGCGCACGTCCTGGTCGATGTCGCTGAACGCCTCGACGGCCCAGGTCGGGCGCTGGCCGACCTCGTGCTCCAGTTCGTTCCTGAAGTCCTCCGTGATGCTCTGCAGGCCGCAGCCCGTGTGGTGGATGAGGACCACCGAGCGGGTGCCGAGTGCCCGCTGGCTGATGGTCAGCGAGCGGATGGTGTCGTCGGTGACGACCCCGCCCGCGTTGCGGATGGTGTGGCAGTCGCCCAGGCGGAGGCCCAGCGCGGCGTGCAGATCGATGCGGGCGTCCATGCAGGCGACGACGGCCACGCCGAGGACCGGCTGGGCGTCCATGCCGGGATCGTGGAAGGCGCCCGCGTAGCGCTCGTTGGCGCTCAGGAGCCGGTCGATGACGGAGTCGGACCCGGAATCGGTCGCGGAACCGGGTCCTGATGGCTGGGCTGCGGATATCGACATGTGAATGACGTTAAAGGGCCCGGGCCGGTCCCACCTGCTGTAGGGGCGGGAAAAACTCGGTCAATTGCCCGCTGTGTGAGGTAACCCACAGGCTTCGTGGCCCTCCCGGCGGGGCGAGGCGCGCGGGCCGCCGATTGCGTTGACGGTGGAACGCAGTGGAGTAAAGTGGCGCGAAATGGGGTCCTCTGCGGGAGGTTCGGTGTTCCTCGGAACGTACGCGCCGCGACTCGACGACAAGAGCCGCCTGGTCCTGCCCGCGAAGTTCCGGGAGCAGCTCGCGCCGGGCCTGGTGATCACCAAGGGCCAGGAGCGCTGCCTTTACGTATGGCCGCTGCGCGGATTCCAGGCCGTCACCGAGGAACTGCGCCGGGCGCCGCTGACGTCCAAGCCCGCGAGGGACTACATGCGGGTGCTGTTCGCCGGAGCCACCGACGAGGTGCCTGACAAGCAGGGCCGGATCCACGTCCCGCAGCCGCTGCGGGAGTACGCCGGACTGGACCGCGACTGTGCGGTCATCGGCGCCAACACCCGGGTCGAGGTGTGGTCGGCCACGGCCTGGGACCGCTACCTGGCGGCGCAGGAAGACACCTTTTCGGCCCTGTCGGAGGAGGTTCCGACCGGATTACTGTGACACCGGCCCCCACTCGCAGTGTCACCACGGTGTACGTATGGCTCGGCCTCCTCCCGCTCTCCGGCTCCACTGGCACTACTTCCCCGGCGCCAGAGGGCCACTTCCCTCCCGAGCGGGCGGGGACCAGGCCATATGTCGAAGAAGTCGAAGAACCGAAGAACCGAGAAGGGCCCCATGAGCGCCGTCCCCGCCCCGCAGTCCGAGCCGCATGGCGCCCCCGCGGACCCCACCACCACCGAGCCCGCCACCTCGTCCACCGGATCCGGCCCGGCCCCCGCGAAGCACGTCCCCGTGATGCTGCGCCGCTGCCTGGACCTGCTGGCCCCCGCACTGGCCGAACCGGGTGCCGTGGTCGTGGACGCGACGCTGGGGCTCGGCGGCCACAGCGAGGCGCTGCTGACGACGTTCCCCGCGGCCCGGCTGGTCGCCATCGACCGCGACCCCGCCGCGCTCAAGCTCTCCGCCGAGCGCCTGGCGCCGTTCGGCGACCGGGCCACGCTCGTGCACGCCGTCTACGACGAGCTGGCGGACGTCCTCGCCCGGCTCGGCATCCCCAGGGTCCAGGGCGTGCTGTTCGACCTCGGGGTGTCGTCCATGCAACTGGACGAGGCGGACCGCGGCTTCGCCTACGCGCAGGACGCCCCGCTCGACATGCGGATGGACCAGACGACCGGCATCAGCGCCGCCGAGGTGCTCAACACCTACCCGCCGGGCGACCTGGTGCGGATCCTGCGCAACTACGGCGAGGAGAAGTTCGCCAGGAAGATCGTCGACGCGGTCGTCAAGCAGCGGGTGAAGGAACCGTTCACCAACAGCGCGCGGCTCGTCGACCTCATCCGCGAGGTGCTCCCGCAGGCGGCCAAGCGCACCGGCGGCAACCCCGCCAAGCGCACCTTCCAGGCGCTGCGCATCGAGGTCAACGCCGAGCTCGCCGCCGTCGAGGGCGCCATCCCCGCGGCGCTCGGCGCCCTCACGGTCGGCGGCCGGATCGCCGTGCTGTCGTACCAGTCGCTGGAGGACCGCATCGTCAAGCAGGCGTTCGCGGCGGGCGCCGCCAACACCGCCCCGCCCGGCCTGCCCGTGGTGCCCGAGCAGTACCAGCCCCGGCTGAAGCTGCTCACCCGCGGTGCGGAGCTGCCCACCGAGCAGGAGATCGCGGAGAACAAGCGCGCCGCCCCCGCCCGGCTGCGCGGCGCGGAGCGGATCCGCGAGGAGGCGCTGTGACACCGGCCCGGTCGGCCACGGCGGCCCGCGCGCCCTTCGTCCTGCTGGTGGTGGCACTGCTGGCCGGCGGCCTCATCTCGCTGCTCCTGCTGAACGGGGCCGTCAACCAGGACTCCTTCGAGCTGAACCGGCTGCAGAAGGACACCACCACGTACACCGACGAGGAGCAGGCGCTCCAGCAGGACGTGGACCGGTACAAGGCGCCCGACGCGCTGAACCGGCGCGCCCGCGAGCTGGGCATGGTGCCCGGTGGCAACCCCGCCTTCCTGAACCCGGACGGCACCGTGCGCGGCGACCCCACCGAGGCCGAGGCCGCGCCCTCCCCGTCACCCGTCCGTACCCAGGAACCGCTGGGCAAGCCGTCCAGCAGCGCCCCCACCACCCCCGCCGCGCCCGCCACGAAGCCGTCCGGCGGCGCCTTCGCGCGGACCCCCGGCGGCTCCCCGACTTCCCAGACCACCGGCAGGTGACCTCGTGACCACTCCTCGCATCCTGCGCGCCGCTCCGGGGGACGGTGCGCGTGAGTGAGCCGAGGCGC
Organism: Streptomyces sp. H39-S7; assembly: GCF_027158205.1. Classification (GTDB taxonomy): domain Bacteria; phylum Actinomycetota; class Actinomycetes; order Streptomycetales; family Streptomycetaceae; genus Actinacidiphila. The sequence continues at coordinate 31,510 of NZ_JAPVLU010000019.1, read as the reverse complement.
CCGCAGCGCGGACGGCTGCCGGGCCCCGCGGGGCCCCGGAAGGCCGCCGCGCCGGGAGCGGCGGGACAGGGCTCGCAGCGGTCGCAGGGCACCAGGAGGCCGTTCCGCCCCGCCCCGGGCGAGAACCGCGGGCCCGCCGCCCGCCGCCCGCGCCCGCCGCGCCCCTCGGTCCCGCTGCGGCTGGGCCGGCCCAAGCCGCGGCTGCGGCTGGTCAGCGTCGCGCTGACGCTGGTGATGCTCGCGTTCGTCGTCCGGCTGCTGCAGGTGCAGGCCGTCGACGCGCCCGCGTACGCGGCCAAGGCGGACGTCAACCGCTGGGTCACGCACACCGTCGCCGCCGACCGGGGGACCATCACCGACCGGTCGGGCACCGACCTGGCGACGACCGTCGACGCGTACGACATCACCGCGGACCCGTTCCTGTTCACCTCCGCCCAGACGAAGACCGCGGACGCGCCCGCACAGGCGGCCGAGCTGCTCGCGCCGATCGTCGGCGGCGACGCCAGGACCATCACGAAGAAGCTGGCCACCCCGAACTCCCGCTACCAGGTCATCGCCCGGCAGCAGTCCCCGCAGGTCTGGAACCAGATCAAGGACCTCAAGCGGGCGCTGAACGACAAGGCCGCCAAGAACAGGGGCACCGCCAACGTGCTGGCCGGGGTCTTCAGCGATCCGCACACCAAACGGGTCTACCCCGGCGGCGACCTCGCGGCCGGGGTGATCGGCTTCGTCAACGGCGAGGGCACCGGCGGCGGCGGCCTCGAGGCGATGCTCAACCAGGAGCTGGCAGGCGAGGCCGGCAGGATCCGCTACGCCCAGTCCAGCGGCCGGCAGGTCCCGACCGCCGGCATCCAGGAGCACCCCGCCGTGCCCGGCTCGGACGTGCAGCTGACCATCGACCGCGACATCCAGTGGGCGGCGCAGAGCGCCATCACCGCACAGGTACAGAAGTCCAGGGCGGACCGCGGCTACGTCATCGTCCAGGACACCCGCACCGGCGAGATCCTCGCGATGGCCAACGCCCCCGGCTACGACCCGAACGACCTCGCGCACGCCGGCACCGGCTCCCTGGGCAACGCCGCCCTCCAGGACGCCTACGAGCCCGGCAGTGTCAGCAAGCTGATGTCGATGGCCGCCGTCCTCGACCAGGGCGTCGCGACCCCGGACACCCACGTCACGGTCCCCGGCACCCTGCCGCGGGCCGACCGGGTCTTCCACGACGACGTGGACCACGGCACGTGGTCGCTGACTCTCAACGGGGTGCTCGCCAAGTCCAGCAACATCGGCACGATCCTGGCGACCGGCCAGCTCGGCACGACCCAGGCGCAGGCGAACGCGGTGCTGTACTCGTACCTGAAGAGGTTCGGGATCGGCGACCCCACCGGGCTCGGCTTCCCCGGCGAGACCCGCGGGATCCTGGCCAAGCCGCAGAAGTGGAACGCCTCCCAGCAGTTCACGATCCCGTTCGGCCAGGGCCTGTCGCTCAACGCCCTGCAGGCCACCTCCGTCTACTCGACGGTCGCCAACGGCGGCGTGCGCGTGCAGCCCAGCCTGATCCGCGGCATCACCGGACCCGACGGCCGCTTCGTGCCGTCGGAGGCGCCCAGGACGTCCCGGGTGGTCACCGAGAAGACCGCCAAGACGCTCGCGACCATGCTCGAGTCCGTGGTCGGCGACGAGCAGGGCACCGGGAACAAGGCGCGCATCGCCGGATACCGGGTCGCGGGCAAGACCGGCACGGCCAACCGGGTGGACCCGGCCACCGGCCGCTACAAGGGCTACACCGCCTCCTTCCTCGGTTTCGCACCCGCCGACGACCCGCGGGTCACCGTCTCCTGCGTGATCCAGAACCCGACCAGCGGCAGCTACTTCGGCGGGCAGATCTGCGGCCCGGTCTTCAAGCAGGTCATGGAATTCGCCCTCAAATCCCTGCAGGCCGCGCCCTCCGGCACGGAGGCACCGCACCTGCCCGTCGAGTTCGACCCAACGAAGAGGTGACAACGATCACATCCGACGGCGACCGCCCCGGCCGGGGCCGGGGGTCCTTTGGCTCCGAGCGGGCCCGGCCCGGTAACCTCACCGCCGTGCCAAATGCTGATCAGTCCCCCCTCAAACAGCCGGGTGCGCCCCGCCCGTCCGCAGTCCGACCCAAAGCGCCGGCCGAACTGGCCGCGCGGCTGGACGCGGAACCGCCCGCGGACGGTGCCCCCGCCACTGGCATCACCCACGACTCGCGGGCGGTCCGCCCCGGAGACGTCTACGCGGCGCTGCCCGGCGCCCGCTTCCACGGCGCCGACTTCGCCGCCCAGGCCGCGGACCTGGGGGCCGTCGCGATCCTCACCGACCCGGCGGGCGCCGAGCGCGCCGCGGCCACCGGCCTGCCGGTGCTGACCGTGGCCGACCCGCGCTCCCGGATGGGCGCGCTGGCCGCCTGGATCTACGACGAACCGGGCGAGGAGCTGCTGCAGATCGGCATCACCGGAACGTCGGGCAAGACCACCACCGCGTACCTCATCGAGGGCGGCCTGCAGGCGGTCCACGGCAAGGCCACCGGCCTCATCGGCACCGTCGAGTCGCGGATCGGCGACGAGCGGATCAAGAGCGAGCGCACCACCCCCGAGGCCACCGACCTTCAGGCGCTCTTCGCCGTCATGCACGAGCGGGGCGTCCGCTCGGTCGTCATGGAGGTCTCCAGCCACGCGCTGGTGCTCGGCCGGGTGGACGGCGCCGTCTTCGACGTGGCGGTCTTCAACAACCTCAGCCCCGAGCACATGGAATTCCACTCGGACATGGAGGACTACTTCCAGGCGAAGGCGCGGCTGTTCACGCCGCAGCGCAGCCGGGTCGGCGTCGTCAACCTGGACGACGCCTACGGCCGCCGGCTCGTCGCCGAGGCCGGGGTGCCCATCACCACGTTCTCCGCCGAGGGGGATCTGGACGCCGACTGGCGCGCCACCGACGTCGAGACCGGCTCGCTGGGCAGCACCTTCACCGTCACCGGGCCCAAGGGCGAGACGGCGCGGGCCGCCGCTCCGCTGCCCGGCCCGTTCAACGTCGCCAACACCCTCGCCGCGATCACCGCGCTGGTGATCGCGGGAGTGGACCCGCAGACCGCCGCGGACGGCGTCGCCGCCGTCCCCGGGGTCCCCGGCCGGCTGGAGGGCGTCGACGCGGGCCAGCCGTACCTCGCGGTCGTGGACTACGCCCACAAGACCGACGCCGTCGAGTCCGTGCTGCGCGCCCTGCGCAAGACCACCGCGGGCCGCATCCACGCCGTGCTCGGCTGCGGCGGCGACCGCGACCAGCTCAAGCGCGGCCCGATGGGCGCCGCTTGCGCGAGGCTCGCCGACACCGCCGTGCTGACATCCGACAACCCGCGCTCCGAGGACCCGCTCGGGATCCTCGCCGCGATGCTGAACGGAGCAGCCGAAGTACCCGCCCACGAACGCGGACACGTCATCGTCGAGCCCGACCGGGCCGCCGCCATCGCCATCGCGGTAGCCCGCGCCGAGCCCGGCGACATCGTGCTGGTCGCGGGCAAGGGCCACGAACAGGGCCAGGACATCGCCGGAGTGGTACGCCCCTTCGACGACCGGGAAGTACTGCGCGCCGCCATCGAGAAGGACCAGGAACAGCTGTGATCCCACTCACCCTCGCCGAGGTCGCTGACGCGGTCGGCGGGAGCATGCACGACATACCGGAACCAGGGACGCGCGTGACGGGCCCCGTGGTCATCGACTCCCGCGAGGTGGTGCCCGGCGCGCTGTTCGCCGCCTTCGCCGGGGAGCGCGTGGACGGCCACGACTACGCGGTGGGCGCCGTGAAGGACGGAGCGGTGGCGGTACTCGCCTCCCGCCCCGTCGGCGTGCCCGCGATCGTCGTCGACGACGTGGTCGCCGCGCTCGGCGCGCTCGCCAGGACCGTCATCGCGCGGCTCGGCGCGACCACCGTCGCCCTCACCGGTTCCGCGGGCAAGACCAGCACCAAGGACCTGATGGCCCAACTGCTGGAACGGCACGCGCCCACCGTGTGGACGCCCGGCTCGCTGAACAACGAGATCGGGCTCCCGCTCACCGCGCTGCGCGCCGACGAGTCCACCCGGCACCTGGTGCTGGAGATGGGTGCCCGCGGCATCGGCCACATCCGGTACCTGACGGAGCTGACGCCGCCGAGGATCGGGGCGGTCCTGAACGTCGGGGCCGCGCACATCGGCGAGTTCGGCGGCCGCGACCGCACCGCCATCGCGAAGGGCGAACTCGTCGAGTCGCTGCCCGCCGCAGACCAGGGCGGGGTGGCGGTGCTCAACGCCGACGACCCGCTGGTGCGCGCGATGGCCTCGCGCACCGCGGCCCGCGTCGTGCTCTTCGGCGAAGCGGCCGAAGCCGACGTCCGTGCGGAGAATGTCCGGCTCAACGACCGAGGTCAGGCGCTCTTCACACTCCGCACACCCACCGGGTGCGCCGAAGTGACCTTGCGCCTGTACGGTGAGCACCACGTGTCGAACGCGCTCGCCGCGGCCGCCGTCGCCGGTGAACTGGGCATGCCCGTCGAGGAGATCGCCACCGCGCTCTCCGCCGCGGGAACCCTGTCGCACTGGCGCATGGAGGTCACCGAGCGGCCCGACGGCGTGACGGTCGTCAACGACGCCTACAACGCGAACCCCGACTCCATGAGAGCCGCTCTGCGCGCGCTCGCCGCCATGGGGCGCGGGCGCCGTACGTGGGCGGTGCTCGGCGAGATGGCCGAACTCGGTGGGGAGTCCCTCACCGAGCACGACGCGGTCGGGCGACTGGTCGTCCGGCTCAACGTCAGCAAGCTCGTGGCCGTGGGCGGCTTGGAAGCCGCCTGGTTGGATATGGGCGCCAAGAACGAGGGTTCGTGGGGTGAGGAGTCGGTGCACGTGTCCGACGCGGAGACGGCGATCGACCTGCTGCGCAGCGAATTGCGCCCGGGGGACGTCGTGCTGGTGAAGGCATCTAGGTCGGTCGGTCTGGAGCGCGTGGCGCTGGCGCTGCTCGACGGCACCGAAGGCGAGGTCGCCGCGCGATGAAGCAGATTCTCGTATCCGGTGTGCTCGGTCTCTTCCTGTCGCTGATCGGCACCCCGCTGCTGATCCGCCTGCTGGCCCGCAAGGGCTACGGGCAGATGATCCGCGACGACGGTCCGAAGGCGCACCACAGCAAGCGTGGCACGCCGACGATGGGCGGCATCTCGTTCATCCTGGCGACCCTGGTCGCCTACGCCGCGACCAAGGTCATCACCAGCGAGCGGCCGACCATGTCCGGTCTGCTGGTGCTCTTCCTGACCGCGGGCCTCGGCCTGGTCGGCTTCCTCGACGACTACATCAAGATCGTCAAGCAGCGCAGCCTGGGCCTCCGGGCCAAGGCGAAGCTGGGCGGCCAGCTCATCGTCGGTATCGCGTTCGCGGTCCTGGCGCTGAACTTCTCGGACTCGCGCGGCCAGACGCCGGCCTCCACGAAGCTGTCGTTCACCCAGGACTTCGGGTGGACCATAGGGCCGGTGATCTTCGTCATCTGGGCGCTGTTCATGATCCTGGCGATGTCCAACGGCGTGAACCTCACCGACGGCCTCGACGGCCTGGCCACCGGCGCGTCGGTGATGGTCTTCGCCGCCTACACCGTCATCGGCGTCTGGCAGTACGGCCAGTGGTGCGGAGCCCCGCTCAGCGCCAACGGCGCCTGCTACGAGGTCAGGGACCCACTCGACCTGGCGGTCGTCGCCGCGGCCCTGATGGGCGCGTGCTTCGGCTTCCTGTGGTGGAACACCTCACCGGCCAAGATCTTCATGGGCGACACCGGCTCGCTGGCGCTGGGCGGCGCCCTCGCCGGCCTGGCGATCTGCTCGCGCACCGAGATGCTGCTCGCGATCCTCGGCGGCCTGTTCGTCCTCATCACGCTCTCCGTGGTCATCCAGGTCGGCTCCTTCCGGCTCACCGGCAAGCGGGTCTTCCGGATGGCACCACTCCAGCACCACTTCGAACTCAAGGGCTGGAGCGAGGTCCTGGTCGTGGTCCGCTTCTGGATCATCCAGGGCATGTGCATGGCCATCGGCCTCGGCCTGTTCTACGCCGGCTGGGTGGCCGCCTCGTGACGGTGCCGCACCCGCCGGCCACCGAGCTGGCGGGAGTCCGCGTCACCGTCGCCGGCCTGGGCGTCTCCGGCGTCCCGGCCGCGCGGGCACTGCACGCCCTGGGCGCCGTCGTCACCGTCGTGAACAGCGGCGACGGCGAGCGGGCGCAGGCCGAGGCCGCTGGGCTGCGGGAGCTGGGCGTCACCGTGCGCCTCGGTGACGGCGACACCCTCCCCGAGGGCACCGCGCTCGTCGTCACCGCCCCGGGCTGGAAGCCCACGAGCCCGCTCTTCGCGGCCGCCGAGGCGGCCGGCGTCGAGGTGTGGGGCGATGTGGAGCTGGCCTGGCGATTGCGGGGGGCGGCCAACAGGACTCCCGCGCCCTGGCTGGCGGTCACCGGCACCAACGGCAAGACCACCACCGTCCAGATGCTCGCCTCCATCCTCAAGGCCGCGGGCCTGCGGACCGCAGCCGTCGGCAACATCGGCGTCTCGGTCCTGGACGCCGTGCTCGGCGAGGAGCAGTACGACGTCCTGGCCGTCGAGCTCTCCAGCTACCAGCTGCACTGGGCGCCCAGCGTCAGGCCGCACTCCGCGGTCGTGCTCAACCTCGCTCCCGACCACCTGGACTGGCACGGCTCCATGGCGGCGTACTCCGCCGACAAGGGCCGGATCTACGAGGGCAACCAGGTCGCCTGCGTCTACAACACCGCCGACCCGGCGACCGAGGCGCTGGTCCGCGAGGCCGACGTCGAGGAGGGCGCCCGCGCGATCGGCTTCACCCTCGGCAGCCCGGGCCCGTCCCAGTTCGGCGTGGTGGACGGCATCCTGCTCGACCGCGCGTTCGTCGAGGGACGGCAGAAGAACGCCCAGGAGCTGGCGGAAGTCTCCGACGTCCACCCGCCCGCCCCGCACAACATCGCCAACGCGCTGGCCGCCGCGGCGCTGGCCCGCGCCTTCGGCGTGGAACCGGCCGCCGTACGCGACGGGCTGCGCGCCTTCCGGCCCGACGCCCACCGCATCGCGCTCGTGGAGACCGTCGACGAGGTCGCCTACGTGGACGACTCCAAGGCCACCAACACCCACGCGGCCGAGGCCTCGCTGGCCGCCTACGAGTCCATCGTGTGGATCGCCGGCGGCCTCGCCAAGGGCGCCACGTTCGACGAGCTGGTCCTCAAGTCCGCCCCGCGGCTGCGCGGCGTGGTGCTGATCGGCGCCGACCGCGCGCTGATCCGTGAAGCACTCGCGCGACACGCCCCCGAGGTCCCGGTCACCGACCTGGAACGGACCGACACTGGGGCGATGTCCGCGGCGGTGGGGGCGGCGAGGAAGCTCTCCCGGCCCGGTGACACGGTCCTGCTGGCACCGGCCTGCGCCTCCATGGACATGTACACCGACTACGGCAAGCGGGGCGAGGCATTCGCCGAGGCCGTACGGGCCCTGGCACCCGAGAGCGCGGGACACGACAAGTAGCCGGGCGTCCCCGCGCCGCTGACGACCTCACCTGGTCACCGATCCCCGGCGCCGCACCACTGGAGGGGACGCATGACGGCAGACCGATCCGCCGCCCGCGGCGTCGAACGCCGTTCCCGCGACGGGGCGGCCCGCGTGCTGCCCGCCAAGCGCGTCGCGGCGGGCCCCGCCAGGCCCGCGGCACCCGCTCCGCCGCGCAAGGACGTCCGGGCCCGGCCGTCCGGACCCCTGGCGGGCCCACGCAGGCTCCACGACCGCCTCCAGGCGGCCTGGGACCGCCCGCTGACCGCTTATTACCTGATCCTCGGCGGAAGCCTGCTCATCACCGTCCTCGGGCTGGTGATGGTCTACTCCGCGTCGATGATCCAGGCGCTGCGCTACGGCTACCCGTCCACGTTCTACTTCCGCAAGCAGTTGCTCGCCGCCGCCATCGGCACCGCGCTGCTGATCTCCGCGGCCCGTATGCCCGTCAAGCTGCACCGCGCGCTCGCGTATCCGCTGCTGCTCGGTGCCGTTTTCCTGATGTGCCTGGTCCAGGTGCCGGGAATAGGGCAGTCGGTCAACGGCAATACCAACTGGATCTCCCTCGGCGGCCCTTTCCAGCTGCAGCCCAGCGAATTCGGCAAGCTCGCACTCGTCCTGTGGGGTGCCGACCTGCTGGCCCGCAAGAGCGACCGGAACCTGCTCGTCCAGTGGAAGCACCTGCTGGTGCCCCTGGTGCCCGTGACATTCATGGTGCTCGGCCTGATCATGCTCGGCGGCGACATGGGCACCGCGATCATCCTCACCGCGATTCTCTTCGGCCTGCTGTGGCTGGCCGGCGCCCCCACCCGGTTGTTCGTCGGAGTGCTTTCCGGCGCCGCCTTCCTCGCGTTCCTCGCCATCAAGACCAGCCCCAACCGGATGTCACGGCTCGGTTGCATCGCGGCCAGCGATCCGGGCGCCAACGACCAGTGCTGGCAGGCCGTGCACGGGATCTACGCCCTCGCTTCCGGCGGCTGGTTCGGTTCCGGACTGGGCGCGAGTATGGAAAAGTGGGGCGAACTGCCCGAGCCGCACACCGACTTCATCTTCGCCGTCACCGGGGAGGAACTGGGTCTCGCGGGGACGCTGTCGGTTCTCGCCCTCTTCGCGGCCCTAGGCTATGCGGGTATCCGCGTGGCCGGTCGTACGGAGGACCCCTTCGTCAGGTTCGCAGCGGGTGGCGTGACAACCTGGATCACGGCCCAGGCCGTGATCAACATTGGTGCGGTGCTCGGCCTGCTGCCGATCGCCGGAGTCCCGCTTCCGCTGTTCTCCTACGGAGGTTCGGCCCTCCTGCCGACGATGTTCGCGATCGGGTTGCTCATTTCCTTCGCGAGGAGTGAGCCCGGGGCGCGAGCGGCACTTGCCGTGCGCGGACCCGGGGTGATGTCACGGACGATGAGACGGTGCGTCAAACGACGGCCGTCCGGGAAGCGGTGAATTTCGGTGCATGTCGTACTCGCCGGCGGGGGGACCGCCGGCCACATCGAGCCTGCGCTCGCGCTCGCCGATGCCCTGCGCAGGCAGGATCCGACCGTAGGAATCACGGCGCTCGGCACGGAAAAAGGCCTGGAGACCAGGCTCGTCCCGGAGCGCGGCTATGAACTGGCGCTGATCCCGGCCGTTCCGCTGCCACGACGCCCCACGCCCGAACTGATCACCGTCCCCGGACGGCTGCGCGGCACCATCAAGGCCGCCGAGCAGATCCTGGAACGCACCAAGGCCGACGTGGTCGTCGGGTTCGGCGGCTACGTCGCACTGCCCGGCTACCTCGCCGCCAAGCGCCTCGGCGTGCCGATCGTCGTCCACGAGGCCAACGCCCGCCCGGGCCTCGCCAACAAGATCGGCTCCCGCTACGCCCACGGCGTGGCCGTCAGCAGCCCGGACAGCAAGCTGCGCAACGCCCGCTACATCGGGATCCCGCTGCGCCGGACGATCGCCACCCTCGACCGGGCCGCCGTGCGCGCCGAGGCGCGGGCCTACTTCGGACTGGACCAGAACCTTCCGACGCTGCTCGTGTCCGGCGGCTCCCAGGGTGCCCGCCGGCTCAACGAGGTGATCGCCACGGTCGCCTCGCGGCTGCAGCAGTCCGGCGTCCAGATCCTGCACGCCGTCGGCCCGAAGAACGAACTGCCGATCGCCGACAACATGCCCGGAATGCCGCCCTACCGGCCGGTTCCGTACATCGACCGGATGGATCTGGCCTACGCGGCGGCCGACATGATGCTCTGCCGGGCCGGCGCGATGACGGTCGCCGAGCTGTCCGCGGTCGGCCTCCCGGCCGCCTACGTCCCGCTGCCCATCGGCAACGGCGAACAGCGCCTCAACGCGCAGCCGCTGGTCAAGGCCGGCGGCGGGCTGCTGGTGGACGACGCGGAGGTGACCCCGGACTGGGTCATCGGCAACGTGCTCCCGGTGCTGACCGATCCGCACCGGTTGTACGAGATGTCCCGCCACGCCGCCGAGTTCGGCCGCCCCGACGCCGACGACCTGCTGGTCGGCATGGTGTACGAGGCGATCGCCGCCCGCCGGGCAGGATAGGAGCCCCCTGGGCGGGCTGGAGAACGAAGCCCGCCCAGGGGCGGCCCCCGGTCACGCTCCGGGGGCGGCCAGGGCGCAGGAAGGGGCGAACGCATGGCCGGACCGACCACCGTCGAGCGCGGCGGGACGGCGGAGCCGACCGCCCCCGCGCGGCGCACCCCCGCCCGCCGCAAGCGCGTGCGCCGCGCCGTGCTGATCCTGCTCGTCCTCGTGACGCTGTCGGCCGCCGCCGGGACCTGGCTGGTCTACGGCTCGTCGTGGCTGCGGGCCGAGCGCGTCACGGTCAGCGGCACCGACGTGCTGACCGCCGAAGAGGTCCGCGCCGCCGCGGGCGTACCGCTCCGGGGTCCGCTCGCCTCGGTCGACACCGGCGCTGTCGAGCGCCGGCTGCTCGCCGCCCTGCCGCGGATCCGCGAGGTGACCGTCGAACGCGACTGGCCGCACACCATCGATCTGAAAGTGACCGAGAGAACGCCTTCCGCGGTACTCAAAAGCGGCGGGAAGTTCATCGAAGTGGACGCGGAAGGCGTACGTTTCGCCACCGTCGTCACCGCGCCCGCCGGCGCGCCTCTCGTGGAATTGACCGCGGATCAGTCTCCGAGCCTTCTGCACTTCGGAACAAAGGCCATGCTGCGGGCCGCCGTCGAAGTCTCCGCGAAGCTCCCCGATTCCGTCCGCAAGGATGCCCGCGTCATCAGGATGCGGTCCTATGACAGCGTCATCGTCGAACTGTCCGGCGGTCGGACGGTGGTGTGGGGGAGTGCCGAAGACGGATCGCGGAAGGCGGCGGTGCTGACCGCTCTGATGAAGGCGGCGAAAAACGCGAACAGATTCGATGTAAGCGCTCCCAGCGCCCCCGCGGCATCGGGAAGTTGACGCCGGGTATCCCGGTTCGCCCCCTGGTTCGCCCGACCGGGCCGTGATCACATAGGGTCAAAAGAAAAACGGGAGGTTCGGCGTGTTCGTTGAACGCACACCGCTTGTCGACTTAGTGTCCTGTCCCAAGGAACGCATGGGACAGGCATACTGGTAACCCTAAACCTCAGCGTTAGGGTTCGGGGCAGCACCGGCGAGCGTACCGACCGTCCCACAGGCATACGTAACTCGAGGCGAGAGGCCTTCGACGTGGCAGCACCGCAGAACTACCTCGCAGTCATCAAGGTCGTCGGAATCGGCGGCGGTGGCGTCAACGCCATCAACCGGATGATCGAGGTCGGTCTCAAGGGCGTCGAGTTCATCGCGATCAACACCGATGCGCAGGCCCTCCTGATGAGCGACGCCGACGTCAAGCTCGACGTCGGCCGCGAACTCACCCGCGGCCTCGGCGCCGGCGCGAACCCCGATGTCGGCCGCAAGGCCGCCGAGGACCACCGTGAAGAGATCGAAGAGGTGCTCAAGGGCGCCGACATGGTCTTCGTCACGGCGGGCGAGGGCGGCGGCACCGGCACCGGCGGCGCGCCCGTGGTCGCCAACATCGCCCGCTCGCTGGGCGCTCTGACGATCGGTGTGGTCACCCGGCCCTTCACCTTCGAAGGACGCCGCCGCGCAAACCAGGCCGAGGACGGCATTGCCGGTCTCCGCGACAATGTCGACACCCTCATCGTCATCCCCAACGACCGGCTGCTGTCCATCTCGGACCGCCAGGTCAGCGTGCTCGACGCGTTCCGGTCCGCGGACCAGGTCCTGCTGTCGGGTGTGCAGGGGATCACCGACCTGATCACCACCCCGGGTCTCATCAACCTGGACTTCGCCGATGTGAAGTCGGTGATGTCCGAAGCGGGTTCCGCCCTGATGGGCATCGGTTCGGCCCGCGGCGACGACCGCGCGGTCGCGGCCGCGGAGATGGCCATCTCCTCGCCGCTGCTCGAAGCGTCCATCGACGGTGCCCGCGGCGTGCTGCTCTCCATCTCCGGCGGCTCCGACCTCGGCCTGTTCGAGATCAACGAGTCGGCCCAGCTGGTGAGCGAGGCCGCGCACCCCGAGGCCAACATCATCTTCGGCGCGGTCATCGACGACGCGCTCGGCGACGAGGTCCGGGTCACCGTCATCGCGGCCGGCTTCGACGGCGGCCAGCCGCCGCCCAAGGGCAGCCGCGACAAGGTGCTCGGCGCGTACGGCGCCCGCGAGGAGACTCCCGCCGCCCCCGCCCGGGTCGGCCAGCCCGAGGTTCCGCGCCCGACCTCCTACAGCGGTCTCGGCAGTGTGCCGGTCCGCGCCGAGGAGCCGGAGCCGGCCGGTCCGTCCAACGAGGTGCCGGCAACGCCCGTCGCCCCGCCTCACGTGCCGCCGGCCCGTCCCTACCAGGACTCCGCGGCCGAGGAACTGGACGTTCCCGACTTCCTGAAGTGACCTTCCCTCAGTTCCTGGGGTGAAGTGACCTTCTTGTCCTCTTGTCCGTGAAGTGGCTGTGCTGGGTGCAGCCCCTCGGTGAACGGCGCGCATCTCGTCCCTCGTGAAAGGGGGGCGCGATGAGCGCCGTTCGCTGCGTTCCGCCCAACTCGCCCGATTCGGTACGGCTACGGGTGAGATATCCCATGTTCATACCATCAGATCGAATGAAGGAACGTGAGCGAGGCAGTGACGGACCGCAAGGCCCTACTGGCCGCGAATCTGGCCCGGGTCGAGGAGCGCATCACCGCCGCGTGCGACGCGGCGGGACGCGACCGCAAGGACGTGACGCTCGTCGTGGTCACCAAGACCTACCCCGCGAGCGATGTGCGTCTTCTCTCGGAACTCGGCGTTCGGCAGGTCGCGGAGAACCGCGACCAGGACGCCGCCCCGAAGGCGGCCGAGTGTGCTGATCTGTCGCTGACCTGGCACTTCGTGGGCCAGTTGCAGACCAATAAAGTCCGTTCCGTGGTCGGTTACGCCGATGTCGTGCACTCCGTCGACCGGCTCCGGCTGGTCGACGCGCTGTCGGCCGCGGCCGTCGCCCGCGGCCGCGAGGTGGGCTGCCTGGTGCAGGTGGCGCTTGACGCCGAGTCAGGGACCCAGGGCGGCAGGGGCGGTGTCGCGCCCGACGTCGTCGACGGCCTCGCCGACGCGATCGCGGGCGCGCCGGGCCTCCGGTTCGACGGGCTGATGACCGTCGCCCCGCTCGACGGCCCCTACCGGGGCCAACCCCGCGCGGCCTTCGATCGGCTGGCGGAAATCTCATCCGGCCTGCGCGCGGCCCATCCGGCTGCCACGATGGTCTCCGCAGGGATGAGCGCCGACCTGGAGCAGGCGGTGGCGGCGGGAGCGACACATGTACGCGTCGGTACTGCGGTACTCGGAGTCCGTCCCGGGCTCCGGTAACGTCACCAACCAAGTCGGACCACAGCAATAAATATGGTCTTTCCCCGCTGAGAGGACGCAGAGCATGGCCGGCGCGATGCGCAAGATGGCGGTCTACCTCGGCCTCGTGGAGGACGACGGGTACGACGGCCCGGGATTCGATCCCGACGACGAGTTCGAACCCGAGCCGGAGCCTGAGCGCAACCACAGGCCACGCAACCAGCACAATCAGCACAATCAGCTCGCCCAGCACCAGCCACAACAGGACGAACCGGCACGACTCGTCCATGCGCCCGCACCCCGCGAACCGCGGATCGCCCCAGTGGCGTCCATCACACCCGAACGCCACAGCATGGAGAAGAACGCACCGGTGATCATGCCCAAGGTCGTGTCCGAGCGTGAGCCGTACCGGATCACCACACTTCACCCCCGTACCTACAACGAAGCCCGTACCATCGGGGAACACTTCCGCGAGGGCACACCGGTGATCATGAATCTGACGGAGATGGACGACACGGACGCGAAGCGCCTTGTCGACTTCGCCGCCGGCCTGGTCTTCGGCCTGCACGGCAGCATCGAGCGGGTGACGCAGAAGGTGTTCCTGCTGTCGCCTGCTAACGTCGATGTCACGGCGGAGGACAAGGCTCGCATCGCTGAGGGCGGGTTCTTCAACCAGAGCTGAGCACCACACACCGAGGAAATCCGGCCAACAGGCCGAAGGCGAGCAGGGGAGAGGGAAGCGCGATGAGCTACGCACTACAGGTGCTCTACATCGTGCTGATGTGCTTCCTGATCGTGCTGATCTTCCGGTTGGTGATGGATTACGTCTTCCAGTTCGCGCGCTCGTGGCAACCTGGGAAGCCGATGGTGGTGGTCCTTGAGGCCACCTACACTGTCACCGATCCGCCACTCAAGCTTCTGCGGCGGTTCATTCCGCCGCTGCGTCTCGGGGGCGTGGCGCTCGACCTGTCCTTCTTCGTATTGATGATCATCGTGCTCATCCTGCTCCGCGTTGTCGGGAGTCTGTGATGAACGATGCGGACTCCCGATATGTCGACGATCACGTTGAGGTGAAGAGATGCCGCTGACCCCCGAGGACGTGCGGAACAAGCAGTTCACGACCGTCCGCCTCCGAGAAGGCTATGACGAGGACGAGGTCGACGCCTTCCTCGATGAGGTCGAGGGAGAGCTGACCAGGCTCCTGCGAGAAAACGAGGACCTGCGGGCCAAACTGGCCGCGGCCACCCGAGCCGCCGCCCAGAACCAGCAGCAGGGCATGCGCAAGCCGGAATCGCAGGACCGTCCGGTCCCCGCGGCCATATCCGGACCGCAGCCCGTGCCGCCGGGACAGATGGGTCCGCCCCAGCAGATGGGGCAGCCCCAGCAGCAGTCCGGCGCGCTGCAGCTGCCCGCCGGGCCGAGCGCCCAGCAGCAGCACGGTCCCGGTCCGATGGGCCAGGGCCCCATGGGTCAGGGTCCGATGGGCCAGAACAACATGGGCCAGGGTCCGATGGGCCAGAACAACATGGGCCAGCAGCACCCCATGCAGCAGCAGCACCCCATGCAGCAGCAGCATCCGATGCAGCAGCAGCAGCACCCCATGCAGCAGCAGTCGCCCGGTGGCGACAGCGCGGCCAGGGTCCTGTCGCTGGCGCAGCAGACCGCCGACCAGGCGATCGCGGAGGCCCGTTCCGAGGCCAACAAGATCGTCGGCGAGGCGCGCAGCCGGGCCGAGGGTCTGGAGCGGGACGCCCGTGCCAAGGCTGACGCCCTGGAGCGGGACGCGCAGGAAAAGCACCGCGTCGCGATGGGCTCGCTGGAGTCCGCCCGCGCCACGCTGGAGCGCAAGGTCGAGGATCTGCGCGGCTTCGAGCGCGAGTACCGGACCCGTCTGAAGTCCTACCTGGAGAGCCAGCTGCGCCAGCTGGAGACCCAGGCGGACGACTCGCTGGCTCCGCCGCGTGCTCCGGCCGCCGCGTCGCTCCCCGCTCCCTCCATGGGCGGCGGGACGATGGGTGGGTCCATGGGCGGTGGCATGGCTTCGGCCGGTGCCGGTGCGATGGGCCACAACAGCGGCCAGAACCAGTCGTACGGGAACCAGGGGATGGGCCACAGCGGCCCGAACCCGACGTACGGGGGCCAGCAGCAGATGTCGCCGGCGATGACCCAGCCGATGGCGCCGGTGCGGCCGCAGGGGCCGCAACCGCTGCAGCAGGCGCCTACGCCGATGCGTGGCTTCCTGATCGACGAGGACGATAACTAGTCGCTGGTACCTCTTGGCACTGACGGGCCGGGCCCCTGGGGAGTTTCTCCCTTGGGGCCCGGCCCGTTTTCGTGGGCCGGGCCCGCTCCGGCGCATGGCGAAGGCCGCCGTCCATCCCTTGGTGGGGTGGGCGGCGGCCTTCTGGTCTTCTACTGCTTGCGGAGATGGAAGGTCAGGCCCAGCTGGTCGTCCGTGAACGGCCGGCCGTAGGTCTGGTCCGGCTCGCCGCGGGCGAAGTCCGTTGCCAGGACCTCGTCGGAGACCAGGGTGGCGTGCTCGGTCAGGGCCGTGGCCAGGTCGTCCGTCGACGACTGCCAGCGGACGGCGATGCGGTCCGCCACGTCCAGGCCCGAGTTCTTGCGGGCCTCCTGGATCAGGCGGATCGCGTCGCGGGCCAGGCCCGCGAGGCGGAGTTCCGGGGTGATCTCCAGGTCCAGGGCGACGGTGGCGCCGGAGTCGGAGGCCACCGACCAGCCCTCGCGCGGGGTCTCGGTGATGATCACTTCGTCCGGGGAGAGCGGGATCCGCTCGCCGTTGAGTTCGACGGAGGCCGTGCCGTCGCGCAGGGCCGCGGAGAGGGCGGCCGCGTCGGCGGCCGCCACGGCCTTGGCCACGTCCTGGACGCCCTTGCCGAAGCGCTTGCCCAGGGCCCGGAAGTTCGCCTTGGCCGTGGTGTCGACCAGGGAGCCGCCGACCTCGGAGAGCGAGGCGAGGGAGACCACGTTGAGGTCCTCGGTGATCTGCGTGTGCAGGGCCGGGTCGAGGGAGTCGAAGCCGGCGGCGGCCACCAGCGCGCGGGAGAGCGGCTGGCGGGTCTTGACGCCGGATTCGGCGCGGGTCGCCCGGCCGAGTTCCACCAGGCGGCGGACGAGCAGCATCTGCTCGGAGAGGACCGGGTTGATCACGGACTCGTCGGCGACCGGCCAGGAGGAGAGGTGGACGGAGTCCGGGGCGTCCGGGGTGACCGGGACGACGAGGTCCTGCCAGACCCGCTCGGTGATGAACGGCGTCAGCGGGGCCATCAGGCGGGTGACCGTCTCGACCACGTCGTGCAGGGTGCGCAGCGCGGCGGCGTCGCCCTGCCAGAAGCGGCGGCGCGAGCGGCGGACGTACCAGTTGGACAGGTCGTCGACGAAGGAGGAGAGCAGCTTGCCCGCGCGCTGGGTGTCGTACGACTCCAGGGATTCGGTGACGTCGCGGGTGAGGGTGTGGAGCTCGCCGAGGAGCCAGCGGTCCAGCAGCGGGCGGTCGGCCGGGGCCGGGTCGCTCGCGCTGGGGGTCCAGCCGGCGGTGCGGGCGTACAGGGCCTGGAAGGCGACGGTGTTCCAGTAGGTGAGGAGGGTCTTGCGGACCACCTCCTGGATCGTGCCGTGGCCGACCCGGCGGGCGGACCAGGGCGAGCCGCCGGCCGCCATGAACCAGCGGACGGCGTCGGCGCCGTGCTGGTCCATGAGCGCGATGGGCTCCAGGGTGTTGCCCAGGTGCTTCGACATCTTCCGGCCGTCCTCGGCGAGGATGTGGCCGAGGCAGACCACGTTCTCGTAGGACGACCGGTCGAAGACCAGGGTGCCGACGGCCATCAGCGTGTAGAACCAGCCGCGGGTCTGGTCGATCGCCTCGGAGATGAACTGCGCGGGGTAGCTCTTCTCGAAGATCTCCTTGTTGCGGTGGGGGTAGCCCCACTGCGCGAAGGGCATCGACCCGGAGTCGTACCAGGCGTCGATGACCTCGGGGACCCGGACGGCGGTGAGCTCGCAGCCCTCGCTGCGGCAGGGGAACGTGACGTCGTCGATGTACGGGCGGTGCGGGTCCAGGGCGGACTGGTCGGTGCCCGTGAGCTCACCGAGCTCGGTGAGGCTGCCGACGCAGGTGAGGTGGTTCTCCTCGCAGCGCCAGATGGGGAGCGGGGTGCCCCAGTAGCGGTTGCGGGAGAGCGCCCAGTCGACGTTGTTGTTCAGCCAGTCGCCGAAGCGGCCCTGCTTGACCGAGTCCGGGTACCAGTTGGTCTTCTCGTTCTCCCGCAGCATCGCGTCCTTGACGGCGGTGGTGCGGATGTACCAGGACGGCTGCGCGTAGTAGAGCAGCGCGGTGTGGCAGCGCCAGCAGTGCGGGTAGCTGTGCTCGTACGGGACGTGGCGGAAGAGACGGCCGGTGCGCTGGAGCTCCGCGACCAGCTTCTCGTCCGCCTTCTTGAAGAACTCGCCGCCGACGAGCGGGACCTCCGGCTCGAAGGTGCCGTCGGGGCGGACCGGGTTGACCACCGGCAGGCCGTAGGCGCGGCAGACCTTGAGGTCGTCCTCACCGAAGGCGGGGGACTGGTGGACGAGGCCCGTGCCGTCCTCCGTGGTGACGTACTCGGCGTTGACGATGTAGTGGGCGTCCGCGATCTCGACGAAGCCGAAGGGGCGCTCGTAGGTCCAGCGCTCCATCTCGGCGCCGGTGAAGCGGGTGCCGGTGGCGGTCCAGCCCTCGCCGAGGGCCTTCTCCAGCAGCGGTTCGGCGACGACCAGCTGCTCGGTGCCGTCGGTCGCCACCACGTAGGCGACGTCGGGGTGCGCGGCGACGGCCGTGTTGGAGACCAGCGTCCAGGGGGTGGTCGTCCAGACGAGGAGGGCGGCCTCGCCCGCGAGCGGGCCGGAGGTCAGCGGGAAGCGGACGAAGACGGAGGGGTCGACGACCGTCTCGTACCCCTGTGCCAGCTCGTGGTCGGACAGGCCGGTCTGGTCCTTCGGGCACCAGGGGGCGACGCGGTAGTCCTGGACCAGCAGGCCCTTGTCGAAGATCTGCTGCAGCGACCACCACACGGATTCCACGTACTGCGGGTCCATCGTGCGGTAGGCGTCCTCCAGGTCGACCCAGTAACCCATGCGGGTCGTCAGCTCGGTGAAGGCGTCGGTGTGGCGGGTCACCGACTCGCGGCACTTCGCGTTGAACGCGGCGATGCCGTAGTCCTCGATGTCCTGCTTGCTGGTGAAGCCGAGTTCCTTCTCGACGGCCAGCTCGACGGGCAGCCCGTGGCAGTCCCAGCCGGCCTTGCGGGTCACGTGGTGGCCCCGCATGGTCTTGAAGCGGGGGAAGACGTCCTTGAAGACGCGGGCCTCGATGTGGTGCGCGCCGGGCATGCCGTTGGCGGTCGGAGGACCCTCGTAGAAGACCCACTCGGGCAGCCCCTCGGACTGGTCGAGGGAGCGGGCGAAGATCTTGTTCTCGCTCCAGAAGTCGAGCACCTCGTGCTCGAGAGCGGGAAGGTCGACCTGGGCGGGTACCTGGCGGTACTGCGGCGTCATCGGTGGTGCCTCCGGCGGACTGTCACGTGTTTCCGTGTTCCGACGAAGGGACGAGAGCTCGCGCTCCCGCGGTACCACCCTTCTTGGCCCCGGAGGCGGCGCCTCCTGGACCCCCTCGATTGGGGACGCGATGCCGGTTCTACTCGCCCTGCGGCTTTCCTCCGGCGGCTCCGGGGTGATCTTCGCGTCGCGCACACCCCCGGGCTTCCACCGTCCCCGGGTCGCTCTTGGCTGCGTGCGGCGCTACTCGTCCCTTTCCACGCCTTTTCGCTGCCGCCAGTGTACGGGGCCCGGGGCGGCCGTGTCGGCCTGGTTTCACGGGTCCGCGGACCGGTTCCCGCTGACCCGAATGGCCGGATGGGAACAACCGAAGTCCGGCCGTACGGCGTCACTACCGGTGGTTACCGGCATACCTGGTGTGTCACCTGGGCACACAGGATGCAGACCCGTCGGCCTACCGGGCGTGGCGGGAGGATCGAGCGGCGTGCCCCGTTGCCGCGGGTCCGGAGCCGTTCTACCGTTCCGGCACGATCCGCGAGCAGGATCACAGAATGTGAAGGGGTCGCGGCCATGGTCGTGAAGAAGACCGCCGCCAAGAAGACGACACCGGCGAAGAAGGCGGCCACCGTCGCCAAGAAGGCCGTCAAGAAGGTCGTGGCGAAGAAGACGGGAGCCAAAAAGGTGGTAGCGAAGAAGACGGCGGCCGGTACGGTCGCGTCCGCGGTCCCCGCCTCCCGGGCGGCCGATGAGCCCGGTGTGCTCCCGGTACGTCCGGGGGAGGACCCGTGGTCCGCGTCGGAGGTCCTGGAGGCGCGCGCGGAGCTGCTCGCGGAGGCCGAGCGGCTGCGGGCCGAGATCGTGTCCTCGGAGGCGTCGGTGGCGGGTCTGCTGCGGGACTCCGGAGGCGGCGCGGGTGACGACGACGCCGACACCGGCTCCAAGAACATCAGCAGGGAGCACGAGATGTCGCTGGCGGCCACCGCCCGCGAGACGCTCGCCCAGTCCGAGCACGCCCTGGAGCGCCTCGACGAGGGCACCTACGGCCGCTGCGAGTCCTGCGGCAACGCGATCGGCAAGGCGCGGATGCAGGCGTTCCCGCGGGCCACGCTGTGCATCGACTGCAAGCAGCGGCAGGAGCGCCGCTGACCCTCCCCCTACCTCCGGCGGGGGGACCCCCAGCGGGTGCCGTACCCTCGTCCACAGCCAGGATTCGGCCTGGCGGCACAAGGCTGAGGGACTCACGTGACGGAAGCGGAGCAGGGCATCGAGGAACGGGACGAACAGGCCGCGGAAGCGGCCGGAGCCTCCGAGGAGGAGCCGCTCGCCGCACCCAGGGGCAAGCGGCGCATCGTCATCCTGCTCGCGGTGGCCGCGCTGGCGTACGCCCTGGACCTGCTGTCCAAGCTGTGGGTGGTGACCAGCCTCGAACACCGGGACACCCCGATCGACGTGCTCGGCAGCTGGCTGCGGCTGGAGGCGATCCGCAACGGGGGAGCGGCCTTCGGCTTCGGCCAGGGCATGACGATCATCTTCACGATCATCGCGGCCGGCGTGATCGTGGTGATCGCCCGGCTGGCGCGCAAGCTCTACAGCCTGCCCTGGGCGATCGCGCTCGGGCTGCTGCTCGGCGGGGCGTTCGGCAACCTCACCGACCGGGTCTTCCGCTCGCCGGGATTCCTGGAGGGGCACGTGGTCGACTTCATCGCCCCCGCCCACTTCGCGGTCTTCAACCTCGCCGACTCCGCGATCGTCTGCGGCGGCGTCCTGATCGTGCTGCTCTCCTTCCGCGGCCTCGACCCGGACGGCACCGTGCACCGGGACTGAGCCGCCGGTGGCCGTCCGTCCCGGGCCACCGGGACGGAGCTGCCACCGTCGTCCGTCATACTCGACCAGGTGAGTACCCTTCCCGAGACCCGGACCCTGCCCGTACCCGACGGCCTAGAAGGCGAGCGCGTCGACGCCGCCATCGCGCGTATGTTCGGCTTTTCGCGCACCAAGGCGGCGGAGCTGGCTGCTTCCGGGAAGGTCTCCATCGACGGCAGCCCCGCGATGAAGTCCGACCGGGTGCACGGCGGAGCCTGGCTCGAGGTCGAGATGCCGGAGCCGCCGAAGCCCGTGCAGATCGTGGCCGAGGCCGTCGAGGGCATGGTCATCGTCCATGACGACGACGACCTCGTGGTGATCTCCAAGCCCGTCGGCGTCGCCGCGCACCCCAGCCCCGGCTGGACCGGCACGACCGTCATCGGCGGCCTCGCCGCCGCCGGCTACCGCATCTCCACCTCCGGTGCCGCCGAGCGCCAGGGCATCGTGCACCGGCTCGACGTGGGCACCTCGGGGCTGATGGTCGTCGCCAAGTCCGAGCGCGCGTACACGCTGCTCAAGCAGCAGTTCCGCGAGCGCGTCGTCGACAAGCGCTACCACGCGCTGGTGCAGGGCCACCCGGACCCGATGAGCGGCACCATCGACGCTCCGATCGGCCGCCACCCGAACCACGACTACAAGTGGGCCGTGATCGCCGAGGGCAAGCCCAGCGTCACGCACTACGACCTCATCGAGGCGTTCCGGCACGCCAGCCTGCTCGACATCAAGCTGGAGACCGGCCGCACGCACCAGATCCGGGTGCACATGTCCGCCCACCGCCACCCCTGCGTCGGCGACCTCACGTACGGCGCGGACCCCACGCTCTCCAAGCGCCTCGGCCTGAGCCGCCAGTGGCTGCACGCGGTGAAACTCGGCTTCGAGCACCCGTCGGACGGCCGCTGGGTGGAGTTCGAGAGCGCGTACGCCGACGACCTCCAGCGCGCCCTCGACGTCGTCCGGGAGGACAGCGTCTGATGGACGTCCGGGTGGTCACGGCACAGGACGCCGACGGCATGGCGGCCGTGCACGCCATCCGCCGCGAGGTCTTCGTCGTCGAGCAGAACGTTCCGGCGGAGCTGGAGTGGGACGGCAAGGACGGCCGCGCCGTGCACGTGCTCGCCCCGGACGCCGGGACCGGACGGCTGCTGCTGGGCGCCGACGCCGCCGCCAAGAACGGCGGCGACCCGGACACCGCGGTCCTCGGCCGGCTCGCCGTGCTCAAGCCCGCCCGCGGCACCGGCGTCGGCGCCCGGCTGGTCGCCGCGCTGGAGGACGAGGCCCGCAGGCTCGGACTCGCGGGCGTCTACCTGGAGGCCCAGGTGCACGCGATCGCCTTCTACGAGCGGCTCGGCTACACCGTGTTCGGGCCGGAGTTCCCCGACGCGGGCATCGCGCACCGCGCCATGCGGCGCTCCCTGGGCTGACGGGCCGCCTGTGGCACCCTGAGGCGTCCATCCCCAGGAACCCCAGGAGCCGCCCGCCGTGGACCAGCTCGTCCTCTTCTTCACGCTCATGCTCGCGGCCATCGTCATGGTGCCGCTGGGCGACCGGATGGGTCTGCCGTCACCGGTCCTGATGACCCTGTTCGGCATCGTCCTGGCCCTGCTGCCGCAGGTTCCGAACGTGCAGATCGACCCCGACCTGATCCTGCCGATCGTCCTGCCGCCGCTGCTCTACGCGTCCGTGCAGCGCACCTCGTGGCGGCAGTTCGCGGTCAACAAACGGGCGATCTTCCTGCTGGCGGTCGCCCTGGTCTTCGTCACGACGGCGGCCGTCGCGGTCGTCGCCAACGCGATCGTCCCCGGGGTGACGGTCGCCGCCGCGGTCGCGCTCGGCGCGCTGGTGGCGCCGCCCGACCCGGTGGCCGCGACCGCGGTGGCCGGGAGCCTGGGACTGCCGCGGCGGATGGTCTCGGTCCTGGAGGGCGAGGGGCTGTTCAACGACGTCACCGCGATCGTGCTCTACCACGTGGCGATCGCCGCGGCGGTGACCGGGAAGTTCTCCGTGGCGCACGCGGCCGGCGAGCTGGTGCTGTCCGCCGTGGTCGCCATCGCGATCGGTCTGGCGCTGGGCTGGGCCGCCAACAAGCTCATGGGCGTCGTCGGGGACCCGGTCCTGCAGATCGGGCTGACGCTGCTGGTCCCGTTCGCCTCCTACGGCCTCGCCGAGGAGCTGGGCGGCTCCGGGGTCCTCGCCGTGCTCACCACCGCCCTCTTCCTGGCCGAGCACGCCGTCGGGGCGGACGACGTGACGGCCCGGCTGGCCGGCGCCACCTTCTGGGAGATCGTCGACACCCTCGTCACCGGCGTCGCCTTCGGCCTCATCGGGCTGGAACTGCACAATGTCTTCGCCGTCGGCGCCGGCCGCTGGGGGTCGATGCTCTCGCACGCCGGAGTGGTGGTCGCCGTGGTCGTCGGGGTCCGGCTGGTGTGGCTGCTGCCGGCCGCGTGGCTGGCCCGCCGGTGGCGGGACAAGCGGCACGACGAAGACATCCCGATGACCTGGCGGGAGACCGTCGTCGTGTGGTGGGCGGGGATGCGTGGCGTGGCGTCCGTCGCCCTGGCCCTCGCCATCCCGCTGACCTCGGACGCCGGGCCCTTCCCGGCCCGTGACGAGTTGCTGTTCATCGCCTTCGCGGTCGTTCTGGCCACCCTGGTCCTCCAGGGCCTGACGCTGCCCTGGCTGGTCCGGAGGCTCGGCGTGCGCGGCAATATCCACGCCGAGCACGACCTGGAGCGGCGGCTCGCGCTGCGCGCCACCAAGGCCGCCAAGCAGCGGCTGCGGGAGATCGAGCAGAACGAGCCGCTCGACGAGGAGGTCTCGGAGATGCTCCAGCGGCGCGCCTTCGACCTCGGCGTCCGGATCTCCCCCGACATCGTCGACGACGACCGGCGCGAGTCGCACGCCCGGCGCACCGACCGGCTGCGCGCCATACAGCGCATCCAGGCCGAGATGATGTCCGCCGCCCGGCACGAGGTGCTGGCGGCCCGCAGCGAACCGGACTCCGACCCGGAGGTCGTCGACCGGGTCCTGCGCCTGCTGGACCTGCGCTCGGTGCGCTGAGCCCGCTCCGGCCGCGTACTACCGCGCGCCCGGGCCCGGGCCGATGTCGTCCGGGGTGGGCGGGGCGGCCGGCGGCCGCGGCGGCTCCGCCTCCAGTCCTGGCGCGATCGCGGTGTTGATCCGCGGCAGCGCGTACGGGTGCTCGCGGCGCACCCACTCCAGCATGCTCTCGCGGACGACGCAGCGGACGGTGAAGATGTCGTCCGCGTCCTTGGCGGTGACCAGCGCCCGCACCTGGATGGTGGTCGGTGTGGTGTCGATGACGACCAGTCCCCAGGCCCGCTGGTCCCACTGCTCGCACTCCTTGAGCACCAGGTGCAGCTGCTCGCGCATCAGGTCGATGGGGGCCGAGTGGTCCAGGTGGAAGAAGACGGTGCCGGTCATCATCGGGTCGCCGCGCGACCAGTTCTCGAACGGCTTGCTGGTGAAATACGACACAGGCATCGTGATCCGGCGCTCGTCCCAGGTCCGCACCGTCAGATACGTGAGGGTGATCTCCTCGACCGTGCCCCACTCGCCGTCGACCACCACGGTGTCGCCGATCCGCACCATGTCGCCGAAGGCGATCTGCAGCCCGGCGAAGACGTTGCTGAGCGTGGACTGGGCCGCGACACCGGCCACGATGCCGATGATCCCGGCCGAGGCCAGCATCGAGGCGCCGATCGTGCGCATCGCGGGGAACGTGAACAGCATCGCGGAGATCGCCACCACGATCACCACGGCCGTCACCACCCGCTGGATCAGCGTCACCTGGGTACGGACCCGGCGGACCCTGGCGGTGTTGTGCGACACCGAGGCGTAGCGGTCGTAGGACGCGTCCACCACCGCGGACGCCATCCGCACCGCCAGCCACGCGCACGCCCCGATCAGCACCAGGCTCAGGACCTGGCCGACCGCCGCGTCGTGACCCTTGGCGAGTTGCGCCGCCGGGTACGCGGCGCGCAGCAGCGCCGTGCACAGCACGAGCTGGAACGGGACCCGGCAGCGGCGCAGCAGCCCCCACAGCGGGGTTTCCGGGTGGCGGGCGTCGATCTTCAGGAGCGCCTTGTCCAGGGCCCAGCCGACCACCAGGGTCACCACCACCGACGCTCCGATGACGATCACTGGTCGCAGCACGTTCTCCATGTCCACACGGGCTCCCTCTGGGTGCTTTGTGCCCCCGACGGTACTGGCACCATGGACGCGTACCCGACAGCGAGTGAAGGCAGCCCCGTGAAAATCGTGATGTACCACTCGGCCTACGGGCTGCGGCCCGCCGTGCGAGCGGCCGCCGGGCGACTGCGTGCCGCCGGGCACGAGGTGCACGTCCCCGACCTCTACGACGGGCGGACGGCCGACACCGTCGAGGAGGGCATGAAGATCAAGGACGCGATCGGCCGCGAGGAACTCCTCCAGCGGGCGGTGGCCGCCGCGGCCCCGCACTCCGACCAGGGGCTGGTCTACGCCGGCTTCTCGCTCGGCGGCTCCATCGCACAGACGCTCGCGCTGGGCGACGAGAAGGCCCGCGGGCTGCTGCTCCTGCACGGCACGTCGGACATCGCGGAGGGCGCGGTCACGGATGAGCTGCCGGTGCAGCTGCATGTGGCGGAGCCGGATCCGTTCGAGTCGGAGGACTGGCTCAACGCGTGGTACCTGCGGATGGGCAGGGTGGGGGCGGACGTGGAGGTCCACCGGTACCGGGGGGCCGGCCACCTCTACACGGACCCGGAGCTGCCGGACTACGACGAGGAGGCGGCGGAGCGGACGTGGGCGGTGGCGCTCGGGTTCCTGGCGGAACTCTGACCGGGGCCGGGGGCCGGGCCCCGAGGCCCGGCCCCCGGCTCGGTGTCAGCTCGCTCGGTAGGACAGCCAGGAGTCCTTCATCCGCTGGACCTGGCCGGGGGTGAACTGGGTCATGCAGTTGTCGTACGTGTAGTCCATGAAGTTCTTGATCGGGTCCAGGCCCTCGGCGGTGCAGGTGTCGCTGCCGACCGGGCACTCGAAGGCGGGCTCGCCCTCCTGCGGGGTGTCCGCGACGTAGTCGCCGGGCTCCGTGCAGCCGTCCTGGAACGTGTGGTAGAGGCCGAGCCAGTGGCCGACCTCGTGGGTGGCGGTGTCACCCTCGTTGTAGTTGGTGACGGTGCCGCCGGGGATGGACTCGTCGAGGATGACGACTCCGTCGTTCTTCGGGTCGCCCGGGTACCACTCGGGGAAGGTCGCCCAACCGAGCAGCCCGCCGCCGAGGTTGGCGCTGTAGACGTTGAGGCTGCTCACTCCGCCCTTGCGGAGCTTGGTCTTCATGGCCTTCTCCTCGGCCGTGTCAGGGGCGACGTTGTACCAGGCCGCGTTGTCCGTGTAGTCGGTCTTGAGCAGCTTGAACGTGAACGGGGTGGTGGTGTTGCCGTCGCCCTGTCCGGCGTACGCCTTGTTCAGCACGTCGATCTGGCCGGCTATCTGCGCGGCGGTCAGCTTGCCGGTGGCGCCGTTGTGGATGACGTGGAAGTAGACCGGGATCGAGATCGCCTTCGCCTTGGCGGAGTTGACGCCCGCCCGGCGCAGCGCGGTGGTGCGGTTCTTCAGGTCGCGGTCCATCACCTTGGCCTGCGCCGGGGTGAGGGCGTTGGGCTCGTGGGCGGTCGCTCCGGGCATCTCGCGGGCCGCGCCGTTCCCAGCAGTGCCCTCCGCACACTGCTGGGCGGCCGACGTCTTCGCGGTGCTTTTGTGGGCGTTGACGGTGCCCGCCGAGGCGGCCACCGGCGTGAACGCGAGGGCTCCCGCGATGGCCGCGGCCCCGAGAAGGCGGCGTGGGACGCGACCGGTGAGTCGGGCGGCGAGTACGGAGGGGCGCATAGTTCTCCTCAACTTCACGACGGCTTGAGCGGCTGGTAGCCGCTGCTGCGGAGGCTATAGAGGATCTCCGTGTACGCGTCAGGGCTGGAATCAGCCCCCAGGGTGGCCGGCTGGCCGAAAATCGTCACGGCTCAGCGGGTCCCGCTGTCCGCTCGCCGGACACGCAAGGGACCGGCCGCGTCCTGCCGGCCGGTCCCTGACGGTGCATCACTTATGGGTCACTTCCCGCTGATGGCCTTGTCGATGGCGGCCATGACGGTGGCGGAGGGCTGGCCGATGACCTCGATGGCCTTGCCGTTGAGCTTGACCGTCGGGGTGCCGGTGACGCCCTCGGCCTTGTTGAACTTGTCGCTCATGGTCAGCGCCCACTTGTCGTAGGTGCCGTTCTTCACGGCGTCCTCGAAGGTCTTGTTGCCCTTGAGGGCGGGGACCTTCTGGGCCAGCTCGATCAGCTTGGAGTCGCTGCCGAACTCGTCCTTGGTCTCCTCGGGGTGGACGTCCTTGGAGTACAGCAGCGTGTGGTACTGGGTGAACGCGTCGGTGGAGACGTTCAGCGCCGCGCCCAGCGCGCTGAGCGCGTTCTTGGAACCCGTGCCGCCGTTGCCGTCGAGGAACGTGCCCATGGTGTAGGTGATCTTGTACTTCTTGTCGGCGGCGCCCTTCAGGACGGCCGCGCCGGACTCCTGCTCGAAGGAGGCGCAGACCGGGCAGCGCATGTCCTCGTAGGCGTCCAGGTTGAACTTGCTGGCCGGGTCGCCGACGACGACGACCGTTCCGTCGGTGCCGGAGGTGTTGGCCGGCTTGACGAGCGCCTTCTTCGCCGCGGCCTCCCACTCGCCGGGCTTGTTCATCTCGTTCACGGCGACGGCGACGCCGCCGGCTATCGCGATCGCCGCGATGACCGCGCCGCCGACCAGCAACTGGCGCTTGAGCTTGGCCTTCTTCGCGTGCTTCTCGCGCTCGGCGCGCAGCCGCTCGCGGGCTGCCTGCTTGTTGGCCTGGCTGTTTCTGCTGCTCATGGTGATGGGGTCTCCGTGTCAGTACGGGTGTGGGGTGGGCGGGCCGGTGGTCAGAGAGCGACCAGCGACGGCGGACCACGCCGTACGAGGGAGTGCAGCAGCGGCCGGGACCGCGGGCCCCCGGCCTGTCCGGGCCGGGAGCGGGGCAGCCGCGGCCGGGCGGCCGGAGCGCGCAGCGCGGCCACCGCGACGAGCAGCGGCCGGAACGCGGCGGCTGCCATCGCGCGCACGACGCGCTGCAGACCGGCCTCGCCGCGCCGCACCCACCAGGAGGCGAGCAGCCCCACGGTGATGTGCACCGCGAGCAGCAGCCACGGGCCGGTCGTCGGATCGGTGGCGGCGGGCGCCCCGGGAACGGCGGCGAGCGGCGAGCCGACCTGGCCGCCGTCGCACAGCAGCGCCTCGTTCAGGGAGCGCCAGGAGCCGGTGACCGGGCCGCCGCCGGGGCCGTAGCAGGTGTGCTGACCGGCGGTGAACAGCGTGTCCACCGCAAGTTCCAGCGGTACCAGCACCCCGGCGATGGGCCAGAAGCCGCGCTCCCGGCCGCCCAGCGCGTACGCCAGCGCGAAGACGGCGCCGTAGGCCCCCGCCACCGTGGCCAGCGGCAGGGGCGTGTGCGACATCAGCACGTGCGAGGTGGAGGAGAGAGTGACGCACAACGCCGCGAAGAGGGCAGCACGAAGCGCCCTCAGCGGTGGCCGTATGCCCTTCATGGCGCAGAGTGTGCCATGCCGGTCGGTAGGTGGAACCTAAAGGGCCCCAACCTGTGGGGCTAAAGCCCCGGGATGCGTCCGTTGCGGAACAGGTCGACGAAGATCTGGTGGTCGGCGCGGGCCTGGGCGCCGTAGCTGTGGGCGAAGTCCACCAGCATCGGGACGAAGCCCTCCTCGTCCCGTCCGATGGCCTCGTCGATGGCGTCCTCGGTGGAGAACGGGACCAGCGAGTGGCCGCTCTCGTCGTCCGCGGCGGCGTGCATCGCGGCGGTCGCCCGGCCGAGGTCGGCGACCACGGCCTCGATCTGCTCCGGGTCGTCGAGGTCCGACCAGTCGAGGTCCACCGCGTACGGGGAGACCTCGGCGACCAGCTGGCCGACGCCGTCCAGCTCGGTCCAGCCGAGCCACGGGTCGGCGTGGGCCTGCAGGGCGCGCTGGGAGATCACCGTGCGGTGGCCCTCGTGCCGGAAGTAGTCGCGCACCGCGGGGTCGGTGATGTGCCGGGAGACCGCCGGGGTCTGCCCCTGCTTCATGTAGATCACGACGTCGTTCTCCAGCGCGTCGGTGGTGCCCTCCAGCAGCAGGTTGTACGAGGGCAGCCCGGCGCTCCCGATGCCGATGCCGCGGCGGCCGACGATGTCCTTGACGCGGTGGCTGTCCGGGCGGATCCGGCTGGCCTCGGGGAGGGTCCCCAGATACGAGGTGAAGGCGGCGAGCACCTCCTCGCGCGTCGCGTCGTCCAGCGCGATGGCGCCGCCGCCCGGCAGGAAGCGGCGGTCCCAGTCGCGGACCTCGGTCATCGAGTCGAGCAGTCCGAAGCGGGTCTGCGAGCGGGCGTGGCGCAGCGCGCCGAGCAGCGGGCCCTGCGCGGTGTCCAGGGTGAGCGGCGGCAGGTCCTCATCCTTGGCGAGCTCGCGGATGCGGTCGCGGTACGCGACGGCGTAGGTGCGCACCAGGCCGGTGATCGTGTCGTCGCCGAGCGCCTTGGTGTAGCCGATGAGGGCGACGGAGGCGGCGAAGCGCTTCAGGTCCCAGGTGAACGGGCCGACGTAGGCCTCGTCGAAGTCGTTGACGTTGAAGGCCAGCCGGCCGTTGGCGTCCATGTAGGTGCCGAAGTTCTCGGCGTGCAGGTCGCCGTGGATCCACACCCGGCCGGTGCGCTGGTCCACGTACGGGCCGCTGTCCCTGCCGTCCTCCAGGTCGGAGTAGAACAGGCCCGCCGTGCCCCGGTAGAAGGCGAACGCGGAGGCGGCCATCTTGCGGAACTTGACGCGGAAGGCGGCCGGATCGGCGGCCAGCAGCTCGCCGAAGGCGGTGCCGAACACGTCGAGGATCTTCGTACCGCGCTGCTCGTCGGTGGTGTGTGCGATGGGCATCGCTGCCGCCCCTCCAGGGGTCGTGCCGGAGATCTATCAACGGGCGAGCCTACGCGGCGGGCCCGCGGCCGGCGGGGGCGGGACGGCTCGGCGCGGCCGGGGCGCCGTGGAAATACCCGTTCGCAAATACCCGGGGCCGGATATCGCGGTACATGGCGCATGCCGTTATTGAATATGCCGGAGGGCGGGGAATTCGATCGTACGTTCCCTGAAGGGGCTGTCGAGAAAACAGCAGGAGCGGCGGCACCCCGGGGCCCAGGGGTACCGCCGCTCCGGACCGGTCGCGTGCGGCCGGCGAGAGGTCAGTTGTGGCCGAACCTCTTCTGCTGTCGGCGGGAGACCTGCTCCGAGGTCGGAAGCACCTGCTCCTGAGCGGCGCTGTTCTTCGCCTGCTCCTGCGCTTCGACGGCCTGGCTGCGTTCCTTCTCCTGGCCTTCGTTCCGGCGATTCTTGTTCTTACCCACGATCGTCCCTCCTATAGGGGATCTCGGACGTTGAACCGCTATCAGGCTTGCACGCGCGTACGAAGCGCGCATTTCGGGCAGGCGGTGGTGGAGGATCCCCTTAATTTCGGAAACCGCCACGCCGATGATCGAGTTCCGGCTTATAACGCCCCGATATTGGGGCAGACTCGGGGAAAATCCGTGCCGGGGGACGACCGGAAGAGGTGCAACATGGACCGCTGCGTTGTCCTGGTGGACGCCGGATATCTCCTGGGCGCCGCGGCGAGCCTTCTGGCCGGTGAACCCTCCCGGTCGCGCATCACCGTCGACCACGCCGCCGTGGTCGCGGGTCTGCGCGAGCGGGCCGAGCTGGAGACGGGCCAGCCGCTGCTGCGGATCTACTGGTTCGACGGCGCCCCCGACCGCGTCCCGCAGCCGGAGCACCGGCGGCTGCGCGTCATGCCGCGGGTCACCGTCCGGCTGGGCGCACTGACGAGGACCGACGGCCGCTGGGCGCAGAAGGGCGTCGACGCGGCCATGCACGCCGAGCTCTCCGAGCTGGCCCGCAACCGGGCCTGCTCCGACGTGGTGCTGGTGACCGGCGACGGCGATCTGCTGCCCGGCATGATGTCCGCGAAGGAGCACGGCGTCGCCGTCCACCTGTGGGCCGTGCAGGCCGCCGACGGGGACTACAACCAGTCCGAGGACCTGGTCGCCGAGGCGGACGAGCGCCGGGTTCTCGACCGCGAGTGGATCACCCGCGCGATCCGGGCCCGCGAGGTCGCCGGCGCCTGCGCCCCGCCCACCCCGCGCCCCGAGATCCAGGCGATCCTCTCCGCACCGCTGCCCGAGCCCGCCGGCTCCGCCGGCGGCACCGGACGTCCGGGCGCCCTTCCCGACCCGCACCCGCACCCGGCGAAGAACGGCTCGGGTCCGGCGCCCGCCGGCACCGGGCACCCCGACGCGGCCGCCGATGCCGCGGCCGCCGCCAAGGGGGTGCCCACCCCCAAGGACCTCGCGGTGCTCGGCCGCGTCCAGCAGGCACCGGTCCCGCACCCCGTGCCCAACGCCACGCTCCGCTGGTCGTCCGACAAGACCTGGTCGGAGCGCGGCCCCGGCAACGGACCCGACGTGCCGGACACCAGCGGCCTGCCGACGCTCGCCCCGCTCACCAGCGCGGAGCAGCGCTGGGCGGACCGGGCGGCCGACATCACCGCCGTCAGCGGCGACCCCGTCGAGGTCGGCCAGGTCTTC
>NZ_JAPVLU010000018.1 GCF_027158205.1 Streptomyces sp. H39-S7 | reverse complement strand
GGCCAGGCCCTCGGCCGCCACATGCTGCACAAACCCCTGCTCGTCGGCTGTCGTGAAGTCGAACAGGGTGTCGTCTACGTCCCAGAGGACCGCACGGATCGGCATGCCGCCAACCCTAGGACGGCGGCCCCGGAGCCGTCAGCCCCAGGACCGGACACTCCCTAGCCTGCGAGTTTCGCCAGCGCCGCGTCCACCCGCGCCAGGGTGCGGTCGCGGCCGAGGATCTGCAGGGACTCGAAGAGCGGCAGGCCGACCGTGCGGCCGGTGACCGCGACGCGGACCGGGGCCTGGGCCTTGCCGAGCTTCAGGCCGTGCTCCTCGCCCGCCGCCAGTACCGCGCCCTTCAGCGACTCCGGGTCGGACCAGTCGGCGTCGGCGAGCTTGGCGCGGGCGGTGCGCAGCAGGGCGTCGGAGCCCTCCTTCATCGCCTTCTGCCAGGACGCCTCGTCCTCGACCGGCTGGTCCAGGAAGAGGAAGTCGACGTTGGCCGTGATGTCCGACAGGACCTGGAGGCGGGTCTGGGCGTACGGGGCGATCGACTCCCAGGCGGCCTGGTCGAAGGACTCAGGGGCCCAGTTGGCGTGCGGGGCCTTCAGCCACGGGGTGCAGGCCTCCGTGAAGGCCTTCACGTCCAGCCGGCGGATGTGGTCGGCGTTGATCGCCTCGCACTTCTTCAGGTCGAAGCGTGCCGGGTTGGCGTTGACGTCCGCGATGTCGAAGGCCGCGACCATCTCGTCCATCGAGAAGAGGTCCTGGTCGGCCGAGAGCGACCAGCCCAGCAGCGACAGGTAGTTGAGCAGGCCCTCGGGCAGGAAGCCGCGCTCGCGGTACAGGTTGAGCGAGGACTCCGGGTCGCGCTTGGAGAGCTTCTTGTTGCCCTCCCCCATGACGTACGGGAGGTGGCCGAACGCCGGGGTGGTGCCGTTGCCGACGCCGATCTCGGCGAGCGCGCCGTACAGCGCGATCTGCCGCGGGGTGGAGGACAGCAGGTCCTCGCCGCGCAGCACGTGCGTGATCTCCATCAGCGCGTCGTCGACCGGGTTGACCAGCGTGTAGAGCGGCGCGCCGTTGGCCCGGACGATGCCGAAGTCGGGCACGTTCTCCGGGGTGAAGGTCAGCTCGCCGCGCACCAGGTCGGTGAAGGTGATCGGCGCGTCCGGCATCCGGAAGCGGACGATCGAGGTACGGCCCTCGGCCTGGTACGCCGCGACCTGCTCCGCGCCCAGGTCACGGCAGTGTCCGTCGTAGCCGGACGGCTTGCCGGCGGCGCGGGCGGCGGCCCGGCGCTCGTCCAGCTCGGGCGTGGTGCAGTAGCAGTCGTAGGCGTGCCCGGCGTCCTGGAGCTTCTTCGCGACGTCCGCGTAGATGTCCATCCGCTCGGACTGCCGGTAGGGGGCGTGCGGGCCGCCGACCTCGGGGCCCTCGTCCCAGTCGAAGCCGAGCCAGCGCATCGAGTCGAGCAGCAGCCGGTAGGACTCCTCGGAGTCCCGGGCCGCGTCGGTGTCCTCGATGCGGAAGACCAGCGTGCCCTGGTGGTGCCGGGCGAAGGCCCAGTTGAACAGGGCGGTGCGGACCAGGCCCACGTGCGGGTTGCCGGTCGGCGAGGGACAGAAACGGACGCGTACGGGGGATGCGCTAGCCACGCTTGATCACCTTGTTGGTGAGAGTGCCGATGCCTTCGATGGAGACGGCGACCTCGTCGCCGACGTTGAGCGGTCCGACGCCTGCCGGGGTGCCGGTGAGGATGACGTCGCCCGGGAGCAGGGTCATCGCCTCGGTGATGTGCACGATCAGGTCCTCGATCGAGCGGACCATCTGGCTGGTCCGGCCCGCCTGGCGCAGTTCGCCGTTGACCGTCGCCGTGATGGCGAGGTCCGAGGGGTCCAGCTCGGTCTCGATCCAGGGGCCGAGGGGGCACGCGGAGTCGAAGCCCTTGGCGCGGGCCCACTGGCCCTCGGTGCGCTGCGCGTCGCGTGCGGTGACGTCGTTGGCGCAGGTGTAGCCGAGGATGACGTCCTTGACGCGTTCGCGCGGGACCTCGCGGCACAGCCGGCTGATCACGACGGCCAGCTCCGCCTCGTGGTGCACCTCGTTCGAGAACGAGGGGTACACGATCGGGTCACCGGAACCGACCACGGAAGTGGACGGCTTGAAGAAGGCGACCGGGACCGCGGGGACCTCGTTGCCCAGTTCCGCGGCGTGTTCGGCGTAGTTGCGGCCGATGGCCACGACCTTGTTGGGGAGCACCGGCGGAAGGAGCCGGACCTTGTTCAGCGGCACCTTGGTGCCGGAGAGCTCGAACTCGGCGAACGGGATGCCCTTGATGATGTCGAGGACGAGACCGTCGGGGACGGTCGGGTCGCCCTCGACCGCGCCGAAGGCGACATTGCCGTCGATGGAGAACCTGGCGATGCGCACGGGAAGCTGCTGCCCCTCACTGGCCGAAGACTGGATCGCTCCAGGTTAACGTGAGGCCCCGGGGCTCCCGGCTGATTTCCCCCGCGCTGCGGGTCAGACGGTGGGCGCGTCCACCAGGATCGTGCGGCGCGGGTTGGCCGTCTGCTGCGGCAGCACGTCGCCGATGATGTCCTCGGCCGCGATCACGGGCGCCTGCAGCTCCTCGGCATCCTTGAGGTGCATGAGGGTGGTGCGGCGCGGGTTGGCGATCGGGCGGAACAGCATGGTGGTCTTCATGGGGTGTCTGGGCCTCAGGGGGTTCGGGGCGCCGGTTGCGACGCGGGTCTGCGGATTCACCTGGGTGCGCTGGTTTACAGAACGCTGCCGTGCGTAAAGATCCAGGCTAGTGGCGACAGTTCCCCGTTTTCCGCTGCCCAGGCAACGATCGTGCTGTGATTTTGCTCACGAACTACCCGACATTCGACCCGAATCGGACCACCCGCAAGGGTGTACCAAGCGGACATTCCGGTATTTCACGGACTTGGTCCGGCACCCTGTCGCACGCGGGGCGACCTGCCCGGAGCACCCCTGAGTGCCCAAAAGTTCCAGAATCGCGGGCTTTCTCCGAAACGGACCTGAACCCTCCGTGCCCGGACCGACGCATTGAGTCACTCATTCCATTGACTGGGCTGCGGGCCTTGTTGGAGATCCTGCACTGTGCTGGAATTCCCCGGACCACCACATCAATCGAAGCCAGCGCGTCAGGGGGCGCGTACGAGCATCGAGTGGCGGTGAAGGGCATCGTCGGTCATCCCTACTCCGGGATCACCGGGGCCCCCATGACTCGACACCGTCCCGCCGCACATGCGGGGGACGCCTGGTCCAGAGGTTGCGACGCTAGTGCAGGGACGTTTCAAGAGGGACAGCGGCGCTGCGGGCGACCCGGAGCAGCCCGGCGGAGCAGACAGCGGTCCGTCGCCGCAGCGATCCGACGACGCCGTGAACACCGCGGCCGCCGGACGCTCAAGCACGCACAGCGGCATCGACGCCGGCCGGATCACGGGCGGTGTCGGTAAGCCAGGCCCCCGAATAGCCATGCGCAACTGGAGGATCAGCACCCGTCTGATCTCTCTGCTCGCCCTGCCGGTGGTCGCGGCCACCTCGCTGGGTGCGCTGCGAATCTCCAGCTCGCTGGACAACATCGCCCAGCTCGAGCACATGAAGCAGCTCACCGAGATCACCGAGCACGCGACGGACCTCGCCGGCGCCCTGCAGGAGGAACGGGACCGCTCCGCGGGACCGATGTCCTCGGGCACCGGCAAGAGCGACGACGCCGTCGGCGCCTCTCGTGAGGCGACCGACCGCTACCGCAAGGTCTTCCAGACCACCACCGACGACGTCGACCCGAACGACCAGGTCTTCGTCGGTGTGCGCGCCACCCTGCTCGCCATCGAGCAGCAGCTCGGCAGCATCAACGAGATCCGCGACCAGGCGTACCAGCAGCCGCAGTACATCGCGCTGACGGTCAACAAGTACGACTCGCTGATCCAGTCGCTGCTCGCGCTGTCCCAGGACATGGCGCAGGCGACCAGCAACCAGGAGATGATCCGCAGCACCCGCGCGCTGGCCGCGTTCTCCTCCGCCAAGGAGTTCGAGTCCATCCAGCGCGCGGTGATCAGCGCCGCGCTCGCCCCGCAGGCCGGCGTCACGATCTCGGAGAACGACTGGCAGTACGCCAGGGCCGCCGCGCAGTCCGAGAAGACCGCGCTGACCCGGTTCCAGAAGATCTACAACATCGGCGACTCGACGAGCGACTACGCCGAGCTGATGGCCCCCCTCGAGGGCGGCAACGACACGATCAAGAACCACGACACCACCGCCGCCCGGATCCTGAACTCCAAGAGCGGCATCAACACCTTCTCGGACAGCGGCGCCACCTACCGCGACTGGGACGACGCCGCCCGCAGCAAGATCCAGGCGATGACCAACATCGAGCGGTCGCTGCTCAACGAGATGCAGCAGCAGGCCCTCAAGCTGCGCGGCGAGGCCCAGCGCCAGGCGATCATCGACGGTGCGATCATCCTGATCGTGCTCGGTGTCGCCGTCGTCGGCGCCTTCATCGTGGCCCGCTCCATGATCCGCTCGCTGCGCCGGCTGCAGGAGACCGCCCAGGACGTCGCCCAGAAGCGGCTGCCCGAGCTGGTCAAGCAGCTGTCGGAGTCCGACCCGCAGGACGTCGACACCTCCGTCGTCTCGATCGGCATCCACAGCCGGGACGAGATCGGCCAGGTGGCCCGCGCGTTCGACGAGGTCCACAGCGAGGCCGTCCGGCTCGCCGCCGAGCAGGCGCTCCTGCGAGGGAACGTCAACGCGATGTTCACCAACCTCTCGCGCCGCAGCCAGGGGCTCATCCAGCGCCAGCTCTCGCTCATCTCCGAACTGGAGAGCCGCGAGGCCGACCCGGACCAGCTGTCCAGCCTCTTCAAGCTCGACCACCTCGCGACCCGTATGCGCCGGAACGGCGAGAACCTCCTCGTCCTCGCCGGTGAGGAGCCGGGCCGCCGCTGGACCCGCCCCGTGCCGCTGGTCGACGTGCTCCGCGCCGCCGCGTCCGAGGTGGAGCAGTACGAGCGCATCGAGCTCACCTCGGTGCCCGCCGCCGAGGTCACCGGCCGTATCGTCAACGACCTCGTCCACCTGCTCGCCGAGCTGCTGGAGAACGCCACGTCGTTCTCCTCCCCGCAGACCAAGGTGAAGGTCACCGGCCACGCGCTGCCGGACGGCCGGGTGCTGATCGAGATCCACGACACCGGCATCGGGCTCTCGCCCGAGGACCTGTCGGACATCAACGAGCGGCTCGCGAACCCGCCGACCGTGGATGTCTCGGTCTCCCGCCGCATGGGCCTGTTCGTGGTCGGCCGCCTGTCCCTGCGACACGGCATCCGCATCCAGCTGCGCCCGTCCGACTCCGGTGGCACCACCGCGCTCGTCATGCTGCCGGTGGACGTCACGCAGGGCGGCCAGAACGCCAAGAACGCGGCCGCCGGCAAGCGCGGCCCCATCGCGACGGGCATGCCGGGTACGCCCAACGGCCCCGGCGCCCCCGCCACCAACGCCTTCGGTGCCCCCGCCGGTCCCGCGGGACAGGTCGGCCGGCCGCCGCAGCGCGGCCAGGTCGCGGGCGGCGGGCAGCGCCCGGCGCTCAACTCCGGCCCGGCAGGC
Organism: Streptomyces sp. H39-S7; assembly: GCF_027158205.1. GTDB lineage: Bacteria > Actinomycetota > Actinomycetes > Streptomycetales > Streptomycetaceae > Actinacidiphila. The sequence goes on along the minus strand of NZ_JAPVLU010000018.1, from coordinate 174,912 downwards.
CCCGGTGGCCAGCCCGGCACCGGCACCCGGCGCGGTGGCCAGCAGAACGGCCAGCCGCAGCCCGCGGGACCCAGCTGGGCCCAGGGCGGCCAGCAGCAGCCCCCGCAGGGCCAGCCGCAGCGCGGCGGGAACCAGCAGCAGGGCTTCCCGCCCGCCCCGGTCGGCCGCGGTCCGGCGATGGACGCTCCGCGCGGCCACGAGGACGTGGAGTCCACCGCCAGGTTCGAGCGCCCCGACTTCGACGGTCCGCCGCCCGGCTCCCGCCCGCAGCAGCAGCAGCAGCCGCCGCGGGGCGACTACCAGCGCCCGAGTCCCGGCGCCGGATCCCGCCAGGACGCCGGTCTGCCGCTCAGCGACCCGTTCTCGCCGACCTCCAACCCGTACCCCGCGCCCACCGCGCAGGACGCGGGCCCCGGCGGCTTCCGCTCCGACGTCTTCGGCGGAGCACCGGGCCCGGCCCCGGCACGCGGCGGGGCTCGCCCCGACGGGTACCAGCCGGAGTCCACCGGTGAGTTCCAGCGTCCCCAGCCCGACAACAGCGGCACCGGCGAGTTCCCGCTGCCGGGCGGCGGCCTCCAGGCCGGCCCCGGCGCCGGTTACCCCGACGGCCGGACCGACACCGGGCAGTTCCCGGTGGTCGGCAACCCCCCGGCGGGCGACCGGTCGCTGACCGAGCCATACCCGGGCCAGAACGTCCCGGCGCAGGGTCTGCCGCAGCGCGGCGGGCCGGCCGACGGCGGTTTCCAGGGCAACCGGCCGCCGCAGCAGGGCCAGCCGTCGCAGAACGGCCGGGTGAACCAGCAGCAGGGCAACCAGCAGCAGGGGTACCCGCAGCCCAACCGCGGTCTCGAGCCGCAGCTGCCGCCGGCCTCCGAGCCGATGGCGCTGCCGCCGGCCCCGTCGCGCGGTGACGAGCCCACGCCGATCTTCGCGTCGATCGAGTCCGACTGGTTCCGTACCGGTCAGGCCGAGCGGATGCAGCAGGTGCACGTGGAACGGGCGGCGCCCGCCGCACCCACCGCGCAGGCACCCGCCGCTCCGGTCCGTCCCGCTCCGCAGCCCCGGCAGACGCCGCCGGCCCAGCAGCAGCCGCTGCCGGCGGCCCAGCCGCAGCAGCAGCCCCAGCGGGTCCGGGCGGAACAGCCCGCCCCGGCTCCGGTGCAGGCGCGGCCGGTCTCCCCGGCCCAGCCGACCCAGCCGGCTCCCCGGGAGACGCCGAACTGGCGTACCTCTCCCAACGACGAACTGCGGCAGCGGGCCGAGCAGGTCCGCGAGCCGTCGGCGGGCGGGGTCACTCCCTCCGGTCTGCCACGCCGGGTGCCCAAGGCCAACCTGGTCGCAGGCGGGGCCACTCCCCCGCAGGCGCCGCAGGGCGGTCCGCAGGTCTCCCGGGCGCCCGACGATGTGCGCGGCCGGCTGACGAACCTCCGGCGCGGCATTCAGCAGGGCCGTGAAGCAGGCAATGGCAACACCGACGGCCGGGGCTTCGGCACGAATAATCAGGAGCGTTAGTTGAGTGCGATGAGCCAGGCGGCACAGAACCTGAACTGGTTGATCACCAACTTCGTGGACAACACCCCTGGGGTGTCCCACACGGTGGTGGTCTCTGCCGACGGCCTGCTGCTCGCGATGTCCGAGGGCTTCCCTCGCGACCGCGCCGACCAGCTCGCCGCCGTCGCCTCCGGCCTGACCTCGCTCACCGCCGGAGCCTCCCGCATCTTCGAAGGCGGCGCTGTCAACCAGACGGTCGTCGAGATGGAACGCGGATTCCTCTTCATCATGTCCGTCTCGGAGGGTTCGTCGATCGCCGTACTGGCCCACCCCGAGTGCGACATCGGCCTCGTGGGCTACGAGATGGCCCTGCTCGTCGACCGGGCCGGGACCGTCCTCACCCCTGACCTGCGCTCCGAACTCCAGGGCAGTCTGCTGCACTGACTGCCCCGCTCACGCTTTTCCGCACGATGTGTACTTCCTGCACCGAGACCGTTTTGCCCGGACACGGAGGACCCTCATGACCCCGCCACCCGCCTCGCCGGGCCCGTACGGCGCGTCCCACCACGCGCCGTACGGGGATGAAGGCGACCAGCCGCTGGTGCGGCCGTACGCCATGACCGGTGGCCGTACCCGGCCCCGCTACCAGCTCGCCATAGAGGCGCTGGTCAGCACTACCGCCGACGCGGGCCAGTACCAGGGGCTGCTCCCCGAACACCAGCGGATCTGCCACCTCTGCCGGGAGATCAAGTCGGTCGCGGAGATCTCCGCGCTGCTTGGATTCCCGCTCGGTGTGGCCCGCATTCTCGTGGCCGACCTCGCAGAGGCCGGCATGGTCGCTATTCACCAGCCGGGCAGTGGCGAGGCCGGCGGACAGCCTGATGTGACACTGCTCGAAAGGGTGCTCAGTGGACTTCGCAAGCTCTAGACCGCAACCGCAGGCGGCTTACGGCCCGCCTGTGGCCCGGTCCACCACCTCGGCCAAGATCGTGGTGGCGGGCGGCTTCGGCGTGGGCAAGACCACGTTCGTCGGCGCGGTCTCGGAGATCAACCCGCTGCGCACGGAGGCCGTCATGACCTCCGCGTCGGCCGGGATCGACGACCTCAGCCACGTCCAGGACAAGACGACCACCACGGTGGCGATGGACTTCGGCCGTATCACCCTCGATGACGACCTGATCCTGTACCTGTTCGGTACGCCGGGCCAGGACCGCTTCTGGTTCATGTGGGACGACCTGGTGCGCGGGGCGATCGGCGCCGTCGTGCTGGTCGACACGCGACGGCTGGCGGACTGCTTCCCGGCCGTGGACTACTTCGAGAACAGCGGCCTGCCGTTCGTCGTCGCCCTCAACGGTTTCGAGGGCCACCAGCCCTACCGGCCGGAGGAGGTGCGCGAGGCCCTGCAGATCGGGCCCGAGGCACCGATCATCACCACGGACGCCCGGCACCGCGGCGAGGCGAAGAGCGCGTTGATCACGCTCGTGGAGCACGCGTTGCTGGCGCGACTGAAGTAAGCCTTCATGGTTGCCAGTTGTCACGAGGACCGGCTGTGTCATTTGACACGGCCGGTTCTTGCGTTCATAACGTTTCGACAGAGAATCGGCGGGCGGCGAACACCCCCCGCGCTCGATCGGCTCCGTTGGGGTGATACCAGCCGTGCGAAATCGTACGCCGAAGACCGTATGCCCCATTTATGTCGGCGTGTTCGACTGTTGGTTGCGCTTTGTACGACGTTTGGCTAGTACCCCCATGACGTGCTGAAATTCGCAGAACCCGAGAGTAGTAACGGCACTTTGCTGTGTTGTCGCCGAGAGGTTGTTGGTCAAGTGAGGGACACGAGGCGAGCAGAGCCGGGCTCCCCGGAAGGCCCCCGGGGCAATTTCACGCCGCCCCAGCGGTACGACGGCGTGCCCGACGCGACCGCTGTCGCCACCCCGGAGCCCGTCGGCTCCGGCAGCCGTTTCGCGGTGCGCAACTGGCGGGTGGCCACGAGGCTGAACGCCATCCTCCTCATCCCGGTCATCGTCGCCCTGATCATGGGTGGCTTCACCGTGCAGAACTCGGTGCACACCTGGCAGGAGGCGGATGCCGCGAAGCGCACCGCCATCCTGGTGCGCGCCGCCGCGGGCTACAGCCACGCCTTGATCAACGAGCGTGACATCACGGTCGTTCCCCTCCTCCAGGGCAACCGCAGCGACCCGGTCGTCACGGGGGCCTACGCGGCCACCGACGCCGCCGCGGAGGCCTTCGACGAGGCCGTCGACCAGATGCCGGACTCCGCCTCGCTGGAGCGCCGGGTGGAGGGCTTCCGCGCCAAGGAGCCCATGCTGCAGACCATCCGCAAGGCGGCCTACACCCGGCAGCTGCCCGACAAGCAGACCGAAGAGAAGTACGTCGAGGTCCAGCACCCGTTGATGGAGCTCGCCAACGAGCTGAGCCTGGGCACCGGCAACATCACCAGCTACGGCCGTACCCTCTACGCCATCTCGCTGTCGAAGGCCGCCGAGTCGCTGACCCGCTCCATCGGCATGCACATCCTGGTCGAGGGCCAGGTGCCAGCCCGGGAGAAGAAGCTCCAGCAGACCGCCCTCACCTCGTACCTCTACCTGCAGGGCATTGCGCTCCAGGAGTACAGCGGCGGCGGTACCCCCGCCGACGCCCAGAGCCTGAAGGACGCCAAGGCCGCGGCGGAGAAGAAGGGCAAGGAGCAGCTCTCGGCCGCCGCCGCCCAGGCCGAGGCGGCAGGTCAGACGTTCGTGCCGCCGCCGTCCATCGAGAAGATGGTCGGCGAGATCGCCTCGGACAAGTCGGCCAAGGAGCTCCGGGCCGAGGGCATCACGCCCGAGAGCTGGTTCGCCAGCAACACGCTGGCCTTCGACGCGTACCGGACCGTCGAGCAGAACCTCGCCGACACCGCCGTGAACGACGCGGAGTCCATCTCCTCCAGCGCCAAGACCGACGCGATCATCAACGCGGCCATCGTCGTCCTCGCGCTGATCCTGGCCTTCATCGTCGCGGGCATGATGGCCCGCAACATGAGCCGCAGCATGCGCAAGCTGCGCAACGCCGCTTTCGACGTCGCGGAGCAGCGGCTGCCGGGGCTGGTCGACCAGCTGTCACGCACGGACCCGGGCCGGGTGGACACCACCGTCGTCCCCATCCCGATCACCAGCCACGACGAGATCGGCGAGGTCGCCCGCGCCTTCGACCAGGTGCACCGCGAGGCCGTCCGGCTCGCCGCCGAGCAGGCACTGCTGCGGGGCAACGTCAACGCGATCTTCACCAACCTCTCGCGCCGGAACCAGGGCCTCATCCAGCGGCAGCTCACGCTGATCACCGACCTGGAGAACAACGAGGCGGACCCGGACCAGCTCGAGAACCTCTTCAAGATGGACCACCTCGCCACCCGCATGCGGCGCAACGGCGAGAACCTGCTGGTCCTCGCCGGCGAGGAGCCCGGCCGCCGCTGGAACCAGCCGGTCCCGCTCGTCGACGTGCTGCGCGCGGCGGCCTCCGAGGTGGAGGCGTACGAGCGCATCGAGCTGGTCGGGATACCCGAGACGGACATCCACGGCACCGCCGTGACCGACCTCGTGCACCTGCTGGCCGAGCTGCTGGAGAACGCCACGACGTTCTCCTCGCCGCAGACCAAGGTGCGGGTCACCGCGACCCGGCTGCCGGACGGCCGCGTCATGGTCGAGATCCACGACAAGGGCATCGGCCTGACCGCCGAGGACTTCGCCGACATCAACCACAAGCTGGCCGACCCGCCGACCGTGGACGTCGCGATCTCCCAGCGGATGGGCCTGTTCGTGGTCGGCCGCCTGGCCGACCGGCACGGCGTCCGCGTCCAGCTGCGCCCCTCGGGCGAGCAGGCCGGCACCACCTCGCTCGTCATGCTCCCGGAGCCGATCACCCACGGTGGTGGCGGCGAGGACCAGCTGCCCGAGGACGACGACTCGGACTTCACCGTGTCGCGCATCGTCCCCGAGCACTCGACCGCGGAGTTCGGCTACCAGCCGACCGCCGCCGAGCTGGGCTTCGACGACTCCCAGTACGAGCGGACCGACCAGTCCGCGTTCACCATCGGTGGCGTGCCCGGACAGCTCGACCCCGTCGGCCGCTCGCTCCTGCGCGAGGAGCGGCGGGCCCAGCTGGAGGCCTCGGCCTCGGAGCGGCCGGAGGACGTCGCCATGTTCGGCGACGTCCCGCAGCAGCGGGAGCCGCAGAGCCCGCAGGGGTACGAGCCGCAGTACGACGGCGGCTACTCCGAGGGCCAGGACTTCCAGGGGCAGGGTTACCCGGCCCAGGACTTTCCGGCCCAGGACTTCCAGGGGCAGGATTTCGCGGCACAGGGCTTCGGCGGGCAGGACGAGTACAACTCGCAGGCCTCCTACCAACAGCCGGGGTCCTACGAGCCGGACTGGCAGCAGGACTTCCCTGCCCAGCCCGCCCCTTCAGGACCTTCCGCACCACCCGTGCTGGACGACTGGGCGCAGCCCGTCGCCCACCATGACCAGCAGGTGCCGGATTCCGTTCCCGGAACGCCCTTCGAGGCTCCGGAGAGCGTAGGCTCCCCCTCGCTGACGGATGCCGGCCTGCCACGCCGCGACCGGCAGTGGCCGCAGCCGGACCAGGCGGCGGCGGAACCGGCGGCCCAGCCGGTCCCCCAGCCCGATCCTGAGCCGGAACAGGCGCCGGAAGAGGCAGAGACCGACTGGCGTTCCCAGAACGACCAGCACTGGCAGCGGGCCGAACAGGTCCGCGAACCCAAGGCGGGTGGGGTGACCCCCTCCGGCCTGCCCCGTCGAGTACCCAAGGCCAACCTGGTCGCGGGTACCGCACAGCAGACTCCGCAGGGTGGCCCACAGGTCTCCCGCGCGCCGGAGGATGTCCGCGGCCGGTTGAGTAACCTGCGCCGTGGCGTCCAGCAAGGACGCACTGCGGGAACTGACACGAACGGCCAGGCCCCCGGCAATCACCACGGTGGCCCTCAGAACCAGGAGCGTTAGTTGAGTCCGATGAGCCAGGCGGCACAGAACCTGAACTGGTTGATCACCAACTTCGTGGACAACACCCCCGGGGTGTCCCACACGGTAGTGGTCTCCGCCGACGGCCTGCTGCTCGCTATGTCCGAGGGCTTCCCTCGCGACCGCGCCGACCAGCTCGCCGCCGTCGCCTCCGGCCTGACCTCGCTCACCGCCGGAGCCTCCCGCATCTTCGAAGGCGGCGCTGTCAACCAGACGGTCGTCGAGATGGAACGCGGATTCCTCTTCATCATGTCCGTCTCCGAGGGCTCGTCGATCGCCGTACTCGCGCACCCCGAGTGCGACATCGGCCTCGTGGGCTACGAGATGGCCCTGCTCGTCGACCGGACGGGGACCGTCCTCACCCCCGACCTGCGCTCCGAACTCCAAGGCAGTCTGCTCAACTAGGCAGTCTTCTCAACTAGGTGCCTGCTCAACTAACAGACAGGCGTGCGGGCGCGTCCCCGTACCCATAGGGTGCGGGAACGCAACCCCCACAACCTTCATCAGGAGGAGGAACCGTGACAACGCCACCAGGCGGAGATCCGTACGGCAGCCAGCAGCAGCAGCCGCCTCTGAACCGCTACAACTTCCCCTCGGCTCCTACTCCTGAGCCGCGCTACCGCCAGCCCCGGATCCAGCCGTACGACCCGCCCCAGGCACCGGCGCGGCCGCCGGCCGGCCGGCAGCGCGCCCAGGCGCCCTCCGGGCTGGTCCGGCCGTACGCCATGACCGGTGGCCGGACCCGGCCCCGCTACCAGCTCGCCATCGAGGCGCTGGTCAGCACCACCGCCGACCCGGTGCAGTTGCGGGGGCAGTTGCCCGAGCACCAGCGGATCTGCATTCTCTGCCGGGAGATCAAGTCGGTCGCGGAGATCTCCGCGCTGCTGTCGATCCCTCTCGGCGTCGCCCGCATCCTCGTCGCCGACCTGGCCGAGGCCGGGTTGGTCGCCGTCCACCAGCCCGGTGGCGACGAGTCCGCGGGTGGTCAGCCAGAAGTGACATTGCTTGAAAGGGTGCTCAGTGGACTTCGCAAGCTCTAACGGGGCGACCCGCTCCACGACCTCCGCGAAGATCGTGGTGGCGGGCGGGTTCGGCGTGGGCAAGACCACGTTCGTCGGTGCCGTCTCGGAGATCAACCCGCTGCGCACCGAAGCCGTGATGACCTCCGCGTCGGCCGGCATCGACGACCTGACGCACGCGCCCGACAAGACCACGACCACCGTGGCGATGGACTTCGGCCGCATCACGCTGGACGAGGACCTGATCCTGTACCTGTTCGGTACACCGGGCCAGGACCGCTTCTGGTTCATGTGGGACGACCTGGTGCGCGGGGCGATCGGCGCCGTCGTCCTGGTGGACACCCGACGGCTGGCGGACTGTTTCCCGGCCGTGGACTACTTCGAGAACAGCGGCCTGCCGTTCGTGATCGCGCTCAACGGATTCGACGGCCACCAGCCCTACGGTCCCGAGGAGGTGCGCGAGGCCCTGCAGATCGGGCCCGAGGCACCGATCATCACCACGGACGCCCGCAACCGCGGTGAGGCCAAGTCCGCGCTGATCACCCTCGTCGAGCACGCGCTGATGGCGCGCCTGCGCTGAGGCTCCCCCCACACGCGAATGCCGGGCGGCCCCTTGAGGGCCTGCCCGGCATTCTGTCGTTCTGTGCCCTGCTGGAGGGTCGGCCTGGAGGGATCAGCCCTGCCAGCTGTGCGAGCTGCGGAAGCCCGGGGTGCGCTCCAGGCGGCGCCAGCCGGCCGTGGAGCGGGGCTGCTCGTAGCTCGTGGCGGCGTGGCCGTTGGCGGCGGCACGGACCAGCAGGACCGCGGTGAGAGCCGCGAGCTCCTCGGCGCTGGCGTGGCCCTTCTCGACGCGGACCAGGGTGTCGCGGGCCGGGGACACGGCTATGGTTTCGGGGGCTTCCGGGACCAGGGTGTCGGCGGGAGTACTCAAAGTGGTCTCCATTACTGCGGCGGGTTGCCGTGCTTGCGCGACGGCAGGTCAGCGTGCTTGGTGCGGAGCATCGCCAGCGAGCGGATGAGTACCTCGCGGGTGTCGGCCGGGTCGATGACGTCGTCCACCAGACCGCGTTCCGCGGCGTAGTACGGGTGCATCAGTTCGGCCTTGTACTCCTTGACCATGCGGGCACGCATGGCCTCGGGATCGTCGGCTTCGGCGATCTGCTTGCGGAAGATGACGTTGGCGGCACCTTCGGCGCCCATCACCGCGATCTCGTTGGTGGGCCAGGCGTACGTGAGGTCGGCCCCGATGGACTGGGAGTCCATGACGATGTAGGCGCCGCCGTAGGCCTTGCGCAGGATCAGCGAGATCCGCGGCACGGTGGCGTTGCAGTACGCGTAGAGCAGCTTCGCTCCGTGCCGGATGATCCCACCATGCTCCTGGTCGACGCCGGGCAGGAAGCCGGGTACGTCCAGGAGAGTGATGAGGGGGATGTTGAAGGCATCGCACATCTGTACGAAACGGGCGGCCTTTTCCGAGGCCGCGATGTCCAGGACGCCCGCCATGCTGTTGGGCTGGTTGGCGATGATGCCCACCACCTGGCCGTCCAGCCGGGAGAGCGCGACGATGATGTTGGTGGCCCACCGCTCGTGGATCTCCAGGTACTCGCCCTCGTCGACGATCTCCTCGATGACCTTGCGCATGTCGTACGCGCGGTTGCCGTCGGCCGGCACGAGGTCCAGCAGCACGTCGCCGCGGCGGTCGGCCGGGTCGGAGGTCTCGGTGGCCGGCGGGTTCTCGCGGTTGTTCTGCGGGAGCAGCGAGAGCAGGTAGCGGACCTCTTCGAGGCAGTGCTGCTCGTCGTCGTAGGCGAAGTGCGAGACGCCGGAGACCTCGGAGTGGACGTCGGCGCCGCCGAGCCCGTTCTGGGAGATCTTCTCGCCGGTCACGGCCTGGACGACGTCCGGTCCCGTGATGAACATCTGCGAGGTCTCGCGGACCATGAAGACGAAGTCGGTCAGCGCCGGGCTGTAGGCCGCGCCGCCCGCGCACGGGCCGAGCATCACCGAGATCTGCGGGATGACGCCCGAGGCCCGGGTGTTGCGCTGGAAGATGCCGCCGTAGCCGGCGAGCGCCGAGACGCCCTCCTGGATACGGGCGCCGGCGCCGTCGTTCAGGGACACCAGCGGGGCACCCGCGGAGATGGCCATGTCCATGATCTTGTGGATCTTGGTGGCGTGCGCCTCGCCGAGCGCGCCGCCGAAGATCCGGAAGTCGTGTGCGTACACGAAGACGGTCCGGCCGTGGACGGTGCCCCAGCCGGTGATGACGCCGTCGGTGTACGGCTTCTTGGCCTCCAGGCCGAAGCCCGTGGCGCGGTGCCGGCGGAGCGGCTCGACCTCGTTGAAGGAGCCCTCGTCCAGCAGCAGGGCGATCCGCTCGCGTGCGGTCAGCTTGCCCTTGGCGCGCTGCGCCTCGGTCGCCCGCTCGCTGGGACCGGCAAGGACCTGCTCGCGGATCGCGCGGAGCTCGGCCACGCGCCCACGAGCGTCGTTCACCTCGGTGGGCACCTCTTCCAGAAAGCTCATGTATCGACAGTACGAGCGGGACCCCCGCTACCGGGGGGTCCACTTCGTACAGTGTCCGCCGCGACTTCATGGCGGGTATCGACAGAACCAAAGACGGACCGGGCCCCGCGCGGAGTGCGCGGGGCCCGGATTTCTGTACCTTTCGCCCTACCGTCCAGCGACCGCTTCGGCCAGCGCGAGGATCCGGCGGGCGTCCTCGACGTGCAGGTTCTCGATCATCCGGCCGTCGACCGTGACCACGCCACGCCCCTCTGACGTGGCCTGATCGAACGCTTCGATGATCCTGCGGGAGTGCTCGACCGCGGCGTCGGAGGGTGCGAAGAGCCGGTTGCAGGGCTCCAGCTGCTTCGGGTGGATCAGGGTCTTGCCGTCGAATCCGAACTGGCGTCCCTGGAGGCACTCGGTCTCGAAGCCCTCCAGGTTCTGCACGTCGTTGTAGACACCGTCCAAGATGGTCTTGCCGGTGGCGCGGGCGGCGAGGAGGGCCAGCGACAGGCCGTTCAGCAGCGGGGCCCGGCCGGGGACGTGCTCGGCGTGCAGTTCCTTGGCCAGGTCGTTGGTGCCCATCACCAGGACGGTCAGCCGCTCGCTCGCGGCGGCGATGGCGCGGGCGTCGAACATCGCCCGCGGCGTCTCGATCATGGCCCAGATCGCGGTGCGTTCGGGAGCGCCGGCCGCCTCCAGGGCGCGCTCGACGGCGCGGACGGTCTCCGGGGAGTCGACCTTGGGGACGACGACGGCGTCCGGGCCCGCCTCCGCGGCGGCGCGCAGGTCGTCGGCGTGCCAGGCGGTGTCCGGGGCGTTGACCCGGATCGTCACCTCGCGGTAGCCGTACTCCCCCGACGCGGCCGCGGCGGCGACGCGCTTGCGGGCGTCGGCCTTGGCGTCCGGTGCCACGGAGTCCTCGAGGTCGAGGATGAGCGCGTCGGTGGGGAGGGTCTTGGCCTTCTCCAGCGCGCGTTCGTTGGCTCCGGGCATGTAGAGCACGGAGCGGCGGGGGCGGAGGGTGGTGTCCGTCATGGTCGTCACTCCTTCTCTGCCGCGGCGTAGGCCTCGGCGAGCTCGGGGTCGCGGGCGGCGAGGGTGTCGGCGAGTTCGGAGACGACCAGGCACTGCTTGTACGTGGCGTCGTCCTGCATCTTGCCGTCGATCATGACGGCGCCGGTGCCGTCGCCCATCGCGTCGATCACCTTGCGGGCCCAGGCGACATCGGCCGGGGAGGGCGAGAAGACCTTCTTGGCGATGGCGATCTGCACCGGGTGCAGGCTCCAGGCGCCGACGCAGCCGAGCAGGAAGGCGTTCCTGAACTGGTCCTCGCAGGCGAGGGTGTCGCGGATGTCGCCGAAGGGTCCGTAGTACGGCAGGATCCCGTGCGCGGCGCAGGCGTCGACCATGCGGGCGATCGTGTAGTGCCACAGGTCCTGCTGGAAGGTGGCGCGCGGCGCGGCGGCGTCCGACGCGCTCGGGTCCTCCCGGACCAGGTAGCCGGGGTGGCCGCCGCCGACCCGGGTGGTCTTCATACGGCGGCTGGCGGCCAGGTCGGCCGGGCCCAGTGAGATGCCCTGCATCCGGGGGCTGGCCCCGGCGATCTCCTCGACGTTCGCGACACCGGTCGCGGTCTCCAGGATCGCGTGCACCAGGATCGGCCGCGTGATGCCGGCCTTCGCCTCCAGCTGCGCCAGCAGCCGGTCGACGTAGTGGATGTCCTCGGCGCCCTCGACCTTGGGCACCATGATGACGTCGAGCTTGTCGCCGATCTCGGTGACCAGGGTGAGCAGGTCGTCCAGTGCCCAGGGCGAGTCCAGGCTGTTGATCCGCGTCCACAGCTGGGTGTCGCCGAAGTCGGTCGCCTTGGCGATCCGCACGAGCCCGTTCCGGGCGGCCTCCTTGCGGTCGGCCTGGATGGCGTCCTCCAGGTTGCCCAGCAGCACGTCCACCTGGGGCGCGATGGAGGGGACCTTGGCGGCCATCTTCTCGTTGCCCGGGTCGAAGAAGTGGATCATCCGCGAGGGCCTGAACGGCACCTCCCGTACCGGGGCCGGAGCCCCTACGGCCAGCGGGCGGAAGAAGTCCTTCGCGGAACGCATGCGGTCTCCCGGATGTCGGTCGAGGGTGGGGAGGAGCGTACGGCGATCACCCTACGGCCACGACCGCCGGACATTACCGGCCAGTATGTGTGCCGTTGGTCACCGTACGTCAGGGGCCTGCGGTGCTCGGCCCTACCCCGTACTCGTACCCCTGCCGGGCCCGGGAATCCAGCGCATCGTCAGGTCCGGCAGGTTCTCCATGTTGCGGCTGCCGTCGTCGGTGTCGAGGACGGTGAAGCCGTGCCGCTCGTAGAACGCGCGGGCGCCGGTGTTCGCCTGGAAGACGTGCAGCGACAGGCCGTCCGGGCTGTTGCGCCGCACCTCGCTCAGGAGCGCCGAGCCGACACCCCGGCGGAGCGCCTCCGGCCGCAGGTACAGCTGCTCCAGCATGTCGCCCTCCAGCGCGGCGTAGCCCAGCACCTCGCCGGAGTCGTCGACGGCCACCCAGGCCTGGCCCTCGGTGAGGACGATGTTCTCCACCCACCACGCGACCTCCTCCAGGCTCCGCTGCTGCGGGGGGAGGTACGGCATGGTGCTCGCCCGTGAGGCCAGGTGGATCTCGGCGATGACAACCGCGTCCGCGATGTCCGCGGGCCGGATCCGCGGCCTGTCGGTCCGCCGGCCGGTGAAAGCGCTGTCCTGCGTACTGTCATCCGTCACGCGGGCACCTTACGAGCATCCTGCCCGCGCGATCGAATCAATAAGGCCGCGTGTCACGCCAGACTCACCGTGGCCCGGTGGGTGGCCCCGGCGGTTCCGGGGGCGATGGTGAGCCGCAGCGAGGCGCCGGTGCCGACGACGGTCACCGTGGCGTCCTTGGCGGTGACGGCGGACACCGGCCGGTTCCAGGTGATGTCGAGCGAGGCGCCGGACCGCGGCGGCTCCGACACGCAGACGGTGGCCGTGGAACCGCTGACGCGGATCGTGACGCAGGCCGGGATCGAGGCGGTGACGCCGCCGACGGTGCCCGCCGACCAGAAGTTGATCCCGGTGAACCCCAGCGAGGGCACCGCGACGCCCTGCTGCGCCGCCGTGTTGGCGAGGGTCGTCATCCAGCCGGTGGCGGCGGCGCGGGCCGCGGTGGCGGCGGCGGTCGCGCCCGGCATGACGAGGTAGGCGTAGGAGGCGTTCACGGGGTTCACGCCGTGGTCGAGCCAGAGCGTGAGGTAGCGCCGGGTCAGCGCGTCGGTGGCGCCGCCGGTGTTGATCGCGGCCCAGGTGCCGGTGCGCGCCTCGCGCAGCGCCTTGAGCGTCGCTCCCCCGCCGCCCGGGAAGACATAGCCGCCGAAGCCGGTGATCCGGGCCCACTGGGTGCCGGCTAGCGTCGCGGACCAGCCGAGCGCCGTGGACTGCGTGGTGCCGTTGACGGCGAGGCCGTGGGTGCCGGTCGGGCCGAGGTTGCGGTTCTCGACGACGGTCTCGACGGCCGTGCCGTCGGTGCTGGTGATGCCCGCGCCGAGGCAGACGACGGTGTCGTCGAGACAGAACCACGACTTGCGGGCGCTCATCGTGCTCGACAGGCCCTTGAGGTGCTGGCCGACCGCCGCGAACTCCCCGTCCGTGGCGCCGCCGACCCAGGTGACGTCCGGCCGCGCCGCGCCCCACGTGCCGCCGGCTGCGTCCGCCAGCGCCTTCTTCGACACCGTCGTGCCGGGCAGCCGGTACGGGTCGACCGTGGGCCAGAAGGCGTCGCTGTACTGGCCGTTGCCGTAGGTGGAGCCCCACCAGGAGAGCATGCCGGAGCCGGTGTGCCAGCCCCGCAGGTTCTCGCCGTTGCCGGTCTCGTAGTACGTGATCCGCTTCGAGGCCATGCCGATCACGGCGGCCCAGTCGGCGCGGCGGTGCACCGCCCGGTCCATGCCGGGGAAGAGCCGGTGCGCAACAGGTTCCGGCACGGCGGCCACCGCACTGTCGGCGATGGCCTCCAGCCGGGCGAGGTCAGCGATGCCGAGCTTGGCGTCCGCCAGTACCGGGCTGTAGTAGTCGCGCTGGATCCATCCCTTGACCAGGCCCTGCCAGCGGGTCCGCTCGGTGGCGCTCGCGCCCTCGGCCAGCAGCGCGATGTGGGCCAGCAGTGGGTGGCCGCGCCGGTGGTCGTCGCCCTGGATTCGGGTGGGGTCGGTGGTGGCGATGCCCCGGCTGATGGCGCGCCCGGAGACCGCGTCCATGACCAGGCCGTTGTAGAGGAACGGCGCGTAGGCCTTCTCGACGGAGTCCAGGATGATCTGCCGGTTCGGGTCGGTGACCGCCCACGTGGAGCCGGCGAGCAGCGCGAACAGCCGCGACAGCCCGTCGATCTGCACCTCGCCGTACGAGCCGGTGTACGCGACGTAGGTGTGCTGGACGAACGAGCCGTCGGCGTAGAGCCCGTCGCCGGTCGTCACGTAGGGGAAGACCGGCGAGAGCGCGTCGCGGGCCAGCGCCAGCTTCGCCGCCGACTTGCCGAGCACGCCCCGGACGGCGATGACCCGGCACAGGTCGACGCGGTTCGCGCCGGTGCTGGTGCCGGAGTACGACCCGACGGCGGAGTCCGGCACGAAGTGGTCGACGGCCCGCAGGTAGGAGGCGGTCTGGGCGGCGCTGAGCGCGTCGTAGGCGATGGTCACCGTGTCGAGCAGCAGCCGGGGGCTGCCGATCTGCCAGTCCCACCAGTTGGGGAGGAACGCGGTGGTGTTCTCGTTGTAGACCTGGGCGTAGAGGTGGTCCAGGCCCTGGACGACGGCCGCGACCATCGCCGGGTCGGCGGTGGAGCCGGTGGCGGGCTGGGCCCAGGCCTGCGCCATCTCGTTGAGCCGGGCGTAGCTCCCGGTGATCGACGCGGTGGCGTTCAGCGGCTGGTCGGGCCAGAGCGATCCGGTGGCCGGGGCCATGGACGCCAGCGAGGTGCGCGCGGCGGTGCCGAGGGTCGCGAGCTTCGTCGCGTACGGCTCGGCGGCGGCGTCGAAGCCGGTGCCCAGGGCGAGGGCGCGCCAGCGCAGTCGCAGGGTGTCGAAGGCGTCGGAGGCAGCGGCTGCTCTCACGGCGGGCAGACCCGCGGCGAAGGCCGCTGCCCCGCTTCCGGCGAGGAACGTCCGGCGGGACCAGGGGGAGGACATGGCGGTGGAACCTCCGAGGGCGAAGACGACGGTGTGCTTCACTGCTCTCTAGTAAGCGGTTTCTATCATGCGTGTTCCACCGCCCACAACGGATTGAACACTGTTTGATTTTTTGGATTGTGACGACAGGAACGCCCACTTACGATCACGTTGACGCCACCCGCAGCAGCACGTCACCGCACCGGAGAACCCTCATGCTCGAGATGTCACCCGAGGGCTTCTCCCTCGACGGCCGCCCCCTGCGCCTGCTGTCCGGCGCGCTGCACTACTTCCGCACGCTCCCCGAGCAGTGGCCGCACCGGCTGCGCATGCTGCGTGCGATGGGCCTGAACACCGTGGAGACGTACGTCCCCTGGAACCTCCACGAGCCGCGCCCCGGTGAGTACACCTTCGACGGCCTCGCCGACCTGGACGGCTTCCTGCGCGCCTCCGCCGACGCCGGACTGCACGCGATCGTGCGCCCCAGCCCGTACATCTGCGCGGAGTGGGAGAACGGCGGCCTGCCCTGGTGGCTGCTGGCCGACCGGAACCTGCGGCTGCGCGTGAACGACCCGCGCTACCTGGAGGCGGTGGACCGCTGGTACGACCGGCTGATCCCGATGATCGCGGCGCACCAGACCACCCGGGGCGGCAACGTCCTGATGGTGCAGATAGAGAACGAGTACGGGTCGTTCGGAACGGACCGCGCGTACCTCGGGCACCTCGCCGACGGCCTGCGGTCGCGCGGGATCGACGTGCCGCTGTTCACCTCCGACGGCCCGGAGGACTTCTTCCTCACCGGCGGGGCCGTCCCCGGCCACCTCGCCACCGCCAACTTCGGCAGCCGCGCCACCGAGGCCTTCGCCGAGCTGCGCCGCCTCCGGCCGCAGGACCCGCCGATGTGCATGGAGTTCTGGAACGGCTGGTTCGACCACTGGGGTGAGAAGCACACCGTCCGCTCCCCCGAGGACGCCGCGGGCGCGCTGCGCGAGATCCTGGAGAACGACGCCTCCGTCAACCTCTACATGGCGCACGGCGGCACCAACTTCGGCACCTGGGCAGGCGCCAACACCGCCGACCCGCGCACCGGCGAGGGGTACCAGCCGACGATCACGTCCTACGACTACGACGCCCCGATCGACGAGCGGGGAGCGCCCACCCCCAAGTTCTGGGCGTTCCGCGAGGTGCTGGCGGCCTGCACCGAGCAGCCGGCGCCCGACCCCGAGCCGATGCCGCCGCTGCTGCCGGCCGCCAGGATCGAGCTCACCGAGTCCGTACCGCTCCTCGACGTCATCGAACGGCTGTCGACCGGCACCGTCCACGCCCCGGTGCCGCCGTCCTTCGAGGAGCTGGGCCTGGCCCACGGCCTGGTGCTGTACCGGACGGAGATCCCCGGCCCGCGCCGGGCGTACCCGCTGACCCTGGAAGGACTGGCCGACCGCGCGCACGTCCTCGTGGACGGCACGCAGGTCGCTGTCCTGGAACGCGACGGCGGCGAGCGCCCCGAGATCGCGGTGGACGGCCCTACCGCCCGCCTGGAACTGCTCGTGGAGTCCATGGGCCGAGTGAACTACGGTGCCGCGATCGGAGACCGCAAGGGCCTGTCGGGCGTGCTGCACACCCAGCAGTACCTGCACGGCTGGACCGCGGAGCCGGTACCGCTCGGCGACGGCACGCCGGACGGCCTGCCCTGGGGTACCGCGCTCGAAGGACCGTCCCGGGCCGCCGCCTTCCACCGCGGCTTCCTGGACGTCGACGAGCCCGCGGACGGCTACCTCGCGCTGCCGGGCTGGACCAAGGGGTACGTCTGGGTCAACGGCTTCTGCCTGGGCCGCTACTGGGACCGCGGCCCGCAGCGGACGCTCTACGTGCCGTGGCCGCTGCTGCGCTCCGGCCGCAACGAGATCGCCGTGCTCGAACTCGACGGGCACGCCGGACCCTTCGTCGAGATCCGCACCGAGCCCGACCTCGGCTGACCGGCCGTTCCGTCGGCCGGTTCTGTCGACCGGTTCTGTCGACCGGCCGACGGTCCACCCTTCTGGTCTAGTCCATTTTTCCACCTCGCCACCGGTTCCGGGCGGGGCCCGGTACCGTCCGACCTGACGGACGGAACGACGAAGGGAGGGCACCTCCATGTCGATCACCGCGGAAGAGATCACCACCCCGCCGAGTGCTGGGAGCGCGCCGCCGGACTCATCCCCGAGGTCGCGGGCCTGCTGCCCGCGACCGGGGAGAAGGTCGCGGTCGTGGGCTGCGGTACTTCCTGGTTCATGGCCCAGTCGTACGCCGCTCTGCGCGAGCGCGCCTGACTGGGCGTGACCGACGCCTTCGCCGCCTCCGAGTTCCCCTACGGCCGCGACTACGACCGGATCGTGGCCATCACCCGCTCCGGCACCACCACCGAGGTACTGGAACTGCTCCGCAAGGTGCGTGGGACGGGCGGGACGCGCGGAACGGTCAGGACCACGGCGGTCATCGGCGACCCGGACACCCCGATCGTGGACCTCGTGGACGACCTGGTCGTGCTGGACTTCGCCGACGAGAAGTCCGTCGTCCAGACCCGCTTCGCGACCAGCGTCCTGGCGCTGCTCCGCACTCACCTGGGCGAGGACATCGCGCCCGCCGTCGCCGATGCGCGCCGCGCGATCGCCGAGGTGCTGTCGCCGGACCTGCTGGGCGCCGAGCAGTTCAGCTTCCTGGGCACCGGCTGGTCCTACGGCATCGCGCTGGAGGCCGGCCTCAAGATGCGGGAGGCGGCGGGCGCCTGGACCGAGTCGTACCCCGCGATGGAGTACCGGCACGGCCCCATCTCGATCACCGGCCCGAACCGGATCGCCTGGGTCTTCGGCGACCTGCCCGAGGGCCTGGACGGGGACGTGGCGCGCACCGGCGGCACGCTGGAGGCCTCGGGCACCGACCCGCTGGCCGATCTGATCCGGGTGCAGCGGCTGGCGGTCGCCATCGCCGAGGCGAACGGCCTCAACCCCGACACCCCGCGCAACCGAGAACGCGGTGCTCTACCACGGCGCCCTGGAGCCGGTCGCGGCCGCGACCCTCGCCATCGCCCGCGCCGCGTCCGTACCGGTCGCCGTCCACCTCGACCACGCGACCGACCGCATGCTCGTGGAGCAGGCCGTCGCGCTGGGCCTCACCTCGGTGATGTTCGACGCCTCGACGTTGCCGTACGAGGAGAACGTGGCGGTCACCGCGTCGGTGGCCGAGCACTGTCACCGGCGCAGCCGCAGCTGACCGCCCCCCGCAAGTACCTCGGCCCGGGGCGCTCCGCCGTCACGGACGAGGTGGCACGACTGCTGCGGGTGCTGGCCGGGCCGCCGGCCGCGGGCTAGGACTCGGGCGCTGGCTCTAGGGAGCGTCCTCGCCGGACGTCACGGCACCTGGCTGAGAAAAGCCCCGCTGGTTCCGCTCAGCGGACCGTCTCTGGACAGACCGAAGGGCCTGCCGGAAATCTGGCCGTCACGCAGTTTCCACTGATCCGAGGGAGAAATCGCTCATGAGATCTCGTCTGAAATACCGGCTAGGGCTGTTAGCTGCGGCGACCGGGATCGCAGCACTGATCCTCCCCGGGACCGCCAGCGCCGACGCACAGGCTGACAGCTACCTCTGGCACAGTCTCGCCGCCTCGCACAAGTGTGTGGGGCTGGCCAACAACGGAAGCACGGCGAACGGCACGGCCCTGGTCATCTGGGACTGTCACGGCCACCCCGACCAGCGCTGGACCAGTGGCCCCAGCGGTGGGGCCTCGGCGTTCTACAGCCAAGCCGGCGCCAACAAGTGTGTGGGGCTCGCCAACAACGGAAGCACGGCGAACGGCACGCCCCTGGTCATCTGGGACTGCCACGGCCACCCCGACCAGCAGTGGTATGCCTCGGTCAACAACTCGCTCCGCAGTAATGCTGCCGTCAACAAGTGCATAGGGCTGGCCAACAACGGAAGCACCGCGAACGGCACGCCCCTGGTCATCTGGGACTGCCACGGCCACCCCGACCAGCAGTGGCAGTGGCAGACCGGGCTCTGAGCACGGTGCTCCGCGCATAGGCAGCCGGTCATGAGCGGACTCTTCGTCGTGGGTCGGGGGCCGGTGCCTCCGGGGCAGGGGTCCGAAATCGTATATTTACGGGCCTGGCGGCCCACAAATACACGGCAGCATTTCGGACCCCAACCCCTACGGCCCCGTCCCCCTTCGGTCACGACCAGGTCCGCGCGTGACCGGCTCGTTCTGAACCGTCAGCAGCCGCCGCAGTTGTAGTAGAGGACGTCCCAGTGACTGCCCTCGTCCGCGTAGATGTTTCCGGACCCCGACTTGTACTGCGGAGCGCCGTCGCCCCGCAGTCCGATGTAGGTGAACCGGTGGATGTAGTTGGTGAGACAGGTGCTTTTGCCCATGTCGAGCTTGTAGCCGTTCCAGTGGCTGTACGTGCCGCTCGCGTGGCCGGTCTCCGTGCCGCCGGTGATGTTGATGGCGCAGCCGCTGGCGTGCCGCAGCGTGACGGCGCCCTGCGCGGTGGCCAGGTTGAGCTGGTCGAAGGACGTGCAGGTGGAGACGTTTCGGTTGGAACAGCCGCCCGACGACGACCAGGTGATTCCCGCCGAACTGAACATGGACGTGGCCTGCGCGTGCGTCAGTTTGCTGACCGCGTAGGCGTCCTGGGTGGCGGCGAGGCCAAAACCAGGAGCGAAGAGGACGCTGAGGGTGAGGACCAGGGCGCTGAGGACGGTGCGGAGCGTCGTGGTGCTGCGGAACGTCATATGAGGGGCCTCCTGCGGGATGCGTGCAACCGGTGGGGCGGTTGAGCGTTGAGCGGGTGCCGCTGTCGTGCGTGACGAGTGTGCCCGAGTTCTACGCGCGTCCGCCAGAGGCTGTGCACCGACGGAAATGGCTGCGAACTCGCACCAGACGACCTTGCCGGGATCGCGCCGCCGCACACCCCAGTCGTCCGCGACCTCCGCCACCAGCAGCAACCCGCGCCCGCCGCTGTCCCCACCCTGGGGACAACGTGCCGGCGCCCGCACATCGCCACCACCGCTGTCGTGCACTTCGACGCGCAGGGCGCCGCCCTCGCCCTTGTCGAGGGCGAGGTGCATCCGGAAACCGCGCCCCGGCGGTACCCCGTGCAGCAGGGCGTTGGTCGCCAGCTCGCTCACGCACAGCAGCACGTCGTCCCGCCGGCCGACCACCCCCCACGCCCGCAGCGCCTCGGCGGCGAAGGCCCGCGCGGCGGGAACGGATCGACGCTCGCGCCGGTAGAACGCCTCGCGAAAAAGGCTCAGTTGATTGATTTTGTCCATAGACAGACTGTCACAGTGAGTGACTAAAGTGGACCACAGCGTCAGGGCGTACGGATGGGTTGTACGCCTCGGGAGAGGGTCCTGTACTGAGGTGGGCGGGAATGGGAAACGTCATGCAACCGGCCAACAAGCCCAAGAAGAATCCGTCGTGGCACGTGATCGGCGCCATGCTGGGCCACTTCCGCAGAGGAGCGGGATACACCCAGTTCTCGCTGGCCGAGCGGCTGTGTGTGCACGAGGAGACGATCGCCTCGATCGAGCAGGGCCGGAGACCGCTGAAGGGGGACCTGGCGGACCACCTGGACCAACTTCTGGAGACGAAGGGGGCGCTGGGGGTCGCGGTGACGCAGATCCCGGAGAAGGAGCGGTATCCACTGTTCGCGCAGGACTTCATGGAGCTGGAGCAGAAGGCGTTGACCCTGCTCTCGTACGAAAACCATGTCGTGCCCGGCCTGTTGCAGACCGAGCAGTACGCACAGGAGGTCTTCGCCTGCCTCTACCCGCCGATCAGCGAGGAACAGGTCGAGGAATGGGTCTCGTTGCGGATCGATCGGCAGAACATCTTCGCGCGCAAGCCCTGGCCGCCGATGATGAACTACCTGCTGGAGGAGTCGATCCTGCACCGCCCCATCGGTGGCCGGGAGGTGCTGAGCCAGCAGATCCGCCACTTACGACGGTGCTCCGAACTCCCCTTTCTGGGACTCCAGATCATGCCCACGAACCGCAAGCGGCACGCGGGCCTCTCAGGCCCCATGGTGCTACTGGAGACCCCTGACCACGATCAACTTGCTTATATCGAGGGCCAACTCGTCAGCTTCCTCCATGATGATCCAGATCAGGTCAGTACGCTCCAGCAGAAATATGGGATGCTGCGATCACAGGCCCTGACCCCGGAGGAGAGCATGGGTCTGCTGGACGATCTGCTAGGAGATTCATGAACCGCGCAGCAAGCCCGCACCCCACCGACGACCTCGCTTGGTTCAAGTCCAGCCACAGCAGCGACCAAGGCGGCAACTGCATCGAAGTCGCCGCCCACCCCCACGCCATCCACATCCGTGACAGCAAGGACCCCGACGGTCCGGCCCTGACGGTCTCCCCCGCCGCCTGGACCCGCTTCGTCGCTTTCGCCGCCGGGGCCGATCTCACCGCCGTGTAACTCGCTGACGACTCACTCCTGCGGGTCGACGCCCGCGCGCAGCAGCCCGTAGGCGTACGCGTCGTCGAGGGCCTGCCAGGAGGCCGCGATCACGTTCTCCGCGACGCCGACCGTGTTCCACTCGCCCTGACGGTCACTCGTGGTGATGAGCACGCGGGTCGTGGAGTCGGTGCCCTGGCGGCCTTCGAGGATGCGGACCTTGTAGTCGACGAGCTGGAGCTCGGCGAGCTGTGGGTAGATCCGCTCCAGGGCGACGCGCAGCGCGCGGTCCAGCGCGTTGACCGGGCCGTTGCCCTCTGCCGTGGCGACGATGCGCTCGCCCTTCGCCCATACCTTCACTGTCGCCTCGTTGGCGTGGATGCCGTCGGGGCGGTCCTCGACGATCGCGCGCCAGGACTCGACACGGAAGTAGCGGCGGGGGCGGCCGTTGATCTCGTCGCGCAGCAGTAGCTCGAAGGAGGCGTCCGCTGCTTCGTACGTGTAGCCCTGGAGCTCGCGCTCCTTCACCCGCGCGACCACTCGGCCGACGAGCTCGCGGTCGTCGCCGAGGTCGATGCCGAGTTCTTTGCCCTTGAGCTCGATGGAGGCGCGTCCCGCCATGTCGGAGACGAGCATCCGCATGGTGTTGCCGACCAGCTCGGGGTCGATGTGCTGGTAGAGGTCCGGGTCGACCTTGATGGCCGACGCGTGCAGACCGGCCTTGTGGGCGAAGGCGGAGACGCCCACGTACGGCTGATGGGTGGAGGGCGCGAGGTTGACGACCTCGGCGATGGCGTGCGAGATCCGCGTCATCTCCGCCAGCGCGCCGTCGGGGAGCACCTTCTTGCCGTACTTGAGCTCCAGCGCCGCGACCACCGGGAACAGGTTGCTGTTGCCGACCCGCTCGCCGTAGCCGTTCGCCGTGCACTGCACGTGGGTTGCTCCCGCGTCGACGGCGGCGAGCGTGTTGGCGACCGCGCAGCCGGTGTCGTCCTGGGCGTGGATGCCCAGGCGCGCGTTGGTGTCGGCCAGGACGAGGCCGACCACGGCCTGGACCTGCGCCGGCAGCATGCCGCCGTTGGTGTCGCAGAGCACGACGACGTCGGCGCCGGCCTCGTGCGCCGCTCTCACGACCTGCTTCGCGTACTCCGGGTTCGCCTTGTAGCCGTCGAAGAAGTGCTCGCAGTCGACGAAGACCCGCCGTCCCTGCTCGCGCAGGTAGGAGACGGTGTCCCGGATCATCTCCAGGTTTTCTTCCAGCGTGGTGCGCAGCGCCAGCTCGACATGCCGGTCGTGTGATTTGGCGACCAGCGTGATCACCGGGGCCTTGGAGTCCAGCAGCGCCTTGACCTGCATGTCCTCGGCGGCTCGCCCGTTGGGCCTACGGGTTGCTCCGAAGGCGACCAGCGTGGCGTTCCGCAGCTCCAGCTCGGTGGCCGCCCGGGCGAAGAACTCGGTGTCCCGGGGGTTGGCGCCCGGCCAGCCGCCCTCGATGAAGCCCACCCCGAAGTCGTCCAGGTGCCGGGCGATCGTCAGCTTGTCCGCGACGGTGAGGTTGATCCCCTCACGCTGCGCGCCGTCGCGCAGCGTGGTGTCGAAGACATGGAAGCTGTCGTCCAATGCGGCTGTCATGGTGGTGAGGCTCCTGTCGGATGAGTGGTTACCGGAAGACCCGTCTCCACTTGCCCCCAATGATCCCTCGCGCTTCGCGTCCGGCGTGGGTGGGCCGGGAAACGAAAAAACCCCTCGCGGATGCGAGAGGTCTGCACGCGGGTCTGGGACACGGTGGTCGCTGCCGTACGTTTTCTACGGGGCGCTCACTGCGGACCGGCGTGCGCTGTCCATAATGATGACGTTGGAGAGCACGGCAGCAGTCTGGCACAGACCCGCCCCGCGCTCCGCCCCGTCTCAGGATGCGAGCGCTTGCTCACGGTCCGGCATGTCGCGCCCCACCCGGTGCAGGTCGATCTCCCGCGTCTCGCGCATCGACAGGTACACGACGAGCGACACGGCCGCGCAGCCCGCCACGTACCAGTAGTAGCCGGACTCGATGCCGCCCTTCTTGAACCACAGGGCGACGTATTCCGCGGTGCCCCCGAAGAGGGCGTTGGCCAGGGCGTAGGGCAGGGCGACGCCCAGGGCGCGGATGTGTGTCGGGAAGAGCTCGGCCTTCACGCAGGCGTTGATCGAGGTGTAGCCGGTGACGACCACCAGCGCGAGCAGGGCCAGCCCGAGGGCCGACCAGAAGCCGCTGACGTGCCGGAGTGCCGTCATGATCGGGACGGTGAGGAAGGTCGAGCCGACCGCGAAGGTGATCAGCAGGGGCCGGCGGCCGATGCGGTCGGACAGCGCTCCCGCGAGCGGCTGGAGGCAGGCGAAGACCGTCAGCGCGCAGAAGCTGACCAGGGTCGCGGTCTGCTTGGGCAGTCCCGCGCTGCTGGACAGGTACTTCGTGAGGTAGACGGTGTACGTGTAGTACGCGACGGTGCCGCCCATCGTGAGCGCCATGACCAGGAACGCCTCGCGCCGGTGCTTCCACAGCGCCGCCAGGGTGCCACGGTCCTCCCCGGCGTTGCCCGCTTCGGCGGACGCGCCCTCGTAGACGTCCGTCTCCAGCATGTTGCGCCGCAGGTAGAAGACGATCGCGGCGCCGAGGGCGCCGACGATGAACGGGATCCGCCAGCCCCAGCTGTGCAGCGCGCTGTCCGACATCGTGTGCTGGAGGATGATCTGCAGGCCGAGCCCGATGATCTGCCCGACCGTCATCGACACGTACTGGAAGCTGGAGGCGAAGCCCCGGCGGCCCGGCGCGGACGCCTCCGTCAGGTACGTGGCGCTCGCCGCGTACTCGCCGCCCACCGACAGGCCCTGGAGCAGTCGCGCCACCAGCAGGACGCCCGCGCCGCCGTACCCGGCGACCGCGTACGTGGGGGCCGCCGCGATCAGCACGGCGCTCGCCGACATCAGGGAGACCGAGAGCGTCAGCGCGGCCTTTCGGCCCTTGCGGTCAGCGATCCGTCCGAGCAGCCAGCCGCCCACCGGCCGCATGAAGAAGCCGACCGCGAAGATGCCCATGGTGTTCAGCATCTGGGCGGTCTCGTCCCCCTTGGGGAAGAACGAGGCCGCGAAGTACGTCGCGAACGTCGCGTACACGAACCAGTCGAACCACTCGACCATGTTGCCGGCCGAGCCGACCCAGATCTTCTTCCAGTGCTGCTGTCCGTCGACGCGTCCCGGGGTGCCCATGGTCAACGACCGTGCCGGAATGACCCGTTCCCCCGCAAGGGCGCCTCCGGCAGCGCCGGCTCACGCGGTGGGCGCGAGCAGTCCGTCCTGGAGGAACTCCCGCACGTGGCCGAGGACCGCTTCGCGGTCCGTGCCGGGGAGGCCGACGACGAGGTGGGTGCCGAAGCCGTCCAGCAGCGCGCGGAGCCGGACGGAGAACCGTTCGGGGTCGGTGGCACGGAACTCGCCGCGGGAGATGCCCTCGGCGAGCAGCGCCACCAGGTCCCGGTGCCAGGCCAGTTCCAGGGAGAGCTGCCGTTGCAGACCCTCCTCGCCGAGTTGGGAGCGGGTCCAGACCTCGGACCACAGCACCCAGTGCGGATCGCGGTGGCCGTCGGCGAGGTAGTGGTCGACGATCAGGTCGAGCCGCTCGCGGGCGGGCAGCGGGCGGGAGAGCAGGGCGCGGCGCTGGGCGCCGAGCTGTTCCTCGCTCC
This sequence comes from Streptomyces sp. H39-S7, assembly GCF_027158205.1. Lineage (GTDB taxonomy): Bacteria > Actinomycetota > Actinomycetes > Streptomycetales > Streptomycetaceae > Actinacidiphila. The sequence continues at coordinate 149,524 of NZ_JAPVLU010000018.1, read as the reverse complement.
ACTCCAGGGTCTGCAGCAGCAGCTCGTCCTTGCTGCCGAAGTAGTAGAGGACGTGGCCGCTGCTCATACCGACCTCGCGGCCGAGGCCGGCGAGGGTGAGCTCGGCCAGCCCGTGCTCCGCGATGGCCGTCATCGCGGCGGCCATCACCAGTTCGCGGGGCTGCTTGAGCCGCCGCCTGGCCCGGGCTTGTCCGGTCACCGCGTCCTCCGACTCGTCCCTGGGCCGCGCTCGGTTCACACCTGGGGCTGCTGTTGCGTGATGCAGTGGATGCCGCCGCCGTGCGCGAAGATCGTGCGGGCCTCGACGAGGACCACTTCCCGCTCGGGGAAGAGCCGGCCGAAAATCTCCGCGTTGACCCGGTCGGCCGGGTCGTCGAAGGAGCACAGCACGACGGCGCCGTTGCACAGGTAGTGGTTGACGTAAGAATAGTCGACCAGTTCGCCGTCCTCCCCGGTGGCCGAGGGAGCGGGCAGCTCGACGACCTCCAGGGCGCGGCCGCGCGCGTCGGTGGAAGCGCCGAGCAGCTTGATCGTCTCCTGCGACACCGCGTGGTCCGGGTGGGACGGGTCCTGCTGGCTGTGGACGACGACCGTGCCGGGCCGGACGAACGCGGCCAGGATGTCGACATGTCCACGGGTGCCGAAGAGCCCGTAGTCGGCGGTCAGCCCGCGCGGCAGCCAGATGGCCTTTGTCGTCCCGAGGTGGGCGTGCAGCTCCTCCTCCACCCGCTCCTTCGTCCACCCGGGGTTGCGGCCCGGGTCGAGCTGGACGGTCTCGGTGAGCAGCACGGTGCCCTCGCCGTCGACATGGATGCCGCCGCCCTCGTTGACCAGCGCCGAGGCGTAGCCGCGGGCGCCGGCCAGCTCGGCGACCTTCGCTCCGACCTGGGAGTCCAGGTCCCACTGCGCCCACTCCTGGCCGCCCCAGCCGTTGAACACCCAGTTCGCGGCGGCCAGTTCGCCGTCACGGACCAGGAACGTCGGGCCCATGTCGCGCATCCACGCGTCGTTGAGCGGCTGCTCCACGACATCGACCCGGCTGCCGAGCAACGCGCGGGCCGCGTCTCCGTCACCGGGCGTGGTAAGGACGGTGACCGGCTCGTAGCGGCTGATGGTGCGCGCGACCTCGGCCCAGGCGCGGCGGGAGGCGTCGAGGTCCTCGCCGTCCGCGAACGTGGAGTTGGGGGACGGCAGCGCCATCCACGTGCGGGCGTGCGGGGCCCATTCGGCGGGCATCCGGAAGCCGTCGGCGGCGGGGGTGTTCATCATGGGTGTGCGGGTCCTTGTCACAAGAAGTACAGGCGGTTGAGGGACACCTGGTCGGCGGGTTCCGAGCGCAGCGGGTCACCGTCGAGGGTGACCAGGCCGGTGTCGCCGTTCACGTCGACCTGGCCGGTGCGGGAGTTGAACCGCAGGTCGGCGGGGCCGATGCCGCGGGTGCCGCGTACCGCGACCCGGCGGCGCCGGGTCGGCATCCGGTCGTCCGCGGACTCGACCGCCGCGCGGGCCACGAAGGCGACGGACAGGTCGGCCGCGGTCGCGCCGTGCGCCCCGAACAGCGGGCCGATGACGAGAGGTTCGCAGTCGTCGGTGGCGGCGTTGGGGTCGCCGGTGACGCCGTAGGCGGGAAAGCCCGACTTCAGGACCATCTGCGGCTTGGCGCCGAAGTACTGCGGCTTCCACAACACGATGTCCGCGAGCTTGCCGACCTCCAGCGAGCCGATCTCGTGGGCAAGGCCATGGGCGATGGCCGGATTGATGGTGAGCTTGGCGATGTAGCGCAGCACCCGCCCGTTGTCGTCCGCGGGTCCGTCGCCCTGCATCGGCCCGCGTTCGGCCTTCATCTTCCCGGCCATCTGGAACGTGCGGCGCACGGTCTCGCCCGCGCGGCCCATCCCTTGCGCGTCGGAGGAGGTGATGCCGATCGCGCCCAGGTCGTGCAGGACGTCCTCGGCGCCCATCGTCCCGGCCCGGATCCGGTCGCGGGCCATCGCCGCGTCGCCCGGCAGGTCCGTCTTCAGGTCATGGACCGAGACGATCATGCCGTAGTGCTCGGCGACCGCGTCCCGCCCGAACGGCAGCGTCGGGTTGGTCGACGAGCCGATGACGTTGCGCACCCCCGCCATCTTCAGGACGTTGGGCACGTGCCCGCCGCCGCAGCCCTCGATATGGAAGGCATGAATCGTCCGGCCGTCCAGGACCGACAGCGTGTCCTCCACCGACAGGCACTCGTTCAACCCGTCACTGTGCAGCGCCACCTGCACGTCATGCTCCTCCGCGACACGCAGCGCGGTGTCCAGCGCCCGGGTGTGCGCACCCATGTCCTCATGGACCTTGAAGCCGGAGGCGCCGCCCTCGACAAGCGCCTCGACCAGCGGGGCCGGGTCTGAGGAGGAACCACGGGCCAGGAAGCCGATGTTGACCGGCCACGCATCGAAGGCGTTGAACGCATGCCGCAACGCCCACGGCGAGTTCACCCCCACCCCCCACACCGGACCGAACTCCTGGCCGATGATCGTGGTGACACCCGAGGCCAGCGAAGCCTCCATGATCCGCGGCGACAACAGGTGCACGTGCGTGTCCACCGAGCCGGCCGTCGCGATCAGACCCTCACCCGACACGATGCTCGTGCCGGTCCCGACGACCACATCGACCCTGTCGAGGGTGTCAGGGTTGCCCGCCCGGCCGATCGAGCAGATCCGGCCCTCGCGGATGCCGATGGACACCTTGCGGATACCGAGCACCGCATCGATCACCACCACATTGCTGATCACGACATCACAGGTGTCCCGGACAGCGGCGGCCTTGAGGTGCATCCCGTCACGAGCGGTCTTGCCGAACCCGGCCAGGAACTCATCACCCGGCAGCTGCGCGTCGGACTCGACGCGGACGACGAGCCCGGAGTCACCCAGCCGCACCCGGTCCCCGGCACGCGGGCCGTGCACCGCCACGTACTCGCGCGGATCGATCCCGGTCATGAGCCCTCCAACGGGATGTGGGTGCCCAGATAGCCGCAGGCGGCGGCCCTGCGCAGGGCCTCCTCGCGGGCGCCAGGCGCGTCCAGCGGGCCGTCGACCAGCCCCGCGAAGCCGATCGCGACCCGCGCACCGCCGATCGGCACCAGGCCCACCGGCGCGGACTCCCCCGGGCCGAAGCGCACCGACGATCCCGCCGGGACGGCGAGCCGCATGCCGTACGCGGCGGAACGGTCGAAGTCCAAGCGCGGGTTGGCCTCGAAGAAGTGGAAGTGCGAGGTGACGCTGACCGGCACGCTCGCGGTGTTGTGCACGGTCAGCGTCACGGACGGAGCCCGCTCCGCGACCGCCGGGCCGGTCAGGATGGCGCCGGGGGCACCGTCGCCCATGGACGCGCCGCCGATCGGATCGGTGACGACCGCGAGCCGGGAGCCGTCGTCGAAGACCGCCTCGACGTGCACCTCCCTGACCACGTCGGCCACTCCCGGCAGCACGTCCTCCGGCCCGAGGACGGCCTGCGCCGCCGCGATGGCCTCGGCCAGCCGGCGGCCGTCCCTGGCCGCCTCGCAGACGGCGTCGGCGATCAGCGCGGTCGCCTCCGGCACGTTCAGCCGCAGGCCGCGCGCCCGGCGGGCCCGAGCCAGCTCGGCGGCACCGAACAGCAGGAGGCGGTCCCGCTCGGTCGGGGTCAGTCGCACGGTGCGCCTCCCGGCAAGGTCATGAGGAATTAGAACGCCACTCTAACAAGACAACCGTGTTCCGGAAAACATGAGCCACATGAGCTGTACGCCATGCCAAGAAGTATTGAGCGCCACTCAAACGAACGTGCCGTCGACAACGCAGAACGCCCGCGTCCGGTCCCTGGGAAGGGACCGGACGCGGGCGCTCGGTGAAAGAGACGACGCGGGCGTCAGCCCAGCTGGTGCATCCAGCCGTGGTGGTCCGGGGCTGTGCCGGTCTGGATGGCCAGCAGCGCTTCGCGCAGCTTCATCGTCACCTCGCCGGGGTTGCCGTCGGCGACGGTCCAGTCGGCGCGGGTGGACTTGACCGAGCCGACGGGGGTGATCACGGCGGCGGTGCCGCACGCGAAGACCTCGGTGATGGAGCCGTCGGCGCAGCCGCGCTTCCAGTCCTCGACGGAGATCCGGCCCTCGCTGACCTCGTACCCCAGGTCGGCGGCGATCCGCAGCAGCGAGTCGCGGGTGATGCCGGGGAGCAGCGAGCCGGTGAGGGCGGGGGTGAGGATCTTGGTGCCGGACACGAAGTAGAGGTTCATGCCCCCCATCTCCTCGATCCAGCTGCGCTCGATCGCGTCCAGCCAGACGACCTGGTCGCAGCCGTGCTCGATGGCCTGGGCCTGGGCGACGAGGGACGCGGCGTAGTTGCCGCCCGCCTTCGCCGCGCCGGTGCCGCCGGGCGCGGCGCGCACGTACTCCTCGGAGAGCCAGACGGAGACCGGCTTCACGCCACCCGCGAAGTAGGCGCCGGCCGGCGAGGCGATCACCATGAAGAGGTATTCGTTGGCGGGCTTGACGCCCAGCCCGACCTCGGTGGCGAACATGAAGGGACGCAGGTAGAGCGACTGCTCGCCGGCGGCGGGCACCCACGCCTTGTCCTGGCCGACGATCGCGTCGACGGCCTCGATGAACGTCTCGATCGGCAGCTCGGGCATGGCCAGCCGGCGCGCGGAGTCCTGGAAGCGCTTGGCGTTGGCCTCGGGGCGGAAGGTGGCGACCGTGCCGTCGGGCTGGCGGTACGCCTTCAGGCCCTCGAAGATCGTCTGCGCGTAGTGCAGCGTCATGTTGGCCGGGTCGATGGAGAGCGGGGCGTACGGCACGAGCTGCGCGTCGTGCCAGCCACGGCCCTCGGTCCACCGGATCGTCACCATGTTGTCGGTGAAGTGGCGGCCGAACCCGGGCTTGGAGAGGATCGCCTCGCGCTCCGCGTCGGACAGCGGGTGCGAGGAAGGCTTGAGCTCGATCGTGGGCGTCGTCATGTCTGCGTGTCCTTCACCGTGAGGTCATGGCGGACCGCACCCGCCGTCCCAGTGCTTGGACGTCCGAGTTTCCCCTCGCACAGCGGCCCCACCGCTGATTATCGCAGCGATGGGGCCATAGGCATAAATGTGCGGCCCGGGGTTGATGGTCGCACCCGGCCGGGGCATAAGCCCAGGGGCCAGGTGTCAGCCGGCTACTCGTGCGGCCAGCGCGTCGCCCACCTGCACGGTGCTGCGCGGGGCGGAGCGCTCGGCGAGGTCCGCGTGCACGGCCTTCTCGACGCGGGCGGCCTCGTCGGTGTAGCCCAGGTGCTGGAGCAGCAGGGCCACGGAGAGGATCGTCGCCGTCGGGTCTGCCTTGCTCTGGCCGGCGATGTCCGGGGCGGACCCGTGCACCGGCTCGAACATCGAGGGGAAGTCGCCGCTGGGGTTGATGTTGCCGCTGGCGGCGACCCCGATGCCGCCGGACACGGCGGCGGCGAGGTCGGTGATGATGTCGCCGAAGAGGTTGTCGGTGACGATCACGTCGAAGCGCGCGGGGTCGGTGACGAGGAAGATCGTCGCCGCGTCCACGTGCAGGTAGTCCGTGGTCACGTCGGGGAACTCTTCGCCGACCTTGTTGAAGATGTTCGTCCACAGGTGGCCGGCGTAGACCAGCACGTTGTTCTTGTGGACCAGCGTGAGCTTCTTGCGCGGGCGGGCCTGGGCGCGGGCGTAGGCGTCACGCACCACGCGCTCGATGCCGAACGCGGTGTTCAGGCTGACCTCGGTGGCCACCTCGTGCGGGGTGCCGGTCCTGATGGAGCCGCCGTTGCCGGTGTAGGGGCCCTCGGTGCCCTCACGGACCACGACGAAGTCGATGTCCGGGCTGCCCGCCAGCGGGGTGGCCACGCCGGGGAAGAGCCTGCTGGGGCGGAGGTTGACGTGGTGGTCGAAGGCGAAGCGGAGCTTCAGCAGGAAGCCGCGCTCCAGCACTCCGGACGGCACGGACGGGTCGCCGATCGCGCCGAGCAGGATCGCGTCGTGCTCCTTGAGCTGCGCAAGGTCGTCCTCAGTGAGCGTCTCACCCGTGGCGTGGTAGCGCTTGGCGCCGAAATCGAAGGATTTCGTCTCCAGCTTCACGTCCGAAGGGAGGACGGCGGCAAGGACCTTGAGCCCTTCGGCCACGACCTCCTGGCCGATTCCGTCACCGGGGATCACTGCGAGGCTGAGGGTGCGAGACATGCGGGAAACCCTACTCGGCGTCCCATTGAATGACACTTGGTGTCCGCATGACGGACATATGGGAGGCTGGCCATGGCCCGTTCACCCGCAGTACGGCCATGAGTCGAACGGCGCTGCGAGATTGCGCCGCATGGACACACCACGTATGGGTATCGCGGACAAGCTCGCCGACCGGATGAGCATGGCCGAACAGCACGAATACCTGCGTTCCCGGCTGACGCGCCGCGGGGTCATCCGCGGCACCGTCGCCGCCGCCGGGGCGGTGGCGGGCGCCGGACTGCTGAGCGGCACCGCGAACGCCGCCTCGCCCTCCCCCACCCCGCTGGGCAGGCCCGCGACCGGGCACCACGTCAGCGGCTCCCTCGTCGCCCCCTTCGCCCGCCATCTCGCCTTCGGCGCGGACCCCAAGACCCAGTTCCGGGTCTCCTGGCAGGTCCCGCTCGCGGTCAAGAAGCCGTTCATCCGGGTGGGCCTCAAGCCGTGGGCCCTCAGCCACAAGATCCAGGCCGAGGTCCGCGCGCTGCACACCCCGCAGCTGCTCAACAGCAAGCTGCCGCCGGTGGACCAGTACTACCTGCACGCCGCGCTGGACGGGCTGCACCCCGGCACCACCTACTACTACGGCGTCGGCCACGAGGGCTTCGACCCGGCCTCCGGCCAGGCGTTCGGCACCATCGGGAGCTTCACCACCGCGCCCGCGCGCAGCGGTGAGCGCTTCACCTTCACCGCCTTCGGGGACCAGGGCGTCAGCTACCACGCGCTCGCCAACGACAGCCTGATCCTGGCGCAGAACCCGGCGTTCCACCTGCACGCCGGCGACATCTGCTACGCCGACCCGGCCGGTTCCGGCCAGCAGTCCGACTCCTCCGTCTACGACGCGCGGACCTGGGACCAGTTCCTGGCCCAGACCGAGTCGGTCGCGGCCCGCGTCCCGTGGATGGTGACGACCGGCAACCACGACATGGAGGCCTGGTACTCCCCCAACGGCTACGGCGGCCAGGAGGCCCGCTGGAGCCTGCCGGGCAACGGCCCCGACGCGAAGAAGCTGCCGGGCGCGTACTCCTTCGTCTACGGCAACACGGCCGTCGTGGCGCTCGACGCGAACGACGTCTCGTACGAGATCCCGGCCAACTACGACATCAGCGGCGGCAAGCAGACCGCGTGGCTGGAAAAGCGCCTGGGCGAGCTGCGCCGGCAGCGCGGCGTCGACTTCATCGTGGTCTTCTTCCACCACTGCGCCTTCTCGACCACCAACGCGCACGCGTCCGACGGCGGCGTGCAGGAGAAGTGGGTGCCGCTCTTCGAGAAGCACCAGGTCGACCTGGTCGTCAACGGCCACAACCACGTCTACGAGCGCACCGACGCGATCCGCGGCGGCAAGGTCTCGAAGCCGGTCGCCATCGGCGACACGGTCCACCCCGAGCGGGACGGCGTCGTCTACGTGACGGCCGGCGGCGCGGGCCGCAGCCTCTACGACTTCCCGGCGCCCGACTCGTTCGAGGGCCACGAGCACCACGTCGACTCGGTCGCCACCTGGCACTCGGCCAAGGGCGGCGGCAAGGTCACCGAGAACGTCACCTGGTCGCGGGTCCGCTACACGGGCTACTCGTTCATCGCGGTCGAGGTGGAGCCGGCGTCCTCCGGACGGACGGCCACGCTGACGGTCTCCGCACTGGCGGAGACGGGCGAGCGCGTGGACCACTTCACGGTAGCCCGGAGGGCGAAGTGAAGAACCAGCACAGCACGGTGGCGCGTAGGGCTCGCTGAGCACGTTCTTCAAGCGCCGGACGGGCTTTTCAGCCCGTCCGGCGCCTCGTTCGTGTACCTGGCGCGCCGCGCTAGCGGGCCTCGTGGCCGGTGCTGCCGCCGTTGTCCCGGCGGTCGAGCGAGCGCTGCAGTGCCTTCATCGCGTTCTCGCGTGCGGTCTCGTCCATGGTGATCAGCTCCAAAGGAAGATCAAGGAGATGGTTGTCGCCATAGAACGGGGCGGGGAACGTGCGCCGCAGGGGGTGACCTGCGAAAGGGCGCGGGTTCGCATCCGCCGATCGCTGGTGGAGCGATTCGTTCGGCTCCCACAAAGCTAGGCCAGCACCGCCGTTATGTCTCCACAGTTACTCGGACTTCCTACTATCTGAGACGGAGACCACCCGGACGCAGGCCGCCCCCGCGCCCGGATGGGGACCGGAGTGCGGGGGCGGCGGTATGCGGTCGGGCCGCAGCAGGGCGGATCAGCCCTGGTGGGGGTACCGGTAGTCGGTCGGCGGGACGAGCGTCTCCTTGATGGAGCGGGTCGACGTCCAGCGCATCAGGTTGGACGCGGCGCCGGCCTTGTCGTTCGTACCGGAGGCGCGGCCTCCGCCGAACGGCTGCTGCCCGACGACCGCACCCGTCGACTTGTCGTTGATGTAGAAGTTGCCGGCGGCGAAGCGCAGCTTCTCCATCGCGTCCACGGCCGCGGTGCGGTCCTGAGCGATGATCGAGCCGGTGAGGGCGTACGGCGAGACGGCTTCCATCTGGGCGAGCATGGCGTCGAATTCGTCGTCCTCGTAGATGTAGAGGCCGAGGATCGGGCCGAAGTACTCGTCGCGGAAGATCTCGTTCGCCGGGTCGGTCGAGACCAGGACGGTCGGGCGGACGAAGTAGCCGACCGAGTCGTCGTAGGTGCCGCCGGCGACGACCTCGACCGTCGGGTCGGACTTCGCGCGGTCGATGGCCGCCTTGTTCTTGGCGAAGGCACGCTCGTCGATGACGGCGCCGATGAAGTTCGACAGGTCGGTGACGTCACCCATGGTGATGCCGTCGACCTCGGCCGCGAACTCCTCCTTGAAGCCGTTCTCCCAGATGGAGCGCGGGATGTAGGCGCGGGAGGAGGCCGAGCACTTCTGGCCCTGGTACTCGAAGGAGCCACGGGTCAGCGCGGTCTTCAGGATCGCCGGGTCGGCGGAGGGGTGGGCGACGACGAAGTCCTTGCCGCCGGTCTCGCCAACGAGACGCGGGTACGTCTTGTAGTTCTCGATGTTGTTGCCGACCGTCTTCCACAGGTGCTGGAAGGTCTTGGTCGAGCCGGTGAAGTGGATCCCGGCGAGGTCCGGGTGGGTGAGCGCCACCTCGGAGACGGCGATGCCGTCACCGGTCACCAGGTTGATGACGCCCTTGGGCAGGCCGGCGGCCTCCAGGACGCGCATCAGCAGCACGGCGGCGTGCGTCTGCGTCGGGGACGGCTTCCACACGACCGTGTTGCCCATCAGGGCGGGGGCGGTGGGCAGGTTGCCCGCGATGGCCGTGAAGTTGAACGGCGTGATCGCGTAGACGAAGCCCTCCAGCGGCCGGTGGTCGCTGCGGTTCCACACGCCGGCGCTGCTGATCGGCTGCTCGGCGAGGATCTGCCGGGCGAAGGAGACGTTGAAGCGCCAGAAGTCGACCAGCTCGCACGGGCAGTCGATCTCCGCCTGCTGGGCGGTCTTCGACTGGCCGAGCATGGTCGAGGCGGCGAGCGTCTCGCGCCACGGGCCGGACAGCAGGTCGGCGGCGCGCAGGATGATCGCGGCGCGGTCGTCGAAGGAGAGCGCGCGCCAGGCCGGGGCGGCGGCGAGGGCGGCGTCGACGGCGTCCTGCGCGTCCTTGGCGGTGGCGTTGGCGTAGGTGCCGATGCGGGCGCTGTGATTGTGCGGCTGCACGACGTCGAAGCGCTCGCCGCCACCCATCCGCTGCTCGCCGCCGATGGTCATCGGCAGGTCGATCGGATTGCCGGCCAGCTCCTTCAGCTTCGCTTCGAGCCGGGCGCGCTCGGGGGATCCCGGGGCGTAGGAGTGGATCGGCTCGTTCACCGGCGTGGGGACCTGGGTCACAGCGTCCATGTAAATGCGCTCCTAAGGGTGAGGGTCACTCAGCGGGGATGAGGGTTGCTCAACGGCTGGGGAGGAAGGAACGGAGGAAGAAGGCGAGGTTGGCCGGACGCTCCGCGAGACGGCGCATGAAGTATCCGTACCAGTCTGCGCCGTAAGGCACGTAGATGCGCATGCGCTCGCCGTCCTGCGCGAGGCGGCGCTGCTCGGTGGTGCGGATGCCGTAGAGCATCTGGAACTCGTAGCTGCCGGACTTGCGGCCGTAGAGGGCGGCCAGCTCCTGGGCGATGGCGATCATGCGCGGGTCGTGCGAGCCGATCATCGGGTAGCCGTCACCGGCCATGAGGATCTTCAGGACGCGCACGTACGCCTTGTCGACCTCAGCCTTGGACTGGAACGCGACGCTCGCGGGCTCCTTGTACGCGCCCTTCACCAGACGCACGCGCGAGCCGGCGACGGCCAGCTGCCTGGCGTCGTCCTCGGTGCGGAACAGGTACGACTGGATGACGGCGCCGGTGTCCGGGTGCTCCTTGCGCAGCTCGGCGAGGATCCCCAGGGTCGAGGCGACGGTGGTGTGGTCCTCCATGTCGAGGGTGACCGTGGTGCCGATCGCGGTGGCGAGTTCCGCGACCTCGCGGACGTTCTCCAGCGCGATGTCGTGGCCGCCGCCGGGCAGCGCCTGCCCGAACGCGGAGAGCTTCACGGAGACCTCGGCGCGCGTGCCGAGGCCTTCGGTCTCCAGCGCCCGCAGAAGGGCCAGGTACGCGTCGCGGGTCGCGCTCGCGGTGGCCGCGTCGGTGACGTCCTCGCCCAGGTGGTCGAGGGTGACCTCCAGACCCGACGCGGTGAGCTCGCGGACGTTGTCCAGGGCCGGACGCAGTTCGTCACCGGCGACGAAACGGTTCACCACAGGGCGGGTGACCGGCGCGGCGGCGACGAGGCGACGCATGCGGTCGCTGCGCGAGGCGGCGAGCAACACAGGACCGAGCACGGGGGCTCCTTCAGGATCAGAGCATGAACAGGCAGCGACACCGCGAAATCTAGGGTTCACCTACCCCGTGAACCATCGACACCTGTCACGCATCCGTGCGGCATCCCTCATACAGATGTAAGAGAGAATGAAGGGGTGCGAGAGGACTACGAGGAACTGGTCGACGAGGTGTCCGCTCTCGTCGGCGCGCCCGCGACCCTGGAGGACCGCGATTTCCGGCTGATCGCCTTCGGCGCGCACGACAGCGACGACGGCGTGATGGACCCCGTCCGCACCCGCTCGATCCTGACCCGGCGCTCGACGGCCGAGGTCCGCTCCTGGTTCGAACGCTTCGGCATCGCCCGCGCCACCGGCCCGGTGCGCATCCCCGCCGCCCCGGCGGCCGGTGTCGTCCGGGGCCGGATCTGCCTGCCGGTGCGGCATCGCGGCATCGTGCACGGCTATGTGTGGCTGCTCGACGATTCGGACGCCGGGCCCGACCCCGATCCGCGGCTGGTCGCCGCGATGGAGGTCTGCGACCGGATCGGCGACCGGCTGGCCGCCGAGTCCCGGGCGGGCGCCGACGTCGGCCGTGAGCTGCGCGCGGCGCTGACCGCGGGCCCCGGCGAGCGGCGCGAGGCCGCGCGGGACGCCCTGAGCAAGGCGCTCGGGCCGGACGCGGACGAGGTGCACGCGCTCGTGTGCGTCCTGGGCTGGACGGCTCCTCCGGCGCTGGACGGCGCCACGCTCCCCGCCGACGGGTCGCGGGAGCTGCCGGGGATCCGCACGATCCCGGGCGCGGCCGCGCTCTGCTGGATCCCGGCCCCCGGGCCGGTCGGCGCCGACCCGCTGGCCATCCTGGTCCGGCTGCGCTCCGCCCAGCACGTCTCCCCCGCCCGCGCGGCTGCGACGCGACTGCTGGAGACATCGGCCGCGCCCGGCGCCATGGCCGGCTTCGGCGAGCCGGCGCGCGGTCTGGACGGGCTGTCCGAAGCCTGGCGGCAGGCGACCGCGGCCGCCCGCGCGGCACGGGTCCAGCCCCGGCTCGCGCCGGTCGCGGACTGGGCGGACCTCGGCCCGTACCGCATGCTCTCGGCGCTCCCCGGCGGAACCGCCCCCGACCCCGCCGTGCTCCCCCTGCTGGAACCGTCCCACCGCGAACTCGCCCGCACCGCCGAGGTCTACCTGGACTGCGCGGGCCAGGCCGGCCGCACGGCCGCCGCCCTCGCCATCCACCGCCAGACCCTCTACTACCGCCTCTCCCGCATCGAACAGCTCACCGGCCTCGACCTCGACGAGGGCGAGGACCGGCTGCTGCTGCACATGGCGCTGAAGGCGGCGCGGCTGTAGAAACGGCCCGGCCGGGTCCTAGAGACGGTCGATCTCGGTGAGATCGATGTCGATGGTGAAGGGGACGGGGACCTTGAGCCGCTCGTGGTGGATGCCCGACGGAACATAGGTACGGGTCATCGTGTCGAGCTCGTAGACGTAGACGACCGGCTGCCGGCCCTCACCCTTCTCGACCCGCCAGAAGTGCGGGATGCCCGCCTCCGCGTAGAGCTGGGGCTTGCGCTTGCGGTCCCGCTCCTCGGATTCGGGCGAGACGACTTCCACGGCGAGGATGACGTCCGCGGCCTCGTAGCCGGTTTCGTCGGCAGTCTCGGAAACCGCTGCGGCCCGCACGATCGAGATATCCGGCTCAGGCCGATTGGACCGGTTCAGGACGACAGTCATCTCGCGCAGCACACGGAACTTCTCCGGGACAGCCTGCCGCAGAAGCGTGCTCAACAGATCCACGGCCAACATGTGGAAATACTTCTGCGGGCTCACGAAGACAAGGCTCCCGTCGATCAGTTCTGTGTGCGGCGGGAGATCGGGGATGCGGTCGAGGTCGTCCGCGGTGAATCCGCCCGGAGGCGGGAAAGCCCAGGCCGGTAGCGGTTCGGCAGTCATGATTCCTCCCATGGACGGGATTCTGTCCGCAGCGTTCAGCGTAGCGGGAGGGAATGACGAAGCCGCCCTTCATATGAGTGAAGGGCGGCTGCGTCGCTGACGCTGCGACCTCAAGCGGTCGGTGTCTGCGGTCAGTCCGTCAGGTCCACCGCGCGCGACGACGTCGCGCCGATCTCCGTGGCGATCTCGGCCAGGGCGGCCGGGGGGATGCAGGAGTCGACGGTCAGGGCCACGAGGGCCTCGCCGCCGACGGCCGCGCGGGCGACCTGCATGCCGGCGATGTTGACGCCGGCCTCGCCGAGGATGCGGCCGATCGTGCCGACGACGCCGGGGCGGTCGGTGTAGCGGAGGAAGGCCATGTGGTCGGCGAGGACCAGGTCCACGTCCTCGTCACCGACGGCGACGATCTTCTGGATGTTCTTCGGGCCGGCCAGCGTGCCGGAGACCGACACCTCCGTGCCGTCCGTCAGAGTGCCGCGCACGGTGACCATGTTGCGGTGGTCGGGCGACTCGCTCGACGTGGTCAGCCGGACCTCGACACCGCGCTCCTGGGCGAACAGCGGCGCGTTGACGTAGGAGACGGTCTCGGCGACGACGTCCTCGAAGACGCCCTTGAGCGCGGAGAGTTCGAGCACCTTCACGTCGTGCTGGGTGATCTCGCCGCGTACCTCGACATCGAGGCGGGCGGCGACCTCGCCGGCCAGTGCGGTGAAGATCCGGCCGAGCTTCTCGGCGAGCGGCAGGCCCGGGCGCACGTCCTCGGCGATGACGCCGCCCTGGACGTTGACCGCGTCCGGTACCAGCTCGCCGGCGAGGGCGAGGCGGACGGACTTGGCGACGGCGATGCCGGCCTTCTCCTGCGCCTCGTCGGTGGAGGCACCCAGGTGCGGGGTGGCCACCACGTTGTCGAACTGGAAGAGCGGGGAGTCGGTGCACGGCTCCTTCGCGTAGACGTCCAGGCCCGCACCCGCGACGCGGCCCTCCTTGAGGGCCGAGGCGAGCGCCTCCTCGTCCACGATCCCGCCGCGCGCGGCGTTCACGATCCGGACCGAGGGCTTGACCTTGTGCAGGGCCTCGTCACCGATCAGCCCGAGGGTCTCGGGGGTCTTCGGCAGGTGGACGGTGATGAAGTCGGAGACCTCCAGCAGCTCGTCCAGGCTGAGGATCTTGACACCCATCTGGGCCGCGCGAGCGGGCTGGATGTAGGGGTCGTACGCGACGATCTTCATGCCGAACGCGGACATGCGCTGGGCGACCAGCGCGCCGATGCGGCCGAGGCCGACGACGCCGAGGGTCTTCTCGGCCAGCTCCACGCCGGTGTACTTGTTCCGCTTCCACTCGCCGTTCTTCAGCGCCGAGTTGGCCGGCGCGATGTTGCGGGCGGTGGCGATGAGCAGGCCGCAGGCCAGCTCGGCGGCGGTGACGATGTTCGAGGTCGGCGCGTTGACGACCATGACACCGGCCTTGGTGGCGGCGGCCACGTCGACGTTGTCGAGACCGACGCCCGCACGGGCGACGACTCGCAGCTTGGGCGCGGCGGCGATGGCCTCCGCGTCGACCTTGGTGGCGCTTCGGACCAGGATGGCGTCGGCATCCTTGATCGCGGAGAGCAACTCACCCCGGTCGGCGCCGTTGCAGTGCCGGATGTCGAAATCCGGCCCCAGCGCGTCGACGGTAGCGGGCGACAGCTCTTCGGCGATGAGTACGACAGGCTTCTGGCTCACGTGGTCCTCACTTGTCCTTCGTGGGCGGCCGGTCCCGCGGACGCTCCAGGGAGGGAGGGGATGGCATGCCGCGTGGAAGACGCACGACGCTGTGAGCCTGACGCGCTTTGTAGTTGCAGTGTATCGGCGCCGCCGAGTGCGGCTTGTGCCTTGGTGGAAGGATCACCCGCACGTGGCTGTACGCCGTGGACAACGGTGCGGGGCGGCCACTGCGACCGCCCCGCACGCGACGGGGCTCACGCCTCGTCGTCGACCCAGCTCATGAGCTTGCGGAGCTTCTTGCCGGTGGTCTCCAGCAGGTGGTCCTGGTCGGCCTTCTTGTACTCGTTGTACTTCGGCAGACCGGCCTCGTACTCGGCCATCCAGTTCTTGGCGAAGGTGCCGTCCTGGATCTCGGCGAGGACCTTCTTCATCTCGACCTTGGTCTGGTCGTTGATGATGCGGGGGCCGGTGACGTAGTCGCCCCACTCGGCGGTCTCGGAGACCGACCAGCGCATCTTCTCCAGGCCGCCCTCGTACATGAGGTCCACGATCAGCTTGAGCTCGTGGAGGCACTCGAAGTACGCGATCTCGGGCTGGTAGCCGGCCTCGACGAGGGTCTCGAAGCCCGCCTTGACGAGCGCGGAGGCGCCGCCGCAGAGGACCGCCTGCTCGCCGAAGAGGTCGGTCTCGGTCTCCTCGGTGAAGGTGGTCTTGATGACGCCGGCGCGGGTGCCGCCGATGCCCTTGGCGTAGGACAGCGCGAGCTCGAACGCCTTGCCCGTCGCGTCCTGCTCGACACCCGCGATGCACGGGACGCCGCGGCCCTCGACGTACTGGCGGCGGACCAGGTGGCCCGGGCCCTTCGGGGCGACCAGGGCGACGTCGACGTTGGCCGGCGGCTTGATGAAGCCGTAGCGGATGTTGAGGCCGTGGCCGAAGAAGAGCGCGTCGCCGTCCTTGAGGTGGTCCTTGATGGACTCCTCGTAGACCTTGCCCTGGAGCGGGTCCGGGACCAGGATCATGATGACGTCGGCCTCGGCGGCGGCTTCGGCGACGGAGACGACCCGCAGGCCCTCCTCCTCGGCCTTGGCCTTGGACTTGGAGCCCTCGTGCAGGCCGACGCGCACGTCGACGCCGGAGTCGCGCAGCGACAGCGCGTGGGCGTGACCCTGGCTGCCGTATCCGATGACCGCGACCTTGCGGCCCTGGATGATGGAGAGGTCGGCGTCGTCGTTGTAGAACAGCTCGGCAGCCACTTGGGATATCTCCTTGGTTCTGTGGATTGCCCACACAGTACGTCCGGTGGGCGGAGGAAAGCGCGTCGGTCTCGCCATGCGGTCCCACCGGGGGCGGGACCGCAGCACGGCTGAGCTTCGGGAGGTACTACGCGGAGCGGTCGAGGGCCCGCAGGGAGCGGTCGGTGATGGAGCGGGCGCCGCGCCCTATGGCGATGGTGCCGGACTGCACCAGCTCCTTGATGCCGAAGGGTTCCAGCATCTTGAGCATCGCTTCGAGCTTGTCGGCGCCGCCGGTGGCCTCGATCGTGACGGCCTCCGGGGAGACGTCCACGGTCTTGGCGCGGAACAGCTGGACGATCTCGACGATCTTGGAACGGGACTCGTTGTCGGCCCGAACCTTCACCAGAACGAGTTCACGCTGAACGGCGGCCGAGGGCTCCAGTTCCACGATCTTCAGGACATTGACCAGCTTGTTGAGCTGCTTGGTGACCTGCTCCAGCGGGAGCTCGTCGATCACGTTCACGACGATGGTGATGCGGGAGATCTCGGGGTGTTCGGTGGTGCCCACCGCGAGGGAGTCGATATTGAAGCCGCGGCGGGAGAACAGCGCGGTGATCCTGGCCAGGACGCCGGGCTTGTTCTCCACCAGGACGGAGAGCGTGTGCTTGGACATGTCGCTTCGTTCCTTCTCTCGGTCCTGCGCCTCAGTCTTCCTGGCCGTCGCTGAAGTCCGGGCGGACATCGCGGGCGGCGAGGATCTCGTCGTTGGAGGTACCGGCGGCGACCATCGGCCACACCATGGCGTCCTCGTGGACGATGAAGTCCACGACCACCGGGCGGTCGTTGATCGAGTTGGCCTTGGCGATGACCGCGTCCAGCTCGTCCGGGCTCTCGCAGCGCAGACCCACGCAGCCCATCGCCTCGGAGAGCTTGACGAAGTCCGGGACGCGGGTGCCGCGGTTCACCGTCGAGCCGACGCCGACCGTCGAGCCGCTGTTCGAGTTGGTCTCACCGGCGTGCAGCACGGTGTTGGAGAAGCGCTCGCCGTAGAAGAGGTTCTGCCACTGGCGGACCATGCCCAGGGCGCCGTTGTTGATGATGGCGACCTTGATCGGGATGTTGTTCAGCGCGCAGGTGACCAGCTCCTGGTTGGTCATCTGGAAGCAGCCGTCACCGTCGACCGCCCAGACGGTCGCGCCGGGGACGCCGGCCTTGGCGCCCATCGCTGCGGGCACCGCGTACCCCATGGTCCCGGCGCCGCCGGAGTTGAACCACGTGTTGGGCTTCTCGTACTTGATGAACTGCGCGGCCCACATCTGGTGCTGGCCGACGCCGGCCGCGAACAGGGTGCCCTCGGGGGCGAGCTGGCCGATCCGCTCGATGACCTGCTGCGGGGAGAGGCTGCCGTCGTCCGGGGTGTCGTAGCCCAGCGGGTAGGTCTCGCGCCAGCGGTTGAGGTCCTTCCACCAGTCGGCGTAGTCGCCCTTGTGGCCGGCCTCGTGGTCCGCCTGGACCGCGACGATCAGGTCGGCGAGGACCTCGCGGGCGTCACCGACGATCGGCACGTCCGCGGCGCGGTTCTTGCCGATCTCGGCGGGGTCGATGTCCGCGTGCACGATCTTGGCGCCCGGGGCGAAGGTGTCGAGCCGGCCGGTCACCCGGTCGTCGAAGCGGGCGCCGAGCGCGATCAGCAGGTCGGACTTCTGCAGGGCGGTGACCGCGGTGACGTCGCCGTGCATGCCGGGCATGCCGACGTGCTGCGGGTGGCTGTCGGGGAACGAGCCGAGCGCCATCAGCGTGGTGACGACCGGGGCGCCGGTCAGCTCGGCCAGGATCCGCAGCTCGGCGGTGGCGCGGGCCTTCATGACGCCGCCGCCGACGTACAGCACCGGGCGCTTGGCCTCGTTGATCAGCCGGGCGGCCTCGCGGATCTGCTTGGCGTGCGGCTTGGTCACCGGGCGGTAGCCGGGCAGGTCCATCTGCGGCGGCCAGGAGAAGGTCGTCTGGTTCTGCAGGGCGTCCTTGGCGATGTCGACGAGGACCGGGCCGGGACGGCCGGTGGAGGCGATGTGGAACGCCTCGGCGATGGTCCGCGGGATGTCCTCGGCGCGGGTCACCAGGAAGTTGTGCTTGGTGATCGGCATCGTGATGCCGCAGATGTCCGCCTCCTGGAAGGCGTCGGTGCCGATCGCCTTGGAGGCGACCTGGCCGGTGATCGCGACCAGCGGGACGGAGTCCATGTGCGCGTCGGCGATCGGGGTCACGAGGTTGGTGGCGCCCGGTCCCGAGGTGGCCATGCAGACGCCGACCCGGCCGGTGGCCTGCGCGTAGCCGGTGGCGGCGTGGCCGGCCCCCTGCTCGTGGCGGACCAGGATGTGGCGGACCTTGACGGAGTCCATCAGCGGGTCGTAGGCCGGCAGGATCGCACCGCCAGGGATACCGAATACGGTGTCGGCGCCGACCGCCTCGAGCGAGCGGATGAGGGACTGCGCGCCCGTCATGCGCTCTGGGGCGGTGGGCTGCTGTCCCCCGTTGCGGGCCCGCGCTTGCGGATGGGGGGCCCCGGTGGCCTGCTCGGTCATCTGCGTTCTCTTCTCTCGAAGATGAGTTTTCTTCTGGGTGCCAGGCAACAAAAAACCCCTCGTGCCGTCAGGCAAGCGAGGGGAGCGCGTCGGTGCGTTTTCCAAGGCGATGGTGGGCCTCGGTCAGCCGACGCGCTTTCCAAGTACGAGAATTCGGGTGCGCATGAACACGACCCTCTCCCTGGACCCCTTGGAGTGTCAAGCGGGTGGGACGGGCGTCTCAGCATTTGAGCGAAGGGGATCACCCGATCCGGTGGTTCCGTTGCGCCGCACGGGGAGTGGACCGCCGGTCAGGGCGGTGGAGCCATGCGGTACGGGGTAGCCGCCGCGGGTCAGGGAGCCCCTCAGCCGGTGCTCGTCGAGCGGCCCGGAGAAGGCCATGCCCTGGCCGTGCGTACAGCCCATGGCGCGCAGCGCGACGACCTGCTCGGGCCGGTCCACCCCGTCCGCCACGGTGCGGATGCCCAGGTCCTCGGCGATCCGCAGCATGCCCGCGGTGATCTTGTGCAGCCGGGCGGATTCGACGATGCCCTCGACGAAGCTCCGGTCGATCTTGAGCAGGTCCACCGGGAGGCGGCGCAGCGCGGTCATCGCGGCGTAGCCGGTGCCGAAGCCGTCCAGAGCGATCTGGACACCGAGGCGGCGCAGCGCCGACAGCCTGCGCTCCAGTTCCTCCATGGAGATCCGCGGGTCGTTGTCGGTCAGCTCCAGCATCAGTCCGCCGGTGGGCAGCTCATGGCGGCTCAGCAGGGTCTCGATGCTGCCGAGCGGCAGGTCCCGGTGCATCAGCCGGCGGACGGACATCTTGACGGCCACCGGCACGGCGTGGCCGGATCCGTGCCGCAGCGCGGCCTGCTCGACCGCCTCCTGCAGCAGCCAGCGGCTCAGCTCCGCGGTGCGGTCGGTGTCCTCCGCCACCCGCAGGAACTCGGCGGGGGTGAAGAGGATGCCCTGGGCGGAGCGCCAGCGGGCCTGTGCCTCGACGGCCGTCACCCGGCCGGTCCGCAGCTCGACCACGGGCTGGTGCAGCAGGGTGAACTCCCCGTCGTGCAGGGCGTTGCGCAGCCGGGTGGCCAGTTCGGCACGGCGCACCACGTCGGCCTGCATCTGGGGCGCGTACATCTCGACGCGGCCCTTGCCCGCCTGTTTCGCGCGGTACATCGCCAGGTCCGCGTTGCGCATGAGTTCACTGGGGGTGATACCCGGCTCGGCGAACGCGACGCCGATGCTGGCGGCGACCCGGACCTCGCCGGACTCGACGCGGTACGGCTGGGAGAGCGCGGACCGCAGCCGGTCGGCGATCTCGTGGATCTGGTACTCCCGCACCTGCCGGTCGGCACTGCCGCCACAGATGAGGGCGGCGAATTCGTCGCCGCCCAGCCGTGCCGCCGTGTCGCCGGAGCGAACCGACTCCTGAAGCCGCCGGGCCGCCTGGACGAGCAGTTCGTCGCCGGCCTGGTGGCCGACCGTATCGTTGACCGCCTTGAATCCGTCGAGGTCGACGAAGAGCACCGCCGCCTCGCCGTCGCCGCTGCGGCGGCCGCCGAGCGCCCGGCTCACCCGCTCGGTGAACAGGGCCCGGTTGGGCAGGTCGGTGAGGGGGTCGTGCGAGGCGTTGTGCTGGAGCTGGGCCTGCAGGCGCACCCGTTCGGTCACGTCACGGCTGTTGAAGATCAGCCCGCCCTGGTATCGGTTGACGCTGGACTCCACATTGAGCCAGCCGCCGCCGTCCCTGCCGCGCCCGGCGCGGATGCGGCATTCGATGCGCGTAGCGGGCTCCGCGGCGGGTGAGGCGGCGAGAAACCTGCGGACCTCGTGCACCACCCGCCCCAGGTCCTCGGGGTGGATGTGCGAGGCGAGCTCGGTGCCCACCATGTCCTCGGCGTCCCGCCCGTACACGCCCCGGGCCGCGGGGCTCACGTAGCGCAGTATGCCGGTGGGCGCGGCGATCATGATGACGTCGCTCGAACCCTGCACCAGGGACCGGAAGTGGTTCTCCTTCTGGGCCAGTTCCTGGGTGAGCGAGATGTTGTCGAGCAGCATGATGCCCTGGCGGACGACGAGCGCCAGGACGACGGTGCAGCCGGTGAGGAGCACCACATGGTCGGTCTTGCGGCCGTCGATCACGTTGTACAGGATGCCGAGGGTGCAGACGCCGGCCGCGAGGTACGGGACGAGCGCGGCCAGCGAGCCCGCGACCTTGCGGCTGGAGTGCGCGAGGGAGCGCGGGTCCACCCGGGCGGCGTCACGCCGGCCGGCCCAGGGGGCGTAGGCCAGGAGCATGCTGCCGGCGAACCACCCGGCGTCCAGGATGTGGCCGGACTGGTAGTGCTCGCGCCAGAGCGGGGAGCGGAACAGCGCGTCGCACAGCACGGTCAGCGCCAGGGCGGCGATGGCGGTGTTGACCGCGACCCGGTTCGCCGGGGAGCGCCGGAAGTGCAGCGCCAGCACCATGCTGGCGAGCGCGATGTCGAGCAGCGGGTAGGCGAGGCGGAGCGCGGCCTGGGCGGCGCTGAGCCCTTCCAGGCTCGCGTCGTTCGCCAGTGCGAGGCTCCAGGCCAGGGTGAGCAGCGAGCCGCCGACGAGCCAGGCGTCCAGCCCCAGGCAGACCCAGCCGGCCCGGGTCACCGGGCGCTTGGCGAGCATCAGCAGGCCGATGATGGCCGGTGGGGCGAAGAGCAGGAAGAAGAAGTCGGCGATCGAGGTCTTCGGCAACGTGCCGTCCAGCACCACCTCGTACCATCCCCAGGTTCCGTTGCCGAGCGCCACCATGGCGGACGAGCCGGCGAACAGGAACCAGGTGGGCCGTTGGCGGCCGGTGAGGGTCCGGGCGTAGACGAACGAGGAGACGCCGGCCGCGGCCGCTGCGGCGGCGAGCCCGAAGTCACCCATGATGTCGGCGAGCCAGGTCGATCCCCAGCCCACCGCCGCGCCGGTCGCGTAACCTCCGCAGAGCGCGGCGACCAGGAGCTGGGGCACCAGCCCGGCCCGGCCGGTGTGGGCGGGCGGCTGAGCGATCACCGCCCCGGTCGAACTCACCGTGTGGCCCCGTATCGCTGTCGCGGTACACCGCGGTACCGCGTCAGGTCGTCCCGCCATTGGCCGTGCATCACCCGTCGCCCCCCTTGCTTGCCGACCTTTCGCGCGCCGCCGCCCACCCATGGGAAACCCCTGGGTGTCCGTGACGCGTCCCCCGGTCGGGACGATACACCAGACCCGTCACTCAGGGACATAGTTCCTCTACACAGCGTGACCGCAGGGCAGGTCGCCGACACGCAGTGCGGTCGCGGGGTCTCGCACCCTCTCCACCTGCGACGTCAGGTCGTGGTGACCACATTGTTGAGCGGCTCCCCGGTGGCGAAACGGAACAGCTGTGCGCGCAGCAGTCGCTTGGCCCTCGGGAGGAACGCGGAGGTGCTGCCGCCGACGTGCGGGCTGATGAGCAGGTTCGGAGCGTGCCAGAGCGGGTGTCCGGCGGGCAGCGGTTCGGGGTCCGTGACGTCGAGTGCCGCGTGAAGCCGTCCGGACTCCAGTTCGGACAGCAGCGCGGTGGTGTCGACGACGGGCCCGCGCGCGACGTTCACCAGGAGCGCGCCGTCCCTCATCCGGGACAGGAACTCCGCTCCCACCAGCCCCCTGGTCACCTCGGTGAGCGGGGTGGAGAGCACCACCACATCGGCCTGGGGCAGCAGCTCCGGCAGTTCGGCGAGGGCGTGCACCGGGCCGCGCGGGGAGGGCCGCGCGCTGCGGGCGACCCGGACGACGTCGCACTCGAACGGCACGAACCGGTCCTCGATCGCGCTGCCGATCGCGCCGTAGCCGATGATCAGTACGCTCTTGTCGGCGAGCGCGGGGTAGAAGCCGTCGTGCCATTCCTCGGCGTCCTGGCCGCGCACGAAGCGCGGGATGCCGCGCAGCGAGGCGAGGGTCAGCGCGAGGGTGAGCTCCGCGGTGCTCGCCTCGTGCACGCCGCGTGCGTTGCACAGGCGCACGCCGGGCGGCAGGTCCCCGAGGTGTCCGGCGACCTGGTCGGTGCCCGCGCTCAGGGTCTGCACGACGCGGAGGCCCGACATCCGCGGCAGCGGCCGGCGGGCGACCTCCGCTCCCTTCATGTACGGGACGACGTAGAACGCGGCGGTCGACGGGTCCGCCGGGTACGCGTCGGCGCCGTCCCAGAAGACGTAGTCCAGATCCGCGGGCAGCGGGCCGATCTCCTCGGCCGGGATGGGCAACCAGACCTGGGGCCGGTGGTTCAGCAACGTGTCAGCCATGGTCAGGAGGCTATGCGACGCACTGTCCGAGGAGGGCGTTACCTTGGTCCACGCCCCTGTCGGGGCGTGGTGAAGGGGGCAGGCCAGGTGGAGCGCAGGACAATCGGTGCAGCAGCTCTCGAAGTGGGCGCCGTGGGCCTGGGATGCATGCCCATGAGTTGGGCGTACAGCGCTTCGCGGCAGGACGGCGAGGAGTCCCTGCGGGCGGTGCACACGGCGCTGGACAACGGGACCTCGCTGCTGGACACGGCCGACATGTACGGCCCGTTCACCAACGAGCTGCTGGTCGGGCGGGTGCTGCGGGAGCGGCGGCAGGACGTGTTCGTCTCCACCAAGTGCGGTCTGCTGGTGGGCGAGCAGCACATCGTGGCCAACGGGCGGCCCGGCTACGTCAAGCGGGCCTGCGACGCGTCGCTGCGGCGCCTGCAGACCGATGTCATCGACCTCTACCAGCTGCACCGGATCGACGCCGAGGTCCCGGTCGAGGAGACCTGGGGCGCGATGGCGGAGCTGGTGGCGGCGGGCAAGGTGCGCTCGCTCGGGTTCTGCGCGGTCGGAGCGCGCGGCAACCGGCGTACGAACAAAGGGGGCACGCGCGGCGCATCCGTGGAGGGGTGGCGGCGGGAGACGGGCGGGCGGATGCACGAGGAGACGATTCGGCAGTTGGTGCGCGCGCAGCAGGTCTTTCCGGTGAGCTGTGTGCAGGCGGAGCTCTCGGTGTGGTCCACCGAGGCGTTGGAGTCGCTGCTTCCGTGGTGTGCCGCGCGGGGTGTCGGGTTCATGGCGGCGATGCCGCTCGGCAACGGCTTCCTCACCGGCACCCTGACCCCGGGTCAGGGCTTCGAGCCGAACGACCTGCGGGCCCGTCATCCGCGCTTCACCGCCGAGATGATGGCCGCGAACCAGCCGATCGTGGCGGGCCTGCGGCGAATCGCGGAACGGCACGGCGCGACCCCGGCCCAGGTGGCGCTGGCCTGGATACTGGACCAGGGGCCCGCGGTGGTCCCGGTGCCGGGCACGAAGACCGTGCGCTGGGCGGCGGAGAACGCCGGGGCGGCCGCGCTGCGCCTGGAGCCGGCGGACTTCGCGGAGATCGCCGGGCTGCCCGCCGTACGGGGCTCCTGGGACTGACCGTGCGGACCGGTCCTCGACGGACCGTGCGGACCGGCCGCGCGGGCCGGTGGTGACCGGCACGTGCGGGAGAACCCACAAGAGTCGCGCCGCGCGGGCCCGTTGTGTGCTGCAATTTCCCGGGGGTCGTCCCCGCCGTCCCAATCGGCGTCGGCACCGCGGGCCCAGCCCGTGATGCCATCGCGGGACACCACGAGGGAGGACCCGCCGTGCACCGCCGTACCACCACCGCGACCGCCGTGACCTCCGTGCTTGCCGCCGCCGCGCTGCTCGCGGGCTGCTCGTCGCCCGACGGCGCGGTCCCGGACCCGCCGGCCACGAAGGCGCCGGCCACCTCCTCCGCCGCCGTTCCCACAGCGACCACCGAGTCCCCGGCCTCCGAGTCCGCCGCGCCCGCGACCGGGACCGCGACGGTGACCGGGACCGTCGCCACCGGCCTGACCACGCCGTGGGGGGTGGCCGAACTCCCGGACGGGGCGCTGCTGGTCGCCTCCCGGGACACCGGGAAGATCCTCAGGGTCGACCCCGCCACCGGGAAGACCGCCGAGGTCGGCTCGGTGCCGGGGGTGGCCGGCGGGACGCCGGGCGGCGAGGGCGGCCTGCTGGGGCTCGCGATCTCGCCGTCCTTCGGCTCGGACCGCCTGGTGTACGCGTACTTCACCACCGCCGACGACAACCGCATCGCGCGCATGCTCTACGACCCCTCCAGGCCCGTGGGCCAGCAGCTGGGGGCGCCCGACACGATCCTGCGCGGCATCCCCAGCGGCACCAACCACAACGGCGGCCGGATCGCCTTCGGCCCCGACAAGATGCTCTACGCCGGCACCGGTGAGAGCGGGAACCGGCCGCTGGCCCAGGACAAGACGTCGCTGGGCGGGAAGATCCTGCGGATGACCCCGGACGGGCAGCCCGCGCACGGCAACCCCGAGGCCGACTCCGTCATCTACTCGTACGGCCACCGCAACGTGCAGGGCCTCGCCTGGGACGCGCAGGGCCGGCTGTGGGCGGCGGAGTTCGGGCAGAACACCTGGGACGAGCTGAACCTCATCGAGCCGGGCAAGAACTACGGCTGGCCGGTCGTCGAGGGGCAGGCGCACCAGGCGGGATACGTCGACCCGGTCGCGCAGTGGCACACCGACGACGCCTCCCCCAGCGGCATCGCCTACGCCGCCGGGTGCATCTGGATGGCCTCGCTGAAGGGTGAGCGGCTGTGGCGCATCCCGCTGGACGGCACGAAGGCCGCCGCGGCCCCGCAGCCGTTCTTCGTGAACACCTACGGGCGGCTGCGTACCGTGGTCACCCTGGAGGACGGCACCCTGCTGCTGTCCACCAGCAACACGGACGGGCGGGGCAACCCCAAGCCCGGCGACGACCGCATCCTGCGGTTGAAGGCCGGCTGAACGGCTCCCGGTTCCAGGAGAGCCGTTCGGCCGTCATACGGACGGGACGGTGAACAGCCGCAGCCGGTGTGCCAGCGCCGCCGCCTCGCCGCGGCCCGAGACATTGAGCTTGGCCAGGATGTTGGACACGTGCACGCTCGCCGTCTTCGGCGAGATGAAGAGCTCCTCGGCGATCTGACGGTTCGTCCGGCCGTCGGTGACCAGCCGCAGCACGTCGCGCTCCCGCGCGGTCAGGCCCAGTGCCTCGGCGGGATCGGCGGGTCCTTCCGGGGCGGCGAGCGCGGGCGCTCCCTCCCGGCCGTCCGGCTCGTGCAGCGCGATCCGGGCGCGCTGGGCGAGCAGCGTGACCTCGTCGGCGAGCGGGCGCGCGCCGAGCGCGTCGGCAGCCGTGTGGGCGAGTACGAGGAGCGCGCCGGCCTCCTCACGGCTCGCCCTGGCCTCCCGTGCCTCCCCCGTCTCGTGCCCGGTGGCCAGCAGCGCCTCGGCCCACCGGTAGCGGCTCTGGGCCAGCTCGTACGGGCGCTCCACCGGTTCGAAGGCGCGGACCACCGCGGCCCACCGCTCGGGCGCGGCCTGTCCCTCGGCGCGCGCGAGCTCCGCCTCGACGAGCAGGGCGTGCGCCTCCCAGACCGGCGCGAGCCGGGGCAGCGCGGACGCGGTCTCGCGGATGCGCCGCAGGTGCGCCGTGCGGTGCCGGTCGTCGACGGTCATCCAGGGCCCGTCCGCCTCGGCGGCGGCGCCGGCGGCCAGCAGCGGCCACCAGTAGCGCGAGGTACCGGGCACCAGGCCCCCGTCGAGCGCGTCGGCCAGGATCGCGCGCGCCTCGTCGAAACGGCCGCGCCGGACGGCGATCTCCAGCGTCAGCGTCCGGATGGGGACCATGTGCTGCGGCTGCGTGTCGTGCACGAAACTGTCCCGCGCGTCCTGCGCGTGCTCGTCGGCCGCCGCGTCCTGTCCGCGGCGCAGCGCCAGGAAGCCCAGGTAGAGCGCCTGGCCGCCGGCGGCCATCCGCCCGGACACGTTGCGGCGGGACCACAGGACGGCCTCCTCGCACTGTTCCCACAGCGCGAGGGAGAACAGCGACTCGCCTTCGTTGCCGCGCAGGTAGGCCCGCACGCTGCGGGTGGCGATCTCGCGGACGCGCTCGATGCCCTCGGCCGCGACGGCGAGGGCGTCCCGGGACCGGCCCACGCCCTCCAGGACCGAGGCGAGGTTGCCGTGGGCGCGGCCTATGAGTCCGGGCAGCCCGAGCTCGCGCGCCTCGCGGCAGACGTCCTCGGCCAGCGCCAGGCCGCCCTCGACGTCCCCGGAGTCGGCGAGGAGCAGCCCGAGGGTCAGCCGGGCGTTCAGTTCCGTCTCGCGCGCGCCCACCAGGCGGGCCAGGTCCACGGCCCGCTCCGCGGTGGTGATGGCCTCCTCGCCGGACTTGTGGATCATCATCCAGGCGGCGACGAAGGCGAGGACGTCGGCGTGGACGGCCGACGGCGGCATGCCGCGCAGGAGCTCCTGCGCGCGGGACACGTCCTCCCAGCCGTCACCCCGGCCCAGGTCCTGGACCAGCCGGGAGCGCTGGGCGCGGAACCAGGCGGCGCGCAGCGCGTCCTCCGTCTCGTCGACCAGCCGGAGCGCGCGCTTGGCCACGGCGAAGGCCCGTTCGGGCTCACCGCTCAGCCGGGCGGCCACCGTGATCTCCGCCAGCAGGTCCAGGAATCTCAGCGGGGAGTCGGGGTGGCAGCCGCACGGCGGATAGACCTCGGCGTAGTCCGCGGGGCGCAGCTCGCCGCGTATCTCCTCGGGGGTGTCCTCCCACAGCTCCAGGGCCCGCTCCAGCAGCCGGTGCTGCTCGGCGTAGGCGTGGCGGTGGCGGGCCTCGACGGAGGCGCGCAGCACGGCGGGCAGCGCCTTCGCCGGGTCGTGCGCGTAGTACCAGTAGCTGGCCAGCCTGGCGGCCCGCTCGTCCGTGCGGACCAGGCCGGGGCCGGCCTCCAGGGCCTGCGCGTACCGGCGGTTGATGCGGCTGCGTTCACCGGGCAGCAGATCGTCGCTGACCGCCTCGCGGACCAGGGAGTGCCGGAAGCGGTAACCGTCGCCGTCCTCGGAGGGCAGCAGGATGTTGGCGCCGACGCAGGCGCGCAGCGCCTCGATGAGCTCGTCCTCGCCGAGCCCCGCGACGGCGGCGAGCAGCGGGTACTCCACGGTGGTGCCGCCTTCGGCGACGATCCGGGCGGCGCGCTGGGCGTCCTCGGACAGGGTTTCGAGCCGCACGAGCAGCAGGTCGCGCAGCGAGTCGCTCAGACCGGAGTTGCAGCCCTGCTGGATGCTGACGGCCAGTTCCTCCACGAAGAACGGGTTGCCGTCGGAGCGCTCGAAGACCTTGTCCACCATGCCGCCCTCGGGCTCGGCGGCCAGGATGCCGGTGATCTGGCTGCGGACCTCCGCGCGGCTGAACCGGGACAGCTCGATCCGGCCGACCGTGCGCAGCCGGTCCAGCTCGGCGAGGAAGGGGCGCAGCGGGTGCC
Source organism: Streptomyces sp. H39-S7 (assembly GCF_027158205.1). GTDB lineage: Bacteria > Actinomycetota > Actinomycetes > Streptomycetales > Streptomycetaceae > Actinacidiphila. The sequence goes on along the minus strand of NZ_JAPVLU010000018.1, from coordinate 121,714 downwards.
TGCGGTGGATGTCGTCGGACCGGTAGGTGGCCACGATCAGGAGCCGGCCGCGGTGCAGCGACCGGAAGAGGTAGGCGAGCAGCTCGCGGGTGGAGCGGTCGCCCCAGTGCAGGTCCTCCAGGACGAGGACGACGGTGCGGTCCGCCGCCAGCCGCTCCAGCAGCCGGGCGGTGAGCTCGAAGAGCCGTACCCGGCCGTCGTCGTCCTGCGAGTCGCGCCCGTCGCGCGCGATCTCGCGGTGCTCGCCGAGCTCCGGCAGCAGCCGTGACAGCTCGCCCGCCTGGTTGCCGGCCGCGGCCGTCAGCTCGTCCCCGAGCTGCCGGTAGAGCGAGCGCAGTGCCGTGGACACCGGCGCGAAGGGCAGGCCGTCCGCGCCGATCTCCACACAGCCGCCGACGGCCGTGACCGCGCCCGCCGCGGCGGCCGCCGCGAGGAACTCCTCGCCGAGGCGGGTCTTGCCGACGCCGGCCTCACCGCTGACGACCAGGCCCTGCGGCTCGCCCGCGTGGGCGCGGGCGAGCGCATCGGCGAGGCGCGTCATTTCGCTGTCGCGGCCGACGAAGACGGGGCTGACGGATTGGGTCTGCACGGTGCCGAGCATCCCACGGCGGTCCGACAGCGCAGTAACGGTTATCACTCAGGACGCCGCGTGGTGCCGTACGCCGCGCAGTACGCGACCCACCCGGCCGGTGTCCGTGGTCACCCGCCCCTCGCGGCGTGCCGCGCGCTGCGCACGGCGCTGTGCCTGACGCTCGCCGCGGCGGACGGCGATGACCGCGCGGGCCTGGTTCTCGTCCCGTGCCAGACGCTGGAGTTCGGTGGCGCGGACCCGGTGCAGTTCGAGCTCGTACATGGTGTGTTCCCCTTGGCTGAGCGGCTTGTTCCGCTGCACCAAGCTTCGTCGCCAAGGGGGGTGCGCCACATCGGGCAGCTGCCCGAACTCCGGTGGCCGGGGGTACTTAGACCGGGTGCCGCACGGGCGCGGGGGGCCTTAGAGCCTGAGGCCTCCGTACGCGGGACGTAAGGAGGCCCGGCATCACGACCTCGGATCACGACCTCGGATCACGACGCGGACGTGGCCGGGAGCAGCGGCAGGTCCGTGAAGACGTCGAACCACATGACCCCGGCGATCAGCAGGCCGAGCACGCCCAGGATGAGGCCGCCCCACGCGAGGGCCTGGCTCCAGTGGTTCCCCGCCGTGGCGGGTCGGCCGGGACGGAACAGGACGACGGCCGCGACCAGGATCGCGACCACGGCGAAGATGCCGTTGAAGAGCGCCACGGTGTGCCAGGGGGTGCCGTACGCGGCGGCGAGCTGGGCGTGCGGGGTGCCGCCGGAGGACTTGATGTTGCCGATCAGCTGCTCGCGGTCCTGCATGAGGTCGCCGATCCAGGTGCCGGTGAGCGACGACAGCCCGAGCCCGACCGCGACGACCGATGCCGCGGCGGCCGCCAGACCGGGCGCGCCCCGCGTTCCGGCCGGCTCGGCGTCGGAGCCGTCCTCCGCGGACGCGTCGTCGTCTTCTTCGAGGTCGTCCGTGAAGCCGTCCTCGTCGCGGGTCTCCGGGTCGACCACGACCTGCGCGGGTACGTCCGGGGTCTCCGTCTCCCGGTCGGTGGGGGCCTTGTCCAGTGCGTCGGTCTTGGGGGTGTCCATGGGACGAAACCGTAGGTTCCGTTTCTGAGAGGAGCCTGAGAGTTCGCTGCGTGCGATCTCCTTGTTACGGCCCGGCAACTGCGCTTGACCCGCCCGAGCCGGGGGCGGCAACCTGAACTCCCCCTGGCCGCAATGTTTTCCGCGCGACTCCAGGGTTATAGGGGGAGGGAAGAAACACCAAGTGGACACCGGTCTGTACATCGGCCCTGACGGCGCACCCGACCGTTACCGCCTGTTGCGATCCATCGGGCGCGGAGGCGAGGCCGTTCTCTACCTCGCCGAGATCGAACTCGGCGGTGGCACCGAGCCCGTCGTCGTCAAGGTGCTCGATTCGAAGACGACCCTGTCGCAGGAGCAGTTCGACCGGATCAGCTCCAAATGGCGTGAGCAGGCGGAGCTGCTGCGGTTCGTCAACCGCCTCGGTGTGGTCGGCATCCGCGAGCACTTCGAGGGCCCGTCCGCGCACCGCGCGGGAGAGGCGGCGCCGGAGGCGGCGGGCCGCGCCCTGTACCTGGTCATGAACCACGTGGAGGGCCTGGACCTGCGCGACTGGCGCGCCGAGCGCGCCCTGGACACCCCCGCGGAGCGCCGCGAGGCCGTGCGCTGCCTTGAGCAGCTCGCCGACGTCCTGGACTGGCTGCACACGGGCTCCGCCACTCCCTCGGGCCGCTCGGTCGTGCACGGCGACCTCTCGCCGGGCAACGTCATGATCGACGCCAACGGGCAGGCCACCCTGGTCGACTTCGGGCTGAGCAAGCTGACCGCGGACCACCAGACCGCCGAGGTGTGGTTCACCCCCGGGTTCGCCGCGCCGGAGGTCTTCGAGGGCAAGCGCAGTTCGGCCACCGACCGCTACGCGTTCGGCGCCCTCGCGTACTTCCTGCTCAGCGGCGAGTCGCCGGGCACCATGCCGGAGACGGTCAGGGCCGCGCTGCTGGCGCTGCCCGAGCTGGCGGGGCTGGATCCGGAGCGGGCCGCGCGCATCGCGGCGATCTTCGCCTCGGACCCGGCGAAGCGGCCGGAGTCGCTCTCCGCGTGGGTCCGTGAGCTGCGCCCTGCGGTGATCTCGACGACGCGCACTCCGCGCACCTCGGGGCCCAAGGACGCGGTTCCGGTCTCGGACGCCCCGCCGCCGCCCGCCCACGCCCCGGCCCCGGCCGTGCCGCCGCTTCCCGACCGGCCGGCCCCCGTCGCCGCACCGCCCCAGGCGGCTCCGGTGCACACGCCGCCGCCCTCGTACATCCCGGCACCGCCGGCCGGGGAACCGGTGACGGACACCAGGCCCACGGTGGTGCTGGGGGCCCAGGCGCACCCGCAGACGCAGGCCCCGTCGTACTCCCCGCCGCAGTCCCAGTCCCAGCCTCAGGCGCCGGCGGCCGTGTTCCACGAGCAGCCCCCGCCGCCGAGCGGCCCCGGGCACGGTCCTGGTCCTGGTCCGGCGACGGCGGCGACGCCGCTGCCGCCCAAGCGGGGCAGGAAGGGCCGGCTGATCCTGGCCGCGGTCCTCGCGATCGTCCTGATGGGGGCCGGGGCGCTGGCCGCCGTCAAGTTCATGGGCGACGACAAGAAGGACGCCACGGCCGACCCGAAGAGCAGCGCGTCCGTGCAGCAGCAGAGCAGTTCGGCGCCGACGACCTTGGATCCGACGACGGCGGCGCCGTCCGACGACCCGTCGTCCCCGGAACCGTCCGGTTCCGACTCCGGGTCGGGCAAGCCGACCTCGATCACCCAGGGGGATCACGCGGCTCTGTCCGCCATGGCCCCGGTCGACGGGCTGGAGGCGTTCACGGCGAAGCCGGCCACCATCAACACCAAGCCGTACGCGGACGCGCTGGTGAAGAACGAGTGCTCGGCGGGATTCACCGAGTACAACCTGGACCGGTCCTGGAAGACCCTCTCGGTGGTCGTCGGCATCGCCGACGACTCCAAGAACCACCAGGCGAAGGTGACCTTCTTCGCCGACGGCACGCAGCTGGCCCTCAAGACCGTCACCGTCGGCCACCCCGAGACGCTGAACCTCCCGGTGACCGGGGCACTGCGGCTGCGGATCGAGTACGACGTGGACCTGGACAAGTCCCTGTCCTGCGAGAGCGAGCCGATTCTCGCTCTGGGCGACCCGACCCTCAGGCGCTGACGGACGGCTCCCGTTCGGCTGCCCGGGGTCCGGGCAGCCGGCCGGGGGCCAGGACAGGGGTGGGGGCAGGGGCGGCAGGTGGTTCGATGCTGATCCTGGGGAGCCGGCGGTCCAGCCATGCCGGCAGCCACCAGTTGGCGCCGCCGAGCAGGTGCATGAGCGCCGGCACCAGCAGGGTGCGCAGGATGAACGCGTCCAGCGCGACGGCCGCCGCGAGGCCGATGCCGAACATCGCGATGACGCGGTCGCCGCTGAGCACGAAGGCCAGGAAGACCGCGATCATGATGACCGCCGCCGAGTTGATCACCCGGCTGGTCTCGGCGAGCCCGACCCGTACCGCACGCCGGTTGTCCCCGGTCTCCAGCCACTCCTCGTACATCCGGCTCACCAGGAAGACCTGGTAGTCCATCGAGAGCCCGAAGAGCACCGAGACCATGATCACCGGAAGGAACGGCTCGATCGGGCCGGCCGCCCCCAGGCCCAGGAGCTCACTCCCCCAGCCCCACTGGAAGATCGCGACGACGATCCCGAAGGACGACGCGACCGCGGCCACGTTCATCGCCGCCGCCTTCAGCGGGATGCCGATCGATCGGAACGCCAGGAGCAGCAGCAGGCAGCCGAGGCCCACGACGGCCCCGACGAACAGCGGCAGCTTGCCGACGATGACGGACGCGAAGTCGTCGTAGCTCGCGGTGGGGCCGCCCACGTACACCTGGAGCGAGGTGCCGTCCTCGGCCCGCGGCAGCACGTCGTCGCGCAGCCGGTTCACCAGCTCCGAGGTGGCCCGGGACTGCGGTGCGGTGTCCGGAACGACGGTGATCACACCGGTGTCGCCACTGAGGGTCGCCGAGGTCACCGAAGCGACGCCCGGGGTGTCGCGCAGGGTCTGCGGCAGCTTGTCGACGGCGAGCCGGGCGTCGGCGCCCTGGACGTCGGCGACGAGGGTCAGCGGCCCGTTGGTGCCGGGGCCGAAGCCGTCCGCGAGCAGGTCGTAGGCCTGCCGGGTGGTACTGGTCGCCGGGTTGTTGCCCTGGTCGGAGGTGCCGAGGTGCAGGGAGAGCGTGGGCAGCGCCAGGACGAGCATCACGGCCGCGGCCAGGCTGCCGAGCAGCTTGGGGTGCCGTTCCACGAAGGCGGACCAGCGGGCGGCGAGCCCGGTGGGCAGCTCGGGCTGCGGGCCGTGCTCGGTCAGCTGCCGCCGCTCCCGGCGGCTGAGTGCCTTCATGCCGATCATCGACAGCAGGGCGGGCAGCAGGGTGATCGAGGCGGCCACCGTCAGCACGACGGTGAGCGCCGCCGCGACGGCGACCCCGTTGAGGAAGCTGAGGCGCAGGATGATCATGCCGAGCAGCGCCACACAGACCGTGCCGCCCGCGAAGACCACCGCGCGGCCGGTCGTGGTGACGGCCTGCTGGGCCGCCTCGCGCACCGGCAGGCCGCGTTTGAGGCCTCTGCGGTGCCGGGTGACGATGAACAGCGCGTAGTCGATGCCCACGCCGAGGCCGATGAGCAGGCCGAGCATCGGCGCGAAGTCGGCCACGGTCATCACGTGGCCGAGCAGCTCGATGCCCAGGTAGGCGGTGCCGACGCCCATCAGCGCGGTCGCGATCGGCAGGCACATGGCGGCGAAGGAGCCGAAGGCCAGCAGCAGCACCACGGCGGCGACGCCGATCCCGATCAGTTCGCTGAGGTGGGAACTGTCGCCCTCGGTGGCCGCGACGGCGACGCCGCCGAGCTCGACCCGCAGCCCACCGCCCTCGGCGGCCTTCGCGGTGTCCACGACGGCCTCGGCCTGCCCGGCACCGAGGTCGTCGGCGGCGCTGTCGAAGGTGACGTCGGCGTAGGCGGTGCGGCTGTCATGGCTGATGCGGCCGGCGCCCTCGGCGTTGTACGGGTTGGTCACGGAGGCGACGCCCGGGAGCTTCGCGATCTTGTCGAGGGTCCTGGTCATCCGCTGCTCGACGCTGTCGGCGCGGACGCTGCCGTTAGCGCTGTCGGTGGATTGCCAGACGATCGTGTCCGAGTCGCCCGCGCGGTGCGGGAACGCCTGCTCCAGCAGGGTGACCGCGCGGCCGGACTCGGTGCCGGGTATCTCGTAGTCGTTCGAGTAGGCGGAGCCGGCGACGGCGGCGCCCGCGGTGAGGCCCGCGAGCACGGCGATCCACAGCAGAACGACGGTGAGACGACGGCGGAGACACCACCGGGCGAGTGCGGCCATGCCTGCTTCCCTGGGGATCTCGGGTGGATCTTTCAGGGAAACAGCCCTCAAAGAACGCTTCAGGTACAGCTGCACACTCTTACAGCGAAAAATGATCCTTTGGGGGTTTCGTGCGCTTCCTCACAAGGAAAGGGCGGCCCCTTCCGGGACCGCCCTTCACCGTGTGCACAGAACGTCGACCGTGCGGTCAGCCCTGCACGCCGAGCTTCTCCAGCACCAGCTCCCGGACGCGCTTCGCGTCGGCCTGGCCGCGGGTCAGCTTCATGACCGCGCCGATCAGGGCGCCGGCCGCCGCAAGGTTACCGCCGCGGATCTTGTCGGCGACGGCGGCGTTGGCCGCGATCGCCTGGTCCACGGCCGCGCCCAGCGCGCCTTCGTCGGAGACGACCTTCAGGCCGCGCTTCTCCACGACCTCGTCGGGACCGCCCTCGCCCGCGAGGACGCCCTCGAGGACCTGGCGGGCCAGCTTGTCGTTGAGCGAGCCCTCGGCGACCAGCGCCGTGACCCGGGCGACCTGGGCCGGCGTGACACCGAGGTCGGCCAGCTCCTTGCCCGTCTCGTTCGAGGCACGGGCCAGCTCGCCCATCCACCACTTGCGGGCCTGGTCGGACGGGGCGCCCTCGTCGATCGTCGCGGTGATCAGGTCGATCGCGCCCGCGTTGAGCACCGACTGCATCTCGTGGTCGGAGATGCCCCACTCGCTCTTGAGCCTGTCCCGGCGGACCCGGGGCAGCTCGGGAAGACCGGCCCGCAGCTCCTCGACCCACTCGCGGGCCGGGGCGATCGGGACGAGGTCGGGCTCCGGGAAGTACCGGTAGTCCTCGGCGTTGTCCTTGATGCGGCCGGCCGTGGTGGAGCCGTCCTCCTCGTGGAAGTGCCGGGTCTCCTGCACGATCGTGCCGCCGGAGTTGAGCACCGCCGCGTGCCGCATGATCTCGTAGCGCGCCGCGCGCTCGACCGAGCGGAGCGAGTTGACGTTCTTCGTCTCCGAGCGGGTGCCGAACTTCTCGCGCCCGTGCGGGCGCAGCGACAGGTTCACGTCGCAGCGCATCTGACCCTGCTCCATGCGCGCCTCGGACACCTCCAGCGCCTTGATGAGCTCGCGCAGCTCGGCGACGTACGCCTTGGCGACCTCCGGGGCCCGCGCCCCCGCGCCCTCGATCGGCTTGGTGACGATCTCGATGAGCGGGATACCGGCCCGGTTGTAGTCGAGCAGCGAGTGCGAGGCGCCGTGGATACGGCCCGTCGCGCCGCCGACGTGGAGGGACTTGCCGGTGTCCTCCTCCATGTGGGCGCGCTCGATCTCGACGCGGAAGGTCTCGCCGTCCTCCAGCACGACGTCCAGATAGCCGTTGAAGGCGATCGGCTCGTCGTACTGCGAGGTCTGGAAGTTCTTCGGCATGTCCGGGTAGAAGTAGTTCTTCCGCGCGAAGCGGCACCAGGTCGCGATCTCGCAGTTCAGCGCGAGACCGATCTTGATGGCCGACTCGATGCCGATCGCGTTCACGACCGGGAGCGAACCCGGCAGGCCCAGACAGGTCGGGCACGTCTGGGAGTTGGGGTCGGCGCCGAGGGTGGTCGAGCAGCCGCAGAACATCTTGGTCTTGGTGCCGAGCTCGACGTGGACCTCAAGGCCCATCACCGGGTCGTACACCGACAGGGCGTCCTCGTAGGACTCCAGGTCCGTGACGGTCATTCCTATACCTCTCAGTCCGCCAGGACGTCGTCGTCGGCGAGGCTGCGCAGCTCGCGGACGAGCAGTGCCAGGCCGGTGGCGATGGCGGCGGCGCTGATCACGGCGTCGGCCAGCATCAGCCGGTCGTTGTCGCCCCTGGCGTTGCGCGCCTGCTTGATGGTGCTCACGGCGCCGAAGATCGTGGTGCCGATCGAGATGTACATGCCGAGCTTGCTCTTCTTGAAGCCCTTGGCCTTCTTCAACGTGCTCACAGCGCGGGTGCCTCCTCAAGCAGCGGGTGGCCCCATCGTCCGGTGAGCGCGGCCTCGACCGCGGCACCGACCCGGTAGAGCCGGTCATCGGCCATGGCCGGGGCGATGATCTGCAGCCCGACCGGGAGCCCGTCCTCGGGGGCCAGGCCGCACGGGACGGACATCGCAGCGTTGCCGGCCAGGTTGGACGGGATGGTGCACAGGTCGGCGAGGTACATCGCCATGGGGTCGTCCACGCGCTCACCGATGGGGAACGCGGTGGTCGGGGTGGTCGGCGAGACCAGCACGTCCACGGTGCCGAAGGCGGCCTCGAAGTCGCGCGTGATCAGCGTGCGGACCTTCTGCGCCGAGCCGTAGTACGCGTCGTAGTAGCCGGAGCTGAGCGCGTACGTGCCGAGGATGATGCGGCGCTTGACCTCGTCGCCGAAGCCGGCCTCGCGGGTGAGCGCGGTGACCTCCTCGGCGGACTTGGTGCCGTCGTCGCCGACCCGCAGGCCGTAGCGCATGGCGTCGAAGCGGGCCAGGTTGGACGAGGCCTCGGACGGCGCGATCAGGTAGTACGCGGGCAGCGCCAGCTTGAACGAGGGGCAGGAGATCTCCACGATCTCGGCGCCCAGCTCGCGCAGCAGCTCCACGGACTCGTTGAAGCGCTGCATGACGCCGGCCTGGTAGCCCTCGCCGCCGAACTCCTTGACGACGCCGATCCGCATGCCCTGGACGTTGCCGTTGCGGGCCGCCTCGACGACGGACGGGACCGGCGCGTCGATGGACGTCGAGTCCAGCGGGTCGTAGCCGGCGATCGCCTCGTGCAGCAGCGCCGCGTCCAGGACCGTACGGGCGCAGGGCCCGCCCTGGTCGAGGGAGGACGAGAAGGCGACCATGCCGTAGCGGGAGACGCCGCCGTAGGTCGGCTTGACGCCGACCGTGCCGGTGACGGCCGCGGGCTGGCGGATCGAGCCACCGGTGTCGGTGCCGATCGCGAGCGGCGCCTGGTAGCTGGCGAGCGCCGCGGACGAGCCGCCGCCGGAGCCGCCGGGGATCCGGGTGAGGTCCCACGGGTTGCCGGTCGGGCCGTAGGCGCTGTTCTCGGTCGACGACCCCATGGCGAATTCGTCCATGTTGGTCTTGCCGAGGATGACGATGCCGGCGTCCTTGAGGCGCTTGGTCACCGTCGCGTCGTACGGGGGGATCCAGCCTTCGAGGATCTTGGAGCCGACGGTGGTCGGGATCCCCTTCGTGGTGAAGATGTCCTTCAGCGCGAGCGGGACGCCGGCCAGCGGGCCGAGCTTCTCGCCCTTGGCGCGCCGCTCGTCGACGGCGCGGGCGGCGTCGAGCGCGCCCTCGGTGTCGACGTGCAGGAAGGCGTGCACCTTCTCGTCGACGGCGCCGATGCGGTCCAGGTGGGCCTGGGCGACATCGACGGCGGAAGCCTCGCCGGAGGCGACGGCGGCGGCGGTCTCGGCCGCGGTGAGCCTGGTCAGGTCAGTCATGGTGGTTAGTCCTCCCCCAGGATCTGCGGCACCTTGAAGCGCTGCTGCTCCTGCGCCGGGGCGCCGGAGAGCGCCTCGGCCGCGGTCAGCGACGGCCGGACCTCGTCCGGGCGCATGACATTGGTCAACGGCAGCGCGTGGGAGGTCGGGGGTACGTCCTCGCCGGCCACCTCGGATACGCGGGCGACCGCGCCGATGATCACGTCGAGCTGCTCGGCGAAGTGGTCGAGCTCTTCGTCCTTCAGCTCAAGACGCGACAGCCGGCCGAGGTGGGCGACCTCCTCGCGTGTGATGCCAGGCATGCAGCGATCCTCTGGGGGTGAGTTCGATGGTTTCGCGGCCAATCCTATGGGGGCGGACCCCCTGGCGACGAAACGGTTACCACTGCGGGCGGTCGACACGCCCGGCGCGGCGGTGGACGAGCCCGGTCGGCGCAGGCCGTGGGCGGGCGCGGTCGGCGCAAGCGGTGGGCGGGCGGGGTCGGCCCGTACTACGTCACGGCCTGCCCGGCGGACGGCTGGTCCGCGTCCGCCACCGGTGCGTGCTCCGGTTCCGGCTCGCGCTCCAGCGCGTTGGGGCGGCGCCAGCCGTGCTCGCGGGCCCGCAGCCAGGCGGTCGCCTCGTCGGGCGGCATCGCCGCGGCGACCAGCCAGCCCTGTACGGCGTCGCAGCCGAGGTCCCGCAGCCGCTCCCAGGTCTCGTCGTCCTCCACGCCCTCCGCGACGACGAGCAGCCCGAGCGAATGCGCGAGGTCGACGGTGCAGCGGACGATTTCGGCGTCCTCGTTGTCGAGGACCAGCCGGGCCACGAACGAGCGGTCGATCTTCAACTCGCTGACCGGCAGCTTGCGCAGGTGGACCAGGGAGGAGTAGCCGGTGCCGAAGTCGTCGAGCGACATCTTCACCCCGTGCATGGTGAGCCCGGCCATGGTGTCGGCGGCCCGCTGCGGGTCCTCCAGCAGGACGTGCTCGGTTATCTCCAGCTGCAGCGAGCCCGGCGGTACGCCGTGCCGGGCCAGCCGTGCGGCGACCGCGCCCGCGAAGCCGGGGCTGTGCACGTCGCGCGGCGAGACGTTCACCGCGACCGGCACGTCCAGGCCCATCTTCCGCCAGCGGGCGACCTGGCCCAGCGCCGTCTCCAGCACGTACTCGGTCAGTTGGGGCATCAGTCCGGAGGTCTCCGCCATGGCGATGAACTCCTCGGGATTGACCCGGCCGCGCTGCGGGTGCTCCCAGCGCACCAGCGCCTCCAGGCCGGCGATCTTCCCGTCGAAGCAGACCTTCGGCTGGTAGTGCAGCTCGACGTCGCCCGTGTCCAGCGCCCGGCGCAGATCCCCCAACAGGCCGAGCCGGTCCGGGGTGTTGCCGTCACGGGTCGCCTCGTAGACCTCGACGCCGCTGCGGTCGCGCTTGGCCTGGTACATCGCCACGTCCGCGCGGCGCAGCAGCCCTTCGGCGTCCACCGCGTGGTCGGGGAAGACGGCGACGCCGGCGCTGGCCTCCAGCACCAGGGTCAGCCCGTCGAGGCTCAGCGGTGAGCCGAGGGCCGCCACCAGGGCGCGGGCGATGCGCTGGGCGCGGGTCGGGGAGTCGCAGCAGGGCAGCAGGACGGCGAACTCGTCGCCGCCCAGCCGGGCCGCCTCGGCGCCGCGGGGCAGCGCGAGCCGCAGCCGGTCGGCGACCTGGAGCAGCAGCCGGTCGCCGGCGAGATGCCCGAGGGTGTCGTTGACCGACCGGAACTTGTCGAGGTCGATGAGGATCAGCGCGGTGCGTTCGCCCTTGCGCTCCGCGTCGTCCAGCGCGATCCAGGCCCGTTCCAGCAGCCACTGGCGGTTGGGCAGGCCGGTCAGCGGGTCGCGCAACTGCTCCTCGGCGCGGGCGTGCGCGATCCACAGCGTCGAGTCCAGGGCGATGAGCGGGACGGCGAACAGCGGCAGCAGGACCGGCATGTCGCAGCCGACGACGAGGATCAGCGGGGAGAGTCCCAGCAGGGCGACGCCCACCATGCCCTGGCGCATCAGCGCGGTGCGGGCAACCGTCGGCAGACCGCCGCCGCGCGGGGCGACCGCGAACCACAGAAGCGCACGCGTGGCGGTCAGATAGGCCAGAGCGGTGACGACGATCGCCGGACCGGCCGCCAGCCCCCAGTCCTCGGGGTGCCAGGGCGTGGCCACCGAGGGGTGCACACCGAAACAGGCGAGGGTCAGCGAACCCGTGCCGACGCCCAGGATGTCCACGGCGCCGTGCAGCAGTGCCTGTCGCCAGCGGTGCCGGCGCGCGGCACCGACCAGCACCACGACGGCCAGGCTGACCAGCACCGACGGCATCCAGCCGTAGAGCAGCAGCATCGCCAGGGTGAGGGCCGCGCCGGAGCCGGTGCCGCCCCACCAGCGGTCGCGGCCCATCGCCACGAGGTGGCCGACGATGATGCCGGTGAGGACGGCGAACGCCCAGCCGACCGTGCCGCCGGGGAAGAGCGCCCGGCCTTCGTGGATCGCTCCCACCACACCGGCCACCAGCGCGAGGCCCGCGACGGTCACCACCGCGATGCGTAAGACCGCCGGGGGCAGTACCGGCGCGGCCGGCCAACGCAGCCGCTGCGCCGGTGCGGCGCCCTCCGTCGGTTCCATTCCCGTCCCTCTCGCAACCTGGTGCGACACCTGGGTCCACCGCACCGTGCCCGCGGCGGAAAACCCGCAAAGGTTGCTGGAAGGTTCATGCCCTTCCAGCGTGTCTCTCAACAGTAGGCCGCGGAAGGCTGCGCCGGGCACCGATCGACGGTGGTTGCCCGAATGGGATCCGAGCACCCGGAACGTACGGATATAGGCCGAACGGGTGATGGGCGTCCGGTTATTCGTCCGGGTTGACCGCGGCCTCCCTGGCGGCTTCCGGACCCTCCGTCAACAGCACCGCGAAGCCCGGCTCGTCGAGGACCGGCACCTTGAGCTGGACGGCCTTGTCGTACTTCGAGCCGGGGTTGTCCCCCACCACCACGAAGGACGTCTTCTTGGAGACCGACCCGGCGACCTTCGCCCCGCGCGAGGTCAGCGCCTCCTTCGCGCCGTCCCTCGTATGGCCGGCGAGGGTGCCGGTCACGACGACGGTGAGGCCTTCGAGCGGCCGCGGGCCCTCGTCCGAGCCCTCCTCGGTGAACTTCACCCCGGCGGCGCGCCACTTCTCGATGATCTCCAGGTGCCAGTCCTCGGCGAACCACTGCTTGACCGACGCGGCGATGGTCCCCCCGACCCCGTCCACCGCCGCCAGTTCGGCCTCCTCGGCGTCCTTGATCCGGTCCAGGTCCCGGAACTCCCTGGCCAGCGCCTCGGCCGCGACGGGGCCGACGTGCCGGATCGACAGCCCGGTGAGGAGCCGCGCCAGCGGCCGCTCCTTGGCCGCCGCGATGTTCTCCAGCATGGCCAGCGCGTTCTTCTTCGGCTCGCCCTCCTGGTTGGCGAAGAAGGTGACGATCTTCTCCTCGCCGGTCCTGGCGTCCCGCTTGGGCAGACCGGTGTTCTGGTCCAGGACGTACGACCGGATCGGCAACAGCTCCTCGATCTTCAGGTCGAACAGGTCGCCCTCGTTGCCCAGCGGTGGCTCCGCGGGCTCCAGCGGCTGCGTGAGCGCCGCGGACGCCACGTATCCGAAGTTCTCGATGTCCAGGCACTTGCGGCCGACGAGGTAGAAGATCCGCTCGCGCAACTGCGCCGGGCAGTAACGGGCGTTGGGGCACCGCAGATCGATGTCCCCCTCCTTCATCGGCTGCAGCGCCGTACCGCAGTCCGGGCACTCCGACGGCATCACGAACGCGCGCTCGCTGCCGTCCCGCAGATCGGCCACCGGGCCGAGGATCTCCGGGATGACGTCGCCGGCCTTGCGCAGCACCACCGTGTCGCCGATGAAGACACCCTTGGCCTTGACGACCTCCTGGTTGTGCAGCGTCGCGAACTCGACCTCGGAGCCGGCGACGGTGACCGGCTCGACGACCGCGTACGGCGTGACCCGACCCGTGCGCCCCACGCCCACCCGGATGTCCAGGAGCCTGGTGTTGACCTCCTCGGGCGCGTACTTCCAGGCGATGGCCCAGCGCGGCGCCCGGGACGTCGACCCGAGCCGGCCCTGCAGCGGGATCTCGTCCACCTTGACGACGACGCCGTCGATCTCGTGCTCCACCGCGTCGTGCCGGTGCTCGCCGAAGTAGGCGATGAACTCCCGTACCTCGTCGAGCGAGCCGACGACCTTGTTGTGCGTCGCGGTGGGCAGGCCCCATTCGTGCAGCAGCTCGTAGGCGTGCGACTGGCAGTCGATGTCGAAGCCCTCACGGGCGCCGATGCCGTGCACCACCATGTGCAGCGGTCTGGAGGCCGTGACCCGGGGGTCCTTCTGCCGCAGGCTGCCGGCGGCGGCGTTGCGCGGGTTGGCGAACGGCTTGTCGCCGGCCTCCACCAGCCGCGCGTTGAGCGCCTCGAACTTCTCGCCGGGGAAGTACACCTCGCCGCGGATCTCCACGAGCTCCGGGATCCGGTCCCCCGAGAGCCGGTCCGGGATGTCGGAGATGGTGCGGACGTTCGGCGTGATGTCCTCGCCGGTGCGGCCGTCGCCGCGGGTCGCGGCGCGGGTCAGCCTGCCGTGCTCGTAGGTGAGGTTGACGGCGAGGCCGTCCACCTTCAGCTCGCACAGGAAGTGGTACGGGATGCCCTGCAGCTCGGCGGCGACGCGGTCCGCCCAGGCGGACAGCTCCTCGTCGTCGAACGCGTTGTCCAGCGACAGCAGCCGCTCGCGGTGCACCACCGAGGTGAAGTCCGTCTGGTACGCCCCCGCCACCTTCTGGGTGGGCGAGTCCGGCGTGCGCAGGCCCGGGTGCTCCTCCTCGATCGCCTCCAGCCGCCGCAGCAGCTGGTCGAACTCGGAGTCGCTGACCACCGGCGCGTCATTGACGTAGTAGCGGAAGCGGTGCTCCTCGATCTGCTCGGCCAACTGAGCGTGCTGTTCGCGCACTTCGGCAGGAATCTCCACGGCGGTCCTGTCCTTCCTCACTCAGGGTTGTCGACGAGCGATCGTGCCGCCTTGGCACAGTGCACCAGAGCGGCACGGGCATAGGCCGGCGAGGCCCCCGCCAGACCGCAGGAGGGGGTGACGGCCAGGGAGGTGCCCAACGCCCCCGGATCCAGCCCCAGCCTGCGCCACAGCGCCCGAACACCACTCACGCTACCGGCAGGGTCTGACAATCCGGTGTCCGTGCCGGGCACGACACCGGCGAACAGCGCGGTGCCGCCCTCGACCGCCTCACCGAACGCGTCCCAGTCACTCTCCGTCAACAACGAGAAATCGAACGAGATGCCCGAGACCCCGGCCCGCCGCAGCATCCGGAACGGGACGTCCGGCGCGCACGAGTGCACGACCACCGGCACGTCCGCGGCCTCGACCAGGCCGCGGATCAGGTCCTCGACGACCTGGCGGTCGGGGGCCCGGTACGTCCGGTACCCGCTCGCCGTCCGCACCTGCCCGCGCAGCACGGCGGTCAGTGACGGCTCGTCCAGCTGCAGCACCAGCTCGGCGCCGGGCACCCGGCGGCGCAGGTCCGCCAGATGCAGCCGCAGCCCCTCGGCGAGCGATCCGGCCAGGTCCCGGACGGCGCCGGGGTCCCCGAGCGCGGCCTCGCCGTTGGGCCGCTCGACCGAGGCGGACAGCGTCCACGGCCCGACGGCCTGCACCTTGAGCGGGCCCCGGAACCCCTGGGTGAACTCCTCCAGGGCGTCCAGGTCCTCCCCCAGCCACGCCACGGCCCGCCGGCTGTCCCGCCCCGGCCGGTCCCCGAACCGCCACCCGCTCGGCTCCACCCGGGCGTACAGGTCGACCAGTATCCCGAGCGTGCGCCCGATCATGTCCGCCCCCGGCCCGCGCGCGGGCAGCTCCGGCAGGAACGGCAGCGCCTCCACCGCCCCGGTAGCAGTCCGCGCGGCCTCCCGCGCATCACCTCCGGGCATCGACCCGACACCGGTAGCGGCACCGGCGGGCAGCGTGAACTTCGCATCCGTACTCACGCACGAAGCGTACGAGACGCGCTGCCCGCGGATTCCCACCCAGTTGTCAGGGGCGCGGTCAGCGCCCCGGGCGGATCGTCAGGTCGTTGATCTCGGCGTCGCGCGGCAGGTCGATCGCCGTGAGGATCGCCGTGGCCACCGACGACGGGTCGATCCAGCGCGACGCGTCGTACTCCGTCCCCTCCTGGTGGTGGACCTTCTCCTGCATCGGGGTGGCGGTGCGGCCCGGGTACACGCTCGTCACCCGCACCCCGTTCCCGTGCTCCTCCTGACGCAGCGCGTCCGCCACGGCCTTCAGGCCGTGCTTGCTCGCCGCGTACACCCCCCAGTTCGCGTGCGCGGCGAGCCCCGCGCCGGAGTTGACGAAGACGACATGGCCCTGCGACATCCGCAGCTGGGGCAGGACCAGCCGCGTCAGCTCGGCCGGTGCGATGAGGTTGACGGCGAGCGTCTGCTGCCAGACCTTCGCGGTCAGCTCCCCGATCCCGCCGAGCTCGACGACGCCCGCGATGTGCAGCAGCGAGTCGAGCCGGTCCGGCATCGGCTGGTGGGCGAAGGCCCACGACAGGCGCGCCGGTTCCGCCAGGTCGCCGACGAGGGTGCGGGCGCCCTCGAAGCGCGCCGCCAGCTCCTTGGCCCGTCCGGCGTCCCGCGCGAGGAGCAGCACCTCGTCGCCGCGGTCCAGCAGCCGCTGGGCGACGGCGGCGCCGATGCCGGAACCGGCGCCAGTGATCAGATGCGTGCTCACGCGTTCTCCTCCAGGTATGCCATGGCCTCGGCGCCGTCCTCGGCGAAGAAGACCAGGTCGCTCAGGGGCAGCGGAAGGAAGCCTTCGGCGTCCATCCGCTGGAACTGCAGTTTGAGGCCGTCGTAGAACCCGGCCGCGTTCAGCAGCACGACCGGCTTGGCGTGCAGGCCGTGCTTCTTCAGTTCGAGGATCTCGGTCGCCTCGTCCAGGGTGCCCGTGCCGCCGACCATGACGACGATCGCGTCCGAGCGCAGCAGCAGCTGCGCCTTGCGCTCCGCGAGGTCCGCGGTGATCACCATCTCGTCGGCGTTCTCGCGCGCCACCTTGTGCAGGAACTCCACGGACACGCCGACCAGCCGGCCGCCGGCCTCCTGCACGCCGTCCGCCACGACCTTCATGAGGCCCGATTCCGACCCGCCCCACACCAGGGTGTGGCCGCCCCTGCCGATCAGCCCGGCGAACTCGCGGGCCGGCACGGTGTAGCGCTCGTCGAGGTCGGCGGCGGACATGAAGACACAGATGTTCATGTCCGCCACCCTACGAGGCGACGCGCGTGCGCCTAGGCCCGGGCGGCCTCCGCGCGGGCGCGCCGCGTGGTGGCGATGGTCGCGGAACCGACGACGCGGGTGCCGTCGTAGAGCACCACGGCCTGGCCCGGGGCGATGCCGCGGACCGGCTCGCCGTCGAAGTCCACCAGCAGCTCGCCGTCGACCAGTTCGGCGGTGACGGGAACGTCCTCGCCGTGGGCGCGCAGTTGCGCGGTGTACGTGGCGCGGCCGGTGGGCGGGGTGCCGCACCAGCGGGGCCTGATGGCGGTGAGCGCGGTGACGTCCAGCGCCTCGACCGGGCCGACGGTGACGGTGTTGTTCACCGGGGAGATGTCCAGGACGTAGCGCGGCTTGCCGTCGTCGGCGGGGGTGCCGATGCGCAGGCCCTTGCGCTGCCCGATGGTGAAGCCGAACGCTCCGCCGTGGGTGCCGAGGGTGGAGCCGTCCTCGTCCAGGATCTCGCCCTCGGCGCTGCCGAGGTGCTTGGCGAGGAAGCCCTGGGTGTCGCCGTCGGCGATGAAGCAGATGTCGTGGCTGTCCGGCTTCTTCGCGACGGCCAGGTCGCGGCGCTCGGCCTCGGCGCGGATCTCGTCCTTGGTGGTGAGGGTGTCGCCGAGCGGGAACATCGCGTGGGCGAGCTGGCGCTCGTCGAGCACGCCGAGCACGTAGCTCTGGTCCTTCGCGGCGTCCGAGGCGCGGTGCAGCTCGCGGGTGCCGTCGTCGCTGACCACGACGGTCGCGTAGTGGCCGGTGCAGACGGCGTCGAAGCCCAGCGCGATGGCCTTGTCCAGCAGCGCCGCGAACTTGATCTTCTCGTTGCAGCGCAGGCAGGGATTGGGGGTGCGGCCGGCCGCGTACTCCGCGACGAAGTCGTCGACGACGTCCTCACGGAATCGCTCCGCGAGGTCCCACACGTAGAACGGGATGCCGATGACGTCGGCCGCGCGCCGGGCGTCACGGGAGTCCTCGACCGTGCAGCAGCCGCGGGCGCCGGTCCGGAAGGACTGCGGGTTCGCCGAGAGGGCCAGATGGACACCGGTGACGTCGTGGCCGGCCTCGACGGCGCGGGCCGCGGCGACCGCGGAGTCGACGCCGCCGCTCATGGCGGCCAGTACGCGCAGGCGACGAGCGTCGCGGGGAGAGTCAGTCATAACCCCTCCAGAGTACGACGCGCCTCCGGCGCGGTTCGACGGGATTACCCGCGCGGCCCGCAGGGGTGCCCTCGAACACCCGGCGGGCTGATGCGGCTGCCCGGCCCGGGACTGCTAGCTCAGGCCCGCCTTGCGGGCTCGTTCCACCACCGGGCCGATCGCCGTGGCCAGGGCGTCGATCTCGTTCCGGGTCGTGGTGTGGCCCAGGGAGAAGCGCAGGGAGCCGCGGGCGCGGTCGGCGGGCTGGCCCATCGCGATGAGGACGTGGCTGGGCTGGGCGACGCCGGCCGTGCAGGCGGAGCCGGTGGAGCAGGCGATGCCCTGGGCGTCGAGGAGGAGGAGCAGGGAGTCGCCCTCGCAGCCGGGGAACGAGAAGTGCGCGTTGGCCGGCAGTCGGCCCTCCCGCGACGGGTCGCCGTTGAGCACGACCTCCGGGACGGCGGCGAGGACCTTCTCCACCAGGTCGTCGCGGAGCGCGCCGACCTCGTCGGCGAACTGCTCGCGCCGCTCGGCGGCCAGCGCGCCGGCCGTCGCGAAGGCGGCGATGGCGGGGACGTCCAGCGTGCCGGAGCGGCTGCGCTCCTGGCCGCCGCCGTGCAGCAGCGGGACGGGGGTGTGCTCGCGGCGCAGCACGAGCGCGCCGACGCCGTAGGGGCCGCCGACCTTGTGGCCGGTCACGGTCATCGCGTCGAGGCCGGAGGCCGCGAAGTCGACCTCGATCTGGCCGAACGCCTGCACCGCGTCCGCGTGCAGCGGGACGCCGTGCTCGCGGGCGACCGCGGCCAGTTCGCGGACCGGCATGATCGTGCCGACCTCGTTGTTGGCCCACATCACGGTCGCCAGGGCGATGGTCCCGGGGTCGCGTTCGATCGCCTCGCGCAGCGTGTCCGCGTGCACCCGGCCGTACGCGTCGACCGGCAGCCACTCGACGCGCGCGCCCTCGTGCTCGACGAGCCAGTCGACGGCGTCCAGGACGGCGTGGTGTTCGACGGGGCTGGCCAGTACCCGGACCCGGCGCGGGTCCTCGGCCCGGCGCGCCCAGTACAGGCCCTTGACGGCGAGGTTGTCGGACTCGGTCCCGCCGGCGGTGAAGACGATCTCGCTGGGGCGGGCGCCGAGTGCCTCGGCGAGCGATTCGCGGGACTCCTCGACGGTTCTCCGGGCCCGCCGCCCGGGTGCGTGCAGCGAGGAGGCGTTGCCGGTGACCGTCAGGTGCGCGGTCATCGTCCGCACCGCCTCCGGAAGCATCGGCGTGGTGGCGGCGTGGTCGAGGTAGGCCATGATGACGCCGATTCTACGGTCGTGCGGGCCTGCGTCAGGACAGAAGGGCCCGCGCGAGCTGACGGGACTGCGCGACCAGGCGGTCCGCGCTGTCCCAGACCTGCGCGTCCTCCTCCAGGAA
Organism: Streptomyces sp. H39-S7; assembly: GCF_027158205.1. Classification (GTDB taxonomy): domain Bacteria; phylum Actinomycetota; class Actinomycetes; order Streptomycetales; family Streptomycetaceae; genus Actinacidiphila. The sequence continues at coordinate 102,380 of NZ_JAPVLU010000018.1, read as the reverse complement.
GCCGCCGGCCAGGTTGCGGGTGGTGATGGCGACGCGCAGCGGGCCCGGTGCGGGGCGGCAGCGGATGTGCACCGTCAGCTCGACGGTCGGCACCCAGCCCTTGATGCCGAGGTCGAAGGCGGTCGGCGGGAGGGCGTCGACCGTGAGCAGCAGGGAGAGCGGGTCGTGGTCGCGGCCGTCGGCCAGGCCGAGCCAGCCGCGCATGTCGCCCTTGCCGGAGGGGGCGCCGATCGCCCAGCCGGCGGTGGCGGGGTCGAGCCGCAGGTCCAGGCGCTGGATGATGGCGGTGGAGCCGTCGATGGCGGTGCTGCCGGCGGGCGCCGCGTCGGCGCCGAAGCACTCCTCGTAGGGCGGGATCGGCGGTACGGCGGCTGTCGTGCGCACATCGTCCGGCAGTGCGTCCAGGTCGCCGTAGGCCGCCACGACGCGCATCCGCTCGACCTCGCGGCCGTCGGCGTCGGTCTGGAAGAGCGACGCCTGGCCGGTGGAGAGGGTGCGCCCGGCGCGGACGGTCTCGGTGCGGATCGTCGCGGGGCCCGGCTGCGAGGCGGTGAGGTAGTGCGCGGTGACGGTGAAGGGGTCGGGGTGCGGCAGCGCCTGCTGGAGGGCGCGGCCGATCACGCCGAGCAGGTAGCCGCCGTTGACGGCCTGGATGATGGTCCAGCCCGCCGAGAGGTCGGCGTCGTAGACGCCCGGCTCGCCGGGCCGCGGGACGACCGCTGTGTCCCGGTCGAATTCGCTGTCCCCGATGGTCGCCTGAGCTGCCGCATATGCCATGGCCGCATGTTACCCGCGAGTAGCGCCGTCTTGTCCAGTCCCGTCCGCCTCCCGGATCCCTTGACACCGACGGGCCCGCTCCCTAGTTTCCAACCAAGGACATGACTCGGGTTCATATACATGACGGAGTACACAGTGGGACGACGGGTAGTGGTGTCCGGTGGCGGCACAGGTATCGGGCTCGCGACCGCGGAGGCGTTCGCGGCCGACGGCGACCGGGTCGTCATCATCGGCCGGCGCGCCGAGCTGCTGCGGGAGACGGCGGACAAGCTCAACGCCACGCACGGCGGCGGACTGGTGAGCTGGACCGCCGCCGACCTCAGCGACCCGGAGCAGGTGCGGGACGCGGCGCGGTTCGTCGAGGGCGACGACCCGGTCGACGTCATCGTCACCAACGCGGGCGGCAACGTCGCCTCGTCCTCGGACGGGACGCTGGAGGGGATCGCGGCCGGCTACCGCAAGAACTTCGAGGCCAACGTGCTCACCGCGGTCCTGCTGACCGAGGCGCTGCTGCCGCAGCTCCGGCGGCCCGGCGGGCGCATCGTGCACCTGTCGTCGATCGCCGCGCTGCGCGGCCCCGGCTCCTACGGCGGCGCCAAGGCCGCCCTGCACGCCTACACCTTCGAGCTGGCGCAGCGGCTGGGCACCGACGGGGTGACGGCCAACGCCGTGGCGCCCGGCTTCGTCGGCGACACCGAGTTCTTCGGCGACCGGGCGACGCCCGACTTCGTCGCGTCGCGGGTCTCCCAGACCCTGACGGGACAACCCGGCGCCCCGAGCGAGATCGCGGCGGCCATCCGGTACCTCGCCTCCCCCGAGGCGGCGTACGTCACCGGCCAGATCCTGCACATCAACGGCGGCGCGGCGCTGGGACGGTAACCGCCGGACGAGCCCAGGACCTACATCGCGTCCCGCGCCTCCTCCTCGCTCGTCGCCCGGCTCCTGCGGTGCCAGGCGCGCGGCGCGCGCCAGCCGAAGTACATGGCGCACAGCCGGAGCACGAAGGCGGTGACGGCCGCGAGAGCGCTGGTGGTGCCGTTGAGCGCGCCGAACTTGATCAGCAGCGCCGCCATGATCGAGCCGACCATGGCGGGGACCGCGTACAGGTCGCGGTCCCAGCGGAGCAGGTTCGGCACCTCGTTGGCGAGGAGGTCGCGCAGCACACCGCCGCCCGCCGCCGTGGCCAGGCCCAGGGCGGCGGACGGCGCCAGGCCGAGTCCGTAGTCGTAGGCCTTGACGGTGCCGGCCACGCAGAAGAGGCCGAGGCCGGCGGCGTCGAAGACGTTGACGGTGGTGTTGATCCGCGCGACCTCGGGGTGCAGGAAGAACACCAGCACCGTGGCGAGGAGCGGGGTGGTGAAGTAGCCGAGGTCGCTGAAGGCGGCGGGCGGCGTCGCGCCGATCATCAGGTCGCGGAAGATCCCTCCGCCCAGCGCGGTCACCTCGGCGAGCACGGCGATGCCGAACACGTCGTAGTTCTTGCGGACGGCGGCCAGCGCGCCGGAGATCGCGAAGACGAAGATGCCGACGAGATCGATCGCGTGCTGGACGGAGGGGGTGAAGAGTTCCGGGATCACGCCATATGGTCTCTTACGTCAGGGTCGGCTTGCCCTTCGTGGAGAGCCAGGTCCCGAAGAGGTCGTCCAGCTGCTGCCCCGACACCTTCTCGGCGAGCGCGGTGAACTCGGCCGTGTGCGCGTTGCCGTACCGGTGCTGCGAGGTCCAGGCCTTGAGCAGCTCGAAGAAGGCGGTGTCGCCGATCCGCTCGCGCAGGATCTGGAGCGTCATCGCACCGCGGGTGTAGACGGCGTCGGCGAACATCGTGTCGCGCTGCGGGTCGGCGACGTCGATCTGCCAGAAGGCGGCCGTGGCCGGACGCCCGTTGTACGCGGCGAGGAACGCGTCATGGGCGGAGCGGGTCCCCCGGTGCTCGGTCCACAGCCACTGGGCGTAGGTCGCGAAGCCCTCGTTGAGCCAGATGTCCTTCCACTGGTCCACGCTGACGGAGTCGCCGAACCACTGGTGGGCCAGTTCGTGGACGATCGTGGACTCGCTGCGGACCGCGGAGTAGACGGGCTTGGACTGCACCTCCAGCGAGAAGCCGGCCTCCGGCATGTCGTCGACGATCGCGCCGGTGACCTCGAAGGGGTAGCGGCCGAAGACCTGGGACCAGTAGTCGGTGGCCTCCGCGGTGACCGCGTAGACGTCCACCGAGCCGTTGGCGAGGACCGGGTCGGTGGCCACGTAGATCGGTATGCCGCCGGGTGTGGTCCCGGTCTTCACGTCGAACTTCCCGATGGTGGCCGTCGCGAGGTAGGTCGCCATCGGACGGGACTCGCGCCAGGTGGAGACGGTGCGCGAGCCCTTGTCGAACTGGGAGGTCAGCACGCCGTTGGAAACGCCCTTGAGGCCCTTGGGGGCGCTGATCCGGATGTCGAAGGTGGCCTTGTCGGACGGGTGGTCGCTGCCGGGGAACCAGGTGGAGGCGGCGTTCGGCTCGCAGGCGACGAAGACACCGTCGGTGGTCTTCATCCAGCCGTACTTCGAGCCGAAGACGATGGGGCCGCTGAGCGGCTCCGGCACTCCGCCGTAGACGACGGTGGCGGTGAACCGCTGCCCCTTGCGCAACGCGTGGCGCGGGGTGATGGCGATCTCGTCGCCGCTGCGGGTGAACCGCGCCGGCTTGCCGTCCACGCTGACCGAGGTGACGGTGAGCTGCTGCAGGTCGAGGTCGAAGGAGGAGAGGTTCTGGGTGGCGCGGGCGGTGACGGCCGCCCGGCCGTCGAGCCGGTCACTGGCCGGGTCGTAGGAGACGTCGAGTCCGTAGTGCTCGACGTCGTAGCCGCCGTTGCCGAGCTCCGGGAAGTACGGGTCCCCGACGCCCGGGGCGCCGGGCGCGGGATGGTGCGAGGCGGCGGCCGTCGGAGGGGCGCCGGAGATCAGGCAGGCCGAGACGCTGATGACGGCGAGCGCGGAGCCGAGGAGTCTGGCCGGACGGGAGGGTGCCATGGGGGGATGCCCTTCGAGCGCGAACAGTGACGCGCCGACTCTGCACCCTCCCCCCTCGTCATGACCATGACTTTTCGCTAAGTCGTCATGCACTAAAGGTCAGTTGGCTGATTACCGATGTCCGGGGCATCGCCCGGGGTTCCGCCCGAGGCGTTCTCCGGCGCGCTCTCCGGCGTGTTCTCCGGGTGGTGGCACGCCACCTGGTGCCCCGTCTCCAGCGTGACCAGCGGCGGCTCCTGCGCGGAGCACACCTCGGTCGCCTTCCAGCAGCGGGTGTGGAAGCGGCAGCCGGACGGCGGGTTGATCGGCGAGGGCACGTCGCCGGTGAGCAGGATCCGCTGGCGCGCGGTACGCCGCTTCGGGTCCGGCACCGGCACCGCGGAGAGCAGCGCGTTGGTGTACGGGTGCATCGGCCTTGCGTAGAGCGCCTCGCGGTCCGCGACCTCGACGACCTTGCCGAGGTACATCACCGCGATCCGGTCCGAGACGTGCCGGATGACGGACAGGTCGTGCGCGATGATCACGTACGTCAGCCCGAGCTCGCTCTGCAGGTCGTCCAGCAGGTTGACCACCTGCGCCTGGATGGAGACGTCCAGCGCCGAGACCGGCTCGTCCGCCACGACCAGCTTCGGCTTGAGGGCGAGCGCCCGCGCGATCCCGATGCGCTGCCGCTGCCCGCCGGAGAACTCGTGCGGATAGCGGTTGTAGTGCTCGGGGTTGAGCCCGACCAGCTCCAGGAGGCCCTGCACCTCCTTCTTCACGCCGCCCTCCGTCGCCACCTTCTGGAGCTTGAACGGCGCTCCGACGATGGTGCCGATGGTGTGCCGCGGATTGAGCGAGGAGTAGGGGTCCTGGAAGATCATCTGCACGTCGCGGCGCAGTGGTCGCATCTCCCCCACGCTCAGGTGGGTGATGTCCCGGCCCTGGAACTCGATCTTCCCGCCGCTGGGTTCGAGCAGCCGGGTGATCAGCCGTCCCATGGTGGACTTGCCGCAGCCCGACTCCCCCACCACGCCGAGCGTCTGACCCGCCGCCACCTGGAGGTCGATCCCGTCGACCGCCTGCACGGCGCCGACCTGCCGGCGGAGCATCCCCTTGGTGATCGGGAAGTGCTTGACCAGCCCGGTGACCCTGAGCAGGGGCTCCGCCCCCGCGGTGGCCTGCTGGGGGATCTTCACGTCTTCTTGAGGCACGGTCCGGTCCTTCACAGCTTGGGAGCGATCTCTTCGGTCCAGATCCGGTCCCGGTCCTGCTCGCCGAGGTGGCAGGCCGACCAGTGCCCGGCCGCGGTCTCCCGCAGCTCCGGCACGATCGTCTCGCTGGAACCGCCGTTGAGCCCGGCGTACGGGCAGCGCGGGTGGAAGGCGCAGCCGGACGGCACGTTGATCAGGCTGGGCGGGGCGCCCTTGACCGGGTTGAGCCGGTCGGCCCGCTCGCGGTCCATGCGCGGCATGGAGCCCAGCAGGCCCCAGGTGTACGGGTGCTGCGGCTCGGTGAAGACCTTCTCTGCCGTACCGCGTTCGACGCAGCGCCCGGCGTACATCACCAGCAGGTCGTCGGCGAGCTCCGCCACCACGCCCAGGTCGTGCGTGATCATGATGACCGCGGAGCCGAACTCCTTCTGCAGGTCCCGGATGAGGTCCAGGATCTGCGCCTGCACGGTGACGTCCAGGGCAGTGGTCGGCTCGTCGGCGATCAGCAGTTCCGGGTTGTTGACCAGCGCCATCGCGATCATCGCGCGCTGGCGCATCCCGCCGGAGAACTGGTGCGGGTAGTCGGCAACCCGCTGGTGCGGCTCGGGGATGCCGACCCGGTCCAGCATCTCGATCGCCCGTTTGCGCGCGACCTGTTTGCTGACGTTCTGGTGCACCCGGCAGGCCTCGACGATCTGCGCGCCCACCGTGTAGTAGGGGTGCATCGCCGACAGCGGGTCCTGGAAGATCATCGCCATCTTCAGCCCGCGCAACCGCCGTACCCGGTCGGGGTCGGCGCCGATCAGCTCCTCGCCGTCCAGCCACACCTCACCGGAGATCCTGGCCTTGGCGGTGCGGTGCAGGCCCATGATGCCCAGCGACGTCACGGACTTGCCGGAACCGGACTCGCCGACGATGCCCAGCGTCCGGCCGCGCCGGAGATCGAAGCTGATCCCGTCGACCGACCTGACGAGGCCGTCGTCGGTATTGAAGTGGATCTTCAGATCGCGTACCGCCAGGAAGGCGTCCCCGGTGTCCGGCCGGGCGCTGAGCACCGGTTCGCCGACCGCGGACACCCCGCTCGGAGCCGGCCCGTCCTGCGCGCGCAACGGGTCGCTGTCGCTGTCCTTCCGCAGCGGATCGCTGCCGGCGGTGCTCACGAGTACCTCACCCTGGGATCGATAGCGGCGTACAGCAGGTCCACCAGGAGACTGCACATGACGATGAAGAAGGCCGCGACCATGGTCACGCCGAGCACGATGGGCAGGTCGTTGTCCCGGATCCCGTCGACGGCATAGGCGCCGATCCCCTTGAAGGAGAAGACGTTCTCCGTGATGACCGCGCCGCCGATCAGCAGGCCGAAGTCCATCCCGAAGATCGTGACGATCGGGGTCAGCGCGGCCCGCAGCCCGTGTTTGGCGACGACCCTGCTCTCCCGCAGCCCCTTGGCCCGCGCGGTGCGGATGTAGTCCTCGCCCATCGTCTCCAGCATCCCGGCGCGGGTGAGCCGCGCGTAGAGGGCGGAGTAGAGGAAGGCGAGGCTGCACCAGGGCAGGACCAGGTTCCAGGCCCACTGGAGGGGATCCTCGGAGATGGGCACGAACTGGACGTTGTCCCAGATCTGCCAGTTGTACTGGAAGACGCCCAGGGCGAGCATGCCGGTGAAGAACGTCGGCAGCGAGACGCCGGCCAGCGCGATGCCCATGGAGAAGCGGTCGAAGACCGAGCCGCGTTTGAGGGCCGACAGCACACCGATCGCCACCCCGGAGGTGACCCAGATCACGGCGGCACCGATGGCCAGCGACAGGGTGACCGGGATCCGGGACTTCAGCTCGGGCCACACCTCGATGTGGCTCTTGAACGAGTAGCCGAAGCAGGGCGCGTGGCAGACCGAGGCGTCCGGGCCGAACTTGTAGTCCGCCCCGACGGCGATGGCCTTGATGAAGTGCCAGTACTGCTCGTACAGCGGCAGGTCGAACCCGAGGTTCTTCTTGACCGCCGCGATGCTCTCGGGGTTGGCGTCCTTGCCGACGTACTGGGTCGCCAACTGGGTGGTGTTCTGCCCGCCGAGGCGCGGCAGGAGGAAGAAGATCGCAAATGTGACCGCGCTGACGACCAGCAGCAGCAGCAAAGCGGCGATCACGCGTCGAATGATGTACGCAGTCACAGCCGTGCGGCGCCGGGGCCGCCGGGCCGGGGGTCACCCGGCCCGGCGGACACCGAAGCCTTCACCTGCCTTCCGGTTACTTGGAGGAGCCCAGCAGCAGGTAGTCGTACATGCCCAGGTAGGCCTGGGTGATCGTGACGTTGGTCGCGGACGGCGGCCGGTAGAGCAGGTTCTTGCGGTACAGCAGCGGCACCACGGACCCGTTCTCCATGGTCAGCTTGTCGATCTCGCCCCACGCCTTGGTGCGGGCACCGCTGTCCGTGTTGGCGATGGCGTCCGACAGGGCCTTGTTGATGGCCGGGTCGTTCAGCTCCATCAGGTTGTTGCCACCCGACGGCTTGATGGCGCTGCCGTCGATGATCTGGTCGAGGAAGCCGTAGCCGGTCGGCCAGTCGGCGCCCCAGGCCATCATCATCATGCCGATGCCGTGGGCGTGGACGTAGTCCGGGACACCCGCGAAGTTGGAGAAGTACTTACCGGCCGGGAAGCTCTTGATGTTGGCCGTGATGCCGACCTGCTTCAGCGAGTTCTGGATCGCCGTCGCCGCCGCCATCTCGGAGGGGCGGTCGGAGCGCGCCGACAGGTTGGTGGTGAAGCCGCCGGGCTGGCCGCAGGCGGTCAGCGCGGCCTTGGCCTTCACCGAGTCGCCCTTGTTGCCCGGCGTCGGGTAGAGGTCGAACTTGCTGTAGCCGTTGACCGACGGCGGCAGCAGCGTCGTGGCGACGTCGCCCTTCACGTTGCCGCCCGCCGCGGTCTGCACCGAGGTCTTGTCGATCGCCCACTGGATCGCCTTGCGGCAGTCGGGGTTGTCGAACGGCTTCACGTGCAGGTTCAGCGCCAGGTAGGACGTGGCTCCCGCGTAGGAGTTGTCCGTGTTCTTCTTGTTGTCCGCCTTCAGCACCTGCGGCTGGCTCGCGGGCTGCACGCCCGCGCCGGCCGCGTCGGCCGTGATGGTGCCGGCCAGCAGGTCCTTGTCGATCGTGACGCCGTTCACCTTGAACTTCATCGTGATCTTGTCGGGGAGCGCGGGACGCAGCGGGTCGTTCTCCTTGGTCCACTGCGGGTTGCGCACCAGGACGGCGCTCTTGCCGTCGTCGTAGGACTCGAACTTGTACGGGCCCGTCGACATGATGTGCTTCACGTACTGGGCGCCGGTGTCCTTGGCCGCGGGCACGGGGGCGGTCTGCGAGAACGTCGCCAGGTAGTCGAAGTCCGCGAAGGGCTTGCTCAGGTGGAAGACGATCGTCGAGTCGTCCGGGGTCTCGATGGACGCGAGGCCGCCGGGGCTCTTGTCCTTGTACGGACCCTTGTACGCGTCACCGCCGACCAGGTACGCCTTGAAGTACGTCGGGCCGTTGGACAGCGCCTCGGGCGCGAAGTTGCTGCGCTCGATCGCGTACTTGACGTCCTTGGAGGTGACCTCGGTGCCGTCCTCGTACTTCACGCCCTTGCGCAGCGTGTACGTCCAGGTCTTGGCGTCGGCGCTGGCCTTGCCGAGGCCGGTGGCCAGGTCGGGGACGATCTGCAGGCCCTCGGCGCCCGCGGCGGGCTTGAAGGTGACCAGCGTGCGGCCGTACAGCCGGGAGAAGTTCTGCACCCAGCCGTAGTACGTGTTCCCCGGGTCGAGCGAGTCGGGCACGTCGGAGTGCTCGTACGAGACGGTCCCGCCCGCCTTGTCACTCTTGTTGACGACCTGGGTGAGAGCGGCGTCGGTGCCCGCGCTCGATCCCTTGCCCTCGGTGGTCTTCTTGTTGTCGCTGCTGCTGCAAGCGGACGCTCCCAAGGCCAGAGCCGTGGCAAGCGCCAGCACCGCTGTCGCTTTTCTGCTGTTCATGCCGAGGAAAGCCCCCTCGTTCGGTGGAGATACACAGCCGCGCGCGGAAGGTCGCGCCGCGGGTCACTTGCTGCGGGGATCGAGGGCGTCGCGCAGCCCGTCGCCCAGCAGGTTGAAGGCCAGGACGGTGACGAAGATCGCCAGTCCGGGCACGATCATGTATTGCGGATCCGCCTCGTAGAGGTCGATCGCGCTGGTGAGCATGCCGCCCCAGGAGGATTGCGGCGGGGCGATTCCGACCCCGAGGAAGCTCAGTGCCGCCTCGAAAATGATGTTGGTCGGAATCAGCAGCGTCGAATACACGAGGATCGGCGCCACAAGATTGGGGAGCAGCTCACGGAAGAGAATGAACGGACCGCGGGCACCCAGGCTGCGGGCGGCCTCCACGAACTCACGTTCGCGCAGGCTGAGGGTCTGCCCGCGCACAATTCGGCCCATGTAGGGCCAGTTGAAGAATCCGATGACGAAGATCAATACGCAGATGCGGAGGGGAAGTCCGTCCAGCCCGAACGCGCCGTCCTGCAACGACGCCGAAATGGAGATCGCGAAGAGCAGCAGGGGAAAGGCCAGGAAGGTGTCCATCATGCGGCTGATCACGCTGTCGACCCAGCCGCCGTAGTAGCCCGCGATGACGCCGAGCACCGTACCGATGACGTTGGACAGGATCGTCGCGCCGGTCGCCACGAGCAGCGACACCCACGAACCCTCGATCACCCGGGCCAGCAGGTCGCGGCCGAACTGCGGGTCGACGCCGAGCGGGTGTTCCCAACTCATGCCGCCCCAGGCGCCCTTGGGCGCGAGGAGTACCGGGTCGACCAGATCCTGGTGGAACTCGTTGGGGTCCAGTCCGAAGATCGCCTCGATCGGCTTCGCCAGCACGGCAAGCAGCACCAGGAGGATCACGATGATCCCTCCGGCCACGGCCACCTTGTCGCGCCGGAAGCGCAGCCAGGCGATCTGGCCGAGGGAACGTCCCTCGATCTGACTCTTTTCGACCCCACTGAGAATGGCCTCGGGCTGCGCCCCGGCCTGTGCGGCAGTGGTCTCGATCGGTGCGGTCATGGTGAAACTGACCCCTCTCGCCGGCGGATAACCGGCGCGCGCCCGCCGCTGTAGCGGCTTTGCTCTTCACTCATCAGTCGTGCTGCTGTGCTGTGCCTTGCGAATTGCAGGGAAAACAGGCGGTGCAGGCAGTGCTGTTGGTGCAGGCGGAGCAGGTGTTCGCCGGGGCCGCGAGCCCCTTGCGGCGAGAGTCTTCATCCAGTCCGCGATCACCCGCCAGACTTCAGAACGAATGGATGCGCAACTGTGATCTGGCGAATCATCGTCCGTTATGGGCTCGGACCGGAGGTAACGTCGGCTCATGAATGATCGGCTGCATGCGGTGTGCGACCTGATGATCCCCACTGTCCGGGAAATGGCCGGTCTGCACGAGTACGACGGGCGGGTACAGGATCTGTCGCCCGCCGGCGTCCGGCGCGGACTGTCGGCCCTCGCGCACGCGCGGCGCGGGCGCCCGGCTCCGGACGGCGCGCGCGAGCGCCATGACGACGCGCACCTGGCCGTCTTCGAGGAGTCGCTGCGGGTCCAGTACGGCGAGCTGGAGCTGCACCGCCGCGACCCGTACCCCCACCTGTCCAACCTGGAACTGGCCTGCTACGAAAGGGAGTACGCCCCCCGGGAGGAGCGGGCCGCCGCCCGGCTCAAGCACCTGGCGCAGTGGCCGGAGGCGGTGGACGCTGCCATCACCTCGCTCGACCGCGTGAGCGCGCCCGTCGCGACCGCGCTCCTCGGCGCCGTCCGGGGCCTGGCCGCCGGACTCCACCCGGACCAGGGCCCCGAGGCCGCCGCGGCGCTCCCCGCGCACGAGCGGCTGGTGGCGCACGTGGTCCGCGCCGCCAGGACCGGCGACCCCGACCCGCGGCTCGGCGGGGACGCGCTGGCCGCGCTGATGGGTGCTCAGGAGGGCCTGCCGGTCGACCTGACGGCCCTGGCCGCCGAGGCGGCCCGCGAGCGGGACCGGCTGACGGAGCTGCTGACCGAGTCCTGCCGCGCGCTCGATCCGAACCGCGACGTCGACGATCTGATCGCGGAACTCCTCGCCGACCACCCCGCCGCCGACGGCGTCATCCCGGAGGCCGCCCGACTGACCGAGGAGGTCATCGAGTTCACCCGGGCCAAGCGGCTCGCGCCGCACCTGGACGGCGACTGCCAGGTCGGCCCGGCGCCGGCCTCCCGCCGCTGGGCGATGGCGATGATGTCCTGGGCCGCGCCCGGTGAACCCGACGCCGCCTCCTGGTACCACGTCACCCCGCCGGAGCCCGACTGGCCGGAAGCCGAGCGGGAGGAGTGGCTGACGGTTTTCAGCCGCACGAGCCTCCCCTCGATCACCGTGCACGAGGTCGCCCCCGGCCACTTCGCGCACGGGCGCTCACTGCGCCGCGCGCCCACGCCCGTACGACGGGTGCTGCACTCGCTGTCCTTCTGCGAGGGCTGGGCCCACTACGTCGAGGAGGTCTGCCTCGAAGAGGGCTTCCGGGCCCGCGACCCGCGGTTCGCCATCGGGGTGGCCCTGGAGGCGCTGGTGCGCGTCACCCGGCTCTCCTGCGCCATCGGCCTGCACACCGGCGCGCTGACGGTCGACGAGGCCACCGAGCTGTTCATGCGCGACGCCCACCTGGCGCGCGCGGGCGCCGCCTCCGAGGCCCGCCGCGGCACCTTCGACGCCGCCTACGGCCGGTACACCTGGGGCAAGCTGGAGATCATGCGGCTGCGCGAGCGGGCCCGCCGCGACTGGGGTTCCGGCTTCTCGCTGGAACGCTTCCACGGCGCGCTGCTCGACCTCGGCAGCCCGCCGCTCGGCCTGATCGGGGCAGCACTGACCGGGGCGTGACCCCGCACGGGCCGCGGTCGGGCGGGACCTAGCGCGGCGCCTGGCCCTGCGGCCAGCCCTGCTGCGGCCAGCCCCAGGCGGCCGCGGGGGCCGGGCCGGAGGCGGCGTGCGCCTCACGGTCGAAGAAGGGCTGGCCGTTCGTCCGCATCCACATGGCGACGGGGTCGTACTCGTCCGCCATGGCGACCGTGGAGACGGCCAGCCCGTCCGGCACTCCGCTGATGGACTGCTGCATCATCAGGCGTACCGCCTCCACCGCCTGCGGCGAGGAGTCGTACATGTCCAGGCCGATGGCGAGATACGGCTCGCCGACCGCGGGCTGCACCCATGCGCGGCGCAGCGACCGTACGGCCGGCGTCCGGTGGGCGTGCTGCGAGAGCAGGGCGTAGAACTGCGGGATCTGCAGGGCGGGCTCGCCGATCTGCAGCGGCCCCGCGGGCAGCCGGTCGAGGCCGGTGGCGATCCGGCGCAGGTCGAGCCAGGGGATGCCGACGCCGCCGCCCGGGGCGTGCGGATTCAGCCACAGTCCCCAGCGCTCGGGGAAGAGCGCGGTGGCGATGTCGCGGCCCTGCACGACCTCGTGGGCCCGGTTCCAGCCACTGGTGGCGAGCTCCTGGGCGGAGGTTACGGCCGGCGCGTAGCCGTAGCCGTCGATCTCCATGTTCCCGTACTGGGCGTCCGGGGAGCCGGGTGAGCCGTGCCACAGCAGCATCCAGACCTGGCCGCCGGCGAGTGACACGAGCAGGTCCTCGTAGGCGTCGAATCGTCCGGGCGCCACCTGCCGAAGCATCTGCTCGACGTGGCCGGCTGCCGCCGCACCGCCTTGCGCGCCCGCGATCACGTGGGTCCGCCCCTTCTCTCCGCCACCGGTGTCACCGGGTGCGGCGCACGCCTGTGCACCGCCCGCCATCAAACCAGGTTGTACGCCCCCGCAGACAGCGCACGGCCTCAGTCCCGTCCGAAGAAGGGCCGGACCCGCTCCAGCATCCAGTCGCCGACGGGGTCCTGGGCGATGTCCAGCAGGATCAGCTGCACCGGCAGCGACAGCGGCGCCGCGCCGAGAGCCCGGCCGAGCGCGTCCATCGCGGCGGCCCGGTCCTCCTCCTGCCAGCGGTCGAGCTCGACGCCGACGAACAGCTGCGGCGGCGCGCCCTCCACGCTGGCGACCGCGCGCCGCGCGGAGAGCACCACCGGGGTGACGGCGAACTCGCCGGCCGCGGCGGCGAGGAAGTCCACCGGTTCGTCGTCCGGATCCGGCTCCCATAGCCGGACCCGGCCACCGGTCGGCGTCCGCGGGTCGCGGTCGGAGCGGCAGAGGTCCTGGACGACGGGGGGCGGCAGCGGGATCCCGGCCGTCCCGCCGGGGTTGACGGCGATGCCGACCTCCGGGGGCAGCCCCCGGGCGAACTCCCGGGCCGGCGCGACGGTGCAGGCCATCCCCTGGGCGGCCCGCAGGAACTGCTGCTCGGAACTGAACACCGGTATGTACAGGGTGCCGTCGATCTCGAAGGACGGCAGGTCCAGGTCCCTGCTGTCGGGACCGCCGCCGTTGGGCAGCGGCACCCACAGCGGGGAGCGGCCGAGCACTTCGAGGAGCCGGGCGTTGGCGCCCGGGAGACCGACGCTCGCGGCGAATACGGCCTCGAGTTCGTTGGCGGGCCAGGGGTCGGCCACGTGCTGCGGGTTCACTGCGCTGTGCCTCGCGGAGTAGAGCCGGGAATGTCTGCCGGGTGCGGCCGGTGCCCGGCGTCTGCGACGCCTGCCGCCCTGCCGAACCCTAGCGGTTGCCGGGTTGGCGACTGCCCTGATCCGCGGTAACGGCCGCCGGGGAGGCCCAGGGGACCGCCAGGGCGCCGCCGAAGACTATCCGCCGCACCGCGCCCGCCGCGGACCGGTCCAGGAGCAGCGCGGAGACGCAGCCGTCGGGCCGTCCGCCGGGTCCGGCCAGCGCCACCAGCCGCCGGGCGGCCCTGCGGTGCCGGGCCATGGCGTACCCGGACACCATCCGGCCGCGAGCGAGCTGCCCGGCGCGGGCCGCGTCCTCCGGGACGTCCAGCACGAGCAGGTGCAGCCCCCGGCCGCGGCGCCGGGCGTCGCGGGCCAGCCAGCGCCGCACCCAGGCCAGCGAGCCGCAGTCGTGCACGACGAGGCTGGCGCCGGTGCGCAGTGCGCGGCGCAGCCTCGCGTAGTGGTCGAGCCGCACCAGCGGGCGGTACGCCGCGTACGGGAGCAGGGCCGGCATCAACGCCTCCCAGTGCAGCCGTACGTCCTGCGAGTCGATCCGGCGGACCGCCCCGGACCCGCCGGTGCCGGTCGCCTCCCGCTCGTCGACGGCGCGCCGCATGAGCGTGCTCTTTCCGCTGCCCGGCAGTCCCGACACGACCAGCACGTCCCCCGCCGGGTAGCGCAGCGTCGTCCCGGCCGCCCACTCGTCCACCTGCACGGCCCCCGCCTCCCCCCGTTCACCCCGCCCGGCGGCCGGGGCCCCGTCGGAGGCCGGCCACTGGCAGTAAAGAGAGGGTAATGGCAAGTAAAGGGAATCCCCAGAGGCCCGGTGGCTTCCGCCGCATGCAATGATGAGCGCCACAACTTGCATACTGGCCGTTCGAGGCCGCGCGGGAGAGTCCCTGCCATCATGAGCAGGGCGCCGAAGGAGCAAGTCCTCCCTTGAATCTCTCAGGCACAGTCACCGCGCGGGCGAGGCACATCTGAAAAGCGGACGGGTCCGTTCACGACCCGTCCCACCCAAGGTGCAAGCCGGGGCCCCAGGGCCGCGGTGAACCTCTCAGGTTCCGATGACAGATGGGGAGGCCCCTCCTTTCGGGGTTTCGTCATCCTTTGTCCATGCCATGAGAGTCTCACCACGTCTGTACCGGGAGCCCGCCTGATGAGCCAGCCGCCCCACGACGCCCCGCGCCGTACCGCGCTCGACACCCTGCATCGCGCTCTGGGCGCGACGATGACCGACTTCGCCGGCTGGGACATGCCGCTGCGCTACGCCAGCGAGCGCGACGAGCACACCGCCGTCCGCACCCGCGCCGGCCTGTTCGACCTCTCGCACATGGGCGAGATCACCGTCACCGGCCCGCAGGCGGGCGAGGCGCTGGACTACGCGCTCGTCGGCCACATCTCGGCGCTGGCCGTCGGCCGGGCCCGCTACACGATGATCTGCGCCGCCGACGGCGGGATCGTGGACGACCTGATCGTCTACCGCCTCGGCGAGGACGAGTACATGGTCGTCGCCAACGCCGGCAACGCCCAGGTCGTGCTGGACGCCGTCACCGAGCGCGCCACGGCGTTCGACGCCGTGGTCCGCGACGACCGCGACGCGTACGCGCTGATCGCCGTCCAGGGCCCCGAGTCCCCCGGCATCATGAAGGGCCTGACCGACGCCGACCTGGACGGGCTCAAGTACTACGCGGGACTGCCCGGGACCGTCGCGGGCGTCCCCGCGCTGATCGCCCGCACCGGCTACACCGGCGAGGACGGCTTCGAGCTCTTCGTGGCCCCCGAACACGCCGAGTCGCTGTGGAAGGCGATCACCGAGGCGGGGGCCGGCGTCGGCCTCATCCCGTGCGGCCTGTCCTGCCGCGACACGCTGCGCCTGGAGGCCGGCATGCCGCTCTACGGGCATGAGCTGACCACCGCCACCACTCCGTTCGACGCCGGTCTGGGCCGGGTCGTGAAGTTCGACAAGCCGGGCGACTTCGTCGGACGCACCGCACTGACCGCCGCAGCCGAGAAGGCGGCCGAGCAGCCGCCGCGCAAGCTGGTCGGGCTGATCGCCGAGGGCCGCCGCGTGCCGCGCGCCGGGTACCCGGTCACCGCCGCCGACGGCACCGTGATCGGCGAGGTCACCTCCGGTGCGCCCTCCCCGACCCTCGGACAGCCCATCGCCATCGCCTACGTCGACGCGGCCCACGCCGCGCCCGGCACCGAGGGCGTGGCCGTCGACATCCGCGGCGCTCAAGAGCCGCACAAGGTGGTTGCGCTGCCCTTCTACAAGCGACAGCGCTGACCGACCCGCCCACCCCTCGCGCGAGCACACCTTCACATCCGGGAGAATTCCGTTATGAGCAACCCCCAGCAGCTGCGCTACAGCAAGGAGCACGAGTGGCTCTCCGCCTCTGAGGCCGGAGTGTCCGCCGTGGGCATCACCTCGCACGCCGCCGACGCGCTCGGTGACGTCGTCTTCGTCCAGCTCCCGGAGGTCGGAGCCGCCGTCACCGCCGGCGAGACCTGCGGCGAACTGGAGTCGACCAAGTCGGTCAGCGACCTGTACTCCCCCGTCACGGGCGAGGTCACGGAGATCAACCAGGACGTCGTCGACGACCCCTCCCTCGTCAATTCGGCCCCCTTCGAGGGCGGCTGGCTGTTCAAGGTGAAGACGTCGGACGAGCCCTCGGACCTGCTCTCCGCCGAGGAGTACTCCGCCTTCACCGGCAGCTGAGCCTCCCGGACCCCGCTCCGTGATCCCGACCTCGACCAGGAAGATCCCATGTCGCTCCTGAACAGCTCCCTTCATGAGTTCGACCCGGACGTCGCCGCCGCCGTCGACGCCGAGCTGCACCGCCAGCAGTCCACCCTCGAGATGATCGCCTCGGAGAACTTCGCGCCGGTCGCCGTCCTGGAGGCCCAGGGCTCGGTCCTGACCAACAAGTACGCCGAGGGGTACCCCGGCCGCCGCTACTACGGCGGCTGCGAGCACGTCGACGTCATCGAGACGCTCGCCATCGAGCGGGTCAAGGCGCTGTTCGGCGCCGAGGCCGCGAACGTGCAGCCGCACTCCGGCGCCCAGGCCAACGCGGCCGCGATGTTCGCCCTGATCAAGCCGGGCGACACCATCCTCGGCCTGGACCTGGCACACGGTGGGCACCTCACCCACGGCATGAAGATCAACTTCTCCGGCAAGCTCTACAAGGTCGCGGCCTACCACGTCGACGAGAAGACCAGCCTCGTCGACATGGAGGAGGTCGAGCGCCTCGCCAAGGAGCACCGCCCGCAGCTGATCATCGCGGGCTGGTCGGCCTACCCCCGCCAGCTCGACTTCGCCGAGTTCCGCCGCATCGCGGACGAGGTCGGCGCCCTCCTGATGGTCGACATGGCCCACTTCGCGGGCCTCGTCGCGGCCGGGCTGCACCCCTCCCCCGTGCCGTACGCGGACGTGGTCACCACCACGACCCACAAGACGCTCGGCGGCCCGCGCGGTGGCGTGATCCTCTCCAAGGCCGAGTACGCCAAGAAGATCAACTCCGCGGTCTTCCCCGGCCAGCAGGGCGGCCCGCTGGAGCACGTGATCGCGGCCAAGGCAGTGGCCTTCAAGGCCGCGGCCACCGACGAGTTCAAGGACCGCCAGGTCCGTACCCTCGAAGGCGCCAAGATCCTCGCCGAGCGCCTCATCCAGCCCGACCTGACCGAGGTCGGCGTCTCGGTGCTGTCCGGCGGCACCGACGTGCACCTCGTCCTGGTCGACCTGCGCAGCAGCGAGCTCGACGGCCAGCAGGCCGAGGACCGGCTCCACCAGGTCGGCATCACGGTCAACCGCAACGCCATCCCGAACGACCCGCGTCCCCCGATGGTCACCTCGGGCCTGCGGATCGGCACCCCGGCGCTGGCCACCCGCGGCTTCGGCACCGAGGACTTCACCGAGGTCGCCGACATCATCGCCGAGGCCCTGAAGCCGGCCTTCGACGAGGACCAGGCCAAGCACCTGTCCGCCCGCGTCTCCGCACTGGCGGCGAAGCACCCGCTGTACCCCGGACTGTAATCAGCCCGCCGTACGCGTCAGGTCGGGGCACCGCGCACACTGGAAGGTGAGCCGGTGCCCCGCACCATGTCCCCCGCACCCCCTGTCCCGCGCACTACCCGGCAGACAACGGCGTCTGCTCGACCAAGGAGTCTTCTCGTGGCCATCTCGGTCTTCGACCTGTTCTCGATCGGCATCGGCCCGTCCAGCTCACACACCGTCGGCCCCATGCGCGCCGCCGGGATCTTCGCCCACCGCCTCAAGAACGAGGGACTGCTCGCCCACACCGCGAGCGTCCGCGCCGAGCTCTTCGGCTCACTGGGCGCCACCGGCCACGGCCACGGCACCCCCAAGGCGGTGCTGCTCGGCCTGGAGGGCCACTCCCCCCGCACGGTCGACGTCGGGACCGCCGACGACGAGGTGGCCCGCATCCGCACCAGCGGCCGGCTCAACCTGCTCGGCGCCCACGAGATCGATTTCGACGCCTCGTCCCAGCTGATCCTGCACCGCCGCCGCTCCCTGCCGTACCACGCCAACGGCATGACGCTCTTCGCCTACGACACGGACGGCGCGCCCCTCCTGGAGAAGACGTACTACTCGGTGGGCGGCGGGTTCGTCGTCGACGAGGACGCGGTCGGCGAGGACCGGATCAAGCTCGACGACACCGTGCTGCGCCACCCCTTCCGCACCGGCGACGAACTGCTGCGGCTCTCCCGCGACACCGGCCTGTCGATCGCCGCCCTGATGCTGGAGAACGAGAAGGCCTGGCGCAGCGAGGCCGAGATCCGTACCGGGCTGCTGGAGATCTGGGGCGTCATGCAGGCGTGCGTCTCGCGCGGCATGTCCCGCGAGGGCATACTCCCCGGCGGCCTCAAGGTCCGCCGCCGCGCCGCCAACTCCGCCCGGCAGCTGCGGGTGGAGGGCGACCCGAAGGCGCTCGCGATGGAGTGGGTCACCCTCTACGCGATGGCCGTCAACGAGGAGAACGCGGCGGGCGGCCGGGTCGTCACCGCGCCCACCAACGGCGCGGCCGGCATCATCCCGGCCGTCCTGCACTACTACATGAACTTCGTGCCCGGTGCCGACGAGGAGGGCGTCGTCCGCTTCCTGCTCGCCGCCGGCGCGATCGGCATGCTCTTCAAGGAGAACGCCTCCATCTCCGGCGCCGAGGTCGGCTGCCAGGGCGAGGTCGGCTCCGCCTGCTCGATGGCGGCCGGCGCCCTCGCCGAGGTGCTGGGCGGCTCCCCCGAGCAGGTCGAGAACGCGGCCGAGATCGGCATGGAGCACAACCTGGGCCTGACCTGCGACCCGGTCGGCGGCCTGGTCCAGATCCCGTGCATCGAGCGCAACGGCATGGCCGCGGTGAAGGCCATCACGGCCGCCCGGATGGCCATGCGCGGCGACGGCCGGCACCACGTCTCCCTCGACAAGGTCATCAAGACCATGAAGGAGACCGGCGCTGACATGAAGGTGAAGTACAAGGAGACGGCGCGCGGCGGCCTCGCGGTCAACGTCATCGAGTGCTGAGAAACCGCATCTGATCAGCGGTTCCGGTTCTTTCAGCTCTGTCACGGCCTTCCCCGTCCGCACGGCGGATCGTCCCTGAAGAGTCCCCGTGACAGAGCTGAAAGTCCCTGAAAAGTCCCTGGGAGATCCCTGGCGAAGAGCGGCCACCCAAGCTCCATCGCCAGCCGCTCGGCGCCTGTGGGGAAGCCATTGGTGACCTTGAGGATGGGCCGCGGTCCGCAGGGTGGCGCCCAAAATCACCCGACTCCAATAACAAGACTTTTGTTAATGTAGCGTCATGACCACCTCGCCAGCGCCCGGAGAAGGCCCCGTCCGTCCGGTCTCCGTCTCGCTCCATGAAGGCACCATCGCGGCCCTCAAGGCGCGCACCGGCAACCGGGGCATGTCCGCGTACGTCGAGGCCCTCATTCAGCGCCAGCTGGAACGGGACCGGCTGCGCGAGCTCATCGAGGACGCGGAAGCCGAGCACGGCCCGGTCGACCAGGCCGCGGTTGAGGCCAAGCGAGCGCTTCTGCGCGGCGCCACGGCGGGTTCGGCGGACGCCGCGTGAGCGGCACCCTCGTCCTGGACTGCGAAGGCCTGTCCAAGCTCGTACGACGCACACCGGAACTCACCGAATGGCTGGCCGCAGCCGAGGCCGAGGACATCCGCGTCATCACCAGCTCCGTCACACTCGTCGAAGCGCGCGATCCCAGGACCAACCAGGCCCGCTTCGACCACGCCGTCTCACGCGTGAACATCATCCCGCCCACGGAGGCCATCGCCCGCCACGCGAGCAAGCTGCTCGCCACGGCGGGGCTGCACGGCCACAAGTACGCACTCGACGCCATCGTGTCCGCCACCGCACTCGCTTCGCCCGCCCCCGTGACCGTCCTGACGTCGGACCCTGAGGATCTCCTGATGCTGTGCGGCCCAGGTATCCGCGTGATCAAGATCTGACCCGTCCCCCGTGCGGGATTCGGACCCGAGACCTACGCATGACGAGTACGCCAGTTCAACAAAGCCGGCCTCGACGCGAGAACACCAACATTCGGTGTGCGATCCCACCCCGCCCCATGGGTGCCGAGTGCCGCCGGACACCTTGCAGGTAGCCGTCGGGTGAAAGTCCCTGGCTAGTCCCTGACGTGTTGCGAATCGAACCTTGCTGCGCCAAAATCGCAGGTCAAGTCCATGATCAAAAGTGGCTGACATGAAGGTGAAGTACAAGGAGACGGCGCGCGGCGGCCTCGCGGTCAACGTCATCGAGTGCTGAGGCCGCCGGGCCGGAACGACTGGGGCCCGGCACCTCATGGTGCCGGGCCCAGTCGTGGGCGTCAGCCCCCCGCTCACGGGCGTCAGCCCTGCAGCTTGGCCCAGAACTCGTCCCACGAGAGCTGCCCGTCACCGTCGGTGTCGTTGGCGTTGATCACGGCCTGGGCGACCGGCTCGGTGGTGTAGAAGTCCCCGAGCTCGGCCATGACCTTCTTGTACTCGGCCGCCGTGATCTGACCGTCCTTGTCGAGGTCATACCGGTCGAAAGCCCTCTTCGCTGCCTCGATGTCCGCCACGTGACCCGCCCCTTCTCTGTGCCTGATTGACGAGCTCAGATTATCGGGGTTTCCGACCCGAACAATAAGTGCGACCGGTCGGTCGTCTTTCTGTTACGGTGATGCCATGGCAGACAGCGAGCGGCCCGACGGCAGGCGCGTACGCGGGGAGCGGACGCGGCAGGCCGTGCTGGACACGGCCGTGGCCCTCGCCTCGGTGGACGGACTGGACGGGCTCTCCCTGGCCCGGCTGTCCGGAGCGCTCGGGGTGAGCAAGTCCGGACTGTTCGCGCACTGGCGGGACAAGGAACAGCTCCAGCTCGACGTGATCGACCGGGCCCGCAAGCAGTGGGGCGCGCTCGTGATGCGGCCGGCGCAGGACGCGCCGGCCGGGGTGCGGCGGCTGCTCGCCCTGCACGAGGCCCGGCTGGCCTTCTACGCCGAGGACGTGCTGCCCGGCGGCTGCTTCTTCGCCGCCGTACAGACGGAGTTCGACGACCGGCCCGGCGCGGTGCGCGACCGCGTCGCCCAGTCGGTCACCGATTGGGTGCGGCACATCCAGGACCTCGTCGAGGAGGCGATCGCCCTCGGCGAGCTGCGGGCGGACGTGGACGCCGCCCAGCTGACGTTCGAGATCGACGCGCTCGGCGAGGCCGTCGTCACCCGCTCCCGGCTCATGGACCGGGCCACCGTCTTCGCCCAAGCGCACCGGGCCGTCCTGGAACGGCTCAGATCCCGCTGCACCGACCCTTCGATCCTCCCGGAGAGCTGAACCATGACGACCACCGCCCA
Organism: Streptomyces sp. H39-S7; assembly: GCF_027158205.1. Taxonomy (GTDB): domain Bacteria; phylum Actinomycetota; class Actinomycetes; order Streptomycetales; family Streptomycetaceae; genus Actinacidiphila. The sequence goes on along the minus strand of NZ_JAPVLU010000018.1, from coordinate 80,916 downwards.
GCCGCCGGCCGCCCCCGAGGCGCCGGCCGCGCAGATCTTCCCCGTCCAGATCCACTTCGACGACCTCGACGCCCTGGGAATGGTCCACAACGCCCGCTACGCGCTGTTCGTCGAGCGCGCGATCACCGCCTACTGGGTCGACCGGGGCTGGTCGTACACCGCGGACCGCACCCAGTACGACGACACGTTCCTCGCGGTCCGTGAGTTCCGGATCGAGTACCTGGCGCCGATCCTCGGCGCGGGCGACGCGGCTGTGCACATCTGGATCGAGCACCTGGGGCGCACCAGCATCGTGTACGGCTTCCGCCTGCTCTCCGCCGACCACGGGACCGTGCACGCGTCGGGGCGCCGGGCCCAGGTCAAGCTGGACCCGGCCACCCTGCGCCCCAGCCCGCTGAGCGACGAGCTGCGTGCGGCCGCGATCCCCCTGATGAGCACCGGGTCCATACGATCCACCGCATAGCGAATGGTTCGAAAGCAAGATCGAGTCACTTCATATTCGCTGTTTACAAGGCAAGTGGCACAGTTCACTCCCCCATACGCAAGCGATTAGTTCCTTATGCTATCAAATGTCCCAAATAAGGGTTTGCCTGCCCCCTGCCCCCTGTGTCAGAGTCGGTGCCAACGGCCCCCTGACCCGGGCTGAGCCGTTCCTCGGGCGCCGCGGACCACACCCCCCCTTGCTCCGCGGCGGTACGAAGAGGCCCTCACCGTGTCGTACAACGACACGAGAGGGCCTCTTCGCGTTGCACCGGAGGAAGGTAAGGACGTACGGCCCTCAGCGGTCCAGGACGCGCAGTTCGAACCACGTCGTCTTGCCGCGCGGCTGGAGGTCGACACCCCAGCGGTCGGAAAGCTTGTCGACAAGGAAGAGGCCGCGGCCGCTGATGTCGAGCTCGCGGACCGGCAGCAGGCAGGGCAGCGCCCGCGAGGGGTCGCGGATCTCCACGCGAATCCAGCCGCGGCGGTGCAGCATCCGGATCCCGAAGGTGCGGGCGCCGGTGTGCCGGACGGCGTTTCCGACCAACTCCGAGACCAGTAACTCGACGGTGTCCGCGAGTTGCGGAAGCGCCCACTGGCGCACCACCGAGACGGAGAGCCGGCGCGCGGTCGAGGCCGATTCGGGCCGCGAGGTCAGCCGGACCTCTTCCACCGACGGGTCCCCGACCAGATCGAGGGCTTTGGCGGCCGCCTCGTCGGGCGCCGCCGACGGCCACTCCGCAGCGGCGATGCCCGCCCGCTGCGGTTGTTCCGATGCTCCCCGGCCCGCCATGCGTTCATCATGGCCGCACCGGAGGGGGTTCGGGGTGGATCCGACGGAATTGGCCGAGCGGAATGAGGGGTTCCAGAAGCGTTCCCAGGCATATGCCATGGGCATCGATCATCGATCAGAAGCTGTCGTGACCTGCAGTGATGACGCGCTGACGATCAGCTACCAGCCCGGTCGGCCGCACTTTCCTTAAGGCTTGCTTAAGGTTGTTTTAAGGTCCCGCCACCCGGTCGGCCCAATGTCAACAGGCCCCCGAAAGAGGTGCGGTGGGTCGGGCGCCGGTCCACGGCGGACCCGCGCCCGACCCTTCCCCGGACGTCCCGCCCCGGGCGATGCCTAGTGGAACTTCGCCTTACCCGGGCCGTCCTCGACGAAGCTGCGCATGCCCGTCTCGCGGTCGGCCGTCGCGAACAGCCCGGCGAACAGGGCACGTTCGATGGTCAGTCCGGTCTCCAGGTCCGTCTCCAGGCCGCCGTCGATGGCCTCCTTCGCCGCGCGCAGCGCGTACGCGGGGCCGCGGGCGAGGCGTTCGGCCCAGGCGTGCGCCTCGGCGTAGACCTGCTCCGCGGGGACGACCTTGTCGACCAAGCCGATGGCGAGCGCCTCCTCGGCCTTCACCATCCGGCCGGTGAAGATCAGGTCCTTGGCCCGGGAGGGACCCACCAGGCGCGTCAGCCGCTGGGTGCCGCCGGCGCCCGGGATCAGGCCGAGCAGGATCTCCGGCTGGCCCAGCTTCGCGTTCGAGGCCGCGATGCGGATGTCGGCGCAGAGCGCCAGTTCGCAGCCGCCGCCCAGTGCGTAACCGGTGACCGCGGCGACCACCGGCTTGGGGATGCGGGCGATCGCGGTGAAGGACTCCTGGAGGGCGCGCGACCGGTCGACCATGCCCTCGTAGGACATGGCCTGCATCTCCTTGATGTCCGCTCCGGCGGCGAACACCTTCTCCCCGCCCCAGACGACCACGGCGCGTACGTCGTCGCGCCGCCCCGCCTCCTCCGCGACCACCTTCAGCCGGTCCTGGGTGGCGATGTCCAGTGCGTTCATCGGCGGGCGGTCGACGCGGATCGTGCCGACGCCTTCGGCGACTTCGAGGCTCACAGTCATGGTCCGGAGACTACTTCGCCGGGCGGGCCCGAAGAACAGGCCCGCCCGGCGACGGAGGTCACATCAGTGGTTCAGCGGGTCAGCTGGTCCACTCGCTCCAGGAGAGGTTCCAGCCGTTGAGGCCGTTGTACCACTGCACGGTCTTGTCCTTGGAGTTGATCACCTGGACGACGTCGCCCACCATCGACTGGTTGTAGAACCAGGCGGCCGGGGTGGACGGGTCACCGGCGCCACGCGTGTCGGACAGCCCCACGCAGCCGTGGCTGGTGTTGGAGCCGCCGAAGATCGACTTGGCGGCCCAGTAGTTGCCATGGATGAACGTGCCCGAGTTGGTCAGACGGATGGCGTGCGGCACGTCCTTGATGTCGTACTCGCCACCGAAGCCGACCGTGTCACCGTTCATCCGGGTCACGTCGTACTTCTCGGTCATCACCATCTTGCCGTTGTACGTGGGGTTCGCCGGGGCACCCGCGCTGATCGGGATGGTGCGGATCACCGCGCCGTCACGGCTCACGGTCATGGTGTGCTTCGCGGCGTCGACCACGCTGACCTGGCTGCGGCCGACGGTGAACTTCACGTCCTTGGACTGCTTGCCGTAGACGCCGGGGGCGCCCTCGACGCCGTTCAGCCGCAGGCTCAGCGTCACCTTGGTGCCGGCCGCCCAGTACTTCTCGGGGCGCAGGTCCAGCCGCTGGTTGCCGTACCAGTGGCCCTTGACGGGGACGGACGGCGAAGCGGTGACCCGGACGGCCGCCTCGACGGCCTTCTTGTCGGTGATCGCCCGGTTGAAGTTGAGCGAGACCTCCATGCCGACGCCGACGGTCTGGCCGTCCTCCGGCGTGTAGAAGCCCACGAAGGAATCCTTCGGCGTGATCGTGGTGAACACCGCGTGCTTGGCGGACTCGCGGCCGTCGTTGTCCTTGGCGATCGCGTCCACCGTGTACTTGGTGGAGGTGCCCAGGTGCTCGGCCGGCGCCCAGCTGGCACCGTCGCCGGCAATGTCGCCCTTGACCGTGGCGCCCTTGTCGTCCTTGACGGTGACGGAGCTGAGCTTGCCGCTCGCGGCCGTGACCTTCAGGGCGCCGCTGGTGGCCACGTTGTTCGCGCCGTCCTTCGGCGTGATGGTCACCACGGCGGCCGACGCCTTGGTGTCCGCGGTCGTGCCGGCCTGCGCCCCGGCCGGCTTGTCACCGCCGGTGCCGCCGGTGCCACCGCTGTTCGTACCGTTGCCACCGCCACCGCACGCGGTGGTCATCAACAGCAGCGCCCCCAGCGCCAGTGCCAGCAATGTCTGCCTGGCGCCCGGCGCCGCCTGTATCGGCTTCAACTTTCTGCTCCCCTCACACGGCCGCCCGCCCACGCGTCCGGAATGCCCGACTACGGCACCCCGGTAGCGATTCTGCCCGGCCGATCCGACCCTGACCCCCCTGCACGTGGCCGCTGCAGAGCCGCTGGGGCTTCTGCGCGCATGGTGCTCACGCAAACGACAGATAATCACACGCAAGGTAGGGCCGGTGACACGGGATTGTCACCATTCAGTCCCAGTCGGCTGTGAGCGCGGCATGAGGTCGGATCCGGCTCCGGAATCGTTTCCGGAAACGGGCTCCGGGCCCGGCCCTCCACCCGGTTGTCGACCGGGGGCGGACCGGGCCCGGAGGGAGCGCGGAGGGGGCGGCGTCAGGAGGAGGACTCTGCGTCCCGGGGCACGGCGGAGCCCGCGCGCCACTCCCGCCAGCTGAGATTCCAGCCGCCCATGCCGTTGTCCGCCGCGACCGTGCGGTCATGTGAATTGATCACTTCGACGGTGTCGCCGACGAGCGAGTGCTCGAAGAGCCATCCCGCCGCCGTCGTCGAGCGACCGCCCTTGACGTCGGCGAGCCCCACACAGCCATGACTGGTGTTGGTGGCGCCGAAGGTCCCGGGCGGGGCCCAGTAGTTGCCGTGCAGGAACGTCCCGGAACGGGTGAGGCGCATGGCGTGCGGGACGTCGGGGATGTCGTACTCCCCGCCGAAGCCGACCGTCTGGCCGTTCATCCGGGTCAGGGCGAACTTCTCGGCGATCACCATCGTGCCCTGATAGGTGGGGTGCTCAGGACTGCCGGCCGAGATCGGCAGTGTCCTGAACACCTGGCCGCCACGCCGCACGGTCAGGGTGTGCGCGTCCGCGTCGACCGTGCTGGTCTGGTCGCGGCCGATCGTGAACCGGACGTTCTTGTCCTGGATGCCGTACACGCCCTCGGCGCCCTCGACGTCCCGCAGGCGCAGCGACATCGTCACCACGGTGCCGGCCCGCCAGTGCTTTCTCGGGCGCAGATCGAGGCGCCGGCTGCCGAACCAGTGCGCGGCCACCTCCACCTCGGGCTTCGCCTGGACGGTGATCGCCCGCTCGACCGCCGCACGGTCGGTGACCGGCCGGTTGAAGTTGACGGTGATGATCATGCCGGTGCCGACGGTGGATCCGGCCTCGGGAGTGTAGAAGCCGATGAACTTGTGCTTGGGCACCAGCGTGGTGAACACGGCGTGCTTGGCGGCCCGCCGGCCCTGCCCGTCCACCGCGTAGGCGTCCACCGTGTACTGGGTGGAGAGCGCCAGCCGGCCCGTGGGCAGCCAGCCGCGGCGGTCCTCCGCGAGGGTGCCGGCGACCGGTACGCCCTCGCCGTCGGCCACCTTGACCTGCGTCAGCTCGCCTTTCTCCACCCCGACCCGCAACTGCCCGTCGGCGGGCACATCGTGCGCGGCGTCGTCCGGTGTGATGACGATGACCGCCTCCGACACCTGCGGGACGACGTCCCTGGCGCCCGCCGCCCCGCATCCGGCGAGGAGCCCGCCGAGTACTACCGCTCCTACCAGTCCCGCCCCGGCGCTCAGGGCGCGCCTCACAACCGCGTTCGTCACACGGGGTCAACGAGAGGGGCACCCCCGGGGAAACGTCCCGCCGCCCACCTGTACGAGAACAGTCACGCAACAGGTACGACACCGATCACACGTGTGACTCCACGCGTCCCGATGGGAAGGAATGGTAGGAGGAGACGGCACCGACCCGGCACGGGACGCCGGGAAGGGCCGCGTCCGGCCAGGGCTTTAGTGGGACGCGTGGGGTTCCGCCGTACCGTGGCCGCGGACGCGCATGGCCGGATCCTGTCGAGCCGCGGGAGGCGAGCACGTGTCAGAGACACGCGAGCACGAGGCCATGGAGGCCGTTGAGGCGGTCCCCCGGCCGAACGGCCTGCGGACGGCACCTCCGCCGGCGGTGCCGGGGCCCGCCCAGGAACAGCCGGCGGAGTCGGTTCCCGACCCGGAGGCCGAGGGCGGCAGCGCGCCCCGAACGGTCTGGCCCGGCAGTTCGGAGCCGCTCGGCGCGCGCTTCCACACCGGCCCCGACGGCCGCCCGGGGACCAACTTCGCGCTGTGGGCGGGCGGCGCCGAATCCGTCGAGCTCTGCCTGTTCGAGGCGGACGGCACCGAGACCCGGGCACCGCTCACCGAGCTGACCCACGAGATCTGGCACGGTTTCGTGCCCGGCGTGCTGCCGGGGCAGCGCTACGGCTACCGGGTCAGCGGCCGCTGGGACCCGTGGACCGGAGCCCGCTGGAACCCCGCCAAGCTGCTGCTCGACCCGTACGCCCGAGCGGTGGACGGGGAGTTCACGCTGCCGCCCGAGGTCTACGCGCACGTCCGCGACTGGCCGGAGCGGCAGATCGCCGACACCGTCCGCGACAACCGGGACTCGGCCCCGTACGTGCCCAAGGGCGTCGTCGTCCACGATGACGACGACTGGTCCGACGACCACCGCCCCAAGACGCCGTGGTCGGACTCCGTCATCTACGAACTGCACGTCAAGGGCTTCACCAAGCGCCATCCCGGCATACCGGAGGAGCTGCGGGGCACCTACGCGGGCCTGGCGCACCCGGCCGCGATCGAGCACCTCACCCGACTGGGCGTCACCGCCGTCGAGCTGCTGCCCGTCCACCACTTCGCCCACGAGGAGCACCTGGAGCGGGCCGGGCTGAAGAACTACTGGGGCTACAACTCCGTCGGGTACTTCGCGCCGCACGCCGCCTACACGGCCGGCGGCACCCGCGGGGAGCAGGTCGGCGAGTTCAAACGGATGGTGCGCGCCCTGCACGCGGCCGGTATCGAGGTCATCCTGGACGTCGTCTACAACCACACCGCCGAAGGCGGGGAGCAGGGCCCCACCCTCTCGCTGCGCGGGATCGACAACCGCGGCTACTACCGGCTGCAGGACGACCCGCGCCGCTACGCCGACTACACCGGCTGCGGCAACACCCTGCACGTCGTGCAGCCGCACGTCCTGCGCCTGATCACCGACTCCCTGCGCTACTGGGTGACGGAAATGGGGGTGGACGGCTTCCGCTTCGACCTGGCCGCGGCGCTCGCCCGCTCCATGCACGACGTCGACATGCTCTCCCCCTTCCTCGCCGTCATCGCCCAGGACCCGGTCCTGCGGCGGGTGAAGCTGATCGCCGAACCGTGGGACGTCGGGATGGGCGGCTACCAGGTAGGCGCCTTCCCCCCGCTGTGGACGGAGTGGAACGACCGCTACCGGGACGCGGTGCGCGACTTCTGGCGCGGTGCCCAGCACGACGTCCGCGACCTCGGCTACCGGCTCTCGGGCTCCAGCGACCTGTACGCGTGGGGCGGCCGGCGCCCGTACGCCTCGGTCAACTTCATCACCGCGCACGACGGCTTCACCCTGCGCGACCTGGTCTCCTACGAGTCCAAGCACAACGAGGCCAACGGCGAGGACAACAACGACGGCACCCACGACAACCGCTCCTGGAACTGCGGCGCCGAGGGCCCGACCACCGACCCCGGGATCAACACCCTGCGCCGCCGCCAGCTGCGCAACCTGCTCTCGACGCTGCTGCTGTCGACCGGCGTCCCCATGCTGGTGGCCGGTGACGAGATGGGCCGCACCCAGGGCGGCAACAACAACGCGTACTGCCAGGACAACGAGATCAGCTGGATCGACTGGTCGCTCCTGGACGACCCCGACTGGCAGGGGCTGAGCACGCTGGCCGCCCGCCTCATCGCACTGCGCCGCGCCCACCCGGTGCTGCGCCGCCGCGCGTTCTTCTCCGGCCGCTCCCAGACCCCCGGCGGGCTGCCGGACCTCACGTGGTTCACGGCGGCGGGCGGCGAGATGACCGACGGCGACTGGTACGCCCCGTCGCACACCATCGGCATGTACCTCTCCGGCGACGACATCCCGCAGCGCGACGCCCAGGGCGTCCCCATCACCGACGACAGCTTCCTGATCATCGCCCACACCTCGCACCGCCCCGCCCGCTTCGTCCTCCCCGGCCGTCCCTGGGCCGACTCCTACGAACTGCTCCTCGACACCACCGCCGAGGACCAGTCGCGACCCCCCGGCACCGGCTACCCGGCGGGGGGCTCGTTGACGGTGCCCGGCCGCTCCCTCCTGCTGCTGCGCGCCCTCCCGGCCACGACCGCCCCGGCCCAGCGGACGTCCACCGACTGAAACCCCTGGACACGGAGAATTGGTCCAGTCCACACTCGATCTCCGTGACCTCATCCACACCACAGCCCTTCGAGAATCCCCTCCTCACCGACCTGTCGGCCGAACCGCCCACCGCACCCGGGAAAGTCCCCGGGCTGTGGACGGTGAACTTCCGGCTGTACTTCACCGCGCGGTCGATCGCCATGCTCGGGGACTCGATGCTGCCGGTGGCGATGGCGGCGGGGCTGCTGCAGTACGGGTACGGGGCCGGCGCCGTCGGGCTGGTGATGGCGTCGTACATGGGGTGCTTCGCCGGACTGGTGATATTCGGCGGCGTGATCGCGGACCGGTTCAACGCCCGGCTGCTCATGATCGGCGCGGACCTCGTGCGGCTCGTGATGATGGCGCTGCTGGCCGGCCTGTTCTTCGCCGACCACGTGGTGCTGTGGCAGGTGTGCGCGATCACCGCCGTCAACGGCGTCGCCGCCGCGATGTTCCAGCCCGGCGTGGCCAGTACGGTGCCCCGGGTCGCCACCGATGTGCAGGGTGCCAACGGGGTGGTGCGGACCGCCGAGTCGGTGATGGCGCTGGCCGGCCCCGCGGTGGCGGGGCTGCTGGTGGCGTTCGCGTCTGCGGGCGGCGTGATCGCGGTGGACGCGGTCACCTTCGGGGTGAGCGCGGTCTGCGTGTTCCTGCTCCGGCTGCCGCCCGTCGCCCACGAGAGCACCGGGCCGAAGACCAGCACCTTCCGGGCCGACCTCGTCGAAGGGTGGCGGGAGTTCCGGGGCCGCACGTGGATGTGGACGGTCATCGTGATCTGGATGGTCTTCATGGTCGTGGTGATGGGCCCGGCCACCCCGCTCACCGCCGGCGAGATCCTGCCGGAGCACGGCCCCAAGGCGTACGGCCTGGTCAACTCCTGCCTGGGCGCGGGCACCGCGCTCGGGGCGCTGCTCGCGATGCGGTTCCGGTCGCACTTCCCGCTGCGGGCGGGATCCATCGCGCTGTTCGGCAGCGCGCTGTACCCGGGCTCCGTCGGCCTGCACCTGCCGGTCCCGGCCATCTGCGGCTGCATCTTCGTCGCGGGCGCCTCGTGGGCGTACTGGGGCGTGAACTGGGCGACGAGCGTGCAGACGCAGGTGCCCGGCGAGATCCTGAACCGGATCCACGCCTACGAGGTCGCGGGGTCGGTCGCGATGCTGCCGGTGGGCCAGGCCCTGTCCGGGCCCGCGTCATCCGCGTTCGGCGCCCGGCACGTGCTGCTGGCGGGCAGCGTGGTGGCCGTGCTCGTCTGTGTGACGCTGCTGTCGGTGCCCGCCATCCGTGATCTGCGGCGGGTGGCACCATCCGGCGCGAAAACCGGGTGAGCGGTGTCGGTGCTCGCCCGTATCGTCGAATCGATGCCTGAAGCGACTTCTGACCCCGCGCCCCCCAGACCCCGATCAGCCGTCCGGTCCCTCGTGCGGCTGTGGCCCTACGTACGCCCCATCCGCGGCCGGTTGGCCGGTTCCGCGCTGGCTGCCGTCCTCGCGTCGAGCATGGCGCTGCTGATCCCGCTCGTCCTGAAGTGGATGGTGGACGGCCCGGTCGCGGACCACGACCCGTCCGGGGTGTGGCTGGGCGGCGGTGTACTGCTGCTCCTCGGCCTGCTGGAGGCCGGGCTGTTCGGGCTGCGGCGCTGGCTGGTGGCGCGGCCGCTGGCACGCGTCGAGGCGTCGATGCGCGCCGCCCTGTACGGGCACCTGCAGCGGCTGCCCGTGGCCTTCCACGACCGCTGGGCCTCCGGGCAGTTGCTGTCGCGGGCCACGATGGACCTGCAGATCGTGCGGATGTTCCTGGCGTTCCCGCTGGTGTTCCTGGTGGTGAACGGCGCCGCGATCGTGCTGGGCTTCGCGATCCTGTTCTCCCAGGCCTGGACGCTCGGGCTGGTGCTGCTGCTGCCCATCGTCCCGCTGGTGATCCTCTGCTCGGTGTTCGAGGCCCGGTACTCGCTGGCCGCCCGCTCCGCGCAGGACCAGGCCGGCGACCTGGCCACGGTGGTCGAGGAGTCGGTGCTCGGCGTGCGGATCATCAAGGCGTTCGGCCGGCACCGCAGCCAGACGGACGCGTTCCGCACGAAGGCGCACGGACTGCGCCGTACCGAACTGCACAAGGCCGGGCTGCTGGCGGACATCTGGGCGCTGATCATGACGCTGCCCGAGATTGCCATCGGCGCGGCCCTGATCCTGGGGATCGTGCAGGTGTCCGACGGCGACCTGTCGGCCGGCACCCTCGTCGCCTTCCTGACCACCGCGCTCGCGCTGCGCTGGCCGGTGGAGTCGATCGGCTTCCTGCTGGCGATCAGCAACGAGTCGGCGACGGCGACGGACCGCTACTTCGAGGCGATGGACGCCGTACAGGCCGACGCCTCCGGCCTCGGTGCCGAGCCGGCGAGGGCGGCGGAGCTCGCGGACGGGGTGCGGTTCGAGGGCGTCGGCTTCCGCTACCCGGACGCGCCGGAGGACACCCCGGACCTGCTGCACGGCATCGATCTGCACATCCGCCCCGGCGAGACGATGGCGCTGGTCGGCGCCACGGGCTGCGGCAAGACCACGCTCAGCGCGCTGATCCCCCGGCTGCACGACGCCACCAGTGGCCGGATCACGCTCGACGGCGCCGACATCGCGACGCTGTCCCGGGAGCGGCTGCGCGAACTGGTCGCGGTCGCCTTCGAGGAGCCGACGCTCTTCTCCGCGACCGTCCGCGAGAACGTGGCGATGGGCGCGGGGCCGGGCGGCGCCGAGGAGGCCGCCGTCCTGCGCGCGCTGGAGACGGCCCAGTGCGACTTCGTCGCCCGCCTGCCTCACGGCCTGGACACCCAGGTCGGCGAGCAGGGCCTGAGCCTGTCCGGCGGTCAGCGGCAGCGGCTCGCGCTGGCCCGCGCGGTCGTCGGCCGTCCGGCCTTCCTGGTGCTGGACGACCCGCTGTCCGCGCTGGACGTGCACACCGAGGCGCTCGTCGAGGCCGCGCTGCGCGAGGTCCTGGCGGAGACCACCGCGCTCGTCGTGGCCCACCGGCCGTCCACGGTCATGCTGGCCGACCGCGTCGCGCTGATGTCGGAGGGCCGCGTCACCGCCGTCGGCACCCATCACGAACTGCTGGCCGACAGCGCCGAGTACCGCCATCTGATGTCCGGCGACAGCGAGAGGAGCGTGGCCCGATGACCTCCGTGGCCGAACAGACCGGAACGGCCGGTTCCGAGGAGGAGCCGGGCAGCGCCGCGGGCGACCCGATCCGTCCGGAGGCCCCGGACGACCCGTTCACGAAGGACGTGCTGCCCTCCCCCGAGGGCGCTCAGCTCAGCCTGCTGAAGTCGCTGCTGGCCCCGCACACCCGCCGGGTCCGGCTGGCGGCGGTGCTGCTGCTGGTGCAGCAGGCCGCGGTGCAGGCCGGGCCGCTGCTGGTGGCGTACGGCATCGACCGGGCGATCCCGGCGCTGCGCGACGGCCGGCACGGGCCGCTGATCCTGCTCGGCTGCGTCTACCTGGGCTGCGCGCTGGCCTCCGGGCTGCTGCAGCGGTGGTTCATCCGGGTCGCGGCCCGGGTGAGCCAGGACGTGCTGATCGATCTGCGGGGCCGGATCTTCCGGCACGCGCAGGCGCTGAGCCTGGACTTCCACGAGCGCTACACCTCGGGCCGGCTGATCGCGCGCGCCACCTCGGACGTCGAGTCGCTGCGCGAGCTGCTGAGCGAGGGACTGGAGGAGCTGATCGGCGTCATCCTGTCGTCGGTCTACATCTCGGTGATCCTGCTCTGGCTGGACTGGAGGCTGGGGCTGGCGGCGCTGTTCTCCTGCGGCCCGCTGTACTTGATGATCCGGTCCTTCCAGAAGCGCTCGATGGTCGTCTACCGCAAGCGGTCCACGGCCATCGCCGCGGTGATCGTGAAGTTCACCGAGACGATGAACGGCATCCGGCCGGTCCAGGCGTTCCGCCGTGAGAAACCGAACGAGGCGGACTTCGCCGAGCTCAACGGCGTCCATGAGCGGATCAACGGCGACGCGATCCTGGAGATGGCGCGCTATGTCGTCAGCTCGCGGCTGATGGCGAACGCCGCGATCTCCGGCATCGTGCTGTGGGGCGCGTACCGGGTGGCCGGCGGCGGTCTGGCCCTGGGGGTGCTCGCGGCGTTCGTGCTGTACATGCGGCGGCTGTACGACCCCATCGACCGGCTCGGGATGTTCCTCAACTCCTACCAGTCGGCCGCCGCGTCGCTGGAGAAGATCGCCGGCCTGCTGGCGCAGCGCCCCTCGGTGCCCGAGCCGGAGGACCCGCGGGGGCTGCCGGGCCGTGAGGGCGGGCTGCCGGGTCGCGAGGTGCGCTTCGACGGCGTCCGCTTCGCGTACCGCACCGGCGGCGAGATCCTCCCCGTCTTCGACCTGCGGATTCCCGCCGGGCAGACGGTCGCGGTGGTCGGGGCGACCGGCGCGGGCAAGTCCACCCTCGCCAAGCTGCTGGCCCGCTTCTACGACCCGACGGACGGACGGATCACGCTGGACGACGTCCCCCTGCGGGATCTCGCGCTGCCGGAACTGCGGCGCGGGGTCGTGATGGTGACCCAGGAGGCCTTCTTGTTCTCCGGAACGGTCGCTGAGAACATCGCGATCGGCAGACCGGATGCCGGACGCGAGGAGGTCGAGGGGGCCGCGAAGGCGATCGGAGCACATGACTTCATCTGCGCGCTGCCGGACGGCTATGACACGGACGTCCGCAAACGCGGCGGCCGGATCTCCGCCGGCCAGCGGCAGTTGGTGGCGTTCGCGCGGGCGCTGCTCGCCGATCCCGCCGTCCTCATCCTGGACGAGGCGACGTCCTCGCTGGACGTCCCGGGCGAGCGTGCGGTGCAGCACGCGATGGACACGGTGCTGCGCGGCCGGACCGCGGTGATCATCGCGCACCGGCTCTCGACGGTGGAGATCGCCGACCGGGTGCTGGTCATGGAGGGCGGCCGGATCGTCGAGGACGGAGCCCCCGCCGAACTGATCGCGGAGCGTGGCCGGTTCGCGGATCTGCACACGGCCTGGCGGGACAGTCTGGTCTGAGCGGGACGGCCCCGCCGACCTGGCCGTGCCCGCTGCCGCCCGTCATCCGAAACGGCGGCGTCCGTATAACGGGCGCCGCTCATCGGTCAACGGACGGAAACCGGCCAAGTTTGCGCCATCCCAATGACATGTACCGGTAAACAGTGGCACTCTTCCCGCAGCCGCCGCAGAGCACTACCCCACCAGTACCGCGGGGCCGCGCAGAAGCGGCGGTTACGCACGTCCCACCAGCACGTCGCTCTACCCGGGCAGCACACAACCCCACCTGCCCGTCTGTTCACGGCCCGACCCAGTGGCCGCCGCAGAAGGAGTTCCGTAGTGAGACGATCCCCCCGCAAGGCAGTCGCGGCAGGCGCACTCGCCGCCACCGCCGCACTGTTGGCCGTGGCGCTGCCCTCCGGCACCGCCGTGGCCGGCACCGACGCACAGAGCGCTTCCCACGTCCAGCCCCGTTCCGGCGGCCTGCCCGCCGCGCTGTCGCCCTCGCAGCGCGCGACACTCCTGGCCGACGCCAACGCCAACGTCTCCCGCACCGCGGGCGAACTGCGGCTCGGCGCCAAGGAACGACTCATCCCGAGCAGCGTTCTGCGGGACGCCGACGGCACCGTGCACACCCGGTACCAGCGCACCTACGACGGCCTGCCCGTCCTGGGCGGCGACCTGGTCATCGCGAGCACGCCGGCCGGCGCCACCACCAGCGTCAACCGGGCGACCAACGCCGAGATCTCGGTGCCGAGCACCACCGCCACCGCGAGCGCCGAATCCGCGAAGTCCTTCGCGATCAGCCGGGCCAAGGAAGCGGGCGCGAAGAGCCCGGCCCTGGCCGGCTCCCCGCGCAAGGTCGTCTGGGCGGCCTCCGGTGTGCCGGCCCTGGCCTGGGAGTCCGTCGTCGGCGGGCTGCAGGACGACGGCACCCCGAACCAGCTGCACGTCATCACCGACGCCAAGACCGGCTCCCGGCTCTTCCAGTACCAGGGCATCGAGACCGGCGTCGGCAACAGCGAGTACAGCGGCCAGGTCACCATCGGCACCACGCTGTCCGGCTCGACGTACACGATGACCGACAGCGGCCGTGGCAACCACAAGACCTACAACCTCAACCACGGCTCCTCGGGCACCGGCACGCTCTTCTCGAAGTCCACGGACACGTGGGGCAACGGCCTTCCGTCCAACGCCGAGACAGCGGGCGTCGACGCGGCCTACGGCGCCCAGGAGACCTGGGACTTCTACAAGAACGTGATGGGCCGCTCCGGCATACGCAACGACGGCGTCGGCGCGTACTCCCGCACCCACTACGGCAACGCCTACGTCAACGCCTTCTGGGACGACGGCTGCTTCTGCATGACGTACGGGGACGGCAGCGGCAACAACAAGCCGCTGACGGCGATCGACGTCGCGGGCCACGAGATGAGCCACGGCGTCACCTCCAACACCGCCGGCCTGAACTACAGCGGTGAGTCCGGCGGCCTCAACGAGGCGACGTCCGACATCTTCGGCTCCTCGGTCGAGTTCTACGCCAACAACGCCAGCGACGTCGGCGACTACCTCATCGGCGAGAAGATCGACATCAACGGCGACGGCACTCCGCTGCGCTACCAGGACAAGCCCTCGCGCGACGGCACGTCGCCCGACAACTGGTACTCCGGCATCGGCAACCTGGACGTGCACTACTCGTCCGGCCCGGCGAACCACTTCTTCTACCTGCTGTCCGAGGGCAGCGGCACGAAGGTGATCAACGGGGTCTCGTACAACAGCCCGACCGCCGACAACCTGCCGGTCCCCGGCATCGGCCGGGACGCCGCCTCGAAGATCTGGTACAAGGCGCTGAGCGAGCGCTTCACCTCGACGACCAACTACGCGGCCGCCCGCACCCAGAGCCTGCAGGCCACCGCTGACCTGTACGGATCCGGCAGCGCGACGTGGAACACGGTCGCCAACACCTGGGCCGCCATCGGCGTCGGCGCCCGCGTGCCGACCAGTGGCGTCACCGTCACCAAGCCGGCCAACCAGAGCACCGTCGTGAACACCGCGGCGAGCCTGCAGATCCAGGCCAGCAGCACCAACGGCGGAGCGCTCACCTACTCCGCTACCGGCCTGCCGACCGGCCTGACGATCAACGCCTCCACCGGCCTGATCTCCGGCACGCCGACCACCATCGGCACCTACAACCCGACGGTCACGGCGAAGGACTCCACCAACGCCACCGGCTCGGCCACGTTCACCTGGACGATCACCTCCACCGGCGGTGGCAACGTCTTCGAGAACACCACCGACGTCTCGATCCCGGACGCCGGCGCGGCGGTGTACTCCAACATCAGCGTGACCGGACGTACCGGCAACGCCCCGAGCACCCTGCAGGTAGCCGTCAACATCGTCCACACCTACCGCGGTGACCTGGTCATCGACCTGGTCGCCCCCGACGGCAGCACCTACCGGCTGAAGAACTCCAGCGGGTCGGACTCCGCGGACAACGTGGTCGCCACCTACACCGTCAACGCCTCCAGTGAGGTCGCGAACGGCACGTGGCGGCTCAAGGTGCAGGACGTCTACAGCGCCGACACCGGCTACATCAACAGCTGGAAGCTCACCTTCTGACCCGGAACGGACGCCCTGAGGATCCTCTGAGGGCACCCCGGACGGACTGATCGGCTCGATGCGGCGGTCGCGCGGTGTGACGTGAGTCATGCGGCGCGACCGCTTTCGAGATGATCGTCCGCGACGTTTCTGATACAGTGGGCTGCGTTGCAGTTGTGGTACCCATGAACTCCATGTGCGCCCGGTCCTTGCGGCCAGGCGCACATTTGTTTTACCGGCGTCATGTCCGGTGTGGGGAGATCATCGCGGCGACGCGGCATCCGTAAAGTGCGGGTGCTGTATTAACTGCACCCATTAGGGAGACAGACATGGCTACCGGAACCGTCAAGTGGTTCAACTCGGAAAAGGGCTTCGGCTTCATCGAGCAGGACGGCGGCGGCGCTGACGTCTTCGCCCACTACTCGAACATCGCCACCCAGGGCTTCCGTGAGCTCGTTGAGGGCCAGAAGGTCCAGTTCGACGTCACGCAGGGCCAGAAGGGCCCGCAGGCCGAGAACATCACGCCTCTTTAAGGCACCCCTGAGCGCTCACCGCGCCCAGTAGTGAGAGGCCCGCACCGTTTGGCGGTGCGGGCCTCTCGCGCGCAGCGGAAACAAAACAAGTGCGGCGCTCTTCGGAGCACCGCAGGACGCCGGTCCGCAGGCGTCGAAGAGGCAGTCCGCGATCCGCCGGACGGCCCCTGGCGCCGAGGGACCTCCCTCGTCTCCGTCACGAGGAAGGTTCACTCTTGAAGTTGTTCTCAGAACTCTCGATCTCTCCCGCGCTGGTCACCGCGCTGAACACCAACGGCGTCACCGAGCCGTTCCCGATCCAGGCCGCGACGATGCCCGACGCGCTCGCCGGCCGGGACGTGCTGGGCCGTGGCCGTACCGGCTCCGGCAAGACCCTCGCCTTCGGGCTCCCGATGCTGACCCGCACCGCCGGACAGCGCGCCGAGCCCAAGCGTCCGCTGGCGCTCGTGCTGGTACCGACGCGTGAGCTCGCGACCCAGGTCACCGAGGCGCTCGCGCCCTACGCCCAGGTGCTCGGGCTGCGCCAGACGACCGTGGTCGGCGGCGCGTCCATCACCCGCCAGATCGCCGCGCTGCGCAACGGCGCCGAGATCCTCGTCGCCACCCCCGGCCGGCTCGCCGACCTCATCGACCGCCGGGCCTGCGCGCTCGACCGGGTCGAGATCACGGTCTTGGACGAGGCCGACCAGATGGCCGACATGGGCTTCCTGCCGCAGGTCACCAAGTTGCTCGACCAGGTGAAGCCGAACGGCCAGCGGATGCTCTTCTCCGCCACGCTGGACAAGAACGTCGACCGGCTGGTCAAGCGCTTCCTGCACAGCCCGGTCACGCACTCGGTCGACCCGTCGGCCGCGACCGTGACGACCATGGAGCACCACGTGCTGCACGTGGACGACGACACCAAGCGCGCCGTGACCGCCGAGATCGCCGCCCGCGAGGGTGGCGTGATCATGTTCGTCGACACCAAGCGCGGCGCCGACCGCCTCACCAAGCACCTGCTGGCCGCCGGCGTCACCGCCGTCGCCCTGCACGGCGGGAAGTCCCAGCCGCAGCGGAACCGCGCCCTGGACCAGTTCCGCACCGGCAAGGCCACCGCGCTGGTCGCCACCAACGTCGCCGCCCGCGGTATCCACATCGACGGGCTCGACATGGTCGTGAACGTCGACCCGCCCGGCGACCACAAGGACTACCTGCACCGCGGCGGCCGTACCGCGCGGGCCGGCGAGTCCGGCACCGTCATCACCCTGGTGCTGCCCGCGCAGCGCCGCGAGAACGCCCGGCTGATGGCGCTGGCCGGCATCAAGCCGCACACCGCACGGGTCCGCCCCGGCGACCCGGAGCTGGTGCGCGTCACCGGTGCCCGCAAGCCGTCCGGCGCGGCCGTCACCATCCACGACCCGGTGCACGCCGCGGCCCAGGAAGCCGCCAAGCCGAAGACGAACAAGGTCGCCGGCACCCGTGGCCGCGGCCGCCGCCCCGGTGGCGCGACCGCCGTCGGTGCGGGCGCCACCGCCGCTCCGACGGGCCCGCCGCGCAGCGGGGGCAACACCCGCGGCGGACGCGGCGGACGCCCCCGCACCGACGCCGAGGGCGCGGCGGCCGGCTCCGGCCGGGCCGGCGTCAACGGCCGCGGCGGCACCCCCGGCCGTCCCGCCGCCGGCAGCCGCACGGCAGCGGGCCGCGGCGGCGCCGTGGGCCGTCGTGCCCGCCGCGAGGACGGCACGGGCGGCGGCCGCCGCGCGGCCTGACCGCACGGCTCGACCGCACGACAGCACGAGCGAACAGCGCGACGGCCGGTACCAGGAGTTCCTGGTACCGGCCGTCGCGTTCGTGCGTCAGCGGAGTATGCCCGCCGTCATGCCCTCGGACTCGGCGGGAGTGGCGATCAGGCCGAGCTCCGCCGGAGCGGCGAGCAGCGGATGGGTGGGCAGGACCCGGACGGTGTAGCCGAAGGGGCCCGTCCGGTCGAGGGTGAGCGGGCCCTCGTACACTCTGCGGCCCTCGATGTCGGGATGCGACGACGGCTTGAGCGACAGGACGGCCGGGTCGGAGATCCGATCCGCTTCGTCCACCCGCCCGGACAGCACCTGGACGTCGACGTCGCCGGTGTCGAGGTCGCCCAGGGTCACCTGGACGCGCAGGGTCAGGGTGGAACCCAGCTCGGGGAAGCCGCCCACCGAGCCGGTCTCCACGTGCTCGACGGCGACCTGGTTCCAGCCCCGGCGGATCCGGGCCTTCCAGGAGGCGAGTTCCCGGGCGGCGTCGCCGGCGATGGTCCGGTGCGCGCGGGCGGCCGGGGCGTAGAGCTGCCCGACGTAGTCGCGCACCATGCGTCCCGCGAGCACCTTGGGACCCAGGGTCACCAGGGTGTGCCGGACCATCTCGATCCAGCGGGCGGGCAGGCCGTTCGCGTCATGGTCGTAGAAGCGCGGGGCGACCTGGTTCTCGATGAGCTCGTAGAGCGCCGTCGCCTCGATGTCGTCCCGGCGGTCGGGATCATGGCCCGTGCTCTGCCCGTTCTCCCCGGCATCGGCCGTGGGAATGGCCCACCCGTTGTTGCCGTCGAACCACTCGTCCCACCACCCGTCGAGCACGGACAGGTTGAGGCAGCCGTTGAGAGCTGCCTTCATGCCCGACGTGCCGCACGCCTCCAGGGGGCGCAGCGGGTTGTTGAGCCAGACGTCGCACCCGGGGTAGAGGTGCTGGGCCATGCCCATGTCGTAGTCCGGCAGGAAGACGATGCGGTGCCGCACGCGGGGATCGTCGGCGAAGCGCACCAGCTCCTGGACGAGCCGCTTGCCGCCGTCGTCCGCCGGGTGGGCCTTTCCGGCGACGACGATCTGGATCGGCCGCTCGGGGTGCAGCAGCAGGTCCATCAGCCGGTCCTGGTCGCGGAGCATCAGGGTGAGCCGCTTGTAGGACGGGACGCGGCGGGCGAAGCCGATGGTCAGGATGTCCGGGTCCAGGACGTCGTCCACCCAGCCCAGCTCCGCGTGGCCGGCGCCGCGCTGCCGCCACGAGGCGCGCACCCGGCGCCGTACGTCCTCCACCAGCTGCTCGCGCAGCACCCGGCGGAGTTCCCACACCGCGGGGTCGGGGATCTCGGCGACGGGCTCCCAGCGCTGGGTCTCGCCGATCATCAGGGCGTCCTCGGCACGCTGCGCGCCGATCTGGCGGGCGCCGAGCCGGAAGACCTCGGGGGCCACCCAGGTGGGGGCGTGCACCCCGTTGGTGATCGAGGCGATCGGCACCTCGTCGGCGTCGAACCCGGGCCACAGCCCGGCGAACATCTGCCGGCTGACGGCGCCGTGCAGGGTGGAGACGCCGTTGGCGCGCTGGGCCAGCCGCAGCCCCATCACCGCCATGTTGAAGACGTTCGGGTCGCCGCCGGAGTAGGTCTCCATGCCCAGTTCCAGCACCCGCTGGATGTCGACGCCTGGCAGTTCGCCGCCGTCGCCGAGGTGCTGCCCGACCAGCTCGCGGTCGAAGCGGTCGATCCCGGCGGGGACGGGTGTGTGGGTGGTGAAGACGGTGCCGGCGCGGACCGCCTCGACGGCCGCGTCGAAGTCGAGCCCTTCCCCGCCGAGTTCGCGGATGCGCTCCAGCCCGAGGAATCCGGCGTGGCCCTCGTTGGTGTGGAAGACCTCGGGGCCCGGGTGCCCGGTGAGCCGGCAGTACGCGCGGACGGCGCGCACCCCGCCGATGCCGAGCAGCATCTCCTGAAGCAGCCGGTGCTCGCTGCCGCCGCCGTAGAGGCGGTCGGTGACATCGCGTTCCGTGCGGTGGTTCTCCTCGACGTCGGAGTCGAGGAGCAGCAGCGGGACGCGGCCCACCTGGGCCTTCCAGATGTGGGCGGTGAGCGACCGGCCGCCGGGCAGGGCGAGGACGACGTGGGCGGGGGTGCCGTCCCGCTCGCGCAGCAGGGTCAGCGGCAGTTCGTTGGGGTCGAGGACCGGGTAGTGCTCCTGTTGCCAGCCCTCCCGGGAGAGGCTCTGGCGGAAGTAGCCGTGCCGGTAGAGCAGGCCGACGCCGATCAGCGGGACGCCGAGGTCGCTGGCGGCCTTGAGGTGGTCCCCGGCCAGGATGCCGAGGCCGCCCGAGTACTGGGGCAGGGCCGCGGTGATCCCGAACTCGGGCGAGAAGTAGGCGATGGCGGCGGGGAGTTCGGAGGACTGCCCCTGGTACCAGCGCGGATTGGTGAGGTAGTCGGTCAGGTCCTCGGCGGCTGAGGAGAGACGGCGGAGAAATCTGCGGTCCTGGGCGAGGGCCCCGAGCCGTTCCTTGGAGACGGCGCCGAGCAGCCGCACCGGGTCTCCTGCAGCGGCCCGCCAGCCCTCCTCGTCGACGCTCTGGAACAGCTCTCTGGACTCCGGGTGCCAGGACCAGCGCAGATTCTGTGCCAGTTCGCCGAGCGGACGCAGCGGTTCCGGCAGGACAGTTCGCACGGTGAAACGACGGATTGCCTTCACGCTACGACGGTAGCGGGGTCCCGCCCCCCGGTCCGTCCGCTCTCCACGATCCGGTCGTTCAAACGCCCGAACGGACGTGCGCCGAGGCATCCGCCCCGGCGCGTTCACCGCGCGCGGCGGCGCGGGTCCGCTCAGCGCGCCGGCCGGACGGCGGGGACGTCGTACGGCGATCCCTGGTTCACCGAGGCCGGGTCGAACGCGCCCGCCACGGCGTACCGCCTGGCGATCGTCTCCAGCTCGGTGCGCGGGATCACGTCGTGGATGTCCGTGAAGCCGTCGGGGGCGCGCTCGTGGGCCATGTTGATGACCACCTCCGGGCCCAGCCGCCGGTTGGAGCGCTGCAGCTCGGTCATGGGCGGCCGGCGCTCGGCCTCGTACGCCAGCAGGGCCCGTGCGGGGTCCTCGTGGGCAGCCATCGCGTGCGCCAGCGCCCGGCCGTCGATGATCGACTGGGTGGCGCCGTTCGAGCCGATCGGATACATCGCGTGGGCGGCGTCGCCGATCAGCGTCGCCCCGCCGAAGGTCCAGCGCACCAGCGGTTCGCGGTCCACCATCGGGTACTCGAAGGCGGCCTCGGCGGCGTCGATGACCTCGCCCACGTCGACCCCTTCGAAGGTCCAGCCCTCGTAGTGGTGGCGGAACGTGCCGGTGGGCACCCGGCGGTTCCATGCACTGCGGTCCGGGGTGGCGCCGCCCCGCTCGGCCGGCATCGCCAGCGCCCAGTTGACGAGCACCCGCTCGCCGGGCGCGGCGGGGACCGTCAGCGGGTAGACGACGGCCTTCTGCCGGTCGTTCCCCGCGATGAACATGAAGGTGGCGACCCGGTCGGCCGGCATCCAGGACACCCCGCGCCAGACCAGCATGCCGTTCCACGGCGGTTCGCCCTCGCCCGGGTACATGGCGGAGCGGACCGCCGAGCGGATGCCGTCCGCGCCGATCAGGATCTCCGCGCCGATGTCCGTGGTGGTCCCGCCGGCCCGCTCCCTGACGGCCACCCGCAGCCGCGAGCCGGGCAGCTCGGCGAAGTCGTCCACGCGGGCGCCGGAGAGGATCGCCCCGCGGCCGAGCCGCTCCCGGACCGCGCGGGCCAGCACGTCCTGCAGCCGGCCCCGGTGGATCGACAGCTGCGGCCAGCGGTATCCGGCGCCGATACCGCGCGGCTCCCGCCAGACGAGGCTCCCGCTGCTGTGGTAATAGCGCAGCTCACTGGTGGGCACCGACACGGCGGCCAGTTCCTCGTACAGCCCCAGCGCCGCCAGCTCCCGGACCGCGTTGGGCATGATGTTGAGTCCGGCGCCGACCGGCTGGATCTCCGGGGCGGCCTCGACGACCAGCACGTCGGTGCGGCCGACGGCGTGCAGGCTGAGCGCCGCGGTGAGGCCGGCGATGCCGCCTCCCGCGATGACGACGCGGTTCATCGTTCCCCTTCGGTGGAGCGCCGGACGAGCGTTTCGTTCTCACGGGTCAGGTCGAGTACGGAGCGCAGCAGTTCGACCGGTGCGCCGCCGCTCCCGTAGTCGTACAGCCGCAGTTCGTCGCTGTACGCCTCGCGGGCGATACGGATGTGCCGGGCGCGGAAGGTCTTCAGGATGCGCAGCACCCGTGCCAGCGCGACGGCGCCGGCCCGCAGGGTGGGGGGCAGCCGGTCCCCCTCCTCCCAGCTGAACGCGAAGGAGAGCTTGCCGACCGCCGAGGGGGATCCCTTGTACCGCGCGTGGAAGGTGCGCCAGGCGGGGAGGCTGTAGGGCACCGACTCGGCGAGGAACGTCTCGTACCGCCCGGCGCTGCGGTCGGACTGCCAGAGCGTCAGGTCGACGAGCCAGAGCGGGACCTGGGCCGCCGCCGGGCCGAGGTACTCGCGGCCGTCGAGGGTGATCTCCTCGAAGTAGGGGCGCAGCACCCGGGCGAAGAAGACCGGTGAGACGTTGGCGATGGTGAAGTCGATCGAATCGACCATGGCCTGGACGAGTCCGGCGAGCCGGTCGAGGCAGGCCGCGAACCGGGTGTCGTGGGGTTCGAGCGCGGCCAGTTCCGAGCAGGCGTCCAGCGACGCGCAGAGGCTGGGGAAGACCATGCGCACGGCGTCCTGGAGGCAGGCCTCCATGGGGTCCCCGGTGTACATGCGCTGGCGTGCGCCCACCGGGTTCCAGGCCGTGTAGTGGTGGACGGTGTCCCGCGGGACCATGCCGGTGCGGCGGCCCAGCGCGCGCAGCACCGGCAGCGCTTCCGGTACGGCGTCCAGGGGCTCGGTGCCGTGCCGCTTGATCGAGCCGAGGAAGATGCCCAGGTCCCGCATGGCGGCGAGGTTCTCGACGGTGGAGAGGTCGTCGAGGACGTCGGCGGCCGGGAGGAGTTCGCGCAGCGCGGTGACCATGCCGGACACGTCGCCGTCCGCGTTCATGACGCGGAGCTTCTCGCAGGCCTCGTCCGCTCCCAGCGGGTCGGCACCCCGTATCTCCTCGATCCGGTAGTAGGGCTCTTGGCCCTGGAGCACGTGGAGCACAGACATGTGGGGCACCGTCATTCCGAGGGTCACAAGGATGTGTGTGTGCTGGGGGTGGGGTCGGCCTTCTCGCGCGACACGGCGCGCGGCAGCAGCGTCAGGAGGGTGGCGGCCGCGGCGAACGCGGCGCCGACGAGCAGCGCGGTGCGGAAGCCCGCGGTCTCGGCGGCGGCGCCGTGTCCCGCCGTGCGGGTGTGGGCGGCGGCCACCGCGACGAGTACCGCGAGTCCGAGGACGGAGCCGAACTGCTGGCTGGTGTTGACCAGCCCCGACACCAGTCCGGTCTCACCGGCTCCGGCCTGCGCGGTCGCGGCGATGTTGGTGGTGACCATGACCAGCGGCAGCCCGATCCCGATCAGCAGGCTGGGGGCGAGGACCGTGGTGGCGAAGGAACCGTCCGGTGACAGCGACAGGGCGAGCCACACCGTGGCGGCGGCCACCGTCGCGAATCCGGCGGTCATCACCGGACGCAGCCCGAAGCGGGCGACCAGCCACCCGGTCCTGGGCGCGGTCAGCACGACGACGGCGGACAGCGGCAGCAGCCCGAGTCCGCCGGTGACCGGTGCGTAGCCCAGCACGTTCTGCAGGTAGAGGCTGACCAGGAAGAACATCGGGAACAGCGCCATCTGCGCCAGCGCGCTGAGGATGTTGGCCAGCCGGAGCGTCGGCCGGCCGAGGACGCCGGGAGGGACCAGCGGACGGGCGGCCCGGGTCTCGATGACCGCGAACGCCGCCAGCAGGAGCAGTCCGGCGGTTCCGGCGAGGAGGGTGCCGCCGCCGGTCCAGCCCGCGCTACCCGCGTCGACCAGCGCGTACGCGATCAGGCTGAGGCCGCCGGTGGCGGTGAGGGCGCCCCCGAGGTCGAACTCCCGCAGGCCACCGCCGCGGCCTGCGGCGGTCCGATCGCGGTGGGCGGGGAATGGCCCCAGCGCGGCCGGGGTCAGGGCGATGAGCGCCACGCCCACCAGCACGTTCAGCACGAACGTGGAGCGCCAGCCCAGGCCGGAGGTGAGCACGCCGCCCAGCACCGTGCCCAGCGCGCCGCCCAGCCCCCCGAGTGCCGCGAACACCCCCAGGGCGCGGTGCCGTTCCGGGCCCTCGGCGAAGAGCAGCAGCACCAGCGCGAACGCGGCGGCGGCCGCGCAGGCCGCACCGACCCCTTGGAGGGCGCGGGCCGCCACGAGCAGCCGGGCGTCGCCAGCGAAGGCGCCGCCGAGGGAGGACGCGGACAGCAGCGCCAGCCCCGCCGTGAAGAGCCGGCGGTGGCCGACGAGGTCGGCGATCCGTCCGGCCAGCAGCAGGAAGCCGCCGAAGGTGATCAGGTACGCGTTGGCCACTAACGAGAGGCCGGCGGCGTCGGTGCCGAGGTCGTCGCCGATGGACGGCAGCGCCACGTTGATGATCGCCGTGTCGAGGATCAGCAGGAGCTGGGTCGAGGCCAGCAGGGCGAGGGCGAGGCCGCGTCCGTGCGCCATCGCCTCAGGCACGGGGCACTGGCGGCAGTTCGTACCCGTCGAGGCAGGTCCGGGCCAGGCTCTCGCAGGCACCGGTGTCGCCCTCCCACGCCTGCTGCATCAGATAGACGTGCGGAGCGCCGTGATAGAAGCGTTCGTACTGCTCGTGCCGTCCGGCGAACTCCGTGCCGAGGGCGTCCCAGGCGAGCTTGAGCAGCTTGACGCGGTCCTGCGCCGGGTGTCCGGGCGAGCGGATGTACTTCGCGAGGACGGGGCCGATCTCCGGGTGCAGCAGGTCCTGCGCGGAGGCGGGGAGCTGGATGACGCCGCCGCCGGCCAGCAGTTTGATCTCGCTGATCGCCCGGGGGTAGATGTCACCGGCCATGATCCGGTGCGCGTAGGAGATCTCCTTGTCGGGCATCACGCCGCCGCGTCCGCCGTCGACCTGCTCGTACCCGGCCTCGGCGGCCAGCACCATCGACTTGGCCTGCGCGACCCAGCCCATCAGGCGGCCGATCTGGATCTGCACGGCCGGCAGCTGGTAGGTGTTGTTGGCCTTGGCGAGCAGGATCGCGACGCCGGTGAGGAACTCCAGCTTGGTCCAGAAGCGGGTGGCCGCCTGGTGGACGAAGTTCACGTACGCGGGGGTCTGCCACCACTGGCCGAAGCAGACGTCGACGTTGCGGTAGGCGAGCACGTTCTCCCACGGGACGAAGACGTCCTCGCAGACCAGCAGGGCGTCGTTCTCGTCGAAGCGCGAGGAGAGCGGGTTGTCGAAGACGCTGCGCGCCTGGGCCTCGTAGGAGGTGCGGGAGATGAACTTCAGCCCGGGGGTGTCGACCGGTATCGAGAAGCAGAGCGCGTGCTCGACGTCCTGCGGGGCCAGCGGTTCGATGGTGCCGACGAGAACCTCGTTGCCGAAGACCGCCGCGGTCCCGATCATCTTGGCACCGCGCACGACGATGCCGCCGTCACGCTCCTCCACCACCCGGACGACGAGGTCGTCCTCCTCCTGCTCGGCCGCGGACTTCGTCCGGTCGATCTGCGGGTTGGTGATGGTGAACGTCGGGTACAGGTCGCCCTCCGACATCCGCCGGTGGTACGCGGCGACGTTGGGCGCGCCGTCGAAGGTGTCCGTGGTGAAGAGTGCCGGTGCTGCCGCGAAGCCCGTGATCCCGGCCGCCATGTAGTCGGGGGTGCGGCCCAGATGGCCGAAACTCGCCTCTGCCCAGAGCTTGTGCGCGGTGCGGCGGGCGACGAGGTCCTCGTACGAACGGGGTATCAGGAAGGCCCGGTGCACGCCGTTCCGGGTGAGCGCCGCGAAGTGCCGGGAGTCGTGGGACAGGTCGTACAGCCCCGCGATGGAGTCGACGGTGTTGCGGAAGGCCGGGTGGACGGTGATGTCCTTGACCCGCTCACCGTCGATCCATATCTCGCGTCCGTCTCGCAGCGAATCCTTGTACTCCTGGCCGGACCTGGTCACCGTGTCTCCTCAACGATCTTCGACGCGCCGTTGAAGAGACTGCCTCATACACGTGTGCTAATCAATGAACGTCCTGCCGGTCCCGTTTATGAACCGGCCAGTTGCCACGGTATTCACCAGGAGTCGTCCCGAACCACTTGCGGAACGCCAGATGGAACCCGACGGCGCTCTGGTAGCCGACGCGGGGCGGCACGGCGGCCTGCGGAACCGCCGTCTCCGTCAGCAGCCGGGCGGCCTCCTGCATCCGACGCCCGGTCAGATGCCGGGCCGGCGCCTCGCCCACCAGCTCCCGGAACGTGGCGGTGAAGGCCGAACGGGACATGCCGACCTCCCGGGCCAGCGCCTCGATCGTCCATGGTTCCGCGAAGCGGGTGGAGACGATGACGAGCGCCCTGCTGATGCCCGGGTGGCGCAGCGCCGGCAGCACCGCCGGGTTGTCGGACAGCTCGCGCAGCAGCGGGCGCAGCGCCAGCACGAAGGCCATCTCGAACGCCCGCAGGGTGACCAGCTGCGATCCCGGCTCGCCGCGCCGCTCGGCGACGGCGAGCGAGGCCAGGGTCTCGCGCAGCAGCGGTTCCTTGTCGACCTGCGTCCGGTCCAGCACCAGAGCCCACGGCAGCGCCCGGTACAGCGAGGTCGCGGCCGTCGCGTCGTAGTGCAGCCCGGCGCACAGGATGCGGCTGCGCTCCCCGGTGCCCTCCACGACGAGCACCCCGGACGTGCCGGGCTCGCGCTGCGGGAGCACCGCCTTGAGCGGGACGCCCTGCCGGTCGGGCAGGTCGGAGAGGCGGTGGGCGGTCCCGGTGGGGAAGACCGCCAAGTCCCCCTGATGGAGCTGGATCGGCGGACAGTCGCCGCCCGCGCTGATCCAGCAGTCGCCCTCGACCATGTAGTGCAGGATCGCGCAGCTCTGCTCGGAGTCCCCCTCGATGGCCCAGGGCGCGCGCACCGTCCAGAGGCTGTCGAAGACGCCGGTCAGGCGCAGTGGCCGCAGTAGTTCGCTGAGGAGGTCGTTCCCGCCAGATTCCATGGACGAACCCTTAATCCCCGTCCCGGTTTGCTTATTGCCGCCTCTGTGCGCCCCGTCCAGCCTGAGATGAGGCGGAATCGCAGATTCATTCTAGCGAAGGGCGACACACCGATGTCGGAGGAGATTCACCAGCGTTGCTTGGTCGTGGGTGCGACCGGCTTCCAGGGGGGCGCGGTGGCCCGGCTGCTCGCCGGACGCGGGCACCGGGTCCGCAGCCTGACGCGGCGGCCCGCCGTGGCGCGCCCCGACATCGCGGGGGTCTCGTTCGTGGCCGGTGACCTCGGCAGCCGGGACGACGTGATGTGGGCGTTCAAGGGCGCCACGCACGCAGTGGTAACCATGCCATTGGAGTACGACCCTGTACGTATAGAGACGTACGCGATCCACATCGCCGAGGCCGCGCTCGAGTCCGGCGTGACCCGGATCGTGTACAACGCGAACACCCGGGTACCGGCGGACACCGCCGGCGTGGCAGCGTTCGAGACCCGCCGGATCGCCGAGGCGGTGCTGGCCGACTGCGGTGTGCCGCTGGTCGTGCTGCGGCCCCCGGTCTACCTGGACAACCTGTTCAGTCCCTGGAACGGCCCGGCCCTGGTCGACGAGGGCGTGTTGGCATACCCGCTCCCGGCCCACCAGCGGGTCGCGTGGATCTCGCACGACGACCTGGCGGTCGCGGTGGCCGCCGCGCTCTTCAACGACGGCCTCGACGGGCGAATTCTGGACATCGGCGGCGGGCAGGCCGTCGACGGCGGGGAACTCGCCGCCGCCTTCGCCGAGGGCCTCGGCCGGCCGGTCGCTTACCAGGCGCTGCCGCCCGCAGCCTTCGAGGCCGCGCTGGCCAAGGCCATCGGCCCGAACGCGGCCGCGGGCGTCGCCGGGATCTACCACTACATGGCGGAGGGCACGGACGAGCGGCTGATGGACGGCGACCCCCGGGAGGCCGAGCAGGCGCTCGGGATCAAGCTCACCTCCGTCGCCGACTGGGTGGCCGCGCAGCCCTGGCAGACGTGGTCCAGCCGCCCGCTCTGACCTTCTACCGGCACCTTCACCGACCAGCCGCCCGGCCCCCTCCGTCCCGAGGGCCGGGCGGCTTCGCCAACTCCCCGCAAAGTACGCACGAGTACCCCTTCACGGGAGCTTTTGTCTGCCATCCAATGGGAAGGCTCCCGGCAATGCGGAGCCGTCCGATCCCCGTCGTCACTCCGCCATTAGCCCGACCCTCCAACCGAGTGAACGCGGACAGGAGCGGCCATGCACGCGAGAACACATCCACAGGAGCAGATACAAAGAGCGGGAGCACGCAAGGAAGCTGCTCGCCGCGCCGCCGCCCGTCGGCGCAAGCAGCCTCCGGAGCATCCTTCTCCTGTCCATCCACCAGCGCTCCCAGGTGAGGAAATGATCGGTCGTATCCCCGTCCTCGACGTCCGCCCGCTTGTGGACTGCGGCCGCCGACCCGCCAAGGCGGTCGCCGGCGAGACCTTCCAGGTCACTGCCACGGTCTTTCGCGAAGGCCATGACGCGGTCGCAGCCAACGTCGTGCTGCGCGACCCCAACGGCCGTTCGGGACCCTGGACCCCGATGCGGGAGCTGGCTCCCGGCAGCGACCGGTGGGGCGCGGACGTCACCCCGCCGGCCGAAGGCCGCTGGACGTACACGGTGGAGGCCTGGAGCGACCCGGTCGCCACCTGGCGGCACGTCGCCGGCATCAAGATCCCGGCCGGGATCGACACCGAACTGGTTCTCACCGAAGGCGCCCGGCTGCACGAGCAGGCCGCCGCGGGAGTGCCCAAGAACGACGGCAGGGCCGCCGTGCTGGCCGCCGTCGACGTGCTGCTCGACGAGAGCAGGACTGCGGCGCACCGGCACGCGGCGGCCGTCACCCCCGAGGTCACCGCCGTCCTCGACCGCTTCCCGCTGCGGGAGCTGGTCACCGCCTCCCGCCCGATGCCCCTGCAGGTCGAGCGGCAACGGGCGCTCTTCGGCTCCTGGTACGAGCTGTTCCCCCGCTCCGAGGGCGCGGTCGTCGAGGCGGGCCGCCCGCCGGTCTCCGGCACCTTCCGCACCGCGGCCGAACGGCTGCCGGCCGTCGCCGCCATGGGCTTCGACGTCCTGTACCTGCCGCCGATCCACCCGATCGGCAGCGCCTTCCGCAAGGGCCCGGACAACAGTCTCATCGCGGGCCCCGACGACGTCGGCTGCCCCTGGGCGATCGGTTCGCCCGAGGGCGGGCACGACGCCGTCCACCCGGACCTGGGCACCATCGAGGACTTCGACTTCTTCGTGCAGCGGGCCCGTGAGCTGCGGCTGGAGATCGCCCTCGACTTCGCCCTGCAGTGCTCCCCCGACCACCCCTGGGTCGACAAGCACCCCGAGTGGTTCGCCCACCGGCCCGACGGCACCATCGCCTACGCCGAGAACCCGCCGAAGAAGTACCAGGACATCTACCCCATCGCCTTCGACGCCGACATGCCCGGCATCGTGCACGAGACGCTGCGCGTGCTGCGGTACTGGATGGAGCACGGCGTACGGATCTTCCGGGTCGACAACCCGCACACCAAGCCGGTGGTCTTCTGGGAGAAGGTCATCGCCGACATCAACCGCACCGACCCCGACGTCATCTTCCTGGCCGAGGCGTTCACCCGGCCGGCGATGATGCACACCCTGGGGAAGATCGGCTTCCAGCAGTCGTACACGTACTTCACCTGGCGCACCGCCAAGGAGGAGCTGACCGACTACCTGTCCGAACTGTCCGGTGACGCGGCAAGTTACATGCGGCCGAATTTCTTCGTCAACACGCCGGACATCCTGCACGCGTACCTTCAGCACGGCGGCCGCCCGGCGTTCGAGGTGCGTGCCGTGCTGGCCGCGACGATGTCACCCACCTGGGGGGTCTACGCGGGCTTCGAACTGTGCGAGGGCGACGCCGTACGACACGGCGGCGAGGAGTACCTGCACTCCGAGAAGTACGAACTGCGTCCCCGCGACTGGGCCGCGGCCGAGGCGGAAGGACGTTCGCTGGCCCCCTTCATCACGCGGCTCAACCGGCTGCGGCGCCGCCATCCGGCCCTGCAACAGCTGCGTGACCTGGCGTTCCATCCCACGGACAACGACGCGGTGCTCGCGTACTCCAAACGCAGCGGCGAGGACGTCGTACTGGTGGTCGTCAACCTCGACGCCCACCACACCCAGGAGGCCACCGTCTCGTTGAACATGCCGGAACTCGGCCTGGAATGGCACGAGTCCGTCCCGGTGCGCGACGAGCTCACCGGCGAGACCTACCACTGGGGCAGGGAAAACTATGTGCGCCTCGAACCGGGCTGTACGCCCGCGCACATCGTTCATCTGCGACCGTCTCCTTCGATCGGAGGGTCACTCAGTTGATCGTCAACGAACCCGTTCCTGACACCTTCGAGGACACACCGGCAAAGGACCGAGATCCCGACTGGTTCAAGCGGGCGGTGTTCTACGAAGTCCTCGTGCGGTCCTTCCAGGACAGCAATGGTGACGGTGTCGGCGACCTCAAGGGCATCACCGCCAAGCTCGACTACCTGCAATGGCTGGGGGTGGACTGCCTGTGGCTGCCGCCCTTCTTCGCCTCGCCGCTGCGTGACGGGGGCTACGACGTCTCCGACTACACCGCGGTGCTCCCGGAATTCGGCGACCTCGCCGACTTCGTGGAGTTCGTGGACGCGGCGCACCAGCGCGGCATGCGCGTGATCATCGACTTCGTCATGAACCACACGAGTGACCAGCACGAGTGGTTCCAGCAGTCCCGCTCCGACCCGGACGGCCCGTACGGCGACTACTACACCTGGGCGGACGACGACAAGGAGTTCCAGGACGCACGGATCATCTTCGTCGACACCGAGACGTCCAACTGGACCTTCGACCCGGTGCGCAAGCAGTACTACTGGCACCGCTTCTTCTCCCACCAGCCGGATCTCAACTACGAGAACCCGCAGGTCCAGGAGGAGATCCTGGCCGCGCTGCGGTTCTGGCTCGACCTGGGAATCGACGGCTTCCGGCTCGACGCGGTGCCCTACCTCTACCAGCAGGAGGGCACCAACTGCGAGAACCTGCCGCAGACCCACCGGTTCCTGAAGCGGGTCCGCGCCGAGATCGACCTGCACTACCCGGACACCGTGCTGCTCGCCGAGGCCAACCAGTGGCCTGAGGACGTCGTCGACTACTTCGGCGACTTCCAGGCCGGTGGCGACGAGTGCCACATGGCGTTCCACTTCCCGGTGATGCCGCGCATCTTCATGGCGGTGCGCCGCGAGTCGCGCTACCCGGTCTCGGAAGTCCTGGCCAAGACCCCGGCCATCCCGCAGACCTGCCAGTGGGGCATCTTCCTGCGCAACCATGACGAGCTGACCCTCGAAATGGTCACCGACGAAGAGCGCGACTACATGTACGCGGAGTACGCCAAGGACCCGCGGATGCGGGCCAACATCGGCATCCGCCGCCGCCTCGCCCCGCTGCTGGACAACGACCGCAACCAGATCGAACTGTTCACGGCACTGCTGCTGTCGCTGCCCGGCTCGCCGATCCTGTACTACGGCGACGAGATCGGCATGGGCGACAACATCTGGCTCGGCGACCGGGACGGGGTCCGCACCCCCATGCAGTGGACGCCCGACCGCAACGCGGGCTTCTCCTCGTGCGACCCCGGCCGGCTCTACCTGCCGACCATCATGGATCCGGTCTACGGCTACCAGGTCACCAACGTCGAAGCGGCGATGAGCAGCCCTTCCTCGCTGCTGCACTGGACCCGGCGCATGATCGAGATCCGCAAGCAGAACCCTGCCTTCGGCCTCGGCTCCTTCACGGAACTGCCGTCGAGCAACCCCGCCGTGCTGGCGTTCCTGCGGGAGTACGGCGACGACCTCGTCCTGTGCGTGCACAACTTCTCCCGCTTCCCCCAGCCCACCGAACTGGATCTGCGGACGTTCAGCGGCCGGCACCCGGTCGAGCTCATCGGCGGGGTGCGGTTCCCCGCCATCGGCGAACTGCCGTACCTGCTGACCCTCGCCGGTCACGGCTTCTACTGGTTCCGGCTGCGCCGCGATCCCGTGTAAGCGCCGCCGGCCGCGCGTCGATCCCCTCGGCCGTCCTGGCGCGCGGGCCCGCCCGGAACACTCTCCGGGCGGGCCCGTACGGCGGTTTCCTGTCACCCGGCCGGGGCAGGCTCCCCGTGTCGCCGGACAGCCACCGCCCGTCATCCGGGAGGCTTACGCGCACTCCCCGCCGCATGCTTCCGGGCGGGTGCGCGATTCCCCGGGGAAAGGACGTCATGTCGGACAGCTCCTGGACCCGCACCTCTCCTACCACCGGCCGTTCACCGGCCACAGCCCCCGGGCTGCTGCACTCCCTCGGCCCACTGCTGCTGGAATGGCTACCGCGGCAGCGCTGGTTCGCCGGCAAGGGCCGGCCGATCACCGGCTTCGACCTGGTGTCGGCGACGGAACTGCTGCCCGTGGGCGGCCGCCCGGGCACCCCGGGCCTGCTCCACCTGCTGCTCGACGTGGAACAGAACGGCCAGCGAGCCGACTGCTACCAACTGCTGCTCGGCACCCGCAGCCTCCTGCCGCCCTCCCTCGTGCCCGCCGCCCTCGGCCAGGCGACCGGCGGGCCGCTCGACGGTCTGACGGTCTACGAGGGGCTGCACGACCCACGGCTCACCGCGGTGCTGCTGGAACGTCTCCGCGCCCCGGGCCGCACCGGGCGGCTGCGCTTCTTCACCGAACCCGCGGCCAACGTCCCGGCCGGGCTGCCGCCACGGCTGTCCACCGCGGAGCAGTCGAACACCTCGGTCATCTACGGCGACGAGTACATCCTCAAGGTCTTCCGCCGGGTCTCCCCCGGTGCCAACCCGGACCTCGAACTCTCCCTCGCCCTCGCCCGTGACGGCTCACGGCGGGTCGCGGCGCCGGCGGCCTGGTTCGAGTCGCTGCAACCACCGGGGGCCGGCGCCCCGGACGGCATCGGCGCGGAACCCGCGACGCTCGGCGTGCTGCAGCGTTACCTGCCCGGCTCGGCCGACGGGTGGGAGCTGGCCCTGCGGGCCATGGACGACGGTACGGAGTTCACCGCCGACGCCCGCGCCCTGGGCGCCGCCACCGCCGAGGTCCATGCCGCGCTGGCCCGGGCGCTGCCCACCGGTTCGCTGGACCGCCGCAGGATCCAGCTGATCGCGGCGACCATGGCGCAGCGGCTGGACACCGCCGCGGCCGAAGTACCGGAGCTGCGCCCGTACCGCACCCGGCTGCGGGCGGCCTTCCACGACCTGTCGGAACTCGGCGGCACCGGGGAACGGGTGGCCGCCCAGCGCATCCACGGCGATCTGCACCTCGGCCAGGCGCTGCGCACCGGCGGCCGCGAGTGGCTGCTGATCGACTTCGAGGGCGAGCCCTCGCGCCCGCTGTCGGAGCGCCGGCTGCCCGCGCCACCGGTCCAGGACGTCGCGGGCATGCTGCGCTCCTTCGACTACGCGGCCCGGCACCGCGACCCGGCCGCTCCCACGGCTGGCGCGTGGGCGGAGCGCCACCGGGACGCGTTCTGCGCGGGCTATGCCGCGACCTCGGGCACCGACCCGCGCGACCGGCCCGTACTGATACGCGCGTACGAGACCGACAAGGCCGTCTACGAGGTCCTGTACGAGGCCCGGCACCGCCCCGCCTGGCTCCCCATCCCGATGTCAGCCATCGATCGTCTGGCCGCCAACCCCCCTCCGAGGAGGATCACACCGTGACCGAGCGCAACCCGTCTCCCCTCACGCCGGGCACGCCCGGCGCCGTGCCCCCCACCGCCGTACCCCCGGAGGAGAAGGCGCCGGGTGAGCCGCCGCTCGGCCGGCCGGTGGTGCCCGTGCCGCCCGCCGCCGCGGCGCCCGCGCCGGTACCGACAGCGGCTCCGGCGCCCGCCCCCGCGAGACGCCCCGCCGCCCCCGCCCCCGCTCCTGCTCCCGCCCCCGCCCGCGCTCCGGCGCCTGCGGTGTCGGAGGCCGCCGCCCGGGGGTACGAGTCCGGAGCGACCCGTCCGCCCGCCTCGGGAGGCACTCCCCGGCACGCCGCCGAAGCCGTTCCGCCGTCCCGGGGCGAGACCCGTGACCCCGGCGCCATCACCACCCCCCGGCCCGTTCCCCCGGCCACCCCCGCGCCGCCGGTGGCTCCCGCCGCTCCCGCCGCGCCGGCCCCTGTCGCGCCGGCCCGGCCCGTCTCACCGCCCGCCGCGCCGCCCCGGACGACCGCTCCGCTGCGGGTCGCGAGCCATGGCGTACGCCCGGCCGATCCGCTGGAGGACGCGGACCGCGGCCGGCTGCTGGAGGGTGCGCACCACGACCCGCACGGTCTGCTCGGCGCCCACCCCGTCGACGGCGGGGTGCTCTTCCGGGTGCTGCGGCCGTACGCGCTCGGGGTGGCCGTCTCCGCGAGCGGGTTGCGCGCGGAGCTGCTGGACGAGGGCGACGGGCTGTTCGCGGGAGTGCTCCCGCTGCGGGAGATCCCGGAGTACGAGCTGCTGGTGCGGTACGAGGACGGCGAACATGCCGTGCAGGACCCGTACCGGTTCCTGCCCTCGCTCGGCGAGCTGGACCTGCACCTGATCGGTGAGGGCCGCCACGAGCAGCTGTGGCACGCGCTCGGCGCCCGGCCGATGACCCATCAGGGCGTCACCGGCACCCGGTTCGCCGTCTGGGCGCCCAACGCGCGCGGGGTGCGGATCGCCGGCGGCTTCAACTTCTGGGACGGCACCGGCTTCCCGATGCGCTCGCTCGGCTCCACCGGCGTGTGGGAGCTGTTCGTGCCGGACGTCGGCGAGGGAACGGCGTACAAGTTCGACATCGCCTGCCCGGACGGCGGCCGCACGCTCAAGGCCGACCCGATGGCCCGCAGCACCGAACTGCCGCCCGCGACGGCGTCGATCGTCACGTCCTCGCAGTACACCTGGAACGACGCCGAGTGGATGGCCCGGCGTGCCGCGGTCCCCGTCCACCAGGCGCCGTTCTCCGTCTACGAGGTGCACCTGACGTCCTGGCGGCCGGGTCTGACCTACCGCGAGCTGGCGGAACAGCTCCCCACCTACGTCGCTGACCTGGGCTTCACCCATGTCGAGCTGATGCCGGTGGCCGAGCACCCGTTCGGCGGCTCCTGGGGCTACCAGGTGACGTCGTACTACGCGCCGACGTCGCGGCTGGGCTCCCCCGACGACTTCAAGCACCTCGTCGACGCGCTGCACCGGGCGGGCCTCGGCGTGATCATGGACTGGGTGCCCGCGCACTTCCCGAAGGACGACTGGGCACTGGCCCGCTTCGACGGCGCGCCGCTCTACGAGCACGGCGATCCCAACCGCGCCGAGCACCCGGACTGGGGCACCCTGGAGTTCGACCTCGGCCGCACCGAGGTGCGGAACTTCATGGTCGCCAACGCCGTCTACTGGTGCGAGGAGTTCCACATCGACGGCCTGCGGGTCGACGCCGTGGCCTCGATGCTCTACCTGGACTACTCGCGCGAGCACGGCGAATGGACGCCCAACCAGCACGGCGGCCGGGAGAACCTGGACGCGGTGGCGTTCCTGCAGGAGATGAACGCGACCGTCTACCGGCGCTGCCCGGGGGTCGTGACGATCGCCGAGGAGTCCACCGCCTGGGACGGCGTCACCCGCTCCACCGACTCCGGCGGGCTCGGCTTCGGCCTGAAATGGAACATGGGCTGGATGCACGACTCCCTGGAGTACGTGTCGAAGGAGCCCGTGCACCGCAAGTACCACCACAACGACATGACGTTCTCGATGGTCTACGCCTACTCCGAGAACTACGTGCTGCCGATCTCCCACGACGAGGTCGTGCACGGCAAGCGCGCGCTCGTCTCGAAGATGCCGGGCGACTGGTGGCAACAGCGCGCCACCCACCGCGCGTACCTGGGCTTCATGTGGGCGCACCCGGGCAAGCAGCTGCTCTTCATGGGGCAGGAGTTCGCGCAGGGCTCGGAGTGGTCGCACGACCACGGGCCCGACTGGTGGGTGCTGGACGAGACGTACCCGGCGGCCGCCGACCACCGCGGGGTCCGCGATCTCGTCCGGGAGTTGAACCGCACCTACAGCGCGACGCCGGCGCTCTGGCAGCGCGACACCGACCCGGGCGGTTTCGCCTGGATCGACGGCGGCGCGGCCGACGACAACACCTTCTCGTTCCTGCGCTACGACGCGGACGGCGAACCGCTGGTGTGCGTCAGCAACTTCTCCCCGGTGATCCGTGAGAAGTACCGGGTCGGCGTTCCCGACCGGGCCTGGCAGGAGGTGCTGAACACCGACGACGCGCGGTACGGCGGCAGCGGCACGCCCATCAGTAGCACCGGGCATCTGGTCATCAAGCCCGAGGCGACGCCCTGGCACGGTCAGGAGCAGAGCGTCCTGCTCACCCTCCCGCCGCTCGCCACGGTCTGGCTGCGACCGGCCTGACCTCCGCACTCGTACGTTCCTCCGAACCGGTGGCGCATTCACGCCCCCCGGTTCGGGGGTCCGTACCATGTGGACGGGGGACCAGCGCCCCTACGCTGACCCCGTGCACCGACCCTCTTCTGATCCGCCCCGGCTGCCGTTCGACGCATCGGCGATCAGACGGCTGCGTGCCCAGCTCGGGATGAACCACTCCCACATAGCCCACGCCATGTGGATCTCCTACGGCACTCCCGTCAGGCCCGAGACCATCGCCGCCTGGGAGCGCGGTGAACTCGTGCCCCGCGCCTCCGAGCTGCCCGCTCTGGCCGGCGCCCTGTGGTGCGACCCGTCCGATCTCATGAGCACGCCGACCACCCTGCTGGAACACCGCTGGGCCCGCGGTGTCGCCCCCTCCGACCTCGCGCGGGCGATCGGCATGCCGATCTCCGACTACGAGCGCATGGAGGTCACGGGCCGCTGGACCGGCAACGAGCGGCAGACCACCGCGCTGGCCGACGCGCTCGGCCTGTCGCTGCCGGAACTCCTGACGGTCACCGGCGGCGACAAGCGGCTGGACGGACTGCTGCGGGAAGCCGTGGCGTCCCGCTGGCAGGCCTACGTCAAACCCGTCACGGCCCTGGTACCGCTGCCCCGGCACCGGATCGAAGCGGTGCTGCGCGGCCTGCACTCGCAGTACCAGTCCGTGATGGTCGCGACCCTCAACTGGGGCAACGACGTGCCCGCGTCGGGCGGCGAGAGCGGCCGGGCCTTCCTCGACACCGTCAGCGAGCGCTTCTGGAGCGGCCTGCAGAACCTTTAGGCCGTTCCCTCCCCAGGCCGTTCTCTAGGCCGGTGCGGTCTCGCGGTCCCTGGGGGCCGGCACCGGGTCGGCCTTTCCGAGGTCGACACCGTCGCTGTCACTGTCGCCCGGGGCGACCTCCGCGTGGTCGTCGACCAGCGTGGCCTCGTCGAACGGCAGCTCTCCGGCGAAGACCCGCACGGCGCGTTCCTTGTCGAACTCCTTGGTCCAGGTGCCGACCAGGACGGTCGCGACGGCGTTGCCCGCGAAGTTGGTGAGGGCGCGGGCCTCGCTCATGAAGCGGTCGATGCCGATGATGAGGCCGACCCCGTCGACCAGGGCGGGCTGGTGCGACTGCAGGCCGCCCGCCAGGGTGGCGATGCCCGCGCCGGTGACCCCGGCCGCGCCCTTCGAGGCGATGATCATGAAGAGCAGCAGGGAGATCTGCTGACCGACCGACAGCGGGTCGCCCATCGCCTCGGCGATGAACAGCGAGGACATCGTCAGGTAGATGGCGGTGCCGTCGAGGTTGAAGGAGTAGCCGGTCGGCACGGTGATACCGACGACCGGACGGCTGACGCCCAGGTGCTCCATCTTGGCGATCAGCCGCGGCAGCGCCGATTCGGAAGACGAGGTCGACAGGATCAGCAGGAACTCGCGGCCGAGGTACTTCAGCAGGTCGAAGAGGTTCACTCCGGCGACCAGCCGCAGCAGCGTGCCGAGCACGACGACCACGAACAGCGCACAGGTCAGATAGAACCCGATCATGATCACGGCCAGCGACTTCAGCGCGTCCGTGCCGGTCTCGCCGACCACCGCCGCCATCGCGCCGAACGCGCCCACCGGCGCCGCCCACATGATCATCGCCAGCACCCGGAAGACGAGCCGCTGGATGTGCCCGATGCCCCGCAGCACCGGCTCCCCGGACTTCCCGAGCGCCTGCACGGCGAAGCCGACCAGCAGCGCGACCAGCAGCGTCTGCAGCACCTGGCCCTCGGTGAAGGACGACACCATCGTCTTGGGGATGATGCCGAGCAGGAAGTCGACGGTCCCCTCGCTGCCCGCCGCCTGCTTGTGCCCGGCGGCCTTGGCCGCCGTGGTCAGGTGCAGGGAGCTGCCGGGGTGCAGCACGTTGCCGACCACCAGGCCGATCGCGAGCGCCACCGTCGACATCACCATGAAGTAGCCGAGCGCGAGCCCGCCCACGGCGCCGACCTTGGCGGCCTTGCGGACCGATCCGATGCCGAGCACGATCGTGCAGAAGATGATCGGCGAGATCATCATCTTGATCAGGTTCACGAAGCCAGTGCCCAGCGGCTTGAACTCCTTGGCCACACCCGGCGCGGCCAGCCCCAGCACGATCCCGGCGAGGACCGCCGCGATCACTGCCAGATACAGGTAGTGCGTGCGGTCCTTCTTGCGGATCTGCGGTGTCTGCGGTGTCACATCGCGGCTCTGCGCTGTCACGTCTGCCTCCCGAGGTCTTCGTAACTGGGGTGACTATGCGCGGCCCGCGTGACCGGGGTCACGTTTGCGTTCATTGAGTTCGCGGCGGGACGTGCACACTGTGGGACATGCCGACCATCCGGCGCGCACCCCCGCGTCCCCGCAGCCTCGCCGGCCAGTTGTTCGCCATGCAGGTGGTGATCGTGGCCGCCGTGGTCGCGGGGTGCGCCCTACTGGCCTACGTCCAGGCGCACAGCAGGGCCGAGGACGCGGCGGACGGCCGGGTGCGGGCGGTGGCCGCGTCGCTCGCGGACTCCCCCGCCGTCCGGCGGGCCGCCCTCGCGGCGCCCGGCACCGATCCGAGCACGGAGCTCCAGCCGTACGCGCAGCGGGTGGTGGCCGACGCCGGGGTGGACTTCGTGACGATCATGGCCCCGGACGGCATCCGCTGGACCCACCCCGACCCCGAGCGGATCGGCGAGCCGTTCCTCGGCCACACCGCGCGCGCCCTGCGCGGCGAGACCTTCAGCGAGACGTACACCGGCACCCTCGGCCCGTCGGTGCGGGTCGTCGCCCCGGTGCGCGACGGGCCCGGCGGCCGGGTCGTCGCGCTGGTCAGCGTCGGCATCAAGGTGGACGCGATCAGCCATGAGGTGCGTGGCCAACTGGTCGTCCTCCTCGCCGTCGCGGCCGCCGCGCTCACGATCGGCGGCCTCGGCACGTACCTCGCCAACGCCCGGCTGCGCCGTCACACGCACGGCATGGCCGCCGGCGAGCTGAGCCGGATGTACGACTACCACCAGGCGACCCTGCACGCGGTGCGCGAGGGGCTGATCCTGCTCGGCGCCGACCGCCGGGTGCTGCTCTGCAACGACGCGGCCCGTGAACTCCTCGGCCTGACCGGCGAGGTCGTCGGCGGCTACGTGGACGGGCTCGGGCTGCCGGCCTCCCTCACCGGCGCCCTGCTCGCCGCCGAGCCCCGCGTCGACGAGGTGCATCTGACCGCCGAGCGGGTCGTGGTCGTCAACACCTCACCGGTGCTCGGCGGGGAACGCCGGGGGACCGTCGTCACCCTGCGGGACCACACGGACCTGCAGGCGCTGACCGGCGAGCTGGACTCGGTGCGGGGCTTCGCGGAGGCGCTGCGTTCCCAGGCGCACGAGGCCTCCAACCGGCTGCACACCGTGGTCTCGCTCATCGCACTGGGCCGCGCCGACGAGGCCGTGGACTTCGCGACCGCCGAACTGGAGCTCGCGCAGACCCTCACCGACCAGGTCGTCGGCGCCGTCGGCGAACCGGTTCTCGCCGCGCTCCTGCTGGGCAAGGCGGCCGTGGCCAACGAGCGCGGGGTCGAGCTGACCGTCACCGACGACAGCCGGATCGACGACGGCGTCCTGCCCGAGGGGTTCGCGGCGCGCGACCTGGTGACGATCC
Source organism: Streptomyces sp. H39-S7 (assembly GCF_027158205.1). Classification (GTDB taxonomy): domain Bacteria; phylum Actinomycetota; class Actinomycetes; order Streptomycetales; family Streptomycetaceae; genus Actinacidiphila. The sequence continues at coordinate 40,820 of NZ_JAPVLU010000018.1, read as the reverse complement.
TGGGCAATCTCGTCGACAACGCCCTGGACGCGGCCGTCGAGGGCGTGGGCCGCCCGAAGGTCGCGGTCACCGCGCGCACCGAAGGGAACGAACTGCTGCTGAAGGTCACCGACACCGGCCGCGGGGTGGATCCCGAGGTGCTGCGCGAGGTGTTCCGGCGCGGCTGGACGACGAAGAGCGAGGGGCGGGGGCTCGGCCTGGCCCTGGTCGAGCAGGCCGCGCGGCGCGGCGGCGGCACCGTGGAACTGGGCCGGCAGGACGACCAGGGCGGCGCGGTGTTCACCGTCCGCATGCCGCTGCAGCGGGAGGCACGGACATGAGCGACACCGCCAGGACCGGACAGAATCCCGGCGCCGGCACCAGCCGCGTCCTGGTGGTCGAGGACGATCCGATCGCCGCCGCCGCCCACGCGCTGTACGTCGGGCGGGTGGCCGGTTTCACGGTCGTCGGCACGGTGCACTCCGGCGGGGAGGCGCTCCGCTTCTTCCGGCAGCACCCGGTGGACCTGGTGCTGCTCGACCTCCATCTGCCGGACGGGCACGGTCTGCAGGTCGTCCAGGCGATGCGGGCCGCCGGCCACACCGCCGACGTGATCGCGGTGACCTCCGCCCGCGACCTGGGGGTGGTCCGGCAGGCGGTGTCCGCCGGCGTCGTCCAGTACCTGCTCAAGCCGTTCACCTTCCCGACCCTGCGCGACCGCCTCGACCGGTGGGCCCGCTTCCGCCGCGAGCTGGCCGGGGGCGAGGCCTCGGGGCAGGACGAGGTGGACCGGGCGCTGGCGTCGCTGCGCAGCCCGGAGTCGCCCGTGCTGCCGAAGGGGCTCAGCGGCCCGACGCTGGAGGCCGTCACGAGCGCGCTGCGCGAGGCGGACGACGGGATCTCGGCGAACGCGGCCGCGGCCGCCGTCGGCGTCTCGCGGATCACCGCCCGGCGCTATCTGGAACATCTGGTGGACACCGGACGTGCGGTGCGCAGCCCCCAGTACGGGCAGGTGGGGCGACCGGAGCTCAGCTACCGCTGGTCCCCGGGGCCGGGTCGGGACGGCCGCGTCGGCAGCTGAACGGCTGCTCTCCCCGCAGCAATAGGAAACTTTCCTAACCAATCTCTTGTCGTCGGGTTGCGGGACCACTAGCGTTCACGCAGCGTTCCAGAGCCAACTCCCGTACACGCTAGGAGTTCTCCCCCATGCTCTTTCTCCCGCACTCCCGCCGCGGCCGCATCGCGCTGGCCGCGACCGCAGGACTCGCCGCGGCGGCGGCGCTCGGCGCGACCGCCCAGGCCACCACCCCCACCGCCGCGAAGGCCGCCCCGCAGGCCGCCGCCGCTCTCCCCAGCGGCATGGCGGCCCCTTACCTGTACCTCGGCTGGGGCACCCCGCCGTCCGCGACGTCCGTGATGTCGGCCACCGGCATCAAGCAGTTCACGATGGCCTTCATGCTCTCCGACGGCGGCTGTAATCCCAAGTGGGACGGGTCCCGCGCCCTCACCGGCGGCACCGACCAGTCGACGATCAACGCGATCCGCAACGCGGGCGGCGACGTCACCGTCTCCTTCGGCGGCTGGAGCGGCAACAAGCTCGAGGAGAAGTGCACCTCGGCCTCCGCACTGGCCGGCGCCTACCAGAAGGTGATCAACGCCTACCAGTTGAAGTCCATCGACATCGACATCGAGGCTTCCGCGGTCGAGAACTCCACGGTCCGCAAGCGCACCGTGGACGCCCTGAAGATCATCAAGACCAACAACAGCGCCGTGAAGGTGTACATCACCTTCGGCACCACCCCCACGGGGCCCGACTCCAACGGCAAGGACCTGATCAAGAAGGGCGCCGCCGCCGGCCTGAACGCCGACGCCTGGGCCGTCATGCCGTTCGACTACGACCAGGGCGCCGTCGACATGGCCGCCACCACCAAGTCGGCGGTCGACGGCCTGAAGAACGACGTCGCCGGTGCCTACGGGCTCTCCTCGGACGCGGCCTACCGCAAGGTCGGCTTCTCCTCGATGAACGGCATCACCGACAGCGCCGGCGAGAAGGTCACCCTCGCCAACTTCAAGTCGATGGTCTCCTACGCGACCAGCCACCACCTGGCCCGCGTCAGCTACTGGTCCGTCAACCGCGACCGCAAGTGCGGCTCCGGCACCGACCCGGACGCCTGCAGCGGCATCACCCAGAACGCCTGGGACTTCACCAAGGCGCTCGCCGTCTACACCGGCTGATCCCGCCTCCTCCGAACTCCGCGCCCCGGCCCGCAGCCACGAGCTGTTGTCCGGGGCTCGGTCATGTCACGGGGTGGCGGAGCCCGCCTGCCCGAACCGCCGGCAGCCGCGCGCCACCACGTGCGCGACACCGGCCGCGGCCAGCGCGGGGACGAGCAGCATCGTCAGCCCGGGGCCGCCGGAGAAGAACTGCTCCGCGGCACCCTCGGAGGTGAACGCGTCGACCGTGCCCAGTTCCAGCAGGAGCACCGCCGCGGCGGCGGCGCAGGGCGCCGCCCCGGGAGCGAAGGCCCAGCGCGGCGGCAGGCAGACCAGCACCCCGCCGGCCAGGCCGCCGCAGACCGCTCCGAGCGCGCCGCCGACGATCGGCCCGAGGGCGAGATACGTGTACTGCCCGTACTCGGTGAGTTCGAAGAGGCTGCCGCCCAGCGCGCCCCCGAGCAGACCCGCGGCCGCCAGACAGAAGAACAGCGTCCACCGCCAGCCGGCCGGTCCGTGGTCGGAGCCGTAGCCGGGTGCATCGTCCACTGTCGTCGCCACGCGGGGCACCTGCTTTCATCCGCCTCCGTCGTCGGATGGATCAGACTGCACCGCCGGTGCCCACCGGATCAAGTGCGTGGTGCGTTCGGGGTACTTCAGCCGAATCGTCCGGCAGGCCGCGTCGGCCTGCTCAGGAGAGCGCCCTGCTCAGAAGACCGACTCGGCCTCGTCCATCCGCTCGTCCGGGACCCGCTTCAGCTCGACCACCGCGTCCGCGAGCGGGACCATCTCGATCTGGGTGCCGCGCAGCGCGGTCATGTGCCCGAAGGCCCCTTTGTGGACGCCTTCGACCGCGTGCCAGCCGAAGCGGTTGGCCAGCACCCGGTCGTAGGCGGTGGGGACGCCGCCGCGCTGGACGTGGCCGAGGATGACGGGACGCGCCTCCTTGCCGAGGCGCTGCTCCAGTTCGACGGCGAGCCGGGTGCCGATGCCGCCGAACCGCTCGTGGCCGAACTTGTCGACCGCGCCGACGCCATAGTCCATGGTCCCGGCGGCCGGGTGCGCGCCCTCGGCGACGCAGATGACGGCGAACTTCTTGCCGCGCGCGAAGCGCTCCTCGACCATCGCGACCAGGTCGGCGGGGTCGAACGGCCGCTCCGGGACGCAGATGCCGTGCGCGCCGCCCGCCATGCCCGACTCCAGGGCGATCCAGCCGGCGTGCCGGCCCATCACCTCGACGACCATGACCCGCTGGTGGGACTCGGCGGTGGTCTTCAACCGGTCGATGGCCTCGGTGGCGACCATGACGGCGGTGTCGAAGCCGAACGTGCGGTCGGTGGCGGAGATGTCGTTGTCGATGGTCTTCGGCACGCCGACGACCGGCATCCCGGCGTCCGACAGCATCTTGGCGGCGGTCAGGGTGCCTTCGCCGCCGATCGGGATGAGGGCGTCGATGCCGTACTGGCGGCACAGCTCCTCGGCGTTGTCCGCCGCCTCGCGCAGCCGGGCGCGCTCCAGGCGCGCCGAGCCGAGGATGGTGCCGCCGCGGGCCAGGATGCCGCTGACCGAGTTGAGGCCGAGCGGCCGGAAGCGGCCTTCGAGCAACCCGACGAAGCCGTCCTCGAAGCCGATGACCTCGTCGCCGTGGCCGGTGAGCGCGCGGTGCACGACCGACCGGATGACGGCGTTGAGGCCGGGGCAGTCGCCGCCTGCGGTGAGGACTCCGATACGCATGGGCTGGTCTCTCCTGGAGGGTTACGGGATCTGGGGTGCTAGGGGGCGGTGGCCGGGCCGGTCGCGGCTTCGGGAGCTCCGGGCCGCGCGGGCCTGGGGACCAGGGTGCCGGCGCCGGCCCGGCCGGCCAGGAAGTCGTCGACGTTGCGGACCGTGGCCTCGACGATCTGGTCGAGCGCGTCCACGGTGTAGTAGGCCTGGTGCGAGGTGATCAGGACGTTGGAGAAGGTGAGCAGGCGGGCGAGGGTGTCGTCCGTCATGATCTCCAACGACTTGTCGAGGAAGAAAACACCGGCCTCCTCCTCGTAGACGTCCAGGCCCACGCCGTCGAGCCGGCCGGCTCGCAGCGTCTCGACCAGGGCCGCGGAGTCGATCAGCCCGCCGCGGCTGGAGTTGATGAGGATCGCGTCATCCTTCATCCGGGCCAGCGCCTGCGCGCCGACGAGGTGGTGGGTCTCGGGAAGCAGCGGTACGTGCAGGGAGATCAGGTCGGACTCGCGGAACAGCCGGTCCAGGTCGACATACTCCATGCCCAGCTCGACACAGGCTGGATCGGCCGTGATGTCCCAGCCCAGCAGCTTCATCCCGAAGCCGTGCGCGATGCTCGTGAACGCCGCGCCGATCTTGCCGGTGCCGACGACGCCGACTGTACGGCCCCGGAAGTCCCGGCCGAGCAGTCCGTCGAGGCGGAAGTTGAAGTCCCGGGTGCGGATGGCAGCGCGGACGATCCGGCGGTTGAGGGCGGTGGCCAGCGTCCAGGCGAATTCGGCCACCGAGTAGGGGGAGTAGTAGGCGACGCGGGACACGGCGACGCCCAGCCGTTCCGCCGCTTCCAGATCGATGTTGTTGAACCCGGTGGACCGCTGGGCGATCAGCTTGGTGCCGCCCTCGGCGAGCACCTCCAGCACGTCGGCGTCCAGCTGGGCGTTCACGCTGGTGCTGACGATCTCGTAACCCGCCGCGAGCGGCACCGTGTCGATGGTCAGGAAGGTCTCCAGGCAGCGCAGCGAGTAGCGGCCGGCGAAATCCCGTTCCAGCAGGGGCCGCTCGTCCTTCTGCACTCCGGTCGCCAGGATCTCCACCGTCGCCCCTCCCTCGTCAGCCTATTTCACCCTATGGGAACAGTGCGGTGATACGTACCGCCGCGTGCCCCGGGGACACGGCGCCGGCTCACAGGGTCCCGCACCGCGCCCGCGACGGGCCGAAGCGCCCCTCTCCCGCCACCCCCCGGGGGGGCATTGTCCCCGGCGAACGGGCAGATGGCATCGTGGGACGGGCCGGAAGCCGCCGTGGCACGGGCCCGGCGTCGGCAAGCGACCGCACCAGCGTCGCGTTAGCGTCTTGGGGTAGGCACGAACCGGAAAGCGGCGGCGGGATCCAGCCATCGAGAGGTCCGGACCGGGAACTCCGGAACGAGAAGTCCGGACCGAGAAGCGGCGAGAGCAGTAGTGATACAGCAGCGATGAAGATCAACCCAGCGCGACGATGGATCGGAGAACGCGCGTGACGCGCAGCGTCTATGTAACGGGGATCGGCCGCGGCGACGGCCGCCAGGTGGTCGAGCTGGGGGTGATGGAGCTCCTGACCCGCCAGGTCGACCGGGTGGGGGTGTTCCGGCCGCTGATGCACGACGGGCCCGACCGGCTGTTCGATCTGCTGCGCAGCCGCTACCGGCTGACGCAGGACCCGTCCACGGTCTACGGCATGGGGTACGAGGCGGCGGCGGCGCTCCAGGCCGAGCAGGGGCGCGACGCGCTGACGGCCAGGCTGGTGGACCGCTTCCACGAGGTCGCCCGGGAGTACGAGGCGGTGCTGATCCTCGGCTCCGACTTCGCGGAGACGAACCTCCCCGCGGAGCTGGGCATCAACGCCCGGCTCGCCAACGAATGCGGCGCCTCCGTGCTGCCGGTGGTCGGCGGCATCGACCAGACGGCCGAATCGGTGGTCGCCGAGGTCCGCAACGCCTATCTCGCCTACACCAACCTCGGCTGCGACGTCATCGCCGTGGTCGCCAACCGCGTGGGTCCCGCGGAGGCCGTCGAGGCCGGCCGCAGGCTCGCCCACCGGCCCGAGGTGCCCGTCTACGTCATCCCCGAGGAGCCCGCGCTGTCGGCGCCCACGGTGGCGCAGATCGTCGAGGCGCTCGGCGCGGACGTCCTGCTCGGCGACGAGGCCGGGCTCTCCCGGGACGCGCTGGACTTCGTCTTCGGCGGCGCGATGCTGCCCGCCTTCCTGCCCGCGCTGACCTCCGGCTGCCTGGTGGTCACCCCCGGCGACCGCGCCGACCTCATCATCGGCTCACTCGCCGCGCACTCGGCGGGTGCGCCGCCGATCGCGGGCGTGCTGCTCACCCTCGATGAGCGGCCCGGCCCGGACATCCTGGCGCTGGCTGCCCGGCTCGCGCCCGGCACCCCCGTGATCGCGGTCGCGGCCGGCAGCTTCCCCACCGCGGCCGAGCTGTTCGCGCTGGACGGCAAGCTGGGCGCGGGCACCCCGCGCAAGGCGGAGACCGCGCTGGGGCTGTTCGAGACGCATGTGGACACCGCCGAGCTGACGCAGCGGCTGTCGGTCGCGCGCAGCGAGCGCGTCACCCCGATGATGTTCGAGCACACCCTGATCGAACGGGCCAGGTCCGGGCGGCGCCGCATCGTCCTGCCGGAGGGCACCGAGGAGCGCATCCTGCAGGCCGCCGAGGTGCTGCTGCGGCGCGGGGTGTGCGACCTGATCCTGCTCGGCGACGAGGACGTGGTCCGCAAGAAGGCCGCGGACCTGGGCATCAGCCTCGACCAGCCGGGCGTCACCGTCGTCGACCCGCAGACGTCACCGCTGCGCGACCGGTTCGCCGAGCTGTATGCGGAGCTCCGCGCCCACAAGGGCGTCTCCTACGAGCTGGCCTACGACGTCGTCTCCGACGTCTCGTACTTCGGCACCCTGATGGTGCAGGAGAGCCTGGCCGACGGCATGGTGTCGGGCGCGGTGCACTCCACCGCGGCCACCATCCGCCCGGCCTTCGAGATCATCAAGACCGCGCCGGGCGCGGCGATCGTCAGCTCGGTGTTCTTCATGTGCCTGGCCGACAAGGTCCTCGTCTACGGCGACTGCGCCGTCAACCCGGACCCGGACGCCGAACAGCTGGCGGACATCGCCATCCAGGCGGCGGCCACCGCCGCCCAGTTCGGCGTGGAGCCGCGGATCGCCATGCTGTCGTACTCCACCGGAACCTCGGGTTCCGGTGCGGACGTCGACAAGGTCCGCAAGGCCACCGAGCTGGTGCGCGAGCGCCGCCCGGACCTGGCCGTCGACGGTCCGATCCAGTACGACGCGGCCGTCGAACCGTCGGTGGCGGCCACCAAGATGCCGGGCTCCGCGGTGGCCGGCCAGGCCACCGTGCTGGTCTTCCCGGACCTGAACACCGGCAACAACACCTACAAGGCGGTCCAGCGGTCGGCCGGCGCGGTCGCCGTAGGACCGGTGCTGCAGGGCCTGCGCAAGCCGGTCAACGACCTGTCGCGCGGCGCGCTGGTCCAGGACATCGTGAACACGGTCGCCATCACGGCCATCCAGGCGCAGGGCGAAGGAGAAACCCAGTGAGCAGCCCCGACGGCCGGGCCGGCACCCCGTCCCGCGTCCTCGTCCTCAATTCCGGCTCGTCCTCGGTGAAGTACCAGCTGCTGGACATGGCCGCCGCCCCGGGCCCGGACGCGCGGCTCGCCTCCGGGCTGGTCGAGCGGATCGGCGAGGGCGAGGTCGCCGACCACGACGCGGCGCTGCGCATCATCGCCGACGAGCTGAACGGGCAGGGCCTCGGCCTGGACTCCCCCGAGCTGGCGGCGGTCGGCCACCGCGTCGTGCACGGCGGCACCCGCTTCACCGAGCCGACGCTGATCACCGACGAGGTCGTGGCGGCGATCGAGGAGCTGGTGCCGCTCGCCCCGCTGCACAACCCGGCGAACATCACCGGCATCAAGGTCGCCCGCGAGCTGCGCCCTGACCTGCCGCAGGTCGCGGTCTTCGACACCGCGTTCCACTCGACGATCCCCGAGCACGCCGCCCGGTACGCGATCGACACCGCGACGGCGGACGAGTACGGCATCCGGCGCTACGGCTTCCACGGCACCTCGCACGCGTTCGTCTCACGCGCCGCCGCGAAGCTGCTGGGCAAGGAGTCGTCGCAGGTCAACGCCATCGTGCTGCACCTGGGGAACGGCGCCTCCGCCTCCGCGGTGGCGGGCGGGGTCTGCGTGGACACCTCGATGGGCCTGACGCCGCTGGAGGGTCTGGTCATGGGCACCCGTTCGGGCGATCTCGACCCGGCGGTAGTCTTCCACCTGGCGCGCGTAGGTGGAATGACGGTGGACGAGATCGACACCCTGCTCAACAAACGCAGTGGCCTGCTCGGCCTGTGCGGTGACAACGACATGCGCGAGATCGGACGCCGCATGGCCGAGGGCGACAAGGCCGCCCGGCTGGCGTTCGACATCTACGTCCACCGCCTGCGCAAATACGTCGGCGCGTACACCGCTGTACTGGGCCGAGTGGACGTCATCGCCTTCACCGCAGGAGTCGGCGAGAACTCCGCCGCGGTGCGCGAGGCGGCCCTGCGGGGCCTGGGCGCCCTCGGTATCGAGGTCGACGCCGTACGCAACGCCGTCCGCGGCCACGCCGCGCGGCTGATCTCCACGGACAGCAGCAGCGTCGCTGTGGCCGTGGTCCCCACCGACGAGGAGCTCGAGATCGCCCGCGCCACCTACGCGTTCGCTCAACGTTGACCACGCTTCATACCCATGACGCCCCAGGAATATTCCGGAGCGGAACAAACCCGATAGGATTGCGCCCATGCGCCGAGCAAAGATCGTTTGCACCCTGGGACCCGCCGTCGACTCCTACGACCAGCTGAAGACGCTGGCCGAGGCCGGCATGAACGTGGCCCGCTTCAACTTCAGCCACGGAACACACGCCGAGCACGAGGAGCGCTACCAGCGGGTGCGCAAGGTGGCCGAGGAGACCGGCCGTGCCATCGGCGTCCTCGCCGACCTGCAGGGCCCCAAGATCCGGCTGGCCAAGTTCGCCGACGGGCCCGTCGAGCTGGTCTCGGGTGACGAGTTCACCATCACCGCCGAGGACGTACCCGGCGACAAGACCATCTGCGGCACCACGTACAAGGGCCTGCCCGGCGATGTCAGCAAGGGCGACCCGATCCTGATCAACGACGGCAACGTCGCCCTGCGCGTCATCGAGGTCGAGGGACCGCGCGTGCGCTGTCTCGTCGTCGAGGGCGGAGTGATCTCCGACCACAAGGGCATCAACCTTCCCGGCGCGGCCGTGAACGTCCCGGCGCTGTCCGAGAAGGACATCGAGGACCTGCGCTTCGCGCTCGCGATGGGCGTCGACATGGTCGCCCTGTCGTTCGTCCGCGACGCCTCGGACGTCAAGGACGTCCACCGCGTCATGGACGAGGAGGGCCGCCGCGTCCCCGTCATCGCCAAGGTGGAGAAGCCGCAGGCGGTCGAGAACATGGAGGCCGTCGTCATGGCCTTCGACGCGGTCATGGTCGCCCGTGGCGACCTCGCCGTGGAGTACCCGCTGGAGCGCGTGCCGGTCGTCCAGAAGCAGCTCATCGAGCTCTGCCGCCGCAACGCCAAGCCGGTGATCGTCGCGACCCAGATGATGGAGTCGATGATCACCAACTCGCGCCCGACCCGCGCCGAGGCCTCCGACGTCGCCAACGCCATCCTCGACGGCGCCGACGCGGTCATGCTCTCCGCCGAGTCCTCCGTGGGCAAGTACCCGATCGACACGGTCAAGACGATGTCCCGCATCGTCGAGGCCGCCGAGGAGGAGCTGCTCAAGCGCGGTCTCCAGCCGCTCGCGCCGGGCAAGAAGCCCCGCACCCAGGGCGGCGCCGTGGCCCGTGCCGCCGCCGAGCTGGCCGACTTCCTGGATGCCAAGACCCTGGTCGCGTTCACCCAGTCCGGCGACACCGCCCGCCGCCTGGCCCGCTACCGCGTCCCGGCCCCGGTGCTGGCGTTCACCACCGACCCCTCGACCCGCAACCAGCTCGCGCTGACCTGGGGCGTCGAGACGTACGTGGTCCCGTACGTCGACAACACCGACGCCATGGTCGAGGTCGTCGACACGGAGATGCTCAAGCTCAAGGAGTACAACGCGGGTGACACCGTGATCATCACCGCCGGTTCGCCCCCCGGCGTCCCCGGCAACACCAACATGGTCCGGGTGCACCACCTGGGCGACGATCTCAGCAAGTAGTCACCGGCCGGCCTGCCCCACCCGGCCCACGACGCCATCGCACATGGCGTCGCGGCCGGGGGCGTGAGCGGTACCGGACGCGCCGAGGGCGCCGACCCCAGTGGGGTCGGCGCCCTCGGCTTTTGTGCGGCTCCCGGACGGGTCTTTACGGGTACGAACCCTGCGTGATCGTCTGGTGCAGGTTCTTGATGTGCAGGGTGCCGCCGAACTGGCCGGCCTGGCGGATCTTGACGTTGGTGAAGACCGCCAGCGGGACGTTGATCGGCGGGGGCGTGTCGGGACTGAACGTCACCGGGATGAGACCGAAGAGGTTGCCCTTCAGCTCCTCGGTGTACATCGTCACGGTGCCGTTCTGGATCGTCGACGTCGTGCCCGGTCCCTGCACGTGGTAGACGTGCCCGTTCGCGCTGACGATCTGGTGCAGGTCCTGGATGTCCAGCGAGCTCGCGGTGAACTTCAGGACCTTCTTCACCACGCCGCCGGCCGTCCTGACCTCGACGATGCCCTTGTAGTCCAGGCCCTTGAGCGTCAGCATGCTGGATTCCAGGAACCAGGGCTGGTCCGGCAGCGGCGCGGGGGTCTTCTCGTACGAGGCGTCGGCCAGTGCCTTGGCGTCGTGCGTCGGGCACGGGAATGGCGTCTTGCCGTCCGCGGCGCTCGCCGACGCCGACGGCGTGGCGGTGGCGGTGGCGGACTTCTCGGCGGCCGCCGCCTTGTCGGCCGCGTCCTCCAGGGCCTTGGCCGACTTCTCGGTCAGGGCGGCCGGGGACGACGACTTCGCCGCCGGGACCTTGGCGGGGCTCGTGCTCGGTGCCTTCGTCGGCGCCGTGGTGGGCGCGGTCGTCGGCGCCGCCGTCGTCGGCGCGGTGGTGGGCGCCGTCGTCGGGGTGGCGGGCTTGTTCAGACCGAGGACGTCCTTGATGGCGTCACCGACACCCAGCGGGTCCCACGGGTTGATGGACTTCGTCGGGCTCGGCGTCGCCTGCGGGGCGGTGCTCGGCGCGGCGGCCTCGCTCTTCGGCACGGTCGTGGGCACGACGGTCTTCGGCAGCGCCTTGGCGGCGGCCTGCGGATCGGCCGTGCTCGCCGACGGGCTGGGCGAGGACGTGGGCTTGGTGCTCGGCGCGGCGCTCTCCGACGCGGAGGGCTTCGTGCTCGGCTTCGTGGTGGTGGCGTCCGGGGCGGGCGTGTCGGACTGCGTGACACACGGGCCGGGAGCGTACGGGTTCTTCGGCATCTCGTCGGCGAGCGCGAGATGCGGTGTTATGCCCATGCCCATCAGTACCGCTGTGGGCATCGCGGCGATGGCTATCGCCTTGCCCGCGGGCATGTGGAGCTTGGTGAAGAGCGACTTCTTCGGTGCGGCGTGGCGCGGCACCAATCTGGTACGGGGTCCGTCGCCGTGGGCCGGCAGAGCCTCGTCACCCCGCACTACGCCCTCCTATGGTTGTTGGTCGTCTCGTCGTCCGTGCCAGTGCCCGTCGACGCCGCGTGCTGCTCCGTCTGTGGTGCGTAGGACTGCTGCGGTACCGCGGCGCCACCGTCGGGCAGCTCGGCCGACGCGGCCGGCTCGGCCTTCTCGGCCTTCGCCGGGACACCGGGGGCCCAGGCGACAGCGAGCGCTCCGCCCATCAGGGCCAGCAGGAAGCCGATCAGGAATCCGCCGAAGTTGGACACCGGGATGGACACCAGTGCCAGCAGGATCGCGGCCACTCCCGCGAAGACGCGGACGAGCGGCTGGAACCACAACGTCAGACCGAGCACCATCAACAGGATGCCGATGACCAGTGAACTGGAGCCGGTCGTCGTGGACATCCGTACGGTGAGCTGCCCGAGGGTCATGTTCGCGTACGGGAAGTACGCGATGGGGATACCACCCAGGAGGGTCAGCAGGCCCGCCCAGAACGGTCGCTGCCACCGCCAGTTGCGGAACCGCGTGTGGGCGGTGTGAAAGGCATTCGGTTGGTGATGACGCAGCCCTGGCGACTCGGCACTCATGGAACAGCTCCCTGGGACTGGCTTTTGCGCAAGAAAGTTGGAGGGGAGCCGGGTGCGGGGCGCAAGGCCCCGCACCCGGTCTTTCAAGTGCCTAGTAGCACTCGTGCACGCCGGGCTTGACCGACATGCTGAGGCCCTTGAGCTTGAAGGTGCCCGCGCTGGTCGCCCAGGCGGTCTGCTTCACGTCGGTCAGGGTGGCCTTGCGGGCCTCCTGCGCGAAGCTGTTCGGCAGGGCGGGAGCGCCCTGGCCGGACGTCTGCGCCGGACCCTGCGCCTTGTTCGTCGACCCCGCCGCGACACCGATGTTGATGTCCTCGAAGACAGCGTCGGCGTCGAGCTGGTTCAGGTCGATGTAGAGGTTGTCGGCCTCGACACGCTGATCCTTGTTGGCGCCCTGGTCGCCCTTCATGCCCGCGTTCAGGTTCAGCGAGACGCTGCCGAAGCCGGGGACGGGAACGACGACGGACTGGCACATCTTGGTGATGTAGGCCTTCTTGAAGCCCGAGACGGCGACCGCCTCAGGGGCACCCCCGCCGGAGTGGGCGTCAAGACCGCCGTACTGAACGAAGCCCTCACCGTCGAGCCGCTCGGCGGAGACCTTGAAACTCTGGCCGGACACCGCGAACGACGCCGCGAGCGCGCCCTGGGCGAGCGCCATGCCGATCACTGCCGTGGCAGCAACGCTCGGCACCATGACTACGGCGAACCGCTTCCACTTGGTGCCGCCTCTAACGACCGACTCCATGACTTTCCTCCTGATCGGACGTACACATCCGGCCGGATATGGAGATCCGGGGCCGGGATGGGGAGAAGAGCTACGTCCTCGGGAAAGGGAGCGCCGTCACCGAAGGCCGGTCCGCGGGTATGCGGACGGCACAGTCCGATTCATCAGCGATCACCCCCGAGCGACAACCACTGGCCACGCTCTCGCGCAACCTGCTGGACAGGCCCTGCTGGGTGGGCAGAGACCCCCCTGTCCGGAAGCGCCGACAGGTTCGCCGTGCGCTTCCACTCGGTGGGGACCCTCCCCCGGCTTCCGCCGAGGGTCGCCCCCAGCCGTGCCGACTGGCTGTCGGATGGTCGGGGGTACAGGACCGAGCTTGGCCGATGGTGGTCCATTCCCAGCCGCTGCACAAGAGGTCTCGTTACTAGCGAGTAACGGAAGCATGACGAGAGCGCGATCATCGAACGTCGCGATATGACGCTCGGTAGTTACGTCGAGGGCGTGAATGTCCGACAAAGGAGAAGATTGCCGTACGAAAGGGTGTCGATCTTTCACCCGACGTGACAGCGACCGCACTTCATCACGATTGCGTAAAGTGCGGTCGCCGAATCACGGAATCAGCCGCGGTCAGAACAGCACGCGAGCCAGTGCTGCACGCGCTGTCACCACGCGGGGATCGTCGGTGCCGATCACGTCGAAGAGTTCCAGGAGACGCAGCCGTGCCGCGTCCCGGTCGTCACCCGCCGTACGCCGCACCGTGTCCACGAGCCGCCCGAAGGCGTCCTCGACATGTCCGCCGACGAGGTCGAGATCCGCCGCGGCCAGCTGGGCCGGCACATCGGCGGGGTTGTCGGCGGCGGCCTTGCGGACCGCCTGCTGGTCGGCGTCCTGCACCCGCTGCAGCAGCTCGGCCTGGGCCAGGCCGAGCTTGGCCTCGGCGTTGGCCGGCTCGGTCGCCAGCACGTTCCGGTACGCCTGGACGGCGCCGCCCAGATCGCCCGCGTCCAGCGCGTCGTGCGCGGCGGACAGTGCCAGCTCCTGCGGAGTGGCGGGCCGGGGCTCGGGGGCGGCGGCCGGAGCCGCGCCCGCCTCGACGGGAGTGCCGACGATGCCGAAGCGCTGCTCGCCGACGGCGATCAGCTGGTCCAGCACCTCGCGGATCTGGTCGTCGGCGGCCGCGCCCTGGAAGAGCGGCATCGCCTGACCGGCGAGTACCGCGAAGACGGCCGGCACGCCCTGGGCGCCGAACTGCTGGAACAGCAGCTGGTTGGCGTAGACGTCGGCGCGGGCGAGCAGGAGCCGGCCGGCGTACTCGCCGACCAGTCGCTCCAGCGTCGCGTTGAGCTGCTTGCTCTGCTCGGCCTGTTCGGCCCAGAAGCTGATGACGACCGGGACCTCGGAGGAGCGCTGCAGTACCGCGCTCTCGAAAGTCTCCTCGGTGACATCGATGACGAGCGGGGTGGCGGCGGAAGGGGCGGGGGCGCCGGCGTCCTGCCGTTGCGCCCTGGCCTGCTCGGCCTTCGTCTTGGCCTCACCGGCCGCCTTCAGTGCGGCGAGGTCGACCACACCGCTCATGGACATGTTCCGTGGCTGCATGAGGTCAATCCTCCCCCCTCGTCGTAAAAAAGTGTGAACGGCCCCCGGCCGCTCCGCTGGTTCGCGGACAGCCGGGAGCGCGCACCGCTGTTCAAGAGTGTCCTTCTCGGCGTGGGTCCCCACCTGCGCCAGTGGTCATCGCTCTTTCGCTACGAGTCGTAGCGTAACTGCTGGATGTCCAATCGCGGCAAGCGCCAACCCCGTGAGACGACGTGATCCCGGTCACGGTGCGGCCGCGGGCCCCTCCACGTACTGACCGGTATGGTCCCAGCCATGCACAACGGCACTTCCGCGAAGAAGACCGGCCGCCCCCGCAGCGCCGACGCCGACCACGCGATCCTGGAGGCCACCAGGGCCGCCCTGGTCGAACTGGGCTGGGGCAAGCTGACGATGGGCGACGTCGCCACCCGGGCCGGCGTCGCCAAGACCACGCTCTACCGCCGCTGGGCGGGCAAGAACGAGCTGGTCGTCGACGCGGTGGCGGTGCTCTTCGACGAACTGGAACTGCCCGACCGGGGAAGCCTCCAGGCGGACATCGAGGACGTGGTGCTGCAGTTCGCGGCCCTGCTGGCGCTCCCCGAGGCCAGGACGGCCCTGATGGCCGTCGTCGCCGAGTCCACCTCCGACGACGCGCTGCGGCAGCGCATCCGCGAGGCCATCGTGGACCGCCAGAAGCGCCTGGTGGTCCTCGGCCGCCGCCGCGCCCAGGAGCGCGGCGAACTCCCCCCGGACGAGCCCCAGGACCCCGCCGGCACGGACGCCACCACCCAGATCGACCTCATCTTCGACGTCATCGCCGGCGCGGTCGTCCACCGCACCCTGGTCAGCGGCGAACCCGTGGACCCCACCTGGGCCCGGACCTTCACGACGCTGCTGCTGGGCGGCCTGGCCGCCATCCGCTGACCGGGCCGCCGCTCACACCTGGTAGCGGTCCGGTGCGAAGAGGTGCAGGTTCTCCGCTATCCAGTCCGAGGTGTGGCGCAGGCCCTCCTCCAGGGAGACCTGCGGCTCCCAGCCCGCCCATTCGCGCGCGCGAGAATTGTCCGAAAGTAGTCGGTTGACCTCGCTGCCCGACGGGCGGAGGCGGGTGGGGTCGGTGACGATCTCGGCTTCGCGGCCGGAGGCGGCGATCAGGGAGCGGGCGAGGTCGCCGATGGAGACCTCGCGGCCGGTGCCGAGGTTGACCACCTCGCCGAGGGCCCGGTCGCAGCCGGCCAGTGCCAGGAAGCCGGCGGCGGTGTCGGTGGCGTAGGTGAAGTCGCGGGTCGGGGTGAGGGATCCCAGGCGGATCTCGCGGGCGCCGGAGTGCAGTTGGGCCAGGATCGCCGGGATGACGGCGCGCGCGGACTGCCGGGGGCCGTAGGTGTTGAAGGGCCGGACGACGGTGACCGGCAGCTCGAAGGAGTGGAAGTACGACAGCGCCGTCATGTCCGCGCCGATCTTCGAGGCGGAGTACGGGGACTGCGGCTGCAGCGGGTGGCTCTCGCTGATCGGCACGGTGAGCGCGCTGCCGTAGACCTCGCTGGTGGAGGTGTGGACGAGGCGCCGCACCCCGTGGCGCAGGCAGGCGCCCGCCACGTTCTGCGTGCCGGCCACGTTCGTCTGCACGTAGGCCTCGGGGGCCTGGTAGCTGTACGGGATGCCGATCAGGGCCGCGAGGTGGAAGACGGTGTCGCAGCCGTCGACGGCGTCCATGACGCGGCCCGCGTCGCGCACGTCGCCCGCGAGCATCTCGACGGGGCTGCCCGGCCGCAGGTAGCGGGCGAGGTGGCCGCGTTCGCCGTACGGCTTGTAGTGCACCAGGGCGCGGACGTTCGCGCCGCGCTCGACCAGGAGGTCGGTCAGGGTGCTGCCGATGAAGCCCTCGGCGCCGGTCACCAGGACGGTGCGGCCGGTCCAGTCGGAGTTCGGGGATGCGGTGTCGGTCATGCGGCGTTCCTCAGTTCCAGAGTCTTGGCGGCGAGCAGATCGGCCGCGCGGGCGTGGGTGCCGGGGTCGGCGGCGCCGCTCATCGCGGCGAGCCGGCGGGGATCACGGAGCAGCGGTTCGACGAGGGCGGCCAGCCGGTCGGCGGTCGCCTCGGCGTCGGGGAGCAGTACGGCGGCCCCGGCGTCGGACAGCACGCGGGCGTTGTGCGTCTGGTGGTCGCCGGGCGCGTGCGGGTACGGGACGAGCACGGCGGGCACCCCGGTCGTGGCGAGTTCGGCGATGGTCGCCGAACCGGCCCGGCAGATCACCAGGTCGGCGGCCGCGTAGGCGAGGTCCATCCGGTCCAGGTACGCGACGGCCTCGGCGACCGTGCTCCCGGCCAGCCGGGTCCTGGTCTCCGCGAGGGCGGCGGGGCCGGTCTTGATGAGCAGCCGCACGTCGTCCCGGTCCCGCCAGCGCCGGGCGAGTCCGACGGCCGCCTCGGTCAGCCGGGTGGCGCCCAGGCTGCCGCCGTTGACGAGGATCAGCCGGGCGCCCGCCGGCACGCCGAGTTCGGCGCGGGCCCTGCCGCGCAGGGCGGCCCGGTCCAGGGTGGCCAGCGGCCCGGACAGCGGCATGCCGACGGTCTCCGGGCTGATGCCCGACGGCAGATGGGCGCGGCTGCGGTCGAAGGCCAGCGCGACGTGCGGGGTGAGCCGGGCCGCGAACCGGTTGGCGCGGCCCGGCACCGCGTTGGACTCGTGGACCAGGCTCGGCAGTCCGGCCAGCCGCGCGCCCAGGATCACCGGCGCGCTGGGATAGCCGCCCATCCCCACCGCGATCTGCGCGCCCTGCTCGCGCAGGATGGCCCGGCAGGCCACCGCCGACCGCAGCAGCGCGGCCGGCAGCAGAAAGCGGCGGGCGCCGAGCGACCGGTCGAACGGGATCATGTCGACCGTGTGCAGCCGGTAGCCGGCTTCGGGGATCAGCCGGGTCTCCAGCCCGCGTTCGGTGCCGACGAAGGTGACGACCGCCCGTGGATCGGCCCGGCGCAGGGCGTCGGCGAGGGCCAGTCCCGGATAGATGTGCCCGCCGGTACCGCCCGCCCCGATGACCACCGACAGGGGGATGTGCTCTGAGTTCCGCATGGCCGCAACGCTGACGGGACGCTCTAAGAGGGTTCTAAGAGTCCGGTTTGGGACCCTTGGGCCCATGGACACTGCGCAACCGCCCGCCCGCATCCTCGTCGTGGACGACGAACCCGAGGTACGCGCCGCCGTCGAGGACGGCCTCACCGTCGAGGGGTACGCGGTGCGCGGGGCCGCCGACGGGCTCGCCGCCCTGTCGGAGGTGGCGGCCTGGCAGCCGGACGCGATCGTGCTGGACGTGATGATGCCGGTGCTCGACGGGCTGGCGGTGTGCCGGCGCCTGCGGGGGCTGGGCGACCGCACGCCCGTCCTCGTCCTCACGGCGCTCGACTCGGTGAGCGAACGGGTCGACGGCCTGGACGCGGGCGCCGACGACTACCTCGTCAAGCCGTTCGCGCTGGACGAACTGCTGGCCCGGCTGCGGGCGTTGCTGCGCCGGGCCGCGTCGGGGGCCGGCGAGGATCCGGAGCTGAGTTTCGCGGATCTGGTCGTCCAGCCGCTCACCCGCACCGGCAGCAGGGGTGGCCGGCCGCTGGAGTTCAGCCGCACCGAGTTCGCGCTGCTGGAGCTGCTGATGCGGAACCCGGGCCAGGCGCTGCCGCGCGAGGTGATCCTGGAGCGGGTCTGGGGCCACGACTTCGGCCCGGACTCCAACTCGCTCGCCGTCTACGTCGGTTATCTGCGGCGGAAGCTGGAGGCGGGCGGCGAGCCGCGGCTGGTGCAGACCGTGCACGGCGTCGGCTACCGGCTGGACCTCGGGTGACGGGCACCCGCGGGATGGCGCGCTGGCGCCGGCACCGGCCGCTGCGCACCCGGCTCGCGGTCGCGGCGTCCGCCGCCGTCGCCCTGGTCGCGGTCGGGGTCTGCGCGGCCGCGTTCTTCGTCATCCGCTACGAGCTCGTCCATCAACTGGACCTGCATCTCACCCAGTCGGCGACGCTCGTCAAGCAGCAGCACCGCGGTGAAGGTCCGCAGGTGGTGGCCGGGGAGTGCGTGTACCTGTCGGCGCCCGCCTGCTCGCAGATCGTCCCGGCGGACCCGGCGGCCGACCCGCGGGAGCCGTACCGGCTGCCGGTCTCCGGGCCGGTACGGGAGGTCGCGGCGGGCGACCGTCCGGCGTACTTCAGCAACGTCACGCTCGCCGGGCATCCGGCACGGATGTTCACCAGCCGCTTCGGCAGCGGCAGGGCACTGCAGGTGGCCGTGCGGTCCGACACCGTGGAGCAGGGGGTGCGGCAGGCCGCCTGGCTGCTGTCGGGGGTCGGCGGGACGGGGGTGCTGCTCGCCGCGGTCCTCGGCTACTGGGTTTCCCGGACGGGACTTGCGCCGGTGGCCCGGCTGACGGCCACGGCGGAACGGATCGCCGCCACCCGGGACGCCCGGCACCGGATCGAGATCCCGGCCGGGCCCGCCCGCCGCCAGGACGAGGTCACCCGGCTCGCCACCGCGTTCAACACCATGCTCGGCGAGCTGGAACAGTCCGTCACGGCGCAGCGCCGGCTGGTCGCCGACGCCTCGCACGAACTGCGCACCCCGCTCACCGCGCTGCGTACCAACGCCGACCTGCTGGCGCGCGCCGACCGGCTGACCGACGCCCAGCGCGACCGTGCCTCCGGCGCGCTGCAGCGGCAGCTGCGCGAGGTCACGCAGCTCGTCAACGACCTGATCGAGCTGGCACGGGACGAGGAACCGCTGCCGCTGGTCGAGGACGTGGGCCTCGCCGACCTGGCGGGCCACGCCGTACGGGCCGCCCGCGGCCACTGGCCCGACGTCCCCTTCACCCTGACCGCGGACCCGGCCGCGGCTCCGGCGCACGTCCCGGGCGTCCCGGCCCGGCTCAGCCGGCTGCTGACCAACCTCCTGGACAACGCGGCCAAGTTCAGCCCACCGGGGGCTCCGGTGGAGGTCGCCCTCACCCGGGCGGGCGCCGTGGTGGAGCTGACGGTCCGCGACCACGGACCGGGGATCGCCCCGCAGGACGCCCCCTACGTCTTCGACCGGTTCTACCGCGCGGACTCCGCCCGCGCGCTGCCCGGCTCCGGCCTGGGCCTCGCCATGGCCCGGCAGATCGCCCACGCCCACGGCGCCACGATCACGGCGGAGCCGGCAGCGGGAGGCGGCGCTTTGTTCCGGCTGGCCTTCGAGGCCCCGCCGGGCCCGAGGAGCCCCTAGCCGGCCTCGTCCGGCTCCTCCGCGAACGCGTCGAACTCCCCTGCCTTGACGCCCTTCACGAACGCCTCCCACTTGGCGGGACTGGTGACGGCCACGATCTCCGGCTCGTCCGTCTCGCGGATGTAGATCATTCCGTCGTCCCCGACGGTGGCTTCGAGGGCCATGTGGTGCCTTCCGTTGTGCTCCAGCGACACGACCATGGTGATCCAGATTCCGCTGCGGGGGCAATGCCACCCGGCGTTCAGTACAGCGGGAAGCCCTCCGTGTCGACATGCCACGCGCCCACCTGCACCCGTTCACCGAACAGGAACTCGACACGGGCCGCATATCGCGGACCTTCCGGCGTGGAGCGCGGCCGGGAGAGGACGAGACCTGTGCCCCTGCGGGGATCCACGAGCAGATAGAACGGGATGCCCATCACCGCGTAGTCGCGCGTCTTGCCCTCGTAGTCGTTTTCGGGATTCGACTTCGACACGACTTCCACGACCGCCGCCACTTCCGCGGGGTCGACGGTGTCTCCGTCCTCGTTGAGGACATCCAGGGGGAGAATCGTGATGTCCGGACGGCGCAGCGCCGCCGCCCCGCGCGGGTCCTCGATCTCGGCGCCGGATTGCGCGATCACCCGCGGGGCCGTGCCCCTGAGCTGGTCGTTGAGCTGGTCAGCGATCTGGAACGCGATGAATTCATGCCGCTTCGCCGGACTCATTATCATAATGATCTCGCCGCCGCTGATCTCCACAGCCCAGGCTTCCGGCCTCGCCGACAGCTCATCGGCGATCCGACGCATGCGGGCGTATTCCACGGCGCTCCCTCCAGCGGTGTTCCCCCAACCGCTTTCAGCCTATTCGCTGAGGGCGGGGATCACCCGCTCGTGGGCTCCGCTCCACCCGTGCGGAGGGGAGCCCACGATCGCGCGCGGCTCAGAAACGGGCCGGTTCCGTGTACGTGCCCCACTCCTCGCGCAGGACGCCGCAGATCTCGCCGAGGGTGGCCTCGGCGCGGGCCGCCTCGAGCATGGGGGCGATCATGTTCGAGCCGTCGCGGGCCGCGGCCAGCATGGCGGCGAGGGCGGCCTGGACGGCGCTGTCGTCGCGGGCGGCCTTGCGGGCGGCCAGGACGCGTACCTGCTCGCGCTCGACCTCGTGGCTGACGCGGAGGATCTCCAGGTCGCCGGTGACCGAGCCGTGGTGGCAGTTGACGCCGACGACGCGCTTCTCGCCCTTCTCCAGGGCGCGCTGGTACTGGAAGGCCGACTCGGCGGTCTCGCCGGTGAAGTAGCCGTCCTCGATACCGCGCAGGATGCCGCTGGTGATGGGACCGACGGAGTGCTTCCCGCTGGGGACCGCCTTCGCGCCGAGCGCCCTGATCTTGTCGAAGATCTTTTCGGCGTCGGCCTCGATACGGTCGGTGAGGGCCTCGACGTACCAGGAGCCGCCGAGCGGGTCGGCGACGTTCGCGACGCCGGTCTCCTCCATCAGGACCTGCTGGGTGCGCAGCGCGATCTCCGCGGCCTGCTCGCTCGGCAGCGCGAGGGTCTCGTCGAGCGCGTTGGTGTGCAGGGAGTTCGTGCCGCCCAGGACGGCGGCCAGCGCCTCCACGGCGGTGCGCACGACGTTGTTGTACGGCTGCTGGGCCGTGAGCGAGACGCCGGCGGTCTGGGTGTGGAACCGCAGCCATTGCGCCTTGTCGGTCTTCGCGCCGTACTCGTCGCGCATCCAGCGCGCCCAGATGCGGCGGGCGGCGCGGAACTTGGCGATCTCCTCGAAGAAGTCGAGGTGCGCGTCGAAGAAGAACGACAGCCCGGGGGCGAACGCGTCGACGTCCATGCCGCGGGACAGCCCCAGCTCCACGTACCCGAACCCGTCGGCCAGGGTGTACGCGAGCTCCTGCGCGGCCGTGGCTCCGGCCTCGCGGATGTGGTAGCCGGAGACGGAGAGCGGCTTGTACGCGGGGATGCCCGTCGCGCAGTGCTCCATGAGGTCGCCGATGAGGCGCAGGTGGGGCTCGGGGGCGAAGAGCCACTCCTTCTGCGCGATGTACTCCTTGAAGATGTCGGTCTGCAGGGTGCCGTTGAGCAGGGCCGGGTCGACGCCCTGCCGCTCGGCGGCGACCAGGTACATGCAGAAGACCGGGACGGCCGGGCCGGAGATCGTCATCGAGGTGGTGACGTCGCCGAGCGGGATGCCCGCGAAGAGCACCTCCATGTCGGCGGCCGAGTCGATGGCGACACCGCAGTGGCCGACCTCGCCCAGCGCCATGCCGTCGTCGGAGTCGCGGCCCATCAGGGTCGGCATGTCGAAGGCGACGGAGAGGCCGCCGCCGCCGGCCTCCAGGATCATCTTGTAGCGCTCGTTCGTCTGCTCGGCGTTGCCGAAGCCGGCGAACTGCCGGATCGTCCACGTGCGGCCCCGGTAGCCGGTCGGGTGCAGACCACGGGTGAACGGGTACTCGCCAGGCCAGCCGATCCGCTCGAAGCCGTCCACGGCCTCGCCAGGGGCGGGCCCGTAGACGGGCTCGACCGGGTCCCCGGAGAGTGTGGTGAAGTCCGCGTCCCGCTTACGAGCCGCGTCGTACCGGGCCTGCCAGCGCTGGCGGCCCTCTTCGATGCCTTCGGCGTCCATACCCTCGAATTTACTAGGACGTCCTAGTAAATGTCGATGGCAAACCGCCCATCCCTTGCGGGGAGGGCGGTGCGATGCGTCACGTGCAATGTGTCACACGGCCGGCGTCACGCCCGGGCAGGCTCGCCGTCCGCGGCCAGGACCAGCGGGGCCACCTCGCGCGTCACGTTGCGCTCGACGAAGAAGGCCGCGGTCGGGATGGTGCCGGCCAGCAGCACCCAGCCGAGCTTGGGGAGCGACCACTTCGCCTTGTTGCCCAGGTCGAAGGCGAAGACGACGTAGATGATGTAGAGGACGCCGTGGATCTGGGAGATCACGAGGGTCAGGTCCTGCCCCTTGTCGAACCCGTACTTGACGACCATCGCGGCGCACAGCACCAACAGCATGACGGCGGTGACGTAGGCCATGACCCGGTAGCGGGTCAGCACACTCTGCTTCATGGCATCGAGCGTAGCCGGTGCCTTCCGGCGCCTTCACCGGGCCCGGCTACCGCCCGTCCTCGAAGTCGCCCGCGGCTATCCGCAGCGGGCGCAGCGACGCGAAGATCTCGCCGCACTCCTCGGCGTCGTAGACGCCGAGGCCGAAGTCCATCGCCATCAGGTCGCGGGTGGCCGCGTCGACCACCTCGCGTCCCTTGTCCGTGATGGAGGCGAGGGTGCCGCGTCCGTCGTTCGGGTTGGGGCGCTTGGCGACCAGGCCGGAACCGACGAGGCGGTCCACGGTGTTGGTGACCGACGTGGGATGCACCATCAGCCGCTCGCCGATCTTCGACATCGGCAGTTCGCCCGCCTTGCTGAAGGTGAGCAGCACCAGCGCCTCGTACCGGGCGAAGGTCAGCCCGTACGGCTTGACGACGGCGTCGACCTGGCCCAGCAGGATCTGCTGGGCCCGCATGATCGAGGTGATGGCGCCCATCGACGGAACGCGTCCCCAGCGCTGGGTCCACAGCTCGTCGGCGCGGGCGATGGGGTCGAAGGGCAGGCTCAGGGGCTTCGGCACGCCGCTGAGCCTACCCGTCGGTCACATAGTGGGAGGGGCTGTCTCGTCCATCGGAACCCGGCCCCCGTGGGAGCGGATTCCGTGCCGGGTCAGGACAGGGCGCTCAGCTTCGCCCAGGCCGCGGCGTCGAGGTTCCACTCGCCGTAGCCGTTGCCCTTGTCGACGGTGGCGCGGGTCGATCCGGTGACCTCGACGACGTCACCGCGGACGGCCTTGTCGAAGAACCACTTGGCGTCGGCGTCGGACATCCCGACGCAGCCGTGGCTGGTGTTCTCCTTGCCCATCTTGGCGTCGTTCCACGGAGCGGCGTGCACGAACGTGCCCGAGGTCGTCAGGTGCACCGCCATCTTGACGTCCTTGTCGTAGAAGTCCGCGGCGTCCTTGTTGGTGGCGATGCCGACCGACGACGACGTCATGTGGATCGTCGACTGCTTGCTGATCACGGTCATGCGGCCGTTCCAGGTCGGGAAGTCGGCCTTGCCGGCCGAGATGTTGATGACCTTGACGGTCCTGCCGTCCTCGGTCACCGTCATCTTCTTCGCCTTGATGTCGACCTTGGAGACCCGGGCGGTGCCGATGGTGAAGGTCGAGGTGACATCGCGGCGCAGGTAGCGGCCGCCGCCGGTGTCGAGGCCGCTGAGCTTGGCCGTCATCGTGACCTTGGTGCCCTTGGCCCAGTACGCGGTGGGGCGCCAGTCGGCGCGCTGGGTGCCGGTCAGCGGGTCGGTGATCCAGCCCCAGCTGCCCTGCACGGCGGGCGTCGTCGTCACGGACAGCTGCTTCTCGACGGCCGCGCGGTTGGTGACCGGCTTGTCGAAGGCGATGGAGACGGGCTGGCCGACGCCGACCACCGCGTTGCCGAGCGGGGTGACGGTGACGCCGTTGGTCTTGGCCGCGGCCAGCGTGGTGAAGGTGCTGGTCTGCTCCTTCTGCGTGCCGGACTTGTCGGCCGCGGTGACCTTGACCGTGTAGGCGGTGCCGGGGGTCATCGTGCGGTCGGACAGCCAGCTGTGCTTGGCGGCGTCCAGCTTGCCGGTGACCTCGACGGGCTCGACGCCGTCGGTGCTCTTGGCCGCGGCGGTCACGGTCACCGCGCCGATGGTGCCCTCGGTCAGCGACACCTTCACGGGGCTGCCCGGGTCCACCCCGGTCTTGCCGTTGGCGGGCGAGAAGGTGACCGGCGCGGCTGCCGGGGCGCCCTTGTCGCCGCCCTTGGAGTCGTCGCCCTTGGCGCCGTTGTCACCGCCACCGCCGCCACAGGCGGTCAGCGCGACGGCCAGCAGCGCCGGCACGGCCAGGGCACGTATGCGGGCGAAGTGAACGCGGGACGTACGTATGGGTGTCACGGAAGTTGTCCTCATCAGCAGCGGTCAGAAGAGTTGGGAACGATGTAGTGCGGCAGCGGGAGCTTCCTGTCGGGCGGCGGGACCGCCGTGGCCCCGCTTCCGGCCGAAGGCTCCACGCCGGCCGGGAAGCCCCCGGCGAATCCGGTGGAGGGAGAAGTCGTGGGGGTGATGGTGGGGGTGCCCGGGGCGCGGGAGGGAGCGAGCCTGTCGAGGGAGCGGAACATGCACAGCAAGGGAGTCCCGTCGAGGTAGGGCGTGTTCACGCCCACGATCACCGGCGTGACCGTCTGCAGCAGGGACACGTACCGGCCCTTCGTCGCCAGCCAGACCTGGCTCAGCCAACCGTCCTTCTTCGTCGCCCCGTAGACGCGGAGCACGGCTTCCGTGGTCATCCCATCCTTCCCCCCATAAGAAGGGACGACTCCGCACTTGCCCAGTTCGGCGCGTACGCGGTCCAGTTCCGCGGCGGCGGCCTCCGCGTCACGGAGGCCGTGGACGGTGTAGCGCGCGCCGCTGGTCTCGTTCCCCAGATAGAAACGGACACTCGCCGAGGCCGGATCGTACAGCGACGTCCCGCACCGCATCAGTGGGAGCTTCGCCGTGGCGGCCGGCGAGCCGGTGCGCCAGTGCCAGACCGAGTCCCAGGGCAGGGCGGTCGGCCGGAGCAGTTCGCCCGCCAGGACGTCCGCCGGCAGCGGGTCGGGCGAGGACGAACCGCCGACCATCGGCGTCTGCGCGCCGTTCTCCAGCCGGGGCACGACCAGCCAGGAGCCCACGGCCAGCGCGGCCGCGGCCACCACGGCCACCGCGCCCACCCGGCGCCGGGCACGGCGGCGCTCCCCACGCCTGCGGACGTCCGCGGGACCGGCGAGGACGATCAGCGGCTCGGTGTCGCGAGCCAGGTCCCGCAGGCGGTCGTCGAGCGGGTCAGCCATGGAGGGGCACCTCCTCTTCCTCGGTCAGCCGGTCGCCCAGCGCCTTGCGTGCGCGGCTGAGCCGGGTACGGACCGCCGCGTTGGACACTCCGGTCTCCCGGGCGACCTCCTCGACCGGCAGGTCCATCAAATGGTGCAGCACGACAGCCGTCCGCTGCTCCTCGCCCAACTCCCGCAGGGCCGCGATCAGAGCGACCCGGTCGGGTGCCAGGGCGGGCGCGTCAGCCGGTGCGCCGTACCTGAAGTGTGCCCGCACCCGGTTGCGTGTCTTGCGCCACGTGCTCACCGCCAGCCGCAGGGCCACCGTCCGCACCCAGGGCGTCGGGTCCCCCTCGGCGGTGAGTTTCGCCCACCGCTGCCACGCGCGGGCATACGCCTCCTGCACGGCGTCCTCGGCCTCGCCAAGATCGCCGGTCATCGCGAACACCGCGGCGACCAGGCGTTTCGCGGTAACCGCGTAGAACTCGTCGAAGTCGTCCTGCGGTGTCGCGTGCCGACTCACACCCACCCCGGGAGCGCGTGTGCCGTACGGATAATCAATGTCCCTCCCGCTACGTACACGCTCAGCGGGCCCAAAAGGTGACAACGAAATCAAGAAAACTTTCAGCTGGGAGAACTTTCAACGACCCGGCAGCCGCCGCAGGACCGGGGCGGCCAGGGACTGCACCTCGGTCAGCCGCAGCGGTCCGGACAGCGCCAGGACGGAGCAGACGAGCGCGGCGCCACCGAACAGCAGCCCGGCGGCGTCCCCGGCGAAGCCGGTGCCGAGCAGCCGCCCGCTGCCCTGCGCGATCCCGTACGCGGCGGCCGCGCCCGGCAGGCAGGCGACGGCCAGCCGGACATGCATGCCCAGGACGGCGGGCCGCCACTTCAGCCGCCGGCGCAGCACCCACGTGGTGCACGCCAGCCCGGCGCAGCAGGCGATCGCGTAGCCGCCCGCCATGCCGGCCACGGCCCAGCGGGCGGGCAGCAGCGTGTAGGAGGCGAGGGCGAGCCCGGCGTTGACGGCCGCGATGACCACGTTGAGGAAGAAGGGCGTACGGGTGTCGCCGAGCGCGTAGAAGCCGCGGGCCAGCAGGTACTGGCCGGCGAAGGCCGGCAGGCCGAGGGCGAACGCCATCAGGATCCAGGCGATGGCCTGGGCGTCCGCGTCGGTGGTGCGGCCGTGCTGGAAGACGACACCGGTGATCTGCGGGCCGAGCGCCAGGAAGGCCAGGACCGCCGGCACGATCGCGGCGGCCGAGCCGCGCAGCCCGTACGACAGGTCGGCGCCGATCCGCGCGTGGTCGCCGTCGGTGGCGGCCCGGCTCATCCGCGGCAGCAGGGCGGTGACGAGGGAGACGGTGATGATCCCCTGCGGGACGACCCACAGCAGGTAGGCGTTGCTGTAGGCGGCGAAGCCGACACCCACCGGGCTGCCGCCGGCCAGCGCGTGGGCGCCGGCCGAGGTGGCGAGCCGGGTGACGACCCAGTACGCGATCTGGTTGACGAAGACCAGCAGCAGCGTCCATCCGGCGGCCCGCATGGGCTGCACGAGGCCGGAGCCGCGCCAGTCGAAACGGGGCCGCCAGCGGAATCCGGCGCCGCGCAGCGCCGGGATCAGCGCCAGGGCCTGCACGGCGATGCCCGCGGTGGAGCCGAGCCCCAGCAGCAGCGCGTTGGCCTCGCTCATGGTGCCGGCGGCGGTGGTGTCGTGCGCCACCGCGAGGTACAGGCCGAACACCGCGATGACGACGACGTTGTTCAGGACCGGCGACCACATCATGGCGCCGAACCGGTCGCGGGCGGTGAGGATCTGGCCGAGCAGGGTGAAGACGCCGTAGAAGAGGATCTGCGGCAGGCAGTACCGGGCGAGGGCGATCGTCAGGTCGCGCTGGGCGCTGGTGAAGTCCGGCCCGTACGCGCTGACCAGCCAGGGGGCGGCGAGCGCGGCGGCGGCCGTGATCACCAGCAGGGCGATCAGGCAGAGGGTGAGCAGCCGGTCGGTGTAGGCGGCGCCGCCGTCGCTGTGCTCCTTGGCGGCGCGCACCAGCTGAGGGACGAACACCGAGTTCAGCGCCCCGCCGATGAGCATGATGTACAGGATGTTCGGGACGGTGTTCGCGACGCTGAACGCGTCACCGAGCAGGGTCGTGCCGAGGGCCGCGGTGATGATGCCGCTGCGCACGAACCCGGTGGCGCGCGAGGCGAGCGAGCCCAGCGCCATGACGCTGCCGCTGCGCTTGAGCGAGGCGGCGGAGTCCGTCCCGGTGGAGGCGGCGGGTGCTTCCACGGGTGCCGGTTGTCCCGCGGGGGCGGGCGGGAGGACGACTTCCGGCGGGAGGGGACCGCCGTAGGGGGCGCCGCGCACCGCGTCCCGACCGGGGTCGCCGGTCCCCGCGTCACTGCCCACTGCTGATGTCACCCGTTGTGCTCCCCGGCCGGGCGCGGCCGGCGGCCGCGCAGAGGCCGAAGTCTGCCCGTCGCGAGTCCCCTTGGGAAACCGGTGCGCACTGTCGCGAACATCTCTGTCACATCGCACCCCTGTGGGGCGTGAGACAGGTGAGCGGGCCGCCAGGCCCACCGCACCGTGGAGGACGAGCCTTGACGATGACCACCCACCAGGACTCCGCCCGCGACGTCTTCCCCGGCCCGGCGCCACGTCTCGTGCTGCGCCCCGTCAGCGAGGCCGAGCACCTGGAGTTCGTGCGGCGGCCGGGCCCGCGCGCGGTCAGTTTCCTGCAGAGCCCCTCCTGGGCCCGGGTCAAACCGGGCTGGTCCGCCGAGAGTCTGGGCTGGTTCGACGACACCGGGGCGATGGTGGGCTCGGCGCTGGCCCTGTACCGGCAGCTGCCCGGCGTCCGCAGGTCGTTCGCGTACCTCCCGGAGGGCCCGGTGCTGGACTGGTCGGCGCCGGACCTGGAGCGCTGGCTGGACCCGCTGCTCGACCATCTGCGCGGTACCGGCGCCTTCGCCGTACGGATGGGTCCGCCGCTGCCGTACCGGCGGTGGTCGGCGCGCACCCTCAAGGAGGCGGTGGCGCCCGGCCGCCGGATGGGCGACGTCCTGCCGGACCTGGTGGACCCGCTGGGCGCCGCAGTCGCGGACCGGCTGCGCGAGGCGGGCTGGCGGCGCGGCGGGGAGGACGGCTACAACGGGGACGCCCAGCCCCGGCTGATCTTCGAGGTGCCGCTGGCCGGCCGCGGCCTGGACGACCTGTGGACCGGGCTGAACCAGGAGTGGCGGCGGAACGTCAAGAAGGCCGCCAAGGCGGGGGTGGAGACCGCCGTCGCGGGCGAGGAGGAGCTGGCGGTCTTCCACGAGCTGCTGGGCGTCACCGAGCGGCGCGACGGCTTCCGGCTGGGGCGCGACCTGGCGTACTACCGGCGCCAGTACGAGGTGCTGAACGCGGAACGGCCGGGCGCCATGCGGCTCTACACCGCCCGCCACGGCGGCGAGATCCTCGCCGCGCACACCCTGCTCGTCTCCCCGGACGGATCCCGGGTCTGGTACCAGACGGGCGCCTCCGCCGACCACCGCCGCGAGGTGCGGCCGAGCAACGCGCTGCAGTGGCGGATGCTCTGCGACGCGCACGTGCTCGGCGCGTCCGTGTACGACATGCGCGGCGTACCGGACAGCCTGGATCCCGACGCGCGCTCGTTCGGGCTGCTGCGCTGGAAGCTCGGCACCGGCGGCGAGGCGGTCGAGACGCTCGGGGAGTGGGAGCTGCCGCTGCAGGGCGCGGTCAACAAGACCCTGCACCGGGCGATGCACGCCTACCTGGCGCGGCGCTGACCGGACGGGCCGGGAACCGGCCGTCGCCGACCGGTTCCCGGCCCTCGCCCGGGCGAAGTGTTACGCGCGTCGACCTGCGGCAAAAAGGTGTCCTTCAGACCGTCTCCACGGCGCTTCGGCCGGTCGCCGCGACCGAGCGCAGCACCAGCAGCGTGCTCACCACGCCGAGGATCCCGGCCCCGGATATCACGGCGTACGGCGGGGCCACCTCGGCCACCGCGCCGCCGATCGCCATGCCGAGCCCCTGGAGCGTCATCATGCCCGCGCCCAGCAAGGACATCGCCTGGCCGCGCATCTCCTCCGGCACCGCTTCGACGAACCACTTGTCCATGCCCAGCGCGTAGGCGGAGCAGAGCCCCACCACGAGCATGATCCCTATGGCCACCGGCAGCGGCGGGTGGAAGGCGAACAGCGCCATCGGCACCAGGGCGAGGCCGGCGAGCGGCATCGCGATCCAGGTGCGGGCGGCCGGCGAGAGCAGCGTGCCGGCCGCCAGCTCGCTGACCACCGTCCCGGCGGGCATCGCCGCCAGCAGGAGGCCGACTCCCGCGGAACCGGCGCCGGCCGCGACGGCGAACGGCGTCGCCAGCCCCTCGGCCACCGCGAAGAACATCGGCGGCACCCACCACCACAGCAGCAGCGCCCGGATCCTGCGGTGGCTCAGCAGTTGGCGGGCGCCGAGCAGGGACTGCCGCATCATCGAGCCGTTGCCGGTGACGCGCGCGGGCCGGTCCAAGGTGCCGAAGCGCAGCAGCACGGCCGAGCAGAGGAAGGTGCCCACGGCCACGGTGAGGGCGGCGCGCGGCGACAGCACCACCAGCACCAGGCCGCCGATCCCGAACCCGATGATCTGCGCGCTCTGCGAGACGATCCTGAGCAGCGAACGTCCCAGGACGTACACGTCGCCCTCCAGGATGTCCGCGAGGCTCGCGGCCCGCGTCCCCTGGAAGAGGGGCGTGATCATCGCGAGGACCGCCCGCAGCACGAACAGCACCGCCAGCGGCGTGAACGGCAGCGCGAGGAGCGCGACGCAGCCGGCGCAGAGCAGGTCGCACGTCACGAGCACCCGGCGGGCCGGGTACCGGTCGGAGACGCCGGAGAGCAGCACTCCGCTGAGCGCGTACGGCAGCATGCCGAGGGCGAAGATCAGAGACGTCAGCAACGGGGACCCGGTGCGCTGGAAGACCAGCATCGCCAGTGCGACCTCGGCGAAGAAACTGCCGAACATGGACAGCACGTGAGCGGCGAAGATCGGCCGGAACTCACGGACCGCGAACACCGTGCGATATCCGGCGGGTTGCGGCTCGACGGGATCGGCCGTCGCCCCCGCTGTCCCGTCGCAGGGCGGCTCGTCACTTTTCTGAAGTCCCGAGTCTGAGTTTTCCGTTGTCATGGACGCAGCCTGGCGGACACCGGGACATGCCTTCTACTGTTTCGGCTGAAAACGAAACTTCGGAGATGTCATGCCGTTCCACATGCACTTCATGGCCGAGGACCTGCTCTCCTCCCGGTTCGCCATCTCCCCGCTCTGGGAGACCCAGGAGGCGATCCGCACCCTGCGGACACCCGCCCGACAGGGGTACCACCTGCCGTGGTTGCGGCAGGTCAGAACGGTGGCCCGGAGGTTCGACCTGAGCCCGTTCGAGCTGGTGATGCCGCGCCGCGGCCACAACCCCGACTTCCTCTGCCCGCCGCCCGACGGGGTCTTCGCCACGATCGACGAGGAGCTGGCACGGGTCCGCGGCACCGACCCGGCCGTGGCCCGCGCCGATCTGGTCAGGGCGCTGGCGGTGACGCCGGGCGCCGCCGAGAGCGAACGGGCGCGAGCACTGCTCGACGATCCCGCGCGGACGGTGGACGAGCTCGCGGAGCTGATGGCCCGCGTCTGGGACACGCTCCTCGCCCCGTTCTGGCCCCGGATGCGCGCCGTGCTGGAGGCCGACGTGGCCTTCCACTCGCGCCGGCTGGCCGACGGCGGCCCGGAGCGGCTCTTCGCCGACCTGCACCCCAGGATGAGCTGGACGGACGGCACGCTCACGGTCGACCGGCGGCCCGACCACGTCAGGACCCTCGACGGCAAGGGGCTGCTGCTGGTGCCGAGCGTCTTCGTCCGGCCGGACGTGGTGAGCGGCTTCGACCCGCCCTGGCAGGCCACGCTGGTCTATCCGGCGCGCGGCACCGCCACCCTGTGGACCGTGCCGGGACCGGCGCCGGCCGAACCGCTGATCCGGCTGCTGGGGCCCAACCGGGCCGCGATCCTCACCCACCTCGACGCGCCCACGACGACCAGCGCGCTCGGCCGCCGTCATGAACTGGCGCTGTCGTCCGTCTCCGCCCACCTGTCCGTCCTGCGCGAGGCGGGGCTGCTCACCTCGCACCGCGAAGGCCACCGGGTGCTGTACGAGAGGACACCGCTCGGCCTCACCCTCGCCACCGGCGGGGGGTAGGGGCGCTGCTCAGTCCTCTGGCGCGAGGTAGCGCTCGACGGTCTCGACCTTCGACGTCATCCCGTCCGTCACGCCCGGCCGGATGTCGGCCTTCAGCACCAGGGACACGCGCGGGGCGCGGGCCTCGACGGCGGCGACGGCGCGCTTGACGACATCCATGACCTGGTCCCAGTCACCTTCGACCGTGGTGAACATCGCGTCGGTGCGGTTCGGGAGGCCCGACTCCCGGACGACGCGGACGGCGTCGGCGACATACTCGCCCACGTCCTCGCCGACGCCCAGCGGGGAGACCGAGAAGGCGACGATCACGCGACGACGCCTTCCTGGCGGGCGCGGGCGGCGACGATCTCCGACTCGGCCTCACGGCGCAGCATGCGCTCGGCGAAGAAGCCGCCGGTGGGGAGGACGGACAGGACCGCGTAGAGCGCGGCACGGCCCAGCGTCCACGGGGCCTTGTACCAGGCCCAGGCCCAGAGGATCAGGTAGAGGATGAACAGCACCCCGTGGATCATGCCCATCGCCGGGACGGCGTTGAAGTCGGTGGTGCGCTTCAGGATCGAGCAGACCAGCAGCAGCAGGAAGGACACCGCTTCGGGGGCGGAGACCAGGCGGAGCCGGCGCAGGGCGGAGGCGGTCTTGATGTCCACGGATTCCTCATCATCGACGGGGGCGGTTCTTGTGAACGTGATCACAAGGCCCGTCCATTATCGCCGCTCTCTCCCCCGGCCCGGCCCCGGGGGTCGAGAACCGGAGGGCGGGCGATAGCGTCCCCCTCCACGAAGAAGCACTCGGAAGACCACCGAGGATGACGACAACCGGGGGAACGGCACCGATGAAGTTCGACTGGGACCGGCGCCATTGCTCGCGCCGGGGCCACATCACCTACGCGCCGGACGAGACCCACCTGCGCGAGCGGCTGCACGCCACCACGTCCGTCGGCGAGGTCTGGCGCTGCCTGCGCTGCGGTGACTTCGCACTGGGCGAGCCGCACGGTTTCGGCCCCGCCGACCAGGCACCCGAGGTGCCGCGCGGGCGGGCGCTGCGCGATCTGTTCATCCTGCGGTTCCTGGCGGTCGAGCGGGGACTGCGCGGCGTCTTCATCGTGCTCGCCGCGTGGGCGGTATGGAGTTTCAGCAACTCCCAGGACTCCGTCCGCCGGCTCTTCGAGGACCAGCTCTCGGTCTTCGGCCCGGTCGCCGAGCACTTCCACTACGACCTGGACCACTCCCCGGTCGTCGACACCATCCGCAAGACCTTCGACTACAAGCACTCGACGCTGGTGATCGTCGCCGTCGCGCTGCTGGTCTACGCGCTCATCGAGATCATCGAGGCGTTCGGGCTCTGGTGGGGCAAGCGCTGGGCGGAGTACCTGACGGTCGTCGCGACCGCCGCGTTCCTGCCCTTGGAGATCTTCGAGCTGACCGAGAAGATCAGCTGGATCAAGATTGCGACGCTGGCGCTCAACATCCTGGCGGTGCTGTGGATCGCGCTGTCCAAGCGGCTGTTCGGGCTGCGCGGCGGCGTCGAGGCGTTCGAGGCCGAGCGCCGCAGCGCATCGCTGCTGGAGGTCGAGGTGGCAGCCGGGGAAAAGCCTGTTCACCCGGAACCGGTGACGGTTCCCGCACGGACGGATAGCGTCTGATCGTGGCCATGTTCCGATTGCAGGGCAGCAAGGTACTCGCCGTGGAGATGACCGGCGACGCCGTCAAGGCGAAGAACGGCGCAATGGTGGCCTACGACGGCCAGATGGCGTTCAAAAAGATGTCCGGGGGCGGTGAGGGGATCCGCGGCATGGTGACCCGCCGGCTCACCGGCGAATCCATGGAGGTCATGGAGGTGAAGGGGCACGGCACGTGCTACTTCGCCGACCGTGCGAGCGAGATCAACCTGGTGCGGCTGAACGGCGAGAAGCTCTACGTCGAGGCCAGCAACCTGCTGGCGACCGACCCCGGGCTGCGGACCGGCACCACCTTCACCGGGCTGCGCGGCGCGACCCAGGGCAACGGCCTGTTCACCACGACCGTCGAGGGCGTCGGCCAGGCCGCGATCACCTCGGACGGCCCGGCGATCGTGCTGCGGGTCTCGGCGGGCATGCCGCTGCAGGTCGACCCGGGCGCGTACGTGGCGCACACCGGCAACCTGCAGCAGCACTTCCAGACCGGCGTCAGCTGGCGGACGGTGATGGGCGAGGGATCGGGCGAGAGCTTCCAGATCCGTTTCGAGGGCGAGGGCCTGGTCTACGTGCAGCCCAGCGAGCGCAACACGATCGGGGGACAGCTCTAGTGCCGTTCACCAAGATCAATTCCAAGATGGTCGAGGCGCAGATCCTGCCCGGCCAGCGGCTCTTCAGCCAGCGCGGCGCGATGCTCGCCTACCGCGGCGAGGTGTCGTTCACGCCGAACATCCAGGGCGGCCAGGGCGGTATCGCCTCGATGATCGGCCGGCGGGTCGCCAACGAGGCGACGCCGCTGATGACGGTCGAGGGCCAGGGCTCGGTGATGTTCGGGCACGGCGGCCACCACATCCACACCATCGACCTGAGCGGCGAGACGCTCTACGTCGAGGCGGACCGGCTGCTGGCCTTCGACGGCACGCTGCAGCAGTCCACGATGTTCATGGGATCGCAGGGCGGCGTCATGGGCGTCATCCGCGGCCAGGTCACCGGCCAGGGACTGTTCACCACGACGCTGCAGGGCAAGGGCTCGGTCGCGGTCATGGCGCACGGCGGCGTCATCGAGCTGCCGATCACCCACCAGGGACCGGTGCACGTCGACCCGCAGGCGTACGTGGCGCACCGCGGCGACGTGCGCAACAAGCTGTCCACGGCGCTGGGCTGGCGGGACATGGTCGGGCGGGGCTCGGGCGAGGCGTTCCAGCTGGAGCTGTCCGGCCAGGGCACGGTGTACGTACAGGCGTCGGAGGACAAGCTGTGAGCGGCGCACGAGCGGTCTGCGGGCCGCGGTCGCAGGCCAGGCGGGACTTTCGCCGATCGGGCGGAGAAGCGAACGGAGAAGCGCTGTGACCGCGATGGCCGGTGGGCCCGTCATCCACGATCCGCACTCGCTGCCGGTCGACGACAACGTCAACCCGTACGCGTTCAGCGTCGAGCTCAAGGGGCAGTGGTTCCTGCAGAAGGGGAAGATGATCGCCTATTACGGGCAGATCGACTTCCACGGCATCGGCAACGGCCGGCTCGACCGGCTGGTCGCCGCCAACTTCCACTCGCCGATGCACGCCGCGGACTGGGTGGTCGCCGAGGGCCAGGGCAAGCTGCTGCTCGCGGACCGGGCGTACGACGTCAACTCCTTCGACCTGGAGAACGGCAACCTGACCATCCGGTCGGGGAACCTGCTCGCCTTTCAGCCCGGCCTGGCGCTCAAGCAGTCGATCATCCCCGGCTTCCTCACCCTGATCGGGACCGGCAAGTTCGTCGCCGCGTCGAACGGGGCGGTGCACTTCGTGGAGCCCCCGATCCGGGTGGACCCGCAGGCACTGGTCGGCTGGGCGGACTGCCCCTCCCCCTGCCACCATTACGACCACGGCTACATGCGCGGCGTGCTGGGCGGCCTGCGGGCGCTCACCGGGATCGGCGGGACCTCGGGCGAGGAGCACCAGTTCGAGTTCGTGGGTGCCGGGCAGGTGCTGCTGCAGTCCACGGAGGTCCTGATGCCGGAGACGGCGACCGGCGGCGTTCCGGCGTCGGCGGGGCCGGGCGTGCCCGGCGCGGGCGTTCCGGGGGCTCCCGGCGGACAGCAGGGACAGGTGCCGCGGCTGCCCGGTCAGCTGGGGGATCTGCAGCGGCGCTTCGGGCTGTGACGGGAAGCCGTCCGACCAGGCGTTCGGACGGCTTCGTGCCGGGCTGTGACCGGTTGACTACGGGGCCCGTTCATACGGATTTCAACTACCTGTAGAATTCAACGCATGGAGACTCAGAACGGCACCAAGTGGCTCACCGAGGACGAGCAGCGCGCCTGGCGCACCCATCTCGACGTCAGCCGACTGCTGATGCACCAGCTGGAGCGTGACCTGCAGCCGTTCGGCCTCACCAACAACGACTACGAGATCCTGGTCAACCTCTCGGAGTCCGACGACCGGCGCATGCGGATGAGCGACCTCGCGCGCGTCACCCTTCAGTCCAAGAGCCGGCTCTCCCACCAGATCACCCGCATGGAGAGCACCGGCATGGTCCGGCGCGAGAACTGCGAGTCCGACCGGCGGGGGCTGTACGCGGTGCTCACGGAGCTGGGCTGGGACACGATGCGGAAGGTCGCGCCGCACCACGTGGCGTCGGTCCGGGAGAATTTCATCGACCTGCTGCCGGGGGACGACTTGGCTGCGCTCTATCGGGCGCTGGCGCCGGTCGCTGAGCACTTGCGGTCGGCGCGCGGGCGGTAGTCGCCTGCGGGTCGCGGGTCGCGGGTCGCGGGTGCGGCCGATCTCTCCGGCGGGGGGTTCCGAAATCGTGTATTTACGGGCGTGGCCGCCCACACATACACGGCAGCATTTCGGAACCCTCCCCCAACCTCCGGCCGGGGGCACCCCCAGTGCGAGCCCGGCCCCTCGCATCCGATCGCGTCTGCTGGTCCAAGCGCCTACGCCTGCGTCACGCTGTCGATCAGTTCGTCCGCCGCCGTGTACGGGTCCAGGGCGCCGGTGATGATGCGTTCGGCCAGGGCGTCGAGGCGCTGGTCGCCGTGGAGGTCGCCGATGCGTTCACGCAGGGTGGTGACGGCGATGTTCTCCACCTCGTTGGCGGCGCGGCGGCGTCGGCGGGCGTTCAGGACGTCGTGCTCCTCCATCCAGGCGCGGTGCTTCTCCAGGGCCTCCACGACCTCGTCGATGCCCTCGCCGCGGGCCGCGATGGTCTTGACGATCGGCGGGCGCCAGTCCCCCGGGCCGCGTGACTCGCCCAGGCTGAGCATGTGGTTCAGCTCGCGCGCGGTGGAGTCGGCGCCGTCGCGGTCGGCCTTGTTGACCACGTAGACGTCGCCGATCTCCAGGATTCCGGCCTTCGCGGCCTGGATCCCGTCGCCCATGCCCGGCGCCAGCAGCACCACGCAGGTGTCCGCCTGGGCGGCGATCTCCACCTCGGACTGCCCGACGCCGACCGTCTCGACGAGGATCACCTCGCAGCCGGCCGCGTCGAGCACCCGGATCGCCTGCGGGGCCGACCAGGCAAGGCCGCCGAGGTGGCCCCGGGTGGCCATCGAGCGGATGTAGACGCCGGGGTCGGAGGCGTGCTCCGACATCCGGACCCGGTCACCGAGCAGCGCGCCGCCGGAGAACGGCGAGGACGGGTCCACCGCCAGCACGCCGACCCGCTTGCCGCGCTTGCGGTACGCGGTGACCAGGGCGGACGTCGAGGTGGACTTGCCCACGCCCGGCGAGCCCGTCAGGCCGACCACGTACGCACCGCCGGACAGCGGCGCCAGCGCCGCCATCACCTCGCGCAGCTGCGGGGACGCCCCCTCGACCAGCGAGATCAGCCGGGCAACAGCCCGCGGCCTGCCCTCCCGCGCCTGCTCGACCAGCGTGGCGACGTCCATCGCTTCGCGCTCCTCTTTTGTCAAGGCTCGGTTCGCCTCCGGGGCGCTGGAGCCGGTCCGGGGGTCCCCCCGGACGGAGTCTGGGGGAAGTCGACCGTGCTCCCTCCCCCGACACCGACGCGCCCCTTCGGCTCACTCGCCGGTGGGTGGTGCCAGTTGCGTCTTTGTCCGGTTACTTGCCGGGGACGCGGATGATCAGGGCGTCGCCCTGACCTCCCCCGCCGCAGAGCGCAGCGGCGCCCGTTCCGCCGCCGCGCCGCTTGAGCTCCAGCGCGAGGTGGAGGACGACGCGCGCGCCGGACATCCCGATCGGGTGACCCAGGGCGATCGCACCGCCGTTGACGTTCACCTTTTCAGGTGTCACGCCGAGGTCCTTCATCGACTGCACGGCAACGGCGGCGAAGGCCTCGTTGATCTCGATGAGGTCCAGGTCCTCGACGGTCAGACCGTCCTTCGCCAGGGCGTGCGCGATGGCGTTGGAGGGCTGGGACTGCAGCGAGTTGTCCGGTCCCGCGACGTTGCCGTGGGCGCCGATCTCGGCGATCCACTCCAGGCCCAGCTCCTCGGCCTTCGCCTTGCTCATGACGACCACCGCGGCGGCGCCGTCGGAGATCTGCGAGGAGGTGCCCGCGGTGATCGTGCCGTCCTTGGCGAAGGCGGGACGGAGCTTGGAGAGCGACTCCGTGGTCGTCTCGGCGCGGATCCCCTCGTCCTTGGCGAAGATCACCGGCTCGCCCTTGCGCTGCGGGATCTCGACGGGGGTGATCTCGGCCTCGAACAGGCCGTTCTTCTGCGCGGCGGCGGCGCGCTGGTGGGACTGGGCCGCGATCTCGTCCTGGGCCGCACGCCCGATGCCGAGGCGGGTGTTGTGCTTCTCCGTGGACTCGCCCATGGGGATGTTCTCGAAGGAGTCGGTGAGACCGTCGTACGCCATCGCGTCGAGCATCTCGATCGCGCCGTACTTGAAGCCCTCACGGGACTTCGGCAGCAGGTGCGGGGCGTTCGTCATGGACTCCTGGCCGCCGGCGACGACGATGTCGAACTCGCCGGCGCGGATCAGCTGGTCGGCGAGCGCGATCGCGTCAAGGCCCGAGAGGCAGACCTTGTTGATCGTCAGGGCCGGGACGTTCATCGGGATGCCGCCCTTGACGGCGGCCTGGCGGGCCGGGATCTGGCCGGCGCCGGCCTGTAGCACCTGTCCCATGATGACGTACTGCACCTGGTCGCCGCCGATCCCCGCGCGGTCCAGCGCCGCCTTGATCGCGACACCCCCGAGGTCGGCGCCGCTGAAGGATCGCAAGGATCCCAGCAGCCTTCCCATGGGAGTTCTGGCACCTGCGACGATCACGGACGTACGTGGCTGGCTCATGGTGCGGCCCCTTCAGCAGAGGAAGAGAGAAGTTAACGAGGGTTACCGTCAATGTACTGAGCGGTAAGCGCGCGGTCATCGGGCGGAACGTGTGATCGCGCGCACGTTGCGTTACGGGGTCAGGTAGCGGTGCACTGTTCCCATGCTGACTCGCATCGACCACATCGGTATCGCGTGCTTCGATCTCGACGCCACCGTCGAGTTCTACCGCGCCACGTACGGCTTCGAGGTCCACCACTCCGAGGTGAACGAGGAGCAGGGTGTCCGGGAGGCCATGCTCAAGATCAACGAGACCTCCGACGGCGGCGCCTCCTACCTCCAGCTGCTGGAACCGACCCGCGAGGACTCCGCGGTCGGCAAATGGCTGGCAAAGAACGGCGAGGGCGTGCACCACATCGCCTTCGGCACCGCGGACGTCGACGGCGACGCCGCGGACATCGCGGGAAAGGGCGTCCGCGTGCTCTACGAAGAGCCGCGGATCGGCTCCATGGGGTCACGGATCACGTTCCTGCACCCCAAGGACTGCCATGGTGTCCTCACCGAGCTGGTGACCGCGGCCAAGGACCACTGACCCCAGCCCCCCTTGGGCCGGTAGAGTGGCCCAGCCGACGGGTGGGCGTGGGGTACCGGCCCGCTCCACGGCGTGGATCAGACACACTTCTCCATAGGGCCCCGCGCAAACGGGGTTCCGGAGAGTCTCACCCGGTTGGCGGGTGAGAACGCCAGGGGACGGATGGGACCGCGGAGTGCGGGGCAACGACCGCTACGAGGCCGATGACCACCTCTCGCTGTTCGAGGCCGAGATGGAGCGGCTTCGGACCGAGCGGGGTAAGGCCGTCGAGCACGCCGACGACCTGGGCTACCAGGTCGAGGTTCTGCGCGCCAAACTTCACGAGGCACGGCGCAATCTCGCCTCGCGCCCCGCCTACGACAACATCGGCCACCAGGCCGACCAGCTGCTGCGCAACGCCCAGATCCAGGCGGACCAGCTGCGCACCGACGCGGAGCGCGAGCTGCGCGAGGCGCGGGCGGCCACCCAGCGCCTGCTGCAGGAGCAGGCCGAGCGGCAGTCCCGCTTCGAGGCCGAATGGCACGCCGAGGCGGTCGCCCGGCGCCGCCAGCTCGACGAGGAGCTGGGCGAGCGCCGGGCCACCGTCGAGACCCACGTCAACGAGAACGTGGCCTGGGCCGAGCAGCTGCGGGCCCGCAGCGAGTCCCAGGCCCGCCGGCTGCTGGACGAGACCCGCGCCGAGTCCGAGGCGGCGCTCGCCGCCGCCCGTGCCGAGGCGACCCGGATCGCCGAGCAGACCCGCGAGCGGCTCACCGCCGACGCGGAGTCCGCGAAGTCCGAGGCCGAGCAGTTGCTGCGGCGCGCCAGGACCGACGCGGAACGGCTGCTGAACGCGGCCTCCAACCAGGCGCAGGAAGCCAGCAGCCAGGCCGAGCAGCTGCGCACGTCCACCCTCAGCGATTCCGACGCGGCCCGCCAGGAGGCCACCGAGCTCACCCGGCTCGCCCAGGAGCGGATGCGCGAGGCCGACGATTCGCTGCGCGAGGCCCGCGCGGAGGCCGACCGGCTGCGCGAGGAGGCCAACGCGGCCGCCTCGAAGCGGCTGTCGACCGCCGAGGCGGAGAACGAGCAGCGCACCCGTACCGCCCGCGCCGAGATCGCCCGCATGGTCACCGAGGCGACCAAGGAGTCCGAGGCCGCCAAGGCCGAGGCCGAGCAGGTCCGCGCCGACGCGCTCGCCGAGGCCGAGCGGATCCGCGCCGAGGCGCAGGAGAAGGCACGCTCAGCCGCCTCCGAGGACGCCGCGGCCCAGCTGGCCCAGGCCGCCAGGAGCGCCGAGGAGGTGCTGACGAAGGCGTCCCAGGACGCCCGGTCCACCACCAGGTCGGCAGCCGAGGAGGCCGAGCGCATCCGCGGCGAGGCCGAGGCGGAGGCCGAGCGGCTGCGCGGCCAGGCCGAGGCGTCCGCGCAGGAGCTGCGCGGCGCCGCGCAGGACGACACCGAGGAGTACCGGTCTTGGCCCGGTACTCCTC
>NZ_JAPVLU010000017.1 GCF_027158205.1 Streptomyces sp. H39-S7 | reverse complement strand
TTCTCGACTACCGCGCCCAGCACGGCGGCTTCACCTCCGTCGACCAGCTCCGCGACGTGACCGGTATCGGCGACCGCCGCTTCTCCGACCTCAAGCCGCTGGTCCGGCCGTGACCGGCCCCAGGGCGGGCCCCGGCGCTGCGGCAGGGCGCCGGGCGGACACGGCGGGTGGCATGGCGCGCTCGGCCGTGCACGCGGCGGCCGCGTCCCCGCTCGGCGCGGCCGATCCGCGCCAGGAGGGGCCCACGGACCTGCGGCTCGTGCCGCCGGCCCTCGCCGCCTGGCTCGCGTCGGCGGTTGCGCTGGGGATGCCGGGGGGCGCGGCGGCCTGGACCGCGGTGGTCACCGCGGTACTGGGGGCGGTGCTGCTGGTGGCCGGGCGGGGGCGTC
The DNA here is from genome assembly GCF_027158205.1 of Streptomyces sp. H39-S7. Classification (GTDB taxonomy): domain Bacteria; phylum Actinomycetota; class Actinomycetes; order Streptomycetales; family Streptomycetaceae; genus Actinacidiphila. Next base: position 183,683 of record NZ_JAPVLU010000017.1, on the reverse strand, counting down.
CCGCCGCCGGTCCGGCGGTGGCCACCGCCACCGCGCTGCTGTGCGCTGCGGCGGCGACGGCCGTCGCCGCGCTGCACGCGGCGGACGGTCATCGCGGGCCGTTGCCCGAACTGGCGGTTGAACACGCCCGCGCTGTCGTCGAGTTGCGGATCACCGGCGATCCGAGGCCGACCCGCCCGCACGTCCGGGGCGCGGCCCGCGCTCCGGACGCCGTGATGGTCGAGGCGGACGCTGTCCGGGTCACCGCGCACGGCGTGACCACGGAGATCCGTACGCCGGTCCTGGTCATCGCCGAGACGGCCGATCGGCCGGGCCCCGGTTCGGGACGGGGGCCGGAAGGGCGGCCGGGAGCAGGCCCGGGGTGGGGTGCCCGCTCGGCCGGGCGGGTTCCGGCAGGTCGCGGGATGTCCGCGTCGGCCGCCGATCCGTGGCTGGGGCTGCTGCCCTCCACCCGCGTCGCCGTGACGGCACGGATCGCACCGCCCGCGCGGCCGGGCGAGCGGAGCGCCGCCGTGCTGTCGGTGCGCGGGCCGCCCCGCGTCATCGCGCCGCCGAGCGCGACGCAGCGCTTCGCGGGCCGGCTCAGGGCTGGTCTGCGCACGGCGACGGACGGGCTGCCGCCCGATGCGCGGGCGCTGCTCCCCGGCCTGGTCGTCGGGGACACCTCCCGGCTGACTCCGGAACTGCGCGAGGCGTTCCGGGCCACGGACCTGACCCATCTGACGGCGGTCTCCGGTTCGAACCTCACCATCGTCCTGTTGCTGCTCATCGGTCCGCCCGGCCTCGCCATCCGCGCGGAGCGGCGCGGGCTCGCGCCGCGGATCGGGATCCCGCTGCGGGCGACCGCGGTCGTCGGCGGGGTGCTCACCGTCGCGTTCGTCATCGTCTGCCGTCCCGACCCGAGCGTGCTGCGGGCCGCCGCCTGCGGGCTGATCACGTTGCTGGCGATCGGTACCGGCCGCCGCCGCGCCCTGCTGCCCGCGCTGGCCGCGGCGGTGCTGCTCCTCGTCCTCTACGATCCCTGGCTCGCGCGCTCCTACGGCTTCCTGCTCTCCGTGCTCGCCACCGGCGCGCTGTTGACGATCTCCCCGCGGTGGAGCGCGGCCCTGCGCCGCCGCGGGGTGCCGGCGGGGCTGGCCGAGGCGCTGGGCGCGGCAGGCGCCGCGCAGGCGGTCTGCGCTCCGGTGATCGTGGTGCTCGCCGGGCAGGTGAGCCTGGTCGCGATCCCGTGCAACCTGCTCGCGGAACTGGCGGTGGGGCCGGCCACGGTGCTCGGGTTCGGGGCGCTGGCCGCCGCGCCGTTCGCGATGCCGGCCGCCGAATGGCTGGCCTGGCTCGCCGGGTGGCCCACCGGCTGGATCGCGGTCGTCGCCCGGCGGGGCGCGGCCCTGCCAGGCGCCGGGATCGGGTGGCCCGGCGGCTGGGGCGGCGCCCTGCTGCTCGCCGCGCTCACCGCGGCGGTCGTGACCATGGGCCGCCGGCTCGCCGCCCGCCCCTGGCTCTGCGCGGCGGTCGCGCTCCTGCTGCTGCTCGCCGTGCTGCGGCCCGTACCGCTCCCGCGCGTCGTCACGGGCTGGCCGCCGCCCGGCTGGCGGCTCGCCATGTGCGATGTGGGGCAGGGGGATTCCCTGGTGCTGTCCGGGGCGGGCGGTTCGGCCGTCGTCATCGACGCCGGGCCGGAGCCGGCCCTCGCCGACCGGTGCCTGCGGTCGCTGGGGGTGACCTCGATCGCGCTGCTGATCCTGACGCACTTCCACGCGGACCATGTGAACGGCCTCGCGGGGGTGCTGCGCGGTCGCGCGGTCGGCGCGATCGAGACCACGACGCTGGACGAGCCGCCCGAGCAGGCGGCCTTCGTCCGCCGACAGGCGGCAGCGGCGCGGATCCCGGTGGTCCGCGCGGTGGCGGGGGAGCGGCGCCGGCTGGGAGCACTGGAGTGGCAGCTGCTCTGGCCGCCCGCGACCCCGGGGGCGCTGCCGGACAACGGTCCGAACGACGCCAGCGTCGTCCTGCTGGTGCGTGCGACGGGGTTGACGTTCCTGCTGCTCGGCGACCTGGAGCCGCCGGCCCAGCGGCAGTTGCTGGCGGCCGTCCCCGACCTGCCCCGGGTGGACGTGCTGAAGGTCGCGCACCACGGCTCGGCGTACCAGGACCCAGCCCTGCTGGCCCGGCTCGGACCGCGCCTGGCCCTCATCTCCTGCGGCGCGGACAACCCGTACGGCCACCCGGCCCCGCGCACGCTCTCGGCGCTGCGCGCGCAGGGCGCGAGGGTGCTGCGCACGGACACGGACGGGACGGTCGCGGTGCTGGGGGACCGTGCGGACGATCTACGGTTCACCCTGGTGGGGAGTTCTATGTAAAGACTTCGTTGTAAAGGTTTCTTTCTAAAGGTATCTTTACATCATGACCGAGAGGCAGATACAGCTCACCGACCCACGCGCCCTGCGGGCCTACGCCCACCCGACGCGGATGATGCTCACCGGGCTGCTCCACCGGGAAGGCCCCTTCACCGCGACGCGAGCCGCCGAGCTGACGGGGGAGTCCGTCGCCAGCTGCTCCTACCACCTGCGGGTGCTGGCCAGGTTCGGGCTGGTCGAGGAGGCGGAGGGCGGTCACGGCCGGCAGAAGCCGTGGCGGGCCACGGCGCGCTTCACGGACTGGCCCGGCTACTCGGACGATCCGGCGGTGGCGGAGGCGGCTGACGCGCTCACCGTCGCCGTCGCCGAGAACTACTTCCAGAAGATGACCAAGGCGCTGGAGAGCCGCCGTGAACTGTCGCGCGCCTGGCAGGAGGCGGAGCAGTTCGGCGACACGTCGCTCTACCTCACGCCCGGGGAACTGTCCGCGCTGGGCGCCAAGGTGGACGAGCTGCTGGAGGCGTTCGCGGACCGTGAAACGGATCCCGCGCTCCGTCCCGAGGGCGCGCGGCGCGTCTCCTACCTGCGGATCGCCTTCCTGGACCGGGCCGCCCCCACCTCCACCCCCACTCCCACCGCGGACGCAGCCGAGGAGTAGACATGAACATCGCCGGGCGCATGCCGGTTCTGCTGCGCGAACGCGCGTTCCGCCGGTACTGGACGGGCCAGACCGTCTCGCTCTTCGGCGACCAGGTGTCGTTCCTCGCGATACCGCTCGCGGCCGTCCTGGTGCTGCACGCGGACGCCGCGCAGATGGGCTGGCTGTCGGCAGCGGGCCTGCTGCCCGCGCTGCTGTTCTCGCTGCCCGCGGGGGCCTGGGCCGATCGGCGGGGCGATCGGCGGCGCATCATGATCGCGGCCGACCTGGTCCGCGCCGTGCTGATGTTCTCGCTGCCCGCGGCCTACGCCCTGGGCGGGCTGACCCTCACCCACCTCTATGTGATCGCCTTCGCCGTGGGGGCCTGCAGCGTCGCCTTCGACGTCTCCAACGCCACGCTCTTCGTCTCCCTCGTGCGGCCCGGCCAGTACGTGGACGGCAACGCGCTCGTCAACGGCAGCCGGGCGTTCTCCTTCGTGGCGGGCCCCAGCGTGGGCGGTCTGCTGGTGCAGATACTCGCCGCGCCGCTCACGCTGCTCATCGACGCCGTCTCGTATCTCGTCTCGGCCGGCTTCCTGGCGCGCATCTCCCCGGCGGAACCGCCGGCCGCCGAGGTGGAGAAGGGGCACTTCACCGCCGGGCTGCGGTTCATCGCGGGCTCCCGCGTCCTGCGCCCGCTGCTGGCCGCCGCCGCGACCGTGAACTTCTTCAACTTCGTCTTCCACACCATCGTCGTGCTCTACGCGATCGGTGAACTGGGCCTGAACGCGGGCGTGCTGGGGCTGGTGATCGGCGCCGGCGCGGTCGGCGGGCTCATCGGTGCGACCCTCGGCGGCCGGATCGTCCGGCGGATCGGGATCGGCCCGGCGGTCGTCCTCGGCTTCGTGGCCTTCCCCGCCCCGCTGATCCTGGTGCCGTTGGCCGGCGGACCCACTCCGCTGATCCTCGCCCTGCTCTTCCTCGCCGAATTCTTCGCCGGATTCGGGGTGATGGTGCTGGACATAGCCAGCGGCTCCCTGCAGAGCGCCGTCATTCCCGACCGGCTGCGGGCCCGCGTGACCGGGGCCTCCCGCATGCTCAACCACGGCATCCGTCCGCTCGGCGCGCTCGCGGGCGGCGTGCTCGGCTCGACCCTCGGACTGCGGCCCACGCTGTGGATCGCCACCGTGGGCGGAGTGCTGTGCGTCCTGTGGCTGCTGCCCTCGCCGGTACCCCGGATACGCGAACTCCCGGACCAGGAGGAGATCCCGGCCCGGGAGGTCACCGCGATGGAGCCGGCCTGACGTGGCGTGGCCGGGGGCGGTCAGACGGCCGCGCGCGTCACCGGTTCGTCCTCCAGGCCGAGTTGATCCTCAGGGACGGTGATCACCCAGCGGGTGTCCTGCCGGGGGCGCAGGTAGAGGAGCCAGTACAGGCAGGCGACGGCCACGATGGCGCCGGTGATCGCGAGGTCCTTGATCTCCTGCACGTACAGGATGCGGGCCATCACCAGCACCAGGACCGCCGGGATGGCCGGCCACAGCGGCATCCGCCACGCGGGGCGGGACTTGTGGCCGCCGCGCCGGGAGGCGAGGGCGGCGATCGCGACCAGCAGGTACATGCCGGCGACCGCGACCCCGGTGACGTTGGTGAGCGTGTCCAGCGGCGCGTAGCAGAGCGCGGCGCCCGGTACGCCGACGGCGAGGGTGGCGACCCACGGGGAGCCGAACCGGCCGCTCAGCGTGGAGAACGCCTTGTTGACCGGTCGTGGCCAGGCGCGGTCGCGGGCCGAGGCGTAGAGCACCCGGGAGTTCTGGATGACCATGACGATGCCCGCGTTGATGATCGCGAGCGCGATGCAGAGGCTGACGAACGTCCCCACGGCGGAGTTGCTCCAGGCCTTCACCATCGCCGAGAGGTTGCCCTCGGTCAGGGTCTGCATGTCGGGCGCGCCCAGCGTGATCGCGATGGTGGGGACGATGACGACCACGGCACCGATGCCCAGCGTCCACAGGACGGTCCGCGAGACGTTGCGGCGCGGGTTCTCCATCTCCTCCGACAGGTACACCGCCGTGCTGAATCCCTGCAGCACGAAGAGCGCGACCGCGAGCCCCGCGACGATCGCGCCGCCGGTCAGGGCCGCGGTGACCGGGCTGCCCGGCGCGCCGCCGGTCGCCTCGACGACCGGGTGGATGAGCGTGGACGCGGGACGGGAGGAGTGCGAGAAGCCGAGCACGGCGACCACTCCGGCCGCGATGACCTCCAGGACCAGGAAGATGCCGGTGATCCAGGCATTCGCCCGCAGGTCGAGCAGTCCCATGACGGTGGCGAGCAGCATGACGCCCGCGCCCGCCAGCTGGCCGTCGATGTGCATGATCGGTTCGAGGTACTCGCCGGTGCCGAGCGCGATGATCGGCGGCACGATCATCACCACGATCAGCGACAGGATGAAGACGATCCAGCCCGCCAGCCGTCCGATCAACGTCCCGACCATGGCGTACTCGCCACCGGCGCTCGGGATCAGCGTCCCCAGCTCGGAGTAGCAGAAGGCCACCGCGACGCACAGCACGGCCGCGATCACGATCGTCAGCGCCGTCCCGGTGCCCAGGTCCCCGAAGAGGCCCGGGACGATGACGAAGAGCGACGAGGCGGGCGTCAGGCAGGAGAGCGTCAGCAGCGTGCCGCCGACCACGCCGATGGACCGGGTGAGGGCCTTCGGCGGGGTGACGGGCGGCGCGATGGGGGAGTGCGGAGGACGCAGCGTGTCAGTCATGCAGGGTCCGATCGGATGGTGCTGAGGGGGCTTACCGCCTCCGGTCCAGGGAAACTCGAAGCGGAACGGCCGCTTCATCCCCGGCATCAAACCCCGGGCGCCAAGAACGCGTCAAGAGATTCAGAACAACGAAATCCGTCGTCAATATCGCCGTTCCATGGTGTATGCGAAGCAATGGATCACGTGATCTATCGACCTCGCCCGATTCTTGCTAGAGCAGCCACTGCCCGTCGCGCATCAGGTCCCGGTCCTTCAACTCGGCCACGGTGCCCCACGCCTGAATGGTGTGGGGCTGGACCCGGAACCACAGATAGGACGGTCCGTCGGCGCGGGGATCCCAGTCGCCCTTCGCGGCGAAGGCGTCGCCGATCTCGACGGGAAGCTCCGCCGCGGTCAGGGTCCGGGCCGTCGCGTCGATCTGGACGACATCGCGGGTGTGCCCGAGGCAGACCCGCAGCAGCCCGCTGTCCCGCAGATTGCGGCCGGTCGGATTTGTACCGCGGGTGGACAGCCACAGCGCCTCGCCGTCCCACAGGAAGAACAGCGGCACCAGACACGGCGCGCCCTGGGCGTCTGCGGTGGCCACCCATACGTCCGCGTCGTGTTCCAGCCGGTGCAGCGCCCCGTCCCTGCGCTGCCGCAGGCTCCGGGGCCCGTCCGGAACGGGAGGAGGCGAAGTGGCGGAGAGGGCAGCGGCAGAGGAGGAGGGGGGCGTGAGCGGCGCGGCAGGTGTCGTCATCCCGCGACGCTACCGATCGCCGCCCCGCGCCACCACAGGCCGCGGCCCTACATCTGCGGACGTAGGTCCCGCCCGGCTCACTCCTCGCGGGGCTGCTCGCGCCAGCCGTCGTATTCCTCCGCCAGGGCGTGCAGGGCGGCGGCGTCGAGGCGGCTCTCCTCGTCCTCCACCACGACCAGCCACTGGGCGTCCTCGGCGTCGTCCTCGCCCGCCAGCGCGTCACGGACCAGCTGCGGTTCGAAGGGGAGGCCGAACCGCTCCACGGCGGCCTCCGCGGCCTCCTCCGCGGCATCGCGGTCGGGCAGCACCAGGACATGTCGTACGTAGCTCACCGGACCATTCTCCGCCATGGCCGCCACTGTCGGTGCCCCGTGGGATGCTGGTCCGCGATGGCCAGGAAGAGTTCCCCAGACGATCTGCTCGCTCCGCTCACGCTCGCCGTGGGCCAGGAGGACCTGCTGCTCGACCGCGCCGTGCGCGAGGTGATCGTGGCGGCGCGCGCCGCCGACGCCGACACGGACGTGCGCGACCTCGCCCCCGGCGCGCTGCAGCCCGGCACGCTCGCCGAGCTGACCAGCCCCTCGCTCTTCGCCGAGCGCAAGGTCGTCATCGTGCGCGACGCGCACGACCTCGGCGCGGACACGATCAAGGACGTCAAGGCGTACCTGGACTCGCCGGCCGAGGAGATCACCCTGGTGCTGCTGCACGCCGGCGGCGCCAAGGGCAAGGCCCTGCTGGACGCGGCCCGCAAGGCGGGGGCCCGTGAGGTCGCCTGCCCCAAGATGACCAAGCCGGCCGACCGGCTGGCGTTCGTCCGGAACGAGTTCCGCACCCTGGGCCGCTCCGCGACCCCCGAGGCCACCCAGACGCTGGTCGACGCCATCGGCAGCGACCTGCGCGAGCTGGCCAGCGCCGCCACCCAGCTCGTCGCGGACGTCGAGGGCACGATCGACGAGGCCGTCGTCGCCCGGTACTACACCGGCCGCGCCGAGGCCACCGGCTTCGAGGTCGCCGACTTCGCCGTCACCGGCCGGACCGCGGAGGCGCTGGAGCGGCTGCGCTGGGCCCTCTCGGTGGGCCAGCCGCTGCCCGGCATCACCTTCGCCCTCGCGTCGGGCGTGCGCGCCATCGGCAAGCTCGCCTCCGCCCCCCGCGGCGCCAACCCCGGCCAGCTCGCCCGCGACCTCGGCATGCCCCCGTGGAAGATCGACCGGGTGCGTCAGCAGATGCGCGGCTGGACCGGCGACGGGGTCTCCGCCGCGCTGCGCGCCGTCGCCGAGGCGGACGCCGCGGTCAAGGGCGGCAGCGCGGACCCGGCGTACGCCCTGGAGAAGGCGGTCGGGGCCGTGGCCCGGGCCGCCCGCGCCCGCTCGTAGCGTCGCGGACGGCCCACCGAACTCTCCTGCGGACGCGGACGCCCTCAGTTCTTCAGCTTGGCCAGCGTCGCCGTGGTGGAGCTCTTCACCCAGCCCGTGACCTCGCTCACCGACGGCGGCGACTTGTCCTTGTCGAGCGAGGACAGGTACATGCTCCAGGCCATCTGATACGTCATCCAGCCGTCCCGTACAGCGAGCTTCACCGAGCGCGAGCCGGACGAGCCGCTGATGGTGTCCTCGGTGATGAGATAGGCCGCGTCACCGAAACCGGTGATCTTCTCGGCCTTGTAGTCGCCCTTGCGCTGCGTGTAGCTCTCCCACTGCGCCTCGAACTCGGCCGACGGATCGGTCTTCTTGTGCAGCTGCACCGTCGTGGACAGGTAGGCGTCGGCGTAGGACGAGCCCGAGGCCTTCATGTCCATGTCGCAGTACATGTCGTCCAGCGCGTCGTGCTTGAGCGTGTAGGTCACGGGAGACGTGTCGGTCTCCGGGTACTTGGTCTTGAAGGCCGAGACCTCGGCGACCGTGCAGACGTCGGACTGGAGCTTGTACCCCTTGAGGTCGGCGGTCGCGCCCTTGTCGTCCTTCCCGCCGAGCAGGAAGACCCCGCCGCCCCAGAGCGCGGAGGCGATCACAGCCCCGACGACCGCCCACAGGACGGCCTTCCCGGCGCCTGAGGCACCGCCGGGCGGCGGCGGGGGCATCTGCGGTATCGGTGGCGGACCCTGCGGTCCGTAGTAGGACCCAGGCTGGCCGGGTTGCTGCGGCACCGGCTGCGCGTAGGGGTTCTGCTGCGCCGGGACCGGTGGCCCGAACCCCGGCGAGGGCTGCGCGGCGGACTGCGGACCCGGATACGGATAGGCGCTCGGCTGATCAGGCGGCGTCGACATGTCGTGAATATAGGGCAATGCCGAAGGCCCCGCTGCCGTCCCGTGAGGATGGCTTCGGGGCCTTCGGATGAAGCTGTGCGCCGCACCCGCGTGGCGAACGGCCGAGCGCGGCGCGATGTCTTTCGGTTGCCGGTCCGGGCGGTAGAGGGGCCGCTGGTTCCGTTTCCGGCGAGAGGGGCCCTGAGGCCCCGGTCAAACGGGTCAGGCCTTGATCGAGGCGACCTTGTGAGCCAGCGCGGACTTCTTGTTCGCGGCCTGGTTCTTGTGGATGACGCCCTTGCTGACGGCCTTGTCGAGCTTCTGCGCGGCCACGCGGTTGGCGGCGGTGGCCTTCTCGACGTCACCGGTCGCCGCGGCCTCGCGGGCCTTGCGGATCGCGGTCTTGAGGGAGGACTTGACCGCCTTGTTGCGCAGGCGCGCCTTCTCGTTGGTCTTGTTCCGCTTGATCTGGGACTTGATGTTCGCCACGAAAGGAGCCTTCTCAGGTTCGGGTACTTTGCATTAACACTTCTGAGCGCCTCGGGTCACAGGGCACGAGGCACAGTGCTCCAGGCTACCAGCCGCCCGCATGACCTCCCAAACCGGTCCCAGGCCTCCAGCCATGGGACGATGGGGGTCAACGTATCGATCCGCCTACAGACGTCAGACGTCAAGCGTCGAGAAACAGGACCCTGCGTGCCCGCGACCCCGACCAATGTTCCGCAGCCGAGCCGTACCGACCCGGCGCTGATCCGTAACTTCTGCATCATCGCGCACATCGACCATGGCAAGTCGACGCTCGCCGACCGGATGCTCCAGCTGACCGGCGTGGTCGATCCGCGGCAGATGCGTGCCCAGTATCTCGACCGCATGGACATCGAGCGTGAGCGTGGCATCACGATCAAATCCCAGGCGGTCCGGCTGCCCTGGGCGCCCACCGACGGCGACGCCACGGCCCCGACCCACATCCTGAACATGATCGACACGCCGGGCCACGTGGACTTCACGTACGAGGTCTCGCGCTCGCTCGCCGCCTGCGAGGGCACGGTCCTCCTGGTCGACGCGGCGCAGGGGATCGAGGCCCAGACCCTCGCCAACCTGTACCTGGCGCTGGAGAACGACCTCGCGATCATCCCGGTGCTCAACAAGATCGACCTGCCGGCCGCCCAGCCGGAGAAGTTCGCCGAGGAGCTGGCGCACATCATCGGCTGCGACCCGGCCGATGTGCTCAAGGTCTCCGCGAAGACCGGCGTCGGCGTGGCCGACCTGCTCAACGAGGTCGTGCAGAAGGTGCCGGCCCCGGTCGGCGCCAACATCTCCGAGGCCCCGGCCCGCGCGATGATCTTCGACTCGGTCTACGACTCCTACCGCGGCGTGGTCACGTACGTGAGGGTCGTGGACGGTGAGCTCAAGAAGCGCGAGCGCATCCAGATGATGTCGACCGGCGCGACCCACGAGCTGCTGGAGATCGGCATCTCCGGTCCGGAGATGACCCCCTCCGACGGCCTCGGGGTCGGTGAGGTCGGCTACATCATCACCGGCGTCAAGGACGTCAGGCAGTCCAGGGTCGGTGACACGATCACCTCGCAGTCCAAGGGCGCCACCGTGGCCCTGGGCGGCTACAAGGACCCCAAGCCGATGGTGTTCTCGGGCCTGTACCCGCTCGACGGCTCGGACTACCCGGAGCTGCGCGAGGCGCTGGACAAGCTCCAGCTCAACGACGCCGCGCTGGTCTACGAGCCGGAGACGTCGGCCGCGCTGGGCTTCGGCTTCCGCGTCGGCTTCCTCGGCCTGCTCCACCTGGACGTGGTCCGCGAGCGGCTGGAGCGCGAGTTCGGCCTGGAGCTGATCGCCACCGCGCCCAACGTGGTCTACCGCGTGGTGATGGAGGACCGCTCCGAGCACATCGTCACCAACCCGAGCGAGTTCCCCGAGGGCAAGATCACCGCGGTGTACGAGCCGATGGTGAAGTCGACCATCCTCGCGCCCAACGAGTTCGTCGGCGCGATCATGGAGCTGTGCCAGTCCCGCCGCGGCTCGCTGCTCGGTATGGACTACCTCTCGGCGGACCGGGTCGAGCTGCGCTACGACCTGCCGATGGCCGAGATCGTCTTCGACTTCTTCGACAACCTGAAGTCGAAGACGCGCGGCTACGCGTCGCTGGACTACGAGCCCAAGGGCGAGCAGTCCGCCGACCTGGTCAAGGTCGACATCCTGCTGCACCACGACAAGGTGGACGCGTTCTCCGCCATCCTGCACAAGGACAAGGCGTACGCGTACGGCGTCCGGATGGTCGACAAGCTGCGCAAGCTCATCCCGCGGCAGAACTTCGAGATCCCGATCCAGGCCGCGGTCGGCAGCCGCGTCATCGCCCGTGAGACGGTGCGCGCGATCCGCAAGGACGTGCTCGCCAAGTGCTACGGCGGCGACATCTCCCGTAAGCGCAAGCTGCTGGAGAAGCAGAAGGAAGGCAAGAAGCGGATGAAGATGGTCGGCAGCGTGGAGGTCCCGCAGGAGGCCTTCATCGCGGTGCTGTCCACGGACTCCGACGGCGGCGGCAGCGAGAGCAAGGGCAAGAAGTAGTTCTTCGCGTCACATTCGGTGCCCAGGGCGCCCCTCCAGAGACGGAGGGGCGCCCTCCGTATATCCGGGCGCGACCTCCACCTGCGACGGGTCCGAAGGGTGTACCGGGCACTTACTCGATTGGTTACGGTTGCAACGAGCGGCCCGAAGCCCCTTACGCGCCGGGCGATGGGCCTCTACTCTGATCGCGACGCAGAGGTTACTGGTGAGTTAACAGAGCAGGCGCGGGCCCGGAGGATGTCGTGACAGAGACACAGACGCTGATCGAGACCCGACCGCCATCCGTGGCGACTCTCTTCCTCGAACGGGTGGAGTCGACCCCCGACGCGGAGGCGTACCGCTACCCCGTGATCGACGCGGCCGGCGGTCAGGACAGCTGGCATTCGCTGACCTGGGGCCAGGCCTCGGGCCGGGTGTTCGCCATCGCGGCCGGTCTGATGGACCTGGGGGTCCGGCCCGAGGAGCGGGTGGCCATCGCCTCCGCCACCCGGGTCGAGTGGATCCTCGCCGACCTCGGGGTGCTGTGCGCGGGCGCGGCCACGACGACGGTCTACCCCAGCACCAACGCCGACGAGACGGCCTTCATCCTCGCGGACTCCGGCAGCCGGGTGCTGATCGCGGAGGACGCCGTACAGGTCGCCAAGGCCCGTGAGCGGCGGGCGGAGCTTCCCGAGCTGGCCCACGTGGTCGTGATCGACGCCACCGGCGTCGAGGGCGTCGACGGCGGTGACGGCTGGGTGCTCTCGCTCGCCGAGCTGGAACGGCGCGGGGCGGCGTACCTGGAGAAGCACCCCGAGGCGGTCAGGGACGCCGTCGGCGCGATCACCCGCGACCAGCTCGCGACGCTGATCTACACCTCGGGCACCACCGGCCGCCCCAAGGGCGTCCGGCTCCCGCACGACTGCTGGTCCTACATGGCCCGCGCGATCCAGTCGGTCGGGCTGCTCGACGAGGACGACGTCCAGTACCTGTGGCTGCCGCTGGCGCACGTCTTCGGCAAGGTGCTGACCGCCGGCCACATCACCATCGGCCACGTCACCGCCGTGGACGGCCGGGTCGACAAGATCATCACCAACCTCCCGCTGATCCAGCCGACCTACATGGCGGCCGTGCCCAGGATCTTCGAGAAGGTCTACAACGGTGTGGCGGCCAAGGCCCGCGCGGGCGGCGGCGCCAAGTACAAGATCTTCAAGTGGGCGTCGGAAGTGGCCCGCGAGTACGCCAAGGTCACCCAGAACAACCTGCGCCTGACCGGCAAGGCCAGCGCGCCCCTCGGTCTCTCCACCAAGCACGCCGTGGCCGACAAGCTCGTCTACGCCAAGATCCGCGAGGCGTTCGGCGGCCGGCTGCGGGCCTGCGTCTCCGGCTCCGCCGCGCTGGCGCCCGAGATCGGCTACTTCTTCTCCGGCGTCGGCATCCACATCCTGGAGGGGTACGGGCTCACCGAGTCCAGCGCCGCCAGCTTCGTCAACCCCGGTGAGTCCTACCGCACCGGCACCGTCGGCAAGCCGCTGCCCGGCCTGGAGGTCCGGATCGCGGAGGACGGCGAGATCATGCTGCGCGGTCCCGGCATCATGCAGGGCTACCACGGGCTGCCGGAGAAGACGGCCGAGGTCCTGGAGCCCGACGGCTGGTTCCACACCGGTGACATCGGCGAGCTGTCCGCGGACGGCTTCCTGACGATCACCGACCGCAAAAAGGACATCATCAAGAACTCGAACGGTAAGTACATCGCGCCCGCCGCGGTGGAAGGCCAGTTCAAGGCCGCCTGTCCGTTCGTCAGCAACGTCCTGGTGATCGGCGCGGACCGCAACTTCTGCACCGCGCTGCTCGCTCTGGACGAGCCGACGATTCTCGGCTGGGCCGCCGAGAACGGGCTCGAGGGCAAGAGCTACGCCGACGTCGTCGCCGCCCCGCAGACCCAGGAGCTGATCGAGGGCTACGTGGCGCGGGTCAACGAGGGGCTGCAGCGCTGGCAGACGATCAAGGCGTTCCGGCTGCTGCCGCGCGACCTCGACGTCGAGCACGGCGACCTGACCCCGAGCCTCAAGCTCAAGCGGCCGGTCGTCGAGCGCGAGTTCCAGTCGCTGATCGACGACATGTACGCGGGGTCGCGCGAGGCGTGAGCCCAGCCCGGGCGGGAGCCGGCGGGCCGGTCACGATCGGCCCGCGGGCCGGTCCACGATCAGCCGGCCGCCTCCCGCCCGGGACCGCCCGACTCCCGCCCGGGACCGCCCGACGACGACCTGGCGATGCTCGTCCTGCGGTCGCAGTGAGGCCCCCCGCGGACGGGTGGGGACGAGCGCCCCCGCCGGGGGCGGACAATGGGGTCATGCCTTCCGTACTGCCTGATGGTGAGCCCATGCCCGAGGACGGGGCGCTGCCCGCGAGCGCGCTCGCGGGGGCGGCGGCCAGGCCGCTGGGGTTCTACCTGCACGTCCCGTACTGCGCCACCCGCTGCGGCTACTGCGACTTCAACACCTACACCGCGAGTGAGCTGCGCGGTTCCGGCGGGGTCCTCGCCTCGCAGGAGAACTACACGGACCACCTCATCGGCGAGGTCCGGCTCGCCCGCAAGGTGCTCGGGGACGACCCGCGCGAGGTCGAGACCGTCTTCGTCGGCGGCGGCACGCCGACCCTGCTGCCGGCCGCCGACCTGGTCCGGATGCTGGCCGCGATCCGTGCCGAGTTCGGCTTCGCACCGGGTGCGGAGATCTCCACGGAGGCCAACCCCGAATCCGTCGACCCGGCCTACCTGGCCGAACTGCGGGCCGGCGGATTCAACCGCATCTCCTTCGGCATGCAGAGTGCGAAACAGCACGTCCTGAAGATCCTGGACCGCAAACACACCCCCGGCCGTCCGGAGGCCTGCGTCGCGGAAGCCCGCGCCGCCGGGTTCGAGCACGTCAACCTGGACCTGATCTACGGCACGCCGGGGGAGTCGGACGACGACTGGCGGGCCTCCCTGGACGCGGCGATCGGCGCGGGACCCGACCACGTCTCCGCGTACGCCCTGATCGTCGAGGAAGGCACCCAGCTCGCGCGGCGGATCCGCCGCGGCGAGGTGCCGATGACCGACGACGACGTGCACGCCGACCGGTACCTGATCGCCGACGAGCGGTTCGCCGCGGCCGGCTTCGACTGGTACGAGGTGTCGAACTGGGCGACGTCCGAGGCGGGGCGCTGCCGCCACAACGAGCTGTACTGGACCGGCGCCGACTGGTGGGGCGCGGGACCCGGCGCCCACAGCCACGTCGGCGGCGTCCGGTGGTGGAACGTCAAGCATCCGGGCGCGTACGCACAGGCACTGACCGAGGGGCGCAGCCCCGGAGCGGGACGGGAACTGCTCGCGGACGAGGACCGGCGCGTCGAGCGGATCCTGCTGGAACTGCGGCTCTCGGCGGGCTGCCCGCTGGACCTGCTGGCACCGGCGGGGGCGGCGGCGGCGGTGAAGGCGGTAACGGACGGGCTCCTGGAGGCCGGGCCTTACGCGGAGGGGCGGGCCGTCCTCACGCTGCGCGGGCGGCTGCTGGCTGACGCGGTGGTGCGGGATCTGGTCGACTGAGGCCACCCCCGCGCCGGCGGGGACAACGTTCCACTCGGCCGCGTGGACGAACTGATCGACGGCTCACCTCCGCGCAGGCGGAGAGCATTCGACCAGATCCCTCCGTGGGAACGACGACGGGCAGCGCTGGGTCACGGTGCGGCGGGGCCCATGGTCACGTGGTCGATGAGGTGCTCGACAGCTCCCAGCAGCGCCGGCTCCAGGTCCTTGTACGAGCGGACCGACGCCAGGATCCGCTGCCACGCCTCGCCCGTCGTCTCGCGCCAGCCCAGGGCCTCGCAGACGCCGGTCTTCCAGTCCTGGCCCCTCGGCACCGAGGGCCAGGCGGGGATGCCGACGGAGGACGGCTTCACGGCCTCCCAGACGTCGATGTAGGGGTGGCCGACGACGAGGACGTCTTCGACGCCGGAGACCTGGCCGGCGAGTCTGGACTCCTTGGAGCCCGGCACCAGGTGGTCGACGAGGACGCCGAGCCGTGCGTCCGGGCCGGGGGAGAACGCTTCGACGATCGCGGGCAGGTCGTCGATGCCCTCCAGGTACTCGACGACGATCCCCTCGACCCGCAGGTCGTGGCCCCAGACCCGCTCGACCAGCTCCGCGTCGTGCCGGCCCTCCACATAGATCCGGCCGGCCCGCGCCACCCGGGCGCGGGCGCCGCGCACCGCGATCGAGCCGGACGCGGACAGCAGCGGCCCGCGCTGCGCGCCGGGGCCGCCGGCGCGCGGGCGGACGAGGGTGACGGTCCTGCCGTCGAGCAGGAAGCCGCGCGGCTCCATCGGGAAGACCCGGTGCTTGCCGAAGCGGTCCTCCAGCGTCACGGTCGGCCCCTCCGCCGTCTTCTCACAGCGGACCACGGCCCCGCAGAAGCCGGTCGTGACCTCCTCCACCACCAGATCGGCCTCCGCCGCCACCTCGGGCGCGGGCACGCTCTTCTTCCAGGGGGGAGTGAGGTCGGGGCCGTACTCTCTGCTGCGCATGGGGCGGATCGTACCCAGGTCCGCGCCCGTCACCGGCGCTACGACGCGGTGAACCGGGCCGTCAGGGCGTCGCGTTGGGCGCGGACGAAGCGGGCGTCCACGGCGGCGCCGTGGCCGGGGACGTACACGGCGGTCTCACCGCCCACCGCGAGCAGCCGGTCGAGGGCGGCCGGCCAGCCGGCCGGGACGGCGTCGGGGCCCGCCTGGGGCTCGCCGGACTCCTCGACGAGGTCGCCGCAGAAGACGACGGCGGGCGTGCCGGGCACCTGTACGGCCAGGTCATGGGTGGTGTGACCGGCGCCGGGGTGGAAGAGCGTGACCGTGCGGCCGCCGCCGAGGTCGAGTTCGCAGGCGTCGTCGACGAGCCGGTCGGGGCGTACCAGGGCGGCGGCCGCCTCGGCCGCGGGCCCGGGGTCGACGCCGTACGTGACGGCGTCCTCGCGGAGCGCGTCGCGCCCGTGCTCCAGGCAGCCGTCGAGCGCCCGGTGCCCGAACACCGGCACCCCGCCGAAGGCGGAGGTGCCGAAGACGTGGTCGAAGTGGCCGTGGGTGAGGGCGATGTGCGTCACAGGGCGTCCGGTCAGCTCCCGCACCTGCAGCCGTACTCGAGCGCCCTCGGCGACGGTGGAGCCGGTGTCGACGAGCAGCACGCCCCCGTCACCGACGACCAGGCCGATCGTGACGTCCAGGAAGGGAAGACGGCGGCGGGCGACGCCGGGAGCCAGCTGCTCCCACCCGTCGGCGCCGGACTCTGCGGTATCCACGGTGCGACGCTATCGCCGCGGGGCCCTCCTCGCGCGCTACCCTGCCTGACGCTTGCCTGGGCCTTGCTACTCCGCCGTACACTGACTGCGGGGGATGCTGGCACTCGTATCGGATGAGTGCCAGGCCACGGCAGTACTGGCGCGAGATCTACGGCTGGAGGTGTGCGCGATGCTCAGCGAACGCAGACTCGAAGTCCTGCGCGCCATCGTCCAGGACTATGTGGGCACGGAGGAGCCGGTCGGCTCCAAGGCGCTCACCGAGCGCCATGGCCTGGGCGTTTCCCCGGCCACGGTGCGCAACGACATGGCGGCGCTGGAGGAGGAGGGCTACATCCACCAGCCCCACACCAGCGCGGGCCGGATCCCGACGGACAAGGGCTACCGGCTGTTCGTCGACAAGCTGGCCGGGGTGAAGCCGCTCACATCCGCCGAGCGGCGCGCGATCCAGAACTTCCTGGACGGCGCGGTGGACCTCGACGACGTGGTGGGCCGCACCGTACGGCTGCTCGCGCAGCTCACCCGGCAGGTCGCCGTCGTGCAGTACCCCTCGCTCACCCGTTCCTCGGTGCGGCACGTCGAGCTGCTGGCGCTGGCACCGGCCCGGATCATGCTGGTGCTCATCACGGACACCGGGCGCGTCGAGCAGCGGCTCATCGACTGCCCGGCGCCGATGAGCGAGACGCTCCTGGCCGACGTGCGGGCCCGGTTGAACGCCAGGGTGGTGGGTCGCCGGTTCGCGGACGTCCCGCCGCTGGTGGCGGATCTGCCGGACGGCTTCGAGTACGACGACCGGCCGTCGGTGTCGATCCTGCTGGCGACGTTGCTGGAGACGCTCGTCGAGGAGACCGAAGAACGGATCATGCTCGGCGGCGCGGCGAACCTGACGCGCTTCAACCACGACTTCCCGTTGACGATCCGGCCCGTGATGGAAGCCCTTGAGGAACAGATGGTGCTCCTCAAGCTCCTCGGCGAGGCCAACGACTCGGGCATGACCGTGCGGATCGGGCATGAGAATTTTCACGAGGGCTTGAATTCCACATCCGTTGTGGCGGTCGGCTACGGTTCGGGCGACGAGGCAGTCGCCAAACTCGGTGTGGTCGGCCCGACCCGCATGGACTACCCCGGAACGATGGGAGCGGTACGCGCAGTGGCACGTTACGTCGGACAGATCCTGGCGGAGTCGTAGGTGGCCACGGACTATTACGCGGTCCTTGGCGTGCGCCGTGACGCCGGACAGGACGAGATCAAGAAGGCCTTCCGCCGCCTCGCGCGCGAGCTGCATCCGGATGTGAATCCGGATCCGAAGACCCAGGAGCGGTTCAAGGAGATCAACGCCGCTTACGAGGTGCTCTCGGACCCGGCGAAGAAGCAGGTCTACGACCTGGGCGGCGATCCGCTGTCGTCCCAGGGCGGGGCGGGCGCGGGCGGCTTCGGTGCCGGCTTCGGCAACTTCAGCGACATCATGGACGCTTTCTTCGGGCAGTCCCAGCAGCGCGGTCCGCGGTCGCGGACCCGGCGCGGCCAGGACGCCATGATCCGGCTGGAGATCGAGCTGGACGAGGCGGCCTTCGGCACCACCAAGGATCTCCAGGTCGACACGGCGGTGACGTGCGGCACGTGCTCCGGCGAGGGCGCGGCGCCCGGCACGGCGGCGCAGACCTGCGACATGTGCCGCGGCCGCGGTGAGGTCTCGCAGGTCACCCGGTCCTTCCTGGGCCAGGTCATGACCTCGCGGCCGTGCCCGCAGTGCCAGGGCTTCGGCACCGTGGTGCCGACCCCGTGCCCCGAGTGCGCGGGCGACGGCCGGGTCAGGTCCCGCCGTACGCTCACGGTCAAGATCCCGGCGGGCGTCGACAACGGCACCCGTATCCAGCTGGCGGGCGAGGGCGAGGTCGGCCCCGGCGGCGGCCCCGCCGGCGACCTGTACGTGGAGATCCGGGAGCTTCCGCACCCGACCTTCCAGCGGCGCGGCGACGATCTGCACTGCACGGTCACGATCCCGATGACGGCGGCGTCCCTGGGCACGAAGTGCCCGCTGGAGACGCTCGACGGCATGGAGGAGATCGACGTCCGGCCCGGTACGCAGTCCGGCCAGTCGATCCCGCTGCACCAGCGCGGGGTGACCCATCTGCGCGGTGGCGGCCGCGGTGACCTGATCGTGCACGTCGAGGTCATCACGCCCAACAAGCTCGACGCCGCGCAGGAGGACCTGCTGCGGCAGCTGGCCAAGTTGCGGGGCGAGGAGCGGCCGACCGGTCACTTCCAGCCCGGCCAGCAGGGGCTGTTCTCCCGGTTGAAGGACGCTTTCAACGGCCGTTGAGGCCGCCGGCGGCGTCCAGCGGGGCGCCGGCTCCGACCTTCCCCCAGCCTCCGGCCGGGGGCGCCCCCATTGGGCGGGCCCGACCTGTTCGGGCCCGCCCCGCGTGAAACGATGGGCGTATGTCCGCGTTGACCGATATTTCGTCGTTCTCGGCGTTCCCGATCATCCAGGCGCCGATGGCCGGCGGCGGGTCCACCCCGCGGCTCGCCGCGGCCGTGAGCGACGCCGGCGGTCTGGGTTTCCTCGCCGCCGGCTACAAGACGCCGGAAGCGATGTACGAGGAGATCCGGCAGCTGCGCGGCCTGACGTCGAACCCGTTCGGCGTGAACCTCTTCACGCCGCAGCCCGACACCGCCGACCGGTCCGCCGTCGAGGTCTACGCCGAGCAGCTCGCGGGCGAGGCCGCCTGGTACTCCACCCCGCTCGGTGACCCCGAGTCGGGCCAGGACGACGCGTACGACGCCAAGGTCGCGATACTGCTGGACAACCCGGTGCCCGTCGTCAGCTTCACGTTCGGCTGCCCGGACCGGCCGGTCCTCGACGCGTTCGCGAAGGCCGGGACGTACACCGTGGTGACCGTCACCACCCCCGGCGAGGCGCTCGCCGCGCAGTGGGCGGGTGCCGACGCGGTGTGCGTCCAGGGGACGGAGGCGGGCGGCCACCAGGGCACCCACCGGGACGATCCGGAGCTGGACCACGCGGGGTTCGGGCTGCTGTCGCTCGTCCCGCAGGTGCGCGCCGCCGTCCAACTGCCCGTCATCGCGACGGGCGGGCTGATGCGCGGCAACCAGATCGCCGCCGTCCTGGCGGTGGGCGCGGACGCCGCGCAGCTGGGCACCGCCTTCCTCGTCTGTCCCGAGTCCGGCGCCAACGCGCTGCACAAGCGCGCCATCACCGACCCGGTCTACGCCCGCACCGAGCTCACCCGGGCGTTCTCCGGGCGCCCGGCGCGCGGGCTGGTCAACCGCTTCATGCGCGAGCACGGGCCGTACGCGCCCGCCGGGTATCCGCAGATCCACCATCTGACCGCGGGGATCCGCAAGGCCGCCGCGGCGGCCGGGGACCCGCAGGCGATGGCGCTGTGGGCGGGGCAGGGGCACCGGCTGGCCCGTGAGCTGCCGGCGGCCGAACTTGTCGCCGTGCTCATGAAGGAACTCGACACGGCACGGAAGGCATGCGGATGACCGCGCCCGTATTCATCGTCGGACCCGAGCAGTTGCGGGAAGCGCGCAGCGGTGCCCTGATCGCCCTGTCCGGCGCCGAGGGGCGGCACGCGGTGTCCGTGCGCCGGCTCACGGTCGGCGAGTCGATCGTCCTGACGGACGGCGCGGGCGTGGGAGCGTACGGGGTGGTCGCCGCCGTCGAGGGCAAGGAGCGGCTGGAGGTCGCCGTCTCGGAGCTGCGCACGGAACCGGCGCCGGCGCCGCGCATCACCGTCGTCCAGGCACTGCCGAAGGGCGACCGTGGCGAGTTGGCCGTCGAGACGATGACGGAGACCGGCGTCGACGCGATCGTGCCGTGGGCTGCGTCCCGGTGCATCACGCAGTGGCGTGGGGAGCGGGGCGCCAAGGCGCTCGCCAAGTGGCGTTCCACGGCGCGGGAAGCGGCGAAGCAGTCGCGGCGGCTACGGTTCCCCGAGGTCACGGAGATGATGACGACGCGGCAGCTGGCGACTCTGCTCGGCGGGGCCGCGTTCACCGCGGTCCTGCACGAGGAGGGCTCCGCGCCGCTGGCCGACGCCGCGCTGCCGTCCGAGGGCGACATCGTGCTCGTCGTCGGCCCGGAGGGCGGGGTCTCGCCCGACGAGCTCGCCGCTTTCGCCGCCGCCGGGGCGAAGCCGTACCGGCTGGGCGCGACGGTGCTGCGGACCTCCACCGCGGGGGTCGCCGCCACCGCGCTGCTCCTCGGGCGCACCGGCCGCTGGTCCTAGGTCACTCCCTAGCGCGGCCCGCCGGACAGCGGCTGCCGTGGCGGGATCCGGGTCCCGTAAGGGACGTTCTACGTCGCGTGGGCGATGTGCGCCGCACGGGAGCGCGGGACGCTGGTGGCATGAAGCGTTTACAGCAGTGGGGAGTGGCCGGAGGCCTCGCACTGGCCGCCTTCGGCGGAGTGGTGGCGTGCGACCCGGCCAGTGGGATGACCGCCTCCGCGGTGTCGATCACCACGGACCAGTTGGGTACCCGGGCGCTGAAGGACCACGGGGTCGACGTCCAGTGGATGTCGTGCAGCGCCTCGGTGAACAGCGCCACGACCGCCACCCGGACGACCAGCCCCCGGCCGTCCGGCGCGACGACCAAGGGCATCGCGTCCGTGGACTGCCAGGGTGAGACCACCGACAGGCAGGCGATCATCGTCACCGGCCGGGTGACCGAGCAGCTCGACGGCCGCTGTGTACGCGGCCGGCTGACGGCGAAGGTCGGCCAGCGCACGGTCTTCGACGTGAACGGGCTCGGTGACTGCACGGCGACGTCGGGGCCGACCGGCAAAACCTCCGCCGCCTCCGCCAGAAGCTGAAGACAAAGCGCTCGTTCGCCTCCTCGATCATGGTTAATGTGGCGGAGTGACACAGCTTTCGTACCTCCGGTATCCGCACGTAAATGGTGAGTTGGCCGCTTTTGTCGCCGAGGACGACGTCTGGGTGGCGCCGCTCGACGGCGGCCGGGCCTGGCGCGTCAGCGCGGACAACATGCCGGTCGACCATCCGCGCATCTCACCGGACGGAACGACGGTCGCCTGGACCTCCACCCGTGACGGAGTACCCGAGGTGCACGTGGCGCCCCTGGACGGCGGCCCGTCGACGCGGCTGACGCACTGGGGCAGTGCCAAGACCTCGGTGCGCGGCTGGACGCCGGACGGCGAGGTCGTCGCCATCAGCACCCAGGGCCAGCCCTCGATGCGCCGCACGTGGGCGCGGGCGGTGCCGTTGGACGGCGGGCCGGCACGCACCCTTCCGTTCGGGCCGGTCGGCGATCTGGCGTACGGGCCCGAGGGCGCGGTGCTGCTGCTGTCGGCGACGATGGGCCGCGAGGCCGCGGCCTGGAAGCGCTACCGGGGCGGCACGGCAGGCAAACTGTGGATCGACCTGACGGGCGGCGGCGACTTCGAGCGGCTGCACGCGGAGCTCGACGGCAACCTCGAATCCCCGCTGTGGGTCGGGGACCGCGTGGCGTTCCTCTCCGACCACGAAGACACCGGCGCGCTCTACTCCAGCCTCCCGGACGGCTCGGACCTGCGCCGGCACACCCCTCTCGGCGGCTTCTACGCCCGGCAGGCCGCCACCGACGGCACCCGCGTCGTCTACAGCTCCGCCGGCGAGCTCCACCTCCTCGACGACCTCGAATCGGCCGAGCCGCGCCCGATCGCGGTCCGCCTCGGCGGCCAGCGAACGGACCTGCAGCCGCACCCCATCCGCGCCTCGCACCACCTCGGGGACGCCCGCCCGGACCACACGGGACGCGGCAGCGCCGTCGAGGTCCGCGGCACCACGCACTGGATCACCCACCGGGGCGGCCCGGCGCGCGCGCTCGCCGCGCAGCCGGGGGTCAGGACGCGGCTGCCGCGCACCTTCGGCGGCGAGGGCGACCAGCAGGTCGTCTGGGTCACCGACGCCGAGGGCGAGGACGCCCTCGAACTCTCGCCCGCGGCGGGCCTCGCGCCCGGCGCCGTGCCGCGCCGGCTGGCGGCCGGCCGCCTCGGCCGCGTCCTGGAGCTCGAAGTGTCGCCGGACGGGCACCGGATCGCCGTCGCCTCGCACGACGGCCGGGTGCTGCTCGTCGAGACGCAGACCGGCGAGGTGCGCGAGGTCGCGGCCAGCGACGCGGGCGATGTGACCGGGCTGGCGTTCTCGCCGGACTCGGCCTGGCTCGCGTGGTCGCACCCCGGCCCCGACCCGCTGCGCCAGCTGAAGATCGCCGCGACCTCCGACCTGTCGGTCGCCGACGCCACCCCGCTGCGCTTCAACGACTACGCGCCCGCGTTCACCCCCGACGGAAAGCACCTCGCCTTCCTGTCCGAGCGGGCCTTCGACCCGGTCTACGACGCGCACGTCTTCGACCTGTCCTTCCCCAACGCCTGCCGGCCGCACCTGCTCACCCTGGCCGCCACCACCCCGTCGCCCTTCGGCCCGCAGCGGCACGGCCGCCCGGTCGAGGAGCCGGACGACGAGTCCAAGGACGACCGGCCGGACGGCGAGGGCGACAGCGCGGGCCAGGACGGCCGGCAGACCGACGGCGAGGACCGCCCCCGCGTCCCCGCCACCCGCGTCGACTTCGAGGGGATCGCCGACCGCATCGTCGCGTTCCCCGTCGAAGCCGGCCGCTACACCTCGCTGACCGCCGCCAAGAACGGCCTGCTGTGGCTGCGCCACCCGCTGCTCGGCACCCTCGGCACGGCGCTGGCCACGCCCGAGGCCCAGCCGCCCGGCAGCGTCCTGGAGCGCTACGACCTCAAGCAGCTGCGCGTCGAGGAACTCGCGGACGAGGCGGAGGACTTCGCCGTCACCGGCGACGGCACCAAGGTGCTGCTGGCCACGAACGGCCGACTGCGCGTCGTGCCCGCCGACAGCAAGGCGTCGGACGACGACGACTCGGACGCGGGCACCACCGTCGACCTGTCGCGGATCCGCGTGACCGTCCGCCCGCAGGACGAGTGGCGGCAGATGTACGCCGAGGCGCACCGGCTGATGCGCGACAACTTCTGGCGCGCCGACATGAGCGGCATCGACTGGAACGCGGTCGCCGAGCGCTACCGGCCCGTCCTGGAGCGCGCGGCCACCCATGACGACCTCATGGACCTGCTGTGGGAGGTCCAGGGTGAGCTCGGCACCTCGCACGCGTACGTCACCCCGCCCGGCGGCCACCGGGACGCGCTGACCCGCCAGGGCCTGCTCGGCGCCGACATCGCCCGCGCGGAGGACGGCCGCTGGCAGTTCGCCCGCGTGCTGCCCGGCGAGTCCTCCGACCCGCAGGCCCGCTCCCCGCTGGCCGCACCCGGAGTCGCGGTGCGCGCGGGCGACAGCCTGCTGGCGGTCGACGGCCACCCCGTCGACCCGGTCGCCGGGCCCGGCCCGCTGCTGACCGGCACGGCGGGCAAGCCCGTCGAACTGACCGTCGCCCCCGCGGACGGCGGCGCGCTGCGCCATGTCGTCGTCGTACCCCTCGCCGACGAGGAGCCGCTGCGGTACCACGACTGGGTCGCGGGCCGCCGGGCCCACGTCCACGAGCGCTCCGGGGGCCGGCTCGGCTACCTGCACGTCCCGGACATGGTCGGCTTCGGCTGGGCGCAGCTCCACCGTGACCTGCGGGTCGAGGTGGCCCGCGAGGGTCTGGTCGTCGACGTCCGCGAGAACCGCGGCGGCCACACGTCGCAGCTCGTCATCGAGAAGCTGGCCCGCCGCATCGTCGGCTGGGACCTGCCGCGCGGGCTGCGCCCGCAGAGCTACCCGCTGGACGCGCCGCGCGGGCCGGTCGTCGCCGTCGCCAACGAGTTCTCCGGCTCGGACGGCGACATCGTCAACGCCGCCATCAAGGCCCTGGACATCGGCCCGGTCGTCGGCACCCGCACCTGGGGCGGTGTCGTCGGCATCGACAGCCGGTACGACCTGGTGGACGGCACGGCCGTGACGCAGCCCAAGTACGCGTTCTGGTTCGAGGGCTACGGCTGGGACGTCGAGAACCACGGCGTCGACCCGGACGTCGAGGTGCTGCAGCGCCCGCAGGACTGGGCGGCGGGCGTCGATCCGCAGCTCGACACCGCCATCGACCTGGCCCTGGCGTCCCTCGCGGAGCACCCGGCGAAGACACCGCCGCCGCTGCCGTAACGGCGCCGGAGGGCGCCCGGCCGATACGATGCGCCTTTCGGCGACCACTGTCCAACCACCGACGAGGGAGAACCACCCGTGGCGGGAGAACCCCAGGCGGACTGCCTGTTCTGCAAGATCGTGGCCGGGGACATCCCGGCGACGATCGTCCGCGAGACCGAGACGACGGTGGCGTTCCGCGACATCAATCCGCAGGCGCCCACCCATGTGCTGGTGATCCCCAAGGTGCACTACGCGGACGCCGCCGCGCTCGCCGTAGGCGACCCGCAGGCCGCCGCCGACGTGCTGCGCGAGGCGGGCGAGGTGGCGGAGGCGGAGAAGACCGTCGACCGCGGCTACCGCGTCGTGTTCAACACCGGCGCGGGCGCCGGCCAGACCGTCTTCCACGCGCACGCCCATGTGCTCGGCGGGCGCGGTCTCGAGTGGCCGCCCGGATAACGGCGTTGTCCATCCGCGAGTTCGTGGTGCTCGGCACCGCCAGCCAGGTCCCGACCCGGCTCCGCAACCACAACGGCTACCTGCTGCGCTGGGACGACGAGGGCATCCTCTTCGACCCGGGAGAGGGCAGCCAGCGCCAGATGCTGCTGGCGGGCGTCGCCGCGCACGACCTGACGCGGATCTGCGTCACACACTTCCACGGCGACCACTCGCTGGGCCTGGCCGGGGTGATCCAGCGGATCAACCTCGACCGCGTCCCGCACCCGATCGCGGCCCACTACCCCGCGAGCGGGCAGCACTTCTTCGAGCGGCTGCGGTACTCGACGGCGTACCGCGAGACGGCCGTGATCACCGAGGAGCCGGTCGCCGCGGACGGCGTGCTGGCCACCACCGGCGCGTTCACCCTCTCCGCGGCGAAGCTCTCGCACCCCGTCGAGAGCTACGGCTACCGCCTCGTGGAACCCGACGGCCGCCGGCTGATCCCGGCGCGCCTCGCCGCCCACGGCATCACCGGCCCGGACGTCGGCCGGTTGCAGCGCGACGGTGTGCTCGACGGGGTGACCCTCGACGAGGTGAGCGAGGTGCGCCGCGGCCAGCGCTTCGCCTTCATCATGGACACCCGCCTCTGCGACGGCGTCCAGGTCCTCGCCGAGGGCTGCGACCTCCTGGTCATCGAGTCCACCTTCCTCGACGAGGACGAGCACCTCGCCCGCGACCACGGCCACCTCACGGCCGGTCAGGCCGGAAAGGCCGCCACCGAGGCCGGCGTCCGCCACCTGGTCCTCACCCACTTCTCGCAGCGCTACACCGACCCCTCCCTCTTCGGCCGGCAGGCCCGCGAGGCGGGGTTCGAGGGCGAACTGACGGTGGCGGAGGACCTGATGCGCATCCCGGTCCCGAAGCGCCGCTGAGCCCCGGTCGGCCGAATCTCGCTCCGTCGGCGGGCCGTTGATACCCTGCTCCGACCTTGCCCAGGACTTGTACAGGTCTTTTCCAGTTCGAGGTCAGCGGAGGACAGCCATGGGGGAACCGGATCTTGCTGCGGACACGCAACGAATACGGCAGTGCTCGGCCGCGCTCAAGCGCATCCACGACGAGTTCGACAAGCACGCCGACCCTTCGGACGGCTACGGCCGGTCCGACATCGGCTCCGATCTGCTCACCGACGTCTTCCACGACTTCGGCAGCAACTGGAAGGTCCACCGGACGAAACTGACCGAGGAACTGGAGAAGCTCGCCAAGATCACGGAGCAGGCGGCGGAGACCTACGACCAGGTGGACTCCGAACTCGCCAAGGCGCTGCGCGGGGAGGACAAGAAATGACCCGCCCCTCCTACGGCTGGGAAGTCCTCGGCGAGCACGGCGACCCGGTCCCCGGTGACCCGGACACGGTGGCCCGGCTGGGACGCGACCTGCGGAAGACGGCGGAGTCGATCGAGCGCGAGGCGCGCGAGATCAAGGCGCTCGCCTCCGTGGAGGCGTGGAAGGGCAAGGCCGCGGACGAGTTCCGCGAGCAGGCGTCGAAGGCGTCGGACAAGCTGCGCAAGGCGTTCCACCGCTACGACGAGGCGGCCAAGGCCCTCGGCGAGGACGCCGGCGACGGCGTGAGCAGCGGCCCGTACGCGCGCGAGCTGCACCGTGCGCAGAAGATCGCCGACAAGGCCCTGCGCGACGCCCAGGAAGCCGACGCCGAGCACAGCAGCACCCAGCGCGCGATCTCCCAGCAGCCGGCCGACACCCCGAAGGACGACCCGACGGCCGTCAAGCTCAAGGCCAAGCAGGACGCCGCCGCGGGCGTGGTCGGTGACGCCAAGAAGGAACTGCAGCGGGCGAAGGACATCCGGGACCACGCCGCGAAGGCGGCGGCGGACGCGATCCGGCACGCCATCGACCACGACGGTCTCAAGGACAGCCGCTGGGACAAGTTCAAGGGCTGGGTCCACGAGCACGCCGACATCATCGGGAAGATCGCCGACATCGCGGGCATTGTCGCGACGGTGTGTGGGGTGCTGTCGCTGTGCGTCGGATGGATCCCGGTCATCGGCCAGGCCCTCGCGGGGATCCTCGGCACCATTGCTCTGGTCGCCACCCTTGTCTCGCTCGTCGCGCATGTCCTGCTGGCGTTGTCGGGTGATGGCAACTGGTTTGATGTCGCCCTCGACGTGGTAGGCCTCGCCACCTTCGGCATTGGCCGTGGGGCGATGGCCGGAGCGCGCGGTGCCTCGGCCGGAACACGTGCTCTGGCGCGGTCGACGAAATTCAAGAGCCTCGCGGAGGAAGCCGCCGCACGGGGTCTGAAGAAGGGCACGAAGGCGTACAACACGGTGATGGCGAAGGCGCAGAAGGCGGCCAACAAGGCCGCCGGTTCGGGCGCGCCAAGGGGCAAGGACGCGGCGAAGGCGATGGCTGAGGCGCCGAAGGGCTGGTTCCCGGGCTGGAGCAGAGTGGGAGAAGCGCTCAATCCGGTGAAGATCGGCAAGGAGAGCTGGCAATCCGTCAAGGACCTCAAGGCGTTCAGGGATGTTCCGCAGTTGTTCCATGGCTCCACATGGCAGGGAGTGAAGTTCAAGATCGGTGATCCCGGAGTGATCTCATCCGCGCAGAAGGTGGCGGATATCGCGTCGGATGTCGCTTCATCGAATGCGGTAAAAGCCAGCGCGAGCGTGCTGAGGACGCAGACGAACATCTGGGTAGGTGCCACGGGAGTCGCGACGGTCACCGACCTCGCCGACAAGATCGGTGCGGGCGACGCGCTGGGACTGAAGGACTCTACGGTCAGGGAGATCGGTGACTGATCCGCACGTCGTACCCTCCCGGCAGGTCGCGATGGGCATCGCCGAGCCGGCGCTGCGGCCGGCGGCGCGACGCCGTCCCGCACTGGACGTCGTCCGCCACGCGCGGATCCACCGGGACGGCCGGGACCTGGTGATCCGTTCCCCCCGGGGAACGGAGCGGCGCCACCCGATCGGTACCGGCGGCATCCGGCGCGCCGTCCACATCGACCTGCTCGGCCTCGACGCCGCACAGAAGATGGGGCTGCCGGTCAAGGGCCGCTGGGGCATGGTCGACCTGCAGGACGAGGACGGGCACACGGTGTGCCGGATCCCGCTCGCCGAATGGCTGCCCGAGTCCGGGATGCTGGAACCGGATCCGCTGCGCGGGGAGAAGCTGCTGGGGCGGACCGGGCTGGCCGGGCTGCTGAAGGAGGCCGGGATCCCCGTCCACCGGATCCATGAACTCGACGATCCGCTGCTGGCGGGTTCGAGTGGCGGCGACAAGGACGTCCACTTCTACACAGCCCTGCCCGTCTGGCACTCGGTGGCCCGTGGAACCGGGATGTTCCTCTGGTTCGTCACTTTCTTCCTCGGCCTCATACTGCGCGACAGCGCGCCGTGGCTGCTGGCGGTGTCCGGCATCGGGCTGCTCTCGCTGCCGGTCGCCACAGCGGTGCTGCGGTTGCGCGCCCGCGCCAAGGAGCGCGGTGACGACCTCGCCGTGCTCGCCCGGCTGTCCCCCTGCCCGCCGAGTGGCGCCGGCGCGACCGCGCGGTTCTGCGCGACAGCGGCGGTGCGGGTGCAGAGCGCTGACATCGTGCTGGTCGACAGCCTGGCGGGCGAGCGCTGGCTGCCGCGTTCGGGCCCGCACTCGGTGGACCGGGTGGTCCGCTTCCTGAGCGCGGCGGACGGCACGCCGCTCGGCGTCGAACTGCAGGGCAGCGGAGGCCAGGTGCGTGCCGCGCTGCCCTGGGAGTGGTGGTTCGGCGGCGCGGAGGGTGACGCCCGCTGGGCGGAGTTCACGGCGGCCGTGGGACGGCCGGTGGACGACCGTCCGCTCGGCAAGGGAAAGCGGTGGCCGCAGGACGCGCTGGCACGGGTGGAGAGCCGGCTGATGGCTCCCATCGACACCAAGGAGGCGCGGCGTGTCACGAGCTTCCACGGCGGGGTGGTCGGCGACGCGTCCGGGTTCCTGCTGCCGCTGTTCTCGCTCGTCACACTCGGTGCGGGTCTGGTCGAGGCCTCGTCGCACCCGGCAAGCGGATGGCTGACCGGGGTGTCCGGCGCGCTCGCGTTCTGCGGCACCGCAGGACCGGAGATCGCCCACAGCCTGCACAGCCGCCTCCGGCTGGACCGCCCGGCCCCGGGCCAGGCCCCGGGCCAAGGCCCGGAGACCACTTCCCGACAGGAGCCCCGTTCATGACCGCGGTCGACGCACAGCGCGATGCGCAGCCCGGCGCGCAGCCGGACGCGCCGAGTGATTACCAACTCCTCCTGCCGGACGGCTGGTTCCGGATCGACCTCGATCCGGAGCGGCGGGAGGGTGCGGTCGACGCGCTCGTGGAGCGGCAGTTCCGGGGGATCGACGACGCGCCGATCGTCAAGCAGCAGGTGCGCGAGGAGCTGCGCGGGCGGGCGCTGGAGGCGTACAAGAACGGCGGCATCGAGCTGTACATGAGCATGCAGGCGGCCGGCGCGCTGACCGTTCCGGCGTCGTTGCTGGTCACGCTCGTGCCGAAGGAGAGCCTGGGGTCGGAGGTGCCGGTGGACGACCTGGCTGCGTTCCTCGCCGAGCGGGGCGGGCCGGCCGAGTACCAGGTCACCGTCGAGGAACTGCCCGCCGGGACCGCCGTGCGGACGCGGGCCCGGACGGTTCCGGCGGCGGACGATCCGTCCGGCAGCGCGCTGCCAGTCACGTCCGTGGACTACCACGTGCCGGTGCCGGGCTCGGAGGCCTACCTGCTGCTGTCCTTCTCCACGCCCCTCGACCCGATCGCCGACGCGATGGCTGACCTCTTCGACGCCGTGGCGCTGTCCCTGAAGTGGAGTGCGTGACCCGTGAGCGACGACACGTGGAACTGCGGCATCGAATGCCCCGAGGACTGGATCCCGCTGCCCCTGGAGCCGGGCATCGACCTCGGCGCGTGGGCGCTGGAACAGGCGCAGGAGCTGGCGGCTGCGTCGACGGAGGTCGATGCCGACGCGCTCATGTACGACCTGCGGGAGCGGGCCGCCGACAGTCGCGGGCGGGAGCCGATGTTCGCGTTCGGGCTGTACCCGGAGGGGTTCGACACGGCGCTCGCCGTGCTGGAGGTGGACGTCATCCACCCCGACGACCAGGTGCCGTCGATCACGCTCGACTGGATCACCGAGGTCTTCGCGACCGGTGACTTCCAGGAGCCGGAGGTGGAGCGGGCCGTGCTTCCCGCCGGGCCCGCCGTCCGCATCCGCCAGGCGCTTGCGGGGCGGGGGACCGGGCAGAGCGGTGAGCGCTCCCTGATGGAGACGGTCACCTACGGGGTGCGGCCGCCGGGGATCGAGAGCGCCGTCATGGTCCTCGTCTCCTGGACGGCGCCGGGCCTCGCCGACCTGATGACGGCGGCGGCCGACCAGATCGTGCACACCCTCAAGATCACGGCCTGAGGCGGCGGGCTGCGGGCTCGTGCCGCCCGCACCGCGCTGACCTGTACCGTTGGACGGCCCCCCGCTGCCGTACCGACTGTGAAGTGATCCTCCCGTGCCCATCCCCAAGGCTGAACTGCACCTCCACATCGAAGGCACCCTGGAGCCGGAACTGGCCTTCGCGCTCGCCGCGCGCGGCGGGGTCACACTGCCGTACGCCGACGCCGACGAGCTCCGCCGCGCCTACTCCTTCACGGACCTGCAGTCCTTCCTGGACCTGTACTACGCGCTGATGGCGGTCCTGCGCACCGAGGAGGACTTCGCCGACCTCGCCGACGCCTATCTCGCGCGCGCCGCCGAGCAGGGCGTACGGCACGCCGAGATCTTCTTCGACCCGCAGGCGCACACCGAGCGCGGGGTGGACATCGGGACCGTCGTCGAGGGCCTGTCCCGCGCGCTGGACGCCGCCCGGGAACGGCACGGCATCAGTACCCAGCTGATCATGTGCTTCCTGCGCGACGAGTCCGCGCAGTCCGCGCTGGACACCTTCGAGGCCGCCAAGCCGTACCTGTCCCGGATCTCGGCCGTCGGGCTGGACTCCGCCGAGGTCGGCAACCCGCCGTCGAAGTTCCGCGAGGTCTACGAGCGGGCCGCCGCCGAGGGGCTGCGCCGCGTCGCCCACGCGGGCGAGGAGGGGCCGCCCGCGTACATCTGGGAGGCCCTCGACGTGCTGGGCGTCGAGCGCGTCGACCACGGTCTGCGCTCGCTGGAGGACCCGGAGCTCGTCGCCCGCCTCGTCCGCGACCGCGTCCCGCTCACGCTCTGCCCGCTCTCCAACGTCCGGCTGCGCTGCATCGACCGCATCGAGGACCACCCGCTGCGTGCGATGCTCGACGCGGGCCTGCTGGCCACCGTCAACTCCGACGACCCCGCGTACTTCGGCGGGTACGTGGGCGACAACTACGACGCGGTCCGCGCCGGGCTCGGGCTGGACGACGAGACGCTGCGCCTGCTGGCCCGCAACTCGTTCGAGGCGGCGTTCCTCGACGGGGACGAGGCCCTGCGGGCCGGGTACCTCGCCGAGGTCGACGCGTACGTCTTCGACTGACCGCCGCGCGGGGCGGCTCCGGCGATCACGGCTGGTCAAGGACGGTCCACGGGCGGGATCGGACGGGGTCGAACGGTGATCGAACGGGGTCCGAAGGATGCGGCACGGTGCCTGCGGGGGACGGCCGGTCGGGCGTACGGTGAATCCATGACTCAGCACGTACGCGGCGTCATCGCGCCCGGCAAGAACGAACCCGTCCGTGTCGAGACGATCCTGGTGCCGGATCCGGGGCCCGGGGAGGCCGTGGTCCAGGTGCGGGCCTGCGGGGTGTGCCACACCGACCTGCACTACAAGCAGGGCGGGATCAACGACGATTTCCCGTTCCTGCTCGGCCACGAGGCCTCCGGCATCGTGGAGTCGGTCGGCGAGGGTGTCACGGAGGTCGCGCCGGGCGACTTCGTCATCCTCAACTGGCGCGCCGTGTGCGGTCAGTGCCGCGCCTGTCTGCGCGGCCGCCCCCAGTACTGCTTCAACACGCACAACGCGCGGCAGAAGATGACCCTGGAGGACGGCACGGAGCTGTCCCCGGCCCTCGGCATCGGCGCGTTCGCCGAGAAAACCCTCGTCGCGGCCGGGCAGTGTACGAAGGTGGACCCGGCGGTCTCCCCGGCGGTGGCCGGGCTGCTCGGCTGCGGAGTGATGGCGGGGATCGGCGCCGCGATCAACACCGGCGGGGTCGGACGCGGCGACTCCGTCGCCGTCATCGGCTGCGGCGGCGTCGGGGACGCGGCCATCGCCGGGTCCCGGCTCGCGGGCGCGGGCCGGATCATCGCCGTCGACATCGACGACCGCAAGCTGGAGATGGCGCGCCGGATGGGCGCCACCCACACCGTCAACTCCCGCTCCACCGACCCCGTCGAGGCGATCCGGGAACTGACCGGCGGATTCGGCGCGGACGTCGTCATCGAGGCGGTCGGCCACCCCGAGACGTACAAGCAGGCGTTCTACGCGCGGGACCTGGCAGGCACCGTCGTGCTCGTCGGCGTGCCCACCCCCGAGATGACGCTGGAACTGCCGCTGCTGGACGTCTTCGGGCGCGGCGGCTCGCTCAAGTCGTCCTGGTACGGGGACTGCCTGCCGTCCCGGGACTTCCCGATGCTGATCGACCTCCACCTGCAGGGGCGCCTGGACCTGGGCGCTTTCGTGACGGAGACGATCGGGCTCGGCGACGTCGAGAAGGCGTTCGCCCGGATGCACGAGGGCGACGTGCTGCGCTCGGTAGTGGAGTTCTGAGGCCCGCCCGGAGGACCTACCCCGGCAGTGCCGCGTCCAGGATGCGGCCCGCGACCGCCGCCGAGTCCACCAGCGGATGCAGCGCCAGCGCCCGCAGAGCCGCCGCCCGGGAACCCGACGCGGCGGCCTCGATCGCCGACCGCTCGACCGCCTTGAGGGTGAGCATCAGCCCGGCCTGGTGCTCGGTGGGCGCCGCCACCGGCAGCGGCCGGGCACCGAAGGAGCCCACCTCGCAGGGCACTTCGATGATCGCCTCGGCGTCGAGCGCGGCGACGGTCGTCCCGTTCGGCACGTTCAGGATCAGCGTGGTCCGCTCGTCGCGCGCG
Organism: Streptomyces sp. H39-S7; assembly: GCF_027158205.1. Classification (GTDB taxonomy): domain Bacteria; phylum Actinomycetota; class Actinomycetes; order Streptomycetales; family Streptomycetaceae; genus Actinacidiphila. The sequence continues at coordinate 150,404 of NZ_JAPVLU010000017.1, read as the reverse complement.
ATGGCCCGCATCAGGGCCAGCGCGACCCGGTCGTAGCCGCCGCCGTCCAGGTCGTGGGGGTCGCGCTGCCAGCCGCCGGTGGCGGCGCGGTTCTCCGCCATGTACGTCTCCTCGCGCTCCAGCCGCGTCCGGTCCCACAGCGCGTACGCCTCACCGGGCCGTTCTGAGGCGGCCGCCGACGCGAAGAACCCGCCCTGCTGCCGGTCCAGGAACTCCCCGCGCGTCGCCGCGGCGGACCGCACCGCCGCCAGGGCCTCCCGCTCGAAGTAGTAGTAGTGCAGATACTCGTTGGGCAGCGATCCCAGGGCGGCCAGCCACGGCGCCCCGAAGAGCTTGCCCTCCTCGAACGAGTCCAGCGCGTCGGGATCGGCGAGCAGGCCCGGCAGCAGGTCGGGGCCGCCGTCCCACATCCCCCGCAGCCACCCCAGGTGATTGAGGCCCACGTAGTCGTAGCGGAACGCGGGGGAGTCCGGGTCGGCGCCCGCGGCGCGCGCGGCGCGGCGTACGAGCCCGACCGGGGAGTCGCAGATGCCGATCACCCGCTCGCCGAGCACCCGCGCCATCGCCTCGGTCACCATCCCGGCCGGGTTGGTGAAGTTGATGACCCAGGCGTCGGGCGCCAGCGCCTTCACCCGTTCCGCGATGGCGACCGCGACCGGCAGCGTCCGCAGCCCGTACAGCACCCCGCCCGCGCCGACGGTCTCCTGCCCGAGCACTCCCTCCGCGAGCGGCACCCGCTCGTCGCCCACCCGGCCCGCCGTGCCGCCGACCCGGATCGCGGAGAAGACGAAGTCGGCGCCGCGCAGCGCGTCGTCCAGGTCATGGGCGAGCCGTACCGCCGGAGCGCCCGGCACGCCGGCCGCCTGAGCGGCCAGCACGGACGCGACGACCCGCAGCCGTACCGGATCCGTGTCGTGCAGCACCAGCTCGTCGCAGGCGCCGGGGGCGCCCGCGTCCGCGAGCAGCGCCCGGTACACCAGGGGCACGCGGAAACCGCCGCCACCGAGAATCACGAGTCTCATGCGTCTGTGACCTCCACTGTCAGTCTCATCGTGCACAGTGTTGTTCATGGACGACCACCCCGTGTTCGACCCGCTGGCCGCGATCCGCTCTCCCACGGACGCGCTGTCCGACGTATACCTGACCGGGACCGTCTTCCTGGACATCATCTTCACCGGCCTGGACAGCGCGCCGGTGCGCGGCACGGAATCGTGGGCGCGCGGCATGGGCTCCAGCCCCGGCGGCATCGCCAACATGGCCACCGCCCTGGCCCGGCTCGGCCTGCGCACCCAACTGGCGGCGGCCTTCGGCGACGACATGTACGGCGACTACTGCTGGGACAGCCTGGCGGCGGGGGAGGGCATCGACCTCGGCCTGTCCCGCCGGATCCCCGGCTGGCACTCGCCGGTCACGGTCTCCATGGCCTACGAGGGCGAGCGGACGATGGTCTCGCACGGCCACGAGGCGCCGCCGCCCGAGGAGCCCGCCCCCGAATGCCCGCCGGCGGCCCGCGCCTGCGTGGCCTCGCTGGAGAAGGGCGGCCAGGAGTGGATCGGGCACGCGGCCCGGCACGGCAGCCGGATCTTCGCCGACGTGGGGTGGGACGATTCGGGGCGCTGGGACCCGGCGGACCTCGCGGACCTGCGGCACTGCGCGGCCTTCCTTCCGAACGCCGCCGAGGCCATGAACTACACCCGCGCCGACAGCCCGCGCGCCGCCGCCCGCAAACTGGCCGAGCTGGTGCCGCTGGCCGTCGTCACGCTCGGCGCCGAGGGCGCGTACGCCGTGGACTCGGCGACGGGTGAGACCGCCGAGGTCCCGGCGCTGCTGATCGAGGCGCTGGATCCGACGGGCGCGGGCGACGTCTTCGTCGCCGCTTTCGTCACCGGCTCCCTCGCCGGCTGGCCGCTCGCCGACCGGCTCGCCTTCGCCTGCCTCTCCGCGGCCCTGTCCGTCCAGGAGTTCGGCGGCTCGCTGTCGGCTCCCGGCTGGATCGAGATCGCCGCCTGGTGGCAGCACGCGAAGACCTTCGACGACCAGGACGGGGACGCGCTGCGCCGGTACGCCTTCCTCGACGCCCTGCTGCCGTCCGGCACCCGGCCGGGACCGCTGCCCCGGGCGGTGCCCACCATCGGCTTCCGCCGCCGCCCGGCGGGACCGGCGGGAACGGGCAGGCGCTGAGGGCGCGGGAGGCTGCTCCGAAACCGGGTGCGAAACCCCGGCGTAAAACCCCTCGGGCCAGAAGGGTCACCGACGTACCCTTGGTATTCCAAGGCCCTCACCGGGCACGTCGTCATCAGAAGGTGGGTTTCCCAGGCTCCGAGCCGGCCCATGACTCAGACACCGACACAGCACCAGCCTCAGGCACGCGCCCACTTCGTCGTTCCGGCCAAGCACCCCATGGTGACGGTCCTGGGATCGGGTGACGCCCTCCTCCGCGTGATCGAAACGGCCTTCCCGGCCGCCGACATCCATGTGCGGGGCAACGAGATCAGCGCGACCGGGAAGCCCAAGGACGTCGCCCTCATCCAGCGGCTCTTCGACGAGATGCTGCTGGTGCTCCGCACCGGCCAGCCGATGACGGAAGACGGAGTGGAGAGGTCCATCGCGATGCTGCGCGCCAACGGCAACGCGGCCGACCCGGAGGGGGAGACCCCGGCACAGGTGCTCACGCAGAACATCCTGTCCAACCGCGGCCGCACCATCCGCCCCATGACGCTCAACCAGAAGCGTTACGTCGACGCCATCGACAAGAACACCATCGTCTTCGGCATCGGGCCCGCGGGCACCGGCAAGACCTACCTGGCCATGGCCAAGGCCATCCAGGCCCTGCAGGCCAAGCAGGTCAGCCGGATCATCCTCACCCGTCCCGCCGTCGAGGCCGGGGAGCGCCTGGGCTTCCTGCCCGGCACGCTCTTCGAGAAGATCGACCCGTATCTGCGCCCGCTGGTCGACGCGCTGCACGACATGATCGACCCCGACACCATCCCGCGGCTGATGGCCTCCGGGACGATCGAGGTCGCCCCGCTGGCGTACATGCGCGGCCGGGCCCAGCCGGTCACCACCAACGTACTGACGCCGGATGGTTTCCGCCCCATCGGAGGTCTTGCGGTGGGGGACCTGGTCATCGGTTCGAATGGCGAGCCGACGGTCGTCCTGGGCGTGTACCCGCAAGGTGAGAAGGACATCTATCGCCTCACCGCCCAGGACGGGTCCTCGACGCGTTGCTGCGGCGACCATCTCTGGACGGTCAGGACAGCGTCGGATCGCCGTCGCGGGAAGCCGTGGCGGGTCCTCGAAACCAAGGAGATGATCGGAAAACTGCGCGCCGCGCATGCCCGTCGATACGAGCTGCCGCTGCTGAGCGGACCGGTGTGCCTCCCCGAGCGTGATGTTCCGATGGACGCCTATGCCCTCGGGCTGCTGCTAGGTGACGGCTGTTTGACGGGCCGCACGACGCCCGCGTTCGCCACTGCTGATCCGGAACTCGCCTCAGCTCTGGAGGTGGTCCTGCCAGGTGTCCAGGTGCGATGGAAGAGCCGGGTGGACTACACGCTGAGCCGGGTGAAGGCGCCGGGCGATGTCATGACATTGGAGAATCCGGTCACGGGAGCTCTGCGCGCTCTGGGTCTCTTCGGTACCCGGTCGCACACGAAATTCGTACCTGACGTCTATCTCCACAACTCGGCCGAGGTCCGCCTGAGTCTGCTCCAAGGACTTCTCGACGCTGATGGAGGGCCGGTAACTCAGGCCGGACGGACGTGTCGAATCCAGTACACGACGACCTCGGCCGCGCTTCGGGACGGCGTCATCGCGTTGGTCCAGTCGCTGGGTGGTGTCGCGTACAGCCGGCGCCGGGTCGCCGAAGGCCGGACGCCGGGCAAGGCCAACGGGCGCGATGTACACCACCGAAATGACGCTCACGTTCTGGACATCCGGCTTCCCGACGGCGTGGAGCCCTTCCGGCTCGTACGCAAGCTGGAGAAGTACCGGGCAGCCGGGGGCGGCGGGCGGCCGATGCGTTTCGTCGACAGTATCGAGCCCGCCGGGCGCGAAGAGGCTGTATGCATTCAGGTGGCGGCGGTCGACTCGCTCTACGTCACTGAGAACTACCTGCTGACGCACAACACCCTGAACGACGCGTTCATCATCCTCGACGAGGCGCAGAACACCAGCGCCGAGCAGATGAAGATGTTCCTGACCCGGCTCGGCTTCGAGTCCAAGATGGTCATCACGGGCGACGTCACCCAGGTCGACCTGCCCAACGGCACAAAGAGCGGCCTTCGGCAGGTACAGGACATTCTGGAAGGCGTCGAGGACGTCCACTTCTCGCGCCTGACGAGTACCGACGTCGTGCGTCATAAGCTGGTGGGACGCATCGTCGATGCGTACGAGCGTTTCGACGACGGGAACGCCGACCAGCAGGCCGGGCGAAGCGCCGCAAACGGCGGCCGAGCCCGTACCTCCTAACCGAGAGTAGCCGCACCGCACCATGGCGATCGACGTCAACAACGAGTCAGGCTGGGAGATCGACGAGCAGGCGGTCCTCGACATCGCCCGCTACGCCCTCCAGCGCATGCGGATCCACCCGCTCGCCGAACTGTCGGTGATCGTGGTGGACGCGGCCGCCATGGAGCAGCTGCACATCCAGTGGATGGACCTCCCCGGTCCGACCGACGTCATGTCCTTCCCGATGGACGAACTGCGCCCCGGGAAGGACGACGAGGAGCCGCCGCAGGGCCTGCTCGGCGACATCGTGCTCTGCCCGGAAGTGGCGAAGAAGCAGGGCGAGGAAGCCGAGACGCAGCACTCCATGGACGAGGAGCTCCAGCTCCTCACCGTCCACGGGGTGCTGCACCTGCTCGGATACGACCACGAGGAAGCCGACCAGAAGGGCGAGATGTTCGGCCTCCAGAAGGCCATTCTCGACGGCTGGCGCACCGAGCGCGGCATCGAGGGCCCCTCCCCGGCCCCGACCACGACCCACTGACGGCGATGGTCCTCTCCGCAGTACTGCTCGTCGTCGTCGCCTGGCTCGCCGCCTGCGCCGAAGCCGGTATCGCCCGCACCTCGCGCTTCCGCGCCGAGGAGTCCGTCCGTACCGGCCGGCGCGGCGCCGACAAGCTCATGGCCGTCGCCTCCGACCCGACGCGCTACCTCAACGTGGCCCTGCTCGTCCGGGTCGGCTGCGAGATGGCGGCGGCCGTGCTGGTGACGGTGGTCTGCGACCGCCGCTTCGACCAGACGTGGCAGGTCCTCGGCGTCGCCATCGGCATCATGGTGCTCGTCAGCTACGTCGCGGTCGGCGTCTCCCCGCGCACCATCGGCCGCCAGCACCCGCTCAACACGGCCACGGCGGCGTCCTACGTCCTGCTGCCGCTGGCCCGCATCATGGGCCCCGTCCCCGGCCTGCTGATCCTCCTCGGCAACGCCCTCACCCCCGGCAAGGGCTTCAAGCGCGGCCCGTTCGCGAGTGAGGCCGAACTGCGCGCGATGGTCGACCTCGCCGAGTCCGAGTCCCTCATCGAGGACGACGAGCGCCGTATGGTGCACTCCGTCTTCGAGCTCGGCGACACCATCGTCCGCGAGGTGATGGTGCCCCGCACCGACCTGGTGATGATCGAGCGCTTCAAGACCATCCGGCAGGCCATGACCCTCGCGCTGCGCAGCGGCTTCTCCCGCATCCCGGTCACCGGCGAGAGCGAGGACGACATCGTCGGCGTCGTCTACCTCAAGGACCTCGCCCGCCGGGTGCACATCAACCGCGACGCCGAGAACGACCTCGTCTCGTCCGTCATGCGGCCCGCCACCTTCGTCCCGGACACCAAGAACGCGGGCGACCTGCTGCGCGAGATGCAGCAGGAGCGCAACCACGTCGCCGTCGCCATCGACGAGTACGGCGGCACGGCCGGCATCGTCACCATCGAGGACATCCTCGAGGAGATCGTCGGCGAGATCACCGACGAGTACGACCGCGAGGTCCCGCCGGTCGAAGACCTCGGCGGCGGCTCCTACCGCGTCACCGCCCGCCTCGACATCGGCGACCTCGGAGACCTGTACGGCTGCGAACTCGACGACGACGACGTCGAGACCGTCGGCGGCCTCCTCGCCAAGTCCCTCGGCCGCGTCCCGATCCCCGGCGCCTCCGCCTTCGTCGAACTCCCGCAGGACGGCGCCTACACCCCCGACCAGCCCACCGCGCTCCGCCTCACCGCCGAAACCCAGGCCGGCCGCCGCAACCGCATCGGCACGGTCCTGGTCGAGCCGATCGGCGCGACGGCGGCGGAGTCGGGCGGGGCGTCGGCGGCGGTGGGCGGGGGCGAGTAGCGGGTTCGCCGCGCGCTAACGTGACGTGATCGGGACGACGGTCCCGTCCTTGAGCACGCGCACGCGGGCGCGGCGGCTGACCGCATAGAGCGCTCGGTGCAGGCCACGGTAGCTCTGGCTGGCCTCGTCACCCGGATCGGCGAAGTGCCGAAGGTTCCCGAACAGGTCAACCAGCGACAGGAGTCCGACCACGGTCTCCGTGTCGTCGCCGACCTCGGAGATCGCGCTCAGGAGCCGGCTGGTTGCGGTGCCGCTGATGTGGGCCGGCTGGGAGTGGAGAGCGCGGATCCCCGCCAGGGCGGCCGGTACCCGCGAAGGGGGCAGCTCCCACGGCGCGTGTACCGCCGCTGGGTGGATCGTTGGGACGCTGAGCTGGTGGAGATAGCGGTCGAAGGACGCCTCCGGGTTGAACTCCCCAAGCCAGCAGGCTTTGGACGAAAACGGATGCTCGTCCTCGGGCACTGCCCTGGCGAGCCGGCCGGAGAATTCGGGATCGTGGTAAGCCGTCAGGGCCCGGGCCACGCGATCGACGATGGACCGGGTCCAGTAGTTGTCGGGTGCCAAGAAGAAGCCTAGGGCGGCCGTCAGGTCGTGCTCCAGGATCGCCTCCTGAACCAGGGGAAGGCAATCCGGGGCTCCCCATGCTGCCAATGTGACCGCTGCGGAGACCGCGACATGCCGGTCGGTGTGGGAGACCAGAGGGGCGAGGTCGCCGGGGTTCCCCGACAGATGCTCCAGACAGTCCATGGCGAGCCAGCGAACCTGCCACGACCGGGTGTCATCGTGGGCCAGAGTCAGCAGATCGTCCCGACTGGCCCGGCCGTGTCCCCTCGTGACGAAGTCCGCCAGGTCCCCCATGATGAGGGCGGCCTCCGACTCGGAAGGCGAACCGGTGAGGACGGTATCGAGGAGCGTCCGGAAGCCCGGTTCTCCGACGATCTCCAGATAGCTCCCGGCCAGGGTCGTACCGAAGCCCAGACTCCATCCGCCCCTCCGCTCCACGTGGCGCAGGATGAGATCGGGCACGGCGGGATCGTCGAGTTGCAGCAGTGCGTGACCCACAGCCGCGACCAGCGAGCTGGCATTGGTTGATTCAGCATTTTGGTCCAGCAGCAGAAGGAGCGTGTCAGCGGGGCCACCGGTGGCGCCCAGCGCCTCTGCTACCGTCTTTAGGCCTTCGGCTCGCTGGTACCGGGTCGCGGACGTGTCGGGACGGGCGAGCTGGACCGTGAGCTCCCTCAGGAGCGCGGGTACCGCACCGGCGACGCGCAGGCGTCCCAGTGCCCACACGATTTGCTGCCGCAGTTCCACGGACAGGTCCGGCCGCAGCGCCAGCAGCCCCAGCAGCCTTTCGCCGACCCCTCGGCCACCGAGCGTGCCCAGCGCGGTGACCAGGGCCATCCGCGTCGTTTCCCGGTGCTGGTCATCAGCGATGTAGTTGATGACCTCGGGTAGTTGGCGCCCAGATCCGAGCAGTGCGACCAGTACCTGCGCGGCCCGATCCCGTTCGTTCCAGTACGGGGTGGTCTCGCACAGCCGCCAGAGCGAGCGCACGATCTGCTGCCGCAGCCGGGCGTCGGCGATACGCGGGCTGCCGGGCAGGCAGCTCGCCGCTATGAGCAGATCCGTGTGGAAGAGATCGTCGTCCGGCAGATCGAGGACGTCGCCCTCCCGGCCGGATCCGTCAGCTGGGAGTTGCAGGAGGCCGACCAGCAGCGGTGTGGCGTCCGGCAGCGATCCCGCGAGCAGCAGGACGACCTCCTCCCACCACGGGTCGTAGCGTTTCGCCGTCGCCAGCTCGATCCCTTCGGGACCCAGCTCCCACAGGGCGGTGGCGGCGAAGTGCTCCTGGAGCGTCAGGTGCAGAAACCCGTACCAGCCATGTGCCTGGGCCTTGAGCAGGCCGTACTGGGCGGCGATCTCGTCGAGGATGGCGCGGTTGTCGCCCGGCGGGAGATCGATCGTCGGCAGATAGTCCGCGATGAGCTCCAACAGATCGTCCTCGGCGAAATACCGCTGGCCCAGCCGGTGGTAGTGCCAGGCGATCTGCTTGAGGAGATCCTGCTTGTTGTCCGTGGTGAAGCGGCTGTACCGGGAGATCTGCCGGTGGGCGTCCCACTCGCGGAGCATCACCTCCACACACCGGCGGTACAACGCCGCCCGCCGCTCGGGAAGTTCGAGGTCCCGCTCGTACACGATGGCGATCAGGCTGAGCAGCAGCGGGTTCGCGGCGAGGGTCTGCAACCGGGAGTTGCCGGACAGCGCGTGCATCAGCGCGCCGGAACGTCCGTCCTTCGCGCCGAACCAGTTCGCGATGAACGTCTTGATCTGCGGCCACCCGAAGTCGAGCGCCTCCATCACTTGGAACGGCTGCAGCCCGCCGCGCCAGCCGTGACGCCGACAGGTGACGGCGATGAGCGCCCTCGGGAACCGGGTCGCCAGCCGGTTCACCTCCCGCACGATGCTGTTGTACGCCGCCGTCGCTTCCTCGGTGGATCCGCCGCCCAGCACCTCGTCCAGGCCGTCGAGTAGCAGGGCGGCCGTTCCGTCGGTGAGCTTCGACTCCAAATGGGCCCGCGAGCCCGCGAACCCGTACCGGTCGGCCCAGAACTCGGCGAGGTAGTCGAGGAGGTCGGTGTGTTCGTTCGCCATGAAGTGGTTCAGCTCGACGTACGCGGGCAGATCGGGTGTCCCGGCCGTCCCGCGCTGTGATGCCATGACGAACGCCAGATGCCGCAGCATCGTGGTCTTGCCGGCGCCGGGGTCCCCCACGACGACGATGCGCTGATGCCGTTGCAGCGCCTCCATCGGTGCGAGGGTGACGGGGGCCGCCCGGCTGAACGTGCCGTGTCCGATAAAGAATTCGAGTAGGACCGGTTCGATGACGACCGACCCTGACCCCTTGCTTTCGAACGCCACAGAGCTGTTGACCAAGTCGAACGTGTCATGGCTCAGGAAACTCAGCGGCACTTGTTCCTGGACCCGGACCTGGACGTACAGCTTCTTCAGGTCCAGCGGCCGTGACAGGTCGAGGATGCGCAGCATCGACAGCTCGTGCGCCAGCTTCTCGCAGTATTCGGCCGCACCGAGTTCCAGATCACGATGGACCGTCGCCTCCAGCTGCGCGGCCCGCTCCCGCTCCCGCTCCGCTTCCGCCTCGGCCCGCCGGCGCTCCCGCTCGGCCGTCTCCTGCTCGTGGTTCCACGTCCGGCGCTTCACCTCCAGATCGACATCGAGCTGGTACTGCACCTTCTGCTTCTCGAGGTCGGCCGTCCAGGTGGCCTTGTCCCGCTCCAGCGCCCGCGTACGGCGTATCTGATAGAGCAGCCCGGCCCCTGCGATGAGCGCCGCCGTGATGGCGCCGAACATCGTGAAGAGCGTCGTGTAGTTCGCGGCAGCCGACTGGAGTAACACGTGTGACCCCCCGAGGCTCAGGTCAGCTGGGTTGAGAGGCGGCGAAGGCGACGAACGCAGCCCAGGAGGCGGCGGGAACGGCGAGGGCCGGGCCGTGGGGGTCCTTGGAGTCGCGGATGTGGACGGTGGTGGGGTGGATGGCCACCTCGACGCACTCGCCGCCGCTGCCGCCGGAGTGGGTGGACTTGCGCCAGTCGTAGGCGATCTCGATGCACTCGCCGCCACTGGCGCCGCTGTAGGTGCTCTTGAACCAGACCAGATTGCTCATGTCTCTCCCGCCAACTGCGTGATCAGAGCTGCGGATTCCTCAATCCCGAGGGCCTGCGTTCGGATCATTGCATAACGCTGGGAGTAGCGGGCTACCTCGTCCGGGTCCGAGACCAGCAGGCTGCGTTCCTGGGCTTCCAGATACGCCAGGTGCTTATGCTCCGGCGTCTCAACCAGGGTCATTGCACCGTCGGCTCCGGCGTGCTCGCCACGACCCGAGGACACGACCTGGGCCACCACATTCCTGAGTGTCGCGCAGCGCAGGATGTGGTCAAGCAGTTCGTGCATGGCGTCGCGGGTTCCGAATCGGCGACGCAGCACGGACTCCTCAATGACGAAGCTGAACAACGCCACCGGCTTGCGGAAGAACAGCGTCTGCCGCGCGAGGCGCGCCTCGACCAACCGCTCGACCTCGTCGTCCTCCAGCGGTGGGAACCGCGAACTGATCACCGCCCGTGCGTAGTCCTCCGTCTGCAGCAGCCCATTCAGCATGTGCGTGCTGTACGAGGAGACGCTCAGCGCGTCCGCCTCCAGCTTTGCGAAGTCCTTGAAGAAGGCTGGGTACCGGTCGTGAGCCAGATGCTCAGTAGCGAGCGCCAGAAGTCCATCCGCCTCCAGCGCCTCGTCAGCCGCCGCGATGAACTCGGGCGAGGGGATCCGCTCGCACGTCTCGATGGCGCTGACGTACGAGTCGGAGACATGAACCAGCTCGCCCAACTGGGCCTGCGTGAGGCCGCGGGACTTGCGGAACCTGCGCAGTAGTTCGGCGAAGTACCGCGCGGTCCCCGAAGATCCAGCACTTTGACCCATCCCAGCCACCCCACACCCGTCAGCTCAATTCCACGTGTCTGCACGGGAGTCGGCCTCCGACCCCCACCCCGCCTCTGTCGAGGCTCCGGCCCTGTTCAGGCTAGCCATGCTTGCCGAGAGTGGAGGTATGAATACAGAAAGTAATCACGCGTGCATCTTTCACCCCTGGCTACCCGTCTCCGGGCACCGGCTCCGCAAGGTCGGGGTCTTCTTCGATGCCGTCCGGGTCGGGCAGGAGGTCGGGGAGAAGCTGGCGGCACGTCTCGAAGCGCTGACGGACGGCGAACCCGGGCCGGTGATCGCGCAGTCCTCCGCGGGCTGGTGGATGTACTTCCTGGTCGCCGCCGGAAGCTCTGCCGGCCGGAGTTGGCCGCCCGGCATCACCCGTCTGGGATCGGGCGGCCGGGACGCCTACGTCGGCATCCCCGCGCTCACCGGTCTCACCTGGCCCCTGAGCTGGCGCTGCGCGCCGCGGCAGGATCGTCGACTTGTCGATGCCGATCTCCTGCACGGCACGCTCTGTGCTCAGCTCGGCTGGGAGCCGCGCCCGTTTGAGCGGGGCTGAGGTTCGGGCAGGTGCGGAGTGGTGCGTCTGCGGCGCTGCGTGCCTTGACCGCGCGGAGGGGGGAGGGCCCCGGCGCTGCGCGCCTGCCAGTGAGGCCGGTCCCCGCTGCGCGGGCCGGCGGCGTGGAGCGAGCCGGTCCGCTGCGCTTCCCGGGCGGGGGTGCCGGTGGGTGGGGCCGCCAAAGGATCAGCTGCTGCGGCCGGAGTCTCGCCATGTGGAGTTTTAGCCGTCCTTAGTGATCCACATCGGCCGGAAGGGCGCCCCTGGGGCCCCATGAGATATCCCCCGTCACACCCGTCTCACATCTGGGCGAGGAAGGTGGGACCAAACGCCGGTCCCGCACGCACGCACCCCCGCCCGCCCCGGCCGGGCGGGGAGCGCAGCGAATCGGTTCGCTGCGCTCTCGGAGGCCCCGGCCGCGCAGCGGACCGGTTCCCCTGCCGGGCGCGCAGCGCCGGGGCCTCTCCCTCCCCGCGGTCAAGGTGCGCAGCGCCGCAGAAGAACCACTGCGCACTGGTCGAACGCCGGCCCCCACCGCGCCGCCACCGTCCCACCACCGTGCCCCCGGCCCGGCAAACGCCGGGGACGTCACGGCGTCGTCATCTGCTCCCCGCCGACGCCCGCCGCAGGCCCACCGTCACCAGGGCCGCCACCGCCAGCAGGATCGCGGCGTCCGCCGCCAGGGCGAGGTGGATGCCGTCGAGGAGGCGGGTGCGGCTGGAGGCCAGGGCGCTCAGGAGGGGGATGCCGATGGTGAGGCCGAGCTGCTGGGAGCTGGTGACCAGGCCGGTGGCCAGGCCCTGTTCGTGGTCGGGGAGCCCGGAGGTGGCGGTGATGCCGTAGGAGACGATCACCCACAGGTGTCCGACGCAGGCGATGGTGACGGCGGCCAGGGCGATCCAGGTGCCGGACGGGCCGGTGCCGAGGAGGAGCAGCGTGGCGGTCAGCGCGGACTGCAGGAGCAGGCCGCCGATCAGGACGGTGCGGGTGCCGAAGCGGCCGATCACGCGGGACGCCGTCATGCCGGTGAGCGCGGCGGCGACTCCCTGGACACCGAAGACCAGGCCGGTGCGGAACGCCGACAGGCCGCGGATCTCCTGGAGGTAGAGGGTCAGCAGGAACACGACGGTGCTCATCATCGCGAAGGTGGTGATTCCCGCGAGGTTGCCCCACGCCACCGTGCGGCGGCGCAGCATCTGCAGCGAGACCAGTGGTTCGGCGGCTCGGGACTCGACGGCGACGAAGCCGACGAGCAGCGCGATCCCGGCGGTCAGCGTCGCGATGACGTCGGCTCGTCCGAAGCCCTGCTGGGCGGCCGTGGTCAGCGCGTAGATCAGGGCCAGCAGGCCGCCGGTGACGGTGACCGCCCCGGGGACGTCGATGCGGGGGCGCTGGGGGTGCCGTGACTCGGTCAGCAGGCCGGGAGCCGCGGCCAGGACGATGACGCCGGCCACGGCGAGGATGCCCATGGTGGAGCGCCAGCCGAAGTTGTCGGTGAAGACGCCGCCCAGGACGACGCCGATGGTGAAGCCCAGCGACAGCAGGGTGCCGCTGATGCCGAGCGCCCGGTCGCGCTGCGGGCCCTCGGGGAACGTGGTGGTGAGCAGGGACATGCCGGTCGGCACGATGACGGCCGCGCCCAGGCCCTGGATGGCGCGGGCGGCCAGGAAGGAGGCCGGGTCCCAGGCCAGGGTCGCCAGGACCGAGGCGGCGGTGAAGACGGCCAGCCCGGTCAGGAAGAGCTTTCGGCGTCCGACCAGATCCGCGATCCGCCCGAAGAGCAGCAGGAAGCCGCCGGACGGCAGGGCGAACGCGGTGACGGCCCACTGCAGGTTGGCCTGCGTCATGCCCAGGTCCTTGCCGAGCACCGGCAGGGAGACGTTCAGGATGGAGAAGTCGAGCGCGACCATGAACTGGGCCGCGCACAGCACGAACAGCACCAGCTTCGCGCGGAGGGTGAGTCTGTCGGAGCCCGGAGCCTTGGACGGCTCCGGGGCAGTTACGGGAAGGGTCTCTGTCGCCATGTCCCAACCCTCGGGCTGATCTCCATGACGTGGGGAGCCCGTGCTTATGCTGGTGGCCGGACCACCAGCCAGGGGGAGCGGGAGTGGAGAACACGGCCGGACCGGTACCGTCCGCCAAGTCGTACCGCCGTCAGGAGCTGCGCGACTTCCTGATGGCCCGCCGGGCCCGGATCAGCCCCGCCGAGGCCGGACTGCCGGACGGCGGCGCCCGCCGCCGTACCCCGGGGCTGCGCCGCGAGGAGGTCGCGGTCCTCGCCGGGGTCGGGGTGTCCTGGTACCAGTGGCTGGAGCAGGGGCGCGAGATCACCGTCTCGCCGCAGGTGCTGGACGCGGTGGCGCGGGTGCTGAAGCTGAACGCCGCCGAGCGGCGGCACCTGTACGGGCTGGCCGGGCTGAACCCGCCGCTGCCGGAGGCCGTCGACACCGATTTCTGCGAGGGCCTGCACCGGCTGATCGACGCCTGGATGCCGTTCCCCGCCCATGTGATGGACGCGTACTGGAACCTCGTCGCCTACAACGACGCGGCCGGGCTGACCTTCGGCTACACGAAGGACGACACCAACTGCCTCGTCGCCTTCTTCACCAGTCCGCTGTACCGCAGCCGCACCAACAACCGCGCGGAGCTGGCCGCGACCGTCGTCGCCCAGTACCGGGCGACGGCCTCCGAGCGCCCCGACGACGAGGGGTTCCGCGCGGTGGTCGAGGAACTGGCCGCGGGCTGCCCGGAGTTCGCGGGGCTGTGGGCGCGCGGGGATGCCGAGGCCAGCGGGCAGACGCAGAAGGAGATCGTGCATCCGACGGTCGGGTCGCTGCACTTCGAGAGCACCCACCTGCGGATTCCGGCCCGCCCGGACCTGACGATCGTCCTGCACAACCCGCTCCCGGACACCGACACCGTGGCGAAGCTGGAGCGGCTGACGTCCCCGCAGGGGCGCCGGGACACCATGCGTCCGGTCGCGGGCTGATCCACGGGAACGCCGCCGGCGCAGGCGGCTCTATGCTCGGCGGTATGAGCGATGCGACCCCGCTGGGGCCCGAGGACTTGAAGATCATCACCCTGGCGCGGTCCGCGCGTGCGCGGAACGGCGTGGCCGAGGGGGCCGCCGTGCGGGACGAGACCGGCCGTACCTACGTCGCCGGTACCGTCGCGCTGGACTCGCTGAAGCTCAGCGCGCTGCAGACCGCCGTCGCCATGGCGGTCGCCAGCGGGGCGCAGTCGCTGGAGGCGGCGGCCGTCGTCACGGCCGCCGAGACGCCGGCCGCCGCCGACCGGGCCGCGGTCCGGGACCTCGGCGGGCCGCAGACCCCGGTGCACCTCGCTGGCCCGGACGGGACGCTGCGCGTCACCGTCCAGGCGGGCTGACGGCACCCTCGGAGCGAGGGATCAGAGCGCGTCGGGTCCGCGCTCGCCGGTGCGGACCCGAACGGCGGTCTCGACGGGGACCGACCAGACCTTGCCGTCGCCGATCTTGCCGGTGCGGGCGGCGTTGACGACGGCCTCGATGACGACCTCGGCGTCGGCGTCCTCCACCAGGATCTCGATCCGCACCTTCGGTACGAGGTCGACGCGGTACTCGGCGCCCCGGTAGACCTCGGTGTGGCCGCGCTGGCGCCCGTAGCCGCTGGCCTCGGTGACGGTGAGGCCGTGGACGCCGAGCTCCAGGAGCGCAGCCTTCACCTCGTCCAGCTTGAACGGCTTGATGACGCCGGTGACCAGTTTCATTCGGCGGAGCTCCTGTTCTTGGCGTGGGCGAGGGCCTGGGCGAGAGCCGAGGCGTGCACGTGCGGTGCGCCCTGTGAGACGACGCCGTGATCGTATGCCGACTCCGCGTGCACGGTGAGGTCGAGGCCGGTGAGTTCGTCCTCGGCGGAGACCCGGAAGCCCATCAGCCGGTCGATGACCTTCGCGATCCCGTACGTGGCGGTGAACGCGTACGCCCCGACGGCCACCACCGCGACGGCCTGCTTGCCGAGCTGGCCGAGGCCGCCGCCGTAGAACAGGCCCTCGGCGCCGCCGGTCATGGTGGCGGTCGCGAGGAAGCCGATGAGCAGGGTCCCGGTGATGCCGCCGATGAGGTGCACGCCGACCACGTCGAGGGAGTCGTCGTAGCCGAGCCGGAACTTCCAGCTGACGGCGAACGAGCAGAGCACCCCGGCGGCCAGGCCGACCACCAGTGCCCCCATCAGGTCCACCGAGCCGCAGGCCGGGGTGATCGCGACCAGGCCGGCCACCGCGCCGGACGCGGCGCCCAGCGTCGTGGCGTGGCCGTCGCGGCGCTTCTCCACGATCAGCCAGCCGAGCAGGCCCGTGCACCCCGCGACCTGGGTGTTGAGGAACGCGGCGGCGGCCAGGCCGTTGGCGCCGAGCGCCGAGCCCGCGTTGAAGCCGAACCAGCCGAACCAGAGCAGCCCCGCGCCGAGCACCACCAGGGGGAGGTTGTGCGGGCGCATGGCCTCCTTGCGGAAGCCGAGCCGCGGGCCGAGGACCAGCGCCAGGGCGAGTCCGGAGGCGCCGGAGCAGATCTCGACGACGGTGCCGCCCGCGAAGTCCAGTGCGCCCAGCTTCGACACGATCCATCCGCCCGTGCCGAAGACCCAGTGGGCCACCGGGACGTATACGAGAAGCGTCCAGACGAGAACGAACGCCACCCAGGCGCCGAATTTCGCGCGGTCGGCGATGGCGCCGCTGATCAGTGCGGCGGTGACGACGGCGAAGGTCAGCTGGAACGTGGCGAAGAGCAGCGTCGGGACGTGGCCGGTGACGCTCGTCGGATCGATGCCGTGCATGCCGAGGTGGTCCAGGCCGCCGATCAGGCCGAGGCCGCCGGCGTCCGGGCCGAAGGCGAGCGAATAGCCCGCGACCAGCCAGACCACGGTCACCAGCGCGATCGACACGAAGCTCATCATGAGCATGTTGAGGACACTCTTGGTGCGGACCATGCCGCCGTAGAAGAGCGCCAGGCCCGGCGTCATCAGCAGGACGAGCGCGGTGGCGGCGAGGAGCCAGGCGGTGTCTCCGGAGTCGAGTCCGGCCGACAGGTACGGCACGAGGAGTTCCCTTCCCGGGGCGGCGGGGGGTGGTGCGCGGCAGTGGTTCGCACACGAGCCTCACTGCCGGCCGTTTCGGGAAGTGGGCAGACGTGTTTCCGCCGTGTTTCGTGTTGCGGAGGAGTTTCGGGCGACTCACACCGAACCAGCGCCCGGCCCTGCGTCCGGCCGCCCACCGGCCCCGCACCGGCCGCCCACCCGGTCTCGTACCGGCCGCCCATCCGGCCGCCGCCCGGCTTCCCGGGTGCCGGTGGGAGCCGGGCCCGCCGCGATCGGGGAGAATGGGCCGCATGAGCGCCAGTCCCCAGTCCTCCGAGGCCGTCCACCGGTCCGGCTTCGCATGCTTCGTCGGCCGTCCCAACGCGGGCAAGTCGACCCTCACGAACGCTCTCGTCGGCATCAAGGTCGCCATCACCTCAAGCCGGCCGCAGACCACCCGGCACACGGTGCGCGGCATCGTGCACCGCCCTGACGCGCAGTTGATCCTCGTCGACACCCCTGGTCTGCACAAGCCGCGCACGCTGCTGGGCGAGCGGCTCAACGACGTGGTCCGCTCGACCTGGGCCGAGGTCGACGTGATCGGCTTCTGCGTGCCGGCCGACCAGAAGCTCGGCCCCGGTGACAAGTACATCGCCAAGGAGCTCGCGGGGGTCCGCAAGACCCCCAAGATCGCGATCGTCACCAAGACGGACCTGGTCGACGACAAGGTGCTGCGCGAGCAGCTGCTCGCGATCGCGGAGCTCGGCCGTGAGCTGGGCATCGAGTGGGCGGAGATCATCCCCGTCTCGGCGGTCGGTGACGTCCAGGTCGGTCTGCTCGCCGACCTGATCGTCCCGCTGCTCCCGGAGGGCCCGCAGCTCTACGCGGACGGCGACCTCACCGACGAGCCCGAGCAGATCATGGTGGCGGAACTGATCCGCGAGGCCGCGCTCGAAGGCGTACGGGACGAGCTGCCGCACTCCATCGCGGTCGTCGTCGAGGAGATGATCCCGCGCGAGGACCGGCCGAAGGACAAGCCGCTGCTCGACATCCACGCGAACATTTACATCGAGCGGTCGAGCCAGAAGGGCATCATCATCGGCCCCAAGGGCGCCCGCCTCAAGGACGTCGGCACCAAGTCGCGCAAGCACATCGAGGCACTGCTCGGCACGCCGGTCTTCCTGGACCTGCACGTGAAGATCGCCAAGGACTGGCAGCGCGACCCCAAGCAGCTCCGCAAGCTCGGTTTCTGACCGGTGGCCCCGGACGCCGTCCGGCGTTCGGGGCCACCCGTCACGCGCCTTCCTTGAGCACCGCCTGGATCAGGTCGCGCTGCGCGTCGGTCAGGTGCGGGTCCGCGCAGTGGACGGTGTGGCCGTCGACGGTGATCTCGTAGTGGAAACCGTCCGGCACCCCCGGCCTGGGCGCGCCGCCCGCCTGCTCGACGGTCGCACGGGCCACCCCGTGCAGGTGGGCGGCATCGGGCCGGCCGGCGGTGTCCAGCACGGCCCGGCGCTCGATTCCGGCGAAGCCGCCGGAACGGATCACTTCTATGCGCACAGTGCTCCTCAGCCCTGCTGGCCCGACGCGCCTTCCGGCTGTCCGGCCTGGCGCGGGAGGTCCGCGCCATTGCCCGTCGACGTTGGGACGCCGACCTGCGACCACGCCTTCAGGACGGCCTGGTGCGCTTCGCCGTCCCCGAACCGCGTGTGGGCGGCGGAGACGGTCAGCCGGGCGAAGTCGGCGAACGACGCCTGCGGGCTGATCTGCCCGCCCGTGAGCACGTCGTACCAGATCTGTCCGGCCTGCTCCCATGCATACCCGCCGAGGGCCTCGGCCACCAGGTAGAAGGCGTGGTTCGGGATGCCGGAGTTGATGTGCACGCCGCCGTTGTCCCGGCCGGTCGTCACGTACTGGTCCATCGTGGCGGGCTGCGGGTCCTTGCCCAGCTTCGGGTCGTCGTAGGCCGTGCCCGGCGCCTTCATCGAGCGCAGCGCGTCGCCGTGGATGGTCGGGCCGAGCAGTCCGGCCCCGATCAGCCAGTCGGCCTGGTCGGCGCTCTGCTGCAGCGCGTACTGCTTGACGAGCGAGCCGAAGACGTCGGACATCGACTCGTTCAGCGCGCCCGGCTGGCCGAAGTACGTCAGGTTCGCCGTGTACTGGGTCACGCCGTGGGTCAGCTCGTGACCGATGACGTCCACGGGCAGGGTGAAGTCGCGGAAGATGTCGCCGTCCCCGTCCCCGAACACCATCTGCTCGCCGTTCCAGAAGGCGTTGTTGTACCGCCGGCTGAAGTGGACGGTCGCGTTCAGGGGCAGCCCCTGGTCGTCGATCGAATGCCGTTGGTACACCTTGAAGTAGAGCTCGAAGGTGGCGCCGAGACCCTTGAGCGCCCGGTTGACGGTCTCGTCCTTGCTCTCCTTGTCGCCCTCGCCGCGGACCTTGCGGCCGGGCAGGGTCGTCCCGTGCTTGGCGTCGTAGATCGTCCGCTGCGGTGTGTCGGAGGCGAGCGCGCCGGCGATGGAGGGCGCGCCGATGACCGTGGTCAGCCGGCGGTGGGTGCGCTCGAAGGAGTCACGCTCCAGCGTTGCCCGAGCGAGATCGGAGAGCGCGCGGTCCTCAGATGTGGCCATCTTGTCGAGGACGTGCGGAGGAATGATCGTGCAGAAGGTAGGTGTCGCGTCCATGGCGGCAATGTGGCACGCGGCCACACCGCTGTCACTGCTTGCGACGATGATTACTGAAAAGGGACGGAAGATCATGGTTTTACTGGACAGAACCACTCGTCTTGCATACTGAGAGGGAGCACGCTTCGAGTGCGGTATTCGAGCGGGCTCGGCTATGGTCGTCCACATCATGCGTTTCGGGCTGCTTCTCCTTAGCTGCCGCGGCGAGGGCCTGTAGTCGTAGGCCGACCCCCTCCCCGCGGAGTTCAGGCGTGCGCATCGCCGTCGGCCGTACTGGAGCCGGACCCATGAGGAGCCCACCGCAGATGTCCCAGAACCCCGCGAATTCCGTAGGCCGCCCCACGCCCATCACGGCGGCGAGCGTGCGCCAGCGCCCCACCGCGATGCCGATCCACAAGTACGCGCCCTACGACGCCGTCGACATCTCCGACCGCACCTGGCCGAACGCCCGGATCACCAAGGCGCCGCGCTGGCTCTCCACGGACCTGCGGGACGGCAACCAGGCCCTGATCGACCCCATGTCCCCGGCGCGCAAGCGGGCGATGTTCGATCTGCTGGTGAAGATGGGCTACAAGGAGATCGAGGTCGGTTTCCCGTCGTCCGGCGAGACCGACTTCGCGTTCGTGCGCTCCATCATCGAAGAGGGCGCGATCCCCGAGGACGTGACGATCTCCGTCCTGACGCAGGCCCGCGAGGAGCTGATCGAGCGGACCGTCGAGTCGCTGGTCGGCGCCCGCCAGGCCACCGTCCACCTGTACAACGCGACCGCGCCGGTCTTCCGCAGGGTGGTCTTCCGCGGCTCGAAGGAGCAGGTCAAGGCGATCGCCGTGGACGGCACGCGGCTGGTCATGGAGTACGCGGACAAGATCCTGGGCTCCGACACCGTCTTCGGCTACCAGTACAGCCCGGAGATCTTCACCGACACCGAGCTGGACTTCGCCCTGGAGGTCTGCGAGGGCGTCATGGACGTCTGGCAGCCGGAGGCGGGCCGCGAGATCATCCTGAACCTGCCGGCGACCGTCGAGCGCTCCGCCGCCAGCACGCACGCCGACCGCTTCGAGTGGATGTCGCGCAACCTGTCGCGGCGCGAGAACGTGTGCCTGTCCGTGCACCCCCACAACGACCGGGGCACCGCGGTGGCCGCCGCCGAGCTGGCGATCATGGCGGGTGCGGACCGGATCGAGGGCTGCCTGTTCGGGCAGGGCGAGCGCACCGGCAACGTCGACCTGGTCACCCTGGGCATGAACCTGTTCAGCCAGGGCGTCGACCCGGAGATCGACTTCTCGCAGATCGACGAGATCCGCCGCACCACCGAGTACTGCAACCAGATGGAGATCCACCCGCGCCACCCGTACGCGGGCGACCTGGTCTACACGTCCTTCTCCGGCTCCCACCAGGACGCCATCAAGAAGGGCTTCGAGGCGATGGAGGCCGACGCGGCCGCCGCAGGGAAGACCGTCGACGAGATCCCGTGGGCCGTCCCGTACCTGCCGATCGACCCGAAGGACGTCGGCCGCTCCTACGAGGCCGTCATCCGCGTCAACTCGCAGTCCGGCAAGGGCGGCATCGCGTACGTCCTGAAGAACGACCACAAGCTGGACCTGCCGCGCCGGATGCAGATCGAGTTCTCCAAGATCATCCAGACCAGGACCGACGACGTGGGCGGCGAGATCACGCCGGCCGAGATCTGGGCCGCCTTCCGCGACGAGTACCTGCCGACGACGGAGAACGCCTGGGGCCGCATCGAACTGCGCGCCGCCCAGGCCGAGACCACGACCGACGGCGGCGACGCGCTGACGGTGGAAGCCGTCGTCGACGGCGCCGCGACGGTGCTCACCGGCCGCGGCAACGGCCCGATCTCCGCGTTCTTCGACGCGCTGTCCTCGGTCGGCATCGACGCGCGGCTGCTGGACTACACCGAGCACACGCTGAGCGAGGGCGCGAGCGCCCAGGCGGCGTCGTACATCGAGTGCGCGATCGACGGCAAGGTGCTGTGGGGCATCGGCATCGACCCCAACACCACGCGCGCCTCCCTGAAGGCGGTCGTCTCGGCCGTCAACCGGGCAGCGCGCTGACCACCTTCGGGTGACCGCATCCGTTGCTGAAACGGCCCGCCGGCGGGCCGGACGAGGTGCGGACGGAGTACGGCGGCAACGGCCGCGGCGGCCTTCACCGGCCTCGCCGCGGCCGTTGGCGCGTCAGGGGAGAGGCGCCTCGCGGGCGTCGAAACGCGTCCCGACGCCCGGAAACCCCGGCCCCGCGCCGCCCGACCGCCCGGGGCGGGCCACCCACGAGATCGCGTCAATCCTCTTCTCGTGCCCACCGGCCGTGACCTGCCAAGACGTGGTGCGGACGGGACCGATCCGGAAATCCCCCCTTACGCGGTACTGACTGCGCGTCATTGGTGTGGCTAACATCACGGCAGCAGTAACGGCACCGTTGCCGAGGCGTTACGCACATGTGCGTGCCGGATCGGTGCGTACCGGGACGAAACGCCGGAGGGTGCAACGTGGTTCAGCTGCGAGGGCTGTGCTTCTGGGGTGTGCGCACCGCATGGCACACCGAGGATGACGGCGAGTTCTTCTGCCCCGACTGCGGGGGCGACCGCGCCTATCACCGGCGCAGCGGCACGCGGCGCCTCACCGTGCTCAACGTTCCCGTGCTGACCCGTGGGCCGGCCGGAACCGTCATCGAATGCAGCGGCTGCCACGGGCACTTCGGCGCCGAGACGCTCGACCACCTCACGTCGACCCGCTTCTCGGCGATGCTGCGCGACGCCGTCCACACCGTCGCGCTCGCCGTGCTCACGGCCGGCGGGGCCACCGGCCGCCCGGCGCGGGAAGAGGCCGTCCGCGCGGTGCGCTCCGCGGGCTTCACCGACTGCACCGAGGACCAGCTCCTCGGCCTGCTGGCGGCGATCGTCGCCGACGCGGGCCGGTTCCCCGGCGCCGCCGACGTCCTCGGCCCCGACTCCTTCGCCGACGCCCTGGACGGCTGCGGCAGTTGGCTCTCCATCGAGCTCCATGAGGCACTGGAGCCGCTCTCCGCCCACCTCGCGCCCCAGGGGCGCGAGCGGATCCTGCTGCAGGGAGCGAGGATCGCCCTCGCCGACGGGCCCTACCTGCCCGCCGAGCGGGAGGTGCTGGTCGCGGTCGGCCGCTGCCTGTCGCTGCCCGCGGGGGACACGGTCCGGCTGCTCGCCGAGGCGGCGGGCGCGCCGTCCTGACGCAGGTGCGCGCGCCCGAGGCCGCTTCGGCGGTTCAGCGGGCTGTTCGGCGGGTCGTTCAGTGGGCGATGAGCACCAGCGCGAGGGCGACCAGGGCCGGCACCGTCTGGACGAAGACGATGCGGCGGCTCGCCGTGGCGGCCCCGTACACGCCGGCCACGGCGACGCAGACGAGGAAGAAGATCCGGGTCTGGAAGCCCACCGGGTCGGCGGCGAACGCGGACCACGCCAGGCCGGCCGCGAGGAACCCGTTGTAGAGCCCCTGGTTCGCGGCCAGCGCCTTGGTCTCGGTGGCGAACTCGGCTGTCAGGCCGAAGGCGGCCCTGCCCTTCGGCGTGGTCCACAGGAACATCTCCAGGACCAGGATGTACACGTGCAGGGCGGCGATGGCCAGCACTGCCACGGTTGCGGTGATCGACATAGGCGGCAGCGTATGCGGACCGGGCGGGGGCAGGGGCCGGTTCGCGTACGGGACAATGGATCGTATGAGTCTGTTCCGCGACGACGGCATCGTGCTGCGCACCCAGAAGCTGGGTGAAGCGGACCGGATCATCACGCTGCTCACCCGCAGGCACGGACGGGTGCGGGCGGTGGCCCGAGGGGTGCGCCGCACGAAATCGAAGTTCGGGGCGCGGCTGGAGCCGTTCAGCCACGTCGACGTGCAGTTGTTCGCACGCGGCGGGGAACTGGTCGGGCGCGGGCTGCCGCTGTGCACCCAGGGTGAGACGATCGCTCCGTACGGTAGCGCCATCGCGGCCGACTACGACCGCTACACCGCCGGCACGGCGATGCTGGAGACGGCGGAACGGTTCACCGACCACGAGGGCGAGCCGGCCGTCCAGCAGTACCTGCTCCTCGTCGGCGCGCTGCGCACCCTGGCGTCCGGTGAGCACCAGCCGCGGCTGATCCTGGACGCCTTCCTGCTGCGCTCACTGGCGGTGAACGGCTACGCGCCGAGCTTCGACAACTGTGCCAAATGCGGGATGGACGGTCCTAACCGGTTCTTTTCGGTAGGAGCGGGAGGAGTCGTCTGCGCCGAGTGCCGTGTGCCGGGAAGCGTCGTACCCTCACGGGAGTCCCTGGAACTCCTCGGCGCGCTGCTGGGCGGGGACTGGGAGACGGCGGACGCGTGCGAGCCGCACTTCTGCCGGGAGGGCAGCGGGCTGGTCGCGGCGTATCTGCAGTGGCACCTGGAGCGCGGGCTGCGCTCGCTGAAGTTCGTCGAGAAGTAGCGAAGCAGTACCGAGATGTACGAGATGTAGGAGAGGCAACGCGCATGGCACGTCGCGGGATTCTGGGCCGTTCCCGACCGGAGTACCGGACTCCGGACCCGCACCCGTCAGGTGCGGTGCCCCCGAAGATCCCGGGGGAGCTGGTGCCGCAGCACGTCGCCATCGTCATGGACGGCAACGGCCGCTGGGCGAAGGAGCGCGGGCTGCCGCGCACCGAGGGCCACAAGGTCGGCGAGTCCGTCGTCCTCGACGTCCTCAAGGGCAGCATCGAGCTGGGCGTCAAGAACCTCTCCCTGTACGCCTTCTCCACCGAGAACTGGAAGCGCTCGCCCGACGAGGTGCGCTTCCTGATGAACTTCAACCGCGACGTCATCCGCCGCCGCCGCGACGAGATGGACGAGCTCGGCATCCGCATCCGCTGGGTGGGCCGGATGCCCAAGCTGTGGAAGTCCGTCGTGCAGGAGCTCCAGGTCGCCCAGGAGCAGACGCAGGACAACGACGCCATGACGCTCTACTTCTGCGTCAACTACGGCGGCCGCGCGGAGGTCGCGGACGCGGC
Source organism: Streptomyces sp. H39-S7 (assembly GCF_027158205.1). Lineage (GTDB taxonomy): Bacteria > Actinomycetota > Actinomycetes > Streptomycetales > Streptomycetaceae > Actinacidiphila. The sequence goes on along the minus strand of NZ_JAPVLU010000017.1, from coordinate 126,266 downwards.
CGCGGCCATGGCCGCGGACGTGAAGGCCGGCAAGCTCGACCCTTCCAAGGTGAACGAGAAGACCTTCGCGAAGTACCTGTACTACCCGGACATGCCGGACGTGGACCTCTTCATCCGCCCCTCGGGCGAGCAGCGCACCTCCAACTTCCTGCTCTGGCAGACCGCTTACGCCGAGATGGTCTTCCAGGACGTCCTGTGGCCCGACTTCGACCGCCGCGACCTCTGGCGCGCCTGCCACGAGTACGCCTCGCGGGACCGCCGCTTCGGAGGCGCCCTCCCCAACGACCTGGCCCCGACCGACAAGCGGCCCTGACGTTGACGGTCTGCCCGTCCGGTCGGTACGGTCCGGCGACTCCGGGAGCTTCCGGGGATCGCCGGGACGATCAGAACAGGCAGACACGTGGAAGCGACGCCCCGTACGGAGGCAGGACCCGAACCGGTGGTCCTCGACTTCACCCTCACCGCCGACGACTTCGCGGGGGCGCTGCGCGCCCGGCGGCGCAAGACCCTGCAAGGCCGCTTCCTCCAGGCATTCGTCCTCCTCGGCGCCGGGGCGTGCGCACTGGTGCTGGTCCTCTGGGCGGCGGGCCGCGATGCGGTGCCCTGGCCGCTGCTGTGGATCCTCGGCGTGCCGGCGGCTGTCGTCTTCTGGCAGCCCCTGCTCATCGGGCGGACCCTGGCGAAGGGGGCACGGCGCAACGGCGAGGTGCGGACCACGGTGGACGGGTCGGGCCTGCTGGTCGCGACGGAGACCAGCAGCAGCACGGTGTCCTGGCAGCGGTTCGGACGCTACGTGGAGACCGACACCGCCTTCATCCTGCTCAGCCCGGACAGGAACGGCACCTGCCTGAACATCCTCCCCAAGCGGGCCGCGACCGCCCCGGCCGACCTGGACCGGCTCCGCGCCCTGCTCGATGGCCACGTGCCGCGCGCGTGAGCGCGGGAGGCGATCAGCGGGTGGGCGCCGTGGCGCGTGGGCTGGGGGCGGCCGTCAGGCCTTTTCCGCGGTGGCGCACTCGGCGCACGTGCCGAAGATTTCTACGGTGTGGGCGACGTTGACGAAGCCGTGGTCGGTGGCGATCGCCTCGGCCCACTTCTCGACGGCCGGGCCCTCGACCTCGACGGCCTTGCCGCACATGCGGCAGACGAGGTGGTGGTGGTGGCCGTCGGAGCAGCGGCGGTAGACGGACTCGCCGTCGTCGGTGCGCAGCACGTCGACCTCGCCGGCGTCGGCGAGGGACTGCAGCGTGCGGTAGACGGTGGTGAGGCCGACGGAGTCGCCGCGGTGCTTGAGGAGGTCGTGCAGGTCCTGCGCGCTGCGGAATTCCTCGACCTCGTCGAGCGCGGCGGCGACGGCAGCGCGCTGCCGGGTCGATCGGCCCTGCACGGGGGGCTTGGCGGTCGTCACCGGTGCCTCCTTCTCGGTCGTAACCGTCACCGTCCAGATGTCCGGTCGGTCGTCATTGTGTCAGGCCGCGGGCTCTGCACCCGAACGTCGTCCTGGGGGACGCGCGCGCCGGGTACCTCCAGGGTGCACCGTTCGGCGGCGGTGGCGGAACCGCGGGCCCGTTTTCTTGCCAGCGGACCGGCCAGCACCGCCAGCACGACGAAGATGGCGATGGCCAGCAGAACGATCGTCGGCCCGGACGGCACGTCCACGTAGAACGACGTGACCGCTCCGGAGAGCGAGACCGTGACCCCGATCAGGACGGCCAGCGCGAACGTCATCGCGAAGCTGCGGGACAGCTGCTGGGCCGCGGCGACCGGGACGACCATGAGGGCGCTGACGAGCAGCAGGCCGACGACGCGCATCGCGACGGTGACGGTGACGGCGGCGGTGACCGCCACGAGCAGGTTCAGCAGCCGGACCGGCAGCCCGGTGACGCGGGCGAACTCCTCGTCCTGGCAGATCGCGAAGAGCTGCCGCCGCAGCCCGACTGTGACGAGCACCACAAACGCGGCGAGCACGCAGATGGTCGTGACGTCCTCCGGCGAGACCGTGTTCAGGGAGCCGAAGAGGTACGTGACGAGGTTGGCGTTGGACCCCGTGTCGGACATGCTCATCAGCATCACGCCGCCGGCCATGCCGCCGTAGAAGAGCATCGCGAGCGCGATGTCGCCGTGCGTCCTGCCGTACCAGCGGATCAGCTCGATGGCGACGGAGCCGACGACGGCGACGGCGGTGGCCATCCAGATCGGGCTGGTGTTGAGCAGGAAGCCCAGGCCGACGCCGGTCATCGCGACGTGGCCGATGCCGTCGCCCATCAGCGCCTGGCGGCGCTGGACGAGGTAGATGCCGATGGCGGGGGCGGTGATGCCGACCAGGACGGCCGCGATCAGGGCCCGCTGCATGAAGGCGTAGTCGAGGATGTCCATCAGCTGAGCAGCCCCGTCCTGAGCGGTTCGGCATTGTGTGCGGCGTGCGGATGCACATGGTCGTGGCCGGGCAGCGCGTGCTGCCCGACGGCGCGCGGCGGCGGTCCGTCGTGGACGACGCAGCCGTCGCGCAGCACCACCGCGCGGTCGATCAGCGGCTCCAGCGGCCCGAGCTCGTGCAGGACGAGGAGCACGGTGGCGCCGCACGCGACCTGCTCGCGCAGGGTGCCGGCCAGGATCTCCTGGCTGGCGACGTCGACCCCCGCCATCGGCTCGTCCATGATCAGCAGTTCGGGCTGGACGGCCAGCGCGCGGGCGATGAGCACCCGCTGGTGCTGGCCGCCGGAGAGCGCGTCGACGGAGTCCTTGGCGCGGTCGGCCATGCCGACCATCTCCAGCGCCCGGTCGACCGCCGCGCGGTCGCCCCGGCCGAGCGGCCGCAGGCGGCTGCGGGCCAGCCGGCCGGCGGAGACGACCTCGCGGACGGTCGCCGGCACACCGCTCGCGGCGGTGGTGCGCTGCGGGACGTAGCCGATCCTGGCCCAGTCGCGGAAGCGCTTGAGCGGGGTGCCGAACAGTTCGAGGCGGCCTTCGCTGAGCGGTACCTGGCCGACGACGGCCCGGACCGCGGTCGACTTGCCGGAGCCGTTGGCACCGAGCAGGGCGACGACCTCGCCGCCGCCGACCGTCAGGTCCACCCCGCGCAGTACGGGCCGTGATCCGAGCGAGGCCGTCGCCCCGCGCAGGGAAATGACCGGGACCGGCCGCATGCCTACCTCCGTCACCGCGTGCTCCGCGTGCTCTGGTTGCTCTTGCATGGATTCCTCACTTGCTGCCGAGCGCCGTCTGCAGGGCCTTGAGGTTGCTCCGCTGCACCGCGAAGTAGTCGGTGCCCTGGGACTTGTCGGTGATCCCCTCGAGGGGATCCAGTACGTCGGTCTTGAGCTTCAGGTCGCCGGCCAGGGTCTTGGCGGTGGCGTTGCTGGCGAGCGTCTCGAAGAAGACCGTCGTGACGTGGTGCTTCGCGGAGAGCTGCTGCAGGGCCTTGATGCGGGCGCCGCTGGGCTCGGCCTCGGGGTCGATGCCGCCGATGGCCTCCTCGACCAGGCCGTAGCGCTCGGCGAGGTAGCCGAAGGCCGCGTGGGTGGTGATGAACGTGTCGGAGGCGCGGTTCTTGAGACCGTTCGTGAACTCGGTGTTCAGCCCGTCCAGCTTCTTGACCAGTTCGTCCGTGTTCTTCTGGTATGCGGCGGCGTGGTCGGGGTCGGCCTTGGCGAGCACCGTGTTGACGCCCTTGGCGACCTCGGCGTACTTCACCGGGTCGAGCCAGATGTGCGGGTCGGCGCCGGCCTCGCCCTCGCCGGAGCGGTTGTCGCCGGTGGTGTGGGCGTGGCCGTCGACCTCGGTGCCGTGCTCTTCCAGCTTCGTCAGGGAGGCGGCGTCGGCGGTGTTCTTCACGCCGGACTGCTTGACGGCCTCGTCGACGGCGGGCTGCAGGCCCTTGAGGTAGACGATCACGTCGGCCTTGCCGAGGGCGGCGGTCTGCCGCGGGGTGAGCTCCAGATCGTGCGGCTCGACGCCCGGCTTGGTGAGCGCCGTCACGTCCACGTTCTTCCCGCCGATCTCCTTCGCCAGGAACTCCATGGGGTAGAAGGACGCCGTGACCTTCAGGTTCCCGCTGCCGCCCGCACCGTCCGCGGCGTCGGACGCCGAGCAGGCGCTCAGGGTGAGAAGGCCCAGGGCGGCGGTTCCGGCGACGGCTGCGGGTATCAGACGGTGGCGTTTGTTCATGACACTCATTTTCATCTGAAGTGGAAACGATTGTCAATTGCCTTCGAAGTCCGGGGTTCCGCCGGAACCGATTTGATACCGGGGCAGTGCCCGCCGGTAACCTGGGGCAACTGACCGCTTCGTCGTACTGAAGAGAGCATCGTGGCCGCCGACAAGATCGACACCATCGTCAGCCTGAGCAAGCGCCGAGGCTTCGTTTTCCCGTGCAGTGAGATCTACGGCGGCTCGCGAGCCGCCTGGGACTACGGGCCGCTCGGCGTCGAGCTCAAGGAGAACATCAAGCGCCAGTGGTGGCGCTCCATGGTCACCTCGCGCGACGACGTTGTCGGACTCGACTCGTCGGTCATCCTGGCGCGCGAGGTGTGGGAGGCGTCCGGCCACGTCGCGACGTTCTCGGACCCGCTGACCGAGTGCACCTCCTGTCACAAGCGCTACCGCGCGGACCACCTGGAGGAGGCGTACGAGTCCAAGCACAACCGTCCGCCGGCCAACGGTCTCGCCGACATCAACTGCCCGAACTGCGGCAACAAGGGCGCCTTCACCGAGCCCAAGCAGTTCTCCGGCATGCTGCAGACGCACCTCGGCCCGACCCAGGACGCGGGCTCCGTCGCGTACCTGCGGCCGGAGACCGCCCAGGGCATCTTCACCAACTTCGCCCAGGTGCAGGTCACTTCGCGCAAGAAGCCGCCGTTCGGCATCGCCCAGACCGGCAAGAGCTTCCGCAACGAGATCACCCCCGGCAACTTCATCTTCCGGACCCGCGAGTTCGAGCAGATGGAGATGGAGTTCTTCGTCAAGCCGGGCGAGGACGAGCAGTGGCACGAGTACTGGATGGAGCAGCGCTGGAACTGGTACACCGGCCTGGGCCTCAACCCGGACAACATGCGCTGGTTCGAGCACGCCAAGGAGAAGCTGTCCCACTACTCGAAGCGCACCACTGACATCGAGTACCGCTTCAACTTCGGTGGCAACGAGTTCTCCGAGCTCGAAGGCGTGGCCAACCGCACCGACTTTGACCTCAAGGCGCACTCCGAGGCCTCGGGCCAGGACCTGTCCTTCTTCGACCAGGAAGCCGGCGAGCGCTGGTTCCCGTACGTCATCGAGCCGGCGGCGGGCGTCAACCGCGCCATGCTCGCCTTCATGCTCGACGCGTACAACGAGGACGAGGCGCCCAACGCCAAGGGCGTCATGGAGAAGCGCACGGTCATGCGCCTCGACCCGCGCCTGGCGCCGGTCAAGGTCGCCGTGCTGCCGCTGTCCCGCAACGCGCAGCTGTCGCCGAAGGCCAAGGGCCTGGCGGAGGACCTGCGGAAGAACTGGAACATCGAGTTCGACGACGCGGGCGCCATCGGCCGCCGCTACCGTCGTCAGGACGAGATCGGCACGCCGTTCTGCGTCACCGTCGACTTCGACACCCTCGACGACAACGCGGTGACGGTGCGCGAGCGCGACACCATGAAGCAGGAGCGCGTGTCGCTGGACCAGATCCAGGCGTACCTCGGCGGCCGGCTCCTCGGCTGCTGACCGCCTTAACGGCGGGTCGCGGGATGTGAACGCCGGCGGGGCTGGACTATCCAGCACCGCCGGCGTTCGCGCGTCCGGACGTCCGTACGGCGAGTACCGCGCACAGCGCGGCCAGGGGGAGTTCGAGGCAGAGGGCCATCAGGAGCGCGGACGCGAAGTCCGCTCCGGGGGCGGCCGTCGTGACGTCGAACCAGGCGTCGACCACCAGCAGCATCGCGGTGGCGGCGGCCGCGAGGCCGAGCCGGTGGTCGCGGCGGCGCAGCAGCACGCCGGTGCCGATGAGACCGACGGCCTCCAGGGCGTCCAGGCCCACCCAGGCGGTCGACCAGTGGGACGCCTGCGCGGTGTCCGGCAGCGAGGTCGCGAGGACGAAGAGCCAGGGAATCAACGCGACTCCGAGTGCGATCAGGACGTAGCCGAGCGGTCTGGGGCGGCGCGGCTCCGGCTTCGGTACCGCGTACAACTCGATGACCTCGGCGCAGGCTCCGGACGCGAGAGTGTCGGCGGTCGGACGGATCCGGTGGGGCGGAATCTCCAGGACGGACATGGTGGTGAACTCCTTCCGGACCCGTCGGTCGGGTACGGGAACAAGCCTCGTCGCCGGGCTCCCGAAGGTCAGTAACGCCCGGGTCCGACCTGTGGTGGTGCTGGCTACACCCCGAGAGCGGACCCCTACGGGATGCACGGCGCCCCACCTGGGCCTCTACGGTGAGCGCATGGCATCAACAGGGCCGCTGCGGCGTGCACTCCGGCAAGCCGCCGCATACGCCCCGTGGTCGGCCTGGGCATGGCGGAACACGGCGTTCGTCACGGCGGGCGTACCGCTCGCCGGCGTGAGCGCGCTGCTGGTCCTCGACCTCGTGACGGACTGGCGCTCGGTGATCCTGCTGCCCGCGGTGCCCCTGGTGTGCGGCCCGCTGACGATGCTGCAGCGCAGCCGGTTCTGGTCGCTGCTGGGGCTGAACGTCCCCCGGGTGCCCCGCCCGCGCCCCTGGTACACCCCGCGCGGCGCCGCGCAGTGGCTGCGCTCCGAGGCGACGTGGCGGCAGTGCGGCTATCACCTGGTGGCCGCCCCGCTCGTGGCGGCCGGAGCGGTGCTCGTCGTCTGCTCCTGGGTCGCGGGGATCTTCGGCACACTGGTCTTCTCCTGGGTGTGGGCGCTGCCCGTCGAGGATCGACTGCCCGGCTGGACCCAGCGGTACACGCTCGTCACCGTCGCCGGGGTCCTGCTGCTGCTCGCGACGCCCTTCCTGGCCGCCGCCGTCACCCGGCTCGACACCTCGGCGGCCGCCGCCCTGCTGGGACCCAACCGGGCCAAGGAACTGCGGCGCCGCGTCGAGGACCTCGCCGAGAGCCGGGCGGGCGTCGTGGACGCGGCGGACGCCGAACGCCGCCGGATCGAACGCGACCTGCACGACGGCGCCCAGCAGCGGCTCGTCTCCCTCGCGATGAACCTCGGCCTGGCCCGCGCCACCCTCAAGGACCTGCCGCCCGAGGCGCGCCGGGTGATCGACGAGGCGCACCGCGAGGCGAAGGAAGCCATCGAGGAGCTCAACAACCTGGTGCGTGGCCTGCACCCGGCCGTCCTGGACGACCGGGGCCTGGACGCCGCGCTGTCCGGCGTCGCCGCGCGGGCGCCGCTGCCGGTCCACCTGAAGGTGGACCTGGAGCGGCGGGCGGCGCCCACCGTCGAGGCCGTCGCGTACTTCGTGGTCTCCGAGGCACTCGCCAACGTCGCCAAGCACGCCCGCGCGGAGCGGGTGGACGTCGCGGTGCGCTCGCGCGGGGACGTGCTGCGGGTGACCGTCACCGACGACGGGATCGGCGGTGCGGACGTGGCGGGCGGCACCGGCCTGGCCGGGCTCGCGCAGCGCGTCGGCTCCGTCGACGGAGCGATCAGTATCAGCAGCCCCGCCGGGGGCCCGACCATCATCAACGTGGAGTTGCCGTGCGGGCTGTAATCGCCGAGGACTCGGTCCTGTTGCGCATCGGACTGGTCAAGGTCCTGGAGACCGCGGGCTTCGAGGTCGCCGCCGAAGTGGGCGACGCCGAGGCCGCGCTGGCCGCCGTCGACGAGCACCGGCCCCAACTGGCCCTGCTCGACGTCAGGATGCCGCCCGGCTACACCGACGAGGGCGTACGGGCCGCCCTGATGATCCGCAGGCAGTGGCCGGACACCGCCGTCCTGCTGCTCTCGCAGTTCGTGGAGGAGCGGTACGCGGCCGACCTGCTGTCGGCGCACGGCGGCGGCATCGGGTACCTGCTCAAGCAACGCGTCGCGGACGTCGAGGAGTTCATCGACGCGCTGCGCCGCGTCGCGAACGGCGGCACCGCCCTCGACCCGCAGGTGGTCGCCCAGCTGCTGCTGCGCCGCAACTCCGACCCGCTGGAGCGGCTGACGCCGCGCGAGCGCGAAGTCCTCTCGCTGATGGCGGAGGGACGCTCCAACGCGGGCATCGCGGAGCAGCTGGTGGTCAGCGAGAGCGCGGTCGCCAAGCACATCAACAACATCTTCGCGAAGCTCGACCTGCCACAGGCGGACGGGGACCACCGGCGGGTGCTCGCGGTGCTGCGCTTCCTGGAGGGGGCGTGAGCGGCACCGCCGCCGCTGGGGCGCGGCGGAAGCACCGCGCGGCCTGGCTGGTGGTCGCGGTGATCAGTGCGCTGCTCATCGTGTCGCCGATGGCGGTGGAGACCTGGGCGTACTTCGGCGCGCACCGGCCGGAGCCCTCCCAGTCGATCGAACTCGCGCCCGGGGGACGGGTCCAGCGCTTGCAGGTCGACGCGGGGAGCGCGTCGGTCACGGTGCGCCCGGGGCCGGCCGGCCAGGTGCGCGTCACGCAGAAGCTGACCTGGTCGATGAAGAAGCCGCAGGTCAGGAAGGTGTGGGACGGCGGTGTGCTGAAGGTGCAGGCGGTGTGCTCCGAGTGGTGGTCGCCGGCCGGCCTCGGCTGCTCGGTGAAGCTGGAGTTCGACGTCCCGCCGGAGATCGAGATCCAGATCGTGGGCAGCTCCGGGTCCACGGACGTGCACGGCACCACCGGCCGCCTGGACCTGACGAGCACGTCGGGCTCCACGACCCTGACCGACGTCGGCGGCACCATCTGGGCCCGCACCGGCTCGGGCACCATCGAGGGCACCGGGCTCTCGTCCCGGACGGCGAACGTGGGGGCGAACTCGGGTTCGCTGGACCTCGCGTTCCGCTCGGCCCCGGAGAAGGTGACGGGGAAGGTGGGCTCCGGCTCCGTGCGGATCGGCGTCCCGCCGGGTTCCCGCTACCAGGTGGTCGGGCGCAGCGGGAGCGGGTCGCGGGAGTACGCGGCGGGGCTGGAGGACGGCACGTCGCGGCGGGTCATCGACGCGACGGCGGGGTCCGGGTCGGTGGACGTGGTCTACGAGGCGCCCTGAGCGCGGAGTCCGTTCAGGAGGAGGTCGCAGACCGCCTCGAAGGCGGCGTCGATGTCGGGCGCCGACCACTCGGCCGCGTAGGCCGGGTCGTGGAAGCGGCCGGTGGCGTCCCAGACGGCGCGCGCCGCGCGGGCCGGGTCGGACGCTTCGGGGAGGGTGAACTCGCCGCGCGTGGTCCCGTCCTCGATGATGCGGGTGAGCTGGCCGACCAGGTCCCCGACGTGCTGGGCCACCACGGCGCTGGCCTCGGCCGCGAGCGCCAGGTACGTCGCGAACAGCTCCGGGTCGCCGCCGGCCTTGCGTCGCTTCGCCGCGAACAGCTCCACCAGCCACTGCCGCAGCCGCTCGGGGGCGGGCTGCGGCCCGGCCGCGATGGCGGAGAGCGTGGCGTGGGACTGGTCGAGCCAGCGCTGGGTGACGGCTTCGCGGAGCGCGGCCTTGCTGGCGAAGTGCCGGTAGACGGTGCCGTGACTGACGCCGAGGGCTCGCGCCACGTCCACGACGGTGGCCTTGGCGGGGCCGAAGCGGCGGAGGACCTCCTCGGTGGCTTCGAGGATGCGGTCGGTGGTCAGGGTGGGCATGGGGGGCCTCTCGCAGCGGGGTCGTACGTCCCCAGTGTGCTGGGTCGGGGACCGGACCCGTGCCGGACCCCGTTCCAGCGGCCCGCGCCCGAGGCCGTTGCCTCCCTGACCCGCCGGGAGCGTCAGCGCTCGCTGTCGAGGTGGGCCATCTGCGCTTCCGGGTAGCGCGCGCCCGCTGCCGCTCCGGCGGGGACCGCCGCTTCGATGGCCGCGAGGTCGGCCGCGCCGAGGGTGATGTCGAGGGCGCCGAGCGCCTCGGCGAGGCGGTCGCGGCGGCGGGCGCCGATGATCGGGACGATGTCCGGGCCCTGGGCGAGGACCCAGCCGATCGCGGCCTGCGCGACGCTCACGCCCTTGCCTTCGGCGATCTTGCGGAGTGCCTCCACGAGGGCGAGGTTGCGGTCCAGGTTGTCGCCGGAGAAGCGCGGGCTCATGCCGCGGAAGTCGCCGTTGGCGCCGCTCTGCTCGGAGCGCTCGCGGGTCCAGTGGCCGCTGAGCAGGCCGCGGGAGAGGACGCCGTACGCGGTGATGCCGATGCCCAGCTCGCGGGCGGTGGGCAGGATGTCGGCCTCGATGCCGCGGGAGAAGAGGGAGTACTCGATCTGCAGGTCCGCGATCGGGGCGGTGGCCGCGGCCCGGCGCAGGGCGTCCGCGCCGACCTCGGAGAGACCGATGTGGCGGACGTGGCCGGCCTGGACCTGGTCGGCGATGGCGCCGACCGTCTCCTCGATCGGCACGTCGGGGTCGACGCGGGCGATCCGGTAGACGTCGATGTGGTCGGTGCCGAGGCGGTTGAGGGAGTAGGCGAGGAAGTTCTTCACCGCGGCGGGCCGGCCGTCCATGCCGGACCAGCCGCCGTCGATGTCGCGCAGTGCGCCGAACTTGACGCTGAGCACGGCCTGGTCGCGGCCCTGGGAGCTGCTGCGCAGGGCGTCGCGGAGGAGGAGTTCGTTGTGGCCCATGCCGTAGAAGTCGCCGGTGTCGATGAGGGTGACGCCGGCGTCGAGTGCGGCGTGGACGGTGGCGGTCGACTCGGCCTCGTCAGTGCCGCCGTAGAGGGCCGACATGCCCATGGCGCCGAGGCCGAGGGCGGAGACGGAGGGGCCGGTGGATCCGAGGGTGCGCTTCAGCACGGGGTGCTCCTTGGGAGGGGGTAACCGAAGCATGGCAGATGGAGTGACAGATTTCAATTGTTGTCATTTCATTCAGGGGTCATTCCACTCAGGAGACGTGACGCGGGAGCCGCAGGCTGAGCAGGATCGTCAGAGCGACGGCGCCGAGCTGGACGAGCAGGGTGATGACCAGGGCGTTCCGCATGCCGGCCGAGGTGATCAGGGCCAGGAAGAGGGTGCCGAGGGTCGCCACGCCGAGCGCGAGCGCGGACTGCTGTGTGGTGACCATGACGCCGCTGCCGACGCCCGCCCGCTCTGCGGGCACCTCCGCGAGCACGATGCGGAAGAGCACCGGGAGCTGCAGGCCCTGGCCGAAGCCGGCCACCGCCATGCCCGGGGCGAGGAGGAGAAGGCTCAGGTGCTGCCAGTCGTGCAGGGCGGCGGCGACCAGGAGGAGTAGGCCGAGGGCCTGGATCAGGCCGCCGACGGTGACCACCCGGCTGCCGTACCGCGCGACCAGGCGCGGGCCCATCAGCGACGCGGCGAAGAAGGTGACGGCCAGCGGGGCCATCGCCGCGCCGGCCGCGATCGGGCCGAAGGCCAGGCCCTGCTGCAGGGCGACGGCCATCACGAGCATGAAGCCGCCGAAGCCGATGGAGAACGGCACGACGAGCGGCAGACCGCGCCGGATGCCGGGGAGTTCGAACAGGCTCGGCGGCACCAGCGGGGTGCGGCCCTGCCGGTCCGCGCGGCGCTCGACGGCGTAGAACGCGCAGGCCGTGAAGGGGAAGGCGGCGAGGGAGATCCAGGTCCACAGCGGCCAGCCGGAGGCGCGGCCCTCGGTCAGCGGCGCCAGCAGCGTGATCAGGGAGACGGCCAGCAGCACGGTGCCCGGGACATCGATCGGGGCGGGGCGCTCGGAGCGGGTCTCGGGGAGGGTGCGGGCCGCCAGGACCAGGCCGATCAGCGCGACCGGCACGTTCACCAGGAACACCGCGCGCCAGCCGGTGCCGGCGATGTCGGCGGCCACCAGCACGCCGCCGAGGATCTGCCCGGCGACCATCGACAGGCCGGCCGTGGCGCCGTACAGGCTCAGCGCGCGGGCGCGCCGGGTCCCGGCGGTGGTGGACTGGATGGTGGCGAGCACCTGGGGGAGCATCAGCGCGGCCGCGGCGCCCTGCGCGACCCGGGCGCCGACCAGCGTCCAGGCGTCCGGCGCGAGGCCGCAGGCCAGCGAGGTCAGGCCGAAGGCGGCCATCCCGGCGAGGAAGAGCCGGCGGCGGCCGAACATGTCGCCGAGCCGCCCGCCGAGCACCAGGAGCACGGCGTACGCGGTCCCGTAGCCGGCCACCACCAGCTCCAGCAGGGCCGGCCCCGCGGCGAGGTCGCGGTCGATGGTCGGCAGGGCGACGTTGACGATGAAGAAGTCGATCAGCGGCAGGGCCGCGCCGAGCAGCACGGTGAACAGGCCGAGCGCGGTCAGGACCGGACCGGCGGGGCGCCCGGCGGCCGGGGGAGTCCCGATGCGGGTCACGCGGGGGAGGACCGCGGCACGGGAGGGAAGGACGGGAGTGCGTTCCATTGGGGTCACGTGAGCCACCATGCGCCCGTTTTCAGGGTGGTACCAGAGAGCGTTTATCCAGGTATAAGAACCACCACGCAACTGTCTGCGCGATCAGGCATGCTGAAAGCATGCCTACGACGACGACCACCGCGCAGTACGAGTCGGGTGCCGACATCAAGCGGCGCGAGCTCGCCTCGTTCCTGCGCAGCCGCCGCGAGCGCATCGCTCCCGAGCAGGTCGGGCTGCCCGCGGGGCGGCGGCGCCGGACGCCGGGGCTGCGCCGCGAGGAGGTCGCGCAGCTCGCCGCGGTCGGCGTGACCTGGTACACGTGGCTGGAGCAGGCGAGGGAGATCCAGGTGTCCGCGCAGGTCGCCGACGCCATCGCCCGCGCGCTGATGCTCGATCGAAACGAGCGGGTGCACCTGTTCACCCTCGCCGGTGTCGCCGACCCCAGCCCGTTCGCCGACTGCCCCGGCATGTCGGACCAGATCCGCCTGATGCTGCGGCAGCTGGAACCGCTGCCCGCCTTCGTCGCCAACAGCCGGCACGACGTGATCGCGTACAACCGCACGTACAACCGGCTGATCGACGACCTGGACGCGCGGCCCTTCGAGGACCGCAACATCATGTGGCTCGCCTTCACCGACCCCGCGTGGCGCGAGGCGCTGATCGACCGCGAGGAGGTGATCCGGCTGATGGCCGCCAAGTTCCGGTCCGGCATGGCCGAGCACCTTGCCGAGCCGGCCTGGAAGTCGCTCCTCAAGCGCCTCCAGCAGGCGTCACCGGAGTTCTGCGAGGCATGGGACCGCCATGAGGTGCTCCAGCCGGACAACCGCTCCAAGCGTTATCTCAACCCGCAGGTCGGGCTGCTCACGTTCGACTTCACCCACCTGTGGCTCGGCCCGCGCTCCGGCCCGCGGCTCGTGACGTACACCCCGGCGGACGAGGTGACGCGCACCCGGCTGCAGCGGCTGTACGAGCTCTGCGCCTCCCCGGCGGACGAGGCGCGACCGGTGCTCGCGGCGGCCGGGCGGTAGCAGCGGGCCCTCCATCGGCCCTTCCCGCGGCCCTTCCCGCGGTCCTGCGCCGTCAGTTCTTCGCTGTCAGTTCTTCGCCAGCGCCCCGGCGGGCCTGGCCGCGGGTTCCCGCAGCCGCTCCGCGGCCCGTTCCGCGGTCCCGGCCGCCCAGCGGCCGGTGGTGAGCGCGCCGAGGAGCAGGACGAGCGCGCCGCAGCCCGCGATGATCCACCAGGCCGCGGTGTGCAGCTCCGCGGCGACGGCGGCGCCGATCACGGCGACCCCGAGCGACTGCCCGACCTGGCGGCTGGTGGAGGCGACGGCCGCGGCCACCCCGGCCTGCGACCGCGGCATCCCGGACACGGCGGTGTTGGTGATCGGCGCGTTGACCAGACCGAACCCGATGCCGAAGATCACGTACGAGGTGAAGAGCAGCGTGTTGGAGGACTCGGCGTCCAGCGCCGCGAACAGCACGCCGCTGATCGTCATCGCGGTGCCCGCGAGCACCAGCGACAGCCGCGGTCCCCGGTTGGCGACCAGCCGCCCGGACAGCGGGGCGAAGACCAGGCACATGACGGCCATGGGCAGCATGTAGAGCCCGGCGTCGAGGGCGGAGAGCCCGCGGGTGTTCTGCAGGTACAGGGTGTTGAGGAAGAGGAAGCCGCCGAGCGCCGCGAAGGCGCTCACCGCTATGACCGTGGCGCCGCTGAAGGGCGCGCTGCGGAAGAAGCCGAGCTCGATCAGCGGGTCCACCCGGCGCCGCTCGTAGGTCAGCAGCCCGGCGAGCGAGCCGATCGCGACCGCCAGGCAGCCGAGGATCAGCGCCGACGTCCAGCCCGCGGCCGGCGCCTCGATGATCGCGTACGTGAGCGAGCCGAGCAGGGCGATGACGAAGAGCTGGCCGACCGGGTCCACCCGGCGCGCCTTGGCGGCGCGCGATTCGGGAACGTAGCGGGCGGTCAGGACGAGGGCGAGCAGCCCGACCGGGAGGTTGATCCAGAAGATGGAGCGCCAGCCGACGGTCTGGACGAGCAGCCCGCCGAGCACCGGGCCGGCCGCCATGCTGACGCCGACGACGCCGCCCCACACCCCGATCGCACGGGCGCGCTCGCGTGGCTCGGTGAAGGTGTTGGTGATGATCGACATCGCGACGGGGTTGAGCATCGAGCCGCCGACCGCCTGCACCATGCGGAAGGCGATCAGCCAGTTGAGGCTCGGCGCGAGGCTGCAGAGCACCGAGCCCGCGGTGAACAGCACCAACCCGGTCTGGAAGACCCGGCGGCGGCCGATCCGGTCGGCCGTCGAGCCGGCGAGCATCAGCAGCGAGGCCAGCACCAGCGTGTACGCGTCGATCGTCCACTGCAGCCCGGCGACCGAGGCGTGCAGCTCCTTCTGCATGGAGGGCAGTGCCACGTTGAGGATGGTGTTGTCGAGGCTGACCATGAGCAGGCTCATGCAGCAGATCGCCAGCACGAGCATGCGCCGCCGGGAGCTCAGTTCCGGCACGTCGGACCTCCAGGGATCAGCCGTTCTCCGGCCTCGTGGTCAAGGGCACACAGATGCGTGAACGGTACATCCACATCCCCGTCCGGCGTACGCGACAATGGGGCCATGACCGCTGACGCCACCATGCCACTCCAGATCGGCCCGCACACCGTGTGGCCGCCCGTGGTGCTCGCCCCCATGGCCGGCATCACCAACGCGCCCTTCCGCACGCTGTGCCGTGAGTTCTCCGGCGGCAAGGGGCTGTTCGTCAGCGAGATGATCACCACCCGCGCGCTGGTCGAGCGGGACTCCAAGACGCTGCGGCTGATCCGCTTCGACGCGACCGAGAAGCCGCGCTCCATCCAGCTCTACGGCGTCGACCCGGTGACCGTCGGCAAGGCCGTCCGCATGATCGCGGACGAGGGCCTGGCCGACCACATCGACCTCAACTTCGGCTGCCCGGTGCCCAAGGTGACCCGCAAGGGCGGCGGCTCGGCCCTCCCGTACAAGCGGAACCTGCTGCGCTCGATCCTGCGCGAGGCGGTCGGCAACGCGGGCGCCCTGCCGGTCACGATCAAGATGCGCAAGGGCATCGACGACGACCACCTGACGTACCTCGACGCGGGCCGGATCGCCGTCGAGGAGGGCATCACCGCGGTCGCCCTGCACGGCCGCACCGCCGCCCAGCACTACGGCGGCACCGCCGACTGGGACGCCATCGCCCGCCTCAAGGAGCACGTCCCGGAGATCCCGGTGCTCGGCAACGGCGACATCTGGCGCGCCGACGACGCCCTGCGCATGATGCGCGAGACCGGCGCCGACGGCGTCGTGGTCGGCCGCGGCTGCCTCGGCCGCCCCTGGATCTTCGGCGACCTGGTCAGCGCGATGGAGGGCGGCAACGCCCAGGCGCGGCCGACCTTCCGGGAGGTCGCCGTCGTCATGCGCCGCCACGCCGAGCTGCTCGGCGAGTGGATCGGCGACGAGGCGCGCGGCGTGATCGACTTCCGCAAGCACGTCGCCTGGTACACCAAGGGCTTCTCGGTCGGCTCCCAGCTGCGCCGCAGCCTGGCCGTTTCCTCCTCGCTCGCCGAACTGGACGAACACCTGGCCGCGGTCGACCTCGGCCAGGCCTGGCCCGAGGGCGCCGAGGGCCCGCGCGGACGCACCGCCGGCAACAACCGTGTCGTGCTCCCGGACGGCTGGCTGAACGACCCGTACGACTGCGCCGCCGTCAGCCCGGAAGCCGAGCTGGACACGTCGGGCGGCTGACTCTTCGTCGGATGTCCGAAAGGTGAGATCGGGCGTCCGACGAGGTCCTCGCGACCGCGTGATTCACGCCACGTTTGATGGGGGTTGCGCTCAGATGAGCGCGAGGCGCTGCTTGCACCTCTCCAAGGGATGGCACTCAGTGCCACCTCGGTTCCTCCACTTGATCAACGATTTCTCACGCAGAGTGAGTTCGGATCCGTGATCGCGGCACGCTGCGCGGTCGTCGGTTCGACTAGTGAACGGAATCGGCGGCGGGCCACTCAGGCGCGTTACTTTCGATCTAGTGGCAGACGGGTGGTTACGGCCGTCTGATGTGGTGATGGACGTACTGCAAAGCCTTGGGAATGGGTACGCTCCGGCCCGTCAGGGCATCCCTCCCCCAGACCCTGTCCGGGGGGACCTCACGAGGAGTCGAGTCCCGTGTCGGAACAGGTATCGCAGAAGTTCGTCTACGACTTCACTGAGGGCAACAAGGAACTCAAAGACCTGCTCGGCGGGAAAGGTGCGAACCTCGCCGAGATGACCAACCTCGGTCTGCCCGTCCCTCCGGGCTTCGTCATCACGACCGAGGCGTGCAAGGTCTACCTGGACTCCGGCGACGAACCGGCGGAGCTTCGCGACGAGGTGAGTGCGCACCTCGACGTCCTCGAGCAGAAGATGGGCAAGAAGCTCGGGCAGCCGGACGACCCGCTGCTGGTCTCGGTGCGGTCCGGCGCCAAGTTCTCCATGCCCGGCATGATGGACACGGTCCTGAACATCGGCCTCTCCGACGCCTCCGTGGCCGGGCTCGCCGCCCAGGCCGGGGACGAGCGCTTCGCGTGGGACTCCTACCGCCGACTGCTGCAGATGTTCGGCAAGACCGTCATGGGCGTCGACGGCGAGCTCTTCGAGGAGGCCCTCGACGAGGTCAAGCGCGCCAAGGGCGCCGAGAGCGACCTCGGCCTCGACGCGGCCGACCTCCAGCAGATCGTGGAGTCGTTCAAGGCCATCGTGCTCAAGGAGGCCGGCCGCGAGTTCCCGCAGGAGCCGCGCGAGCAGATGGACCTCGCCGTGCGCGCGGTCTTCGAATCGTGGAACACCGACCGCGCCAAGCTCTACCGCCGCCAGGAGCGCATCCCGGGCGACCTCGGCACGGCCGTCAACATCTGCTCCATGGTCTTCGGCAACCTCGGCCCCGACTCGGGCACCGGCGTCGCCTTCACCCGGGACCCGGCCACCGGCCACCAGGGCGTCTACGGCGACTACCTGCAGAACGCGCAGGGCGAGGACGTCGTCGCGGGCATCCGCAACACCGTGCCGCTCGCCGATCTCGAAGGCCTCGACAAGGCCTCGTACGACCAGCTCATGCAGATTATGGAAACCCTCGAGACGCACTACAAGGACCTGTGCGACATCGAGTTCACCATCGAGCGCGGCCACCTGTGGATGCTGCAGACCCGCGTCGGCAAGCGCACGGCGGCGGCCGCCTTCCGGATCGCCACCCAGCTCGTCGACCAGGGCCTGATCGACGAGGCAGAGGCGCTGCAGCGGGTCAACGGGGCGCAGCTCGCGCAGCTGATGTTCCCGCGCTTCGAGGAGGCCGCGTCGAGCAAGCGGCTCGGCTGGGGCATCGCCGCCTCCCCGGGCGCGGCCGTCGGCAAGGCCGTCTTCGACTCGTACACCGCCGTCAAGTGGTCGCGCTCCGGCGAGAAGGTCATCCTGATCCGCCGCGAGACCAACCCGGACGACCTCAACGGCATGATCGCCGCCGAGGGCATCCTGACCTCGCGCGGCGGCAAGACCTCGCACGCCGCCGTCGTCGCCCGCGGCATGGGCAAGACCTGTGTGTGCGGCGCCGAGGAGCTGGAGGTCGACACCAAGCGGCGCCGGATGACCGCCCCGGGCGGGATCGTCATCGAGGAGGGCGACGTCGTCTCCATCGACGGCTCCTCCGGCAAGGTCTACCTCGGTGAGGTGCCCGTCGTCCCGTCCCCGGTCGTCGAGTACTTCGAGGGCCGGATGCACGCGGGCGCCGACGACGCCGACGAGCTCGTCCAGGCCGTCCACCGGATCATGGCCTACGCCGACCGCGTCCGCCGCCTGCGGGTACGGGCCAACGCCGACAACGCCGAGGACGCCAACCGCGCGCGGCGCTTCGGCGCCCAGGGCATCGGCCTGTGCCGTACCGAGCACATGTTCCTCGGCGAGCGGCGCGAGCTGGTCGAGCGGCTGATCCTCGCCGACACCGACAGCGAGCGCGACGAGGCACTGGGTGCCTTGCTGCCGCTGCAGAAGGCCGACTTCATCGAGCTCTTCGAGTCGATGGACGGCCTGCCGGTGACGGTGCGGCTCCTCGACCCGCCGCTGCACGAGTTCCTGCCGGACATCACCGAGCTGTCGGTGCGCGTCGCGCTCGCGGAGTCCCGCAAGGACGCCAACGAGAACGACCTGCGGCTGCTGCAGGCCGTCCACAAACTGCACGAGCAGAACCCGATGCTCGGCCTGCGCGGTGTGCGCCTCGGCCTCGTCATCCCCGGTCTGTTCTCCATGCAGGTACGGGCGATCGCCGAAGCCGCCGCGCACCGCAAGGACATGAAGGGCGACCCGCGTCCGGAGATCATGATCCCGCTCGTGGGCACCGTCCAGGAGCTGGAGATCGTCCGCGAGGAGGCCGAGAAGGTCATTGCCGAGGTGGAGGCCGCCACCGGCATAAACCTCAAGCTGACGCTCGGCACGATGATCGAACTGCCGCGCGCCGCGCTGACCGCGGGCCAGATCGCGGAGGCCGCGGAGTTCTTCTCCTTCGGCACCAACGACCTGACGCAGACGGTGTGGGGCTTCTCCCGCGACGACGTGGAAGCGTCGTTCTTCACCGCCTACCTGGAGAAGGGCATCTTCGGCGTCTCCCCGTTCGAGACCATCGACCGGGACGGCGTCGGCGCCCTCATCCGCTCCGCCTGCGAAGCCGGCCGCGCGGCGCGCCCCGGCCTCAAGCTCGGCGTCTGCGGCGAGCACGGCGGCGACCCCGAGTCCGTCCACTTCTTCCACGAGGTCGGACTCGACTACGTCTCCTGCTCCCCGTTCCGCATCCCCGTCGCCCGCCTCGAAGCGGGCCGCGCGGCGGCGGCCCCGACCGGCAACGACAGCCGGTGACCCCCTAGAACCATCTCTCCACCCTCACCGGGGGCGGCGTCTCGTGCGGAGACGCCGCCCCCTCCTTTGGGTCGTTTCACCGCAGGTCGCCCTGGCTCCACCTCCCGTCTCCATACTTATCCGGCGTATCTGCCATGATCCGAACATGACTGCTACTCCCTTCCGGACCCCTCCCCGACTGGTGGCCACCGACCTCGACGGCACGCTGCTGCGCAGCGACGGAACGGTCTCGGAGCGGACCCGGCGGGCGCTGCGGATGGTGGAGGCGACGGGCGCCGAGGTCGTCTTCGTGACGGCGCGGCCGCCGCGCTACGTGGACTCCATCGCCGAGGGCGCGGGCCACCAGGGGACCGCGATCTGCTGCAACGGCGCGATCGTCTACGACGTCCCCAGCCGGCAGCTCCTCGACGCGCGGCGGATGCCGGTGTCCGTCGCGCGCAAGGCCGCGGAGGTGCTCGTCGCGGCGCTGCCCGGCTCGACGCTCGCCCTGGAGACCGGACACCGCCTGATCAGTGAGCGGGACTTCGGCAAGAAGGACTTCCAGGAAGTGATCGTGGAGACCGCGGCCGAGCTGTGGGAGTCGGACGAGGACATCGTCAAGCTCCTCGTGCACTCCGAGCGGCACCACGCGGACGTGATGATGACGGCGGCTCACGACGCCGCGCTCGCCGACGTCGAGGTCACGCACTCGGGCGGCTCCGGCATGCTGGAGATCAGCTCGCCCGGCGTGACGAAGGCCGGCGCGCTCGCCCTGTGGTGCGCGGCCCGCGGGATCGGCGCCTCCGAAGTCGTCTCCTTCGGAGACATGCCGAACGACCTGTCCACCCTGACCTGGGCCGGAGCGGGCTACGCGATGGGCAACGCGCACCCCGACGTCCTGGCCGCGACGCCGCTGCGGGCGGCCACGAACAACGACGACGGGGTGGCGCGGGTACTGGAGCGGCTGTACGGCGCGTAGCGTCGTCCGGTGGTCAGAACTTGTAGCTGACGCCCGTCAGTTGCTCGGACGCCGTCCACAGCATTTCGCCCGCCCGGTCGTCCTTGGTCCAGGAGGCGCGCCAGGAGCCGCTGGGCGTGCCGCGCCAGCCCAGGAACCGGGGGCCGGTGAACGAGTCGGGGGCCACGTCCGGCGCGGTGGCCGCGTAGAGCGTGGGCAGCGCGCCCGCCTCGGGCGACTGGCCGACGATCCGGTTGCCCAGGTGGATGACGCGTTCGGCGCGCTTGCGGCCCTCCAGCTTGGCGCCCGCCGTCTGGAGATTGGTTTCGGCGTAGCCGGGGTGCGCGGCGGCGGCCACGAGGTCCACGTCCGTCGCCTCCAACTGCCG
This sequence comes from Streptomyces sp. H39-S7, assembly GCF_027158205.1. Taxonomy (GTDB): domain Bacteria; phylum Actinomycetota; class Actinomycetes; order Streptomycetales; family Streptomycetaceae; genus Actinacidiphila. The sequence goes on along the minus strand of NZ_JAPVLU010000017.1, from coordinate 105,683 downwards.
CGCCAGCTCGTGGATGAACAGCAGATTGGCGCTCTTGGAGCGGCCGTAGGCGATCCAGCGCCGGTAGCGGCGCTCGCTGTTCAGGTCCCCCAGGTCCACGTTGGCGACCGCGTGCATCCCGCTGGAGACGGTGACGACCCGGGCCCCGGGTGTCGCGAGCAGCCGCGGCATCAGCAGCCCCGTCAGGGCGAAGTGCCCGAGGTGGTTGACACCGAACTGCGTCTCGAACCCGTCGGCGGTCTGCGTGTACGGCAGCGCCATCACGCCCGCGTTGTTCACCAGCAGGTCGAGCCGGTCGCCGTCGAACTCGTCCGCGAAGGCCCGCACGGAGCTCAGATCGCCCAGGTCCAGCCGCTGGAACACCGCCCGCGCCTGCGGCACCTCGGCCACCAACCGATCCGCCGCGGCCTGCCCGCGCTCCTCACTGCGGCACGCCATGACCACCAGCGCGCCGTGCCGCGCCAGCTCCTTCGCGGCGCAGTACCCGATACCGCTGTTGGCGCCCGTCACCACGGCGATGCGTCCGGTCTGGTCGGGGATGTCGTTCGCAGTCCAGCCCATGTGACCGGTTCTCCTCGTGTCGCTGGCCGAAATCCGGATCCCCCCGGCGGTCAGCTTAGAGAGCGTGCGGCGGATGCACGAGGCATGTGCGCGCAACCGGCTAGTTACCGCGGGCGCGCGGCGCCGGCGTGCGGAGGCTAGTCGCCCGCGCACCACACGTAGCTGCCCGGCGTCGCCGCGCACTCGTCGAGGAGGGCCGCGAGGTCGAACAGGGCGGCTTTCTGCCGCTCGTCGGTGCAGCGCTGGGCCAGCGCGGCAGCTTCTCCGCGGACCAGTTGCGCTTCCTGTTCATTGAACAGGATGTCGCCGTACGGATCGATCCAGCAGAGCTTGCCGGAAGGGTCCAGCTCCAGCGTGGCCAGCGCCTGCGCCAGGGCTTCACCGTGCTGGTGGGACTCGCGGAGCAGGGTGGCGCCGGCCGCGCGCTTGCGCGCGCCGGGCCGCTCGGAGTGCAGCTGCAGTTCGATCCCCATCGGCCGGACCTAGGCGAGGTGGTCGAACCGGCCGGCTCGTACGCCTCGGAGGAAGGCCTCGAGCTGGGCCGGGGTGGTGGTGAGGACGGCCTCGGGTTCGTCGCTCTCGCGCAGGCGGATCGTTCCGCCGACGACCGCGAGTTCGACGCACGCGTTCTCGTCTCCCGAGCCGGAGTAGGAGGACTTCTGCCAAATTATCCTGGACGTCATTTGCTTGCCTTCACATGTGGTGGGCGATGCTGCGAATGAAATCACGCGAGTCCCCGGCGGGCAGGGCCGCTTCCTCGGTGCGCTGGAGAATCGCTCGGTGATTCTCCAGTTGAGTCTCCGCCTCCAGAAAGAGCGCCTTGTGTGCGGTGTCGAGTTGCACCGTGTCCAGTTGTGGGACCGCGCCGGAGGCATAGGTGACCGTGAGTCCGGCGATGTGGAAGCCTCCCGCCTCGAAGGGGATGACGCGGACAGTGATGTTCTTCCGCTCGGAGGCTTCAAGGAGGGCTGCGAGCTGCGCTCGGAGAACGTGTTGATCTCCGAACCGCATGCGCAGCGCCGCTTCATGGATGAGGAAGGCGCACCCGGGAGAAGCGTCGCGGTCCAGGATCTCGCGTCGCCGCAATCGGTGCGCGAGGGTACGGCGAAGTTCTGCCGGTGATCGGGTGGGGACCGCTTCACGCAGGACCGCTCGTGCGTACTCCTCGGTCTGCAGCAATCCCGGCACGTGCATGATCTGCACCACCTGGAGCGCTGATGCGCAGTGCTCAAGTTCCGCCAGGTCCAGTGCTCCCGCAGGCAGGATGCCGCGATAGTCCTCCCACCAACCCGGCTTGCGTTCGGCTGCCATAGTGACCAGCGCGTCGACGTAGGCGCCATCCGCGCAGGTGTAGTTGGCGGCGAGGGCGCGCAGACGGTCTTCACTGACGCCGAAGCGGGCCAGTTCCATGTTGGTGATGTGCGAACGGGTGACGCCCATGAGGTCCGCCGCCTCCTGGATGGCGAACCCCGCGTGCTCCCGCATGCGGCGCAGTTCCGCCCCCAGGCGGCGCTGGCGAGCCGTGATGAACGTCCGGTGGGCCATGTGCCCCTTCCTCATCGGTCGTTGCAGGTCTGCCGTGTTCACGCGATCACTACCAGCGAGTGATGAAAATACGCGATTACGTTGAACTAGATAACCATCATTGACTACGGTAGGTGCTGCATCCGACACGTGGCGTATCCAACAGGGGAGTTGGTCCATGGACCCCGAAGCCCGCATCCCCGTCCAGCCGCCCCTCGCGGCCCACGTTCCCCATTCGTTCACGCTTCGCAGCGCCCGCGTCGTCACCGCTCCCAAGATCTGCCGGGACTTCGTGGCGGGGGTGGTTCGGGCGGTCGGGTGGGGGGATCTTGCCGACTCGGCGGCGGTGTGTACGTCGGAGTTGGTGACGAACACCTATCTGCATGCCGGTGGGGCGCATTTACTGCTGCGGGTTCGAGTGGCGCCCGGGCAGGTGCGGGTGACCGTCGTCGACGGGAGCGCGGTTCGGTTCGGGGTGGGCGGGGCGGCGGACGAGGCGGTGAGCAGGCGTGGGTTGTTCCTGGTCGCGGCGCTGGCCGACCGGTGTGGGGCGGCGGATCGCTGGGGGGGTGTGGTTCGAGCTGGACACGCCGGTGCAGGCGGTCTGACGACAGCTCGGCGAGTGCCTCAGCGGGAGCTTGCCACCCGGCCGCCCACGTCGATCGTGCCGTCAGGGCCCGGGCGGGTCAGGATTTGGGAGGCGGTGCCCTGGCGGATGTCGAGGGGGCGGGCGAGTTCGGCGGCGAGGACCATCGCGGAGGCGCCGGTCGCCTCGTCCTCGGTGATGGCGTCGCCGCGGCGGGGGAACCCGCGGGCCCGGACGCGGCCGGCGGTTTCGTCCGCCCAGGCCCAGGCGTAGAGCCAGCCCTCACCGGGCGGCGGCGAGGGCAGGGCGTTGACCTCGGCGACCGTCGTGTACTGCTCGGTGCGGCGGCCGGGGGCCCAGGCGGCGCGGCCGCGGATCCAGGTGATGTCGCCCTCCGTCCAGGCCGGGACGTCGCCGGCCGGGGGGCGCAGCAGGCCTGTCTGGAGGAGCCAGGCGGTGCCGACGAGGGGGTGGCCGGCGAAGGGAAGCTCCACGCTCGGGGTGAAGATCCGTACGCCCCCGCGTTCCGCGTCGTCGATGAAGACCGTTTCGCTGTAGCCGAGTTCGGCGGCGATGGCCTGCCGGCCGGCCGCGTCGGAGGAGTCGGCGGTCACCACGCCCAGGGGGTTGCCGCCCCGGCCGTCCGGGCCGATGAAGACCCGCAGCACTTCATGATCGGTCATGGGTGCGATTCAAGCACCGCCCAGGAAGTGGAAGCCCGGCCGGGGGTGCATCAGGAAATCGTGGTGCGAGATGTTCCACGCGTATGCCCCCGCCAGCGCGAACACCACCCGGTCCCCGGCCCGTAGACCGCCCGCCGGAACCCGGCGGGCCAGCACATCCTTTGGTGTGCAGAGCTGCCCGGTGAGGGTGATGTGGTCCTGCCGGGCGGCCGGGCGCGGCCAGGGGTGGGGCCAGCGGTCGACGGGCAGGACCGTGCAGGGCTGGTCGTGGCCCTTGGTCGCCGGGGTGCGCAGATGGTGGGTGCCGCCGCGCAGCACGGCGAACTCCTCGCCGTGGCTGGGCTTCACGTCCAGGACCTCGGTGGCGTACCAGCCGCAGTACGCGGTGAGGGCGCGACCCGGTTCGATGCGCAGCAGCAGGGAGGGGTGGGCGGCGGTGAGGCGCGCGAGACCTTCGCCGTACGCGGTCCAGTCGAAGCGGACGCCCGGGTCGGTGTAGTCCACGTTCATGCCGCCGCCGACGTTCACCTCGGGCAGCGCGACGCCGTACCGGGCGGCCAGGGCCACCGCGAACGCGACCACTTCGCCGGCCACGGCGAGCTGCGCCGCCGCGTCGAGGCCGCTGGCGAGGTGGGCGTGGAGGCCGCGCAGCTCCAGCTGCGGGTGATCGGCGAGCAGCCGTACGGCGTTGTCGGCCTGGGTGGGGTCGAGGCCGAACGGCGTCGGGCGGCCACCCATCGCCAGCGAGCTGCCCTCCAGGGCCGCGCCCGGCACCGGCAGGTTGAAGCGCAGCAGGACGGGGACGGTCCGGCCGGGGGCCAGCCGTGCGGCGAGGTGTCCGAGCATGCGCAGCTCGTACTCGCTCTCCACGTGGAAGCGCTCCACGCCCAGGTCCAGCGCGGTCGCGAGCTCGGCCGGGGTCTTGCCGGGGCCGCCGAAGGCCAGCGGACGGTTGCGGACGGCCTTGCGCACATGGGCCAGTTCGCCGCCGGAGGAGACCTCGAACCCGTCGACGTGCGGGGCGAGCGCGGCCAGGATCTCCGGCTCGGGGTTGGCCTTGGCGGCGTAGTAGAGCTCGACGCGCTCGGGGAGAGCGGCCCGTACGGCGGCGGCGTGCGCGCGCAGCTCCGCCAGGTCGTAGACGTAGGCGGGCAGGTCGTCGGAGGCGAGGTACGCGGCCCGTTCACGGACCGCCCCGGTGAGCGGGGGCACGACGGGTGGCGGGGTCATCGGGCGCTCCAGGGCTCGGTGCGGTCGCTGTCGTCCGCGTCGTCCGCGTCGTCCAGCACGTCCTCGGCCAGCGGCGAGGGCAGCCGTACGTAGCCGGCCTCGCGGTCGGCCTTGCGTTCCCAGCGGGTGAGGAGGTTGGCCTTGGCCGGCAGCGGGACCCCGGCGAGCAGGGCGCTGAGGCGGGGCGGGCAGCCGTGGCCGTCCGCGTACTCGCGCAGCACGGTGCGGACCCGCGCCCACAGGACCGTCTCCGTCTGCGGATGCAGGTCGGCGAGTGCCGCCAGGAGTTCCGAGACGTGGTTGACGAGCAGGCAGTAGATGACGCGGTCCCAGCCGCGTTCCGCGTCGTACGTCATCGGGGCGGCGACATCGGCCGGCAGGGCGGCGAGGGTGGCGGTGTGGTGCTCGGGGATGAGTTTGGTGCCCTCCAGGTCGCGGAGGAGGACCTGGACGGGGAAGCCCTCGCCGTCCACCCCGATCAGCACGTTCTGCAGATGCGGTTCCAGCACGACGCCGTGGTCGAAGTAGGCGGCGAGCACCGGCGGCAGCAGCAGCCGCAGATACGCCGTCCACCAGTCGAGGGCGGCCTGCGGTCCCGTTCCGGCGAGGAGCCGCGAGATGTGCGCGGCGCCGGTCGGGTACTCGTCGGCGACGGCGGCGGCCAGCAGCGGGGTGACACCGGGGCGCAGGTGCGCGTCCAGGCCGTCGCGGACGATGACGCCGAAGCCCTCCAGCAGGCCGAGGTCCGGTCGCCCGTCGGGGCCGGGCAGCGCGAGGCTGCGGTACGCGGGCTCCCGCAGCATGGCCACAGCCGGGAAGCGTTCTGCCAGGTCGGCGAAGACCGGTTGCAGCAGGCGGGTGAGCGCGACCGCGCCGGAGAGCTCGTAAGCGGCGTTCTTCCGGAGGCAGTTGGTGATCCTGATGTTGAGGCTGAACTTCAGGAACGTCTCACCGTCGTACAGGGTGCGGACCGACGCGGTCGGCGTCGCGGGCACGTCGCCGGTGCCCAGGTCGAGGATGTCGCCGCAGGCCAGGGCCGCGCGCAGCGCCGGGTGCTCGTGCAGCAGACCGTACTGCCACGGGTGCGCGGGCAGCAGCCGGTAGCCGGCGGGCACCGGCCGCAGCCGGTCCAGCGGGTCGGCGGCGCCGGGTTCGCTGCGCTCCTCCGCGATCAGGTGCTCGCGGACGGCGAAGTGGCGCAGCGGGAACGTCGCGCCCGCCTCGGGGGCGTACGCGGCCCACGACGCGGGGTCGCCGGTGCGCGCCTTGGGGGTGGGGTGGAAGCGGTGGCCGAAGAGCAGGGACTGCTCGGACTCCAGGTAGTCGAGGTCACCCGTCCCGGGGGATCCGGTGTGGTCGCCGGGCAGCTCGCGGGGGAGCGACAGGGCGGCGGTGACGCCCCGGTGGCTGGAGACGATCTGGTCCAGGAACTCGTCGTTGCGCACCCCGGTCCGCAGCGACAGCTCGTCGTGCACGTGCTCGGCGAGGCGGTACCAGTCCAACTCCTTCCACGTGTCCGCGTGCCGCTCCGCGACGGGGCCGGAGAACCGGTGGGCGCCGATCAGTGACGTGCGGCGCAGCGCGACCCGCAGCAGCGCGCCCGCGCGGGGCAGCCGCAGCAGCAGGTGGCCGTCCGCGACCGCCGTCTGGTGCTCGGGTCCCGAGACCTCGCGGAGCAGGCAGTTGAGCAGGGTGTGCGCCACGACGTCATCGGCGGCCGGAAGGCCCGCGGCGAGGTCGCCGGCGGTGGTGGAGGAGGAGGGTGAGGGGGAGGGCTGCGCGAGGTGCAGGGGAAGCGTCATCAACGGCTCCATCAAGGGTGCGAGAAGAGAGCGTGTACGGCGGCTGCGACGGTGATCAGGGCGACCGCGGTGCCCGCGACCACGGGCGCGGTCGGTCCGAAGGCGCTGTTGCCGAGTGCGGCGACCACTCCGGCGGCGACGGCCCCGCCCTTGGAGACGAACTCCAGGGAGCCGAACATCCTTCCCGGCGAACGGCCTTGCACCGCGTCGGCGGCGAGCAGGGAGAGACCGACCAGGCCGAGGGTGAGGCCGGCCCCGAGCAGCAGCCGGACGGCCGTGAACGTGATCAGCGAACCGGCGGTGGCGTGCCCCGCGAGGCCCGCGGCCACCGCCGTGAAACCGAGGGCGATGCCGAGCCGGGGGCGGTTGCGGAAGGCGGAGTGCACGGGCGCGGCGAAGAGCAGGTAGCACAGGTGCGGCAGGGCGAAGAGCGACCCGGAGACGACCGCGGAGATCCCCGATATTCGGTCGCCGAGCAGGGCGATGAGGTAGGGGAAGGAGATGACGGTCGAGAAGACGAACGCGAACTCGAAGACGTACAGCTCCCGCAGCAGCCGGCGCTGCGCGGTGCCGGGCCGCGTCTCCTGCAGCCGCACCGGCGGGAGCGCGACGCTCTCCCGTGGTTCCGGCAGAGCCAGCAGCATCGCGGCGGCGCCCAGGGGGAGGAGGGCGAGCAGCGCGTACTGGCGGTGTGGCGAGAGCCATGGGGACAGGGAGCCGACCACGATGGGTGCGGCGACGAGGGCGGCGCGGGCGCTGCCCTGCATCAGGGTCAGGGCCCAGGACAGCCGGGTGCCGTCGAGACCCGCGGCGAGATAGCCGTTGGTGGCGGCGAACGTGCCGCCGAGGATGCCCTGCAGGACGAGGGCGGCGGTGAACGTGGGCAGCGAGTCGGCGGCTCCGGCCAGCAGGAACGACAGCGCCAGCCCGAGCTGGGCGCGCAGCAGCAGCCGTTTGCGGCCGTAGCGGTCGGCCAGCCGCCCCCAGAGCGGGGCGGCGAGGCCGCCGAAGACCGTCGGGACGATGTAGAGCAGCCCGGCCCAGTGCGCGGTCGTGTCGCCCAGTTCCGGCAGGATCGACGTCAGGTACGGGGGCAGGCCGAGCGCGGCGAACGAGGCGACGAAGTAGCAGGCCGCCACCGCGTGCACCTGGCGGCGCCCCAGGGCGGGGGCCGGAGCGCCGGCCAGCGTCGCCGCTTCCGCGCTCACCTCGGACCGGTCCCGGCCGGTCCGGTCGACCCGGTCGGCTCGGTCGACTCGGCCCGCAGGTAGTTGGGGCCCGTCGTGTAGTGCTTGTTGATGTCGGCCGCGCCGGAGCGCTCCTTGCTGAGCAGCGTCCCCGCGCTGACCATCGCCTTGACCGGGAGCCGCTCGGCGTCCAGCACCCGCGCGCGCAGCAGTTCGGCCGGCGCGCCGCCCAGGCGGTCGATGGCCTCGGAGAGCCGGTCGCGGACCAGCCGCAGCAGCTCGTCCAGCGGTGCCCGGCCGTGGTCGGCGAGTCCGAAGGCGTACGAGCCCGCGCAGAGGTGGACGGTGATGGTCGTGAACAGGTCGACGAGCGGGTCGTCGGAGACGCAGAAGATGCGCTCGTCGTCGAACTCGTCGATGCGGGCCGGCGTTTCACCCAGGGCCCGGCTCAGCCGCGCCGTGTTGATCCGCGGTCCGTCGTTGTCCTTCAGGACCAGCCGCAGCCGGGTGGCGCCCGTCGCGCGGTCCCGGTCCAGGGCGAGCGAGACGTTCTGCTGATGCGACTCCAGGGCGATGCCGTAGCCGAAGAGCGTGGTCTGCCAGTCGAACAGCAGCGTCAGGCAGGCGTCCAGGAGGGCGACGGGGTCGCCGTCGTAGAAGCGGTCCGCGAGCTGGTCGATCACCAGCCGGCCGTCGGGGGCGCCGGCGAGCAGTGCGGCCATCGGGACCAGCACGGAGTTCTGCAGGTGCTCCGGGTACCGGCGCAGCAGAACGGCGAGGAGTTCGTGCCCGGCGTGCGCGTAGCGGCGCTCGTCGGCGAGCAGCACGGTGTCGCGGAACCGCGGTTCGCGGGCGATCACCTGGCTCAGCAGGAGCTGGCAGGCGGCCCCGTCCGCGAGGGTGCCGGGCTTGATGGTCCGCCGGTTGCGCAGGCCGAGGGTCGCGGTGGCCAGCGGCAGTTTCAGGTGCAGCAGTGGGTACGTGCGGTCCGCGAGCGTGCGCATGGACAGGGTGGGGAGGAGGGTGAGGGGCCGCTGCTCCGCCAGGAACGCGCGCCCCTCCAGGCCGGCGGTGCGCAGCGCGGCGTCCAGCGGTTCCCCGACGGTCAGCGGGTGCAGCGGAAGTACGGTGTGGGTGTCGCGCAGCTCCGGCATGCCGAGGGAGACGGGCGTCGGCCACAGGTACGCGTACGGCTCGGCGGGACCGCCGCCGGACTCCGTCACGGCCTCGCGGGGCAGCACGAGCCAGCGCGGTGCGACGTCTTCGTGGAACTCCGGTGCGTAGGCGCGCAGTTCCGCCTCGCCGAGGCCGCTGCGCCCGCGCGAGGTCGGATACACCGGGTGGTCGTGGAAGGCGGCCAGCGCGTCGAAGCCCAGGCCGCGGGCGTACGTCCAGTAGGCGGTGTCGGAGCCGTACCGCTCGGCGAGCCGGGTGGTCACCGCGCCGCGCTCCCGGTCGTGCAGCCGCAGGGTCTCGGCGGTCTGCCGGCACTCCTCGGCGAACGCGTCGAACCCGGCCCGGTCGACGGGGTCGGCGAGGGCGCGCAGTGCCCGCAGTACGGCGTCGGTGCCGGTGAGTTCGCGGCCGTCGGAGGCGCGTCGCAGCAGCGGCAGCCGTGCCGCGTACTCGCACTGGAAGCCGTCCTCGGTCACCGGGAGCAGCAGCGCGTCCTCGAAGCCGCCGGTCCCGTCACCGCCGTTCCCGTCACCACCGTACGAGTAGGGCAGCCGCAGCCAGTGCCCGTCGGACTCCTCGATGAGGGTGGAGCGCGTGCGCAGGCCGACGACGTCCTCGCGCAGCAGGGCGCTGAGCACGCGCAGTGTCAGCTCCGTGTCGGTGTCGGTCCCCACCCCGGCATCGGTGCCCGTTCCGGTGCCCGTCACGAGGTGATCTCCCAGCGCTGCGCCCCGAGGAACTCCGTCACGACGCGGTCCACCGCGTCCTGGTCGGTGCCGGTGGCGCGCAGGACGCCGAGGTAGTCGCGGTTGGTGTGGTGCAGTTCGTGGCGTTCACCGGTCGCGCGCAGCGGGCGGTAGACGAGCCGGACGCCGTCCACCGTGCGCTCGGTGGCGGCGGGCGCGGCGGTGAGCGTGCCCGCCCGTTCCGCGCACGGGTAATCCAGCCGGGCGCGGCCGTCGTCGCGGGCACCGAGGTCGGCGGGGAGCGGTTGACCGAGGTGGACGCCGAGGATGAGCTCGAAGAGCGGGATGCCGAGCAGCCCGGCGAGCAGCAGGTCGCACTGGTCGCCGATGGCCCGGTAGTTGACCTCGATGATGCGCGCGTGGCCGTCCTGGACCACGAACTCGGTGTGGCAGGCGCCGAACCCGACGCCGAGGGCGTCCAGTTGCGCGAGGACCTGCGCGACGACCGGCTCGGGGTGCGCGGGGACGAAGGTGAGGCGCTCCTCGATGAAGTGGGGCAGTGCCGAGAGCTCGGTGTGGAACCCGCCCAGGACGTGCCGGGTGCGGCCGTCGCCGAGCGTTTCCAGCGTGTACAGCTCGCCGGTCAGGTACTCCTCCGCCACGAGCGCCGCCCGCGGGCGGCGCGCCTGGATCTCCTTGCAGCGCCGCACCAGCTCCTCCGGACCCCCGACCAGGACCACGTCCTCGCTGGCCACGCCTTCGCGCGGTTTCACCACGCACGGGTAGGGGACCGGCAGTTCCAGCAGGGTCGCGGGGTCCTCGCCGGCGGGGAGTTCGGCGGACCACACGGTGTCGGCGCCGGTGGCGGCCAGGTGGCGGCGCAGTTGCGCCTTGTCCTTGGCGCGCAGGGCCGCCTGCCAGGGCTTGGCGGGCAGGTCGAAGTACGCGGCGGCGAGGGCGGCCTGGGTCTGCAGGTGGTCGCTGTTGGTGAAGACCGCGTGGGGGGCGGGGCCGGTGGCGATCCGGGTGATGACGGCACGGAAGTCGCGTACGTCGCACTCCACGACGTCCACCCGGTCGCCGTACAGCTCCTGGTGAGCGGTGGGGGAGTCGGTGAGCAGGGTGACGTCCAGGCCGAGCCGTGAGGCGGCGGGCAGGAAGCCCTCGGTGACGGAGTCCGTGGGGTTGAGCGCGAGCAGATACAGCCGCATGGCCGGTGGTCCTGTTCTGGAACGTGTGGAGGGGGAGGGGGCGGGCCGGCGGAGGAGGCCCGCCCCCTCTCACACGGAGCGCGTTACTTCGGCAGGTCGACGCCCGCGGCCTTGGCCACGTCGCCGAGCATGCTGATCGCGGCCTGCACGCCGATGCCGGACATCCAGGTCTCGTCGGTCACGTTGACGACCTTGTGGTTCCTGACCGCGTCCAGGTCCTTCCAGACCGGGTTGGACTCGACGACGCTCTGCTGCGTCTTGGCAGGGTCGTCGGAGACGGTGACGAAGACGAGGTCCGCGTCGGCCTTGTCGATCTGCTCGGGACCGACCTCCAGCATCGCGCTGTGGACGTTCTGCGAGGCCGGGCGGCGCAGGCCGATGTCGGTGAGCACGACGCCGCTGAACGAGTCCAGCTGGTAGAGCCGGGTCGGGCCGGCGACGAAGCGGACGACCGACGCGGTCGGCTCCTTGCCGCCGTTCCTGGCCTTGATGGCCTCGCCGAGCTTCTTCGCGCGGGCCTCGTAGGACGTCAGCGCCGTGGCGGCTTCCTTCTCCAGGCCGAGGGCCTTGGCGTGGACGGCCAGGTTCGCCTTCCACGGGAAGCCGGTGGTCGCGGTGAAGACGGTCGGCGCGATGGCCTTGAGCTTGTCGTAGACCTTCTCGTGGCGGACCTTCGAGGACAGGATCAGGTCCGGCTTGAGGGACGCGATCAGCTCCAGGTTGGGCTCCGCGGACGGGCCGACGTCCTTGGTGCCGTCCGTCCTGCCCTTCAGGTACGCGGGGAAGCCGCCCTCGGACTTCAGGTGCGGCGCGACCGCGCCGACCGGGGTGATGCCGAGCATCGTCACGTCGTCCAGCTCGCCGGTGTCGAGCACGACCACGCGCTGCGGCTTCGCGGGGATCGTGGTGCTGCCCATGGCGTGCGTGAGGGTGCGCGGGAAGCCGTCGGCGGTGGCCGCGGCGTTCGCCTTGCCGTCCTTGGTCCCGGTTTCGCTGCCGCAGGCGGCGAGCGCGCCCACGCCGATGACGAGGGCGACGGGCGCGGCGATCAGCCGGACGAGGCGCCGGCGGAGCGGGGCTCTGGTGTTCATGAGGGTGGGGGTCCTTGCCGTTGGAGCAGAAGGGGGGACGGGGGAGGGTCAGCTGGTGACGACGGCGGTGTGGCGTCTGGCGCGTCCGCGCGGGACGACGAGCGGGGTGCCGGTCTCGGGGTCGGGGATGACCTGGCACTCCACGTCGAACACGGACTTCACCAGCGCGGCGTCGAGCACCTCGGAGGGCGGGCCGGCCGCGGCCAGCCGGCCGTCCTGGAGGACGACGAGATGGTCGGCGTACCGGGCGGCCTGGCCGAGGTCGTGCAGCACCATGACGACGGTGCGCCCGGACTCGGCGTGCAGGTCCGAGACCAGGTCGAGCACGTCGAGCTGGTGGCGCAGGTCGAGGAAGGTGGTGGGCTCGTCGAGGAGCAGCAGCTCGGTGTCCTGCGCGAGGGCCAGCGCGATCCAGGCGCGCTGCCGCTGGCCGCCGGAGAGCTGGTCGACGTGCTGGTTGCGCAGTTCCGTGGTGCCGGTGCGGTCCAGGGCCTCGTCGACGGCGGCCTGGTCGGTGGCCGACCAGGGGCTGAGCAGCCGCTGGTGCGGGTAGCGGCCGAGCCGGACCAGGGCCTCGACGGTGATCGCGTCGGGGGTTACCGGCTGCTGCGGCAGCAGCCCCATCCGGCGGGCCAGCGCGCGGGCGGGCATCCGGTGGATGTCCGCGCCGTCCAGGGCGACGCTGCCGGCGGCGGGAGGGAGCAGCCGGGTCAGCCCGCGCAGCAGCGTCGACTTCCCGCAGGCGTTGGGGCCGACGATGGCGGTGACGGCGCCGCCGGGCAGGACGAGGTCCAGGCCGCCGATCACCGTGCGGTCGCCGTAGCGCAGGTCCAGGCCGTGGGTGGAGAGCTGGTTGGTGTGCGGCGCGGTGCGGGGCCTGGCGGGTGGCTGGGTGGGTGGCTTGATGCGCGGCTGGGTGGGCGGCGGCCGGTCGGCGCGGGCGGTCATCCGAAACTCCTGTGCGTGGGCCTGCTCTGACGGATCATCAAGGCGAGGAGCCAGGGGGCGCCGAGAGTCGCGGTGACCACGCCGACGGGCAGTCCGTGCACCGGCAGCAGATGCTGGACGACCAGGTCGGAGCCGAGCAGCAGGACGGCGCCGGTCAGCGCCGACAGGGCGAGCGTTCCCGCGGTCGGCGGGCCGGCGAGGAAGCGGACCACGTGCGGTACGGCGAGTGCGACGAACGCGACCGGGCCGGTGAGGGCGGCGGCCAGCGACGCCAGCACGATGGCGGTGAGCAGCAGTTGCAGGCGCGCCGCGGACGGCGCCAGGCCGAGCCCGCCCGCCGAGTCGTCACCCAGGTCGAGGACGGCGAGGCGCCGGTGCAGGACGAACGCGGCGGCCATCGCCGCGGCCATGGCCCCGCCCGCGGCGGACACCTCGGTCCAGGTCCGTCCGTAGAGTGACCCCGTCGTCCACTGCAGCGCCGAGTTGGCGAGTTCGGCGGGGAAGCGCACCACCATCAGGTTGACGGCGGCGGCCAGCCCGGCCTGCACGGCCAGCCCCACCAGGACGAGCCGGGTGACGCCGAGTCCCGACCGCCACGCGAACGCGCCGAGCAGGACGGCGGCGAGCAGCCCGCCGCCGAGGGCCGCCAGCGGGATGAGCGTCTGTGAGGCGCCGGTGGCGAGCAGCGAGACGGCGCCGAGCGAGGCGCCGCCGGTCACGCCCATGACGTCGGGGGAGGCGAGCGGGTTGCGGAACAGCCGCTGCAGCAGCGCCCCGGCGACGGCGAGGCCGGCTCCGGCGACGAGGGCCGCCGCCACCCGGGGCGCCCGGAACTCCTGGACCACCAACACGTCGCCGGAGTCGCCGAGGCCGATCAGGGCGCGCAGCGCGGTGAGCGGGGGCATCGGGATCTGGCCGGTGGTGAGCGCGGTGGTGGCGAGCACGAGGATCGCCGCCACCGCGCCGGCGGCCAGTAGGGCGGTGCGGCGGCCGCGTGAGGGACGCCGCGTCGGAGTGGCGGGGCGAGGCCTGGGCACGGTAGGGGCGGTCATCGGGCCACCTTCCGGGCCAGCACCGCGAGCAGCGGCGCGCCGAGGAAGGCGGTGACGATGCCGACCTCCAGTTCGGAGGGCGCGATCACGACGCGGCCCAGGACGTCGGCGCCGAGCAGCAGCAGGGGGCCGGCGATCAGGCAGCCGGGGACCAGCAGCCGGTGGTCGTTGCCGGACACCAGGCGCACCAGGTGCGGGGCGGCCAGCCCGACGAACGCGACCGGTCCCGCCACCGCGACGGCGGAGCCGGCGAGCAGCACCACGGCGAGGCCGCCGGCGACCCGGATCCGCGCCACCGGCACGCCCAGCGCCTGCGCGGTCTCGTCGCCGAGGGCCAGGGCGTTGAGGGCCGGGGTGATGGCCAGGGCGATGACCAACCCGGCGGCGATGAGCGGGAGTACGGGGTAGAGGACGTCGAGCGTCCGCCCGGACAGGGAGCCCGCGAGCCAGAAGCGGGCCTCGTCCAGGGTGCGGTTGCTCGCCAGCATCACGGCAGAGGTCCAGGAGACCAGGACGGCCGTCAGTACCGTGCCGCCGAGCGCGAGGCGCACCGGGTCCAGGTCGCCCGCCCGGCGGGCGAGCGTCTGGGCGAAGAGCGCGGCGGCCGCCGCTCCGGCGAACGCGAACCACAGGTACTGGGCGGGGTGCGTCAGATGCAGGGCGTAGATGGCCGTGACGACGGCGAAGCCCGCGCCCGCGTTGATCCCCAGCGTGGTCGGTGAGGCCAGCGCGTTGCGGGTGACGCCCTGGGCGACGGCGCCCGCCACCCCGAGCGCGGCGCCGACCGCGAGCCCGATGAGGGTGCGCGGTACGCGCAGTCCGGTGACCACCACGGCGTCACGGCTGTGCGCGTGGTGGAACAGGGCGTCGAACACGGTGCCGAGGGGCACCGGCCGCGAGCCGAGCGCGAGGCTCGCGGCGCCGCACAGCGTCAGAGCGAGTGCGCCGAGCAGGAACAGCGGTATCCGCCGAGCCGGGGAGGGAAGCCGACCGGCTACGGCCGTCCGCTGGTTCTTGAGCACCCGTCGATCTTAGGTTAGGTAAACCTAACCTTGTCAACTCGCTGTGTATGCGCCACGTTGCGGGACGTGGATCCGGCGGCGGGGGCGATTACAGGGATCTGACGGCATACGAGGCGGTACTGACCGTTTCGTCGTCCAGGCAGGTTCCGGTCGCCAGATCGAAGCGCTGCTTGAGCAGCGGGGAGGCGACGTACGCCCGTCCCGCGTCCGACCCGATCAGGCCGCGGGACAGGACGTAGGCGCCGGTGAACGGGTCCCGGTTGCCGATCGCGTACAGGGCGCCGTGCCGGTCCTGGAAGAGGGCCGCCTGCGAGCCGTCGGGCAGCAGGGCGGCGACGCCCCGGCCCGGCGTCAGCTGCGTGTCGTCGCAGACCGGGAACCACGTGTCGTCCAGGAGGAGTTCGATGGTCATGCGGTGACCGTCCCTTCGAGGGTGCGGATGGCGAGGGTGGGTCCGGCGAGCAGCACCGGGCCGGCCAGGAGGTCCAGGTCGGGCTTGACCTGGTCGCGCTCCTCGACGAACCGGACGCTGGGGTCGGGCACGTCCGGGGCGTTGACGAAGGAGACGAAGCGGCTCAGCCGCTCGGGGTCGTTGATGGTGTCGGCCCACTCGTCGCGGTACCCCGCGACGTGCGCGGACATCAGCGACTCCAGCTCGTCGCAGATGCCCAGCGAGTCGTGCACGACGACGTCGCGGACGTGGTCCAGGCCGCCCTCGATCCGGTCCAGCCAGGTGGAGGTGCGCTCCAGGCGGTCCGCGGTGCGGATGTAGAACATCAGGAAGCGGTCGATGAGCCGGACCAGTTCCGCGTCGCTGAGGTCCTGCGCCAGCAGGTCCGCGTGGCGCGGGGTGGCGCCGCCGTTGCCGCCGACGTACAGGTTCCAGCCCGACGCGGTGGCGATGATCCCGAAGTCCTTGCCGCGGGCCTCCGCGCACTCGCGCGCGCACCCCGAGACGGCCGACTTGAGCTTGTGCGGCGAGCGCAGCCCCCGGTACCGCAGCTCCAGGTCGATGGCCATCTTCACGCTGTCCTGGACCCCGTAGCGGCACCAGGTGCTGCCCACGCACGACTTCACGGTGCGCAGCGACTTGCCGTACGCGTGCCCCGACTCGAACCCGGCGTCCACCAGCCGCGTCCAGATCAGCGGCAGTTGGTCGACGCGGGCGCCGAAGAGGTCGATCCGCTGACCGCCGGTGATCTTCGTGTAGAGGCCGAAGTCCCGGGCCACCTCGCCGATCACGATCAGCTTCTCGGGGGTGATCTCACCGCCGGGGATGCGCGGCACGATCGAGTACGAGCCGTTGCGCTGCAGGTTGGCGAGGAAGTGGTCGTTGGTGTCCTGGAGCGCGGCCTGGCCGCCGTCCAGTACGTGCACCGGAGCGCCGATGGACGGCGCGAGCGAGGCGATGACCGAGGCCACCGCGGGCTTGCAGATCTCGCAGCCCTCGCCGCCCTTGGCCGCCTCGCGCCCGTGGCTGTCGAGCAGCGCGGCGAACGAGGTGACCCGCAGCGCGCGCACGATCTCGTACAGCTCCTGGCGGGTGTGCGCGAAGTCGCCGCACAGGCCCTGGTCCTCGGCGGGGGGCAGCAGCTGCCCCAGCACCTTCAGGCAACTGCCGCAGCCGGTACCGGCCTTGGTGCACTTCTTGATCTCCGGCACGGTGGTGCAGGAGTGCTCGGTGACGGCGTCGAGTATCGCGCCCTTGGTGACGTTGTGGCAGCTGCAGATCACCGCCGTGTCGGGCAGCGACGACGGGCCGAGCTCGACCGGGCCGCCGGCGCCCGCCGGCAGGACCAGCCGCTCGGGCGGCACCGGCGGCACCGAGCCGGTCATCGGGCGCAGCATGCCGTACGAGTCGGCGTCGCCGACCAGGATGCCGCCCAGCAGCACGCCCTCGCGGGAGACCACGAGCTTCTTGTACACACCGGAGCGCGAGTCGGAGTACAGCACGTCCAGGCAGCCGGGGGTGGCGCCGTGCGCGTCACCGAAGCTCGCCACGTCCACGCCGAGCAGCTTCAGCTTCGTCGACAGGTCCGCGCCCTTGAAGGAGCCGGCGTCGCCCGCGATCATCTTCGCGGCCGTCTCCGCCATCTCGTAACCGGGGGCGACCAGCCCGTACACCCGGCCGTCGGAGGCCAGCGCGCACTCGCCGATCGCGTAGACCGCCTCGTCCTCGGTACGGCACTGCTCGTCCACGACGATCCCGCCGCGCTCGCCGACGGGCAGCCCGCACTCCCGGGCCAGCTGGTCGCGGGGGCGGACGCCGGCCGAGAAGACCACCAGGCCGGTCGAGAGGGTCGAGCCGTCCGACAGCGACATCGCGGCGACCCGGCCGTCCTCGCCCGCGACGATCGCCTGCGTGCCGACCCCGGTGTGGACGGTGACGCCCATCTCCTCGATGGTGCGCCGCAGCGCCTCACCGCCGCCCTCGTCGACCTGCACCGGCATCAGGCGCGGCGCGAACTCCACGACGTGCGTGTCCAGTCCGAGCCCCTTCAGCGCGCCCGCCGCCTCCAGGCCGAGCAGACCGCCGCCGACGACCGTGCCGGTGCCGCCGGACGCGGCGTACTCCTCGATCGCCAGCAGGTCCTCGATGGTGCGGTACACGAAACAGCCCTCGGCGTCCTTGCCCGGGACCGGCGGCACGAACGGGAAGGAGCCGGTGGCCAGCACCAGCGTGTCGTAGGCGAAGGCCAGCCCGGAGCGGGCCGTCACGGTCCGGGTGGCGCGGTCGATGGTGACCGCGGGATCGCCCAGCCGCAGCTCGATGCCGTGCTTCTCCATGAAGCCGTCCTCGGCGAGGGCGAGCTCGTCCGGCGTCGTCCCGGAGAAGTACGAGGTCAGGTGTACCCGGTCGTACGCCGCGCGGGGTTCCTCGCACAGCACGACCACCCGCGAGCGCTCGGTGACGCCGCGGTCGGCCAGCGCCTCCAGGAACCGCTGTCCGACCATGCCGTGGCCGACCAGCACGATCGTGGGCGTCGTGGCAGCGTCCATCGTGTCAACAGCCATGGTCAGGAACCTCCGTCGTTGGTGAGCAGGTGGAGCAGCGGAGCGGATGTGGCCGGGAGCGGCTCGTCGGCCTCCCAGGTGCGGGCGAGCGTGCCCACCGCGGCGAGATCGCCGAGCAGGATCCCGCCGACCAGCCGGTCGTCCCGTATGACGACCTTCCGGTAGGCGCCGCGGGTCGCGTCGGTGAGGCGCAGTACGTCGTCGCCGGGGACCGGCTGCGGGTCGCCGAAGGCGGCGAGGTCGAAGGGGGCGATGCCGGTGGCGCCGACGGGCGTCGATTCCTTCGGGTGCGACCCGCCCAGGGTCAGCCGGGTCAGGGCGCGGGTGCCCGTGTAGCGCGGCGCGGCCGCGGGGTGCGCTGCCCGCGCCGCCCCGATGAGCAGCAGCGCCAGCGCGTCGGCCTGCTCACGGGCGGCATTGGCCAGGCCGTACACGACCCCGCCGTGCTGCGAGCAGTCGCCGATCGCGTGGATGAGCGGGTCGGACGTCCGCAGCTCGTCGTCCACGACGATGCCCTTGGCGACCTCGAGCCCCGCCGCCTGCGCCAGCCCGGTACGGGGCCGCACGCCGCAGGCGAGGACGACCAGGTCGGTGCCGAGGCAGTAGCCGTCGGCGAGTTCGACGGACCGGACGGCCCGTGACGTGCCGTCCGGCTCGGTCCGCAGCCCGCGCACCCGGCACTCGGTGTGGACCTCGATCCCCATCGACTCCAGATGCGCGCGCAGCACTTTGCCGGACTGCTCGTCCAGCTGCCGCTCCATGAGGTACTCGCCCTGCTGGAGCAGGACCACATGGGCGCCGCGGGCGGCGAGCGCCCGCGCCGCGGAGACGCCGAGCAGCCCGCCCCCGACGACCACGGCCCGTACACCGGGGCTCACCGCCCCGGACAGCGCCAGGCAGTCGTCCATGGTGCGGAAGGCGTGCACCCCCAGCGGCAGCTCGCCGCGCCCGGCCTCGAACAGGCCGCGCAGCGGCGGCAGCACCGGGTTGGAGCCGGTGGCCAGCACCAGCCGGTCGTAGTGGGTGGCGGAGCCGTCGTCGCAGATCACGAGCTGTTCGGCGCGGTCCACCCGCACCACCCGGCGTTCCGTGCAGACGGTGTCCGGCAGCCGGATGACGTCCGGCTCGTACCGCCCGGCGAGGACCTCCGCGAGCAGCACCCGGTTGTACGGGGCGTGCCGCTCCTCGCCGAACAGCGTCACCCTGACGTCCGGGGCGGCGGGCGCGAGCTGCTGCGCCAGGCGCGCGCCGGCCATCCCGCCACCCACCACCACGATCTCGGTGCCCGCCTCGATGTCCATGCCCGTCAGCCTGCGGCGCGGCTGTTACCCGTCCGCATCGCATCCGTTTCCCCGAGGGAACGGTGCCCTCAGCGCGGGACGGCGGGGGCTGTGAGACGGATGTCATCACTGCGTCGCGCTCCACACTGTGATCTGCACGAAGATGATCGTTGCGTAGATTAATTGCCCGGAGGGCCGTGTACGGCCGTCGCGGACGGGTACGGTCGGACGATGGAAGAACCCGACGACAGCCCCGGTTTCCTTTTCTGGCGCACGTCCCTCCACTGGCAGCGCGCCATCGCGGCGGCCCTGGCCCCGCTCGACCTCACCCACGCCCAGTTCGTCCTGCTGGCCGGATTGTGGTGGCTCGACGGCCAGGGCGAGCAGCCCAACCAGCTGCAACTGGCCCGGCACAGCGGTACGGACGTGAAGATGACGTCCCAGGTGCTGCGGCGGCTGGAGGACAAGGGGCTGCTCACCCGGGTGACCGATCCGAGCGACACCCGGGCCAAGCGGCTCGGCATCACCCCCGTGGGCGCCCGGCTCGCCGCGAAGGCGGTCGCGGCCGTCGAGTCGACCGACGCGGCGTTCTTCGGGGCGGTGCCCGACCAGGAGGCGCTGCTCGTCGCGCTGCGGACCCTGGCGGTGCCGCCGGCCCATGACGTCTGACGCGCTCGTGACCGGATCGGTCCGCTTCGAGGCATGATGGTGTCTGTCCCGCGGGCCCCGCCGAGGGCGAGGATCGAGGCATGAACCGAGCACTGATCGTCATCGACGTCCAGCAGTCCTTCCTCCAGCGTCCGCTGTGGGCGGCCACGTCCAACCCCGGCATCGTCGGCCAGGTGAACCGCCTCGTGGCGCACGCCCGCGCCGAGGGCGACCTCGTCGTCTGGGTGCTGCACAGCGAGCCCGGCACCGGTGGCCCCTTCGACCCGGAGAGCGGCCACGTCCGCCTGATGGAGGGCCTGGAGCCGCTCGACGGAGAGCCGGTGCTCACCAAGACCGCGCACAACGCCTTCACCACCACCAACCTCCAGCTCCTCCTCACCTCGCGCGGGGTCACCGAGGTCGTCACCAGCGGCATCCGCACCGAGCAGTGCGTCGAGACGACGACCCGGCTCGCCTCCGACCTCGGCTACGAGGTCACCTTCGTCACCGACGCGACCGCCACCACCCCCATCGAGCACTGGGACGCACCGGCCGGCCGCCCGGTCGAGGAGATCCTCGCCGACCCCCGCACCCTGCAGACCGACGACATCCTCGCCCGCACCGAGTACGCGCTCGCCGGCCGCTTCGCGCGGGTGACCACCGTCAAGGGGCTGACCGGATCGTGACCCGGGTCGTCTTCCTGCTCGTCCCGCACCTGCACCTGCTGGATCTCGCGGGTCCGGCGCAGGTGTTCTCGACCGCGGCCGACTTCGGCCACGACTACGAGACCGGCTACGTCGCCGAGCAGGAGGACATCCCCACCGCCCAGGGCGTCCCGCTCAGGGCAGCCACCAGCTGGCCCGAACTCACCGCCGAAGACCTGGTGATCGTCCCCGGCTGGCGGTCCCGCACCCTCACCCAGAACGGGCGGCTGGAGGAGTCCACGCTCCAGCGGCTGCGCGACCACCACGCCGCGGGCGGCGTCGTCGCCAGCATCTGCGCGGGCGCCGACGCCCTCGGCCGGGCCGGCCTCCTCGACGGCCGCCGCTGCACCACCCACCACGACGTGCAGGACGAACTCGCCCTGCGCCACCCGCGGGCCACCGTCGTGCGCGACGTCCTCTACGTGGTCGACGACCGCGTCGTCACCTCCGCCGGCATCGCCAGCGGCATCGACCTCGCGCTGCACCTCGTCGCGGGCCGGCACGGGCCGGGCGCCGCCGCCCGCGTCGCCCGCAACATGGTCGTCTACGCCCGCCGCAACGGCGACGAACAGCAGGCCAGCGCGATGCTCCGGCACCGCGCCCACCTCAGCGACGCCGTCCACCGCGTCCAGGACCTCATCGACGCCCGCTTCTCCGACCACCTGGCCCTCGCCGACCTCGCGGCCACGTCCGGCGTCAGCGAACGCACCCTGACCCGCCGCTTCGGCGAGGCCACCGGCCTCACCCCGCTCCGCTACCAGCAGCTCCTCCGCGTCGAGCGCGCCGAACACCTCATCTCCCACGGCTCCACCATCGAATCCGCGGCCCGAACCGTAGGCTTCGAAGACGCCCGAATGCTCCGCCGCTTGCGCGCGCGCAGCTGACGGTCAGTGGTCGAACTCGCCCGTGGTCAGGGCGCTGTGAAAGGCGCCCCAGGCCTCGGGAGAGAACATCAGAACCGGACCGTGCGGGTCCTTGGAGTCGCGGACGGCGACGGTTGCGGGGATGTTGGTCGCCACTTCGACGCATTCGCCGTTGCCGCTGCTGTAGCTGGACTTCACGAACTCGAAGTTAGGCACGTGCTACTGCTCCTCGCGGATGCTCTCGATCAGGACGCGTGAGTCGTGCTGCGCAAGGGAGAGTCGCGCGGTCCGGTCAAAGAGTGCCGCGTGGCGTGCCGCGTCCGTCGGGCTCTCCAGCCACAGCGTAGATGACGTGGTGTCCATGTAGACCACGTCCATCGCGCCAGTTTCGGTGAACGAGACGATGTTGAACGCGCTGGTCATTCCTGGGTGCGCTCCGGCCCGGAAGGGGAGGACCTGCAGGTTGACCTGGGACAGGTGCGACAGCCGGAGCAAGTGATCGAGTTGGGCGCGCATCACGTCACGGCCTCCCACCAACTGCCGCAGGGCCCCCTCCGAAACGATGGCCCAGACTCGCAGCGGCGGGTCGTCGCCGAGTCTGCCCTGTCGGGCGATCTTGGCTTCCACGAAGCGCTCGATCTCGTCCGGCTCTTCCCAGGCGGCGCTGCCGACCGCGAGGGCCCGTGCGTAGTCGGGGGTCTGGAAGAGGCCGGGAACGAAGGCCAACTGCCAGGTCCGGACCGAGGTGGCGACATCCTCGAGTGCTACGTACTCGACCAGCGAGCGGAGCTCCGGGTACTGGTTCCACCAGCCCTTCGCTTTCCTGCGTCCGCGGTCGGCGGCGGCCAGCTCCAGAAGGCCGGCGGTAGTTGAGAGGTCGCTGACCCCGTACAGGTCGCACAGCGCACGGATGTCGGGATCCCGTATCGGCACCCAGCCGCGTTCCATCTTCGCGACTTTCGCAGTGGATGCGCTGAGCACCGTTGCGGCCTGTGGCTGCGTCATCCCGGCTGCGACGCGGAGCCTGAGAAGTTCGCCTCCGAGCCGACGGCCCAGAACGGTCGATGTGCTGTTGCCCTGCGTGGCCTGGCCGGTTGTCACGTGCGGCTCCTTCGGGGTGATGCCCGTCCAGTCTGGTGTTGTACGGCCCGGCCACGCAACTCAGTTGGATAGATATTTCTCGGGAAGAGGTTGATTCGTTTGCCATGTCGCCACTACTCTCGGTGATGAGCCGCTCGCACAGCGGCGTCGAGTGACGGAAGTGCACCGCCCCCGGCATGCCTCGGGGTGGCAATGCCACCGAACCCATCCCACCTGGAGATGAGCGATGTTGATCGCCCCCCAAGAGCCACCCGATCCGCAGGATTCCGACGAACTCGTCCTCCGTGAGGACACCCTCCACTACACCCCGTATCCGGGCAGTGTGACGCTCGCCCGCCGTCGGACCGCGCGGCTGGTCGCGGAGTGGGGGTATCCCGAACTGGCCGGTGATGCGGCCCTGTTGCTGTCAGAGCTCGCGACGAACGCGATATTGCACGGGTGCGTGGCCGAACGGCTCTTCGAGGTGCGTCTCGCGCTGTCCGCGCGCGTGCTGCGGGTGTCGGTCAGGGATGGCCGGGAGAACGCGCACCCGCGCTCGCGCTGTCCGGGGCCGGATGATCAGTTCGGGCGCGGGTTGCTCCTGGTGCAGGCGTTGGCGGCGCGCTGGGGCGTGCGGCCGGGGCCTGGCGGTAAGGAGGTGTGGTGCGAGTTGGATCTGGCGACGGCTGAGCGCATCGATGACCGGAACAAGGAGGAGAGGTCGTGAATCACTCCCAGTGGAAGACGACCCGCACCAGGAAGCTGCTGGGGGAGATGGTCGAGGAGTCCGCGGCCTACCTCCAGGCCGGGTACGCCTTCGCGCTCGGCCAGGCGGTCTACGACCGGCGCATGGAACTGGGCCTGTCCCAGGCCGAGATGGCCCAGCGGGCCGGCATGACGCAGTCGCAGATCTCCGCCATCGAGAGCGGAGACGCCGGGCCGACCCTGCTGGGGTCCGAGCAGTGCGGAGCGGTTCTTCTGCGGTGCTGCGCACCTTGACCGGGGGGAGGGGGCCCGCCGCTGCGCGCCTGTGGGTCGGCCCGCTGCGCGGCCCGTCGCGGCGCGGCGGGGTGGTTGCGCGGGGAGATGCGGCCTGGGCGGCGCCCGTGCGGGGACCGGCGTTTGGTCCTTCCTTCTGCGCCGAATGTGGGGCTGGTGTGACTGGCGATGTCTGGTGGGTCCCGTGAGGCGATGTTCTGGGAGATGTTGATCACCGTGTGTGTCCAGAGCTTCACTTGGCGAGGCTCCGGCCCCTCAGGCTGATCATCCGGTCCCTACCCGCCGACATCTCTGCGCTGCGCCACCCGCCCGGCCAACCCCCGGGCCCCGCCAGGGAAGCGCAGCGGACCGGTCTCACTGCCAGGCGCGCAGCGCCGGGGCCCTCCCCCCTCCGCGCGCAGACGCACCGCTCCGCGATGTTCCAACCTCAGCGACCAACCGGGCGCGCAGCGTCCCGCCCCGCCGCAGACGTACCACTCCGGACTGTCCGCACCTGAGCCACCGGCCCGGCGTCAGCCGGACGTGCGGACCGTCACGACCGGCTCGTGGCGGACCGGGAACTTGACCGAGGCGGCGATGAAGCACGTGCGGTGGGCGTCGTCGTGGAGGGAGATGGCCTTGGCGGCCATCTCCTCGGAGGCGACTTCCACCTGGGGGCGGAGGATGGCCTCCGTGAAGTGGCCGCCGGACGGGGTGGTTTCCATCGTGCCGTGCGCGTTGTCCGTGTAGGCGGTGACGGTGACGCCGCCGACGGCGCAGACGTGCAGGTAGGCGAGCATGTGGCACTGCGACAGCGCGGCGAGGAGCAGCTGCTCGGGGTTCCAGCGGGTCGCGTCGCCGCGGAAGGTCGGGTCGGAGCTGCCCAGGATGGTGGGGAGGCCCGCGGCGGAGACCTCGTGGGAGCGGTCGTAGGCGCGGTAAGTGCTCGTCCCGGTACCGAGGTTGCCGGTCCAGGTGACCTTCGTGTCATAGGTGTGGGACATGGGCGCGGCCGCTCCTCGGTTGATCCGCCGGATGTGCCCCCAGCGTACGTTCAGCCCCCGACAGCCGCGGCTCGCTCCACCCGCACCGCGCAGACCTTGAACTCCGGCATGCGGGACGTCGGGTCGAGGGCCGGGTTGGTCAGGTTGTTGGCGCGGCCCTCTCCCGGCCAGTGGAACGGCATGAAGACGGTGTCGGGGCGGATCGCGGAGCTGACCATCGCCGGGGCGACGGCGCGGCCGCGGCGGCTCGTGACGGCGAGGGCGTCCCCCTCGGCGACGCCCAGCCGCTCGGCGAGCTGCGGATGGAGCTGCACGAAGGGGCCGGGGGAGGCGGCGTTGAGCTCACGGACGCGGCGGGTCTGGGCGCCGGACTGGTACTGCGCCAGGACCCGGCCCGTCGTCAGGTAGAGCGGGTACTCCGCGGACGGCTCCTCCGCGGAGGGCCGGTGCAGGACCGGGACGAAGCGGGCCCGGCCGTCGGGCGTCGCGAACCGGTCGAGGAAGAGACGGGGCGTCCCGGGGTGCTCGGCCGGCGACGACGTCTCCGGGCAGGGCCAGAAGACGCCGTCCTCCTCCGCGATCCGCCGGTACGTGATGCCCGAGTAGTCCGCCGGGCCGCCCGCCGACGCGCGGCGCAGCTCGTCGAAGACCTCCTCGGGGTCGGTCGGGAAGCCCTTCTCCCAGCCGAGGCGGGCGGCGAGCCCGTGCAGGACCTCCAGGTCCGTGCGGACCTCCGGCGGCGGGTCGATCGCCTTGCGGCGCAGGATCACCCGGCCTTCCAGGTTGGTCGTCGTGCCGGTCTCCTCCGCCCACTGGGTGACGGGCAGGACGACATCCGCCAGCTCGGCGGTCTCCGACAGAACGACGTCGCAGACCGCGAGGAAGCCGAGCGACGCGATCCGCTCGGTGATGTGCGCGGCGCGCGGCGCCGAGACGACCGGGTTGGAGCCCATCAGGAGCAGCGCGTGCACGTCCACGCCGAGGGCGTCCAGCAGTTCGTACGCGCTGCGTCCGGGCGCCGGCAGGTCGTCGGGATCGACGCCCCACACCGCCGCCACGTGTGCGCGCGCCGCCGGGTCGTCCAACTTGCGGTAGCCGGGGAGCTGGTCGGCCTTCTGGCCGTGCTCGCGCCCGCCCTGCCCGTTGCCCTGCCCGGTGAGGCAGCCGTAGCCGGAGAGCGGCCGACCGGCGCGGCCGGTGGCGAGGCACAGGTTGATCCAGGCGCTGACGGTGTCGGTGCCCTTGGACTGCTGCTCGGGACCGCGCGCGGTCAGCACCATTCCTCCCCCAGACTCCGTCCGGGAGGTGCCCCCAGACGAGCAGAACAGCCGCACCGCTTCCCGCAGTTGCGGCACCGGCACCCCGGTGATGCGCTCCACCAGCTCCGGCCAGTGCGCCATGACGCCCGGCCGCGCCTCCGCCCAGCCGTTCGTGCGCTCCGCGATGAACTCCTCGTCCAGGTACCCCTCGGCGAGGGCCAGGTGCAGCAGTCCGAGCGCGAGCGCCAGATCGGTTCCGGGCCGGGGCTGCAGATGCAGATCGGCCTGCTCCGCGGTGCGGGTGCGGCGCGGGTCGACGACGATCAGCTTGCCGCCCCGCTCGCGCAGCTCCGTCAGATAGCGCAGCGCGGGCGGCATCGTCTCGGCGAGGTTGGAACCGACGAGGATCACGCAGCCGGTGCGGGCGATGTCCTCCAGCGGGAAGGGCAGGCCCCGGTCGAGCCCGAAGGCCCGCTGGTGGGCGGCGGCCGCCGAGGACATGCAGAAGCGGCCGTTGTAGTCGATCTGCGAGGTGCGCAGCACCACCCGCGCGAACTTGCCGAGCGCGTACGCCTTCTCGTTCGTCAGCCCGCCCCCGCCGAAGACGCCGACGGCGTCCCGGCCGTGCGCGGCCCGCGTCCGCAGCAGCCCCTCGGCGACCCGGTCGAGCGCCTCGTCCCAGCCGGCCGGCTCCAGCGCGCCGCCGGCGCCGCGGACCAGCGGCCCGGTCAGCCGCGCGCCGCGCGCCAGCACCTCGGGCGCGGTGCGCCCCTTGCCGCACAGCGCTCCCCTGTTCACCGGGAACGCGGTCCGCTCCACGACCTCGACGCCGCCCGCGGGCAGCGCCACCAGTCCCATGCCGCACTGCAGGGCACAGTAGGGACAGTGTGTGTCAACGGTGCTCGGGCTCATGCGCCCAGCCTGCGCCGTACGTGTTTCGCCCCCGTACGCGACGCGGTTACGCGACCGGTACGCGCACCTCAGCGCGCCACGTTCCCCGGTGTGAGGACGGCGGATTCCGGAGAGGGCGCACGTCAGCGCGTTTCCGTGAGGGCCCGCGTCACACCGGGCTCCTTCGGCCCGAGGAAGACGGGGTCGGGTTCGACCACCACGTCCAGCGCCGCCTTGGCCGCCGCGACGAGCTCGCGCCCGCCGCCGTAGAACCACGTCACGTCGTGCGGCTCGTCGACCCCGACGCCGTACCCCTGGACGCCCGCCGCGTCGCACAGCGCCAGCGCCCGCCGGATGTGGAAGCCCTGGCTGACGAGGATCGCCCGGTCCACCCCGAAGATCCGCTTGGCGCGGCTGCACGAGTCCCACGTGTCGAAGCCGGCGTAGTCCAGCACGACCTTCGACGCGGGCACGCCCTGTTTCTCGAGGTAGCCGAGCATCGCGCCCGGCTCGTCGTAGTCGGTGCGGCTGTTGTCGCCGGTCACCAGGATCGCCCGCACCTTGTGCGTCCGGTACAGCTCGGCGCCCGCGTCCAGCCGGTGCGCGAGGTACGGCGACGGCTTCCCGTCCACCAGCCCCGCGCCGAACACCACCGCCACCGGCTCCGACGGCACGTCCGCGACCGCCCGCACCCGCCCGTCCGCCGAGGCCTGCAGCCAGGTCGCGGGCAGCAGCGCCAGTACGCAGCAGGCCATCACGGCCTGCACGAGCAGCCGCCGGCCGCGCCGGGTCCTGGGCAGGCGCAACGCGCGCAACCCGCGCAGCACGCGCAACCCGCGCAGCACGCGCAACCCACGTAGCCCCCGCAGCACGGTGGGCGCCGCCGCGCGTATCCGGCCCGGCTTCATGCGGCGCCCTCCCGTCGATCGACCCTGTCGTCCGGATCGACGCTTACGGCGCCGGTACGGTTCCGGACACGATGGACTCAGCCGCGCCCGGCGAGGAACGAGAGGACTGCCGCCTTGCCCCTGCCACCCCGGCTCCGCCTGCCGTTCTTCGTCTACGGGACGCTGCGTCCCGGCCAGGCCAACCACGTCCTGGTGGCGGGCCGCACCGCGCCCCCGCGCCCCGCCGTGCTGCCCGGCGCGCTGCTGTACGAAGGGCCCGGCTACCCGTACGCCGCCCTCGCGGACGACGGCGTCACCGACCGTGTCCACGGTGAGCTGCTGTCCGTCCTTCCCGGTCACTACGACCGCGTCCTCGCCGACCTCGACCGGCTGGAGGAGCACGTTCCGGGCGCGCGCGGGAACCTGTACGAGCGGTCGGCGCTGCGCGTGTTCTGCGACGGCCTGCCGTGCGACGCCTGGGTGTACCTGGCGGGGGAGGCGCCGGCGGCGGCCCTGCGGGCGTCGGGGCGGGTCATCCCCGGCGGCGACTGGGTCCGTGCACGGCGGCCTCACAGGCGGTCCTGACGGCCGTGAGGTGGCGGTAAACAGTTGTCACCACTGTGCAACGCGGGCGCAACCTCGGCCCTTCAGGCTCGGTCCATGACGGCGTCGACAGCGCACCCGCAACCGCACCCGGAGTCCGGCCGGCCCCCGGCCGACGGCTCCGACCGGCCCGCCGGCCCCAGCCCGTCCACCAGTTTCGACAGTACGGCGCAGCTCATGAACCGGATCACCGCGCAGCTCAGCAGCCAGCTCGCCCGTGTCACCCTCACCGCGGTCCCCCGCGGCCCCGCACTGGTCGCGGTGGCGCACGGCAGCCGCGACCCCGAGGCGCGGCGCACCGTGCGCGCGCTCCTCGACCGGATCCGGGCGCTGCGCCCCGGCCTGCCCGTCCACCTCGGGCACATCGAGCTGAACGAGCCGCTGCTCGACGACACCCTCGCCGCGCTCCACGGCGACGTGGTGCTCGTGCCGCTGCTGCTCGGTCGCGGCGACCACGTCAAGCAGGACATACCGCAGGCACTGGCCCGCGCCCCGCACCTGCGCGGGCTGACCGCCGCGCCACTCGGCCCGCATCCGCTGCTCGCCGAGACGCTGCACGTGCGCCTCACCGAGGCCGGCTGGCGCAAGGGCGTACGGCGTGCGGGCGTCGTGCTCGCCGCCGCCGGCTCCCGTGACCCCGACTGGCCCGCCGACACCGCCCGCACCGCCGAACTCCTCAGCCGCCGGCTGGGCGGCGCCCCCGTGCTGCCCGCCTACGCCTCCGGCGCGGGGCCCACCGTCGAGGAGGCGGCCGGCGCGCTGACCGCGCGCGGCCACCGGGTCGCGGTCGCCTCGTACTTCACCGCCCCGGGGCGGTTCGCCACCCAGACCTCCGCCGGGGCGCCCTGGATCGCGGCGGCGCCGCTGGGCGCGCACAGCGCCATGGCCCGGCTGGTGCTGCACCGCTACGACCAGGCACTGGCCGCCGCGGGCCTGGCCCCACCGCTCCATCTCGCCAGCGCGTAACCCGGTACGGCGCGGCAGGACCGATGGCGCGTCCGTCACGGCGGAGCGTTACGGTCACAGGCATGGAAGCGAACTACCGGACCGACGCGGCGGCCGCGCACCTCGGGCCGTACGAGCGGTACGGGCCGTACGGGGACGCCGATACCGACCGTTACGTGACCGAGCCCGACAAGCGGCCGGGCCGCACGGCCTTCCAGCGCGACCGGGCGCGGGTGCTGCACTCGGCCGCGCTGCGGCGGCTGGCGGGCAAGACCCAGGTGGTGGACCCGGGCTCGGCCCTGATGAACACCAGCCCGCGCACCCGCCTGACGCACTCGCTGGAGTGCGCGCAGGTGGGGCGGGAACTGGGCGCCGCGCTCGGCAGCGACCCCGACCTCATCGAGACGGCGTGCCTGGCGCACGACCTCGGCCACCCGCCCTTCGGGCACAACGGCGAGCAGGTGCTGGCCGAGGTCGCCGAGGCGTGCGGCGGTTTCGAGGGCAACGCGCAGTCGCTGCGGCTGCTGACCCGGATCGAGCCGAAGCGCTTCCAGCGGGACGCGGACGGCACGATGGTGAGCGTCGGCCTCAACCTCACCCGTGCCGCCCTGGACGCGGCCACGAAGTACCCGTGGCCGCGCGGCGGCCACCCCACGAACCGCGACAGCCCCAAGTTCGGGGCCTACGAGGACGATCTGCCGGTCTTCGACTGGGTGCGGGCCGGTGCGCCCCAGGACCGGCAGTGCTTCGAGGCGCAGGTCATGGACTGGGCCGACGACGTCGCGTACTCGGTGCACGACGTGGAGGACGGTCTGCACGCCGGCCACCTCGACCCGAACCTGCTGCTCGCCGACGCCGAGCGGGCCGACATCTTCGACTGCGCGGGGGAGCGGTACGCGGCCGACGCCGGCCCCGACGAGCTGGCCGAGGCCCTCGACCGGCTCCTGGAGCAGCCGTGGTGGCCGCACGGCTACGACGGCTCGGCCATTTCCCAGGCGCGGTTGAAGGACGCCACCTCGCAGCTCATCGGCCGGTTCTGCCTGGCCGCCGAGCGCGCCACCCGCGAGGCTTACGGCACCGGACGGCTCACGCGGTACCGCGCCGAGCTGGTCGTGCCGCGCGAACAGCGCCTGGAGTGCGCCGTCCTCAAGGCGGTCGCCGACCGGTACGTCATGCAGCGCGCCGCGCAGGAGCGCCGCCGCGCCGAGCAGCGGATCCTCATCGCGGAGCTGGCCGAAGCGCTGCTGGCCCGCGCCCCCGAGGGTCTGGACCCGCAGTTCCGCGGCATCTTCGACGAGGCGGAGGACGACCGCGCGCGGCTGCGCGCCGTCGTCGACCAGATTGCGTCGCTCACCGACGCGACGGCCACTGTGCTGCACGCCCGCCTCACGACGGGACGGTCCGCCCGGCTCGTGTGAGGCACCGGCACACCGCCGCACCGGCGCGGGCGTCCGGACGGCCGGTCGTGCGCCGTGCCGCCGCGGCCCCGCTCAGCCGCCGGCCGGGACCGCCGTGCGGTGGTGCTTCGGGGTCTCGATCTCGTCGAGGATCTCCACGGCCAGCCGTGCGCGGTCGATCTCCATCGGCGGCATCAGCAGCAGCCAGTCGACCTCCGGCCCGGCGCCGCGCAGCAGTTCGAGCTCCGCCGCCCGAGCCAGCGAGAACTCGCGGCCCTCCGTCGGGAATCCGGGGGTGTCCAGCAGCATCACCCCCGGCGCGGCCTCCCGGGTCGAGACCACACCGACCACCAGCAGGCGCGTCGCTCCCACCCCCGTGAGGAGCGCCCGCGCCGCCGCCGGGTACAGCTGGTCGGCGGGGGTCAGCGGCGTGTAGACGGAGCCGACGACCACGTCGTGGTCCGCGGCGACCGCCGCCACGCTGCCCGCGTCCGTGATGTCACCGGCCACGAGCGCCACCCCGGCACCGGCCAGATCCGCGTACTTCGCCGGATCCCGCACCACGGCCGTCACCCGGTGCCCGCGGCCGACCGCCTGCGCCACCACCAGACGCCCCAACTGCCCACCCGCACCGAATACCGCGATCCTGCTCATAACGGCCTCCCGTTGTCGACTGCGGGGACCGTAACCGCCGACCTGCCGGTTACCGCAACGAAACCGGCTCTACGCTGGGAGAGGTGACCCCCCAGACGGCACAGACCCCGCAGGACGTGCAGACCCCGCAGACCTCCCAGACCCCGCAGCCGCCCGGGCAGCGTCCCGCCCTCGCGCCCCTGCGGCCCGACATGTTCGCCCCGGAGTGTCCCAGCCGTGCCACCCCCTTCCGGGTCGGCGACAAGTGGGCCGGGATGATCATGATGTGCCTGGAGGACGGCCCGCGCCGCTTCTCCGAACTCAGGGTCCCGCTGCACGCCATCACCCCGAAGGTGCTCGCCGAGTCGCTGCGCGCCCTGGAGCGCGACGGCATCGTGACCCGCACCGCGTACGACGAGAACCCGCCCCGCGTCGAGTACGAGCTGACCGCCCTCGGACGTACTCTTTTCGCTCCGATCGCGGCCACCTGCGACTGGGCCAGGGAGCACCTGTCCGCCCTACTGCGGGAGCGCGAGGCATACGAGGGGCGCTTTGTCGACTCGGCGCGGCGCTCTTCCCGCCAGGCGTGACGTAAGGGACGCTCGCAGGTACGGCATCTGTTGGGGAGGCGCACAGTGGTGGACGCAGACCAGACCATCGTCATCGTCGGAGCGGGACTGGCCGGCGCCAAGGCGGCGGAGACCCTCCGGTCGGAGGGCTTCACCGGGCGGGTGATCCTGATCGGCGACGAACGCGAGCACCCGTACGAGCGGCCACCCCTGTCCAAGGGCTTCCTGATCGGCAGCGCGGAACGCGACTCGGTCTTCGTCCAGCAGACGGCCTGGTACGCCGAGCACGACATCGAGCTGCACCTCGGCCAGCCCGTCGTGCACCTCGACCCCGCCGCGAAGACCGTGCGGCTCGGGGACGGCACCGTCCTCCCTTACGACAAGCTGCTGCTCGCCACCGGCGCCGAGCCGCGCCGGCTGGACGTTCCCGGTACCGAACTGGCCGGTGTCCACCACCTGCGGCGGCTCTCGCACGCGGAGCGCCTCAAGCACGTCCTGACGTCGCTCGGCCGCGAGAACGGCCACCTCGTCATCGCCGGCGCGGGCTGGATCGGCCTGGAGGTCGCCGCCGCCGCGCGCGGCTACGGCGCCGAGGTCACCATCGTGGAGCCCGAGCCGACGCCGCTGTACTCGGTGCTCGGCCCCGAACTCGGCGGGGTCTTCACCGACCTGCACCGCGAGCACGGCGTCCGGTTCCACTTCGGCGCGCGGCTCGCCGAGATCTCCGGCCACGACGGCATGGTGCTGGCCGCCCTCACCGACGACGGCGAGGAGCACCCCGCCCACGACGTGCTGGCCGCGATCGGCGCTGCCCCGCGCACCGCGCTCGCCGAGGCCGCCGGGCTGACCCTGGCCGAACGGTCGGCGGGCGGCGGCATCGCGGTGGACGCCTCGCTGCGCACCTCCGACCCGCACATCTACGCGGCCGGCGACGTCGCCAACATCGAGCACCCGCTGTCGGGCGGCCGGCTGCGCGTCGAGCACTGGGCCAACGCCCTCAACAGCGGTCCGGCCGCCGCCCGCGCCATGCTCGGCCGGGACGTCAGCTACGACCGGGTCCCGTACTTCTTCTCCGACCAGTACGACCTGGGCATGGAGTTCTCCGGTCATGCCGCGCCCGGCAGCTACGACCAGGTGGTGTGCCGGGGCGACATCGGCAAGCGGGAGTTCATCGCCTTCTGGCTCAGCGAGGGACGCGTGCTGGCCGGTATGAACGTCAACGTCTGGGACGTCACCGACCCGATCCAGCAGCTGATCCGGTCCGGCCGCAGTGTGGACCCCGACCGGCTGTCGGACCCCACCGTGCCGCTAGCCTCCTTCCTGGATTGACCGGAGCACTGGACAGACCAGCGGAGGAACACGTCATGCGGACGGCCGTCGTACCCGTCGAGGAGATCTTCGAGCTGCGCTGGGCGGTGCTGCGCACCGGCCTGCCGCGCGAGACGGCGATCTACCCGGAGGACTCCCGCGAGTCCACCTTCCACGTCGCCGCCTACGACGACGAGGGCGCTGTCCGGGCGTGCGTCACGTTCTTCCCCGACACGATGCCCGGTGAGGACGTCGCCGCCTACCGGTTCCGGGGCATGGGCAGCGCCCCCGAGGTGCGCGGTGAGGGGTACGGCGCGGCCGTGCTCCAGGCCGGGCTCGCCGAGGCCACGGTCCGCGGCGCCGAGCTGGTGTGGTGCAACGGCCGCACGTCCGCCCGGGGCTTCTACGAACACCTCGGGTTCACCGCGACCGGCGAGGAGTTCACCGTCGAACCGAGCGGACCGCACTTCATCTTCGCGATCAAGACGTCGGCCGGCTGATCCCGGGTCCGTCCCGGGACCAGCCGGTCCGCGTCGGTCAGCTCGACAGGTAGAAGGCCAGCAGCCCGGAGGCGTCCATGTCGAGCGCGGGCTCGGAGCTCTGCCAGGACCGGACGTCGTCGACATAGCGACTTCCGTGACCGGTGAAGGAGCCGAACGGGTCCGCGCCGCCGGGCGGGCACTTGCGCATGTCGTCCAGGTAGTCGCCGAGTCCGTCGGCGAACTGCGCGGTCCCGTTGGGCCCGTTGACGATCGCTCCGGTGTCCACCGCCCCCTTGCCGTCCAGGCTCCCGGCGAGGTTGCCGAGCTGCCCGCCGGTGCAGTGGGGGTACGTGGTGCCCGAGCCGACCATGAAGGACGTGCCCCAGGCGTTGGCGCCGAGCAGCCAGCCGAGCTGCTGCACGGCGAACCGGTCGACGGACGTGTCGCCGGTCAGCCCCTTGTACAGGCGGGCGGTGGCCGCGAGGCCGAGGGTGTGCGAGTCGGCGTCGAAGTCGTTGTAGACCGCGCCGGCGTGGAACGGGTCCTTCGCGGCGCGGGCCTGCCCGGAGGCGATCTGCGCCTTGACGTTCGCGATGAGCGTGTCGTACGAGACCGGCAGGCCGGACGGGTTCCCCGCGGCCTTGATGGCACGCGCCAGGTCCACGTACGCCAGCGCGCTGGTGTCGTACATGTTGAGCGTGTCACCGGTCGTGCCGTACGCCTTCGCCCAGGTGGCCGACTGCTGGAGCCAGCCGGCGGCTCGCGGGTCGCCCAGCTTCTGCGCGGCCAGCGCCAGCTCGGCGCCGCCGAAGGCCAGGTCGTCCTGCCAGCTGGTCTCGGGGTAGTAGGCGTACGGGACGGTCGTGACCAGCTTGCCGGGCTTGGTGTCCGCGAGGGCGTAGACCTGCGCCGCCGCCGTCAGGTACCCCTTGGCCTTCGCGGGGTCCGAGGCGGCGTAGCGCTGCGCGCCGAGTGCGAAGTCGGCGGCGAGCCGGCCCGCCTGGTTCGGGCTGAGCTTGGAGCCGGGGGCGCCGGCCCGGAACACCGGGCGGTTGCGCAGGAACGGGTTGGCGGTGTCGGCGTCGTCCTTCTGCGGCAGCCGCCAGGTGTCGTGGTCGCCGACGACGCTGCCGCTGTCGGTTCCCGAGCCGAGTCCGACCTGGATGTAGAGGGTCTTGGTGTCGCCGTCCCACATCTTGTCGAGCCAGTCCAGGCCGTGCTGCGCCTCGGCGCCGAGCGCGGACGTGGGGGAGGCCCCGGTCTCGCGGGCCGCGATCTGCAGCGTGGCGGCGGCGTAGGACGTGGTCTCGGTGAACTTCAGGTAGTCGCCCGCGTCGAACCAGCCGCCCTCCGCGTCGACGGTCCCGCCGAGCTTGGCCGGCGCCTTGGCGATGGTGTCGCCGTCGCCGCTGGTGAACTTCGGCCAGTCGTAGACGGCGGCGTGCGCGTCGTTCAGGTGGGACGGCTGGCGCTTCAGCGACCCGGGGACGACGTTCCGGCCGTCGCGCTGGGCCTGGAAGAAGGTGGTGGCATCGGCGGCGGGCTTGCCGAAGACGTCCTTGGCGGTGCCGATGGTGAAGGTGGGCGAGGCGCCGGTGGCCGCGCCGCTGACCACCAGGTGGTAGCTGCCGGCGGCCTTCACGGAGCTGAAGTCGATCAGGTACACGGCCGGGTAGGCGGCGTTCCAGCTGCCCGCACTGGCCCCGGTCTTCCCGGAGGCGGCGGTCGCGCCGGCGCTGTCGAGCAGCTTCCAGGTGGCGCCCGAGACGGTGCCCTTCGCCAGCAGGAACGCCTCCTTGGCGCCGCTGCCGTCGTAGCCGACCTGGTTGACCCTGACCTGTCCGGCGGTGGCGGCGCCGGCGGTGCCCGCGCCGCCGCTGAGGAGGGTAGCGACGACGGCGGCGGTGGCCGTGGCCGCACCTGCCGCCAGGCCGATTCCACGTCGTCGACTGTGCTTGTGGGGCATGCGCCCACCTCTCCGTCGGTACCCGGCTCCATTAGTAAAGATTCTTTACAATTGGGGAAGCTAGTGGGTGCCCGCAGCGGAGGTCAAGGGTCTGTCGTACCTGGGCCTTAGACTTCACGGGTGGCAGGCAGGATCAAGGATGAGGACGTCAAGGCGGTCCGGGACGCGGTCCCGATCGACGCCGTCATCTCGGAGTACCTGCAGCTCAAGAACGCGGGCGGGGGGAACCTGAAAGGGCTCTGCCCCTTTCATGATGAAAAGTCCCCTTCGTTCCAGGTGAGTCCCTCGAAGGGGCTCTTCTACTGCTTCGGCTGCCAAGAGGGCGGCGACACGCTCGACTTCGTCATGAAGCTCGACCACCTCTCCTTCTCCGAGGCCGTCGAGCGGCTGGCCGCCAAGACCGGCATCGTGCTGCGGTACGACGAGGGCGGGTACAACCCCGGCCGCCAGCAGGGCGAGAAGATCCGGCTGATCGAGGCGCACAAGGTCGCCGCGCAGTTCTTCGTCGAGCAGCTCGGCAGCGCCGAGGCCGAGATCGGCCGCAAGTTCCTCACCGAGCGCGGCTTCGACCAGGCCGCCGCCGAGCACTTCGGCGTCGGCTACGCGCCCGCCGGGTGGGACCACCTGATCCGCTTCCTGCGCGGCAAGGGCTTCACCGACAAGGAACTGCTCACGTCCGGGCTGGCCAGCGAGGGCCGCCGCGGGGCGATCGACCGCTTCCGCGGCCGGCTGATCTGGCCGATCCGCGACATCACCGGTGACGTGATCGGCTTCGGCGCCCGCAAGCTCCGCGAGGACGACAACGGGCCCAAGTACCTGAACACCCCCGAGACCCCGCTCTACAAGAAGTCCCATGTGCTGTACGGCATCGACCTCGCCAAGAAGGAGATCGCCAAGACCGGCAAGGCCGTCGTCGTCGAGGGATACACCGACGTCATGGCCTGCCATCTCGCGGGCGTCACGACCGCCATCGCCACCTGCGGCACCGCCTTCGCCGAGGACCACATCAAGATCCTCCGCCGGCTGCTGATGGACAACTCCAGCTCGCACGTCGTCTTCACCTTCGACGGTGACGCGGCCGGCCAGCGGGCCGCACTGCGCGCCTTCGAGGACGACCAGAAGTTCGCCGCCCGCACCTCCATCGCGATCAGCCCCGGCGGCATGGACCCCTGCGAGCTGCGGCTCGCCGACGGTGACGCGGCCGTGCGCAACCTCGTCGAGAACTCCTCGCCGCTCTTCGAGTTCGCCATCCACAGCGCCGTCGCCCGCCACAACACCGACACCGCCGAGGGCCGCGCCGCCGCGCTGGAGGAAGCCGCACCGATCGTCGCCGGGATCAAGGACGGGTCCATCCAGCACGAGTACGCGGTGTCGCTCGCCTCCAAGCTCGGCATCCTGGACGAGCAGTTCGTCGTCCGCCGGGTCTCCCAGCTCGCCCGCTGGGCCCGCGACCGCGGCCAGCGCGGCCCGGACCCGCGCCGCGACCGCCAGCAGGGCCCGGGGCAGGGCGGCCAGGGTTCCGGTGGCGCCGGCCAGGGCGTCACCCGGCCGCAGCCGCCGCGCGGACCGCGGCTGGACCTGCGCAGCCCCTCCCACCGGGTGGAGCGCGAGCTGCTCAAGCTCGCCCTCCAGCACCCGCACCTGGTCTCCCCGGCCTTCGACGCCTACGGCGAGGACGAGTTCACCGCCCCGCCGTACGCCGCCGTCCGGCGGGCCATCGCCGAGGCCGGCGGCACCGAGCACGCGGACGACAACTACCTCACCCGCGTCCGCGAGGTGGCCCCGGACGACACCGTCCGGATCCTCGTCACCGAACTGGCCGTCGAGGCCACCCACACCCGGCGGGCCCCCGACGAGGTCTACGCGGGCATGCAGCTCGTCGCCGTCCGGCGGCAGGCCGTCGAGCGGCGCATCAGCGAGGTCCGGGCCAATCTCACCCGGCTCGGCCCGCGCGCGGGGGCCGAGGAGCTCGGCGCCGTCCAGAGCGAGTTGTGGGCGCTGCAGCAGTACGGCCAGCGGCTGCGGGAACAGGGCACCGAGGCCCTGTAAGCCGGGTCGTCGACCTCCCCGAGCGCTTCGCGGGCGTGTCCCCGTTGCCGTGACGGAACGATCGCAACCCGTGACATTGGCCCGAAAAATCCACCGCACGCCCCTCGTGGCGGGGGTGCGTCGTGCGACACACTGAGGGCGGTGCCTGAGTCCTCGGAGCGCGGAATACCGGATTCTGCAAACAGAGATCCGACCGGTGATCCGCATACGGCGAACTCCCGGGCGGACAGCGGCCAGGCCGCGACCGTCCCGATTCCGCGCGTCTCCGAGCCCGTGACTGTGCTCACCATGGAGGTCGCTCCCGTGCAGACCCACACCCTGACGACCGTGGCCGAGGTGGTCCGGTCGGTAGCCGAGGCCGAGCCGAGGGAACGGGTCCCGGAGCAGAACCGCGCCGCCCAGGACCCCGACGACGCAGCCGAGGACCGGGAACGCCGGTCGCGTGAGGACGCGGCGGGGCCGTCCGCGGATCTCTTCCGGCAGTACCTGCGCGAGATCGGCCGAATACCGCTGCTCACCGCCGTCGAGGAGGTCGAACTGGCCCGCCGCGTCGAGGCCGGCCTCTTCGCCGAGGAGAAGCTGAGCAATTTCCCCGACCTGGACTCGCAGCTCGCCGTCGACCTGGACCGGCTGGTGGTCAACGGCCGGATGGCCAAACGGCGGCTGATCGAGGCCAATCTGCGGCTCGTCGTCTCCGTCGCCAAGCGCTACGTCGGGCGCGGCCTGACCATGCTCGACCTCGTTCAGGAGGGGAACCTCGGTCTGATCCGCGCCGTCGAGAAGTTCGACTACGCCCGCGGCTACAAGTTCTCGACGTACGCGACCTGGTGGATCCGCCAGGCCATGAGCCGGGCCCTGGCCGACCAGGCCCGCACCATCCGCGTCCCCGTGCACGTCGTCGAGCTCATCAACCGCGTCGTCCGCGTCCAGCGCCGCCTGCTGCAGGAACACGGCTACGAGCCGAGCACGGAAGAGGTCGCCGCCCACCTCGAACTCACCGAGG
Organism: Streptomyces sp. H39-S7; assembly: GCF_027158205.1. Lineage (GTDB taxonomy): Bacteria > Actinomycetota > Actinomycetes > Streptomycetales > Streptomycetaceae > Actinacidiphila. The sequence goes on along the minus strand of NZ_JAPVLU010000017.1, from coordinate 67,360 downwards.
AGCGCGTCACGGAAGTCCTGCGGCTGGCCCAGGAGCCGGTCTCCCTGCACGCCCCGGTCGGCGAGGAGGACGATGTCGCCCTCGGTGACCTCATCGAGGACGGCGACGCCACGTCCCCCGTCGAGTCCGCCGCCTTCCTGCTGCTGCGCGAACACCTCGAAGCGGTGCTCTCCACCCTCGGCGAACGCGAACGCAAGGTCGTCCAACTCCGCTACGGCCTCGCCGACGGCCGCCCCCGCACGTTGGAGGAGATCGGCCGCATCTTCGGCGTGACCCGCGAACGCATCCGCCAGATCGAGTCCAAGACCCTCAACAAGCTCCGCGACCACGCCTTCGCCGACCAGCTCCGCGGCTACCTGGACTGATCGCCCCGTCCCGCGGCCGCCACGGCCGACGAGGCCCTGACGCGACAGGCGTTGGCCCGAACGATTCTGCTCCAGCAGGCCAAGGTGGGGCGGGTGGGACTCGAACCCACGACCGACGGATTATGAGTCCTTTAGGGCACCGCGATCACCCGACGGCGGCGATGCGGCCTGACCCGTCAGGCCAGGCGGGCGGTGTCCGCCGCTGATCTGATCGGCCGGGACTCCACCGCACCGCGCCCCGGGTTGCCACCTACCGGCAGCAACGGCTCCAGTCTTGCCCACCGTGCATCCGTCAGCTCTCCACGTGGCACACCATGATCATCACCGATCAAGATCCACTTTCGCAACGGACCCTATAGCTCGCGGTAGCGGCTGGCCCACCGCTGGGCGGTCGGATGCCGGCCAGCGCCGAAGAGCTCGATCGAGGTCAGTGACCAAGAAGGGATTTCGCAGCGACGATGATCAAACCGAACACCAAGTTCACCGCGGCCTCCGTTGCCCCTCGGCGACGAGACCCACTGGCGTGCAGGGCGCCGAAATAGCTCCACGTCACCTGCTGCGCCACAGCGACGAGGAGTGCGGTCCACCCTGTGGCCGTCAGGCTCAGTCCAAGCACAGGGCTCAGAGCTACGACGGCGCTCGGCAGGACGGCTGCCTCCACCATGGACCACTCACTGCGTCCGATCCGCCAGGTCTCGGACCAGGTGATGCTCCGGCCGACCGTCCGCTCGCCGGTGAGGCGCGCGTAGACGTGGACGGCCCAGAACACCAGCCCGGTGACGAGCAGAAGCACAACAGTCTCGAGGCGGGGAAACTCGCCGACGCTACTTGCTGCGGCGATCACGGAGGCGGCCAGGAGCGATCCGTAGACGGCCCCGGCGTAATCCGTACGCAGGGCACGACGATCCGCATGCGATGCACGCTGCCATGGAAAGAGTCTGTGCATATCAGTTCACCTCGTGAGCCTGCCGCGCGCCGGGGGTGCCCAGTGCCGTCAACGTAATCCGCCGTTCTGCCCACCGCGCGGCGGGCCGGGCTCGCCGAGGGCTTCGATGCGGCACAGCGGGATGTGCTCGTCCTGTCCGTCGTGCTCGACCATCGCGCGGTGTGGCGCACGTAGGGTTCGCACGGCCGGGAGGCCAAGTCCCGCCGCCACCCGACCGTGCGCGCCCGCCCTGGACGCCAGGAGCGCCGCGAGGTCGAGTACCGCCGCCACGGCACGGTCTCCATGGTCGCGGCCATGGACGTGGCCACCGGACAGGGCTCACCCAGCGCATCGAGCGCAACAACTCGCCAGCGTTCACCGCGTTCCTCCGGCAACTGGACCAGTGCACCGACCCGGCCCTGCGGATCCACCGGGTCATGGAAAACGGCTCCTCCCACACCTCCAGCACCATCAACCTGCCCCCGACACCTTCGCCCAGGCCGCATGACTCCCGCACAACGTCGCTGCCCCGGCCGACCACCCGCAAAGGACCCGCGACGCGCTGCACCCGTCACACACCAACGATGAAACCGGGGTCACGGGGCGTGTCTCACACGACCTGGACGAACTGAACCTCGACGCCGTTGTTGCCGTAGCCCAGGCGGTTCCATGGCGGGACTTCGGGTTGGACGTTGCCGGCGGCGTCGGTCGCGCGGGCGCGCAGCGTGTGCCGCCCGACTGTGGTGGGGACCCAGTCGAAGTGCCAGTCCTGCCACTGGTAGGGGGAGTCTGCGGGTTCGACGTGGGCGGGATACCACTCTCCCTCGCCGGTCAGACTGACCTCGACGCGGGTGATCGGCCCAGTGCCGCTCCATGCCTTGCCTTTGACGCGGCACGGGCCAAGAGGGAGGTTCTGCCCTGGTTCCGGGTCGGTGATGCGGGCCCGTACGCGCATCAAGGTGACCGGTTCGTGCGGTTGGTCCGCCCACTCGTACATGTAGTGGCCGGTCTGGAACTCGCCTTCGTAAGGCCGGGTCACGACCTCGATCCGGTCGAGCCACTTCACCGACGCGACTCCGTACCAGTTGGGGACGATCAGCCGGAACGGTGCGCCGTGGTCGGCGTTGAGCGGTTCGTCGTTCATGTCGTAGGCGATGAGGATCTCGGCGTCCGGGTCCATGGTGTGCGCGAAGGGAAGCGACCGGGCGTACTTGAGGTCCTCGAACTGGTAGTACGGACCGTGGTCCGCGCCGTGGAAGATGACCTCGACCGCGTCGTCGGCCGGGCCTGCCTGGCGCAGTACCTCGTGGAGCAGGGTGCCGGTCCATCGGGCGGTCGACACCGCCCAGCCGCCCCAGGGCTCGCCCACCGGTAGCGGACTTTGCGCCAGGCGTCCGTTTCCGGCGCATTCCAGGGTGACGGTTCGTTGGATGCTGGGCATCGCGCGCAGGTCGTCGAGCGTGAGCTCGCTCGTGTGTCGGACCGCGCCATCGATCCTCAGCACGCCGTCGTGGGCGGGCAGTGCGAAGTTGCTGCGCACGTAGTGCTGGCCGACCGGGGTGATGTCCGAGGACAGCCCCTGCCGTGGGGCCTCGGCGTTGAACGGCTCGGGTTGGATCATGACGAGGTCCGAGCGTGCTTGTTCACGGCTTCGCGGTGCGGCCATGTTGGTCACTTCCTTCGGGGTACCTGTCGGAACACGCCCGCGCGAGGCAGGGCATGTCAGTAGTCCGGGTCCTGGAAATGGGGCTCACGGTCTTCGATGAACGCTGCGATCCCTTCGACGCGGTCGGGGTGGACCGCGGATCGCCAGTGCGCCTCCATCATGATCGAGATCGCCTGCTCGAGCGGTTCGCCGTCACTCATACGGACGGCCCGTTTGACCGCCTGCACCGCTGTGGGTGAGTTGTTGGCGATCCTCTCGGCGATCTTGAGGGCCGCCGCCATGAGATCGGCTTGCGGGTGTACCTCGTTGGCCATCCCCAGCCGGTAGGCCTCCTGCGCGGAGACCGATTCGCCCGTCATCAGCATTTGCAGGGCCTTGCCGCGGGGCAGGACGCGGGGCAGCAGCACCGGCGAGCCGCCGCCGGCGGACAATCCGATCATCGCTTCCGGCTGGCCGAACACGGCGTTGTCGGCGGCGATGATGAAGTCCGTGCTCTGCGCGAGTTCGGAACCGCCGCCGAAGGCCAGCCCGTTGACCGCGGCGAAGATCGGTTTGCGCAGTTGCCTCAGCGTGTAGAGGACCCGGTCGAAGTCCTGACGTTGGCGCAGCCAGTCCTCCTTGGTCATCTGCTTGCGCTGACTGAGGTCGCTGCCGATGGAGAACGCGCGGTCGCCGGCGCCGGTGACGACGGCGACGCGGACCTGAGCGCGGACGGCGACGGTCTCCAGGATCTCGGTCAGCCGGGTACCCATCGCGGTCGTGATCGCGTTGTCGGCCTCAGGCCGGTTCAGGGTGATCAGGGCGATCTTTCCGTCCGAGAGGTACTCGACCAGGACGGGCTGGTCCGGTTCGTCGACGTCTGCTGCCGCCGGGGTGAAACCCATGGCGGCCCACCGGTCGGAACGGTTCGGTTGCGTGGTCACTGTCGCTCCTTCGTGCGGTTCGACCGCAGGTCAACTGTCGAGTTCCGAGAGCCAGCGAAGGGCCCGCAGGCCGGGGACGAAGAAGTACTCTCCACCGCGCGTGACGACGAACGGCGGCAGGTTCCGCAGCCTCCTTCGCACCGGCCGCCGCGGGATGGTGAACACGCCCGGGGTGTCGGAGCGTCCGACCAGCGGATCCGCCTCCTGCGGCGCGCCGATGAAGATTCCGTCGTTCAGCCACTGCGTCTTCACGAACTCGAACTGCCTTTTGAGATGGGCGCCGACGCAGACGAAGACGATGCCCCGGTCGGCGCCGTCGTCCTCCCGCACTCCTTCCGGGAGCGAGGGTCCGTAGCTGGTGCTGCGACGGATCATGCGGTGCAGCCGGACGTTGACGCTGTTCTCATGGTCCAGCGCGCCCCTCGGGTTGGCGCGCCGCGCGTGGGCACCGGCCGGGCATTTGAAACCGTCCAGGTCGTCGTGGTAACTGAATCGGTTGTTGCGGTCCGGATCCGCGCCGAGCTCTGGATCGTCCTGGTCCGGGCTCAGGCTCAGCGGCGCGCCGCTGGGCCAGCGGCCGACCGTCTTCGCGGCGAGCAGGCGCTCTTCCGCACGGCTGGACGCCTGGTCGTGCAGGTACTGACGGTAGGCGGCGACCCGCGTGTGCAACTTCCGGAAGACCAGGTAGGTGCCGTTCCGGCCTAGGACGTCCGGGGAGGGCATCGGCGGCAGCGCACCCGTCTCGTCGGGATAGCCGAGGAGGAACTCGCCGGCCTTGATGGGTGCCTCGTGCGGGTTGGTGTTCTTCCCGGTCCCCTCCACGGCGGGCTGACCGATCCCGTCACGGAAACCGAACGAGGTCCGCCCCGTCTCCAGTTGGTAGCAGTCCTGCCGCCAGATCACCTCGATGCCCGGCAGCTGCCCGTAAGCCTGCTGCGCCCGTTCCATGACCTTGGTCAATCTCACACTGTCGGGCGACAGCGCGGCCAGCGCGATGTGCACGGCCGGGGTGCCGAGCGGCTGCTCCCAGTTGCCGGGATCGCTCTCACCGACGTCCCCCAACTCTGCTGCCCGCGCGGCCATACCCGCCCGGAACTCGGGCGCGAAGCTGTCGAGCGAGTCGGACGGGACACCCAGGGCGCGCAAGCCCTGGTAGGTGAAGGCGACCGTGATCCAGGCGTCGCGGGCGGGATCGGCGGTCGGATGGCCTGCTTCGATCGCGGGAAGCAGCCGCCGGACCAGTTCACGACCGGCTGCGGGGTCGTCGATGCGGATGAGCACGTAGCGGCCGACGTACGGGGACGGGCGCTCGTGCAGCGCCCCGCTCTGGATGTCGTCCCACTCCAGTGCGACGTACTCATCTGCTGAAGGCGTGCTCATTGGTCCTTCAGGGGTAGGTGGTGGTGGCCCGGCGGCTCGGGGGGTCGCGGGTTGGGAGCGGCGAGATAGGGGAACGTCGTCGTTGCCGGATGACTGGCCTGGTCGACGCCGTCCCGGATCCGTTCCCCCTTGCCGCCGTTCACCAGGAGCGTGAACAAGGTGTCCATCGCGTCATCGTTCAGCGCCCGCCCGCCACACGTCTGATGAATGCGCCCGGCCAGCACCGCGGACTCGATCTCCAGGAATGACCCCTGCTCCACGTAGGGCTGTCCGATGTCGACCACGAGGTAGTCGGCCAGGACGAACTCGGTCAGCGGATGCGCCCCGGTCTCGAGCGCGGCCCAGCTGACGTCGTCATCGAAGGTGTCCCAGTAGGCCAGGTTCGCGTCGAGACGGGCGCGATAGGCCTCCTCGTAGTTCTCCGACAGGTTGAAGGCGTCCTCCATGTTGTAGAGGTCGCGGATCTCCAGGCTGCGGTTGACCTGGTCGAACTGTGTCGGGGACAAAATCAGGTTCTTGACCTCCGGCCGACCGACCCGTTCCACCCGGATGCTGACCGGTCCGCGGGTCAGGGTCTCCGCGACCACGGCGAGCACCTCGACGCCGCCGAGCAGCAGGGCACAGTCGATCTCCAGGACCAGGCTGAGCACGTTCTTGCCGTCGAGGAAGATCGATCCCGGCTCGGTGAAAGCCAATTTCCCGGTGGCGAGCGTCTTCAGGGCCGCCGGTGCGTCAAGGAAGAAGGGATCCCATCGGGGCCCGGCGAAAACCCGCACGCCGTGGACGGCGACCGGGTGCTCCTCGTCCACGCGAAAGGGCACGACCTCCCCGTTCGGGGTGGTGCACGTGCCGTCCTGCCGGGCCGGCCCCTCGCCGTTCTGCTCGGCGACGGAGAAGACGCAGTCGAAAGTGAACTCCGCAACTCCGGCGGTCAGAGACACCGGCTGGGCGGGCCCGCCCAGATCGGCCGACCGCAGGCGGAACCGGTAGACCAATCCCTCGGAGAACCGGCCATCGGAGGGGGCGAATGGCAGGGTGTTCATCACCAGAACGAGGTGGCCGGCGCGCTCCGGACTGGGAAAGGCGTAGAAATCGGTGATGTCCGCGACGGGGTTCTCCAGTGCGCGCGGACCGGATACGTGATCCGACATCTAGACCTCCAGAGCATCCCAGCGCGTCCCGAAACGAACCGGTCGAATGGTTGACACATGCAGCCAGGGACAGGCGGGTGCTATTGGGAGGCCTCGCCGAGCAGTGGATTGAGCGCGGGGTCCTGCAGGGCTTGTTCCGCCGCGGGGTCGTCGAGCACCCGCTGGAACGCGGCGTCGACACGTCCAGCCCTTCGGATCTCCTTCACCGTCCCGCCGTAATTGCGTGCGTACGCGGTCGCCGTGACCTGGTGTCCTTCGATGAACTCTTTGAGTTCCGCGGCATCCGAGGCGCCCCTGTAGCCCTCCAGATGCTTGAAGATGCTGTCGAAGAGCGCCAGCGGTTTTGACGCGAAGTCGTCGATGTACGCATCCCAGGGACCGTCGAAACTCGTCGCGAACAGCAGACGCGTGTCGTCGTCGAAAATGACGAATCTGGCCTCGTGGATCGTCGCGATGGGCAGATTATGGTCACCAGGCCTATATCCGGGAGCTTCAGCAAGGCGCGTGAGTGCTTCCCGCAGCTCATCGAGATGCCCATCCCTGATCGCGAAGAACAGACTGAACTCACTCGTTGAACCCAGCATGATTCCCGGTCGCACTGATCCTGATGCAGGCGTGGCCATGAGGTCTCCTTACGAGGCACGAATCATTCCCACCAGTCCGCTGACCCAACATAACCTCCCACCGCGACACGCGCTCGATCAGTCGGCGCGCGAAGGCCCGGACGGCGTAACTCCGGAGGAATTCCGACGCCAAGGCGGCGGCGTGGGAGCCTGCAGCAAGCGATGCTCTCGGGTCGTTGACTCACTACGCCGCATGTATGAAGCGGCCTCAGCCTTCGGTGGCCTCGTCAGCCGCTTCCTGCCAGATGAGCGGGTAGCGGTCGGAGAGCTCCTTCTCGATCCAGGCGAGCCGAGAAGACAGGGGCGCCAGACGGTGCGGTGGTGCCGGGGCCGCCAACAGCGCCAGCAGCAACGCGCGGGCACGCAGCAGGACCATGGGTGACGTGGTTCCCGCGGCGAGCAGGTCGTCCAAGCCGACCCTGACGAAGTCCTTCCAAACCGGTAGTTTCAGAATCACGAGGACATTGTCGTCGCTGTCCGTGAACGCGCCCGGGGCGGTTCTGACGAGGCGGCCGAGCAGGCCTTCCATGGCGTCCAGTACCTGCACCGCGGTCGCGGAATCGTTGACAGCCGGCGAAAGTGCTCGCAGACCGATGTCGGACAGCAGACGGAATGCGAAGGTCGGGTCCTGGCGGAAGGTCCGCTCCCGCCCTGCGATGACCGCTTGCACCACCTCGCCGTCGACCAGGTCTCCCCCCCGGATTTCCGCCAGGGTGGTGCCGTGCTGAATGGTCGCGCCGACCGCCACCCGCATCACCACTACGGATCCGGCTCTGGACGCGGCCGTCATCAGGTTAAGGATGTCGAGTTGCTCCACGATGGTGGTGATGCCGGGCCATTTCACCGTGGAAAGCAATGGCGGCAAGCGCGGCTGATCGCTCTCGCCCTGGGAACGCCCGATGCCGCCATCGGGGTAGAAGGCGTCCACGATCTCGTGCGCACGCTGCGTCGTAATCGCCAGGACGTGGGCGAGCTGGATCGACTCGAAGGCGCGCACTTGAAGGTTCCGTACGAGGCCGAGGGCGACAAGGGTCAGCACCAGTGCCAGGACCGGAACCAGAACGGAGATGTCGGGCTTCGCGCCGATGGCCAGGGTCGCACTGGTGCTGTAGACGAGCAGTCCCATGACGAAGCCGAAGGTCCGCCACACCGTCGGATCGGTACGGAAGAGCGCCAGGCGCGGAGTGAAGCTCCCTGCGGCCCACTGCACCACCAAGAAGAGCAGCGAGAAGATCAGACTGGCCACGCCCACGACGGCAAGAGCCACGGTGACCAGGACCTCGACCGTGCGGGTGGCGTCGACCCGCAGTCCGCCGTCCACTCTCGGGACGAGCAGACCGAGGAGCAGCCCCGCGCCCGAGCAGATCAACTGGGTGAGCCCAGCGCGCAACCGGCGCCGAGGACGCACGACGCGCACGGCCATGTTGTGCTCTCCGACCGGCAGTTTTTCCATCGTGTTCACGACCCCCAGGTGAGGTACTGCCGCAGAATCCGTGCCAGGGTTCCTGCTGAGACGATCACGTCGGCCTCCGCGGCGTCGTGGGGCACCCCTCCAGCCACAGTCGTACAGCGCCCGGAGACAGGCAACTCGCCGACATCGAGATGCGGGCCTTCAGCGACGGCCGGCTGGGCTAGGTCAGCGCGCTGATGGCATCGCCGGCGAACTTGGTGCCCAATACGATGAGTAGCACCGCCGTGATCGCGGCGTTGTGGGCTGCCATCCATGTCTTCCAGGACTGCAAAATCGTGACCGCACGATCGCCACCGAGCAGGAAGACACCCAGCGGTACCAAGGCACACAGTGAGCCGATCAGCACGAACAGCCCGATGGCCACCGTTTTGCCGCCACTTGTGGCCGAGCTCGACGCGATCGACAACGCGCCGCCGACCGCCAGGATCAGGTTCTTCGGACTCACCCCGACCAGCGCGGCAGCCAGCAGAGCAGACTTGGCCGGCGAGAAGGCTTCGATGGACTCCATCCATCTGGGCAACTGTGCCTTCTGGCCATCCTGCGGCCGGCCGCGCCACTGCATCCCCGCGAGCAGGAGCAATAGGATTCCCAGCGCCAGCTTGACCCACGAGGTCCACCTCGCCGGGTCGTTGCTGACGCGTGCGTCGGCCCCACTCCCGGCCAGCACCACGATGACGCTGACCACAGCCAGGGTGACCATCCACGCCGCGGCGAACGCAGTCCCGTTGAGGCGCCCACGCGGTGTGGCCAACATCAGCACAATGGCGATCAGCGGAATCGGACTGACGGCAATACCGACCGCGGGGACCAGCATCTGCCCAATGGCGTCACCCACGGCGGCCTCTTTTCCTCGGTGATGAGAACTTGCGCATGGAACGACACAATGCGCCAGCTGACTATTAGCTGAAGCTTAATACGGTTGCGACGGGCTGCGTCGGGGGCGCGGACCAGATCGTCCAGCGCGGGGTTGTACACCTCCCAGACACCGTGGAAGTCGCTGCGCCTGCCGGTCTTCTTCACCGGACACGGACCGGGGATTCGGGAGCGGCGGATCATGTCAAATGGCCGTACTCCACCTGCCACGTGGATCTCCTGCCACGGCCGGCCGGGGCACGATCAGCGACCACGAGGCGACGTGAAGCACCTCGGATAGTTTCCTCGCCGTCGTCGTCCATGACGGCACAAGCCCGTCCCGTCGGGCGACCGGGCTCTGTGTCCCGCCAGGTGTTTCGAAATGGCCGACACTCGAATCTCCCAGGCAATCGCAACGGTTCCGATAACGGTCACGCCGATCGCCGGGCGCGGAGCGGTCCCCTACCACGACTTGGAAGCCTTCGCGTCCCACCGGTCGTGGCGATGCCCTCCTTCAAGGCCGTGTGCTCACCGCTCTCCGCCTTGGCCGGGTGCGCGCTGACGGAGGGATTGAAGTGGACGGCTCCACGCAGTCCGTTGCGGAAGCGCAGGAACATCCATGCAGGACAGCGCGGCCGTTTCTCACGGCACTCCAAACCCCGCTCCGGAACCGGACGCCTGTCCTCGTATATGAGCTCCCACAGGTTCGAGATCTTGAGCGAGACTGAAATTTTCGGAAGCCATGCTCTGATTGCCGAAACTCTGGCCGATGCTGTCAGCCCGCCCGTCCCGCGGCCCGGTCGAGCTCCTCGCCGAGCGTCATGGCGGCGTCGATGAGCGCCAGGTGGGTGAATGCCTGGGGGAAACTGCCGAGCTACTCGCCAGACGGTCCGATCTCCTCGGCGAACAGACCGACATGGTTGGCGTAGGCGAGCATATTGTCGAACGCGTACCGAGCTTGGTGGATGCGGCCGGCCTTGGCGAGGGCCTGGACATAGAGGAAGGTATACAGGTTGGAGGTTCCCTCGGAGCCCCTCAGCCCGTCGGGGGAGACTGCCGGGTCGTAGCGGTAGACGACTGGCCCACTACCTCGTCCGCAACACCGGGCCCGTCATCGTCACCACCAGCGCCCTGACGCACAACGGCGACATCTATCAGACGTCCTACGCCATATCCGACGGCCTGTTGCGTCCGGTCCAGACCCAGGCGCCGGCTGCGGACGACTCCGGACGCACGGTGACCGAGACGTTCTACGACACCCGCGGCCTGGCCTGGCGCTCCTCCGGTACCTACTTCGCCACCGGGAGTCCCCAACCGGCCCTGGTCACCGGACAGGAACTGAAATACCCGTCCTCCGCCGACACCGTCTACGACGGTGCAGGACGCACCACAGCGGTGATCGCGCGCCGATTCGGCGTCGAAACCAGGGACTGGCCAACACCTATGCCTGGTCGGCCGAGTACTACCCCACCGGTCAGCTCAAGACGACCTCCCAGCCGGCTCTGGGCGGACGGCCCGAGGAAGACGTCCTCACCGCCTACAGCTACCACGCGAGCCTGCCCGTCACCCTGCGCGCGGGAGACGGCGACGACTCCCTGGTCTCCAACACCGTCTACGCCGCCTACGGCCGCCCCTCCCTCAAGGACTTCGGCGGCTTCGGCAAGAAGATCCACACCACGAGCACCTACGACGACCACACCGGCGCCCTGGCCGACCAGACCACCGACCGGGACCTGGCCCCAGCACGCATCGACGTCACCCACTACACCTACGACCCCGCCGGTAACACCAGAACCCGCAAAACCGGCACCAGTGCCCAGCAAGACCTGACCTGGGACGCCGAGGACCACCTCGCGAAAGTCACCCAGGGCACCAGCAGCACCAGCTACACCTACTACCCCGATGGCCAACGACTGCTCCGCAAGGACTCCACCGGAACCACCCTGTACCTGCCCGGTGGCAACGAACTCCTCCTCAAGCCCAACGGCACCAAGGTCGGCACCCGCTACTACGACTTCGCCGGCCAAACCGTCGCCATGCGCACCGGCGGGAAGATCACCTTCCTGCTCACCGACCACAACGGCACCGCCACCACCCAGATCGACGCCGCAACCCAGGCCGTCACCCACCGCAAGAGCACCCTCTTGGGGCCGTTTCATCTCTTCCATCGACCGAAGACTACGAAGGAGGCCCAAGGGGCACGGCATCGTTCTGGGGCGTCAACAGTGCGCCGCCGAGCGGAAGCAGTCCGAAATCGAGGAGCGGCAAGAGGTCCGGCGGCCGATGTCCTCGAACCGCACTTCCTGATACCCGCGTCCTGCCAGCGTCCCGAATCTACGGTTCCGGGCGTCTGTTGGCCGCTCGCGGCGACTCACCTCGACAGTGGTTCGCGGTATCTGGGCAGGTCAGGCGAGTGTCAGGCGCTTGGCCCGCTCTGCAGTCGAACTCCCGAACAGCGGATTCGGTCCGTTGAACCGGAGTTGACGCTCCAACACCTCGGAAGGAACGTTTCCGCAGGTCAGGGCATGTCTGTTGTGGGGCGGGTGGGACTCGAACCCACGACCGACGGATTATGAGTCCGCTGCTCTAACCGGCTGAGCTACCGCCCCGTACGACAGTCTTACGCGCCGTCTGCCGCAGCATAGCCGCTCATACGATCTGTCGCCCTCGCGGGTCACAGACGCATCACTGAGTGGACTTCGATCAGGGGCCGGGTGGTTCCCGGAATGCGAAAGAGGACCCCAACGGGGTCCTCTTGTCGTTGGCTCCCCCGACTGGACTCGAACCAGTAACCCTCCGGTTAACAGCCGAATGCTCTGCCAATTGAGCTACAGGGGACCGCGCTCCCCCGACTGGACTCGAACCAGTAACCTGCCGGTTAACAGCCGGCTGCTCTGCCAATTGAGCTACAGGGGATTGCGCTGTGTGCATCGAGGAACGCCCACGTCCGGACCAACCGGACGGCGCGCGCTCGCTGCGAGACATACATTAGCGCAAGTGGGGGGGTGCTCCGCCAACCCCTATCGCCGGGGTTGTCGTCCGGCTACAGCGGGTAGGCGCGAAGCACAGTCCACAGGACGGCCCGCCGGGCCGGACTCGCTACGAGTACGAGGAAGGGTGGAGCCCATGCGCTACCGGCTGTCGTTCATCACCGGAGCCGTCGTCGGGTACGTGCTGGGAGCGCGGGCCGGGCGGGAGCGGTACGAGCAGCTGCGCAAGAGCGCCCAGCGGATCGCGCAGAACCCGGCGGTGCGCAACGCCGCCGAGAGCGCCGCCCAGACCGGCCGCGGGGTCGCGGTGAAGGCCGCCGACGCCGTCGGGTCCAAGGTCGGCGACAAGATGCCCGAGTCCGTGACCGCGCGGGTCAAGGCGCTGCGCGAGCGGGGTCACTCCGAGGACGACTGGGGTACCTCGAACACCTGACGGTGCCGTGCGGCATCATCTCCCCCTATGGGGAAAGTCGCGGGCATCGACAGCTCGACCGCAGGGACCACCGTCGTCGTGTGCGACACGGACACCGGTGAGGTGCTCCGGCAGGGGTACGCGCCCCATCCCGTCGAGGGCGAGGCCGCGACGTCGGGGAAACCGACCGAGAGCGACCCGCAGTCCTGGCTGCTGTCGCTCGGTGAGGCGGCCAAGGACGGCCTGCTCGAGGGTGTCCAGGCGATCGGTATATCCGGGCAGCAGCAGGGCCTGCTGGCGCTCGACGCCGGTGGGGTGCTGGTCCGCCCGGCGCTCCTGCGAGGTGACAAGCGGGCCCAGCCGCAGGCCGCGGATCTGACGGCGGAGCTCGGCGGGCCGGCGAAGTGGGCGCAAGCCGTCCAGTCGGTGCCGCAGGCCTCGTACCCGGTGGCGAAACTGCGCTGGCTGGCGCAGCACGAACCGGCGACGGCGCAGCGCACCGCCGAGGTGCTGCTGCCGCACGACTGGCTGGTCTGGCAGCTGCTGGGCCGGCCGCAGCGGCGCACGACCGACCGCGGTGACGTGTCCGGCACGGGGTACTGGTCGGCCGCGGCAGGGGAGTACCGGCACGATCTGGTGGAGCTGGCGCTCGGCCACCGGGTGGCACTGCCGCACGTACTGGGTCCGGCGGAGCCGGCCGGCCAGACCCCCGAGGGGCTGCTGATCTCGGCCGGGACCGGCGACACGATGGCGGCCGCGCTCGGCCTGGGCGTCGGCCCTGGTGACGCGGTGGTCTCGCTGGGCGCCGCCAGCACCGTCTTCGCGGTGCACGGCGAACCGCTGACGGACCTCTCCGGGACCATCACCTCCTTCGCGGACGCCACCGGGCGTCATCTTCCGCTGCTCAGGACCCGCAACGCGGTGCGCGTGCTGCGCGCGACCGCCGAGCTGCTCGGCACGGACCTCGCGGGCCTGTCGGACCTGGCCCTGAGCTCCACCCCGGGCGCGTACGGCCTGGTGCTGCTGCCGTACCTGGAGGGCGAGAGCACTCCGAACCTGCCGCACTCCGCCGGCACCCTGACCGGGCTGCGGCGCGAGAGCATGAAGCCGGAGCACCTGGCGCGGGCCGCGTTCGAGGGCATGCTGTGCGGGCTCGCGGACGCGCTGGACGTGCTGCGCGGGCGCGGGGTCGCGGTGCGGCGGGTCTTCCTGCTGGGAGCCGCCGCCGAGCTGCCCGCCGTGCGGGTGATCGCACCGGCGCTCTTCGAGGCGCAGGTGGTCGTGCCGGAGCCGGGGGACTACGCCGCGGTGGGCGCGGCCCGGCAGGCCGCGTGGTCGCTGGGCGTGGTGCTCGGCTCCGAGACGGCGCAGGCGCCGCCGGCCTGGCGCGGTGGCGCGCACCAGGTGCTGGAACCGGGCGACGACCAGCCCGTGGGGCAGGCGATACGCCAGCAGTACACAACTGTTCGGGAGCAGACCCACCCCGGGGCCTTTGCCGAGGTTTAAACGAATGCGGACGTCGGATGTCGGAAGATAGGATCGCTCGCCGATCAAGCCGACTCTGAGAGATTCCGTGTGCTGATCCGAATCCTGCGCAGTCATCTGCGCCCGTACCAGCGGCCCATCACCCTGCTCGTGCTGCTCCAGCTCGTGCAGACCATCGCCACGCTCTACCTCCCCACCCTCAACGCCGACATCATTGACAACGGTGTCGTCAAGGGCGATACCGGATACATCCTGCGGCTCGGCGGCATCATGATCGCGGTGACCGTGCTCCAGGTGGTGTGCGCGGTCGGCGCCGTGTTCTACGGCGCCAGGACGGCCATGGCCGTCGGGCGGGACCTCCGGGCGTCCATCTTCGACCGGGTGCAGAGCTTCTCCGCACGCGAGGTCGGGCACTTCGGCGCCCCCTCGCTGATCACCCGCACCACCAATGACGTCCAGCAGGTCCAGATGCTGGTGCTGATGACGTTCACCCTGATGGTGTCGGCGCCGATCATGTGCGTCGGCGGGATCATCATGGCGCTCGGCCAGGACGTGCCGCTGTCCTCACTGCTGCTGGCCGTGGTGCCGGTGCTCGGCGTCCTCATCGGGCTGATCGTCCGCCGGATGCGGCCGCTGTTCCGCACCATGCAGGTCCGCGTCGACACGGTGAACCGCGTACTGCGCGAGCAGATCACCGGCATCCGGGTGATCCGGGCGTTCGTGAAGGACGACTACGAGAAGCGGCGCTTCGCCGCCGCGAACGACGAGCTGACGGATGTGTCGCTGCAGACCGGACGGCTGATGGCACTGATGTTCCCCGTCGTCATGACGGTGGTGAACGTCTCCAGCGTCGCGGTGATGTGGTTCGGCGCACACCGGATCGCGAGCGGCAGCATGCAGATCGGCGCCCTGACCGCGTTCCTCAGCTATCTGATGCAGATCCTGATGTCCGTCATGATGGCCACCTTCATGTTCATGATGGTGCCGCGCGCCGAGGTCTGCGCCGAGCGCATCGAGGAGGTGCTCGCGACCGACTCCAGCGTCGTTCCGCCGCTCACCCCCGTGACGAAGCTGCTCCGGCACGGCCATCTGGAGCTGCGCGGCGCCGACTTCAGCTACCCGGGCGCCGAGGCGGCGGTGCTGCGCGGTGTCGACCTGGTCGCCAGGCCCGGGGAGACGACCGCGGTGATCGGGTCGACCGGCAGCGGCAAGAGCACCCTGCTGGGGCTCGTCCCACGGCTCTACGACGCGACCGGCGGCGAGGTGCTCGTCGACGGTGCTTCCGTCCGGGACCTGGCCCCGGCCCTGCTCGCCGAGACCGTCGGTCTCGTGCCGCAGCGGCCGTACCTGTTCTCCGGGACCGTCGCGAGCAACCTGCGCTACGGCAAGCCCGACGCGACCGACGAGGAGCTGTGGCACGCGCTGGAGGTCGCGCAGGCCCGCGACTTCGTGGAGAACCTGGACGGCGGCCTGGACGCCCCGATCGCGCAGGGCGGCACCAACGTCTCCGGCGGGCAGCGCCAACGGCTCGCCATCGCGCGGGTGCTGGTGCGCCGGCCCGAGATCTACCTCTTCGACGACTCCTTCTCCGCGCTCGACTACGCGACGGACGCGGCGCTGCGCGCGGCGCTCGGCCGGGAGACCGCCGAGGCCACCGTCGTGATCGTCGCGCAGCGGGTGAGCACCATCCGGGACGCCGACCGCATCATCGTCCTCGACGAGGGCCAGGTGGTGGGCACCGGAACGCACAGCGAACTCATGGCCGAGAACCCGACCTACCGGGAGATCGTGCTCTCCCAGCTCACCGAGCAGGAGGCAGCATGACCACCCCGGCGAAATCCGCGCCCCGCCGCGGTCCCGCCCCGATGGCCGGGCCCGCGCGCTTCATGGGCGGCGGGCCGGTCGAACGGTCGATGGACTTCAAGGGCTCGTTCCGGCGGCTGATCCGCCTGATGCGCCCGGACCGGCTCTTCCTCTCCCTGGTGCTGCTGCTGGGCACCGCGAGCGTGACGCTCTCCGTGCTGGGCCCCAAGATCCTGGGCCACGCCACCGACCTGATCTTCGCCGGGGTGATCGGCGAGCGGTACGAGGCCGGCACCACCAAGGCGCAGGCGATCGAGAACCTGCGGCAGCACGGCCAGGGCCAGGTCGCCGACCTGCTGTCGGCGGTGGACTTCACCCCGGGCCAGGGCATCGACTTCGGGGCGGTGGGCAGCGTGCTGCTGACCGTCCTGGGCATCTACGTGGCCGCGGGGCTCTTCAGCCTCGTGCAGATGCGCACCGCCACCGGCATCATCCAGCGCACCGTCTACCGGCTGCGCGAGGACATCGAGGCGAAGCTGTCGCGGCTGCCGCTGTCGTACTTCGACCAGCAGCCGCGCGGTGAGGTGCTCAGCCGGGCCACCAACGACATCGACAACATAGCTCAGACGCTGCAGCAGACCATGGGCCAGATCGTGAACTCGCTGCTCACCATCGTCGGTGTGCTGGTGATGATGTTCTGGATCTCGCCGCTGCTGGCGCTGGTCGCGCTGGTGACGGTGCCGGTCTCGGTGGTCGTGGCGACCGCGGTCGGCAAGCGCGCGCAGCCGCAGTTCGTCCAGCAGTGGAAGACCACCGGCAAACTCAACGCGCACATCGAGGAGATGTACACCGGCCACTCGCTGGTGAAGGTGTTCGGACGGCAGGACGAGTCGGCCGAGGCGTTCCGGGAGCAGAACGAGGCGCTCTACCGGACCGGTTTCAAGGCGCAGTTCATCAGCGGGATCATCCAGCCCGCGATGATGTTCATCGGGAACATCAACTACGTGCTGGTGGCGGTCGTCGGAGGGTTGCGGGTCGCGAGCGGGGCGCTGTCCATCGGCGACGTCCAGGCGTTCATCCAGTACTCCCGGCAGTTCAGCCAGCCGCTCACGCAGGTGGCGAGCATGTCCAACCTGGTGCAGTCCGGGGTCGCTTCGGCCGAGCGGGTCTTCGAACTGCTGGACGCGCCCGAGCAGGGCCCGGACCCGGTCGACGCCGTCCGGCCGGAGGAGCAGCTCGGCCGGGTCGCGCTGGAGAAGGTCGCCTTCCGGTACGAGCCGGACAAGCCGCTGATCGAGGACCTGTCGCTGTGCGTGGAGCCCGGCCACACCGTCGCGATCGTCGGTCCGACCGGCGCCGGCAAGACCACGCTGGTCAACCTGTTGATGCGGTTCTACGAGGTGACCTCCGGCCGGATCACCGTGGACGGGGTCGACATCGCCGCGATGTCCCGCGAGGACCTGCGCTCCGGCATCGGCATGGTGCTGCAGGACACCTGGCTCTTCGGCGGCACCATCGCGGAGAACATCGCCTACGGCTCCGAGGGCCGTACCCAGGAGCAGATCGAGGAGGCGGCGCGCGCCGCGCACGCCGACCGGTTCATCCGCACCCTCCCGGACGGCTACGACACGGTGATCGACGACGAGGGCTCGGGGGTCAGCGCGGGGGAGAAGCAGCTCATCACCATCGCGCGCGCGTTCCTGTCCGACCCGGTGATCCTCGTCCTGGACGAGGCGACCAGTTCGGTCGACACCCGTACCGAGGTGCTGATCCAGCGCGCCATGGCGACCTTGGCGCACGGCAGGACCAGCTTCGTCATCGCCCACCGGCTGTCCACGATCCGCGACGCGGACGTGATCCTGGTGATGGAGTCCGGCTCGATCGTGGAGCAGGGCACGCACAGTGAACTGCTGGCCGCCGAGGGCGCTTATGCGCGGTTGTACGCGGCGCAGTTCGCCCAGGCGGTGGCGGAGGTCGACTGACCCGGCACACCTCCGCAGGAGGGTCCGGTGTCCCGCCCGCGGCTGCCCGGTACCGGCCGGGCGGCCGCGAAGGGGACCGGATTGTCCGGCAACGCCCCTGCGGGGCCGCGATCTTCCCAGAAGTTTCACATGATCGCATTCACCCGTGACCTGTGGGCCGCATAACGTCCCAACCACAATGGACTACTGCTACTCATGCCGTCGGCACCTCAACGGCGCCCTGTCGTGTCCCGGGTGCGGCACCCCCGTGGACCAGCTCGCCGCCCCCGTGGAACCCGCGCCGGTGACGGGCGCACCGACCGCCCCGCCGGAGCCGGACGCCACGGGAGGCCGGGCAGCCCGCCGCCGGCCACCGCGCCGGGCGCGGCGGCGCGGCGGCAAGCGACTGGTGACGGGAGTCGGCGTCGGCATCGTCCTGATCGCCTGCACGGCCGCGGCCCTGGCGTCGGGGACCTTCGCGAGCGGTCCCGGGGCGGACACCGGACCGACGCGGGCGCCCGCCGCCGATTCCGCGCCGCAGGTCGCCGAGGCCAGCCCGACCCCGCGGCGCACCACCACCCGGCCCGCGCACTCGTCGCCGTCCACCACCGTGAGCACGTCCGGCACCCCCTCGGGTTCGCCGTCGGCGACCCCGTCGGGCTCCAGGACGCCGACGCGGTCGGCCTCGCCGACCACCCGGTCCCCGACGGCGCCGACGACCTCGAAACCACCCACGCCGACGAGGACGCCGAAGCCGTCGCACAGCCCGACCTGCAAGCCCGTCCTGTGGTGGTGCGAGTAACGCGCTTCGTGTGCGGGGCCGCCCGTCAGGTGAGCATGCGCTGGAGCAGATCGCGCAGCGAGGTGCGCTCCGCCTCGGACAGGCCGGCGAGCGGCGCGCGGGCGAAGTGGAGCGCACCACGCAGCCGGGCCGCCGTCTCGCGTCCCTCGTCGGTGGCCGCGGCCAGCTTGATGCGGCGGTCGGCCGGGTCGGTCCGGCGTTCCGCGAGTCCGCGGGCCTCCAGCCGGTCGACGATCCCGGTGACGTTGGAGGGCTCACACTTCAACTGCTGGGCGATGTGCCGCATGGGCAGCGGCTCACGGGACAGGAGCGCCAGAACGCGGGCCTGCGCGCCGGTGAGCTGGTGGCTGGCGGCGGCCTCCTCGTACTCCTCGTGATAGCGCGCCACCACGGTGGCTATGAGGTCGACCACCTCGAGGGTCAGGGGGTCGGTACGGTGCGGCGCGGATGGCGGCGTGGGGGACATGGAGACCAGCGTACCCCCGGTTACTTGACAACCTCAAACATCAAGGTCCATCGTTATTTGAGGAAATCAATCTTTGCCATAGTGAAGCTATGGCGGACGGAGGCATCCCTCATGCCGAAGAGCCGTGAATGGCACCTGGTGGCCCGCCCCCACGGGTGGCCGACCAACGACGACGTCGCCCTGCGCGAGGTCGGGACGGCGGAGCCGGGCCCCGGCCAGATCGTCGTCCGCAACCTGCACCTGTCGGTGGACCCGTACATGCGCGGCCGGATGAACGACGTGAAGTCGTACTCGCCGCCGTACGCCCTGAACGAGCCGATGGGCGGCGGCGCGGTCGGCCGCGTCACCGCTTCCAACGCCGACGGCTTCGCGGTCGGCGACCACGTGCTGCACTGGCTCGGCTGGCGCGAGTACGCGGTGCTGGACGCCAAGCACGCCGTCAAGGTCGACCCGGACGCGGCGCCGCTCAGCGCCTACCTGGGCGCGCTCGGCATGCCGGGCCTGACCGCCTACGCGGGCCTGCTGGAGGTCGCCTCGTTCACCGAGGGCGACGCGGTCTTCGTCTCGGGCGCGGCCGGCGCGGTCGGCAGCCAGGTGGGCCAGATCGCGAAGCTCAAGGGCGCCTCCCGGGTGATCGGCAGCGCCGGCTCGGACGAGAAGGTCAAGCTCCTCGTCGAGGAGTACGGCTTCGACGCCGCCTTCAACTACAAGAACGGCCCGGTGGCCGAGCAGCTGAAGAAGGCCGCCCCCGACGGCATCGACGTCTACTTCGACAACGTCGGCGGCGAGCACCTGGAAGCCGCGATCAGCTCCTTGAACCTGCGCGGGCGCGCGGTGCTGTGCGGCGCCATCGCCCAGTACAACGACACCGAGGCCTCGGGCGGCCCGCGCAACCTGGCGCAGATCATCGGCAAGCGGCTGCGGCTGCAGGGCATGCTCGTGGGCGACCACGCCGCGCTGCAGGGGCAGTTCGTGCAGGAGGTCGGCGGCTGGATCCGGGACGGCAAGCTGCACTACCGGGAGACGGTCGTCGAGGGCATCGAGAAGAACTTCGAGGCGTTCCTCGGCGTGCTGCGCGGCGACAACACCGGAAAGATGATCGTCACCCTCCCGGAGTAAGCTTCAACAAATTGTTGCGATCGTGGGCGCGAGTCGCGGCGATGCACGCCAGTGCACCTACCAGGAGGGGTTCTTTTCATGACCATCCAGTCCGTAGAGGTCCTGTACACCGCCGTCGCCACCGCCGAGAACGGCCGTGACGGCCGGGTCGCCACCGACGACGGCAAGCTCGACGTCGTCGTCAACCCGCCGAAGGAGCTGGGCGGCAACGGTGCGGGCACCAACCCGGAGCAGCTCTTCGCCGCCGGCTACAGCGCCTGCTTCCAGGGCGCCCTCGGTGTGGTGGCCCGCCAGGAGAAGGCGGACATCTCCGGCTCGCGGGTGACCGCCAAGGTCGGCCTCGGCAAGACCCCGGCCGGCGGCTTCGGCCTCAAGGTCGAGCTCGCGGTCTCGATACCGAACGTGGACGCGGCCACCGCGCAGTCGCTCGTGGAGAAGGCGCACCAGGTGTGCCCGTACTCCAACGCGACGCGCGGCAACATCGACGTGGCGCTGACGGTCGTCTGACCGCATCCTGATCGCCGTCTGACCGCCGTTCGTGAGGGCCGCACCCCTGGGGGGTGCGGCCCTCACGCGTTCAGCCGCTCTCCGGCGCCGTGCCGCCCACCAGGGCGACGAAGTCGCGGAACGCCGCCGCCATGTCCACCGCCTGCGGATCCAGCAGCCACTGCACCTGCAGCCCGTCCATGACGGCGACGAGCAGCGGGGCCGCCCGCTCCGGGGTGAGCCCGCCCGGCAGCCGGTCGCCGAACTCCGCGCGCAGCATGTCGACCGCGCCCGCGCGCACCCACCGGTAGCGCTCCTCGAAGTACGCGCGGGCCGGATGGCCCTCGGTGACGCTGTCGCCCGCGAGGACCGTGAAGGTCTGCACGATGCCGGGCCGGGTCGCGTTGTACTCCACCAGGGAGGTCAGCATCTCCAGCGGCCAGGCCGTCCCGTGCAGCGCCGTGGAGCCCACGTCCCACTGGTCGCGCGCCGCCAGCACCGCGACCAGCAGCGCCTCCTTCGTCGGGAAGTAGTGCAGCAGCCCCTGCTGGGTCAGCCCCACCCGCTCGGCCACCGAGCCGAGGGATGCCCCGCGGTAGCCGCGTTCGGCGATCACTTCCACCGCGGCCTGGATGATCTCCGCCCGCCGGTCCCCGGTCGTTCTGGACACCGTGCCCCCTTCGTTCGGCCGTGAGCCTAATCGAACCGGCCATCGGAAGATTTAGATAACGTATACATAACTTACCCTACCGATCTACAGGTAGGTGGCGCGAGGATGGGCGCGGGACGACACCGAGGGACGACAAGGAGCAGACGATGACGGAGACCGGGCGCACGGCCATCGAGGACGCGGTGGAGACCGCGCTGGGCAAGCTGGATCCGGACGCCAAGGCGCGGCTGCTGTCCGGACAGGACATGTGGACGCTGCCCGCGCTGCCGGAGATCGGCCTCGGCTCGCTGGTGATGTCGGACGGGCCGATCGGCGTGCGCGGGGTGCGGTGGAGCGCCGACGACCCGTCGGTCGCGCTGCCCAGCCCGACCGCGCTCGCCGCGACCTGGGACCCGGAGCTGGCCCGCAGGGCCGGCAACCTGCTCGCCCAGGAGGCCCGCCGCAAGGGCGTGCACGTACTGCTGGCGCCCACGGTGAACCTGCACCGCTCCCCGCTGGGCGGACGGCACTTCGAGGCGTACTCCGAGGACCCGTACCTCACCGGGGCGATCGGCACCGGCTACGTGGCGGGCGTCCAGGCCGGCGGCGTCGCCACCACGGTCAAGCACTTCGTGGGCAACGACGCCGAGACCGAGCGCTTCACCGTCGACAACGTGATCGGTGCACGGGCGCTGCGCGAGCTGTACCTGGCGCCGTTCGAGGCCATCGTCAAGAACGCCCACCCGTGGGGCATCATGTGCGCCTACAACCGCGTCAACGGCACCACGATGAGCGAGCACCAGTACCTGCAGAACGCGGTGCTGCGCGGTGAGTGGGGCTTCGACGGCTGCGTCGTCTCCGACTGGATGGCGGCCCGCGACACCGTCGGCACCATCAACGGCGGCATGGACGTGGCGATGCCCGGCCCGCGGACCGTCTACGGCGAGGCGCTGGCCGCCGCCGTCCGCGACGGCCGCGTCGAGGAGGCCGTGGTGGACGAGGCCGTCCGCAACGTGCTGCGGCTCGCCGCCCGCGTCGGCATCCTGGAGGGCGTCCCGGCCGCCGTCGCGGCCGCGGACCGCCCGGCCGGGATCGACGGCGACGCGCTGGCCCGCGAGCTCGCCCGCCGCGCCTTCGTCCTGGTGCGCAACGAGACCGTCGCAGGCGGCGGCCGCGCCCTGCCCGTCGACGCCTCGGCCGTCCGCTCCATCGCCCTGATCGGCGCCGCGGCCCGCGACGCCCGGGTGCTCGGCGGCGGCTCCGCGCAGGTCTTCCCCGACCACGTCGTCTCCCCGCTCGACGGCCTGCGCGCCGCGCTGCCCGAGGGCTGCGCGCTCAGCTACGCGGTCGGCGCCGACCCCAGCGACGAACTCTCCGTCGCCGGCCAGGGCTTCACCCTGCGCGCGGTCGCCCGCGACGCCGAGGGCCGTGAGCTCGGCTCCGAGCGGATGCCCAACGGCATGGTGCAGTGGCTCGGCGACCTGCCGGAGGGCGTCAGCTACGACGCGGTCACCACCGTCGAGGCCACCGGTACCTTCACCCCCCGCGAGAGCGGCGCGCACGCCTTCGGCACCCGCGGTCTGGGCGGCTTCCGGCTGGTCGTCGCCGGGACCGTGCTCTTCGACGGCGAGCAGTCCGCCGACCACGCCGACCCGTTCGAGGCGTTCTTCGGCTCCCCGGTGCCGCGCGGCACGGTGGAACTCGACGAAGGCCGGACCGTCGAGGTCAGCCTCACCTACACCGTCGCGAAGTTCGCCGACGCCCCGATCCAGGCGATCGGCTTCTCCCTCGTGCACGGCGAACCGGCGCGCGACCCCGGCCAGTTGATCGAGGAGGCCGTCGCGGCGGCCGCGGCGGCCGACACGGCGATCGTGGTGGTCGCGACGACCGAGCGTGTCGAGAGCGAGGGCTTCGACCGCACCGATCTGCGGCTGCCCGGCCGCCAGGACGAACTCGTCGCCCGGGTCGCCGCCGTGAACCCGCGCACCGTCGTCATCGTGAACTCCGGCTCCCCGGTGGAGATGCCGTGGCGCGAGGACGTCGCCGCGGTGCTGCTCGGC
This sequence comes from Streptomyces sp. H39-S7, assembly GCF_027158205.1. Taxonomy (GTDB): domain Bacteria; phylum Actinomycetota; class Actinomycetes; order Streptomycetales; family Streptomycetaceae; genus Actinacidiphila. The sequence continues at coordinate 43,771 of NZ_JAPVLU010000017.1, read as the reverse complement.
TGGGTCCCCGGCCAGGAGGCGGGCGCCGCGCTCGCCGACGTCCTGCTCGGCGACGAGGAGCCGGGCGGGCGGCTGCCGACCACCTGGCCGGTCGCCCTGGCGGACGTGCCCGTCACCCAGGTCACCCCGCAGGACGGCACGCTCTCCTACGACGAGGGCGTCTTCATCGGCTACCGCGCCTGGGACAAGGCCGGCGCCACCCCCGCGTACGCCTTCGGCCACGGCCTCGGATACACCGACTGGGCCTACGAATCGGCCGGGTTCGAGCGCGGTGAGGGCGAGGGCGACGCGCTGGGCACGCTCACCGTCCGCGTCCGCAACACCGGCTCGCGCGCCGGACGGGAAGTCGTCCAGGTCTATCTCGCGCCCGCCTCCGACGCCGTCGAGCGGCCCGCCCGATGGCTGGCCGGCTTCGCCACGGTCCAGGCGGGACCGGGGGAGAGCGTCGAGGCCGTCGTCGAACTCCCGCGCAGGGCCGCCGAGGTGTGGGACGAGGCGGCCGGCGACTGGCTGCTGGTCCCCGGCCACTACGGGATCGAGGCCGGCCGCTCGGTCGCCGACCTCCGGGTGAGCGCCCCGCTCGACCTCCCGTGACGCCTGAGCTGAACGGGACGGGAACCCCCTGACCGGGGGCGGGGCGCCCTGACGCGCCCCGCCCCCGCACCCCGTCCGGCCGAGTCGTTAAGGTGACGCCCATGCGTGATCTCACGACCGGCGTGAAGTACTTCCTCGAAGGCCAGCGCTGGGTGGCGCGGCACCGGAGGTGGTGGGGATTCGGGCTGCTGCCCGGCCTGATCGCCCTGGTCCTCTACATCGCCGCGCTCGTCGCCCTCGGCTACTGGGCGGACGACCTGTCGGCGTGGGCGACGCCGTTCGCGGACGACTGGAACGGCTCCTTCCGGACGCTGCTGCGCGGGACGCTGACCGCGATCGTCTTCTGTGGCGGGCTGCTGCTGGCGATGATCTCCTTCACCGCCGTGGCGCTGCTGATCGGTGACCCGTTCTACGAGTCGCTGTCGGAACGCATCGAGGAGATGGAAGGCGGCGCCCCGCCCAAGCCCGACATCCCGCTCTGGCGCGAGATCCTGACCTCGATCCGGGACAGCCTCTCCGTCCTGGTGCGGGTGGTGGCCTTCGGGTTGGTGCTCTTCGCCTGCGGTTTCATCCCGGTCGTCGGCCAGACCGTCGTCCCGGTCGTGGGCTTCTGCGTCTCCGGCTTCTTCCTCACCGCCGAGCTGACCTCGGTGGCCATGCAGCGCCGTTCGATCCCGCTGCGGACCCGGCTGCGGCTGCTGCGCGGCCGGCTCCCGCTGGCCCTGGGATTCGGCGTGCCGGTGGTCCTGCTGTTCCTGGTGCCGGTCGTCGCCGTCTTCGCGATGCCGGGCGCCGTCGCGGGCGCGACGCTGCTGGTGCGTGAACTCGTCCCGGTACCGGACCCCGGTCCGGAACCCGACGAGGAAATCGACGAGAACGAAGATGATGCGACGGGTGCGGCGGGAACCCTTCCGACCTCCTAGACAGCCGTGCGTGCCGGGCGGGCTGGAGGTTCCAGCCCGCCCGGCACGTGAGGACACGGTCGTTCAGACGAGCGCGAGCTCGCGGACGGCCGTCGCGTCCTCCTCCGGCGCCGCGCCGTCCTCCTCCGCGGAGCGGACCGTCCTCGGCAGGAAGAAGCCGAGCGCGAAGGCCAGCGCGATCAGGCCCACCGTGCACAGCGCGGTCGTCCCCGCGGCGTCCAGCGCGGCGTCGATGTGCCCGGCGGGACCCGGCCGGGCGTCGCTGAGGATGTTGAAGAAGACGGTGCCGAGCACGGCGAAGCCGAGCGTCATGCCGAGCTGTTGCAGCGCCTGCAGGGTGCCGGAGGCGGAGCCGATCTCGTGGCCGTCGACGCCGTTGAGGATGATGTCGAAGAGCGGGACGAAGATCATGCCCATCCCGGCGCCGCCGACCAGCAGCGGAGCGGCGAAGTCCCAGTCCGTGATGTCCGCGCCGGCCCACTGGAAGACGCCGTAGAGGGCGAGCAGTCCGCCGCCCATCAGGAGCAGGCCGAGGTGCAGGATGCGGCGGCCGAGCCGGGCCATCATGATGCCGCCGAACGCGGAGCCGAAGAGCGCGCCCAGCGCCCAGGGCGCCGTGGTCAGGCTGGAGTGCAGGGCCGTGTAGCCGAGGCCGAGTTGCAGGAAGATGCCGAGGGTCAGGATCATGCCGCCCATGGACGCGGTGAAGGCGATGGCGAACGCGACCCCGGAGACGTAGGCCCGCTTGCGGAAGACGCTCGGCTCCACCAGCGGCGTGCGGCCGGAGCGCTTGCGCACCACCTGGTAGCGGGCGAAGACGGCCAGCACCGGCAGCGAGGCGACGAGCATCACCAGCACCCAGGTGGGCCAGCCCAGTTCACGGCCCTGCACCAGGGGGAAGACCAGCAGGAAGGCGCCGGCTCCGGCGAGCAGCACCCCGGGGAGGTCGAGCCGCGCACCGCGGGCGGTCGGAACTGCGTCGTCCGGCAGGTACTTCCAGCCCATCACGAACGCGAACGCGCCGATCGGCAGGTTGATGCCGAAGATCATGCGCCAGCCGGTGCCGAAGAGGTCCGCGTGGATCAGCACGCCGGCGATGATCGGTCCCATCACCGCGGACAGTCCCATCAGCGGGCCGAAGATGCCCCACGCCTTCTTCATCTCGGCGGCGGGGAACAGGTCCCGGGTCAACCCGAAGCCCTGCGGCAGCATCACCGCGCCGCACACCCCCTGCGCGATCCGCGCCACGATCAGCATCTCCGGGGACTGCGCTGTCGCGCACAGCATGGAGGTGAGCGTGAACCCGGCGATCCCGGCCAGCAGGACCCGCTTGCGCCCGTACATGTCGCCCAGCCGCCCGCCGGTGAGCAGCGCGACCGCCATGGCGAGGGTGTAGCCCGCCGCGATCCACTGGAGGTCGGCGTACGAGCCGCCGAGTCCGGTGCGGATCGCGGGCGCCGCCACATTGGCGACGGTCGAGTCCAGCAGGTCCATGACGCTCGCCGCGAGGACGGCGGTGTACCCGAGCCAGCGGTACCGGTGAAGTGCGTTCTTCGTGTCCATGAGCAGTACGTTACGGACCCTTGCGGTCAGCTTCTGTCCGCAAGGAAACGTTGATTCCAGGGGGAGTTGGAGCCGTTTCCTAAGGCTTGGTGAAAGCCGCGGCGTAGAGGATCCGGGCGAGCTGCGCCTGGCCCTGGGCGTTGGGGTGGAACCAGTCCCAGCTGCTCAACTCGTTCGACGTGAAGCGGTAGTCGAAGACCGCTCCGCTGTCGTGGCGGCAGTGCTCGTACTTCGCGCAGACCTCCCTGAGGACCCGGTTGTACGCCACCACCCGCGTCCGGACCGCGTCCCGCCGGGTCTGCGCGCTCCGGCTCACCGAGTCCGGGTCGCGCAGCATCGAGGGGCAGATGCCGAGCTTCCAGATCTGCTTGCCCAGCGGGTTCTCCTTGCCCACCTCCCAGAGCCGCTTGAGGTCGGGGATGCTCGCCACGAACACCTGCGACTTCGGCAGCGCGGTGTGCAGTCCGGCCATCGCCCGGGTGAAGTCGGCGCGGAAGTCGGCCACCGGCGTCATGTCGTCGACGGAGTCCCGGCAGGCGTCGTTGGAGCCCATCAGGACCGTCACCAGCGACGGCTTCTTCGCGGCGGCGGCCGCCACCTGGCCGGGCAGGTCCGACATCCGGGCGCCGCTCTCGGCGAGGTTCCAGCTGTTGGCGGCGCCGGCGGCGGCCAGCACCCGCCCGGCGATGCTGTCCACTTGGGCGCGGGTGCCGGTGACCCAGGAGACCTCGGGGCAGTCCTTCAGCAGGGAACAGGCGTCGAAACCGCGGGTGATGGAATCACCCAGCGCGGCGATCGAGGCCGGGTGCGCGTTCCACGTGCGGGTCGGCGTGGGAGCGGGTGCGCGGCTCGCGGAGGCGGACGGGCCCGGGTGCGGCGCCGCCCCCTCGCCCGAGCATCCGGCCAGCAACAGGGAGGCGGCGGCAGCGGCCAGGCAGCCGCGCAGGAACGGTCGCATCCGGTGATCCCCTCCGACGAGTGGGTGACATCTGGTTCGAGCCCGACGGTACGTCACTCCTGTAGAGACGCCGCAGGGTAGCTTTTCCCTGACAGCCGGGAGAATCGTGGGAGGTTTACATAGGCCCAGTTGGCAGAAGTTCACTCTTGTCCTGTTTGTTATCAATGGTGCAGAATATCTAATGTTGCCCCGGAAGCAGCCGGTTCGGGCGTGAGGCCGCTGGGGAAGGCGAACCTCGTCCCACACTGGAGGTACCGGTGACGACACGTGGAGTTCTGTACGTTCACTCCGCACCGCGCGCGCTGTGCCCGCACGTCGAATGGGCCGTCGCGGGCGTCCTCGGCGTGCGCGTAAGCCTCGACTGGATCCGCCAGCCCGTCTCACCGGGCACCTGGCGGGCCGAGTTCTCCTGGCAGGGGGAGCCCGGCACGGCCTCGAAGCTCGCGTCCGCCCTGCGCGGCTGGCACCTGCTGCGCTTCGAAGTCACGGCCGAACCCTGCGCGGCCGCCGAAGGGGAGAGATACAGCTGCACCCCCGAACTCGGCATCTTCCACGCCGTCACGGGCATGCACGGCGACATCCTCATCCCCGAGGACCGGCTGCGCGCCGCGCTTCAGCGCGCCCGTACCGGTGAGGCCGATCTGGAGACCGAGGTCGCCAGACTGCTCGGCAAACCGTGGGACGACGAGCTCGAACCGTTCCGCTACGCGGGCGAGGGCGCGCCGGTGCGCTGGCTGCACCAGGTCGTCTGACGTCCGCTCACGCCGCTGCCCGCGCCCTTGCCGCGGGTCCCGTCGCGGGGACTAACGTGCCGGTATGGACGACACACTTTCCGTAGCGGTGCTCGGCACCGGCCTCATGGGCGCGGGCATGGCGCGCAACCTCGCCGGCGCCGGGTTCGCCGTGCGCGCCTGGAACCGCACCCTCGCCCGTGCCGAGCCGCTGGCCGCCGACGGCGTGCACGTGACCGGCGACGTGGTCGAGGCGGTCCGCGGCGCGGACGCCGTCGTCACCATGCTGCTCGACGGCCCGTCCGTGCTGCGGACGATGCGCGAGGCGTCCCCCGGGCTGCGCGAGGGGGTGGTGTGGACCCAGATGTGCACCGTCGGCCCGGACGCCCTGGCACCGCTGGCGGCGCTGGCCCGCGAACGCGGCGCGCACTTCGTCGACGCGCCGGTGCTCGGCACCCGGTCGGCGGCGGAGGCGGGCCAGTTGACGGTGCTGGCCGCCGGCCCCGAAGCCGCCCGGCCGGTGGCCGACCGGGTCTTCGACGCCGTCGGGCGCAAGGCGCTGTGGCTGGGTGACGACGGCGGACGGGGAACGGCGAGCAGCATCAAGCTCGTTCTCAACAGCTGGGTCCTGGCCGTCACCAACGGAGCTGCCGAGGCCATGGCGCTGGCCGGGGGCCTCGGCGTGGACCCGCAGCACTTCTTCGAGGCGCTCGACGGCGGCCCGCTCGACCTGCCCTACCTGCACCTGAAGTCCGAGGCGATCCTCAACGGCGACTTCGCACCGAACTTCACGGTCGACGGCGCGCTCAAGGACGCCCGCCTCATCGTCGCCGCGGGTGAGGCCCACGGCCTGCGCCTGGACATCGCCGCCGCCGGCGCGGAGCGCTTCAGCCGCGCGGCCGGCCTGGGCCACGGCGGCGAGGACATGGCGGCCACGTACTTCGCGAGCTTCGACACGTAACGGCCGGGCCCGGCCGGCACGCGCGAACGGCCCGCCCCCCGGTCGTCGAACCGAGGAGCGGGCCGTTGTGGCGCGGGGTGCGTCAGACGGTGCGGAACGCCAGGACGACGTTGTGGCCGCCGAAGCCGAACGAGTTGTTGAGGGCGATGACCGGGCCCTCCGGCAGCGGCTTCGCCTCGGTGGAGACCAGCTTCGCGTCGACCTCGTCGTCCAGATCGGTGATGTTGATGGTCGGCGGGGCGAGGCGGTGGTGGAGCGCGAGCACGGTGGCGACGGACTCGATGCCGCCCGCGCCGCCGAGCAGGTGCCCGGTCATCGACTTCGTGGCGGAGATCGCGATGTGCTCCAGCTCGTGGCCCAGCACCTTGGCGAGCGCCTTGACCTCGGCGACGTCACCCTGCGGGGTCGAGGTGGCGTGCGCGTTCAGGTGCGCGATCTCGGAGGTGTCCAGACCGGTGGAGGCGATCAGGTGCTCCAGCGCGGCGGAGATGCCGCGGCCGGTCGGCTCGGGCTGGGCGATGTGGTGGCTGTCCGCGGACAGGCCCTGGCCCAGCGCCTCGCAGTAGACCTTGGCGCCGCGCCGCTCGGCGTGCTCCGCCGACTCCAGGACGATGACGCCCGCGCCCTCACCGAGGACGAAGCCGTCACGGCCCTTGTCGTACGGGCGCGAAGCGCCCTGTGGGTCGTCGTTGTTCTTCGACATCGCCATCATGTTGGCGAAGGCGACGATCGGCAGCGGGTGGATGGCCGCCTCGGTGCCGCCCGCGACGACCACGTCGGCGCGGCCGGTGCGGATCATCTCGATGGCGTAGCCGACCGCCTCGGCGCCGGAGGCGCACGCGCTCACCAACGAGTGAACGCCGGCCCGCGCGTTGACCTCGAGGCCGACGTTGGCGGACGGGCTGTTCGGCATGAGCATGGGAACGGTGTGCGGGGATACCTTGCGGACGCCCTGCTCCTTGAGCACGTCGTACTGGCCCAGCAGCGTCGTGACGCCGCCGATGCCGGAGGCGACGACGGTGCCGAGCCGGTCCGGGTCGATCGAGGAGTCCTCGCCGGCCTTGGCGGTGAAGCCGGCGTCGGCCCACGCCTCACGGGCCGCGATCACGGCGAACTGCGCCGAGCGGTCCAGCTTGCGCAGCAGCGGGCGCGGCAGGATCTCCGAGGGTTCGACGGCGATCTGACCGGCGATGCGGACGGGCAGCTCAGCGGCCCAGTCCTGCTCCAGGGCGCTGATGCCGGACCGTCCGGCGACCAGGCCTTCCCAGGTCGACGCGCTGTCGCCACCCAGCGGTGTGGTTGCGCCGATACCGGTGACGACCACGGTGCGATTGGTCGAGTTCACAGGAATTGTCTCTCCACGTATAGAAGGGCGGGCGACAGACGCGTCGTCCCAGGGGGTGTGTCAGGCCTGGTTCTTGAGGATGTAGTCGACGGCGTCGCCGACGGTCTTCAGGTCCTTGACGGCGTCGTCCGGGATCTTGGTCTCGAAACGCTCTTCAGCGGCCACGACGACCTCGACCATGGACAGGGAGTCGACGTCCAGGTCGTCGGTGAAGGACTTCTCCGTCTGGACGTCCTCGACCGGGATGCCGGCGATCTCGTTCACGATCTCGGCGAGGCCTTCGAGGATCTCTGCCTGGGTGGCGGCCATTACGGCGCTCCTTATGTGTTGCGGGGGGTGCGGCGTGCGGGACTGCGGCGCCGCGAAGGGTTTGTGACTAGGGGAGAGTAACCACAGTTGCGGCGTACACGAGACCCGCCCCGAAGCCGATGAGCAGGGCGGTGTCGCCGCTCTTGGCCTGGCCGGTGGCCAGCAGCCGCTCCATCGCCAGCGGGATGGAGGCCGACGAGGTGTTGCCGGTGGTCTCGATGTCGCGGGCGATCGCGACGTGTTCCGGCAGCTTCAGCGCCTTGATCATCGAGTCGATGATGCGCATGTTCGCCTGGTGCGGGATGAAGACGTCGAGCTCCTGCGCGGTGATGCCCGCCGCGTCCAGCGCCTGCTGGGCCACCTTGGCCATCTCGAACACCGCCCAGCGGAAGACCGTCTGGCCCTCCTGGCGCAGCGCCGGGAACTTCCCCGTCTCCGGCTGGCCGCCCTCGCGGAAGACCTCCCACGAGTCGGTCTGGGCGATCACGTCGGACTTGTCGCCCTCCGAACCCCAGACCGCGGGGCCGATGGCGGGCACGTCGGACGGGCCGACGACGACCGCGCCGGCGCCGTCACCGAACAGGAAGGCGGTCGCCCGGTCGGTCAGGTCGGTCAGGTCGCTCAGCCGCTCGACCCCGATGACCAGCACGTTCTCGGCGCTGCCGTCGGTGACCATGCCCTTGGCGAGGGTCAGCCCGTAGGCGAAGCCGGCGCAGGCCGCGGAGATGTCGAACGCGGCGGCCTTGCCCGCGCCGAGCCGGAACGCGATCTCCGTCGCGATGGCCGGGGTCTGCTTGAAGTGTGAGACGGTCGCGACGACCACGGCGCCGATGTCGTCGGCCGTCAGGCCGGCGTCCGCGAGCGCCTTGCCGGACGCCTCGAGGGACATCTCGGCGACGGTCTCCGTCTCGTTCGCCCAGTGGCGCGTCGAGATGCCGGAGCGGGAGCGGATCCACTCGTCGCTGGAGTCGATGGTCTCCAGGATCACCTCGTTGGGGACCACCCGGGTCGGCCGGTAGCCGCCGACCCCGCGAATGCGCGCGTAGGGGGCACCCTGGCTGGGCTTGATCTTCGCCGTCATGTCTGGGATGACTCCTTGTCGGCCGCGGGATGGGTGAGCGCCGGGTCGCCGTGCTCGGCGACGATCGCGCGAGCCGCTTCGAGGTCGTCCGGGGTCTTCAGCGCGAGCGTCTTGACGCCCGGCAGCGCGCGCTTGGCCAGGCCGACCAGCGTGCCGGCCGGTGCCATCTCGATGATCGCGGTGACGCCGAGGTCCTTGAACGTCTCCATGCACAGGTCCCAGCGGACCGGGTTGGACACCTGCTGGACCAGCCGTCGGACGATCTCGTCGCCACTGCCGACGACCTGGCCGTCGGCGTTCGACACGTAGCGGATGCCCGGATCCCGCACGGTCACGCCGGGCACCAGCGCCTCCAGCGTGGACACCGCCGGAGCCATGTGGCGGGTGTGGAACGCGCCGGCCACCTTCAGGGCGATGACCCGGGCCTTCTCGGGCTTGTCCGCAGCCAGCGCGGCCAGCTGCTCCGCGGTGCCGGCGGCGACGATCTGCCCGCCGCCGTTGATGTTCGCCGGGGTCAGACCGAGCTTCTCCAGGTGCGCGAGGACCTCGTCCGGGTCCCCGCCGAGCACCGCGGACATGCCGGTGGTGGTGACGGCCGCGGCCTCGGCCATGGCCAGCCCGCGCTGCCGCACGAGCGCCATCGCCGCCTCCGCGGTGATCACTCCGGCACCGGCGGCGGCGGTGATCTCACCGACGCTGTGTCCGGCGACCGCGCCGACCGCGCGCCGGCCGTCGGACGGGTGCGGGAAGAGCGACAGGGCCGAGACCAGTCCGGCGGCCACCAGCAGCGGCTGCGCCACGGCGGTGTCGCGGATCTCGTCCGCGTCGGCCTTCGTGCCGTAGTGGACAAGGTCGAGCCCGGCCACCGCGGACCACCAGTGAAGGCGGTCTGCGACACCGGGGAGGTCGAGCCAAGGAGTCAGGAAGCCGGGCGTCTGGGCACCCTGGCCGGGAGCGACGAGTACGAGCACGTAAACACTCTCTCTCGCGGGTGGGTCTCACCGCCCGTGGGGACAGGGACGAAGAACTGCGGGACGATTTGTTGGTGTCCCACAAAAACTCAATGTGATTGATCGGCGGCGGACAGTCGTCCCAGGATGAGGGCGATGCGGAGCGTGAACGCCGACCGTACGTCGGAGGGTGACCATCCGGTGACATCCGTCACACGTCGCAGCCGGTAGCGGACGGTGTTTGGGTGAACGAACAACATGCGCGCCGCCCCTTCGAGCGACGAGGCCTGCTCGAGGTAGACACTCAGCGTTTCGAGGAGCGCGGAGCCCGCTTCCTCCAACGGTCTGTAGATCTCCTCCACCAACTGCTCCCGGGCGTACCGGTCGCCGGCCATCGCGCGCTCGGGCAGCAGATCGTCGGAGACGACCGGCCGGGGCGCGTCGGGCCAGGCGGCGCACGCCTTGAGACCGGCCGCCGCGGCCTGCGCGGAACGGGTGGCGGACAGCAGGTCCCCGACGACCGGGCCGGCCACCACGGGGCCCGCGGCGAACGGGGCGATCAGTGCCTTCGCGACCTTGATCGGCTCGCCCTCACCGCCGGCGACCACGACCAGCCGCTCACCGAGCACCCCGGTCAGCACCTGCAGTTTCGCGTGCCGCGCGGCCCGCCGGATGGCTTCCACCGTCAGCTCGCTGTCGCCGTTCGGCGCGGTCCCCAGCACCACCACGATCTTGTCGGGCGAGCTCCAGCCCAGCGCCGCCGCGCGCGACAGCACGCCCTCGTCCGCCTCGCCGGACAGCACCGCGTTCACGACCAGCGACTCCAGGCGCGCGTCCCACGCGCCCCGGGCCTCCGCGGCCTGCGCGTACACCTGGGCGGTGGCGAACGCGATCTCCCGGGCGTAGACCAGCAGCGCCTCGCGCAGCACGGACTCGTCGCCGGGCGCCGCCACCTCGTCGATGGCCGACTCCATGACCTCGATGGTGGTCCGCACCATCTCCACGGTCTGCCGCAGGGAGATCGCCCGGGTCAGCTCCCTGGGAGCGGTCCCGAACACGTCCGTGCTGATCGCCTGCGGCGCCTCGGGGTGCCGGAACCACTCGGTGAAGGCCGCGATGCCCGCCTGCGCCACCAGTCCGATCCAGGAACGGTTCTCCGGCGGCATCGCCCGGTACCACGGCAGCTGCTCATCCATTCGGGCGATGGCGTTCGCCGCGAGCCGGCCGGACGACTTCTCCAGTCGGCGCAGCGTCGCGGCGTGCTCAGCGCGGACGGGCTTTTTCGGGGGCTGCGGAGTGTCGGGCACGGGACAAGACTGCCTTATCCCCACGAGTGCCCGGCGCGCGGGTACACGCCCGGCGCCGGGAAAGGGCCCGATACGGTGGCGGGATGATCGATGTTCGGCGCGGTGGGCAGCGGTACGCCGGGGGCGATCCCGCCGCGGGGATCGAGACCCTGCACGCCTTCTCCTTCGGTTCGCACTACGACCCCGACAACCTGCGCTTCGGGCCGCTGATGGCGTGCAACGAGGAGCGGCTGGCACCCGGCGCCGGCTTCACGGAACACCCGCACGGGGGAGTCGAGATCGTGACGTGGGTGATCGAGGGGGAGCTGGGGCACCGGGACTCCGCGGGCCACGAGACGGTGGTGCGGGCCGGTGAGGCCCAACTGCTCAGCGCGGGCGACGGGGTCCGCCACGTCGAACGCAACGCCGGGGCAACCCCGCTGAGGTTCCTTCAGATGTGGCTGGAGCCGGCGGCGCCGGGCGGCGACCCGCGCTACGGCGTCGAACGCGGCACGCGCTTCCTCCCGTTCCGGCAGCCGCACGCGGTGCTGTCGGTCGCCCGTGGCCCGGGCGAACTGCCCACCGCGCCCTTCGTGTACGTGCACGTGGTGCGCGGCAGCCTCCGGCTGGGCGGCGAGACCCTCGAAGCGGGTGACGCTGCCCGCGCCACCGGCGAGCAGGGGCTGTGGGCGCACTCGGCCGAACCGGTGGAGTACCTCGTCTGGGAGATGCATCCGGTGCCGCGAGGCCTGCGGGACTAACCCCGCAGCTCCGCGAGGACCGCGTCCGTCAGGGCGGGCCACAGCGGGACCGCCCACTCGCCCCAGGCGCGGTCGGTGAGGCAGACGCACGCTGCGCCCGCGTCCGGGTCGACCCACAGGAAGGTCCCGGTCTGGCCGAAGTGGCCGAAGGTGCGCGGGCCGGAGGCGGAGCCGGTCCAGTGCGGGGTCTTGGAGTCGCGGATCTCGAAGCCCAGGCCCCAGTCGTTGGGGTTCTGGTGCCCGTAGCCGGGCAGCACGCCCTTGAGGCCGGGGAAGACGACGGAGGTGGCCTCGTCGAGGGTCGACGGGTGCAGGATGCGCGGCGCCTGCAGTTCGGCGGCGAAGCGGACGAGGTCCTCGACGGTGGAGACCCCGTCGGCGGCCGCCGAGCCGGGCAGCGTGGTGGCGGTCATCCCCAGCGGCTCCAGGACCGCCTGCCGCAGGTATTCGGGGAACGGGATGCCGGTCGCCTTGGCGATGTGGTCGGCGAGCACCTCGAAGCCGGCGTTGGAGTAGAGCCGGCGGTCGCCGGGGGGCGCCATCACGCGGTGCTGGTCGAAGGCGAGCCCCGAGGTGTGGGAGAGCAGATGGCGCACCGTCGAGCCCTCGGGTCCCGCCGGGTCGTCGAGTTCGAAGACGCCCTCCTCGCAGGCGACCAGCGCCGCGTAGGCTGTCAGCGGCTTGGTGACGGAGGCGAGCCGGAACGGATCGCCGACCGGGCCCTCGGACCCGGCCACCGTGCCGTCCCGGCGGACGACGGCCGCCGCTGCCGTGGGGACGGGCCAGTTCCGGATCTCGCGCAAGCTCTCCATGGGGCGAGCGTAACGCGGGCGGAAAAGATCTCCTGCGGCGCTTGCTTGGAGTGCACTCCAGGTCCGTAGCGTAGGGGCATGACCGTAACGCAGGCGGCTGTGACGCAGGTGGCGAGGACCAGGGGCGGCCGGATCGCCGGCTGTGAGGAGCCGACCTCGATCCTGCGGCCCGACGGGCAGGACCAGTACACGATCAGCGAAGTGGTCACGGTGACCGGGCTGAGCGCGCACACCCTGCGCTGGTACGAGCGGATCGGACTGATGCCGCACGTCGACCGCTCCCACACCGGGCAGCGCCGGTACACCAACCGCGATCTGCACTGGCTGGCCTTCGTCGGCAAGCTCCGGCTGACCGGGATGCCGGTCGCGGACATGGTCCGGTACGCGGAGATGGTCCGCGAGGGCGAGCAGACGTTCAGCGCGCGGCGGGAACTGCTCGTCGCGCACCGTGAGGACGTGCACCGGCGGATCGCCGAGCTGCAGGACACCCTCGTGGTACTGGACTACAAGATCGACATGTATGGAGGCGCCCAGCGGGCGCCGGAGAGGGCCTGACCCTGATGAGCGACAACGCGAGCACCGAGAAGATCGACACCGTACGGCTGGGCACGGACGGACCGCTGGTCGGCGTCCAGGGCCTGGGCTGCATGGGCATGAGCGAGTTCTACGGCGAGACCGACGTCGACGCGGCGCGCGCGACGCTGGAGGCGGCGCTGGAGGCGGGCGTCACGCTCTTCGACACGGCCGACATCTACGGCAACGGGGCCAACGAGGAGTTCATCGCCCCGTTCGTGAAGGCGCACCGGGACGAGATCACGCTGGCGACCAAGTTCGCCATCGAGCGCAGGGCGGACGATCCCACCTACCGGGCCGTCCGCAACGACCGGGCGTACATCCGGCAGGCCGTCGAGGCCAGCCTGCGCCGCCTGGGCACGGACGTCATCGACCTGTACTACATGCACCGCCGTGACCCGGCCGTCCCGCTCGCGGAGTCCGTCGGCGCGATGGCCGAGCTGGTGGCGGAGGGCAAGGTCCGCCACCTGGGCCTGTCCGAGGTGACGGGCGCGGAGCTGCGCGAGGCGCACGCCGTGCACCCGATCGCCGCGCTGCAGTCCGAGTGGTCGCTGTTCAGCCGCGATGTGGAACGCAGCGCCGTTCCGGCCGCCGCCGAGCTCGGGGTGGCCTTCGTGCCGTACTCACCGCTCGGCCGGGGCTTCCTGACCGGCTCGTTCCTGGACGCCAAGGCGGATCTGGCCGACGGCGACTTCCGGCGGGACCAGCCCCGGTTCACCGGCGAGAACGCCAAGCGGAACGCGGACCTGCTGGACCCGGTCCGCAAGGCCGCCAAGGCCCACGGGTCCACCCTGGGCCAGATCGCGCTCGCCTGGGTGCAGCAGCGGGCCGGGGCGCACCGGCTGGCCGTGGTGCCGATCCCGGGCACCCGCAAGGTGAGCCGCGTGCTGGAGAACACCGCGGCGACCCGGATCACCCTGGACCAGGTCGAACTGGAGTGGCTGGAACCGATCGCCGAGCACGTCGCCGGCGACCGCTACCCGGACATGAGCTCTACTTCCGCCGCGCGCGAGTAGCCGCCTGCACGGCGGCCAGCACGGACGCGGCGAACGGCAGCGACTCGTGCACCTGCCCGTAGCCGAGCCCGAAGACCACCGCGGCCGGGTTCTGGTCGGGGTCGCCGGAGCGCTCGGTGTCGTCGGCCGGCCGCAGCCGCAGATAGCCGTGCAGCAGCTCGGGGGAGCGCCAGTCGACGCCGGTCAGGTCGGCGACCGGGAAGTGCTGGTCGCCGGCCTTCCACTTGGCGGTCGAGGCGCCCGTCCAGAACCAGCGGAAGGACACCGTGCGGCCGTCGAAGGCGGCCCTGGCGTCGTACGCCTTGAACGACTGCGGCCCGGCGGGCGCGGCGACCAGGAAGCGGTCGGCCGGCTCGCCGGTGTCGTTGTCCGAGACCGCGACCCGTAGCTCGTCCGTGTAGTACTCGGCGAGGGTCTCGCGCTCGGCCGGCAGCACCAGCCGATAGGGGTCCGCGGAGTCCTTCAGCTGCCCGCCGGCCGCCTCCATCAGCGGATCGGCGCCCGGCCGGGGGAGGGCGCGCAGCACGACCGTGCCGCGCTTGCCCGGGACGAGCTCGACGCCGGTCAGCGCGGCGTGCGGGATCCGGCGCTCGCCGAGCGCCTGGAGCAGCTTCGAATTGCGCACCCCGCGCTCGTACCGGATGACCACGGCATCCGTGTCGAACTCCCACACGGCATTGGATCCGGCCAAAACGTCACCCATACGGCTCATCGTAGGGCCGAATGGGGGATCAACAGCCGAACCGACCGAAGAAACACGCGTGCGGTGGGTTCCGGGCCTGGGATCGTGGCCGGTACCGAGGCCCGGCGGGGGGCCGGCGGCCATCGGCCGGCCCCCGGGACGTCAGCTCTGTTCGAGGCCCGACGAGCAGTCCTCGCGGTTCGGCGCGCACCGCACGGCGCCGTACTGACCGAGGGCGATGTCGGTGAAGTTCGCCAGGCTCTCGGTGCCGGGCGCGAAGTAGCCGGGGTGGCCCAGCGCACCCTCGGTGCCCACCACCCGGGCCCCGAAGGACTCGGAGACCGGGTCGGCGCCGTGCCCGAGGCCCGCGATCTCCAGGTGCGGCACGCCGCCGATCCAGTCGCTCGGATCGCGGGCGGCCCACACATTGGCGGAGGTGTGCAGCTGTGTGGCACGGCTCACCCGCATCCCGGGGCTGCCGAAGACGGTGATGTCGGAGACCTTGTCCGTCGGCAGGCCGGGAGCGGCCACCCCGCACAGCACCGAGCCGTACGAGTGGCAGAAGAGCGAGAGGTGCGCCCGGGGCGGCAGCGCCTCGACCAGGGAGTTCAGCCGGACCGCGCCGTTCTCCGCCAGTTCGCCCGTGGAGGCGTCGAGACCGACCCCCGAAGGCGTCGTGTAGTTCGCCCAGGCGATCACCGCGGTGTGCGCGGTCGGGTCCTGGGCGCGCTCGGCGGAGTACAGGGCGCGCGCCATGCCCACCGGGGCGGCGTACGACTTGGCGGTGCGTTCGAACGTGCCGATGTCGGTGTCCACGCCCGGCACGACCACTGCCACCCGGTCGGCGGAGTCCAGATCGCCGAAGACCTCCGCGGCGCGGCCGGCTCCGGTCGGGTCGAAGGCGAGGATCTGCCGTCCGCCGTTCAGCAGGGAGGCGTAGCGGTGGGCCCGCATGTCGGCGTCCTCGCGGCCCGCGGGGGTGAGCAGGGAGCTGTGCGAGCGGGCGAGCTCCGTGACGCGTGTCCGGGCGAGCGCCACCCGGTTGGCCAGGTAGCGCACGCTGACCGGCGCGCCGTCCAGGTTGCCGACGACGAGCGGGTACTGGTTGGCGAGCTGCCGGGTCTGGCCCGCGGTGAGCGTCGCGAAGAAGCGCGCTATCGAGTCGACGCCGGCCGAGGTGCTGGGCAGCTTGTGCCCGGCCACCGAACCGTGCATCCATGACGCCAGTGCCGCCGCCCGCGGGTCCTCGGCGCCCTTGTGCGGGCGGATGGCGGTCCAGCCGGTGGTCGCGAGCATGACGAAGATGACGGCCAGGGCCAGCAGGGCCCGGATGGACGTTGCGTTGAAGCGCTCATCGAACGGGGTCACTCAGATTTGCCTCGCGAAATCGTCCCGGCCGCGCACGCCGACCCGGTCCGTCGGCAGGAGGTGCGCGGGGGGCGTCGTGGCCCCACTGGAGGTTTGCGGTATCACGAGCCAGCGTAGAAGACGCAGGGCCATGCCTGAGCCAAGGGTGACTCAAGTCACGTTTCGAAAGTGACTGTACGGGCCAGACGAATGGGTCGGGTGCTACCAGTGGGGCGGCGCGCGCACAATCCCCCTATCAGGAGGAACACGTCCGCTCGCTCTTGTGAGCGCCGCGCCGCCCGCACCAGCCTGAGCCGCATGAACACGATCCTCACCGCCGCCGCCCTGGCCGCCGCGCTCCTGTCCGCCACCGTCCCCGTTCCCGCCTCCGCTGCGTCGTCCAAGGCCGCCTGCGATCCCGGCCAGCTGTGCCTGTGGGGCAAGGCGGGCTACAGCGGCGCCCGGCAGAACCACGAACTCGCCGACACCGGCATCGACAACTGCGTGCCCCTCCCCGCGGGCACCCCGGCCCGGTCCTTCGTCAACCGTGTCGGCCGGCCGGTCACCACCTACCAGAGCGCTGAGTGCGCTACCGAGGCCGAGTTCGAGACCTACCCGACGGGCACCTGGGTGCCCGAATCCCGTTACACCGTCCGGGCGTTCAAGGTCTGGGAGAACTGACACCGCATGCGCGGCCGGGGCCGGGGAACACGAACGGCGAGCCCCGACACCTTACGGAGGGACGATGGCCACCCGAACCCGCACCCGTACCCGTATGCCTTTCCGCAGCCGATCCAACCGGTCCGGCAGGTCCGGCCGGTCCGACATCGGGACGATCGCCGTCATCGGCGCCGTCTGCGCCATCGTCGGATTCTTCGTCCTGGGGATCGTGCTCGGCCCCCTCGCGATCATCTTCGGCTGGCTGGCCATGGGCCGCAGCTGGCGTGGCGCCAAATCGATCCCCGCGGTCGTCGCCGTCATCCTCGGCGCCTTCGACACCGTGGTCGCCGTTCTCTGGCTGGCCCAGTAGCGGGCGGGCAACCCGCCGCACCACGCAGAACGCCGGGTCCGCACCACGAGAAGTGGTGCGGACCCGGCGTCAGGGTCGCTCAGGAGACGCCTCAGGCGTCGCCGCCCGCGGCGCCGGGATCGGCCGCCGCGACGTCGAGCAGCTGGTACCGGTCCACGGCCTGCTTCAGCACCGAACGGTCGACCTTGCCGTCACGGGCGAGCTCGGTGAGCACCGCCAGGACGATCGACTGCGCGTCGATGTGGAAGAAGCGGCGGGCCGCGCCACGGGTGTCGGCGAAACCGAAACCGTCGGCGCCCAGCGACTGGTACGTGCCCGGGACCCAGCGCGAGATCTGGTCCGGCACCGCCCGCATCCAGTCCGAGACCGCCACGAACGGGCCCTGCACACCGGCGAGCTTGCTCGTGATGTACGGGACGCGCTGCTCCTCCTCCGGGTGGAGCAGGTTGTGCTCCTCCACCGCGATGGCGTCGCGACGCAGCTCGTTCCACGAGGTGGCCGACCAGACGTCCGCCTTGACGCCCCAGTCCGCCGCGAGGATCCGCTGCGCCTCGACGGCCCACGGAACCGCCACACCGGACGCCAGGATCTGCGCCGGAACGGTGCCCTCGGTGCCCGGCGCGTACCGGTACAGGCCCTTGAGGATGCCCTCGGCATCCACGTCGGCCGGCTCGGCCGGGTGCTGGATCGGCTCGTTGTAGACGGTCAGGTAGTAGAAGACGTCCTCGGCGTTCTCGCCGTACATCCTCTTCAGACCGTCCTGCACGATGTGCGCGATCTCGAAACCGAACGCCGGGTCGTACGCGACGACGGCCGGGTTGGTCGAGGCGAGCAGCTGCGAGTGGCCGTCCGCGTGCTGCAGGCCCTCACCCGTAAGAGTGGTCCTGCCCGCGGTCGCGCCGAGCACGAAGCCGCGCGCCAGCTGGTCCGCCATCTGCCAGAACTGGTCACCGGTGCGCTGGAACCCGAACATCGAGTAGAAGACGTACACCGGGATCATCGGCTCGCCGTGCGTCGCGTAGGCGGAGCCCGCCGCGATCAGCGAGGCCGTACAGCCCGCCTCGGAGATGCCGTCGTGCAGCATCTGGCCGGTCGGCGACTCCTTGTACGCGAGGAGCAGCTCACGGTCGACGGACTCGTACTGCTGGCCCAGCGGGTTGTAGATCTTCGCCGACGGGAAGAACGCGTCCATACCGAAGGTGCGGTACTCGTCGGGGGCGATCAGCACGAAACGCTTGCCGATCTCCTTGTCCCGCATGAGCTCCTTGAGGATGCGGACGAACGCCATGGTGGTGGCGATCGACTGCTGCCCCGAGCCCTTCTTGGCCGGCGCGTACGCCTTGTCGCCCGGCAGCTCCAGCGGTTTCGCGCGCACCACACGGGTCGGCACGTAGCCGCCGCACGCCTTGCGGTGGTCGTGCATGTACTGGATCTCTTCGGAGTCGCGACCCGGGTGGTAGTACGGCGGGTAGCCCTCGTCGAGCTGCTTGTCCGTGATCGGGATGTGCAGCCGGTCGCGGAAGCGCTTGAGGTCCTCGGTCGTGAGCTTCTTCATCTGGTGGGTCGCGTTGCGGCCCTCGAAGTTCGGCCCGAGCGTCCAGCCCTTGATGGTCTGGGCGAGGATCACCGTCGGCTGGCCCTTGTGGGCCTTGGCCGCCGCGTACGCCGCGTAGACCTTCTTGTGGTCGTGTCCGCCACGGCCGAGGTGCAGGATCTGCTCGTCGGTCATGCCTTCGACCATCTTGCGCAGCCGCTGGTCGTCACCGAAGAAGTGCTCGCGGATGTAGCCGCCGGTCTCGGTGGCGTACGTCTGGAACTGACCGTCCGGCGTGGTGTTCATCTTGTTGACCAGCAGGCCGTCGCGGTCCTGGGCGAGCAGCGGGTCCCAGCTGCGGTCCCAGACCAGCTTGATGACGTTCCAGCCGGCACCGCGGAACTGCGACTCCAGCTCCTGGATGATCTTGCCGTTGCCGCGCACCGGACCGTCGAGGCGCTGCAGGTTGCAGTTGACGACGAACGTCAGGTTGTCCAGGCCCTCACGGGCGGCGATGGACAGCTGGCCGAGCGACTCGGGCTCGTCCATCTCCCCGTCGCCCAGGTACGCCCATACGTGCGACTTGGAGGTGTCGGCGATGCCGCGTGCCTCCATGTAGCGGTTCATCCGCGCCTGGTAGATCGCACCGAGCGGACCGAGGCCCATCGAGACGGTCGGGAACTCCCAGAAGTCCGGCATGAGCCGCGGGTGCGGGTAGCTGGACAGACCGTACGGGGCCTTCGACTTCTCCTGGCGGAACGCGTCGAGCTGTTGCTCGGAGAGCCGGTCCAGAAGGAAGGCGCGGGCGTAGATACCCGGGGAGGCATGCCCCTGGAAGAAGATCTGGTCGCCGCCGTCGCCCTCGTCCTTGCCCCGGAAGAAGTGGTTGAAGCCCACGTCGTAGAGGGAGGCGGAGGAGGCGAACGTGGCGATGTGGCCGCCCACGCCGATGCCCGGGCGCTGGGCGCGCGACACCATGACCGCCGCGTTCCAGCGAGTCGCGTTCAGGACCTTGCGCTCGATCTCCTCGTTGCCGGGGAAGAAGGGCTCGTCCTTGGTCGCGATGGTGTTGATGTAGTCCGTGCTGCGCATCTCAGGCACCGCGACACGCTTCTCGCGGGCGCGCTCGATGAGGCGGAGCATGAGGTAGCGGGCGCGCTCACGGCCGCGTTCGTCGATAGCCGCGTCGAGCGAGTCGAGCCATTCCGCCGTTTCCTCGGGATCAAAGTCCGGGACCTGGCTGGGAAGGCCGCCAATGATGATCGGGTTGCGATCGGATCCGGAAGCCACGCTGTTCCTTCGCTACTAGGTCTTGCTCTGCTGGGTCGCGCCGCCTCCATCGTGTACCGCGTCGCCAGAAACGTCATCTCTACTGAGCGGTAACTGCCACTCCGTGAGACGGAGAGGTGCGCAGCGAAGCAGGCCTTCGAGAGGCCAAATCGCAACTCTACGCCCACTCGGACGTACGACCGACCCCAGACTTCATTCGTGCACAACCCCGGCAAAGCGGCGTGATCTACGTCACGATTGGGCAGGCGGCTTGCGGTGACACGTCACCGTTTAGGCGGTCTCGGCGGCCGGGTACTTGCGCGATCCGCCGCGTCCGTGTGGACTACCGCCAATAACCCCGCACAGGCGCGGGGATTTTCCCCCCATGACAGGAGGCAAAGCGTGAGCGCGACCGCGGACCACGCGGAGGACCGGACCAACCCGGCTAGCCGGCTTGGATTCGAACCCGGACAGGTGGTCCAGGAACTCGGGTACGACGACGACTGCGACCAGGAGCTCCGAGAAGGTATCGAGGAGCTCACGGGCGAAGAGCTCGCCGATGAGGACTACGACGACGTGCCCGACGCCGTCCTGCTGTGGTTCAGGGAGGACGACGGCGACCTCACCGACACCTTGGTCGACGCCACGTCGACGATCGACGACGGCGCCCCGATCTGGCTGATGACCCCGAAGACCGGCCGTGAGGGCCACGTCGAGCCAAGCGAGATCGGCGAGGCCGCCCAGACCGCGGGACTGGCGCAGACCAGCACGGTCAACGCCGCCAAGGACTGGTCGGGCAGCCGTCTGGTCACCCCGAAGACGGCCAGGGCCGCCAAGCGGTAGCACTACCGGACCCCCACCGGACCCTCACCGTGCCCCCGGCGACCTCGGTCGCCGGGGGCCCGGTGCGTTCCGCCGATTCCTCCGCCGGGGCGCGGTGCGTTTCGCCGCCGGCGTGGGTGACAGACTGTCCGTGACCTTTCCGGTACCGAGACGAGGATGTGTCCGCATGGCGATCGAGGTCGGCAGCAAGGCCCCGGACTTCGAGCTGAAGAACCAGCACGGCCAGACCGTGCGGCTCTCCGACTTCCGGGGGGAGAAGAACGTCGTCCTGCTCTTCTACCCCTACGCGTTCACCGGCGTCTGCACCGGAGAGCTCTGCGCCCTGCGCGACGAGCTGCCGAGGTTCCAGAACGACGACGTCCAGCTCCTCGCCGTCTCCAATGACGCACCCTTCTCGCTGCGCGTCTTCTCCGACCAGGAGGGCTTCGGCTACCCCCTGCTCTCCGACTTCTGGCCGCACGGCGAGGCCTCCCGCGCCTACGGCGTCTTCGACGAGGAGAAGGGCTGCGCGGTCCGCGGCACCTTCGTCATCGACAAGGACGGCATCGTGCGCTGGACTGTCGTGAACGGCCTTCCGGACGCCCGGGACCTCAATGACTACGCAAAGGCCCTCGAAGTCCTGTAGCCGACGGGCTGCAGTCTTCGGGAACTGCTCACTAAGCTCAACGCGTTGATCTGTGTACCGCACGACGGGGGCGAGGGTTCTACCTGATACCCCACGACCGTAGGGGAGGACTCGTGGGAGTCAGTCTCAGCAAGGGTGGCAACGTCTCACTGACGAAGGAGGCGCCGAATCTCACGGCCGTCATCGTCGCTCTGGGATGGGACGCCCGGACCACCACAGGCGCCGATTTCGACCTGGACGCGAGCGCGCTGCTGGCCAGCCCCGAGGGCAAGGTCATCTCCGACGCTCACTTCGTCTTCTTCAACAACCTCAAGAGCCCGGACGGTTCGGTCGAGCACCTCGGTGACAACCTCACCGGCTCGGGCGACGGGGACGACGAGGTCATCAAGGTGAACCTGGCCGGCGTCCCGGCCGATGTCGCCAAGATCGTCTTCCCGGTCTCGATCTACGAGGCCGAGAGCCGTCAGCAGAGCTTCGGCCAGGTCCGCAACGCGTACATCCGCGTCGTGAACCAGGCCGACAACAACGAACTGGCGCGTTACGACCTCACCGAGGACGCCTCCACCGAGACCGCGATGGTCTTCGGCGAGCTCTACCGCAACGGCGCGGAGTGGAAGTTCCGCGCCATCGGCCAGGGCTACGCCTCCGGACTGCGCGGCATCGCGCACGACTTCGGCGTCAACGTCTGACCCGGTCACGGCGCCGCACACCCGCCCGGGCGGGCGGCGCCGCGCACGTACCGACCTCAGCACGCACGGGGAGGAAGCGAAAACCATGGGCGTCACGCTCGCCAAGGGGGGCAATGTCTCCCTCAGCAAAGCCGCACCGAATCTCACCCAGGTGATGATCGGGCTCGGCTGGGACGCGCGCTCCACCACAGGAGCGCCGTTCGACCTCGACGCCAGCGCCCTGCTGTGCGCCAACGGCCGGGTACTCAGCGACGAGCACTTCGTCTTCTACAACAACCTCAAGAGCCCCGAGGGCTCCGTGGAGCACACCGGTGACAACCTCACCGGCGAGGGCGAAGGGGACGACGAGGAGATCCTCGTCGATCTCACCAAGGTTCCCGAGCACGTCGACAAGGTCGTCTTCCCCGTCTCCATCCATGAGGCCGACAGCCGGGGCCAGACCTTCGGCCAGGTCAGCAACGCGTACATCCGCGTCGTCAACCAGTTCGACCAGGCCGAGTTGGCCCGCTACGACCTCTCCGAGGACGCCTCCAGCGAAACCGCGATGATCTTCGGAGAGCTCTACCGCTACAACGGCGAGTGGAAATTCCGTGCGGTGGGCCAGGGGTACGCGTCAGGACTGCGGGGCATCGCCCTCGACTTCGGGGTCAACGTTTCCTGACCCCTCCCCGCCGTGACCGACCGGGATTCCCCACCCTCGCGGGTGGGGTTTCTGCTTCCTCCGCCCCTGAGGGGGACCGAGGCCCGGGTTGTGGACCCTTCGGCAGGCGCCGAAAGCCGGCTCGGCGCGGGGCCCGATCCACCTGCCATGCCTCGCTTTCGATCGGACCGTACGAGCATCACTTCCTGTCCGACGACCGAATTGGCATGAAGTGACGGGAAGTTCGTCGTTTTTCGCATTAATGGTGATGCGTGTCCCGACCGGAGGTGATTCGGAAGGGGCGTACCGACTGGGTGGTGACGAAGCGGGTCGGTAGAGTCTTGGCAAAGCCGCGGACTACGCGGGGGATCTCTCGTAGAGAAGGACTGGGTAGCCCGTGCTCCTCAAGACATTCGGCTGGTCGTTCGGCATCACTGCCGCCGGTCTGGCCTTGGCGTACATCCTCTGGGGGTGGCAGGGGCTCGCGGTGGTCGCGATCCTGTCGGTCCTGGAGATCTCGCTGTCGTTCGACAACGCGGTGATCAACGCCGGGATCCTCCGGAAGATGAACGCCTTCTGGCAGAAGATGTTCCTTACCGTCGGCATCCTGATCGCCGTCTTCGGTATGCGACTGGTCTTCCCGGTCGTCATCGTCTCCATCACCGCCAAGCTCAACCCGGTCGAGGCGGTGGACGTTGCGATCAACGACCCCGACCGCTACGAGGCGCTGGTCACCGGCGCGCACCCGTCGATCGCGGCCTTCGGCGGGATGTTCCTGCTCATGATCTTCCTCGACTTCATTTTCGAGGAGCGGGACATCCGGTGGCTCGGCTGGCTGGAGAAGCCGCTCGGCAAGCTCGGCAAGCTGGACATGCTCTCCGTCGTGATCGCCCTGATCGTGCTGCTCATCGCCGCGACCACGGTCGCGACCAGCGTTCCGGTGCACGGCGGGGAAGGCACGATCGACAAGAGCGCGACGGTGATGCTGTCCGGGATCGCCGGGCTCATCACGTACCTGATCGTCGGCGGGATCTCGGGCTACTTCGAGGACCAGCTGGAGGAAGCCGAGGAGGAAGCGGACGCCGAACAGGCCGAGGCCTCCTCGAAGGGCGGCACGGGGACCGTCGTCGGACTGGCCGGCAAGGCCGCGTTCTTCATGTTCCTGTACCTCGAGGTCATCGACGCGTCGTTCTCGTTCGACGGTGTCATCGGCGCGTTCGCGATCACCAACGACATCTTCGAGATGGCGCTCGGCCTCGGCATCGGCGCCATGTACATCCGGTCGCTGACGGTCTTCCTGGTCCGCAAGGGCACCCTGGACGACTACGTGTACCTGGAGCACGGCGCGCACTACGCGATCGGCGCCCTGGCCGTCATCCTGCTCGTCACGATCAAGTACGAGATCAACGAGGTCATCACCGGCCTCGTCGGCGTCGTGCTGATCGCGGCTTCCTACTGGTCGTCGGTGGTGCGAAACCGGCGCAACGGGGAAAACTCAGAGGGGTCGAACGATACGGCGGAAGTCTCATCCGGGGTCTGACAGCTCTGACAGTCTGAGCCCCGGAGCGAGAAGTCCCGCCCCCCGCCGATCCGGCGGGGGGCGGTGTCCGTTCAGGGGAGGGGTAGTCATGGCCTGGTGGAAGTTCCTGCGGCCCAGTGGGGCCACGCAGTTCGACATGGCGAACGCGCACACCGTGGAGCTCACGAAACGGCACCCCATGGTCTCGCTGAGCAAGCAGGGCGCGGCCGTCGGCAACCTGCGGATCAACCTCAGCTGGGAAATGCGCACTTCGGACACGGGCGGCTGGAACAAGCAGGGCGGGGGCGGGCTGTCCATCCGCCGGATGAACCTGTTCAAGCCGGAGATCGTGCAGGCCGCGGGGCCGGCGATGGTCAACGTCGACCTGGACCTGGCGTGCATGTACGAGCTCGCCGACGGGACGAAGGGCGTCGTCCAGCCGCTCGGCAACTTCCTGGGGGACCTGAACGAGGCGCCGTACGTCAAGCTCAGCGGCGACGACCGGTTCGGCGGCACGTCGGGCGAGACCATGCACATCAACTTCGACAAGCGGGACGAGTTCGTCCGGCTGCTGGTGTTCGTCTACATCTACGACGGAACGCCCGCGTTCGACCGCACCCACGCCATGGTCACGCTCTACCCCAGCTCGGGTCCGCGGATCGAGATCCCGCTGAGCGAGCGCGAGCCGCAGGCGCGGTCCTGCGCGGTGGTGCTGATCGAGAACCGCAAGGGCGAGCTGATCGTGCGGCGCGAGGTGAAGTACGTCTACGGGTTCCAGGCCGAGATAGACCGGCTGTACGGCTGGGGCCTGCAGTGGGGCCGCGGCTACAAGACCAAGGTCTGACCGGCTGTCCACCCGCGGACGACAGGTCCTAAGTCGTGTCTTCAAATCCCCGTCGGCCCCGCCCTCCGGGCGGACGACGCCTATTTGAAGACACTCCCTAGCGGCGGCCCGGCTGGAACTGGGGGCCCTGGGGTGGCAGCACGAAGCCCGGGGGGCCCGCCACCGGCTGCGGGTACCCGTAGGCCGGTGCGGCCTGCTGGGGGCGCTGCTGGGGCGGCTGGGGGTACCCGTAGGCGGGCTGGGCCGGTACGTGGCCGGGAGCGGGCTCCGGGAGCGGGTAGCCGTACGCGGAGGTGGCCTCGGGCTCCGGGACGGCGGGCGGCGCGTGGGCGGGCTCGCGGGAGCCCGCGGCGGGGTCCTCGCCGGATTCCGCCTCGTCGTCGACGGCGATGCCGAATTCGGTGGCGAGGCCGACGAGGCCGGTCGCGTAGCCCTGTCCGAGCGCGCGGAACTTCCACGCCGTGCCGCGGCGGTACAGCTCGCCGCAGATCAGGGCGGTCTCGTCGCCGGTGTCGGGGGTGACGTCGAAGGTCGCCAGGGGGGCGGAGCCGACCGCCGCGCCCGTGTCGAAGAGCAGGACGTGCAGGTCAGGGACCTGGCCGAAGGAGCCGCCGTCGGCGGACGCGGCGATGACGACGCGGGCCACGGAGGCGTCCAGGGACGCCAGGTCCACCTCGACGGTGTCGGTGAGTCCTTCGGGGACGCGCTTCTTCGGCAGGTGCCGGGCGAGTCCCGAGGGATGCCTCGGTTCGTTGTAGAAGACGAAGTCCGCGTCCGAGCGGACCCGGCCGTCCGCGCCCAGCAGCAGGGCCGAGGCGTCGACGTCGGGGACGCCCACGCGGGGGCTCCAGCGCAGCACCGCCCTGATCCCCAGGACGTCCAGGGGGATGTTCGAGCCCTTCACCATCGCGTGCGTCATGGCGGTCATCCTGCCTTCCCTGGTGGGCGGGCCACAACGCAGGGGACTGGACGCGCCGGGAGCGGTCATACGACAGACGTGCGGGGGTTACCTGATTTTCACGCACGGGGGGAACGTCAGTCGTGTGAGCGCACGTACGATAATTCGCCAGATGCTATTCGGTCAGCCATGTATAAAAGGGGGCATATGCGCCACTTCGGACACCTTGCGACGGACGTACGGAACGAACTGTTCCACCGCGAGCCGCAGGAATTCACCGCGGACTCGTCCGCCCGAACGCTCTCCGTCGCCCTGGGCGCGACCCTCTACAGCCCGGCGACCCGGCCGCACCTGGCCGACGACGTGCTGAAGCAGGCCGCGCACGGTGTCGTGTCCATGGTGCTGTGCCTGGAGGACTCGATCGACGACCGCGAGGTGGTCGACGCCGAGGCGAATCTGGTCCGGCAGTTCGCCGACCTGGACCGGCGGCAGGGCGCGGGCGACCCGCCGCTGCTGTTCATCCGGGTCCGCACCCCGGCCCAGATCGTCGACCTGGTGGAGCGGCTCGGTGACACCGTGCGCCTGCTGGCCGGATTCGTACTGCCGAAGTTCACCGAGGAGAGCGGCGTCCCCTTCATGGAGGCGCTGGCCGGCGCGGAGGTCGCCTGCGGCCACCGGCTCTTCGCCATGCCGGTCCTGGAGTCCCCGCAGCTGATGCACCTGGAGAGCCGCGTCGAGACGCTCTCCGGGATCTACCGCACGGTCGACAAGTACCGGGACCGGGTGCTGGCCCTGCGACTGGGCGTGACGGACTTCTGCTCCTCGTACGCGCTGCGCAGGGCGCCCGCGATGACGGCGTACGACGTCCAGATCGTCGCCTCGGTCATCGCCGACGTCGTCAACGTCTTCGGGCGGGCCGACGGGACCGGGTTCACGGTGACCGGCCCGGTGTGGGAGTACTTCCGGCACCACGAGCGGATGTTCAAGCCGCAGCTGCGGCGCAGCCCCTTCACCCCGGAGGCGGAGGACCTGCGCACCGCGCTCATCGAGCACGACATGGACGGGCTGCTGCGTGAGATCGAGCTGGACCGGGCGAACGGCCTCCAGGGCAAGACGTGCATCCACCCCACCCACGTCTTCCCCGTGCACGCGCTGAACGTGGTCACGCACGAGGAGTACTGCGACGCCGCCGACATCCTGCACGAGGACCGCACCGGCGGCGGGGTCCTGCGCTCCGCCTACACGAACAAGATGAACGAGGTGAAGCCGCACCGGGCCTGGGCCGAGCGCACCATGCGCCGTGCCGAGATCTTCGGGGTGGCCCGCGCCGACATCGGGTTCGTGGAACTGCTCGCGGCCTGTCTGCCGTCCTGATCCACGCCGCGTCTGATCGACGCATCGACGCACAGAAGTGAGAAACACCGCATGGCAGCAACACCGACATGGTCCGGCCAGTGGGTCGCGGACCGGCTGGACATCGCCCTGGAGGGCGAGGGACTGACCGATCTGCTCGGGCTCGCGCTGCGGGACAACCCGAAGCGCGCGCACCTGCTGGTGTCGAACGTGCTGGGCAAGCACGTTCCGCGGCACCCCTCCGACGTCCACGCCGCCGGGTACGGGCTCGGCCGCCGGGTGCGGGAGCTGCTCGGTGACGAGGAGGCCGCGCGGGCCGTCGTCCTCGGCTACGCGGAGACCGCGACGGGCCTCGGGCACGCGGTGGCCGACGGGGTCGCCCTCGCGCCGTACCTGCACTCGACGCGGCGCGAGGTCGCCGGGGTCGCGGCGGCCGGCGGTTTCGAGGAGGAGCACAGCCACGCCACCGGCCACCTGCTGCTGCCCGAGGACCCGGAGCTGCTGACGGGGGACGGGCCCCTGGTGCTGGTCGACGACGAGTTCTCGACGGGCCAGACCGTCCTGAACACGATCAGGGACCTGCACGCCAGGCGCCCGCGCGCCCACTACGTCGTCGTCGCGCTCGTCGACATGCGCTCGGACGCGGACCGGGAGCGGCTGACGGCGTTCGCCGCCGGTCTCGGCGCGCGCATCGACCTGCTCTCGCTGGCGTCCGGCACGGTCCGGCTGCCGGAGGGCGTGCTGGAGCGCGGCCAGGCGCTCGTCAGGGCGAGCGTGACGCCGCCGCCCGCGCCCGCGCAGGCGTACGAGGCGGTCCGGGTGGACCTGGGCTGGCCCGAGGGGCTGCCGGACGGCGGACGGCACGGCTTCACGCCCGCACACCGCGAGCGGCTGGAGGCGGCGGTGCCGTCGATGGCCGAGGCGGTGCGCAAGGAGCTCCCGGCGGACGCGCGCCGCGTCCTCGTCCTCGGCAACGAGGAGCTGATGTACGCGCCGCTGCGGCTCGCCCGGGAGATCCAGTCGGCCACCGGCGCCGAGGTCCGCTTCTCCACCACCACCCGCTCACCCGTGCTGGCCGTGGACGACCCCGGCTACGCGATCCGCAGCCGGATCGTCTTCCCCGCCCACGACGACCCCTCCGACGGGCCGGGCCCGCGCTACGCCTACAACGTGGCGGGCGGCGGCTTCGACGTGATCGTCGCCGTCGTCGACTCGGCGGGGGACACCCCGGCGCTGCACGCGCCCGACGGGCTGCTCGCGCACCTCGCCGCCCACACCGGGCGGGTACTGCTCGCGGTCGTGCCCGCGTACCAACCGAACGGACAGGTTCAGCAGATGGCTCAGACCCCCGCACTCCCCTCCCCCCTGCGCGGTCCGGCGTTCTCGTCGTACGCGGCGGACGAGGTCGGGTGGCTGCTGAAGGACCTGTCGGGCGTCGAGCTGGAGGCGCCGACCGAGGAGCGCGAAGAGGCGATACAGAGCGGCGGTGCGCACTACGCGGAGTCGCTGCCGGTGGAGTACCAGCCGAGTGAGGCGTACCAGGCGCTGTTCCGGGCCGCGCTGGACACCTCCGCCGACCGGATCGCGCGGGCGGTGGGCGCCGTCACCGAGCTGGTGCTCGCCGAGCGCGGCCCGGACGCCGTCCTCGTCTCGCTGGCGCGGGCCGGCACCCCCGTCGGGGTGCTGATGCGCCGCTGGGCGCGGCACGCGCACGGCCTGGAGCTGCCGCACTACGCCGTCTCGATCGTGCGCGGCCGGGGCATCGACACCACCGCGCTGCGCTGGCTGGCCGAGCACCACGACCCGGAGCAGGTCGTCTTCGTCGACGGCTGGACCGGCAAGGGCGCGATCACCCGTGAACTGGCCGAGGCCGTCGAGCCGTTCGGGAACTTCAACCCGGACATCGCGGTGCTCGCCGACCCGGGAGGCTGCGTCGGCACCTACGGCACCCGGGACGACTTCCTGATCCCCTCCGCGTGCCTCAACTCCACCGTCTCGGGGCTCATCTCGCGCACCGTGCTGCGCGCGGACCTGATCGGGCCGAACGAGTTCCACGGCGGTAAGTTCTACCAGGAGCTGGCCGGCTCGGATGTCTCCGGGCTCTTCCTGGACACGGTGACGGCCCGCTTCGACGCGGTCGCCGACGCGGTCGCCGCGGACGTCAAGGAACTCCGGTCGCAGGACCGCAGCCCGACCTGGGAGGGCTGGGCCGCCGTCGAGCGGATCAGCGAGGAGTACGGCATCGGCGACGTGAACCTCGTCAAGCCCGGTGTCGGCGAGACGACCCGGGTGCTGCTGCGCCGCGTCCCGTGGAAGATCCTGGCGCAGCGCGGCGCCGGCGCGGACCTGGACCACGTGCGGCTGCTCGCCGAGCAGCGCGGGGTGCCGGTGGAGGAGGTGGACGGGCTGCCGTACTCCTGTGTCGGCCTGATCCACCCGCGCTTCACCCGAGGGGCCACCGGCGCCGACGGTCTGGCGGCCACCGCCACCGCTGCCACCGCCACCGACGGAAAGGCGGATGCCCGATGAGCGCCGCACGCCGTACCCTCGCCGCCAGCGACCTGGACCGGACGCTGATCTACTCCTCCGCCGCGCTCGCGCTCGGCATGCCCGACGAACACGCTCCACGGCTGCTCTGCGTCGAGGTGCACGAGGCGAAGCCGCTGTCGTTCATGACGGAGACGGCGGCCGGGCTGGTGCAGCGGCTGGCCGCCGAGGCGGAGTTCGTGCCGGCCACCACCCGTACCCGCAAGCAGTACCGGCGGATCAGCCTGCCGGGCCCGGTGCCGCGCTTCGCGATCTGCGCCAACGGCGGGCACCTGCTGGTCGACGGCCGTACCGACCAGGACTGGAACGCCGAGATGCGCCGCCGCCTCGCGGACGGTTCGGTGCCGCTGGCGGAGGTGCGCGCGCACCTGGCGCGGGTGACGGACCCGGCGTGGCTGCGCAAGGAGCGGGTGGCCGAGGACCTGTTCGCGTATCTCGTGGTGGAGCGGTCGCTGCTGCCGGAGAACTTCGTGAAGGACCTGACCGAGTGGGCCGACGGGCGCGGCTGGACGGTGTCGCTGCAGGGCCGGAAGATCTACACGGTCCCCAAGCCGCTGCGCAAGAGCGCGGCGCTCGAGGAGGTCGTGCGGCGTACCGGTGCCACCGAGGTGCTGGCCGCGGGCGACTCCCTGCTCGACGCCGACCTGCTGCTCGCCGCCGACCTCGGCTGGCAGCCGGGACACGGCGAGCTGGCGGACAGCGGCTGGACGGCGCCGCACGTGACGGCGCTGGCCACGCTGGGGGTCGCGGCGGGCGAGGAGATCCTGCGGCGGATGCTCGCGCGGGTGGCGGCCGGCGCGGAGGACGCTGCCGCGGCCGCGTGACGCCGGCGGGCGGCTGTCGGATGGCTGAGGGGTGACGGGGGGACCGACGGCGCCGGGCGCCGTCAGTCCCTGGTGGTCACCACGCGCGTGCAGTTGGCGCGGGCGGCCTCGACCCGGTCCGCGTTGGGGCGTTCGCTGGACGCTATGAAGGCGTGCGCCTCGGGCTCGCTGCGCCCGCCGCGGATGTGGCGGCGCAGCAGCCGCTGTTCGCGCACCGCCCGCGGGGCGTCGACGAACCACAGCTCGTCGAGCAGGTCGCGTACCGCCTCCCAGCCGGGCCCGTCGTCGGCGAGATAGTTCCCCTCCGTGACGACCAGCCGCACCCGCGGGAGCACGACGAGGCCGGCGGCGATCGGCTCCTCCAGCCGGCGGTCGAACTCGGGTGCGTAGACCGGGCGTTCGTGGTGGGACCGCAGCCGGCGCAGCAGGTGGACGTAGCCGTCCACGTCGAAGGTGTCGGGCGCGCCCTTGCGGTCGGACCGGCGCAGTCGCGCCAACTGGGCGTTGGACAGGTGGAAACCGTCCATCGGGACGTACGCGGCGGTGTCCGCGCCGAGCCGCGCGTTGACGCCGTCGACCAGTCGGCGGGCGAGGGTGGACTTGCCGGCGGCGGGCGCGCCCCCCATCCCCAGCAGGGCCCTGCGGCCTGGAATGCTGGGCACCAGGGCGACGGCATCATCGACGAGCATGCCCGTCACCCTACGGCCAGGTCAGGACGGCACGTCCATTCGAGGAGAAACCTTGTACGAGACGAAGAATCCGCAGCTCACCCCCGAGCTGTACGCGTATGTACTGGCGCACAACCCGCCGCTGGACCCGGTCCAGCGGGAACTGGTCGAGCTCACCCACACCCGGCTCGCCGATGTGTCGGGGCTGCAGACCGCCGAGGAGCAGGGCCCGCTGCTCGCCTTCCTGGTCCGGCTGATCGGGGCCCGCCGCATCGTCGAGGTCGGCACGTTCACCGGGTTCTCCACGCTGTCGATGGCCCAGGCGATGCCGGCGGACGGGCAGCTCATCGCCTGCGACGTCTCCGAGGAGTGGACGGCCGTCGGCCGCGAGGCCTGGGCGAAGGCGGGGGTCGCGGACCGGATCGACCTGCGGATCGCCCCGGCGCTGGACACGCTCCGCGCGCTGCCCGAGGGGCCGTGGATCGACTTCGTCTTCCTCGACGCGGACAAGGTCGGCTATCTCGCGTACTGGGAGGAGCTGGTGCCGCGAATGAGCCCCGGCGGCCTGTTCGTCGCCGACAACACCCTCTACCACGGTGCTGTGGCGGACCCGGCGGTCGAGGGGCCCGCTGCGGCGATCCGCGCCTTCAACGACCGGGTGCGGGAGGACGACCGGATGGACGACGTGCTGCTCACGGTCGCGGACGGGCTCACCGTCGCCCGCCGGCGGTAGGCCCCGGCGACCAGCTCCTGTTCTGAGGCAGCCCGCGAGGCGGGGTCCGGCGGGCGGCCACAGCCGCTCGTGCCGCCGCCTCGCGCGCCGCCGCTTCGGGGTGGCGCCGCTTCCAGTTCGGGTTGTCGTGCGGGAGGCCACCGGAGACGCGGCCGTACATGCCGAAGACGAGCAGCATCAGGCCGACCACGAAACTGAAGATCACGTTGGGCATCCGGAAGGCCAGGAAGTTGTGGCTGCTGTCCAGCAGGGCGAGGTTGACGAAGCCGCTGAGGATGAACAGGCCGCCCAGGACCATGTTCAGGGTCGAGGCGGTGTTCCCGCCGATGACCATGCCCGCGAAGAGCAGCAGCCCGACGGCGATCGACAGGACGCTCAGCGTGCCGTTGGTGTTCAGCCCCGCGACCTTGTCGCCGTGGGTGTCGAAGAGCGGGATCTGGTCGAGCAGCCCCAGGATGCCGAAGACCAGAAGGATCAGCCCCATCAGGCCCGCGCCGATGCGGTAGACCTGGTTCAGCCGGTGGTCGGCGGGCAGGTGATCGTCCAGCGATACGTCCATGGACACCTCCTCGACGGAAGCGCGGTAAACGGAACCACATACCCCGCTTATCTCAAGCATCCCTCCTGGGCGCCGCTTCCTCAACCGCTCCGCCCCTGGCCGCCCCGTCCCCGACGAGGGAGCGCAGCAGCGCGGGCCCCACCAGCTCCAGGCTGCGCAGCACCGTCCGCCCGGGGGCGGACGGGATCGGCACGACGGAGGGGACGGCCAGCACCCGGCACCCCGCGGCCTCGGCGGAGGCCACCCCGGTGGGGGTGTCCTCCACGGCCACGCAGTGGGCCGGCCGGACCCCGAGCAGCCGGGCCGCCGCCAGGTACGGGTCGGGCGCGGGTTTGGTGCGGGCGGTGTCGTCGGCGGTGACGGTGACCGCGAAGTTCTCCCGGCCGAGCACGTCGAGCACCAGGTCCACGACCCGCCGCGGCGAGGCCGAGACCAGCGCCGCCGTCACCCCCTCCGCGCGCAGCGCGGCCACCAGGGCGGTTGCGCCGGGGCGCGGACGTACCCCGCGGGCCACCAGCTCGGCGAAGCGGGCGTCCAGCTCCGCCGCCAGGTGCTCACGGGTGCGTCCGGTCCCGGTGACCGCCAGCAGATGGCCGGTGGTGTGGCCGACCGACCGGCCCAGCACGTCGGGGACGTCCGCCTCCGTCAGCGTGTGGCCGAGCGCGGACGCGGTCGCGGCGACCGCGTCCCACCACACGCCCTCCGTGTCGACGAGCGTGCCGTCCATGTCGAAGAGCACCGCTTCCAGCGTCACGCGGCGGGTCCGTCGACGAGCACCGGGCGCCGCGGAAGGGTCACGGTGACGGCCGCGCCGGCCGGCAGGGTGGCCGCCCGGTGGCTGGGCACGTCCGCCTTCACGGTCGCGCCGTCCGGCAGCGACAGCGTCAGACGGGTGATCGAGCCGTGGAAGGCGGCGGTCAGCACCCGGGAGCGGCCGTCGGCGTCCGCGGCGGCCTCCAGGGCCTCCGGGCGGACCAGGACGTCCACCGGGCCGTGTGCCGGGGCGGAACCGCGCACCGGCAGCCGCTGCCCGAGCACCTCCACGTCACCGTCGGCCATCACACCCGGCAGCCGGTTCATGGTGCCGACGAACTCGGCGACGAACGCGGTCGCGGGCGTGTCGTACAGCTCGGACGGCGCGGCGACCTGCTCCAGCCGGCCGTCGCGCATCACGGCGACCCGGTCGGCCGTCGACAGCGCCTCCTCCTGGTCGTGCGTGACGAAGACGGTGGTGATCCGCAGCTCCTGCTGCAGCCGCCTGATCTCCTCGCGCAGCGTCACCCGGACCTTGGCGTCCAGCGCCGACAGCGGCTCGTCCAGCAGCAGCACCTTGGGGCGCAGCGCCAGCGCGCGGGCCAGCGCCACCCGCTGCTGCTGGCCGCCGGAGAGCTGGTGCGGGAAGCGCTCGGCGTGCTGCGGCAGCCCGACCAGCTCCAGCAGCTCAGCGGCGCGCGAGCGGCGCTCGCGGGCCCCGGTCCGCCGCATCTTCAGCCCGAACGCGACGTTGTCGGCGGCCGTCAGATGCGGGAAGAGGCTGTAGGACTGGAAGACCATCCCGGCGTCGCGGCGGTGCGCGGGAACGCCGCTGATGTCCTGGCCGTCGACGAGGACCTGCCCGGAGTCGGGATGCTCGAAGCCGGCCAGCATCCGCAGCGCCGTGGTCTTGCCGCAGCCGGACGGGCCGAGCAGCGCGAGCAGCTCACCGGGGCGGGCGGTCAGATCCAGGCCGTCGAGCGCGACGGTGGCGCCGAACGCCTTGCGCAGCGCGCGGAACTCGACGGTCGTGGCCGATGTGGCGGGCGACGTGGCCTGCTCGGCCGTAGCGGCGGTCATGCCACCTCCTGTGCGAGGGGTGCGGGGGCGGCCGTGTCGCGGCCGGCCCGGCGGGACGTGTGGTTCAGGGAACGGGACCGGTCGCGGCCCAGCGCGGCGAACACCAGCAGGAGCAGCCAGGTGACCACCAGGCTCAGCACCGAGACGGCCACCGACAACTGCGCCTGGTCGCCTCCGGTGTTGACGATCCACACCGCGAACGGCTGGTACCCGAGCAGCGCGCCGACGGTGTACTCGCCCAGGACCAGCGCGAGGGTGAGGAAGGAGGCGTTCAGCAGAGCGCCGCGCATATTGGGCAGCACCACCTGAAGGACGGCGCGCGGTGCGCTCGCGCCGCAGCTGCGCGCGGCCTCCACCAGGACGCGGACGTCGACCGCGCGCAGCCCGGAGTCCAGGGCCCGGTACGCGAGCGGCAGCGCCATCACCGTGTAGGCGAGGACCAGGACGAACGGGAACCGCTTGTCCTGCACGGCGGTGAACGTCTGGAAGAGCGGGGTGCGCGACAGGTGCTCGGGGCCCCAGCGCAGCACGCTGCTGTAGCCGGAGACCAGCGCCACCGACGGGACCACCAGCGGCAGCGAGCAGATGATCTCCAGCACCGGCCGCAGCCGGGGGGCGCCGAGCCGCACCGCGACGAGTGCGGGGACCAGCAGCAGCATCACCAGGACGATGGTGGCCGCGGCGAGCTCCAGGGTGAGCAGCAGGCTGTCGGTGAATCCGTCCGCGCCGAGGATGCCGCCGTAGGCGTCCAGGGTGAGGCCCTGGCCCGGGACGTCCACGGTGAAGACCACCGAGGCGGCCACCGGGACCACGAAGTACAGGCCGGCCACCAGGCCGACGGCGCCGCGCCACAGCGGCCCGCGGGTCAGTCGAGCCATCGTGCGCTCCTTCGCTGGAGGGGGACGTAGACCGCCATGACGAGCCCGGCGACCACGACCATGTCCAGGCTGAGCGCGAGCGCGATGTTGCCCTGGCCGACCAGGACGTTGCCGGAGAGCGCGTCGGCGATCTGCACGGTGATCAGCGGCACCGAGCCGCTGCCCAGCGCCGCGGCCGTGGCGTAGGCGGCGAAGGCGCTGCCGAAGAGCAGCACGTAGCCGCCGAGCAGGGACGGGGCCAGCACCGGCAGCGCGACGTGCCGCCAGTACTGGAAGCCGGTGGCGCCGTTGTTCTGCGCGGCCTCGCGCCACTGCGTACGCAGGCCCTCCAGCGCCGGGGTGATGGCCAGGACCATCAGCGGCAGCAGGAAGTACAGGTAGACGGTGACCAGGCCCCAGAACGTGTACAGGCTCCAGCCGGCGCCGGTCAGGCCCAGGTGCTCGGTGAGGACGCCCGCGTTGCCGAGGGTGGCGATGAAGGCGAACGCGAGCGGTACCCCGCCGAAGTTGGCGAGCACACCGGACGCCGCGAGGACGCCCTCCCGCAGGGCGCGGTGACGGGACGTCACCACGGCCTGCGCGAGGGGGAGTCCGAGGACGGCGGCCAGCAGCGCGGACAGCGCCGACAGCTTGACGCTGCCGACCAGCCCGGTGAGGTAGGCGCCCTCCACGGAGTCCGTGAGGTTCGCCGTCGTCCACCGCGCGCCGCCCGGCGCGTCGTTCGGCGTACTGAAGGCACCGGTCAGCATGGCGGCGGCGGGCAGGCCGAACGCCACCAGCATGAACAGCAGGAGGGGCAGCGCCGCCAGCAGCCCGGCCGGCGCCCTGGTTTTCGAGGTCATCAGGAGACGGCCTTGGCCCAACCCTGGGTGACGGCCTTCTTGGCCGCGTCCACCTGCGCGGGTGTCGGGAACGCCGGGGTGCCGGCGACGGCGGGCAGCTTGGCCGCGGCGGCCGCGTCGAGCGTGCCGGCCTGCTTGAGGGCGTCCATCAGCACGGGACGCGCGTACCCCTTGAGCCACAGGTTCTGGCCCTCGGCGCTGTACAGGTACTCCTCCCACAGGCGGGCGGCGGCCGGGTGCGGCGCGTCCTTGTTCACGGCCTGCGCGTAGAACTGGGCGTAGACGCCGTCGCTGGGGATGGAGACCTTCCAGTCGACGTTCTTGCTCTTGAACTCGTCGGTGTAGCCGGCGTTGAGGTAGTCCCAGTCGATGCTGATCGGCGTCTCGCCCTTCTGGACGGTCGCCGGCGTCGACTCCACCGGGTTGTAGTTGCCCGACTTCTTCAGCTGCCCGAAGAAGTCCAGGCCGGGCTGGATGTCGGCGAAGGAGCCCTTGTTGGCGATGGCCGCCGCGTAGACGCCGCCGAAGGCCGAACCGGACTTCGTCGGGTTGCCGTTCAGCGCCACCTGGCCCTTGTACTGCGGCTTGAGGAGGTCCGCGAAGGTGGCGGGGCACTCCTTGACGCGCTTGGCGTCGCAGCCGATCGAGACGTAGCCGCCGTAGTCGTAGTACCAGCGCGCCTGCGCGTCCTTCTGGGCCGCCGGGATCTTCTCGTAGTCGGCGACCTTGTACGAGGCGAACAGGCCCTGCGCGGCGCCGCTCAGCGCGAAGGCGCTGCCGAGGTCGACGACGTCGGGGGCGCGGTCCTGGCCCTTGCGGGTGCTGATCGCGCTGAGCTCGATCTGGCTGGACGCGTCGGGGTTCTCGACCGCGACCTTGATGCCGTACTTCTTGCTGAAGCCGTCGATGATCGCGCCGTAGTTCGCCCAGTCGCGCGGCAGGGCGATCGCGTTGAGCGTGCCCTCCTTCTTCGCGGCGGCGACCAGGGCGTCCATTCCGCCCATCTCGGCGGCGGAAGTGGCGGTGGCGGCGCTCTTCTTGCCGTCGGCCGCGGTGCTTTCGGAGGGTGCGGCGCCGCAGGCACTGAGGCCGAGCGCCGCTATGGCGACGACACTTGCGAGGCCGGCGGCCCGGGGGCGGGGCAGGATCACGGGACTCTCCATGGACTGAGCCAGTGTTGGCTGTACAACTTGGCAACGCGCTCACAGTACGCCGGAGGCCGGTGGCCGGAAGGTGAACGGACCGCCTAGTCGCGGCGTCGGTCGCGAGAACGCCCCGATTCCCCCGGGGCCGGCGGTTAGGCTCGGTCGCCGGAGCAGGGATCGACGTGGGGGAGCAGCGTGACGGACGGCCGGCAGACGATGTACCGGAAGGTGGCCGCCGATCTGCGGCAGGCCATCGCCGACGGTGCCTACGGGTCGGGCGGCCGACTGCCCGCCGAGAGCGAACTCGCCACGCGCTACGGCGTCTCGCGCGGCACCGTGCGCCAGGCCCTGGCCGTACTGCGGGCCGACGGCCTGGTCACCTCCCGGCGCGGCACCCGCCGCGTCGTCCTGGGCACCGCCCGGGTCCAGAGCTTCGCGGAACTCCTCAGCTTCACGCGCTGGGCGCGCTCCATCGGCGAGGAGCCCGGCGGCCGCGTGGTGGAGATCGTCCGCGGCCCCGCCGACGAGGTCGAACGCGAACAGCTGCGCCTGGGGCCGGGCGCCGACGTCTACCGGGTACTGCGGGTGCGCACCCTCTCCGGCGTGCCGGTGATGGTGGAGCGGTCCGTCTATCCCGAGCGGGTGGGCGTCCTCGTCGAGGGGCTCGATCCGCACGCGGTCTCGCACACCGTCCCGCTCCAGGAGCAGGGCGTGCTGTTCACCGACGCGCACCACACCATCGACCTGGCCCTCGCGGACGCCGACGACGCCCGGCTGCTGGGCTGCGCGGTGGGCGATCCGCTGCTGCGCGAGCGGCGGCACACCACCGATCCGGCGGGCTCCCCGGTGGAGTGGTCGCAGGACCGGTACCTGCCGGGAACGGTGGCCTTCACCGTCCACAACTCGACGGCGGTCACCTCGCTCTCGCGCCGCACGGGAATCTGACGAAACGTCGGTCCCCGGTCTTCCTCTGTTCATGCGCGGCTGCCATCATCGCTACTCGTCAGTAACCCCGAGTAACGCCCTCGCTCCGCTCTGACCAGGAGGCACCGTGTCCGACCTCTCCGGCCTGCCCAGGCCCGGTATCTCCCGCCGCACGCTGCTGGGTTCGGCCGTCGCCACCGGCGCGGCCATCGGCGCCGGCGTCCTGCCCGCGGGTCTGCAGCAGGCGCTGGCCGAGCCCGCACGGCAGGGCACGCTGGACGATGTCGAACACGTCGTGGTCCTCATGCAGGAGAACCGCTCCTTCGACCACTACTTCGGCACCCTGAACGGTGTCCGAGGCTACGGCGACAGCTCGCTGCTCCGCTTCCCCAAGGGCTCCGACGTCCTGCGCCAGCGGCTGCTCGGCTCCGTCGGCGGCACCAGCCTGCTGCCCTGGCACCTGGACACCAGCACCTCCGACGCCCAGCGGATCTTCGACCTGGACCATTCCTGGGACGGCACCCACAGCGCCTGGGCCAACGGCCAGTACAACAACTGGATCCCCGCCAAGACCTGGTACACGATGGGCTACTACCGGCGCCAGGACATCCCCTTCCAGTACGCACTGGCCGACGCCTTCACCCTCTGCGACCAGTACTTCTGCTCCACCATGGCGTCCACCAACCCCAACCGCCTCTACCTGTGGTCGGGGACGGTCGACCCGCGCGGCACCGCCGGCGGCCCCGTCGTCGACAACAGCGAGAAGGGCTACACCTGGACGACGTACCCGGAGCGCCTGCAGGCCGCGGGCATCTCCTGGAAGGTCTACCAGCAGGAGGACAACTACGACGACAACGCCCTGGCCTGGTTCAAGCAGTACCAGAACGCCTCCAAGGACTCCCCGCTGCACGTCAACGGCATGGTCAAGCGGGGCGCCGACGACTTCGCCCAGGACGTGGCCAACGGGAAGCTGCCCGCGGTGAGTTGGGTGGTGGCCCCCACCGAGCAGTCGGAGCACCCCAACCACCCGCCGGCCCAGGGCGCGGACTTCACCTCCTCCTACGTGCTGGAAGCCCTCGCGGCCCACCCCGAGGTCTGGGCCAGGACCGTCGTCCTGCTCAACTACGACGAGAACGACGGCTTCTTCGACCACGTCATCCCGCCCGCCGCCCCCGACGGCACCCCCGACGAGTTCATCAACGGCGCGCCCATCGGTCTCGGCCCGCGCGTCCCGATGATCGTCATCTCCCCGTGGAGCCGGGGCGGCCGCGTCAACTCCGAGGTCTTCGACCACACGTCGGTGCTGCGCTTCCTGGAGAACTGGACGGGGGTGCGCGAGCCCAACATCTCCGCCTGGCGCCGCACCGTCTGCGGCGACCTGATGTCGGCGTTCGACTTCCGGACGTCCACGACGGCGTTCCCCGCCCTGCCCGACACCAAGAAGCTGCTGGCGGACCTGGCCGAGCAGCACAAGAAGGTCCTTCCGCCGCTCTTCCCGCCGCTGGTCCAGCACTTCCCGGAGGTGGAGCCGGGCGACCGCCCGGCGCTGCCCACCGGTTACCGATTCGGCTCGTCCTCGCGGACCGACGCGGCCAAGGGCCTGCTCTGGATCACCGTCGACAACCTGGGCACCCTCGGCGCGGGCCTGT
This sequence comes from Streptomyces sp. H39-S7, assembly GCF_027158205.1. Lineage (GTDB taxonomy): Bacteria > Actinomycetota > Actinomycetes > Streptomycetales > Streptomycetaceae > Actinacidiphila. The sequence goes on along the minus strand of NZ_JAPVLU010000017.1, from coordinate 4,033 downwards.
CGATGTACACCGTCAACCACCGCAAGTTCGGCGCCTGGCGCTACACGCTGCCCGTCGGCGGCAGCGTCACCGAGTACTTCAGCGCCCAGTCCGTCAGCGGCGGCCCGTACGACATCGACACCCACGGCCCGGACGGATTCCTGCGCGGCTGCAAGGGCGACGTCCGCACCTGGACCGACCCGGCGAAGGCGCACCCGGAGGTGGCGGCGGCCGAGGCGCCGGACGGCGTCCACCTCACGCTCACCAACACGGGCGGCAGGCCCGCGGTGTTCACCTTCCCCGGCTCCCGGGTGACGGTCGCACCCGGCGGCTCGGCGACCGCGGTCGTCCCGTCCCTCGCCGCGGGCCGCTACGACTTCGCCGTGACGGCGGACACCGGCGACGGTTTCGAACGCCGCTTCGCGGGCCGCCTCCAGCCGTGACTCCCGGGCGGTCCCGCGCGATCTCGCCTCCGCGAGTTGTACAGCCAACTGGGAGCAGCCGCTAGCTGCAGCAGCCGCCTCCACAGCAGCCGCCGCCACCGCCGCCACCCGACGCGGGGGCGGCGGTGCTGCCGCCCACGGCGACGGCCGACAGCAGCTTCACCGTGTCGTCGTGCCCCTCCGGGCAGCTCGCGGGGTCGGAGGACTCGGCCATCGGCCGGTTCAGCTCGAAAGTGGTACCGCAGGACCGGCAGCGAAACTCGTATCGGGGCATGCTCGAAGAATAGCCGCGTCCCGCCGCGGGCCCTCCGCGAAGCGGCGGTGTTCTGCGCGGGTGAAGCCTCAGCGCCCCTGGGCGCGGTCCTCGCGGATGTTCGCGACCACCCGGTTCACGGTCTCCCGCACCGACGCCGTCTCCGTCAGGAAAGCCCAGTAGTCCGGGTGCCGGCCCTCCAGCGCGGCGAGCGCCCGGTCCAGCCGCGCCACCGCGTCGTCCAGCGGCCGGGCGTGCCGGGGCTCGGGAGTCGTACGGCCCTGCATCGCGAGCCGCTGCGCGTCCCGGATGGCGAACCGGGTCTTCTCCACCTCGGCCTTCGGATCCTTGCTGACCTCGTTCAGCCGGCGCAGCCGGTCACCGGCGGCGGACACCGACCCGTCCACGTCGTCCAGCAGCGCCCGCACCGTGCTCAGCCGGGACGTCGCGTCGGCCCAGCGCTGCTCGTCGCGCGCCTTGGTGGCCTCCGCGAGCTTGCCGAGCGCCTGCGCCACGGCGGTCTCCGCCTGCGCCGGCACCTGCTGCAGGTCCTGCCAGCACGCCAGCGAGAAGCGTCGCCGCAGCTCACTGAGGACCGGCTCGACGCCGGCCGCCCGGGTGGCCAGCGCCTCGACGCGGGTGCGCAGGCTGACCAGCCGCTTGTCGATCTCCTTCGCCTGCTCCGGCAGCCGTGACGCCTCCGCCCGGATCGCCTCCGCGCGGCGCTGCACCTCCTCCGCGCGCGCCAGCGTCTCCGGCACGCCGTGCGTGCCGGCCCCCTGGTTCAGCTTCGTCAGCTCCGGGGAGAGCGCCGCCAGCCGCGAGGCCAGCTCGTCCCCCTTGAGCCCGGCGGCCCGCACCGCGTCCAGCGCGTTGCTCGCCGCCAACAGCCCCTGGCGCGCCCGCTCGACCGCCGGCGCCAGCCGCGCCAGCTGTGTCTCGGCCTTCCCCAGCAGGGGAGCCAGGCTCGCGGCGAACCGGTCCAGGTCCGCCTTGGCCCGGTCGAGGTCGTCCTTCGCCTTCGCCAACTCGTTGCGGGCCCGCCCTGCGGCCGCCGCGTCCAGCTCGTCGTGGTCCAGGTCATGGGCGTCGACGGTGGCGATGTACGCCCCGCTGACCTGGTCGATCTGCTCCCCGAGCGCCCGGAACCCGGCCACCGCGCGCTGCGCGGCCGGCGAGTTGTCGACGGCGCTGATGGTCTCTATCGACAGGTCCAGGTCCCGCTGTGCGGTGTCCAGCTCGTAGAAGGCCTGGGAGGCGGCGTCCTTCGCGGCCTGGGCATCGGCGCGCAGGTTGTCGCCGCGCCGCCACCACGAGCGTGCCGTCGTCACAGTGACTCTCTCCCGCAGGTCCGCCGCTGGTGTCTGTCGGCTCCAGTCTCCCACCTGACCAAGACGAATACACGGCCCAGGCCGGTTGCACGGACACGTGACCGAACGCCGGGGGATGCTTTACCCGCCCTTGGTATCCGGTTGGGGAGCACAGGGTTCGGCGAGGTAACCTGTCACTTCACGTTCCGAGGGCGTGTAGCTCAGTGGTAGAGCAGCGCCTTTACACGGCGCTGGTCGGCGGTTCGAACCCGTCCACGCCCACCGCTCGATCTCTCCGGGAGCCCCCGGCCAGCAATGGCCGGGGGCTCCCGGCGTTTCCGGGGGCCGGAGGGCCCGCGACGGCGGTCGCCATTCGAACTGGTGCGGGGTTTAACGATCTTGCGTTGATTCGTTCGGGGGAACGGGCTCGAACCGGGTCATATCAATGGGACGCTGGGCCGCAAACTCTGTCCTGTGAGAAACCGGTGGGGAAGGGCCGCCCTGCGTGCGGCGGTCGTGGCGGCGGGAGCCGTCCTGTGCGGTTCGGGGTTGCTGGTACCGGCGGCGCGCGCCGACGAGGGGTGTCCCGGACCGGTCGTGGAGCAGGGCTCGGTGCACGTCTGCGTCCAGGCTCCGTACCCCCACGGACACGGTGACGAGGATGAGGACAGCCACGGCCACGGTCACGGCCACTGGCATCACCACCACCACTGCCACTGCTACTGGCACTGGCACCACGGCCATCCGTCCTGCCCCGAACCGACTCCGACGCCGACTCCGACTCCGACGCCGACCCCCACGCCGACGCCCACTCCCACGCCGACCCCCAGCCCCACCCCCACGCCCGTTCCCACCCCCGCACCGTCGCGCAGTGTGGTCGTCCCGCCCCCGCGGGCCACCCCGCCGCCCCGCGGCAGGCCGTCGCCGGCCCCGGCGCCGCCGAGCGAGCCGGCGCCCGTCGTCACCACCGCGCCGACCCCGTCCCCGCGGCACGCCCCACCCGCGCGCCCGGCCGTCCGCTGGCCGGCCCCCGTCGCGGCCCCGGCACCGCCCAAGCACCGGCGGCAGCCGCTGATGATGACGATGCTGCTCACGACGGTGCCGGGACTGCTCGCGGCGGCCGCGCTCAAACCGGGATCGAACGTGTACCGCAGGGGCCGTTGACGTCCTCGGACGTCCGGTGACCCGTAGACCCGCTGTCCGTTCCGTCAGCTAGGAGTTCGTCATGTCCCAGTGGATCGCCCTGGTGATCGCGATGGCCGCCGCCTGCGTGGTCGTCATCACCGTCGTGGTGCTCAAACAGCGGCGCGTCCCGGCGGACGACGATCCCTCCGAGACGCCCGATGTCATCGAGTACATGACGATGATGATCGGGGTGATCTACGCGATCGTCCTGGGCCTGGCGATCGCGGGCGTGTGGGAGGGCCAGGGCACGGCGCAGGACGGCGCGATGCGGGAGGCGCAGGCCCTGCACGAGGTCAGCACGCGCGTGCGGGTGTACCCGCCCGAGGTGCGGGACCGGATCCGTGCGGACGTCGACGCGTACGTCAGCTACGTGGTGCACAAGGAGTGGCCGTACATGGCCGACCACGGCGCCCTCTCCCCGAAGGGGACGGAACTGCTGTCGGCGATCCGCCGGGACGTGACGGACTACGTGCCCAAGGGCGACCTGGACGCACAGGCCTACCAGCCGGTGGTGGATCAGGTGGCGGTGGCCGACGAGGCGCGCACCGCACGCGGCCAGAACGCGAGCGCGACCATGCCGGGGATGGTGTGGTTCGGCCTCATCGGGGGCGCCCTGGTGACGGTGGGGCTGATCTTCACGCTGCAGATCCGGCGCTCGGGGCGGGAGTTGCTGCTGGCGGGCCTGTTCAGCGCGCTCATCGCGTTCCTGCTCTTCCTGATCTGGGACCTCGACGCCCCGTTCGGCCAGGGCATCTCGGTCGGTCCCGACGTCTTCCTCGAGCTGTTCCCCGCCCTCCAGTAGGCCTTGGACGGCGTGGTGCGGCGGAGCCGACGGAAAGGGCGGGGGGGGGGGGGGGCGGGGG
>NZ_JAPVLU010000016.1 GCF_027158205.1 Streptomyces sp. H39-S7 | reverse complement strand
CTCCGGCAGCGACGTCACCGGCGTGCCCCGCGCCCTCGCGCTCGTCGGCCTGGCCGCCCTCGTCGCCGTGTTCGCCGTCCGCGGGGTCGGCCGCTCCGTCGTCTCGGGCCTGCTCGTGCTCTGCGGCGCGGGCATCGTGACCGCCTCCCTCACCGAAGGCGGCGGCGCCGCCCTGGACGCGGCCGCCAAGGCCGCCACGACGCTCACCAGCACGACCGTCGTCGGTGAGAGTTCCACCACATGGCCATGGGCCGCCGCCGCCGGGGGAGCGCTGCTGCTCGCGGCGGGCGCGCTCGCCGTGCTGCGCGGCCGCCACTGGCCGGGGATGTCCAACCGCTATGACCGGGACGGGGCCACCGGCCTGCCGTCCCGCAAGGCCCCGCGCGCCGCCCCCGATCCCGAACGCCCCGAGGAGCTGTGGAAGGCCCTCGACCGCGGCGAGGACCCGACCGGGAGCTGACCCGTGGGCCGCACCCCCGTGCATGAGGGGTGGCTGACACGCGCAAGAATGGTCGAGGACAACTTCCCCGACCGAGAACTTATGGGAGCACTCATGGCGGGCAACAACCACGGCCACACCCCTGCCGCCTGGACCGGCGTCATAATCGCGGTCATCGGATTCTGCGTCTCCGGTGCCTTCATGGTGAAGGCCGAGCCGCTCGGCTTCTGGGCGGGCCTGGTCGTGGCCGTGCTCGGCGGCGTCGTCGGCCTCGTGATGCGGACGATGGGCCTGGGCCAGCCCCGGAAGCCCGCCCACACCTGACGTCCGGTGGCGGCGCGGCCCGGCGGCGCGGCCCACGACAGCTCGGCGTACAACGGCACGACTCAGGCGCGGCCCCGGTTGGTCCGGGGCTGCGCCCCTGTGCGTCACGGGGCACAATCAGGCACGTGACCGACAAGCTGACCGTGCCGTCGCCGACCGGTACCGCCGCGCCCCACGGGCCGTGGTCCGCTCCCGCTCCCCGGCCGGGGTCCGCCCCCGATCCCGCGCCGCCCGCCGGCCGGTTGCGGCGGGCCGCCGTGCCGCTCGGGGTGCTGGCGGGCGTCGTCTCCGCGTTCGCGTACGTCGCCTCGGTCGACCCGAACACCCCCGGCCACTACCCCGTCTGCCCGCTGCTGGCGTACACCGGGATCTTCTGCCCCGGCTGCGGTGGGCTGCGCAGCGCCCACGCGTTCGCGCACGGGGATGTCGGCGCGGCCCTCGGCCTGAACGCCCTGGCGGTGGCCTGCTACGTGCTCTTCGCCGTGGTCTGGACGGTGTGGCTGTCGCGGACGCTGCGCGGCCGCGCGTTCGAGATCCGGCTGCGCCCCGTGTACTGGTGGGCGGTCGGCGCGGCCGTGCTGTTCTTCGGCGTCGCCCGGAACCTGCCGTTCGGATCGGCGCTCGCCCCGTAGGCCGCGGCCCCCGGCACCCCGTCCGACGCGACCGTCCCTCCGACGCGTCGCCCCCGTACGGAGCAGAGCGACACGCCGGAAGTGGCAGGATCCGGCCACGCGGAGGCCGCCGGCCCTCCGAAAGCCGGTGAAGCCGTGCCACGGACGGGCTGCCGCCGCGCCCGATGACAGCATTTGTCCATCAAGTGGGACCACGATCGACCGGATGCGCGCCCTCCGCCCTCGGCCGGATACCATCAGTGAGCCGGAGCGGGCATTACTGGCTTGATCGTTTCGGTGTACGGACCGTGCTCCACCACCCAGCCCGGAAGGGGACCGCTCGCGTGAGTGTGCTCGACGAGATCATCGACGGAGTCCGCGCCGACCTCGCCGACCGGCAGGCTCAGGTCTCCATCGACGAGCTCAAGGAGCTGGCCGGCAAGGCACGCGAAGCGATGGACGGAGTCGCCGCGCTGCGCGGTGACAGCGTCAAGGTCATCTGCGAGGTCAAGCGTTCCAGCCCTTCGAAGGGCGCGCTGGCCGCCATCGCCGACCCGGCGGGACTCGCCGCCGACTACGAGGCGGGCGGTGCCGCGGTCATCAGCGTCCTCACCGAGCAGCGCAAGTTCGGCGGGTCGCTCGCCGACCTCGAAGCGGTCCGCGCCAAGGTCGACATCCCGGTGCTCCGCAAGGACTTCATCGTCACCGCGTACCAGCTGTGGGAGGCGCGCGCCTACGGTGCCGACCTCGCCCTGCTGATCGTCGCGGCCCTGGAGCAGGACGCGCTGGTCTCGCTCATCGAGCGGGCGACCTCGATCGGGCTCACCCCGATCGTCGAGGTGCACGACGAGGAGGAGGCCGCCCGCGCGGTCGACGCCGGCGCCCGGATCATCGGCGTCAACGCCCGGAACCTCAAGACCCTCGAGGTCGACCGCGGCAATTTCGCCCGCATCGCGCCCGAGATCCCGGACGAGATCGTGAAGATCGCCGAGTCCGGTGTCCGCGGCCCGCACGACCTCATCGCCTACGCCAACGACGGAGCCGACGCCGTACTGGTCGGCGAGTCCCTGGTGACCGGCAAGGACCCGCGGGCGGCCGTCGCCGACCTCGTGGCCGCCGGTGCCCACCCCGCCCTGCGGTTCGGACGGAAGTAACCCCCATGTCGATCTCGACCCGCCTCGCCCCTGGTTGCCGCCCCCGCGGCTGCCGGGCGCCGGCGCGTCGTGTATTGGGCCGTCGGGTGCGTTATGTGATCGGTGGCGAGCCCGGACAGGTCAACGGAATGCGATGGCGACGCGGCTGAGCCGCGACACTTCCATCAGCCACGCATTTCACTGTCAGGGGACTCCTGTGTCTGCCATGTCAGAATTCTTCATTCCCGATCCCGAGGGCCTGGTCCCGAGCGCCGAAGGCTACTTCGGCGCGTTCGGCGGCAAGTTCATCCCGGAGGCGCTGGTCGCCGCCGTGGACGAGGTCGCCGCGGAGTACGAGAAGGCCAAGGCCGATCCCGCCTTCGCCGCCGAACTCAACGACCTGATGGTCAACTACACCGGCCGGCCGAGCGCGCTCACCGAGGTCGCGCGGTTCGCCGAGCACGCGGGCGGCGCCCGGGTGTTCCTCAAGCGCGAGGACCTCAACCACACCGGCTCGCACAAGATCAACAACGTGCTCGGCCAGGCGCTGCTCACCAAGCGGATGGGCAAGACCCGCGTCATCGCCGAGACCGGGGCCGGCCAGCACGGGGTCGCCACCGCCACCGCGTGCGCGCTCTTCGGCCTCGAATGCACCATCTACATGGGCGAGGTCGACACCAAGCGCCAGGCGCTGAACGTCGCGCGGATGCGGATGCTCGGCGCCGAGGTCGTCTCCGTCACGTCCGGCAGCCGCACTCTCAAGGACGCCATCAACGAGGCGTTCCGCGACTGGGTCGCCAACGTCGACCGCACGCACTACCTCTTCGGCACGGTGGCGGGGCCGCACCCCTTCCCCGCACTGGTCCGCGACTTCCACCGGGTCATCGGCGTCGAGGCCCGCCGGCAGATCCTGGAGCGCACCGGACGGCTCCCGGACGTCGCCGTCGCCTGCGTCGGCGGCGGATCGAACGCCATCGGGCTCTTCCACGCCTTCCTCCCCGACGCGGGCGTACGCCTCGTCGGCTGCGAACCGGCGGGTCACGGGGTGGAGACCGGCGAGCACGCCGCCACCCTCAGCCAGGGCGAGCCCGGCATCCTGCACGGCTCCCGCTCCTACGTCCTGCAGAACGACGAGGGGCAGATCACCGAGCCCTACTCGATCTCGGCGGGACTGGACTACCCGGGCGTCGGCCCGGAGCACTCGTACCTCAAGGACAGCGGCCGCGCCGAGTACCGCGCGGTCACCGACGACCACGCGATGCAGGCGCTGCGCCTCCTCTCGCGGACCGAGGGCATCATCCCCGCGATCGAGAGCGCCCACGCGCTCGCCGGGGCGCTGGAGATCGGCCGTGAACTGGGCCCGGACGCCCTGCTCCTGGTGAACCTCTCCGGACGCGGCGACAAGGACATGGACACCGCCGCCCGCTACTTCGGCCTGTACGAGAACGAGAACGAGCAGGGGGAAGCCAAGTGAGCGGCAACATCGAGCTGTTGAACGGTGTCCTGGCCGCGGCGAAGGCCGAGAACCGGGCCGCGCTGGTCGGCTACCTCCCGGCCGGATTCCCCTCGGTCGACGGCGGCATCGCAGCCGTCAAGGCGATGTTCGAAGGCGGCTGCGACGTCGTCGAGGTCGGCCTGCCGCACAGCGACCCGGTGCTCGACGGACCGGTCATCCAGACCGCGGACGACATCGCGCTGCGCGGCGGCGTCCGGATCAAGGACGTACTGCGCACCGTCCGCGAGGCGCACGCCGCCACCGGGGCGCCGGTGCTGGTCATGACGTACTGGAACCCGGTCGACCGGTACGGCACCGAACGCTTCGCCGCCGACCTCGCCGAGGCGGGCGGCGCCGGCTGCATCCTGCCGGACCTGCCGGTCGAGGAGTCCGAGGTGTGGCGCAAGGCCGCGGAGCTGCACGGTCTGGCGACCGTCTTCGTGGTCGCGCCGAGCAGCCGCGACGAACGGCTCGCCAAGATCACCGCGGTGGGCACCGGCTTCGTCTACGCGGCGTCGCTGATGGGCGTCACCGGCACCCGGGTGAGCGTCGGCGCGCAGGCGGCCGACCTCGTACAGCGCACCCGCGCCACCACGGAACTGCCGGTCTGCGTCGGGCTGGGCGTCTCCAACCCCGAGCAGGCCGCCGAGGTCGCCGCCTTCGCGGACGGCGTCATCGTCGGCTCCGCGTTCGTCAAGCGGCTGCTGGACGCACCCGACCTGGAGACCGGCCTGGCCGGGGTGCGCGAGCTCGCGGCCGATCTCTCCGCGGGCGTCCGCACGCGCGCCGGAGCGGTCCGGCAGAGCCGGTAAGCAGATCGTTTTAGTACCTCATTAGGGCGAATCGGGACCGGGGAGGCGCAGTGGCGCCTCCCCGGTTCGTTGTCCAGGGGTGTGAGCCAGAAGAACCGTGAGGGAAAGCGCACCGCCCGAGAGGCGATGTATGAGCAGCGCGAGAAGGACAAGGCGCGCGACAAACGCAAGAGGACGTGGATCGTCGGCGGTGCCGTCGTCGTGGTCCTGGCGATCGCGGGAGCGATCGCCGGGGTGGTGGCCAACCACAAGAGCGAACCGGCCAAGCCGCTGGCGTCCCCCAAAGGCGCGACCGGCAAGGACAACCTCGTCATCCCGACCGGCGCGACCGACGCGCCGTCCACGCTGACCGTCTACGAGGACTTCCGCTGCCCCGGCTGCGGCATGTTCGAGAAGAGCTTCCGCGACACCGTGCACTCCCTGGAGGACAGCGGCGCGCTGAGGACCGACTACCACCTCGTGACGATCATCGACGGCAACATGGGCGGGACCGGTTCGCTGAACGCGGGCAACGCCGCTGTCTGCGCGCAGGACGCGGGCAGATTCCGGGCGTTCCACGACGTCCTCTACGAGAACCAGCCCGACGAGCGGGAGGACAAGTTCGGGGACAAGGCGTACCTGCTGGAGCTCGCCGGCAAGGTGCCGGGGCTGAAGACCGACACCTTCACCGCGTGTGTGAACAACGGCACGTACGACAGCTGGATCAAGAAGTCGGCCGCTGCCTTCAGCGGCTCCGGGTTCAGCTCCACGCCGACCATTCTGCTGAACGGCAGGAGCGTCTACGGAAACCAGACCGATCCGCTGACCCCGGACAAGCTCAAGCAGCAGGTCGCGGCCGCCAACAAGGGCAAGGAGCCGGGCGCGGTCACGCCGGCCCCCACCCCCTGACACCCGCACCGACCGCGTCCTGACGGCAGGGCCGTTACGCGTCCGTAGCCGGGCTGGGTGCCACTGCGCCCGCTCGGCACGGTAGCGTCGGCCCTGCTATGGAGAACCTCGCTTTCATTCCCAGTCCGTCCAGCGGTGTGGTCTATCTCGGACCCGTCCCGCTCCGCGGCTACGCGTTCTGCATCATCATCGGCGTCTTCGTAGCCGTCTGGCTCGGAAACAAGCGGTGGGTGGCCCGCGGCGGCCAGAAGGGGACCGTCGCGGACATCGCCGTGTGGGCGGTGCCCTTCGGACTCGTCGGCGGCCGGCTCTACCACGTCATCACCGACTACGAGCTGTACTTCGGTGACGGCCGCAACTGGGTCAACGCGTTCAAGATCTGGGAGGGCGGCCTCGGGATCTGGGGCGCCATCGCGCTCGGCGCGGTCGGCGCCTGGATCGGCTGCCACCGCCGGGGCATCCCGCTGCCGGCCTGGGCGGACGCCCTCGCACCGGGCATCGCGCTGGCGCAGGCCTGCGGCCGCTGGGGCAACTGGTTCAACCAGGAGCTGTACGGGCGCGCCACCGACCTGCCGTGGGCGGTGAAGATCAGCGCCACCGACCAGCACCCGGCGGGCACCTACCACCCGACGTTCCTGTACGAGTCGCTGTGGTGCGTCGGGGTCGCGCTGCTGGTGATCTGGGCGGACCGCAGGTTCGGCCTGGGACACGGCCGGGCCTTCGCGCTGTACGTCGCGTCCTACTGTGTGGGGCGCTTCTGGATCGAGTACATGCGCGTCGACGACACCCACCACGTCCTGGGCCTGCGGCTGAACTGCTGGACCGCGGTCGTCGTCTTCATCGGCGCGGTGGTCTGCATGGTGCTGTCGGCGAAGTGGCACCCGGGCGTGGAGACGATCGTGGAGCCGGCAGCGGCCGGTGCCGCAGTGAACCTGGAGAAGGACGCCGCCGGCGGGGACGCCGAGGACACGGCCGCAGGGGACACCGAGGCCCCGGTAGCTTCCGGCAGCACCAGGTCCGACGCGAAGAACGACGACGCAGAGGCGTCCAAATCCTCCTGAACCTCCCAGATCCTCCCGCGGCCGCCGGCTCTTCCGAGTCCGGCGGCCGCGGTGTTTTCGCAGGTAGGACAGCCTTTCCTAGCTGGAATGCGACGGAATTCGCGCGTACCTTCGGGATGTTCACAGGGAGGGAACCGGGGCGAGTGCCCCGGTCGGAGGGAGCACCGCCACCATGTCGACGGCCGTCGAGACCGAAGAGAAGCCCGCGCCGTACCACGTCGCGCACCACACGCACCGGGACGTCAGCGGTGGCTGGCTGCGGCCCGCGGTGTTCGGGGCGATGGACGGGCTGGTCTCGAACCTCGCGCTGATGACCGGTGTGGCCGGCGGCGACGTCACCACGAAGGTGATAGTGGTCACCGGACTCGCGGGGCTGGCGGCCGGCGCGTTCTCGATGGCGGCGGGGGAGTACACCTCGGTGGCCTCGCAGCGCGAGCTGGTCGAGGCGGAGCTGGACATCGAACGGCTGGAACTGAGCCGGCACCCCAAGGACGAGCTGCGGGAACTGGCCGCGCTCTACGTCTCGCGCGGGGTGGAGCCTGAGCTGGCGATGGAGGTCGCCCGTCAGCTGTCGGCCGACCCCGAGCAGGCGCTGGAGATACACGCCCGCGAGGAACTGGGCATCGACCCGGCCGACCTGCCGTCCCCGCTGGTGGCGGCCGGCTCGTCGTTCGTCTCCTTCGCGCTCGGTGCGCTGCTGCCGGTCCTGCCGTACCTGCTCGGTGCGACGGCACTGTGGCCCGCGCTGGTGCTGGCGCTGACCGGGCTGTTCGGCTGCGGCGCCGCGGTGGCGCGGGTCACGGCCCGCTCGTGGTGGTTCAGCGGAATCCGGCAGCTCCTGTTGGGCGGAACGGCTGCCGGGGTTACCTTCGTATTGGGCTCATTCATCGGTACCGCCGTCGGCTGAGCCGGGTGATCGAGGCCACAAGCCTTCTGTTGTTTCTCCCTCGTTTCAGGGGCCGCGCCAACGGGCATCAGACCGTGGCGCCGGGCGGGATCCGCCCCGGGCAGCTCTGTAACGACATGGTCCGTAGGTGCTGCGTACTGCCTGCGTACACCGCACCTTGTCCACATGATGGAACTGAGTATCCGCTTCTCGAACACTCGGTCATCATGTAACCTGCACGAAATCGCAGAGGGCCAACGTCGTCCCTATTGCGCATGCCTATGACAGGCACTGCATATATGCCAATAATGACGACGACGGGAGAGCCGATGCGTTCCGCGTTCATGGACGGGCGACCCGCCCCGCAGGGACTGTACGACCCCCGCAACGAGCACGACGCCTGCGGCGTCGGCTTCGTGGCCACCCTGACGGGCGAGGCCAGCCACGCGCTGGTCGAGCAGGCACTGACCGTTCTGCGCAACCTGGAGCACCGCGGTGCCACCGGTTCCGAACCCGACTCGGGTGACGGCGCGGGCATCCTCCTCCAGGTCCCGGACGCGTTCCTGCGCGAAGCCGCCGGGTTCGCTCTCCCCGAGGCCGGCCATTACGCCGTAGGCATCGGTTTCCTGCCCGTCGACACCGAGGACCGCACCAAGGCCGTCGACGCGATCGAGCGGATCGCCGCCGAAGAGGGCCTCACCGTCCTCGGCTGGCGCGAGGTCCCCGTCGCGCCGCAGCTGCTGGGCGCCACGGCCCGCTCGACGATGCCGCACTTCGCCCAGCTCTTCGTCGCCGACAGCACCGGCACCCGCGCCGGCCTGGCACTGGACCGGCCCGCCTTCGTGCTGCGCAAGCGCGCCGAGCGCGAGGCCGACGTCTACTTCCCGTCGCTGTCCGCGCGCACCATCATCTACAAGGGCATGCTCACCACCGGGCAGCTGGAGCCGTTCTTCCCGGACCTGTCGGACCGGCGCACCGCCACCGCCATCGCCCTGGTGCACTCCCGCTTCTCCACCAACACCTTCCCGAGCTGGCCGCTGGCCCACCCGTACCGTTTCGTGGCGCACAACGGTGAGATCAACACCGTCAAGGGCAACCGCAACTGGATGCGGGCCCGCGAGTCCCAGCTCGACAGCGAGCTGTTCGGCGGCAGCCTGGAGCGGGTCTTCCCCGTCTGCACCCCCGGCGCCTCGGACACCGCGTCCTTCGACGAGGTGCTGGAGCTGCTCCACCTCGGCGGCCGGTCGCTGCCGCACAGCGTGCTGATGATGATCCCCGAGGCGTGGGAGAACCACCCCTCGATGGAGCCGGCCCGCCGCGCCTTCTACCAGTACCACTCCACGATCATGGAGCCCTGGGACGGCCCGGCCTGCGTCACCTTCACCGACGGCACCCAGGTCGGCGCGGTCCTGGACCGCAACGGTCTGCGCCCCGGCCGCTACTGGGTGACCGACGACGGCCTCGTCGTGCTCGCCTCGGAGTCCGGCGTCCTGGACATCGAGCCCGGCAGGATCGTCCGCAAGGGACGGCTGCAGCCCGGCAAGATGTTCCTCGTCGACACCGCCGAGCACCGCATCATCGAGGACGACGAGATCAAGACGGCACTGGCCGCCGAGCACCCGTACGCGGAGTGGCTCGACGCCGGGCTGATCGCCCTGGAGGACCTGCCCGAGCGTGAGCACATCGTGCACACCCACGCCTCGGTCACCCGCCGCCAGCAGACCTTCGGCTACACCGAGGAAGAGCTGCGCGTCATCCTTGCCCCGATGGCCAAGACCGGCGGCGAGCCGCTCGGCTCCATGGGCACCGACTCGCCGATCGCGGCGCTGTCCGAGCGCCCCCGGCTGCTCTTCGACTACTTCACCCAGCTCTTCGCGCAGGTCACGAACCCGCCGCTGGACGCCATCCGCGAGGAGCTCGTCACCTCGCTGATCTCCACGGTCGGCCCCGGCGGCAACCTGCTGGAGCCGTCACCGGCCTCCTGTCGCAACGTCGTGCTGCCCTTCCCGGTGATAGACAACGACGAGCTGGCCAAGCTCATCCACATCAACGCCGACGGCGACCTGCCCGGCCTCGGCGCCGCGACCCTGTCCGGCCTGTACCGGGTCGCGGGCGGCGGTGACGCCCTCGCCGCGCGCCTCAGCGCGATCTGCGCCGAGGTCGACACCGCGATGGAGGACGGCGCACGCCTCATCGTGCTGTCCGACCGGCACTCCGACGCCGAGCACGCGCCGATCCCGTCGCTGCTGCTCACCTCGGCCGTCCACCACCACCTGATCCGCACCAAGCAGCGCACCCAGGTCGGCCTGATCGTCGAGGCCGGCGATGTGCGCGAGGTGCACCACGTCGCGCTGCTCATCGGCTACGGTGCCGCGGCCGTCAACCCGTACCTGGCCATGGAGTCCGTCGAGGACCTGGCCCGCGCGGACACCTTCCTGCAGGGCATCGAGGCCGAGGACGCGATCCGCAACCTCATCAAGGCGCTCGGCAAGGGCGTTCTGAAGGTCATGTCCAAGATGGGCATCTCCACCGTCGCCTCCTACCGCGGCGCGCAGGTCTTCGAGGCCATCGGCCTCGACAAGGAGTTCGTGGACACCTACTTCCACGGCACCGACACCAAGCTCGGCGGCTCCGGCCTCGACGTCGTCGCCAAGGAGGTCGCCGCCCGGCACGCCAAGGCCTACCCGGCCTCCGGCATCGCCGCCGCGCACCGCCGCCTGGACATCGGCGGCGAGTACCAGTGGCGCCGCGAGGGCGAGCCGCACCTGTTCGACCCGGACACGGTCTTCCGGCTGCAGCACTCCACGCGCACCCGCCGCTACGACATCTTCAAGCAGTACACCAGCCGCGTCGACGAGCAGTCGGAGCGCCTGATGACACTGCGCGGGCTGTTCGCGTTCAAGGGCGCCGAGGAGACGGCCCGCACCCCGATCTCCATCGACGAGGTGGAGCCGGTCTCCGCGATCGTCAAGCGCTTCTCCACCGGCGCCATGTCGTACGGCTCCATCTCCATGGAGGCGCACGAGACCCTTGCCATCGCCATGAACCAGCTGGGCGGCAAGTCCAACACCGGTGAGGGCGGCGAGGACGCCGAGCGGCTCTACGACCCGGCCCGGCGCAGCGCCATCAAGCAGGTCGCCTCCGGCCGCTTCGGTGTGACCAGCGAATACCTGGTCAACTCCGACGACATCCAGATCAAGATGGCGCAGGGCGCCAAGCCCGGCGAGGGCGGCCAGCTGCCCGGCCACAAGGTCTACCCCTGGGTCGCCAAGACCCGGCACTCGACGCCCGGCGTCGGCCTGATCTCGCCGCCGCCGCACCACGACATCTACTCGATCGAGGACCTCGCCCAGCTCATCCACGACCTGAAGAACGCCAACCCCAAGGCGCGCATTCACGTCAAGCTGGTCTCCGAGGTCGGCGTCGGCACCGTCGCCGCCGGTGTCTCCAAGGCCCACGCGGACGTCGTCCTGATCTCCGGCCACGACGGCGGAACGGGCGCCTCGCCGCTCACCTCGCTCAAGCACGCGGGCGGCCCCTGGGAGCTCGGCCTGGCCGAAACCCAGCAGACGCTGCTGCTCAACGGCTTGCGCGACCGTATCGTCGTGCAGACCGACGGCCAGCTCAAGACCGGCCGCGACGTCGTCATCGCCGCCCTGCTGGGCGCCGAGGAGTTCGGCTTCGCGACCGCCCCGCTGGTCGTGTCGGGCTGCATCATGATGCGCGTCTGCCACCTGGACACCTGCCCGGTCGGCGTCGCCACCCAGAACCCGGTGCTGCGCGAGCGGTTCAGCGGCAAGGCCGAGTACATCGTCAACTTCTTCGAGTTCATCGCCGAAGAGGTCCGCGAGATCCTCGCGGAGCTGGGCTTCCGCTCCATCGAGGAGGCCGTCGGCCGCGCCGAGCTCATCGACGCCGGCCGCGCCGTCGACCACTGGAAGGCGCAGGGCCTGGACCTGGCCCCGCTGCTGTACGTCCCGGAGATGCCCGAGGGCGCGGTCCGCCACCAGACCACGGTGCAGGACCACGCGCTGGAGAAGGCGCTCGACAACACGCTGATCCAGCTCGCCGCGGAGGCACTGGCCACCGGCGCCCCCGTCCGCGTGCAGCTCCCGATCCGCAACGTCAACCGCACGGTCGGCACCATGCTCGGCCACGAGGTGACGAAGAAGTACGGCGGCGCGGGCCTGCCCGAGGACACCATCGACATCACCCTGACCGGCTCCGCCGGCCAGTCGTTCGGCGCCTTCCTGCCCCGGGGCATCACGCTCCGCCTGGAGGGCGACGCCAACGACTACGTCGGCAAGGGCCTGTCCGGCGGACGCGTCATCGTCCGCCCGGACCGCGGCGCCGACCACCTCGCCGAGTTCTCCACCATCGCGGGCAACACCATCGCGTACGGTGCGACCGGCGGCGAGCTGTTCCTGCGCGGCCGGACCGGCGAACGGTTCTGCGTCCGCAACTCCGGCGCCACCGTCGTCTCGGAGGGCGTGGGCGACCACGGCTGCGAGTACATGACCGGCGGCCGGGCCGTCGTCCTGGGCGAGACGGGCCGCAACTTCGCGGCCGGCATGTCCGGCGGCATCGCGTACGTCCTGGACCTCGACCCGGACAACGTCAACACCGGCATGGTCAACGTCGAGCCGCTCGACGCCGAGGACATCACGTGGCTGCACGACGTCGTGCGCCGCCACCAGGAGGAGACCGGTTCCACCGTCGCCGAGAAGCTGCTCGGCGACTGGGGAACCACCCTCACCCGCTTCGGCAAGGTCATGCCGAGGGACTACAAGGCAGTGCTCGCCGCCAAGAACGCCGCCGAGCAGGCCGGACTCTCCGAGTCCGAGACCACCGCGAAGATGATGGAGGCGGCTAATGGCTGACCCCAAGGGCTTCCTCACCACGCCCCGCCAGCTGTGCGACCGGCGTCCCGTCGAGGAGCGCAAGCAGGACTGGAACGAGGTCTACGTTCCCGGCGGGCTGCTGCCGATCATCAGCAAGCAGGCCGGCCGCTGCATGGACTGCGGCATCCCGTTCTGCCACAACGGCTGTCCGCTCGGAAACCTCATCCCCGAGTGGAACGACTACGCCTACCGCGAGGACTGGACCGCGGCCAGCGAGCGGCTGCACGCGACCAACAACTTCCCGGAGTTCACCGGCCGGCTGTGCCCCGCGCCCTGCGAGTCCGCCTGCGTGCTGGGCATCAACCAGGACGCCGTCACCATCAAGAACGTCGAAGTCACCATCATCGACAAGGCGTGGGACAGCGGCGACGTGACCCCGCAGCCGCCCGAGCGGCTGTCCGGCAAGACCGTCGCCGTCATCGGCTCGGGCCCGGCGGGACTCGCCGCCGCCCAGCAGCTGACCCGCGCCGGCCACACGGTCGCGGTGTACGAGCGCGCCGACCGCATCGGCGGCCTGCTGCGCTACGGCATCCCCGAGTTCAAGATGGAAAAGCGGCACATCAACCGCCGTATCGAGCAGATGCGCGCCGAGGGCACCAAGTTCCGCACCGGTGTCCAGATCGGCACCGACCTGCCCGGCGACAAGCTCAAGAAGCGCTACGACGCGGTCGTCATCGCCGCCGGCGCCACCCAGGCCCGTGACCTGCCGGTGCCCGGCCGCGAGCTGGGCGGCATCCACCAGGCGATGGAGTACCTGCCGCTCGCGAACAAGGTGCAGGAGGGCGACTTCGTCGCCCCTCCGATCACCGCCGCGGGCAAGCACGTGGTCGTCATCGGCGGCGGCGACACCGGGGCCGACTGCGTCGGCACCGCCCACCGCCAGGGCGCGGCCTCGGTCACCCAGCTGGAGATCATGCCGCGGCCGACCGAGGACCGCCCGGACAACCAGCCCTGGCCGACGATGCCGATGACGTACAAGGTCACCTCGGCGCACGAGGAGGGCGGCGAGCGGGTCTACGCCGTCAACACCGTGAAGTTCGAGGGCGACGAGGACGGCAACGTCCAGTCGCTGCACCTGGTCGAGGTGGCGTTCCAGGACGGGAAGTTCGTGCCGCAGCCGGGCACCGAGCGCACCATCCCGGCCCAGCTCGTCACGCTGGCCATGGGCTTCACCGGCACCGACCAGAAGAACGGCCTGATCGACCAGCTCGGCCTGGCCCTGGACGCGCGCGGCAACATCGCCCGCGACCAGCAGTACGCGACCAACGTCGGCGGCGTGTTCGTCGCCGGAGACGCGGGCCGCGGCCAGTCGCTCATCGTGTGGGCCATCGCCGAGGGCCGTTCGGCCGCCAGCGCGGTGGACCGCTTCCTGACCGGCCACAGCACCCTGCACGCCCCGGTCCGGCCGACGGACCGCCCGGTCGCCGTCTGATCCGCACCACCCCAGCTGTCCCGCACAACGAAGTGCGGAACAAGACGCGGCGCCTGCCCACCCCGACCACGGGGGCAGGTGCCGCGTCGCCTTTTCCGCGTGCCCCGGCCGGGACGAAGGTCAGGTGTCGCACTCCAGATGCGTCCGGCACAGCGTGCAGCGGACGGTGACACGGCCGCGCACCGGGACCCGGATGCGCTGATGGCAGGTGGGGCACGGGAACGAGACCTGGCGCGGGGCGGCCGTCTCGAACGCGTAGCCGGCCTCGGGGGAGGCGGTGCCCGCCCGCCGGTCCCTGGCGTAGCGGCGCCGGGCCGCCCAGCCCGCCGCGAGCAGCGGCGGCTGCCGCCGCTCCTGCTCGGCGAGGACCAGCCCCGCCCGGTAGGCGTCGCGGGCCAGCGGGCTGCTGAACCACGGCTCGATGTCGTCACCGAAGACCAGCGCCCGTTTCGCGAGCACATAGCCATACTCCTCCGGCGTCAGATACCCCAGCTTGTACGCCGACATCATCAGCCGGTCGTCCCGGATCGCCGGCTCCTCCCGGTACGAGTCCAGCAGCAGCCACCCCGCCCCCAGGAACGCGGTCGCGGTGTCGGTGAGGATCTCGTTGTCCCGGATGCCGGGCAGCTCCAGGCCCAGCCGGTGCAGGTAGACGTGCATGACCTCGTGCGCCAGCGCCGCGCCCACGTCACGCCGGTCGGTCTTGAAGCGTGCGTGCAGCTCCACGAAGTACTCGGGGCCCGCCGTCAGTTCGACACTCCCCGCGTGCACCATGTCGCGGAACCCCACCACCATGCGGGCGTCCGGCAGCCGGAAGTGCTGCAGCATGACGCGCGCCACGCGCTGCGCCCCCAGGTACGGGTCCTCGTCCGGCGGGAACTCCACCGACTCCGGGCGCACGCTCGCCGCGTACTGCTCGACCGTGTCCGCCGACAGCCGCCGGTACAGCGCGGTCAGCGAACTCCGGACCGTGGCGAGGTGCGGGAACCCGTGCTCGATCGCGGTCACAACCACCTCCCCCCGCCAGCCACCGTGCGGACCCGTGGCCTTTCGAGATTACGCGTCCGTACCGGAGGAGACGCGAAAACCACTGGTGGTGCCTCCGTAGGGGGACACGGGGATCGCGGACCGCACCCGCGGCCGCCGCGGATCCGGCGCCCGCAGCAGGAGTCCAACACCGGCGCGCCTTTGTCCATGGGCGCGCCGGGCCCCGGCAGCGCAAGGTGAAGGCCGATCGGCCGTGCAGCGGCCGCCCGGCACCGGCAGTCGCCGGCCGTGCGGTCCACGGCCACCGGCAGCGCGTCCCGCGGCACCGCCATGCCGTGGTGACGCCCTAGTGAGGAGTGCGATGTCCACCCCCGACACCAGCAGGGAATCCGGCCCCAGCCGCCGCGCGGTGGTGCTCTCCACCGCCGCCACCGGCCTGGCCGCGGCGCTCGTCCCCGGACACGCCACCGCCGCCACGGCCGCCGCGGGTCAGGCAGTGATCCGCTCGGCCCACCTGGACGTCCGCGTCCACACCGCCTTCCCCGGCGTCGCGTCCTACACCGACCGCGGCACCGGCGCCGTCCTCCACGGCGCGCCCGCCCCGGCGAGCACCCTCCTCATCGACGGGACCGCCCGCACCCCGCACGTCACCAGCACCGTCCGCGCCGACCGGATCACCTACACCCTCGCCTTCGACGGCGGGACCCGCATCGAGGCGCAGATCACCGTCGACGGCTGGATCACCGAGTTCCGCGTCACCGCCGTCGCCGACACCGACAGCCTGCGCGTGGGCACCCTGCAGATCCCCGGACTGCGGCTGCTGAGCGTGCGCGGCGACCAGCCGGGAGCCGCCCTCCTCGCCGCGAAGGTGCAACTCGACAAGGCCACCAGCGGCGACACCCTCATCCGCGTCGGCGCCACCACACCCGTCGAGGCGGCGGCCACCGGCTGCGCCTACGCGGTCGTCGCCACCGACGCGCTCGCCGCCGCGATCGAGAGCAACACCGTCTACGACAAGCCGGCCGGCGCCCAGGGCACCACGTGGGAGAACGGCCGCTTCTGGCGCCAGACCCTGGCCGGCGACGGCTGGGTCGAAGCCGGCCTGGCACCCGGCCAGTGGACGCACCGGGCCGCCGGCGCCGCCACCAACGACACCGAGCCGCTGCCGTACGCCAAGGTCATCGTCACCCGGGACCGCAACGGCGACGGGAAGACCGACTGGCAGGACGCGGCGATCGCACTGCGGGACATCGCCGTCACCCCGCTCGGCGCCGACACCCAGCACCTGCGGGTCGTCCCGCACATCCCGTTCAACTTCGCCAGCCAGGCCACCAACCCGTTCCTGGCCACCCTCGACAACGTCAAGCGGATCTCCCTGGCCACCGACGGGCTGCGGCAGTTCACCCTCCTCAAGGGGTACCAGTCCGAGGGCCACGACTCCGCGCACCCCGACTACGGCGGCAACTACAACCAGCGCGCCGGCGGCCTCGCCGACCTCAACACCCTCGTCGCCCGCGGCGCCCGCTGGAACAGCGACTTCGCCGTCCACGTCAACGCCACCGAGTCCTACCCGGTCGCCAACGCCTTCTCCGAGAAGCTCGTCGACAAGACGAACAAGCAGTGGGACTGGCTCGACCAGTCCTACCGCATCGACGCACGCCGCGACCTGATCAGCGGCGACATCGCCGCCCGCTTCCAGCAACTGCGCGACGAGACCCACCCGGCCCTGAACACCATCTACCTCGACGTGTTCCGCGAGTCGGGCTGGACATCCGACCGGCTCCAGCGCCACCTGCGCGCCCAGGGGTGGACCGTCACCAGCGAGTGGGGCCACGGCCTGGAACGCTCCTCCCTGTGGTCGCACTGGGCGAACGAGACCGACTACGGCGGCGACACCTCGCGCGGCATCAACTCCCAGCTCATCCGCATGGTGCGGCACCACCAGAAGGACGTCTTCGCCGACAAGTGGCCGCTGCTGGGCACCGCGAAACTCGGCACCTTCGAGGGCTGGGTCGGCAAGACCGACTGGAACGCCTTCCACCGCACCATCTGGACGGAGAACCTGCCGGCCAAGTACCTCCAGGCGTACCCGATCCGCACCTGGACCGACCACGAGATCACCTTCATGGGACCCACCGCGACCACCGTCACCGACGCCGACGGCACGAAGACCATCTCCACCGACGGCCGCACCGTCTACCGCGGCGGCACCTACCTGCTGCCCTGGGAGCCGCGGCAGGCCAAGAACCCGCCGAAGCTCTACCACTACAACCCCGCGGGCGGCACCTCCACGTGGCGGCTGCCCGCGGGCTGGGCGAAGGCCCGCACCGTCAGCCTCTACCGCCTCACCGACCAGGGCCGCCGCTTCGAAGGGGACCTGCCCGTCAGGGACGGCTCGGTCACCGTGACCGCCGCCGCCGGACAGCCCTACGCCGTCCACCGCGACCGGGCACCCCGCCAGGCCGCCCCCGGCTGGGGCGAGGGCACCGCGATCCACGACCCCGGCTTCCACTCCGGGCGGCTCGACGACTGGCACGTCAACGGGCCGG
Source organism: Streptomyces sp. H39-S7 (assembly GCF_027158205.1). GTDB lineage: Bacteria > Actinomycetota > Actinomycetes > Streptomycetales > Streptomycetaceae > Actinacidiphila. The sequence continues at coordinate 166,722 of NZ_JAPVLU010000016.1, read as the reverse complement.
CGAGCGTCGTCCGCAACCCGCTCGGCGACTACGAACTCGTCATCGGCGCCGGCACCGCCGCCGCCGTCGGCCAGCGCCTGTCGCGGCTGCGGCCCGGCAGCTACGCGGCCTCCGTCCAGGTCGAGGTCGGCGCCACCGCGGGGGAGCGGCGCCGGGCCGCCCTGGAGATCCGCACCGCCGACGGCGTCACCGCCGCCAACTGGACCGACACGTCCACCGCGGGCAACTACGTCGCCGCCGACCGCAAGCACGGCTCCCGCATGCAGCGCATGTTCACCTGGTTCACCGTCCCCGAAGGCGGCGGGCCCGTCACCCTCATCCTGCGCGCCGACGCCGGAACGGCCCGCGTCACCTTCGACAACCTCCGCGTCGTCGCCACCACCCCCACCCGCGCCCCCGGCGCCCTCGTCCACGAGGACTTCGAGAACGTCCCCCAGGGCTGGGGCGCCTTCGTCAAGGGCGACGCGGGCGACGTCACCGACCCCCGCACCCACATCGCGCAGCGGCACTTCCCGTTCACTCAGGCAGGCTGGAACGGCAAGGCGATCGACGACGTCATCGACGGCACCCAGTCCCTCAAATCCCGCGGCGAGAACGACGGGCTGATCTACCGGACCGTCCCGCACACCGCCCGCTTCACCCCCGGCCACCGCTACCGCGTCACGTTCCGCTACGAGAACGAGGAAGCCGGCCAGTACACCTGGATCACCGCCACCGACCGCCCGGAGACCACCGAACTGTCCCGGACGGACCTGCCCGCCGCCCGGGTGCCCACCACCCACAGCTACGAGTTCACCGCCCCCACCGGCGGGGACGCCTGGGTGGGGCTGCGCAAGACCGGCGACAGCGGCACCGCCGAGTTCTCCCTCGACACCTTCGCCGTCACGGACCTCGGCCCCGCATAGCACCCCGAACCGCCACACTCCATGAGCGAAGATCAGTCCTCGATGTTCCATACATGGATGCGCTACTTCACCCCGAACCCGGTCCACCACCGACTCGGCCTGGTATGCCTCGGCGTCGGCATGCAGCACGGCGCGCTGCCCACCGTCGGGCCACGCACCATCGACCACCACGTCGCCGTCGTCATCAGCGCCGGCACCGGCTGGTTCCGGCACCGCGGCGGCGACGCCGTGGAGATCACCGCGCCCACCCTGCTCTGGCTCACCCCCGACGCCGAGCACCACTACGCGCCACACCCCGGCAGCGGCTGGGACGAGAGCTTCGTCGACTTCACCGGACCGGCCGCCGCCACCTACACCGAACTCGGCTACATCGAGCCCGACCGACCCATCGTCCCGCTCAGCGACACCACCGGGCCGCGCGCCGTCATCGCCCGCATAGCCCGCGCCGCCCGCCCGGGAAACCCGCTCCTGGAAGTCGAGAGCTCCGCCGCCGTCCATGAACTCCTCGTCGCCCTGCGCCGCGCCCGCGCCGACACCACCGGCGACGGCGACCGGGTGCTCGACGCCCTCGCCCGCGACGCGTTCCTGCCGCTGACCATCGCGGAACACGCCGCCCGGCACGGGATGACCCTGGCCGAACTGCGCGCCGCGGTCCGCCGCAGCGCCGACTGCAGCCCCAAGGACTACCTGCTCGGCATCCGGCTCGGCCGCGCCAAGGAACTCCTCGCCGCCACCGACCTGCCGGTCGCCGCCGTCGCCCGCCGCGTCGGCTACGAGGACCCCGCCTACTTCAGCCGGCTGTTCACCCGCCGCGTCGGCGCCGCCCCCGTACGCTTCCGCGAGCAGCAGTACCGCACCGTCCCCGGCGGCTGGTCCACCGACCAGCTGGACCCCCGCCGGATCGCCCGGCAGACAGCGGACCACCCCGGGACGTGACCCGCGGCCCGGGTGGTGGCGCCGGCACTTTGACGACGCTCCGTCGTACGGCAGCATGTCCGGCATGCCAGCCCTGACTCGCGCCGAGGCCGAGACCCGCGCCCGCCTGATCGACGTCGACCACTACGCGATCCACTTGGACCTCACCCGCGGGGACGCGACGTTCCGCTCCACCTCGGTGATCCGCTTCACCGCCCGCGAAGCCGGCGCCGCGACCTTCATCGACCTCAGGCCCGCAGCCCTGCACCGCGCCGAACTCAACGGCCGCCCGCTCGACCCCGGCACCCTCGACGACGGCCGGCTCCCGCTCACCGGGCTGCGGACCCACAACGAACTGCGGATCGACGCGGACATGCACTACTCCCGCACCGGCGAGGGCATGCACCGCTTCACCGACCCCGCCGACGGCGAGGTCTACACGTACACCCAGCTCGGCCTCGACCACAGCCCGGCGCTCAGCGCCACGTTCGACCAGCCCGACCTCAAGGCCGTCTTCGACGTCACCGTCACCGCCCCACCCGCCTGGACGGTCCACGGCAACGGCGTCTCGCAGCGCACCGGCGAAGGGCACTGGCAGATCGCCGCGACGCCGCCCATCAGCAGCTACCTCCTCGCCGTCGCCGCGGGACCCTGGCACAGCATCCGCACCGAACACGCCGGACTGCCCTTCGGCCTCCACTCCCGCCGGAGCCTGGGAGCGCACCTGGAGAGCAACGCGGCCGAACTCCTCGACACCACCCGCCGCTGCTTCGACCGCTACCACGAGATATTCGACGAGCCCTACCCGTTCGACTCCTACGACCAGGCGTTCGTCCCCGAACTCAACTGGGGCGCCATGGAAAGCCCCGGCCTGGTCACCTTCCGTGACGAATACGTCTACCGCTCCGCCGTCACCCACCCCGAACGCCAGCAACGGGCCGTCGTCATCGCCCACGAGATGGCCCACATGTGGTTCGGCAACCTCGTCACCCTGCGCTGGTGGGACGACATCTGGCTCAACGAGTCCTTCGCCGAGTACCTCGGCTACCAGGTCCTCGCCGAAGCCACCGGCTTCACCACCACCTGGACCGACTTCGCCATCGCCCGCAAGACCTACGGCTACGACGCCGACCAGCGCCCCTCCACCCACCCCGTCGCCCCGGAGGCGGTCCCCGACACCGCCTCCGCGATGCTCAACTTCGACGGCATCTCCTACGCCAAGGGCGCCTCCGCGCTGCGGCAGCTCGTCGCCTGGCTCGGCACCAAGGACTTCCGCGCCGGCGTCAACGCCCACATCGCCCGCCACCGCTTCGGCAACGCCACCCTCGACGACTTCATCGACTCCCTCGGCGGCGCCACCGACCGCGACGTCCGCAAATGGGCCGCGCAATGGCTGCGCACCACCGGCGTCGACACCCTCCAGCCGCACTTCGACACCGCCGCCGCACCCTTCATCGCCCGCACCGGCAGCCGCCCGCACCACATCGACGTCGGCCTGTACGACCGCGCCGTGACCGACCCCTGCCGGCTCGTCCTGCGCGAACGCCTCGCGGCGGACCTCGCCGCCCCCCGCGTCCCCCTGCTGCCCGAAGGCCGGCCCGTCCGCCCCGACCTGGTCCTGCTCAACGACGGCGACCTCAGCTACACCAAGATCCGCTTCGACGACCAGTCGTGGACCACCGTCACGGAATGCCTCAGCGGCCTGCCCCACCCGATCTCCCGCGCCGTCGTCTGGAACGCCGCCCGCGACCTGGTGCGCGACGGCGAACTGCCACCCGGCGACTACCTCGACCTGGTCCTGCGGCACCTCCCCGCCGAAACGGACCCCGCCATCGTCCAGGGCGTCCTCACCTTCACCCGCGGCCAGCTCGTCGACCGCTACCGCGACCCCGCCCGCCGCACAGCCGACCTCACCCTGCTCTCCGGCGTCTGCCGGACCTTCCTGCACGGCGGCTCCCCGGCCCTGCACCTCAGCGCCGCCCGCACCCTCATCGACTGCGCCGTCACCGCAGCCGACACCGCACGGCTGCGCGACTGGCTCACCGCCGGCCGCATCACCGACGGCCCCGCCCTCGACCCCGAACTGCGCTGGCAACTGCTGCTGCGCCTCACCGTCCTCGGCGCCGCCACCCCCGCCGAGATCGCCGCGGAACTCACCCGCGACCCCAGCGCCTCCGGCGAGGAGGGCGCCGCCCGCTGCCGCGCCGCCCTGCCCGACCCGCACGCCAAACACGCCGCCTGGACCCTGATGTTCGGGGACGACTCCCTGTCGGCCTACCTGTTCACCGCCACCGCCCAGGGCTTCTGGCAGCCGGAGCAGCACGAACTGCTGCACGGATACGTGCCCTACTACTTCGCCGCCGCAACCGCCGTCGCCGCCCGCCGCGGCCCCGCACTCGCCACCGCCGCCGGCCGGCACGCCTTCCCCACCCCCGCCACCGACACCTCCACCCTGCGCCTGGGCGGCGAATGCCTGCGCGACGCGAACCCGGTACCCGCGCTGCGCCGCCAACTCGCCGACCAACTCCACGACCTGCAGCGCGCGCTGAAGATCCGGGCGACGTACCCCTGACCCTCCGAGCCGGGGTGCCCGCGACCGTACGGGCACCCCGGCGACACGGGGCTTCAGAATCGACCCCGTACGGCCGAAAACGATCCTCCGTACCGCCCCCGCAATACCCCTGACCGGTGCCTCTCGTTGAACACACCGGGCGGAACCGCCCGCCCGACAGGCAGCGACCGCGAAGGGGCCACCTCATGCCACCCCAGCTCGCCGGAGGGATCACAGGACCCACCCACCTGCGCCCCCTGCTGGACACCGTCCTCGACGCACTCACCACCGGCGCCACCGCCCGCGGCGGACCCCTCCCCGCCGGCGGCCCCGACACCGTCGCCCAACACGTGCGCGACGCGTGCACGCCCGTCATCCCGCACACCGGCACCGGCGCGGAACACGCGCTGCGCACCCTCGTGCACGCCTTCGCCGCCGGAGCCGCCGACCCCGCGCACCCCCGCTGCGTCGCCCACCTGCACTGCCCGCCGCTGGCCCTCGCCGTCGCCGCCGACCTCGCCGCGGGCGCCCTCAACCCGTCCCTCGACTCCTGGGACCAGGCCCCCGCCGCCGCAGTCCTCGAAGCCGAGACCACCGCCGCGCTCGCCGCCCTCGTCTACCCCGGCCACCGCGCCCCCGACGCGCTGATCACCACCGGCGGCACCGAGTCCAACCACCTCGCCCTGCTCCTCGCCCGCGAACGCCACCCCGGCGCCCCCGCACTGCGGGTCGTGTGCGGAGCCAACGCCCACCACAGCATCCAACGCGCCGGCTGGCTCCTCGGCCTGCCACCCGCACTCGTCCTGCCCACCCCCGCCGGCACCCTCGACCCCGCCACCCTCCACACCGCCCTCGGCGACCTCGGCAAACGCGACGAAACCGGCCCCGTACTCGTCGTCGCCACCGCCGGCACCACCGACACCGGCGCCATCGACCCACTCCCCGACATCGCCCACCACACCGCCGCCCACGGCGCCGAACTCCACATCGACGCCGCCTACGGCGGACCCCTGCTCTTCAGCGACCGCGAAGCACACCGCCTCGACGGCCTGCCCTTCGCCGACTCCGTCACCCTGGACCTGCACAAACTCGGCTGGCAACCCATCGCCGCCGGCCTCCTCGCCGTACGCGACACCACCGCACTACGGCCCCTGAACCACCAGGCCGACTACCTCAACGCCGACGACGACACCGACGCCGGCCTGCCCGACCTCCTCGGCCGCTCCCTGCGCACCACCCGCCGGCCCGACGTGTTCAAAATCGCCGTCACCCTCCGCGCACTGGGCCGCGAAGGACTCGGCGCCCTCATCGACACCGTCTGCGACCACGCCCACCACCTCGCCGACCTCATCGACGCCCACCCCGCCCTCACCCTGCGCGGCCGCCCCGAGATCAGCACCGTCCTGTTCCGCCCCACCCACGCCGACGACACCCACGTCGCCGCCCTCCGCCGCCGCCTCCTGCACGACGGCCACGCCGTCCTCGGCCGCGCCCACGCCGACGGACGCCTCTGGCTCAAAGCGACCCTGCTCAACCCCCACACCCGGCCCGCCGACCTCACAGCGCTCCTGCACCTCACCACGGAAGGCACGGCCCGATGACGACCGCACCCCCCACCCCGCCCGCAGGCGAACCCGCTCCCCTCGAAGAACCCCTCGACCTCCTCGGCATCGGCATCGGCCCGTTCAACCTCTCCCTCGCCGCCCTCGCCGACGGCATCCCCGACCTCACCACCGCCTTCTACGACCAACGACCCTCCTTCCAATGGCACCCCGGCCTGCTCATCGACGGCGCCACCCTCCAGGTCCCCTTCCTCGCCGACCTCGTCACCCTCGCCGACCCCACCAGCCGCTGGTCGTTCCTCAACTACCTCAAAACCCGCGAACGGCTCTTCCCCTTCTACTTCGCCGAGCGCTTCCACCTCCACCGCGCCGAATACGACGCCTACTGCCGCTGGGTCGCCGACACCCTCCCCACCACCCACTTCGGCCAGCAGGTCGACACCGTCCGCTGGAACCCCGGCCGCGCCCTGTTCGAAATCGACCACACCCACCTCGACCGCAACGGCGAAGCCGAAGCCCTCGGCCGCACCCACGCCCGCAACCTCGTCATCGGCATCGGCACCAGCCCCTACGTCCCCGAACCCCTCCGCCCCCTCGCCGACGCCCCCACCGTCCCCGTCATCCACTCCAGCGCCTACGTCGAGCAACGCGCCCGACTCCTCGCCGCCGACCACATCACCGTCGTCGGATCAGGACAGTCCGGCGCCGAAGTCTTCCTCGACCTGCTGCGCGCCCGCCCCACCGGCCGCGAACGCCTCACCTGGATCGCCCGCACCCCCGCCTTCGCCCCCATGGAATACAGCAAACTCGGCCTCGAACAGTTCACCCCCGACTACACCCGCTACTTCCACGGCCTCGCCGAACCCGTCCGCGACCAACTCGTCCCCCAGCAGTGGCAACTCCACAAAGGCATCGACCACGACACCATCAACGCCATCCACGACGAGCTCTACCGCCGCACCCTCGACGGCGGCTGGCCTGACGCCACCCTCACCCCCGGCGTCACCGTCCGCACCGCCGGACGCCTCGGCAGCACCGGCATCGAACTCCACCTCGAACACGAGCAGCAAGGCACCCGCAGCCGCCTCCACACCAGCGCCGTCGTCCTCGCCACCGGCTACCGCGAACGCCCCATCGAGCAACTGCTCGCCCCACTCCACCCCTACCTGCGCCGCGACACCGCCGGCCGCCCCCGCATCGACGCCGACCACCGGCTCGCCCTCGACGCCTCCATCAGCGGCGCCGTCCACATCCAGCACGCCAGCCGCCACACCCACGGCGTCGGCGCCCCCGACCTCGGCCTCGTCGCCTGGCGCTCCGCCGTCATCCTCAACGCACTGACCGGCAAGGAGCCCTACCCCCTGCCGGCCAGAACCGCGTTCACCACGTTCGGCCTCGACGGGACGGCCGCCTCCAACGTGCCGACTAGAACAGCGGCACTCCGTCGCGCGTGAGCTTCCAACTGTCAGCACCGAAGGCGGACGGATCGATCGAACCGTTCGCCTTCACCCACGCGACGATCGTGTTCCGGATCTCGTCCGAGTTCGCCCAGACCGACGGCGTCGCCGCCACATGCGGGAAGTTGCCGCCCCCGTTCGCCCGGTAGTTGTTCACCGCCAGCACGAACTTCGCCGCCGGATCCACCGGCGCACCCTGGAACGTCAGGTTCGCGATCCGCGAACCCACCGGCTTCGCGATGTCGATCTCGTACGACACCCCGCCCACCACGTCGTAGTTGTAGTCCGGCGTGCTGCCCGCGTTCGTCAGCTTCGACACGTCCACCACCGCACCCGGCGCCGTCTGCACGAAGTACTTCGCCGAGAACTCCAGATAGTCCTTGATCTGCGCACCCGTGAGCACTCGGGCGTCCAGCGTGTTCTCGAACACGTACAGCCCCGCCACATCCCGCAGCGACACCTGACCCGCCGGAATCGCCGCCGACCGCGAGAAGCACGCCGCCTGCGACAGCACCGGCAGAGCCGCGTACTCCGTCCCCGCCAGCGCCGCCTTCACCGTCTGGATCTGCACCGCGTTGATGAAGTCGATGATCGGCGTGTCCTTGTACGGGGCCTCCGTCGCCGACATGGCCACCGCACACGTGCCCACCACCTGGTTCACGTAGGCCACGACCTTGTCGTGCTCCGCCTTCACCAGTTTCACCACGTGCGGGTCCTCCGCCACCGTGTTCGCGTTGCGGACCTCCGCCACCACCTTCGTCACCGACCAGCGGCCCCGCGAGAACTCCAGCGCGATGTCGAAGACGCTCAGCCGCATCCCCCACATCAGTGGCTCCGACAGCACCACGTCCTTGCCCGACGCGGTGTTGACCACCGTCCGCGACGCGATCTCCTTGTGGGCGTGACCCACCAGAATCGCGTCGATCCCCGGCACCTGCTCCGCCACCAGCGCCGACGCGTTCTCCGGATACGGCAGCGCGTCCCCGTACGACGTAGCGCCGTCGACCCCCGAGTGATCAGAACAGATCACCACGTCACAACCCAGCGCCCGCAGCTTCGGCACGTAGATCTTCGCCTGCTCCACCAGACCCGGGAACGCCAGCTTCCCCTGCACGTTCGCCTTGTCCCAGATCGCGATCCCCGGGTTCGTCAGCCCCAGGATCCCCACCTTGATGTCCGGCCCGCCCTGCACCTTGATCCGCTTGATCGTGTACGGCGGGAACGCCGGCTTCAGCGTCTTCGCGTCCACCGCGTTCGCCGCCAGCAGCGGGAAGTCGCACTGCTCCTCGAACTTCCGCAGCACGGGGATGCCGTAGTTGAACTCGTGGTTGCCCAGCGCCGCCGCGTCGTAGCGCATGTGGTTCATCGCCAGCGCCATCGGGTGCACCGGCGGCTTCCCGCGCTTGCCGGCGGTGCCCGTGATCGGCTCCACCCGCGCGTAGTAGTACGACAGCTGCGTGCCCTGGATGGTGTCGCCCGCGTCGATCAGCAGGGTGCGCTCGCAGCCCTTCTCGGCCCGCGCCTGCTCCACCAGCGTGGAGATCTTCGCCAGGCCCACGTCGTTGTGGGTGCTGTCGTCGTACTCCTTGTCCGTGAAGTAGTCCCAGTTGAAGACATGCCCGTGCAGATCCGTCGTGCCCAGCACCCGCAGCGAGTACGTCTTCGGGCCGTGCCCGTGCGCCTGGGCCGGCGCGGCGCCTGCGACGGTCCCCGCGAGCGCGACTCCCGCGCCCGTGGCGGCGGAACGGTTGAGAAAAGTCCTTCGGTTGAGCGGCATGTCTGCTCCCGGTCGGTCTGGTGATGTAACGCGCGTAGATTCTGGCGCAGGAACCCCACCCCGCAACACCCCCCAGGCATTTCCATCAGATGTCCCGCCGGAGAAATGAGCCGCCTGCGACAGTGGGGCACATGGCCACGGAAACGGACAGGACCCCCCGCCCCCTCGAAGCCCCCCGCGTCGGCGTCCGCGGCGAAGCCACCATCGAATGCGAACCCGAACTCGCCCGCATCAGCGTCACCGTCAGATCCCGCGGCACCGACCGCCGCCACACCCTCGACGACCTCACCCGCCGCAACACCCAGGCCCTCGACCTCATCAAGGGCTACGGCGAAGCCGTCGAGAAACTCGAAACCGGAACCATCGGCCTCACCCCCGAACTCCGCGACAAAGGCCGCGACCGCGGCGAGAAGATCCGCGCCTACCACGGCGTCGTACGCATCGGCGCCACCCTCACCGACTTCACCGCACTCGGCGAACTCGCCACCCGCCTCGCCGACCTCGAACTCACCAGCGTCGACGGCCCCTGGTGGTCCCTGCGCCCCCAGTCACCCGTCTACCGCGAAGCCCGCCAGCAAGCCGTCCGCGACGCCGTCCAACGCGGCCGCGAATACGCCGAAGCCCTCGGCTCCACCCTCACCGCCCTCATCGAACTCGCCGACGACGGCGTCCACCAGGCCGCCCCCTACCAGCAGCAGGCCTTCGCCATGAGCGCCCGAGCCGGCGGCTACTCCGTGGACACGGCCTCTCCGCCCTCCCTCGACCTCGAACCCGAACGTCAGAACGTCCACGCGCAAGTCACCGCCCACTTCACCATGACTCCACCGGTACTCACCTGACCCCGCCAGACTGCTCACATGAGCAATGCCATGCACGTTCGACACTTGTCAACAACCGTTAATCCAGCCGACGTTGGACAGTCGCCTCCGCCCATCTGCCTACCCGTCAGTAAGTCATAGGCTCGAAACATGCGCCGAGCAAAAATTGTCTGCACCCTGGGCCCCGCCACCGACGGCTACGACCAGATCAAAGCACTCGTCGAAGCCGGAATGGACGTCGCCCGCCTCAACCTGAGCCACGGCTCCTACGCCGACCACGAGGACCGCTACCGCCACGTACGCAAAGCCTCGGAGGAGACCGGCCGCAGCATCGGCATCCTCGCCGACCTCCAAGGCCCGAAGATCCGCCTCGGCCGATTCACCGAAGGCCCCGTACTCCTTGAACGCGGCGACGAATTCACCATCACCGTCGAAGACATCGAAGGCGACCGCCAGACCTGCGGCACCACCTACAAAGGACTCGCCGCAGACGTCACCAAAGGCGAACGCATCCTCGTGGACGACGGCCGCGTCACCCTCGAAGTCACCGAAGTCCAGGGTTCCCGCGTCCACACCATCGTCATCGAAGGCGGCATGGTCTCCGACAACAAGGGACTCAACCTCCCCGGCGTCGCGGTCTCCGTCCCCGCCCTCTCCGAAAAAGACATCCAGGACCTCCGCTGGGCCCTGCGCATCGGCGCCGACATCATCGCCCTCTCCTTCGTCCGCAGCGCCCAGGACGTCATCGACGTCCACCGCATCATGAAGGAAGAGGGACGCCGCGTCCCCGTCATCGCCAAGATCGAAAAGCCGCAGGCGGTCGACAACCTCGAAGAGATCGTCGACGCCTTCGACGGCATCATGGTCGCCCGCGGCGACCTCGGCGTCGAAATGCCCCTCGAAGCAGTGCCCATGGTCCAGAAGCGCGCCATCAAGCTCGCCAAGCGCAACGCCAAACCCGTCATCGTCGCGACCCAGATGCTCGACTCCATGATCGACGCATCGCGCCCCACCCGCGCCGAAGCCTCCGACGTCGCCAACGCCATCATGGACGGCACCGACGCCGTCATGCTCTCCGGCGAAACCAGCGTCGGCAAACACCCCATCGAAACCGTCAAGGTCATGGGCCGCATCATCTGCGCCTCCGAAGAGGAGATCCTCTCCTCCGGCCTCCCCCCACTCACCGAACGCAACAAGCCCCGCACCCAGGGCGGCGCCGTCGCCCGGGCCGCCGCCGAAATGGGTGACTTCCTCGGAGCGAAGTATCTCGTGGCGTTCACTCAATCAGGCGACACCGTCCGCCGCCTCAGCCGCTACCGCTCCCCGATCCCCCTCCTCGCCTTCACCCCCGAACCCGCCACCCGCTCCCAGCTCAACCTCACCTGGGGCGTCGAGGCCCTCCTCGGCCCCATGGTGCAGACCACCGACGAAATGGTCGACCAGGTCGACGAACAACTGCTCCGCGTCGGCAAGTGCCAGAAGGGCGACATCGTCGTCATCACGGCCGGCTCCCCGCCGGGCGTCCCGGGCACGACGAACCTGGTGCGCGTGCACCACATCGGCGAGGACGATTCTCCGAAGTAGCCGGAACCACTCCGTGGGGCTCAGTACTTGGGCCCCACATGCAGGTCCATGAGCGCGACGGACGCGCGGCGCGCGACGGAGACGTTGTACGGGTCCTTGCCGCGACGGGTGACTTTCCATTCGACGCCGACCTTGTCGAGGGTGTCGCTGAACAGGGTGCGGATGTCCTCGGACTTGTTGGTGAAGAAGTACCGCGGGTACTCGTAGCGCTTCGGCTCCCCGCCGATGACCTTCTCGGTCCAGTTGGTGATCCGACATCCGTCGGAGTGGATGAGCCCCCGGATGAAGGCCCAGGGGTGGGCGTCGACGATCTCCTGCTGCCAGGGTTCGAGAGCGATGCGCCGCTCGTGCTTCTTGCCCGGGGCGTGCTGCGGGAAGAGACACGGCCAGTGTTTGCTGGTGGACGTCACCATGGTGCAACCCTGTTTGCGCACGCGGCAGACGGCGTTGTCGGGGTGGATCGCGCGGATCGACTCCTCGCAGGATTCGATCAGGCCGGGCCACGCGTCCGCGCAGGCGATGCGGAGGGCATGGACGCCGCGCGGCTGGGCGCTGAGGCAGCCGTCGCCGAGGTAAAGACCCAACAGATAGGCGTACGCGGAAGCTTGCTGTGGAGCGGTCGGCGGTGTCGCGCAGCGCACGCATTCGGCGTTGCGCCGGATCGGTTCGACGCGCATTCGCCAGTCCCGGATCGCCGATCGGGATATGCCCGTCTGCTTGCTGACCGAGTTGAGGCTGTGACCGGCGTCCAGGAGGGCAAGTGTCAGCTTGCGACGTTCAAGACCGTACATACGGCGAGCGTTGCCGCTGTCCGGCGCTCATGGGCCCGATGGCACATACATTCACCATGTGCAGTGATGTTTGTAAAAGTGTCTTTACCCTTGAAAATGAAGGGAAAGTGCCCCGAGTCGGATTCGAACCGACGCTGAATGGGTTTTGAATCCATCGCCTCTGCCGCTGGGCTACCGGGGCTCCTTCGAAACGAAGGATAGCGGAAACCCTCCGTGCTCCAAAGATACAGGAGCTAGGTAGGCTCAGGGGGCAGTACCCCCGCCCGTGATCGAGGAGTCCCGTTGAGCGCCGCCGAGCCCATAGACGAGCAGTCGCACGTACCGCCGATGACGACGCGCGTCGTCATCGCCGAGGACGAGGCGCTGATCCGGCTCGATCTCAAGGAGATGCTGGAGGAGGAGGGCTACTCCGTCGTCGGTGACTGCGGCGACGGCGAGACTGCCGTCAAGCTGGCGGAGGAGCACCGGCCGGATCTGGTGATCCTCGATGTGAAGATGCCGATCCTGGACGGGATCTCCGCCGCCGAGCAGATCGCGAAGGCGAAGATCGCCCCCGTTCTGATGCTGACCGCGTTCTCCCAGCGCGAGCTGGTCGAGCGGGCGCGGGATGCCGGGGCGATGGCCTATCTCGTGAAGCCGTTCAGCAAGAGCGATCTGGTGCCGGCCATAGAGATGGCGGTGAGCCGGTTCCAGGAGTTGCGGGCGCTGGAGCTCGAGGTCGCGGATCTGTCGTTGCGGCTGGAGACCCGGAAGCTGGTGGACCGGGCGAAGAGCGTGCTGCAGACGAAGTACGGCCTGTCCGAGCCGGCGGCGTTCCGCTGGATCCAGAAGACGTCGATGGACCGGCGGATGTCGATGCAGCAGGTGGCGCAGGCCGTGATCGACGAGGTTCCGGAGAAGTAGCCGGGGAGCGATGTGACGAAGGGCCGCACCGTTGTCACGGTGCGGCCCTTCGGCGTGGAGGACTCAGTCCTCGCCGAGGTACGCCTTTCGCACGGATTCGTCGTGGAGCAGGTCCGCGCCGGTTCCGTTCAGGACGATCTTGCCGATCTCCATCACGTGGCCCTGGTCGGCGAGCGAGAGCGCGGCCTGCGCGTTCTGTTCGACGAGCAGGATCGTGGTGCCCTGGGATTTGAGCTCGGCGATCGTGTGCATGATCTTCTGCATCATGATCGGGGAGAGGCCCATGGAGGGCTCGTCGAGCATGAGCAGTTTGGGTCGCGACATCAGTGCGCGGCCCATGGCGAGCATCTGCTGTTCACCGCCGGAGAGGGTTCCCGCGGCCTGCTTCCTGCGTTCCCCGAGGATGGGGAAGAGGTCGTAGGCGCGCTTGATGTCCTGGGCGATGGCTGCCTTGTCGTTGCGCAGGTACGCCCCGAGCTGCAGGTTGTTCTCGATGGTGAGGCGGGGGAAGATGTGGCGGCCTTCGGGGGAGTGGGCGAGGCCCAGCGCCACGATCTTGTGTGCCGGCACCTTGTCCAGCGACTGGCCGCCGAAGCTGATCTTGCCGCTGAGCGGCTTGATGAGCCCGGACAGCGTGCGCAGGGTGGTGGTCTTGCCCGCACCGTTGGTGCCGATGAGGGTGACGACCTGGCCTTCTTCGACGCTGAACGAGATGCCCTTGACGGCTTCGATTTTGCCGTAGGCGACGCGCAGGTCCTCGACTTCGAGCAGTGCGGTCATCGTTCGCCTTCCGTACCTATGGTGCTGGTGGTGCTGCCGGTCGCGGTTTCCGCTGCCTCGACCTCGGCGAGTTCTTCGTCGCCCGGGGCTCCTTCGAAGGGTTCACCGAGGTAGGCGGCGATGACGCGGTCGTCGCGCTGGACGACCTCGCTGGTGCCTTCGACGAGTTTCTCGCCCTGGACGAGTACGGAGACGCGGTCGCAGAGGTTGAAGATGAAGCGCATGTCGTGCTCGATGACGAGGACGGCGATGCCCATGTCGCGGATGGCGAAGACGAGTTCCTCGGTGGTGCGGGTTTCCTGGGGGTTCATTCCCGCGGTGGGTTCGTCGAGGAGCAGCAGTCCGGGGTCGCTCGCGAGGGCGCGGGCGATCTCCAGTTTGCGCTGGTCGCCGTAGGGGAGGTTGCGCGCCAGGTGTTCGGCCTTGGCTTCGAGGCCGATGAAGGCGAGCAGTTCCATGGCGCGGTCCCGGGAGGCGGCTTCGGCGCGTTTGAAGCCGGGGCCGCGCAGGAGCGCTGAGAACAGGCCTTCTTTGGTGCGGGTGTGGCGGCCGACGAGCACGTTTTCCAGGACGGTCATGTTGGCGAAGAGCCGGATGTTCTGGAAGGTGCGGGCGATGCCGGCCTGGGTGACGAGGTGGGGCTTGGGCGGCAGGACCTTGCCCTGGTAGCTGACGGTGCCCTCGGTGGGCACGTACAGGCCGGTGAGGCAGTTGAAGAAGGTGGTCTTGCCGGCGCCGTTGGGGCCGATGAGGCCGACGATCTCTCCGGTGTTGACGGTGAGGTCGACGGATCTGACGGCGGTGAGGCCGCCGAATCGCATGGTGACGCCGGAGGCGTGCAGCAGGGGGGTGCCGGGGGTGGGGCCGGCTGCGGGGGTGGTGGTGTCGGTGGTCATGCTGCTTCTCACGCCCCTGCCTTGCTGGAGTCGACGTTGGCGTCGGCGAGGGTGAGTTGCTTGGGGACGGCGAGCTGGTCGGTCTCGTGGTATTCGAGTTTGGACCGGCGGTTGACGACCAGGCCCTCGGGGCGGAAGCGCATCAGGAGGATGAGCGCGAGGCCGAAGAGGAGGAGCTGGTAGTCGTGCATGAATTGCAGCTTGACCGGGATGAGGTAGAGCAGTGAGGCGCCGATGAGGGGGCCGCTCACGGTTCCCATGCCGCCGAGGATGACGGCGGCGAGGAGGAACGCGGAGTTGGGTGGTGCGGTTCCGGCGAATTCGAATTGGTCGGGTGTGACGCTGTAGGTCACGTGTGCCTGTACCGCTCCGGCGAGTCCGGCGAGGCTTGCGCCGAGTGCGAAGGCCATGAGCTTGAGGCGGAAGCCGTTGATGCCCATGGCGGTGGCGGCGGTCTCGTCCTCGCGGATGGCGACCCAGGCGCGGCCGATGCGGGATTCTCCGGCGCGTCGGAAGACGATGACGACGATGGCGGTGAAGAGGAGCATCAGCAGGTAGTAGTTGCCGAACCTACCGAGGCTGTTGATGCCGGTCTCGTGGCTTTCGCCGAAGTTGAACCCGAACATGTCGAGGTCGGGAACGTTGGAGATGCCGTTGGGTCCGTTGGTGATGTCGGGCCCGGTGGTGCCGTTGAGGTTGTTCATGGTGATGCGGAAGATCTCACCGAAGCCGAGGGTGACGATGGCGAGGTAGTCGCCGCGCAGCCGCAGGGTGGGTGCTCCGATGAGGACGCCGAAGACCAGGGAGGCGGCGGCGCCCGCGAGGGCTGCGGCCCAGAAGGGGAACTGGATGCCGAGCGCGGAGGAGGTGGAGCCGGATACGAGGGCGGCGGTGTAGGCGCCGACGCCGAGGAATGCGACGTATCCGAGGTCGAGGAGGCCCGCGAGGCCGACGACGACGTTGAGGCCGAGGGCCACGGTGGCGAAGACCAGGATGTTGACGCCGACGGAGGTGTAGGCGTCGTTGTTCTGGGTGAAGGGGAAGCCGGCCGCCGCGGTGAAGGCGGCGGCGATGGTGACGTTGCGGTGCTTCGTGGTGATGGTGGTCAGCCGGGCGATCAGGCCGCTCTTGGTGAGGGCGGCGAAGCCGAAGGCGACGATGATCAGGAAGCCGACGAAGAGTTCCGCGTACGCGGTGTCGATGCCGTACGTGAAGACGTAGAGGCCGATGCCGAACGCCACGACGATGAGGAGCAGTTCCGCCCAGGAGGGGAGGGTGCGGGCGGGCTTGCGGGGCGGTGCCGCGGCGATCGCGCGCCGGAAGGTCTCCCAGGCGTTGGCGGGTGCGGTGAGGTCACCGCTGTCGCCCCGGATGGGCAGGCCGAGGGCTCCGACGAGCGCGACCAGGGACGCGGCGGCCGCGACGTAGGCGCCGGGTTCGAGGTTGACGGCGCCATTGAGTTCCACGGTGATGCTCGCGACCGTGTACCAGACGACGCCGAACACTCCGAGGGTGAGCAGGAGCAGGGGGCTGTCGGTGCCGGCGGGGTTCAGCCAGCGCAGTCCCCGTACGCCGTAGGACGCGGCGGTGAAGAGCACGGTGAGGAGCGCGCCGACGAGGGCGAGCACCTGGAGGCCGCCGGGGTAGCCGGTGACGGTGAGGTCGCCGGGGAATTCGGAGGTCCAGGTCCAGGCGAGGAAGGTGGAGACCGCGGTGGCGGCGCCGCCGATGGCGACGAGTGCGCGGGCGGTCTTCTCCTGGAGCGGGATGATCCCCTGCTGCCGGGGGGTGGTGTCTGTGGTCATGTGGATCACGCCCGATCCGCGACGCGTTCGCCGAGCAGGCCCTGGGGCCGGATCAGCAGGACGAGGATGAGCAGGACGAAGGCCCAGACGTCCTTCCAGGCGGAGCCGAACTGGCCCATGCCGGGAATGTTGTCGATGTAGCCGGTGGCGAGCGCTTCCGCGATGCCGAGGGTGATGCCGCCGAGCATGGCGCCGTAGATGTTGCCGATGCCGCCGAGTACTGCCGCGGTGAAGGCCTTGAGGCCCATCAGGAAGCCCATGCGGTAGCTGATCTGGCCGTCCTTGAGCCCGTAGGCGACGGCTGCGACGGCGGCGAACGCGGCACCGATGGCGAAGGCCATGACGATGATGCGGTCGGTGTTGATGCCCATCAGCTTGGCGGTGTCGGGGTCCTGGCTGGTCGCTTGCATGCCGCGGCCCATGCGGGTCTTGGCGACGAACAGGCCGAGGGCGAGCATGCAGACCGGGGCGGCGATGAGCAGGAAGATCGTGCCGCGCTGGATGGTGACGCTGCCGAGGTGGAAGGGCTCACCGGAGAAGCGCGGGAAGGGGTGGTCCTTGTTCGCGTCCGGGTACCACTTCCAGATGGCCTGCTGGAGGGCGATGGACAGGCCGATCGCGGTGATGAGAGGCGCCAGCCGGGGGGCGTTGCGCAGTGGCCGGTAGGCGAAGCGCTCGGCGGCGACGGCGACGCCGACGGAGCAGACGACGCCTCCGACGATCATGAGGGGGAGTGCGACCCAGAGGGCGGTGCCGTTGGGAAGGACGAGGAAGGCGGTGAGGGCGCCGAATCCCCCGATCATGAAGATCTCGCCATGGGCGAAGTTGATGAGCTGGACGATGCCGTAGACCATCGTGTAGCCGATTGCTATCAGTCCGTACAACGCGCCGAGTATCAGGCCGTTGGCCAGCTGTTGCGGCAGTTCGTGCACCGCAGGGCCTCCGTGGAGTGGGACGGATACGGCCGACCGCGCGGGCGCTGATGCGGCCCGCGCGGCCGGTTGCGTACTTACAGGGGGGTGCTGCGGTGGGTCAGGTGCGGGTGGGGCGTGGTGCGAGTGGTCAGCTCTGGTTGAACACGCCGCTCTTGATCGGCGCCCACTTGCCGCCCTTGACCTGGTACACGGTGAGCTGCTTGTTGGTGGTGTCGCCGAACTCGTCGAAGGAGACGGTGCCGGTCACGCCGTTGAAGGAGACCTTGGACGTGGCGGCGGTGATCTTCGCGCGAGCGTCGGTCGGGAGCTTGCCGCCGTTGTCGTTGATGACCGTCTTGACGGCCTGGATGATGGCCCAGGCGGAGTCGTAGGAGTAGCCGCCGTACGCTTCGAAGGCCTGCTTGTAGCCTGCGGCCGCGTAGTCGGCGACGAACTTCTTCGCGGACGGGAGGGTCTCGACGGGCGCGCCGACCGAGGTGGCGAGGTCGCCTTCGGCCTTCTTGTTCAGCTTGACGTAGTCGGCGCTGTACATGCCGTCGCCGCCCATGAGCGGGATGGCCACGCCGTTGTCCTTGAGCTGCTGGCTCAGCGGACCGGCGGCGGGGTACTCGCCGCCGTAGTAGACCGCTTCGGCGCCGGCGGCCTTGACCTTGGTGACGATGGCGTTGAAGTCGCGGTCGTCGGGGTTGACGTGGGCGGTGCCGACGACCTTGCCGCCGAGCTTGGTGAACTCGCCGGTGAAGGTGGCGGCGAGGCCGGCGCCGTAGGTCTTCTGGTCGTCGATGACGTAGACCTTGGTCTTCTTGGCTTCGCCGAAGAGGTACTGCGCGGCGAACGGGCCCTGGATGGCGTCCGTGGTCGCGGTGCGGAAGTACGACTTGAACGGGCGGGCCTTCGTGCCCGTGGCCCACTTTTCGCCCTGGGTCAGGGACGGGTTCGTGTTGGCGGGGGAGATCTCGACGAGGTTCGCGCCGTCGAAGATCTTCTGCATCGACTGGGCGACGGAGGAGTTCAGCGGGCCGACGACCCCGAGGACGGTGCTGTCACCGACGAGCTTGGTGGCGTTCTGCTGGCCGGGGCCGGGCTTGCCCTGGTCGTCCAGCGCCTGGATCTTGAACGTGACGCCCGGGACCTCTTTGGTCTTGTTCGCCGTGTTGGCGGCGAGCTCGACGGAGTTCTTGATGCCCTGGCCGAGCGCGGACAGGTCGCCGGTCAACGGAGCGTCGACCCCGATGACGACGGTGGTGTTGGCGCCGTCGTCGCCCTTCTTGCTGTCGTCACTGCGGGAGCCGCAGGCGGTGAGGGTGAGGGCCCCAGTGGTGAGCACGGAGGTCAGTAGCAGCAAGGAACGGTGTCGCACGATCAGTCCTTTCCCCAGGCGCGGCCTGCTCTGGTGAGAGGCCGAGTCGTGCGCTGGAACCCGAACTGGCGAATCCGGTGGCGCGGTGACTGGCCGTGACTCTAGGCCTGTGTGGGGAACTCGGGCAGCGGTGCGGGAAGAGTGTGACTGTCTTGTTATGCCGGATGGAAACTCTTGAGGTTTTGTTGAGGTTCCGTGGGGTATTTGGGCAGGTTTGTCACCCTGTCCGCATGTTTTATGTCGTTGTTCGGATATCGAGAACCCGCACTTCCGCTACGGCGTGGAAGGGCTGCCGGTGGGTGTCGGGCGGCAGATTCGGTGGAGGAATGCGGAGAGGTCGCGGGGGTATCCGCCGCCGAAGATGAAGCTCTGATTCTGTATTGCGCGCGCGTTACGCAGCGTTACGTCCAGAACAGGAAGATCGACGTCGAGGGGTAGTCCGGAACATTTGCGAACGATCATCTTTATCGTGATGTGCCGGGTTGTTCCCTGCTTCACCGTCAATGGTATCGAAGGGCCGATTTCGGCACCGAGTCCCTCGAATGAGGGAGTAACACGGAGAATCGTCACGGGAGTTCCGTCCCGCACGCTCACCACGAATCCGAACACCCCGGAAGCGGCAGCCGGCTTGGGCTGCAGGCGGCCCGACTCGTAGGCGATGTAGGTGACCTGCGCAGGCCACGGGCCGAGGTCGGGCACCGGCTCGGGGGTGCGCATCGCGTGGCCCAGACTGATGACCGCGACGGCGGCCAGCGCCGCGGTGGCGGCCTTGACCGCGCGCCGCCCGCGGACGGACAGCGCGGCCCGGCGCACTTCCCAGAGGCGGGCCCAACGGGCGGGCAGCAGCGGGGTGTTGACGCTGGGTGTTCCGCCGCCGGGGCCTTCCACCGGGCCGATGCCGCTCATCGGGCCCCGATCCCGGTGCGTTCGGGCGGTCCGAGGGCGCGGGCGGGCGCGCGCCGGCGCCGCGCGTGCCGGATCCCTGCTGCCGCCATGGCCGCCCCCCTGCCGAAAACGCTAGGGCCTCCGGGCCCGCGCGACAACGGTGCGGGCCCGGCCGGTCGGTCAGACCGTGGTGGCCCCGGGGCCTGAGGGGCGCAGCATGCAGGTGAGGCGGGCGGTACAGACGCGCTTGTCGTCCTCGTCGGTGATGACGACCTCGTAGGTGGCCGAGGAGCGGCCGCGGTGGACGGGGGTGGCGACGCCGGTGACGTTGCCGGAGCGGATGCCGCGGTGGTGCGTGGCGTTGAGGTCCACGCCGACGGCGAGCTTGCCGGGGCCGCCGTGCAGCATCGCGCCGACGGATCCGAGCGTCTCGGCGAGGACGGCGGAGGCGCCGCCGTGCAGCAGGCCGTAGGGCTGGGTGTTGCCCTCGACGGGCATGACGCCGACGACGCGGTCGGGGGAGGCCTCGGTGATCCGGATGCTCATGCGGTCGCCGAGGTGGCCGGCCGAGAACAGGGCGGGCAGGTCGAGGCCGAGGCCGGACCACTGCGCCAGGATCTCCTGTGGGAACTGCGTGCTCGTCTGCTCGCCCATGCGGCCGGCTCCGATCGTCATCGTTCGGTGGGGGTCGGTAATCGGTGTACTGGTCAGCTTTCTACCTGACGGTAGTCACGATCCGTGCACCGGGGCCGTCCGCTCCAGGCGTACGACCACCGACTTCGACGCCGGGGTGTTGCTGGTGTCCGCGGTGTGGTCGAGCGGAACCAGGACGTTCGTCTCGGGGTAGTAGGCGGCGGCGCAGCCGCGCGGGGTGGGGTAGTGCACGACGCGGAAGCCGTCGGCGCGGCGTTCCGTGCCGTCGGTCCACTCGCCGACGAGGTCGGCGTAGGAGCCGTCGGGAAGCCCGAGGGCGTCCGCGTCGGCGGGGTTGACCATGACGACGCGGCGGCCGCCCTTGATGCCCCGGTAGCGGTCGTCGAGCCCGTAGATCGTGGTGTTGTACTGGTCGTGCGAGCGCAGCGTCTGCAGCAGCAGCCGGCCTTCGGGCAGGGCCGGGTACTCGACCGGTGAGGTGGTGAAGTTGGCCTTGCCGTTGGCGGTGGGGAAGGTGCGGGTGTCGCGCGGGGCGTGCGGCAGGGTGAAACCGCCGGGGTGGCGGACCTTGGTGTTGAAGCCGTCGAAGCCGGGCACGACGCGGGAGATCCGGTCGCGCACCAGGTCGTAGTCGGCTTCGAGGGCGGCCCACGGGACGGCGGTGTCGTGGCCGAAGGTGGCGCGGGCGAGCCGGCAGACGATCGCGGTCTCCGACAGCAGGTGCGGGGAGGCGGGCCGCAGGGAGCCGTGCGAGGCGTGCACCATGCCCATGGAGTCCTCGACGGTGACGAACTGCTCGCCGCCCGCCTGGATGTCCTTCTCGGTGCGGCCCAGGGTGGGCAGGATCAGGGCGCGCGATCCGGTGATGACGTGCGAGCGGTTGAGCTTCGTGGACACGTGCACGGTCAGGGCCGCGTTGCGCATGGCGGATTCGGTGACGAGGGTGTCGGGGGAGGCGGCCACGAAGTTGCCGCCCATGGCGAAGAAGACCTTCGCCGTGCCGTCGCGCAGCGCGCGGATGGCACGGACGACGTCGAGGCCGTGCTCGCGCGGCGGCGCGAAGCCGAACTCCTTCTCCAGCGCGTCGAGAAAGGCGGGGGCGGGGCGTTCGAAGATGCCCATGGTGCGGTCGCCCTGCACGTTGCTGTGGCCGCGCACCGGGCACACGCCGGCGCCGGGGCGGCCGATGTTGCCGCGCAGCAGCAGGAAGTTGACGACTTCCTTGATGGTGGGGACGGCGTGCTTGTGCTGGGTCAGGCCCATCGCCCAGCACACGACGACGCTCTTCGCGTCCAGGACCATCGCGAGCAGCCGGTCGATCTCGGCGCGCTCCAGGCCGGTGGCGCGCAGCACCTCGTCCCAGTCGGTGGTGCGCGCGGCGGCCGCGAAGTCCTCGTAGCCGTGCGTGTGCTCGTCGATGAAGGGGCGGTCGACGGCGCCGGCTTCGACGATCAGCCGGTTCAGGGCACGGAAGAGTGCCTGGTCCCCGCCGAGCCGGATCTGCAGGAACAGGTCGGTCAGCGCGGTGCCGGGGCCGGCGAGGCCGCGGGCGTTCTGCGGGTTCTTGAAGCGCTCCAGGCCCGCTTCGGGCAGCGGGTTGACGGTGACGATCTTCGCGCCCCGCTGCTTGGCCTTCTCCAGGGCGGAGAGCATCCGGGGGTGGTTGGTGCCCGGGTTCTGCCCGGCGACGATGATCAGGTCGGCGCGGTACAGGTCCTCCAGGAGCACGCTGCCCTTGCCGACGCCGATGGTCTCGGTGAGCGCGGAGCCCGAGGATTCGTGGCACATGTTCGAGCAGTCCGGCAGGTTGTTGGTGCCCAGCCGGCGGGCGAAGAGCTGGTAGAGGAAGGCGGCCTCGTTGCTGGTGCGACCCGAGGTGTAGAACACCGCCTGGTCGGGCGACGTGAGCGCGCGCAGCTCCTCGGCGACGATGTCGAAGGCCCGCTCCCAGGGCACCGGCACGTAGTGGTCGGCGCCCTCGGCCAGGTACATGGGCTGGGTGAGGCGGCCCTGCTGGCCCAGCCAGTAGCCGCTCCGCCGTGCCAGGTCGGAGACCGGGTGCCCGGCGAAGAAGTCGGGCGTGACCCGGCGCAGCGTCGCCTCCTCGGCGACGGCCTTGGCGCCGTTCTCGCAGAACTCGGCCTTGTGGCGGTGCTCGGGCTCGGGCCAGGCGCAGCCGGGGCAGTCGAAGCCGTCCTTCTGGTTGACCTTGAGCAGGGTGAGCGCGGTGCGGCGCACCCCCATCTGCTGCTGGGCCATCTTCAGGGTGTGCGCGACCGCGGGCAGGCCCGCGGCGGAGTGCTGCGGCGCTGTGACGTCGGGTGCGTCCTGTACGGGGTCGCCCGCGGGGGGTTTCGCTGCCATGTGTCCGATCCTGCCACGCCGCACGGTCACCCGCTCAGGCGCGTCGCGGGTCCGGTGCCGGGCGTTGGCGGGGCTTGTCAGTGGGGCGTGGGAGTATCGAGGACGTGGCAGCAAAGGCATCGAAGACGAGCGAAGCGACCGGCACGGCACCCGCGGCGGGGGGACGGCCCCGGCTGCTCCTGCTCGACGGGCACTCCCTGGCGTACCGGGCGTTCTACGCCCTGCCGGTGGAGAACTTCAACACCGCCACCGGCCAGCCGACGAACGCCGTGTACGGCTTCACGTCTATGCTGGCGAACACGCTGCGTGACGAGAAGCCGACGCATCTGGCCGTCGCCTTCGACGTCTCGCGCAAGACGTGGCGGTTCGACGAGTTCCCGGAGTACAAGGCGACCCGTTCCAAGACTCCCGACGAGTTCCGCAGCCAGGTGGAGCTGATCGGCGAGCTGCTGGACGCGATGGGCGTCAAGCGGTTCGCGGTGGAGCGGTACGAGGCGGACGACATCATCGCCACGCTGGCCACGCAGGCGGAGGCCGCGGGGTTCGACGTCCTCATCGTGACCGGTGACCGGGACGCGTTCCAGCTCGTCAGCGAGCACACGACGGTGCTGTACCCGACGAAGGGCGTCTCGGAGCTGACCCGGTTCACGCCGGCGAAGGTCGAGGAGAAGTACGGCCTGTCGCCGTCGCAGTACCCGGACTTCGCGGCGCTGCGCGGCGACCCGTCGGACAACCTGCCCGGCATTCCCGGCGTGGGGGAGAAGACCGCCACCAAGTGGATCACCCAGTTCGGGTCGTTCGCGGCGCTGATGGAGCGGGCGGACGAGGTCAAGGGCAAGGCGGGGGAGAACCTGCGCGCGCACCTGGACGCGGTCAAGCTCAACCGCAAGCTGACGGAGATGGTGCGCGACGTCGAGCTGCCGTGCGGCCCGGTGGAGCTGGAGCGCGCGGCGTACGACCGTGACGCGCTGAACATCGTGCTGGAGACCCTGGAGTTCCGTAACCAGAACTTCCGCGACCGGCTGTTCGCGGCGGATCCGGGTGCCAAGGAGGAAGAGGCCCAGGTCGCCGAGGGCGTCGCCGTGGAGGGTGCGCAGCTCGTCGACGGCGGTCTGCGCGAGTGGCTGGAGGGGCACGCCGCCGAACCGCTCGGCATGGCCACCGTCGACACGTGGTCGCTGGGCAGCGGCACCGTCACCCAGGTCGCGCTGGCCGGGGCCGAGGGGCCGGCGCTGTGGTTCGACCCGGTGCGGCTGGACGAGGCGGACGAGAAGGTGTTCGCGGCGTGGATCGCGGACCCCGCCCGCCCCAAGGTGCTGCACAACGCGAAGAACGTGATGCGGGTCTTCGCCGAGCACGGCTGGACGGTGGCCGGCGTCAGCATGGACACCGCGCTCGCCGCCTACCTGATCAGGCCCGGCCGCCGCTCCTTCGCCCTGGACGTGCTGTCGGTGGAGTACCTGGGCCGTGAGCTGGCACCGCCCGGCGCCGTGAGCGGGCAGCTGGCGTTCGGCGAGGAGGAAGAGGACTCCGCCGCGCTCGACGCGCTGATGGTGCAGGCGCGCACGGTCCTGGACCTCGGTGCCGCGTTCATCGGCCGGCTGGAGCAGGACGGCGCGACGGGACTGCTGCGGGACGTGGAGCTGCCGACGTCGGCGCTGCTCGCCCGGATGGAGCGGTCCGGGATCGCGGCCGACCGCGCCCACCTGGAGCGGCTGGAGCAGCGCTTCGCCGACGCCGTGCAGCAGGCGGTGGCCGAGGCGCACACCGCGGTGGGGCACGAGTTCAACCTCGGTTCGCCCAAGCAGCTCCAGGAGGTGCTGTTCGGGGAGCTGGGCCTGCCGAAGACGAAGAAGACCAAGACCGGGTTCACCACGGACGCCGACGCGCTGGCGTGGCTGGCCGCGCAGACCGACCACGAGCTGCCGGTGATCATGCTGCGCCACCGGGAGCAGGCCAAGCTGCGGGTGACGGTCGAGGGCCTGATCAAGACGATCTCGCCGGACGGACGGATCCACACCTCGTTCAGCCAGACCGTGGCCGCCACCGGCCGGCTGTCGTCCACCGACCCCAACCTGCAGAACGTGCCGGTCCGTACCGACGAGGGGCGCGAGATCCGGCGGGGCTTCGTCGTCGGCGAGGGCTTCGAGTCGCTGCTGACGGCGGACTACAGCCAGATCGAACTGCGGGTGATGGCCCACCTGTCGGAGGACGCGGGCCTGATCGACGCGTTCAACACCGGCGAGGACCTGCACACCACCGTCGGCTCGCACGTCTTCAGCGTTCCCAAGGACGCGGTGGACGCCGAGATGCGGCGCAAGATCAAGGCCATGTCGTACGGGCTGGCCTACGGGCTGTCCGCGTTCGGCCTGTCGCAGCAGCTGAGCATCAGCCCGGGTGAGGCGAGCGCGCTGATGGAGACGTACTTCGAGCGGTTCGGCGGCGTGCGGGACTATCTGCAGCGCGTCGTGGAGGAGGCCCGCGGCACCGGCTACACCGAGACGCTGCTGGGCCGCCGCCGCTACCTGCCCGACCTCAACAGCGACAACCGGCAGCGCCGCGAGATGGCCGAGCGGATGGCGCTGAACGCGCCGATCCAGGGCTCGGCCGCCGATATCGTCAAGCTCGCGATGCTCCGGGTCGGCGAGGCGCTCACCGAGGAGAAGCTGACCTCGCGGATGCTCCTGCAGGTGCACGACGAAATCGTGGTGGAGATCGCGCCGGGCGAGCGCGAGCGCGTGGAGGAGGTGGTGCGCCGCGAGATGGCCGGCGCCTACCCGCTGCGCGCCCCGCTCGACGTCTCGGTGGGTGTCGGCAGGGACTGGGAGTCCGCGGCCCACTGACGGCGCCGCCTGCGGCGCAGGCGGGCGGCGGCCGCGTACAGCAGCGCGCCGCCCGCCAGCCCCGCCCCCGCGCCGAAGGCCGCCGTGGGGATCATCTCCGGCAGGGACTCCGGTGGCCTGACGGCGTACTCCCGCAGAAGGCGCACGGTCGAGCCGGCCACCGCGCAGCCGGCCAGCAGTGCGACGGCGCCGCCGCGCCCGCGGGCCGTCAGCCGCGGCAGCCGCGCGGGCGGCGGCCCCTGCGGGGCGGCGCGCAGCGCCCGGACGGTGAACGCGGCCAGCACCAGCAGCGCCGCCGCCGAACTGCCGTACTGCAGCCACTGGTACAGCGGCTCCTCGTGCACCACGGTGTCCAGCACCGGCAGCATCCGCACCCCCCACCGGCCGTGGTGGGTGAAGGCGTCCCAGCCGACGTGGGTGGCCGCACCGATCGTCGCGGAGAGCCAGAACCAGCCCGCCGCCCGCGCCGACCACGGCCTCCGGTCCCCGCCGAACAGCGTCCCGGCCCGCCCCTGCCACCGCTCGGGCAGCAGGGCCAGCAGCGGATCGCGCAGGAACAGCCAGCCGCCCACCAACCCTGCGGCGATCAGCGGATCGAGGGTCGGGACCGCGGCCGGCGAGTGCGTCACCCGGCCGAACGGGAAGACCCCGGACACCACCGACGCGGCGAAGTACGGCATGTCGGGGGAGAAGGAACCCGCGACGAGCGCCGCCGTGATCAGCGGCCCGCGAGCGGTTCCGTTCCGGCGCAGCACCGGCAGTACCGCTGCCGCGTGGCTCAAGGTGAACGGCATCAATCCCCCTCGTGAAGTGATCTCTGCCGTCCAGTATGCGGAGGGACGCACGGTGGATGCGCGCCAAGAGTTCCCGTAGGGTCCGTGGGGTTGCGGCGCGGTAACGCGCTCATCACGCATGTGGGAGGGACCGCAGACATGGCAGCGCGATACATACGGCGGATACGCGCGATCCGCCGCGGCGCGGCAGGCACGGCGGTCGCCGCACTGGCGGTCGCGGCGCTCAGCGCCTCGCAGGCACCCGGCTTCGCCCAGGCGGAACGCGCGCGCAACGCGGTCCCCAAGCCGCCCCCGGGCCCGCAGATCGACGGCGGGTCGCCGTTCTACAGCGCCCTGCCGCCCGAGGACCCCAGCGGCCTGGCCGTGGGCGGCACTTCGGCCCCCACGCCCACCGGCGGCACCGGCGCCGGCGTCGACACCGGCGGCACGGGCCTGCCCGGCACGGTGCTGGACGCCTACCGCAGGGCGCAGTTGGCCATCGCGACCTCCGACGCCGGGTGCAGGCTGCCCTGGGAACTGCTGGCCGCGATCGGGCAGGTCGAATCCGGTCAGGCCGGCGGCGGAGCCGTCGACGCGCAGGGCACCACGTACAAGCCGATCCTGGGCCCGGTCCTGGACGGTGTCGGGTTCGCGAACATCTCGGACAGCGACGGCGGCGCCTACGACGGGGACACCGTTCACGACCGCGCGGTCGGGCCGATGCAGTTCATCCCCTCCACCTGGGCCAGCTGGGGAGCCGACGGCAACGCCGACGGTGTGAAGAACCCGAACAACATCTACGACGCCGCCCTCGCCGCGGGCCACTACCTGTGCGCCGACAACCGCGACCTGTCGGTCTCCGCGGACATCGACCGGGCGATCCTCGGCTACAACCACTCCCAGGACTACCTGCACACCGTCAGGGCCTGGTTCCAGCACTTCAAGGAGCAGGGGGCCGTCGCGGTCCCGGACAGCGGCCGCGCACCGGTCACCGGCCCCAGGTCCCGGCCGCCGGCCACCCCCGGGGCGAAGCCGGGCACCGGCCCGTCCCCCACGGTCACCGGCTCCCCCTCGCCGTCGCCGTCCGCGACGGTCCCGTCGGCCCCGCCGACCACCCGCCCCGGCACGCCCACCACCACGCCGAGCGCCACCTCCTCGCCGTCGCCCAAGCCGACGCCGACGCCCACGCCGACCGGAACCCCCACCCCGGGCTGCCCGACGCCGACGCCCACCCCGAGCGGGTCCGCCTCGCCGTCGCCCACGCCGACCGGCACCCCGACGCCGACGCCCACCCCGACCGACGGCTCCTGCCCCACCCCCACGCCCAGCACGTCCCCGACGCCGACTCCCACGACGGCGGCCGCGAGTCCGAGCGCGGCACCGTCGACGAGCCCGGCGCCCGCGGCCGGCTGACCCGGCGCCCGTCCGCCACCGAACACCCCGAGCCCGGCCCCGCCTTCACGGCGGGGCCGGGCTCGTTCACGTCCCGGCCGGGTTCGTTCGAGGGGCGGCCGCATTCGATCGGTAGAACCTGTTCTCATCTGATCCCCCGATTGCTACGGTGCCCCGGCCCAGCCGACGCCGTCGTCCACCAGGGAGGTCCGCCGTGCGCGCTCTGATCGCCGCAGCCATCGGACTCGCCGTTGCTCTCGTGTGCGTGTTCGGAATGACCCTCGTCGGATCTCCCGCCGGCAAGACCTCGCCGAAGCCGCTGCTCACCACGATTCCCAGCCACCCGTAGACCGGCCGCGACCGCAGGCCGTCACCACATAGGAGGGGGAAGCGTCCCGATGCGCCGCAAGTCCAGCCTGGTGCTGCTCGCCTTCGCCGTCTTCTTCGCGACCCTGTCGCCCCTGATGCGCTGGTACGCCTTCCCGCGACTGGCCAAGGTGCCGGCCAACGAGTACCAGGCGGTGGTCCTGGAGGCGAAGAACGCCACCCTCCTCGTCGACTACCTCTCGCTCAAGCCGCAGATCGTCCCCAAACTCAGCATCGTCCAGACGCTCAAGGGCAACGTCGCGGAGGCCAGGAAGGTCAAGGCGGACACCGGCCGCGACGTCGTGGTCTGGGACGCGCTGTCCTTCGTGGCCGGCCCGGACGGCAAGATGGTCTCGGAGATCCCGGAGCGCTACGTCTTCGACGCCCACACCCAGGACCCGGTCCACACCGCGAGCGAGAGCGTCGACGGCGACCCGGTGCACCGGGAGGGCGTGGAGTTCAAGTTCCCCTTCCTCACCGAGCAGCGCGACTACTTCTACTTCGACGCGCAGTCCCGGACGTCCGCGCCCATCCACTACAAGGCGACGCAGAACTTCCGCGGCCTGTCCGTCTACTACTTCGAGCAGACGGTCCCCTGGGTGAAGGTCCCGCTGCCGAAGAAGATGCCCGGCGGCGTCACCGAGGAGTCGCTCGGCGGGTCGGTGGAGCGCTGGTACACCACCGTGCGCAAGTTCTGGGTCGACCCGACCACCGGCGCCCCGGTCAACGGCGAGGAGGTCCACCGCGAGGAGCTGCGCTTCCCGCAGGCGCCCGACACCAAGCCGGTGACCGTCTTCGCCGGTGAGGTCAAGATGCGCGAGGACTACATCGACTCCACCGTCGACCTGGTGAAGTCGCAGCGCCAACTCATCCTGCTGCTGACCAGCTACCTCCCCTGGGGCTTCCTGATCCTGGGCGTCGCCCTGCTCGCGCTGAGCCTGTTCCTGGAGGCGCGCGGCCGCCGCCCGGCCGACCCGGCCCCGCTCGACCCGCTGCGCGAACCCGACCCCGACCCGCAGCCGGTCATCGCTTGAGACCGTCCGCGGGAGGGCGCCGGCTGACCCGGCGGGTGGGTGCGGCGGTCGACGGGTCCTCGGGCCACGGGTGCTTGGGGTAGCGGCCGCGCAGCTCGGCGCGGACCGAGCGGTAGCCGCCCTGCCAGAACGAGGCGAGGTCGGCGGTGACGGCGGCGGGCCGGCCCGCGGGGGAGAGCAGATGGACGAGGAGCGGTACGCGCCCGCCCGCGATCCGCGGTGTCTCCTGCCAGCCGAACAGCTCCTGGAGCTTGACGGCCAGCACCGGCTGGTCGCCCTCGTAGTCCACCCGGATCCGTGAACCGCTGGGCACCTCGACCCGCTCCGGGGCGAGTTCGCCGAACCGGGCGGCGGCGCCGCCCGCCCACGGCAGCAGCCGGTTGAGCGGGCCGCCCGCGTCGATACGCTCCAGATCCGCGCGACGCCGGGCCGCGGACAGCTCGGGCCCCAGCCAGTCGTCCATCCCCTCCAGCAGCGCCTGCTCCGAGACGTCCGGCCACGGCGCGCCCAGCTCCCGGTGCAGGAACGCCAGCCGGCGGCGGGTGTCCTGCGCGTCACGCGACCAGCGCAGCAGCCCGGTGCCCTCCCGCCGCAGCCCTTCGGCGACGGCGGCGCGCAGCAGCGCCCGGTCCGGCGAGCGCAGCGGACGCGCCGTGAGCTCCACGGCGCCCAGCCGCTCCACCGAGCGGGCCACCACGTCGCCGTCCGACCAGCGCACCTCCTCGCCCGCCGCCAGCAGCGGAGCCGCCGCGGTGCGGGCGGTCGCCTCGTCGATCACCGCGGCCAGCCGGACCCGCGCCGACACCGCTGCCACCGGCCGGTCGGCGACCGCGACGGCCAGCCAGCCGGGCGTCCCGAGCCGGGAGCCGGCCCCCAGCTCCGCCGCCGTTCCCGACGCCATCAGATACGTGCCGGCGCCGCGCGCCCGGGCCACCCGCTCGGGGAAGGCGAGCGCGGCCACCAGCCCGGCGGCCGCGTCGTCGCCCCCGGGGCCGGCCGCCCCGGCGGAGCCGCCGGCCGCCCCGGCCTGGCGCAGCGACGACTCCAGCCGCCCCGCCTCCGCGCGCCAGCGCGCCGCGTAGCCGTCACCGCCGCGCCGGGCCTGCCGCCAGGCGGCGGCCAGGTCGTCGCCGTAGTCGCGCGGCGGCTCCTCGCTGAGCAGCGCCACGACCTCGGCGGCGCGGCGCGCACCGACCGCGCGGGCCCCGTCGAGCAGCGCGCGGGCCAGCCGTGGGTGCACGCCCAGCCGGCTGAGCCGCTTGCCGCGGTCGGTGGCCCGGCCGTCGGCGGAGACCGCGCCGACCGCGAGGAGCACCTCGCGGGCCGCGCCCATCGCGCCCGCCGGAGGGGCGTCGAGCAGCGCGAGGCCGGTGGCGTCCGGGTCGCCCCAGCAGGCCGCCTGGAGCGCGAAGGCGGCGAGGTCGGCGACGGAGATCTCCGGTGCGGACCGGCGCGGATGCCCGGCGTCGTCCGCCTCCGACCAGCAGCGGTAGACCGTTCCCGGCCCCTCGCGCCCGGCGCGCCCGGCCCGCTGACGGGCCGACGCGTGCGAGACCCGCACCGTCGTCAGCGCGTCGAGGCCGCGCGCGTGGTCCACCCGCGGCTCGCGCGCCAGCCCGCCGTCCACCACGATCCGCACCCCGGGGACGGTCAGGCTCGACTCGGCCACCGACGTGGCCAGCAGCACCCGGCGGCGGGTGCCCGGCGCGAGCGCCGCGTCCTGCACGGCGGCCGGCGCCCGCCCGTGCAGTTGCAGCACCTCGACATCGGACCCGTCGCCCGCCCCGTTCAGCATTCCGGCGACCCGCGCGATCTCCCCGACGCCCGGCAGGAAGCACAGCACGTCCCCTTCCTTCTCCCGCAGGGCCCGCCGTACCACCGCCGCCACATGCTCCAGCAGCGCCGGATCGACCCGCATCCCGTGCGGGGGCCGCAACGGGCGGGCGGGCGGCGCCCACTCCACCGCGACCGGGTGCAGGATCCCCTCGGCCTCGACCACCGGGGCGGCGCCGTCCGCGCCCCCGACCAGCGCGGCCCAGGCCGCGGTGTCCGAGGTGGCGGAGGCCGCGACGACCCGCAGTTCCGGGCGCAGTGCCGCGCGTACGTCCAGCAGGAACGCCATCGAAGTATCGGCGTCCAGATGCCGCTCGTGGCATTCGTCCAGCACGACGGTGGTGACCCCGGCCAGTTCCGGGTCGCGCTGCAGCCGCTGCAGCAGCACCCCGGTCGTCACCACTTCGACGACCGTCTCCGCCGAGACCTTCCGCTCGCCGCGCACGGTGAAGCCGATCCGCGCGCCGACGCTCTCCCCGAGCAGCCACGCCATCCGCCGGGCGGCGGCCCGCGCCGCCATCCGGCGCGGCTCGGCCACCAGCACCCGGTGCGGGGCCTGTCCGTACTGGGGGAGCAGTCCGGCCAGCGCGAGCGGGACGAGGGTGGTCTTCCCCGTGCCGGGTGGGGCGGCGAGCACGGCGCACCCCCGCTCGTCGAGCGCCCGCAGCAGTGCGGGCACGACGGTCTGGACGGGCAGGTCGAGGGAGCCGGTGCGGATCACCCGCCCAGTGTGCCCTCGTCGGTCAGGCCGCGGACGCCGCGGTCGGTCCCGTACGCCGCGGTCAGCCCCGTACGCAGACGAAGATCGCGGTGCCCGGCAGGACGGTCCCGCGCAGCGGCGACCAGCCGCCCCACTCCTGGGTGTTCCACTCCGGCCACTGCGGCTCGACGAGGTCAACCAGCCGGAAGCCGGCCGCGGCGATCTCCCGCACCCGGTCGCCGAGGGTGCGGTGGTGCTCGACGTACTCGGCGAGCCCGCGCTCGTCCTGCTCGACGTAGGGGGTGCGGTCGAAGTAGGAGGAGACCGCGGTCAGCCCCTCGCGGCCGGGCTCGTCGGGGAAGGCCCAGCGGATGGGGTGGGTGACGGAGAAGACCCAGCGCCCGCCGGGCCGCAGCACGCGGTGCACCTCGCGCTGCACGCGTTCGGGGTCGGCGACGAAGGGGAGCGCGCCGTACGCCGAGCACGCCAGGTCGAACGAGCCGTCGGCGAAGGGCAGCGTCCCGGCGTCGGCCTGCACGAGCGGGAAACCGCCGTCCGCCGACTCCTCGTCGATCCGGCGCGCGTGCTGCAGTTGCCGGTGGGAGAGGTCGAGGGCGACCGGGCGCGCGCCGCGCGACGCCAGCCAGCGCGAGCACTGCGCCGCGCCCGCGCCGATCTCCAGTACCGCCCGGCCCGCGAGTTCCGCGGCGGGGCCGAGCAGCCCCGCGTCCGCCTCGTCGAGACCTTCCGGTCCCCAGACGAAGTTCCCGTCGCCGAGGAACGCTCCGTGCTCGACCTGGTACTCGTCGGCGTTCCGGTCCCACCAGCCGCGGTTGGCCCGGCTGCTTTCCGTGACGCCGGCGGTACGCCGGGTGGCTTCTGGTTCGGGTCCTTGGCTCATCGCGGTTGTCGTCGTACTCTCTGGTTGGACCTGTGACGGGGAGACTTCGGCCGGGTATGGGCTGTTCTGCCCTACGTGGGGCCTTCGCGCATTGACCCTGTCCGGCTGCCCCCGTATGCTACAAGTTGCGCTGCGGGCCTGCGCACCTCAGACGTAGCAGGTTGCGCTCGCACTGGTTGTTCCCCTCGGTCCTCGAGGCGACTCTCCGAATCGTATTTTTGGAAGGTCTGCTTTGCGGCTGTCCGGCTTCGGCAGTGCGATCACGGGTCCTGGCGTAGCAGTACCTACAACTTCTGTCCGTACCGGAGCCCTTCCCCATATGACGAGCAGCACCGAGGCAACGCGCACCACCCCGCAGGTGGCGGTCAACGACATCGGTTCCGAGGAAGACTTCCTCGCAGCGATCGATGCGACGATCAAGTACTTCAACGACGGCGACATCGTCGAAGGCGTGATCGTAAAGGTCGACCGGGACGAGGTCCTGCTCGACATCGGTTACAAGACCGAGGGCGTCATCCCGTCCCGCGAGCTTTCGATCAAGCACGACGTCGACCCCAATGAGGTCGTCAAGGTCGGCGACGAGATCGAAGCCCTTGTTCTCCAGAAGGAGGACAAGGAAGGCCGCCTGATCCTCTCGAAGAAGCGCGCTCAGTACGAGCGTGCCTGGGGCACCATCGAGAAGATCAAGGAAGAAGACGGGATCGTCACCGGTACCGTCATCGAGGTCGTCAAGGGTGGTCTCATCCTGGACATCGGCCTCCGCGGCTTCCTGCCGGCCTCGCTCGTCGAGATGCGTCGTGTCCGCGACCTCCAGCCGTACGTGGGCAAGGAGCTCGAGGCCAAGATCATCGAGCTGGACAAGAACCGCAACAACGTGGTCCTGTCCCGCCGTGCCTGGCTCGAGCAGACCCAGAGCGAGGTCCGTCAGACCTTCCTCACGACCCTGCAGAAGGGCCAGGTCCGCTCCGGCGTCGTCTCCTCGATCGTCAACTTCGGTGCGTTCGTGGACCTCGGCGGCGTTGACGGTCTCGTGCACGTCTCCGAGCTGTCCTGGAAGCACATCGACCACCCCTCCGAGGTTGTCGAGGTCGGCCAGGAAGTCACCGTCGAGGTTCTCGACGTGGACATGGACCGCGAGCGTGTCTCCCTGTCGCTGAAGGCGACGCAGGAAGACCCGTGGCAGCAGTTCGCCCGGACGCACCAGATCGGCCAGGTCGTTCCCGGTAAGGTCACCAAGCTCGTCCCGTTCGGTGCGTTCGTGCGCGTCGACGAGGGCATCGAGGGCCTGGTCCACATCTCCGAGCTGGCCGAGCGCCACGTGGAGATCCCGGAGCAGGTCGTCCAGGTCAACGACGAGATCTTCGTCAAGGTCATCGACATCGACCTCGAGCGCCGCCGCATCAGCCTCTCGCTGAAGCAGGCCAACGAGGCCTTCGGTGCCGACCCGGCCACGGTCGAGTTCGACCCGACCCTGTACGGCATGGCCGCGTCGTACGACGACCAGGGGAACTACATCTACCCCGAGGGCTTCGACCCCGAGACCAACGACTGGCTCGAGGGCTTCGAGACCCAGCGCGAGGCGTGGGAAGGCCAGTACGCCACGGCCCAGACCCGCTTCGAGCAGCACCAGGCCCAGGTCATCAAGTCCCGCGAGGCCGACGAGAAGGCGGAGGCCGAGGGTGCTGCGGCTCCCGCCGGCGCCGTCAGCTCCGCCGGTCTCGGTGGCGGCGGTTCCTACTCCTCGGAGTCGGACGACAACTCCGGCGCCCTGGCGTCGGACGAGGCACTGGCCGCGCTCCGCGAGAAGCTGGCCGGCGGCCAGAGCTGACGCTCTGACCCGCAGGTAGCCGTACGGACGGAAGGCCCGTTCCCCCGCGAGGGGGGCGGGCCTTCCGCGTTGTCAGGGGGTGAAGCGGGCCCGGATGCGGGAATGCTCCCAGCTCCTCGCACGTTTCCGAGGAGGAAGAACGAGGAGGAACGATCACAGTGCTGGATCCGCAGGGGCTGTACGAATTCGTGCCGGGCGGCGCCGAGGCCGTGGACGAGGCGGTCGGGGAGACCGGCCCCGTGCTGCTGTACCACCTGGAGGGGTACATCGACGCGGGGGACACCGGCGAGCAGATCGCGGAGCAGCTGCTGGACCGGCTCGACAACCAGCTGGTGGCCAGGTTCGACGCCGACCGGCTGGTCGACTACCGCGCGCGCCGGCCCCTGATGCTCTTCGAACGCGACCACTGGTCGGGGTACGAGGCACCGGAGATCGCCCTCTACCTGGTCCGTGACACCACGGAAACGCCCTTCCTGCTGCTGACCGGCTCCGAGCCGGACGTCGAGTGGGAGCGCTTCGCCGCGGCCGTGCTGCAGATCGTCGAGCGGCTCGGGGTGCGGCTGGCCATCAACTTCCACGGCATCCCGATGGGCGTCCCGCACACCCGCCCGGTCGGTCTGACCCCGCACGGCAACCGGGTGGACCTGATGCCCGGCCACCGCAGCTGGTTCGACGAGGCGACGGTGCCCGGCAGCGCCGAATCCCTCATCGAGCTGCGGCTCGCCGAGGCGGGCCGCGACGTCCTGGGTGTCGCCGCGCACGTGCCGCACTACCTGTCGCGTTCCCCGTACCCGGACGCGGCGCTCGCGGTGCTCGAGGCGATCACCGCTGCCACCGGCCTGGTCCTGCCCGAGGTGGCGCACGCGCTGCGCGCCGAGGCGCACACCGTGCGCGGCGAGATCGACCGCCAGGTCGCCGAGGGCGACGGCGAGCTGGTCTCGGTCGTCCGCGGGCTGGAGAGCCAGTACGACGCGGTGGCCGGTTCGATGACGCGGGAGAGCCTCATTGCCGAGCCGGTCGACCTGCCGTCGGCCGACGACCTCGGGGCCGAGTTCGAACGCTTCCTCGCGGACCGGGAGGACGACGGAAGCTGACGGCGGTGGAAGACGCGCAGGAGCGGCCGGTCAGGTGCTGACCGGCCGCTCCTGCGCGTGCGGACAAGGCCTGGGACCTGTCTGCGAACAGGCGGCGTCCGCCCGCCGGGCAGGCGCCGGTTCGACGACAGGGCCTAGGCTGACGCCATGCTGAAGGTGGGCCTGACCGGTGGAATCGGCGCCGGCAAGAGCGAAGTGTCACGGCTGCTCGCGTCGTACGGAGCGGTCGTCGTGGACGCGGACAAGATCGCCCGGGAGGTCGTGGAACCCGGGTCGCCGGGGCTGGCCGCCGTGGTGGCCGAGTTCGGGGCGGAGGTGCTGACTTCCGACGGCGCGCTCGACCGCCCCAAGCTGGGCTCGATCGTCTTCGCCGACCCCGCCGGGCTGCGGGCCCTGAACGCGATCGTGCATCCGCTGGTGGGCCGCAGGTCGGCCGAACTGGAGGGCGCCGCGGGCCCGGACGACATCGTGGTCCATGACGTGCCGCTGCTCGCCGAGAACGGGCTCGCGAAACTCTACGACCTGGTCGTGGTGGTGGACGCGTCCACCGACACCCAAATCGACCGCCTGGTGCGGCTGCGCGGCATGGACGAGACCGAGGCACGCTCCCGGATGGCGGTCCAGGCCACCCGCGGGCAACGGCTCGCCGTCGCCGACGTCGTGCTGGACAACGACGGCCCCCTGGACGCCCTCGAACCCCAGGTCAAGCGGGTCTGGCAGCAGTTGCGCGACCGCGCCGGGCAGTAGCGCCCGGCCGGCGCGGGACCGCCCGGAATGCGATTGCGGGGGACCGCGTTGGGTATGTCTGTGCCGACGATCAGTCGTCACCCGAACGATGGAAGGGAGGCGGCCGTGGCCGAGCAGACCCCCGAGACCCACGTCATCGATTTCCGTGCCGCGGAGCAGTTGCTGGCAGCCCGCGACCCGGGCGGAGCGGTGAAGTTGCTGGACTCGGTCATCGCCGCCCACCCGGAGAACACCGCCGCGCGCCTGCTGCGGGCCCGGTCCTTCTTCGCCGCCGCCCAACTGCGTCCGGCCGAGCTCGAGTTCCAGATAGTGCTGGAGCGCGAGCCCGACAACGCCTTCGCGCACTTCGCGCTCGCCCGGACGCTGCAGCGCGCCAACCGTCCGGATGAGGCGCTGCGGCACTTCCGGCTGGCCGCCGCCCTCGATCCGCGACCCGACTACGTCGAGGCGGCCCGCTTCGACGCTCCCTGAACCGTTCCGGAGGGACCCCGTACATGGACAGCAGCAGGCGGCTGAGCCGGATCCGCGGAGCGGCGGCGGTGGCGGGATGTGTGGCGGCGCTGGGGCTGCTGCCGTCGGCGGCCGTGGCGACGCCGGGCAGCGGGGTGACGGCGACGGTGCTGGCCAAGGGCACCTCCGCCGAGGGCCTGAAGATCAGGACGAAGGGGCGCACCGACGTCGTGGTGCGCACGATCACCATCGCGCCGGGTGGTGAGACCGGCTGGCACTACCACCAGGGGCCGCTGATCGCCGTCGTCCAGGCCGGCACGCTGACCAGGACGCTGGCGGACTGCTCGGTGGAGCGCAGCAGCGCCGGCCAGTCGTTCATCGAGCCGGACGGGGCCCGCAAGGTGCACACCGGGCGCAATCTCGGCACGGTGCCGGTCGTCCTGTACGTCACGTACCTGGTGCCGGAAGGCGCCCCGCTGTCGGTCGACGCCGCCGACCCGGGCTGCCCCTGACAGCCGGGGTGACGCCGTAGCTCCCGTCCCGCCCCGTCAGAACAGGGGCGCCGGGAGCACGCCTTCCAGTGCCAGCAGCGTGCGCTTCATCTCCAGGCCGCCGCCGAAGCCGCCGATGCCGCCGTTGCTCTCCACGACGCGGTGGCACGGGACGACGATCGGCAGGGGATTGGCGCCCATGGCGGTGCCGACGGCACGGGCGGCGCCGGGCTCGCCGACCCGGTCGGCGAGATCCTGGTAGCCGACGACCGAGCCGTACGGCACGCCGGTGGCGAGCTCGCGCTGGACGCGGCGGTTGAAGCCGGCGGTCAGCGACCAGTCCAGATCGAGGGTGAAGTCGCGCAGCTCCCCGGCGAAGTACGCCCGGAGCTGGGCGACGGCGGGGGCGAGCCGCCCGGAGTCCTCGACCGGGACCGCGCCCAGCCGACGGCCCAGCCGCTCCAGGAAGGCCTCCGTCACCTCGTCGTCGGCCCGGAAGACGACACTGACCAGCCCCACGGTGGTCGCGGCGAGCAGCAGCGGGCCGATCGGGCTGTCCATCCGCGTCCAGACCACCGTGGCGGGCCCGTCCGCCACGTCGTGCTGCTCGGTGTTCGTCATACCGTCAGCGTATGCCGGGCCACTGACAGGCCGCGGCGGTCGGCCGGACCCCCGGCGGCCGGACCGTCGGCCCCGTGCGTCAGCCGCGCCCGTCAGCCCCGCCCGTATCGGTCACCCGGGCGGGTGCCGCTCTTCGACAGCCTTGTCACAGCGGGTAGTTGTCCGGTTCCGGAGGGGAGGGGACCGGCATGACGCGAAACGACTACACCCAGGCACTGCGCATCCTCGCCCGCGACCAGCGGCAGGTGGTGACGGTCGGCCAGCTGTCGGGCATCGGGGTGTCGGAGCTCGCGCTGCGCAAGCGCTGCGGGCCGGGCGGCCCGTGGCAGCGGGTGCTGCCGCGCGTGGTGGTGCTGCGGCGCGGTGCGCTGTCCGCCTGGCAGCGCTGCCGCGCCGCTCTGGCCTACGCCGGCTACCCGGCGGCCCAGGCGCAGCTGACGGGGATCGCCGGACTGGCCCTGCACGGGATGCGGGAGGTTCTGGTGCCCGCGGAGGTGCGGGTGGTCGACGTCCTGGTGCCGGCCGGGCGCGCGCTCAGGACGCACACCTGGGTGCGGGTCCACCACGCGCGCGCCCTGCCCGGCTGCGAGGTGGTGGACGAGCTGCCCGTCGCGCCCCTGGTGCGTGCCGCGGGGGACGGTGTGCGGGCGTCGTGCGACCCGGACTGGGTGCGGGCCGTCCTCCGTGAACTGGTGTGGGACCGGGGGGTCGACCCGGCCGAACTGGCGGGCGAGCTGCGCACCGTGCCGCCGGCCCGCCGGTCCGGGATCGACGAGACGCTGCGGGAGCTGTCGGTCCCCGGGCGGGTGCGCTGCCCGATCGGCGGCCAGTTGCGCTCGCTGGCCGCGCTCGCGGGGCCGCGGCGGCCGCTGTGGCGGCCCGAACTCCGCCTGGACGGAGCCTTCCTGGCGAAACCGGACGCCTACTGGGCCCGCGAAGGGGTGGTCCTGGAGATCGGGTCTCCGACCGGTGGCGGGCCGTTGCACAGCTGTGGCCTGCGGGTGGTCCGGGTGCCGGCGGAGGCGTTGACGACGAGGCCCGCGCAGGTCGTGGCGGCATTGCGGGCGGCGCTGTCCTCGGGGCCGCACGGCCCGCTCGACCGAGTCACCGTGCATCCGGATCACGGGACGGTAAAGGGAATCTGAAACTCGGTCAGATGTTCTCCCGTTCCCCCTATCGTGTGCCACTCGATGCGTCGTAGGGGGCCCGCCGTGGACGGCATGTACGGAACGGTCGACGGATTCACGTACGGCTGGATCACCCCCGTGGTGGCCTACACCATGGCCTGCCTGGGCGCGGCTCTCGGGCTGCGCTGCACGGTCCGGGCGATCGTGATGGAGCGGTCGCGGCGGGCCGGCTGGCTCGCCCTGGGGGCCATCTCGATCGGCTCCGGCATCTGGACGATGCACTTCATCGCCATGATGGGGTTCACCGTCGACCAGGTGGAGATCAACTACGACAAGTCGATCACCTTCGCGAGCCTCGCGGTGGCCATCGCGGTGGTCGGCGCCGGCGTCTTCCTGGTCGGGTTCTTCGGCCGCGGCGCACCGGTCCTGCTCGCCGCCGGCGTGATCACCGGCGTCGGGGTGGCCGCCATGCACTACCTCGGCATGGCCGGTATGAAGCTGGACGCGGACCTCGCCTACAACTCGTCGACGGTCTACCTGTCGATCGGCATCGCGGTGGCGGCGGCCACCGCGGCGCTGTGGGCCGCGGTCTCCGTCAAGGGGTTCGTCGCGAGTCTCGGAGCCAGCCTGATCATGGGCGTCGCGGTCACCGGCATGCACTACACGGGCATGGCCGCGCTCAGGGTGCACCTGCACGACTCGGGGATCGCCGGCGGCCTGGGCGGCGCCTCGCCCGCCGCGATCCTGGCGCCGGTCCTGATCGGCCCGGTGGTGTTCCTCTTCCTGGCCGGGGTCGTGGTGGCGCTGGACCCGCCCGGCGTCGTCCAGCAGCCCCGCTACGAGCCGGTCCGCGCACCCTCCCACGGCCGTCGCCCGCGATGATCACCGCGGATTGTCAGTGGGGGGCCGTACGGTGGTTCCATGCGGCCCGTATCAGACATCGAACGTACTGTGGCGCCCTTCGAGGTCGTCAGCCCCTTCCAGCCCAATGGTGACCAGCCGGCCGCCATCGAGGAGCTGGAGCGGCGCATTCGCGCAGGTGAGAAGGATGTCGTCCTGCTCGGCGCGACCGGCACCGGAAAGTCGGCGACCACGGCGTGGATGATCGAACGGCTCCAGCGCCCGACGCTCGTCATGGCGCCCAACAAGACCCTCGCGGCGCAGCTGGCGAACGAGTTCCGCGAGCTGCTCCCGAACAACGCCGTCGAGTACTTCGTGTCGTACTACGACTACTACCAGCCGGAGGCGTACGTCCCCCAGACGGACACCTACATCGAGAAGGACTCCTCGATCAACGAGGAGGTCGAGCGGCTCCGCCACTCCACCACCAACTCGCTGCTGACCCGTCGCGACGTCATCGTCGTCGCGTCGGTCTCCTGCATCTACGGCCTCGGCACCCCGCAGGAGTACGTCGACCGCATGGTGCGGCTCCGGGTCGGTGACACGATCGAGCGCGACGCGCTGCTGCGCAAGTTCGTGGACATCCAGTACACCCGCAACGACCTGGCGTTCCAGCGGGGCACCTTCCGCGTGCGGGGCGACACCATCGAGATCTTCCCGGTCTACGAGGAGCTCGCCGTCCGCATCGAGATGTTCGGTGACGAGATCGAGGCGATGTCCACCCTCCACCCGCTCACCGGCGAGGTCATCAGCGACGACCGGGAGATGTACGTCTTCCCGGCGACCCACTACGTGGCGGGGCCGGAGCGCATGGAGCGCGCCGTCGCGGGGATCGAGAAGGAGCTGGAGACGACCCTCGCGACGATGGAGAAGCAGGGCAAGCTGCTGGAGGCCCAGCGGCTGCGCATGCGGACCACGTACGACATCGAGATGATGCGCCAGATCGGCAGCTGCTCCGGGATCGAGAACTACTCGCGGCACATGGACGGCCGTGAGGCGGGCACCGCCCCGAACACCCTCATCGACTACTTCCCGGAGGACTTCCTCCTGGTCATCGACGAGTCGCACGTCACCGTGCCGCAGATCGGCGCCATGTACGAGGGTGATGCCTCCCGCAAGCGCACCCTGGTCGACCACGGCTTCCGGCTGCCGTCGGCGATGGACAACCGCCCGCTGAAGTGGGAGGAGTTCCTGGAGCGCATCGGCCAGACCGTCTACCTGTCGGCGACCCCCGGCAAGTACGAGCTGTCGCGCGGCGACGGTGCGGTCGAGCAGATCATCCGCCCGACCGGACTGGTCGACCCGCAGGTCATCGTCAAGCCCACCGAAGGGCAGATCGACGACCTGGTGCACGAGATCCGGCTGCGCACCGAGCGGAACGAGAGGGTGCTGGTCACCACCCTCACGAAGAAGATGTCGGAGGACCTCACCGACTACATGCTGGAACTGGGCATCCAGGTGCGGTACCTGCACAGTGACATCGACACGCTGCGCCGGATGGAGCTGCTGAGCGAGCTGCGGGCCGGCGAGTACGACGTGCTGGTCGGCATCAACCTGCTCCGCGAGGGCCTGGACCTTCCCGAGGTGTCGCTGGTCGCGATCCTGGACGCGGACAAGCAGGGCTTCCTGCGCTCGGGCACCTCCCTGATCCAGACCATCGGCCGTGCGGCGCGCAACGTGTCCGGCGAGGTCCACATGTACGCCGACACGATCACCCCCGCGATGGCTCAGGCCATCGACGAGACCAGCCGGCGCCGTGCGAAGCAGGTCGCCTACAACACCGAGCACGGCATCGACCCGCAGCCGCTCCGCAAGAAGATCGCGGGCATCCTCGACTCGTTCGCGCGCGAGGACGCGGACACCGAGGAGCTGCTGGGCTCCGGCAGGCAGCGCTCGCGGGGCAAGGCCCCGGTACCGGGACTGTCCTCCAAGGCGGGCGGCAAGCGGGTGTCCAAGAGCCTGCCGGCCGAGGAGTTGGCGGACCTGATCGCCGAGCTCACCGCGCAGATGCACGCCGCGGCGGCCGAGCTGAAGTTCGAGATCGCGGGCCGGCTCCGCGACGAGTTGGGGGACTTGAAGAAGGAGCTGCGCCAGATGCGCGAGGCCGGTATCGCGTAGCCCTCGAAGCGAACCGGGGTGCGCTGTCCCAGCGTCTTGTTAGGGTGCGGGACAACCGCACACAGTCCGGTGACGGGTGAGAGGGGACAGCGCGTGACGGTCAACATGACCAAGGGCCAGCAGATCAGCCTTACCAAGTCCGACGGGGGGACGCTGACGGCCGTTCGGATGGGGCTCGGCTGGCAGGCCGCGCCCCGCCGTGGGCTGTTCGGCAGCCGCACCCGGGAGATCGACCTTGACGCGTCGGCGGTGCTCTTCGCCGACAAGCAGCCGGTGGACGTGGTGTTCTTCCGGCACCTGGTCAGCGACGACGGTTCCGTCCGGCACACCGGCGACAACGTGGTCGGCGGCGCCGGCCAGGGTGGCGACGACGAGTCGATCCTGGTCGACCTGCAGCGGGTGCCGGTCCACATCGACCAGATCGTCTTCACGGTGAACTCGTTCACCGGGCAGACCTTCGCCGAGGTGCAGAACGCGTTCTGCCGCCTCGTCGACGAGACCAACGGCCAGGAGCTGGCCCGCTACACCCTGACCGGCGGCGGACAGTACACCGCGCAGATCATGGCGAAGGTGCAGCGCGCGGGCAGCGGCTGGTCGATGACCGCCATCGGGACACCGGCCGCGGGCCGTACGTTCCAGGACCTGATGCCGTCGATCCTTCCGGCGCTCTGACACACGGCACCACAGCACCACGGCAGTACGAGAACGACCAGTACCACACGCACGACAGCACCACACGCACAACAGCACCACGCGCGTCACAAGCACGGCGCGTACAACACCAATGGGGGGTGGCGGCATGGCTGCCGAGCTGGTCCGGGGACAGAATCATCCACTCCCGGCCGGGCCCGAGGGCGCCGGCCGTCTGGAGATCCGGGTGACGGCGGGCACGCCGGTGGTGGCCGTGGCCACCCTGGGTGACGAGCAGGG
The DNA here is from genome assembly GCF_027158205.1 of Streptomyces sp. H39-S7. Lineage (GTDB taxonomy): Bacteria > Actinomycetota > Actinomycetes > Streptomycetales > Streptomycetaceae > Actinacidiphila. The sequence goes on along the minus strand of NZ_JAPVLU010000016.1, from coordinate 123,632 downwards.
GCGTGTGAGCGGCACCGAGTCGATCGCCCACCCCGGATCGCCGCACCTGCCCGGCCTCGAGGTGTCCCAGCAGGCCGCCGCCTCCCACCGGCTCGCGGTGGACCTGGGCGCCCTCTCCGAGGACGTCCACCGGGTCCATGTGCTGCTCGCGCTTCCCCCCGCGGCCGGTGTTCCGGCCTCCTTCGGCGTGGTGGCCGCTCCGCATGTCGCGGTCACCACGCCGGACGGGGCCGAGGTCGCGGGATTCACCATCACCGGGCTCGGCCCGGAGACCGCGGTCGTCGCCGTCGAGCTCTACCGCAGGCAGGGCGCGTGGAAGGTCCGCGCGGTCGGCCAGGGGTACGCGGGCGGTCTGTCCGCGATGCTGCTCGACCAGGGCCTCCCGGAGGCGGCCGGGCTCGCCGCCGCCATCCATGACGCGGTGGCGACGGGGCTGGCCCGCTCGGTCACCCCGCCGCCCCGGCCGCAGCAGCCCGCGGGCGCCCCGTCCCCGCCCGCCGACGGCCCGATCAGCTACCAGCACCCCCGGCGGCACACCGCCCCGCCCCCGCAGGCCCGGCGGGCATCCGACACTCCGGCCGGCCACCCGGCCGACTCCGCGCCCCCGGCAGGCGCCCCCCAGCCCGTCGCCGGCGACGCCAGCGGCTGGACGATGGAGGAGCGCCTCTACAACCAGGTCTGGGGCATGTTCGAGGACCTGGCCCGCACCACCGCCTCCTACCGCAGCTCGGTCGACTTCGCCGAGTCCCGGCTGGACCAGGAACTGGACCGGCTGCTGGCCGACCCGCGCACCCGCGTTGGACCGGCCGCCGACGCCGCCCGGGACCAGGCGCGCGCCAAACAGGCCGACCTGACGGACCAGGCCCGTGCCGTGCTCGACCGGGACCTGGCGCAACTGCGCGCCGAGTCAGAGGTCGTCGAACCGGCGCTGCCGCCGCCGTACGCCGGCTGGGAGAGCCCGGTCTGGCACGGCTACACGGTGCCCATGGAAGTGCCGATGGCCGTCAGGCTCGGCAACCTGCATCTGCCCGAGACCCCGGAACTGCGGATCCCGCTGCTGGTCAGGCTGCCGCTGGAGCGCGGTCTGTGGATCGACAGCTCCCAGGACCGGCGCGTGGCCATGGAGATCGCGGTCACCATCGCGGCCCGGCTGCTCGCCTCGTACCCGGTCGGCGACTTCTCGGTGCACGTGATCGACCCGGCCGGCACCGGCGCCACCGCGCTCACTCCGCTGACCTCGTCGGGGACGCTGCGCGTGCCGCCCGCCGCCGGCGCGGCCGGGGTGGCCGCGCTGATCGGCAGGATGACCGAGCGGGTGGACCTGGTGCAGATGGCCATGCGGGCCGGCGCCCCCGACTCGCTGCCGGTGGACCTGGACACCGCCGAGCAACTGCTGATCGTCAATGACTTCCCGTACGGCTTCGACGACCGCACCGTCAACCAGTTGCGCTACCTCGCCGACGAGGGGCCCTCGGTCGGTGTGCACCTGCTGATGGTGGCCGACCGGGACGACGCACGGGCGTACGGCCCGGTCCTCGACCCGCTGTGGCGGTCCCTGATGCGGCTCACCTCCACCCCCGAGGACCACCTGGCGGACCCCTGGGTCGGCCACGCCTGGACGTATGAGCCGCTGCTCGTACCTCCGGGTAGTCAGGTGGTGCCCCAGGTCCTCCGTCAGGTCGCGGCAGCTCGGCAGGCCTTTGGTCGCTGACCGTTTGGCAAAGGCCTTTGACCTGCGATTTTGACCCTGTCTTTGCCATCCCTTGGGCATTCCGGTACCGTTCACTGTTCGTAGTGAACTACCGGAGGCGCAGTGGATGTTTCCTTGAACATGTGGGCCCTGACCATCGCGGGTCTGTGTGCCCTGATCGCCGTCGACTTCCTCATCGGACGCAAGCCGCACGACGTCACCATCAAGGAAGCGGCAATCTGGACGGTCGTCTGGATCGTCCTGGCCGCCCTCTTCGGGCTCGGTCTGGCGCTCTTCGCGGGCGGTCAGCCCGCCGGTGAGTTCTTCGCGGGGTTCATCACCGAGAAGTCGCTGAGCGTCGACAACCTCTTCGTCTTCGTCCTGATCATGTCGAAGTTCGCGGTGCCGACGAAGTACCAGCAGCGGGTGCTGCTCGTCGGCGTCCTGATCGCCCTGGTGCTGCGCGCGGTCTTCATCGCCGGCGGCGCCGCGATCATCGCCAACTTCTCCTGGGTCTTCTACATCTTCGGCGCGTTCCTGATCTGGACCGCGTGGAAGCTCATCAAGGAGGCGCTGGCCGACCCGGAGGACGAGGAGTTCGAGGAGAACAAGCTCCTCAAGCTCGTCGAGAGGCGCGTTCCGTCCACCGACAAGTACCACGGCACGAAGCTGTTCATCGTCGAGAACGGCAAGCGCCTGATGACGCCGATGCTCGTCGTCATGCTGGCGATCGGCACCACGGACGTCCTGTTCGCGCTCGACTCCATCCCGGCGATCTTCGGCCTCACCCAGGACCCGTACATCGTCTTCACGGCCAACGCCTTCGCGCTGATGGGTCTGCGCCAGCTCTACTTCCTGATCGGCGGACTGCTCAAGAAGCTGGTCCACCTCTCCTACGGGCTGTCGGTCATCCTCGGCTTCATCGGCGTGAAGCTGGTCCTGCACGCGATGCACGAGTCCGGGGTGCACGTCCCGGAGATCTCCATCCCCGTCTCGCTGGGTGTCATCGTGGCCGTGCTCGCGGTCACCACCGTCACCAGCCTGATCGCCTCCAAGAAGCAGGCGGCGGCCGAAACGGCGGAGAAGGACAGCATCGACGCGTGACGCGCGGTTGCCGAGGCCTGACACCCATGGCGGGTGTCAGGCCTTCGGGCTCTTGATCAGCTTGCCGCCCTCGACGCGTACCACGACCGCGGGCAGCGGTTCGGTCGCCGGGCCCTGGACGACCGCGCCGGTCGTCGCGTTGAAGGTGCTGCCGTGGCAGGGGCAGGAGATGATCCCGTCCTCGACCTTGTCCACCACGCAGCCGGCGTGGGTGCACACGGCACTGAACGCCTTGTAGGCGCCCTGGGTGGGCTGGGAGACCACGACCTTGCCGTCGCGGTAGAGCCTGGCGCCGCCGACGGCGACGTCGGTGGCCGGCCCGAGCGTGACGGGCTCGGTGGCCGCCGCGTCGTCCTTGCCGGATCCGCCGCAGGCCGTGAGACCCAGGCCGGCGACTCCGGCGAAAGCCGCGCTGCGCAGGACGGTACGGCGGCAGGCGGCGTGCGGTTCGGTCATGGGGCTGCTCCAGGCTCAGAACGCGGAAGGGGACGCGGGGACTGATCTTGCGACCAGCACCCTACGTCCCCTTCCTGTGCCTGCCTCTGTCAGCCCTTGCTCGCGGTCCTGCCCGTGGCCTTCTTGCGCGGGGCCGCCTTCTTGGCGGGTGCCGCGGTGGCGGCCACGGTCTTCTTCGCGGCCGACTTCGTCGCCACGGCCTTCGTCGCCACGGTCTTCTTCGCGGTCGCCTTCTTGGCCGCAGGCTTCTTCCTCGGCGGCGCGGCGTCGCTCACCCGGTCCCCGAGGATGTCCCGCAGGAACTTGCCCGTGTGGCTGGCCGTCGTGGCCGCGATGTCCTCAGGCGTGCCCTCGGCGACCACCAGACCGCCGCCGTTGCCACCTTCGGGGCCCATGTCGATGACCCAGTCTGCGGTCTTGATGACATCGAGGTTGTGCTCGATGACGATGACCGTGTTGCCCTTGTCGACCAGGCCCGACAGCACCTTGATGAGCTTGCTGATGTCCTCGAAGTGCAGACCGGTGGTCGGCTCGTCCAGGACGTAGACCGTCCGGCCGGTGGAGCGCTTCTGCAGCTCGCTGGCGAGCTTGACGCGCTGCGCCTCGCCGCCGGAGAGGGTCGGCGCCGACTGTCCGAGCCGGACGTAGCCCAGCCCCACCTCGTTCAGGGTGCGCAGGTGGCGGGAGATCGTCGGGACGGCCTCGAAGAAGTCCAGCGCCTCCTCGATCGGCATGTCGAGCACCTCGGAGATGGACTTGCCCTTGAAGTGCACCTCCAGCGTCTCGCGGTTGTAGCGGGCGCCGTGGCAGACCTCGCACGGGACGTAGACGTCCGGCAGGAAGTTCATCTCGATCTTGATCGTGCCGTCGCCCGAGCAGTTCTCGCAGCGGCCGCCCTTGACGTTGAAGGAGAAGCGGCCCGGCAGGTAGCCGCGCACCTTCGCCTCCATCGTCTCGGCGAAGAGCCGGCGGACGTGGTCGAAGACACCGGTGTACGTGGCCGGGTTGGAACGCGGGGTGCGGCCGATCGGCGACTGGTCCACGTGCACGACCTTGTCCACCAGGTCGTCGCCGTCCACCCGGGTGTGGCGGCCCGGGACGCTGCGCGCCCCGTTCAGCTCGCGGGCCAGGTGGGTGTAGAGGATGTCGTTGACCAGCGTCGACTTGCCGGACCCCGAGACGCCGGTGATGGCGGTGAGCACCCCGAGCGGGAAGGACACGTCGATGTCCTGGAGGTTGTGCTCGCGGGCGCCGTGCACGGTCAGCTGCCGGTCGCGGTCGACCGGGCGGCGGACGTCCGGCATCGGGATGACGCGCTTGCCGGACAGGTACTGGCCGGTCAGCGACTCCTCGTTCTTCAACAGATCCTTGAGCGAGCCCGAGTGCACGACCTTGCCGCCGTGCTCACCTGCGCCCGGGCCGATGTCGACGATCCAGTCGGCGATCTTGATGGTGTCCTCGTCGTGCTCCACCACGATCAGGGTGTTGCCGAGGTCCCGCAGCCGCACCAGGGTCTCGATGAGCCGGTGGTTGTCCCGCTGGTGCAGGCCGATCGACGGCTCGTCCAGCACGTACAACACGCCGACCAGACCGGAGCCGATCTGGGTGGCGAGGCGGATGCGCTGGGCCTCGCCGCCGGACAGGCTGCCCGAGGCGCGGTTCAGCGAGAGGTAGTCCAGGCCGACGTCGACGAGGAACTTCAGCCGCTCGTTGACCTCCTTCAGGACCCGCTCGGCGATCTTCTTGTCCCGGGCGTCCAGCTTCATCACGGACAGGAAGTCCGCGCAGTCGCTGATCGACATCGCCGCCACTTCGGCGATGGACTTGCCCTGCACGGTGACCGCCAGCACGATCGGCTTGAGCCGGGTGCCCTCACAGGTCGGGCACGGCACCTCGCGCATGAAGCCCTCGAAGCGTTCGCGGCTGGAGTCCGTCTCGGACTCCTGGTGCCGCCGCTTCACGAAGGGGATCGCGCCTTCGAAGTTGGTCGTGTAGGCGCGCTCGCGGCCGTACCGGTTCTTGTACGCCACCTTGATCTGCGTCTTGTGCCCGTACAGCAGCGCCTTCTTGGCGCGGACCGGCAGACCGGCCCAGGGGATGTCGGTACGGAACCCGAGCTCCTCGCCGAGTGCCTCGACGAGCCGCTGGAAGTACCCCTTGGACATCCCGCCGGACCACGGTGCGACCGCGCCATCCTCCAGCGACTTCTCCTCGTCCGGAACGATCAGCTCCGGGTCGACCTCCATGCGGGTGCCGATGCCGCTGCACTGCGGGCAGGCGCCGAAGGGCGAGTTGAAGGAGAAGGAGCGCGGCTCCAGCTCTTCGAAGGACAGGTCGTCATAGGGGCAGTACAGGTGCTCGGAGAACATCCGCTCGCGCTGCGGGTCGTCCTCGGGCAGGTCGATGAAGTCCAGGATCACCATGCCGCCGGCCAGCCCGAGGGCCGTCTCGACGGAGTCCGTCAGCCGCCGCTTGGCGCTCTCCTTGACGGTGAGGCGGTCGATGACCACCTCGATGGTGTGCTTCTCCTGCTTCTTGAGCACCGGCGGCTCGGTCAGCTGGATGGTCACGCCGTCCACCCGGGCCCGGCTGTACCCCTTGGTCTGCAGGTCGGCGAAGAGATCGACGAACTCGCCCTTGCGTTCGCGCACCAGCGGGGAGAGCACCTGGAAGCGGCTGCCCTCCTCCAGTTCCAGGACCCGGTCGACGATGGCCTGCGGCGACTGGCGCGAGATCGGGCGGCGGCACTCGGGGCAGTGCGGCTTGCCGATCCGGGCGAAGAGCAGCCGGAGGTAGTCGTAGACCTCGGTGATGGTGCCGACGGTGGAGCGCGGGTTGCGCGACGTGGACTTCTGGTCGATCGAGACGGCCGGGGAGAGGCCCTCGATGAAGTCGACGTCGGGTTTGTCCATCTGGCCCAGGAACTGCCGGGCGTAGGAGGAGAGCGACTCGACGTACCGGCGCTGCCCCTCGGCGAAGATCGTGTCGAACGCGAGGGACGACTTGCCCGAACCGGAGAGCCCGGTGAACACGATGAGCGCGTCCCGGGGAAGGTCGAGCGAGACGTTCTTGAGGTTGTGCTCGCGAGCGCCACGGACTGTGAGTCGATCGGCCACGCCAGTGCGCACCTTTCATAGAAAAGGACAGAGTCGGCACCCCCAGTCAGCCTAAACAGGATGCCGCCAACATTTCTTCCTGTTGTGACACACCGAGCCTATAGCACGCGCATTCGATTTACGGAGCGCGTGTGCCATGTTCACCCGACCGAGTGATCGGGTTAGCGTCGTTCGTGCACTTGTCGATCAGCGTTGTCGATCAGGAGGCCCTGTGTCCGTCCAACGACCCGACCCCGCCCGCGATGCGGCCGCCGTATCCGCGGCCACCGAACGGCTGATCGAGGCGGTCGCGGCGCTCCCCGCCGCCGCCGTCGCCGAGCCCTCGCTGCTGCCCGGCTGGACCCGCGGCCATGTCCTGGCCCACCTCGCCCGCAACGCCGACTCGCTCGTCAACCTCCTCACCTGGGCGCGCACCGGCGTGGAGACCCCGATGTACCTCAGCAGCGAGGTCCGCGACAAGGACATCGCCGACGGCGCGGGCCGCCCGCTCGCCGAGCACCTGGACGATCTGCGGAGCTCCGCCGAGCGCTTCGCGCTGGCCGCGGGGGAGATCTCCCCGCAGGCATGGGCCGCCCAGGTCCGGATGCGGTCCGGCAAGGTGATCGCCGCCGCCGAGGTCCCGTGGCGGCGGCTGGCCGAGGTCAACTTCCACCATGTGGATCTCGGTATCGGCTGCGGCTTCGACGACCTTCCGGCCGAATTCACCGGGCGGCAGCTCGACGTCCTGCTCGACAGCCTCTCCGGCCACGAGGGTGTCGCCGCCGTCCGGGTGCGCGACACCGGCAGCGGGGCCTCCTGGGACCTGGGCGCGGCCACCGAGCCGGAGCTCACCGTCAGCGGCACCGGCAACGCGCTGCTGGCCTGGGTCAGCGGCCGAGGCACGGGCGAAGGACTGGCCACCGAACCGGACCACGCGCTGCCCGCCCTCCCGCCGCTCATCTGACACCTCCGCGAGGACAGGCCCTAACCTGGGCGGCATGTCCTATAACGGAGAAGTGAAGGTCGGCGGCGCGCCGGACGTGCACGAACTCACCGACCTCATCATCACCAAGGTCGCGGTCGGACCGATGAACAACAACGCGTACCTGCTGCGCTGCCGGGCCACCGGCGAGCAGCTGCTGATCGACGCGGCCGCCGAGCCCCCGACGCTGCTCGGCCTGATCGGTGACGACGGCATCGCCTCCGTCGTCACCACCCACCAGCACGGCGACCACTGGGGCGCCCTCGGCGAGGTCCAGGGCGCCACCGGCGCGCGCACCTACGCCGGGCGCTATGACGCGGAGGGCATCCCGGTACCCACCGACGTGCTGGTCGAGGACGGCGACACCGTCCGGGTCGGGCGGGTCGAGCTGACCGCCCGGCACCTGGTCGGCCACACGCCGGGCAGCATCGCCCTCGTCTACGACGACCCGCACGGCCACCCGCACCTGTGGACGGGCGACTGCCTCTTCCCGGGCGGTGTCGGCAACACCCACGACGACCCGAAGGCCTTCAACCAGCTGCTGGACGACGTGACCGCCAAGCTCTTCGACGCGCTTCCCGACGAGACCTGGGTCTACCCGGGCCACGGCGACGACACATCGCTGGGCGCCGAGCGCCCGCACCTCGCCGAGTGGCGCGAGCGCGGCTGGTGACCCACCCGGGGGCCGTCCGGCGAGGGACGGCCCCGCCCCGGGCCGCCGGAGGCCGTCAGGACCAGTCCCAGGCGATGCCCAGCAGCCCCGGCCGTACCGTCTCCTCGACGAAGTGGGCGGTGCCCCGGCCGTTGAGCACCAGTTCGGCCACCGCCTGCTGGGGTGCGCCCTGCGTCGGCTGCTCGAACCGGCGGCAGCGGACCGGCAGCGCGGCCGGGGCGAAGGCGGCCTGCAGGACGTACTGGCCGCCCCCGAAGGGGAAGCCGCGGACGTACTCGCCGCTCGGCGGGCCGCTGCCGTCGTCGAAACCGTAGCCGAGCAGGGCGGTGTCGCCGCCGCCCAGCCGGCCGTCGAAGAGCAGCTCGGCGACGACCACGCCGGAGGCCTGGTCGCGCCGGACCCGTCCGACCCGGCAGTTGTCGGCGGCCCGCACCCGCACCCGCTCGACGTCGCACCCGGGGTCGCCGTGGTGGATGGCCACATAGCGGTCCACACCGTCGCGGTGTGCGCGGACCACATGCTGCGAGTCGTGCGCGAGCAGCTCCCGCGCCTCCCCGATCCGCACCCGCTCGTAGTGCACGACGGTGTGCAGCCCGCCGTCCGGCGGGGAGCCGAGCTCCGCGAGCAGGCCCGCCAGGGCCGCGGCGGGCTCCATCAGGTACTGGTACGAGCGGGCCGGCGGCCGGTCGATCGCCGTGCGCGGTCCGAGCAGCCGGCTCAGGGAGTGCGCGGGAAGATCCAGCACGTCCTCCAACGCCCGGACGGCGCGCAGCGATTCGGCCCGCTCGGGCCTGCGGATGCCGCTCTGCCAGTAGCTGAGGCTGGCGACGGAGACCCGCACGCCGCGCTGCGCGAGCCGGTGCCGCACCCGGTCCAGGGCCAGCCCGCGGGCCGCGACGGCCGTCCGCAGCGCGTGGTGGAAGGGCCCGGTGCGCAGCGCGTCGGACAATGCGGTTCTCTGGGACATCGCGCTCCTCCGGCCGCGCGGTCTGTGAACGTTCACCCACGTGGTGGCCGGTACGTCTCGCGACACGCTGCTGACCTGCTGATCCGCGCCGTGCGTTCACACCTGTACAGCGGGCGTTCACACCTGGCTCGCCCGCACATTCAAGCCCGTTGACCGGTTCCCGACAACACCCCGATGCTCTGATCCAGCGTCCGGACGCGCTCCTCCACCCCCCACTTCCCGACAGGGAGGAACGCCATGCTCCATCCCCTCCGCATACGGTCCCGCGGTCGCGGGCGCCTCGCGGCGGTCGTTCTGGCACTCGCGGCGACCCTCGGCCTCGGCCTCACCGGCACCCCCACGGCCGGTGCCGCGGCCGGCTCCGCGTCCACCGTGGCGATCACCGACGCACCGGGCGCGGCCAGCGGCCTGGCCGGCGCGAAGACGCTGAACATCACCATGCAGGCGCAGCAGAACACCAACTGGTGCTGGGCGGCGAGCGGCAACACCATCGCCACCTGGTTCGGCCGCTCCTACTCGCAGAACCAGTTCTGCAACGCGGCGTTCAACCGGACCCAGGGCTCGACCTGCGGCAACTGGCAGGCGTCGCTGGACAACGTCCAGAACGCGCTGGACTGGGCCGGCATCAACTCCGGCAGCTACGTCAGCGGCTACCTGCGCTACACCACCGTGCAGAGCGAGATCAGTGCCAACCGGCCGGTGGAGACCCGCATCGCGTGGAGCTCCGGCGGCGGGCACATGCACGTGCTGTACGGATACGACACCGCCACCAACTTCGTCTACTGGGGCGACCCGTGGCCCTCCAACAACCGCTACAACTGGGCGGACTACTCCTACTACGTCAACAACAGCTCGTTCTCCTGGACCCACTCGCTCTACCGGATCGGAGCGTGAGGCGCCGATGAAGACGAGCACGGCACACAAGCTCGCGGCAGGCACCGCCGCCGTCCTGGCGTCCGGCGCGCTCACCCTGGGCGCGGTCCCCGCGGCCCACGCCGACGATGCACCAGCCACCTCCGCGGCTCCCGCGGCGGCCCGCGAGGCCGCCGCGGCGCCCGCCACCCTCGACACGCTCTCCCGCTTCTTCGCCCGTGACGGCGGCACCGCCCTGAAGGCCGCCGCACCGCGTCTCGAAGGCGCGACCGTCACCGTCAACACCCTCAACCCCGCCGTCGTCGCCGGTGACCGCGGCGCGGCCGTCGCGCTCCCGGACTTCGCCGCCACCAAGGCCGTCTCCGCGGACGGGCACACCGCCTCCGTGTGGACGGTGCGCAGCGGCGCCGGCTGGAAGGTGGTCAACATCGCCACCGGCAGCGACGAGACCGACTACGTCGCCAAGGGCGCTGCGCGGGCCGGTTCGACGGTCTTCCGCGAGCCGCAGATCGACGCCTGGTACGTGGTGCGCGACGGCCGGGTCCTGCCGCTCGACCCGGACGCGGTCAAGGCCGTGGGCGCGGGCGGCGCCACGCTGGCCGGCTACCAGCAGTCGGTCCACCGCCGGTACGGCGACAAGCTGCCGGGCTCGGCGTACGACCGGGCCGGCCTGGGCGGCGGCTACGACACCGCGGCCGCCCCGGAGGCCGCGCAGGCTCCCGGCGGCTCCCTCGGGAAGGGCGCCCCGCTCGGCGCGGTCGGCGCCGGTCTCGCACTGATCACCGCCCTCGCCTTCGGCGTACGCCGCCGCACCGCGCGGCGTAGCTGAACCGTCATTCCCGGTCCCCGCGCGTGACCCGTGCCGGGACCGGGAATGTCACTGCCCGCCAGTAGGGTGGTGGCATGGCAGACCCCTCCAGTTACAGACCGAAGCCGGGTCAGATCCCCGACTCGCCGGGGGTCTACAAGTTCCGGGACGAGCACGGCCGGGTGATCTACGTCGGCAAGGCGAAGAGCCTGCGCCCGCGGCTCTCCTCGTACTTCCAGGACATCGCCAACCTGCACCAGCGCACCCGCACCATGGTGACGACCGCCGCGTCCGTCGAGTGGACCGTGGTCGGCACCGAGGTCGAGGCGCTGCAGCTGGAGTACTCCTGGATCAAGGAGTTCGACCCCCGGTTCAACGTCAAGTACCGGGACGACAAGAGCTACCCGTCGCTGGCCGTCACCATGGGTGAGGAGTTCCCCCGGGTGCAGGTCATGCGCGGGCCCAAGAAGAAGGGCGTGCGGTACTTCGGGCCGTACGCCCACGCCTGGGCGATCCGCGAGACCGTCGACCTGATGCTGCGGGTCTTCCCCGTGCGGACCTGCTCCGCGGGGGTGTTCAAGCGGTCCGCGCAGATCGGCCGGCCCTGCCTGCTCGGCTACATCGGCAAGTGCGCCGCCCCCTGCGTCGGCCGGGTGACCCCCGACGAGCACCGCGAACTGGCCGAGGAGTTCTGCGACTTCATGGCGGGGCGCACCGGCACGTACCTGCGCCGGCTGGAGCAGCAGATGCGCGAGGCCGCCTCGGAGATGGAGTATGAGAAGGCCGCCCGGCTGCGTGACGACATAGAAGCGCTCAAGCGCGCCCTGGAGAAGAACGCGGTGGTGTTCACCGACGCCACCGACGCCGACCTGATCGCGGTCGCCGAGGACGAGCTGGAGGCGGCCGTCCAGATCTTCCACGTCCGCGCCGGGCGGGTGCGGGGGCAGCGCGGCTGGGTCACGGACAAGGTCGAGGCGGTCGACACCGCCGGTCTCGTCGAGCACGCCCTGCAGCAGCTCTACGGCGAGGAGAAGGGCGAGGGCGTCCCCAAGGAGGTCCTGGTCCCGGCGATGCCGCAGACCGCCGAGGCGCTCACCCAGTGGCTCGGCGAGCGGCGCGGTTCGCAGGTCAGCCTCCGGATCCCGCAGCGCGGCGACAAGAAGGACCTGATGGTCACCGTGCAGCGCAACGCGCAGCAGGCGCTCGCGCTGCACAAGACCAAGCGCGCCTCGGACCTGACCACCCGCTCCCGGGCGCTGGAGGAGATCTCCGTGGCGCTGGAGCTGGAGACGGCTCCGCTGCGCATCGAGTGCTTCGACATCTCGCACCTCCAGGGGGACGACGTGGTCGCCTCGATGGTGGTCTTCGAGGACGGCCTCGCCCGCAAGAGCGAGTACCGCCGCTTCCAGATCAAGTCCTTCGAGGGCCAGGACGACGTCCGGTCCATGCACGAGGTGATCTCCCGGCGCTTCCGCCGCTATCTGGCGGAGAAGCAGAGGACGGGGGAGTGGGACGCGAGCGCGGCCGGCGGCGAGGTCGCCGCCGAAGGCGGTGCGGCGACGGCCGAAGCGGCCCCGGAAGCCGCGGGCGGCCCCATCGATCCGGAGACCGGCCGGCCGCGCAAGTTCGCGTACCCGCCGCAGCTCGTCGTCGTCGACGGCGGGCAGCCGCAGGTCGCGGCCGCCCAGCGGGCCCTGCGGGAGCTGGGCATCGAGGACGTGGCCGTCTGCGGCCTCGCCAAGCGGCTGGAAGAGGTCTGGCTGCCGGACGACGACGATCCGGTGATCCTGCCCCGCACGAGCGAGGGCCTGTACCTGTTGCAGCGGATCCGGGACGAGGCCCACCGTTTCGCGATCTCGTACCAGCGCACCAAACGATCGAAATCGATGAAGGCGGGCGCCCTGGACGCGGTCCCGGGCCTCGGCGAGACACGCCGACAGGCGCTGCTCAAGCACTTCGGCTCCGTCAAGCGGCTGCGGGCCGCCACGGTGGAGCAGATCTGCGAGGTGCCGGGCATCGGCCGCCGCACGGCCGAGACCGTCGCCGCGGCCCTGCAGGGAGCCGCGCCCGCCGTTCCCGCGGTGAACACCACCACGGGAGAGATCATTGAGGATGAGTAGACGGCCGCACCCGGGGGCCGCCTCAGTGGAACGGGGGAGACAGCGATGACAGAGAACGACGGAGACGGAGCAGCTGTGACGACCGGTGGAACGGGGGAGGCCGCCGAGGCCATCCCCGAACTGGTGATCATCTCCGGCATGTCCGGAGCCGGCCGCAGCACCGCGGCCAAGTGTCTCGAGGACCTCGGCTGGTTCGTCGTGGACAACCTGCCGCCCGCCCTGATCCCCACCATGGTGGACCTCGGCGCGCGCTCGCAGGGCAACGTGGCGCGGATCGCGGTCGTCGTGGACGTCCGAGGGCGCCGCTTCTTCGACAATCTGCGGGAGTCGTTCGCGGACCTCGACACCAAGGGCGTCAAGCGCCGCGTGGTGTTCCTCGAAGCCTCCGACGACCTCCTGGTGCGCCGCTTCGAGTCCGTCCGCCGCCCGCACCCGCTGCAGGGCGACGGCCGGATCGTGGACGGCATTGCGAAGGAGCGCGACCTGCTGCGCGAGCTGCGCGGCGAGGCAGACCTGGTGATCGACACCTCCAGCCTGAACGTGCACGAGCTGCGCGCCAAGATGGACGCCCAGTTCGCGGGCGACGAGGAGCCCGAGCTGCGGGCGACGGTGATGTCCTTCGGCTTCAAGTACGGGCTCCCGGTCGACGCCGACCTCGTGGTCGACTGCCGGTTCATCCCCAACCCGCACTGGGTGCCGGAGCTGCGCCCGTTCACCGGTCTGAACGACGAGGTCTCGCAGTACGTCTTCAACCAGCCCGGCGCCAAGGAGTTCCTCGACCGGTACGCGGAGCTGCTGCACATCATCGCCGCCGGCTACCGCCGTGAGGGCAAGCGGTACGTGACCATCGCCGTCGGCTGCACCGGCGGCAAGCACCGCAGCGTCGCGATGTCCGAGCGGCTCGCCGCGCGGCTCTCCTCGGACGGGGTGGAGACCGTCATCGTCCACCGGGACATGGGGCGCGAGTGATCCGGACGGCACGGCGCCTGCGTCGCACGAGCCGTCGCTCCGGAGTACCGCCGAAAGTGGTCGCCCTGGGTGGCGGTCACGGCCTGTCCGCGTCGCTGAGCGCCCTGCGCCGGATCACCGGCGACCTGACCGCCGTCGTCACCGTCGCCGACGACGGCGGGTCCAGCGGCCGGCTGCGCGAGGAGATGGGCGTCCTGCCCCCCGGCGACCTGCGCAAGGCGCTGGCCGCCCTGTGCGGGGACGACGAGTGGGGGCGCACGTGGGCCAAGGTGATCCAGCACCGCTTCGTCAGCAAGGGTGATCTGCACGGACACGCCGTAGGCAATCTGCTGATTGTCGCCCTCTGGGAGCAGCTCAACGACGAGGTCGCGGCCCTCGAATGGGTCGGCCGGCTGCTGGGTGCGCACGGCCGGGTGCTGCCCATGTCCGCGGTACCGCTGGACCTCCATGCGAGCGTCCGCGGGCACGACCCCGCCGCGCCCGACGAGACCACCACCGTACGGGGGCAGGCGACGGTCGCCCTCACCCCCGGTGACGTGCAGGAAGTGTGGTTGCTGCCCGCCGATCCGCCGGCCGTTCCCGAGGCCGTCCAGGCGGTCCTGGACGCCGACTGGGTGGTCCTCGGACCGGGCTCCTGGTTCTCCTCGGTAATCCCCCATCTGCTGGTCCCCGAACTGGCCGACGCACTGGTGAACACCCGCGCCCGCAAGGTCCTCACACTGAACCTCGCGCCCCAGCCGGGGGAGACCGACGGCTTTTCTCCGCAGCGTCACTTGGAGGTTTTGGCCCGACACGCCCCTAAACTCACCATCGACGTGGTGTTGGCCGACGAGGCCGCCGTGCCCGACCGCGAGAGCCTGGCCCAGGCTGCCGAACGGTTGTGCGGCACGGTCGAGCTGGCGCGGATAGCGGCCCCTGACGGGCCGCGACACGATCCGGAGCTGTTGGCCACCGCGTATGACCGGATTTTTCGTATGCGTGGAAGGATCGGCCCATGGCGATGACGGCAGCGGTGAAGGATGAGATTTCCCGGCTCCCCGTCACCCGGACCTGCTGCCGGAAGGCGGAGGTCTCGTCGATCCTGCGGTTCGCGGGCGGTCTGCACCTGGTGAGCGGCCGCATCGTGATCGAGGCGGAGCTGGACACGGGGATCGCGGCCCGGCGGCTGCGCAAGGACATCCTGGAGATCTTCGGCCACTCCTCCGACCTGGTGGTGATGGCCCCCGGCGGGCTGCGCCGCGGCAGCCGGTACGTGGTCAGGGTGGTCGCCGGCGGTGACCAGCTGGCGCGGCAGACCGGTCTGGTGGACGGCCGCGGCCGCCCCATCCGGGGCCTGCCCCCGCAGGTCGTCTCCGGTGCCACCTGTGACGCGGAGGCTGCCTGGCGCGGCGCCTTCCTGGCCCACGGCTCGCTCACCGAGCCGGGCCGCTCCTCGTCGCTGGAGGTCACCTGCCCCGGCCCCGAGGCGGCGCTGGCCCTGGTCGGCGCGGCCCGCCGGCTGCAGATCCCGGCCAAGGCCCGCGAGGTGCGCAACGTCGACCGGGTCGTCGTACGGGACGGCGACGCGATCGGCGCGCTGCTGACGCGGCTCGGCGCCCACGACTCCGTCCTGGCCTGGGAGGAGCGCCGGATGCGGCGCGAGGTCCGGGCCACCGCGAACCGGCTGGCGAACTTCGACGACGCGAACCTGCGCCGCTCCGCGCGGGCCGCCGTCGCGGCCGGCGCCCGGGTGCAGCGCGCCCTGGAGATCCTCGGCGAGGAGGTGCCCGAGCACCTCGCGGCGGCCGGCCGGCTGCGGATCGAGCACAAGCAGGCGTCGCTGGAGGAGCTGGGCTCGCTCGCCGAGCCGCCGCTGACCAAGGACGCGGTCGCCGGCCGTATCCGCCGGCTGCTGGCCATGGCCGACAAGCGCGCCTCCGACATGGGGATGCCCGGCACCGAGGCGAACCTCACCGAGGAGATGGTCGGCTGACCCGCCGGCCGTCTCAGCATCCGGAGCGGCCACCTCGGGCCTTCTCGGTGACACTCCGTGACAGGTGGTCTGAACTGCGAAAACGGGCCCTGAGCGGACGCTCAGGGCCCGTCTGGGGCCGTCTCGGCGGCTGTCGATGTCACTGGGAACACGTGGGCGAGGTAGGGTCGTGGGTGGTCGGGGACATCCCATATTTCGCAGCCGGAGTGTAATCCGGCACATCAGCGAGGAGATCGGTTCGTGACGATCCGGGTAGGCATCAACGGCTTCGGTCGTATTGGTCGCAACTTCTTCCGTGCCGTTCTCGAGCAGGGCGCGGACATCGAGATCGTCGGTGTCAACGACCTGACCGACAACGCGACCCTGGTGCACCTTCTTAAGTACGACAGCATCCTGGGCCGTCTCAAGGCCGAGGTCACGCACACCGACAACACCATCACCGTCGGCGGCAAGACCTTCAAGACGATGGCCGAGCGGGACCCGGCGAACCTGCCGTGGGGCGAGCTCGGCGCGGACATCGTCATCGAGTCCACGGGCTTCTTCACCAAGCGCGACGACGCCGCCAAGCACCTCGCGGCCGGCGCGAAGAAGGTCCTCATCTCGGCTCCGGCCAAGGACGAGGACATCACCGTGGTCATGGGCGTGAACCACGAGAAGTACGACGCGGCGAAGCACAACATCATCTCCAACGCCTCGTGCACCACGAACTGTGTGGCGCCGATGGCCAAGGTCCTTCTGGAGAACTTCGGCATCGTCAAGGGCCTGATGACGACGATCCACGCCTACACGAACGACCAGAAGATCCTGGACTTCCCGCACAGCGACCTGCGCCGTGCGCGGGCCGCCGCGATCAACATCATCCCGACCTCCACGGGCGCCGCCAAGGCGACCGCGCTGGTCATCCCCGAGCTCAAGGGCAAGCTGGACGGCACCTCGCTGCGCGTCCCGGTCCCGACCGGCTCGATCACCGACCTCGTGGTGACCGTCGAGCGCGACGTCACCAAGGAAGAGGTCAACGCTGCCTTCCAGAAGGCGGCCGAGGGCCAGCTCAAGGGCATCCTCGAGTACACCGAGGACCTCATCGTCTCCACGGACATCGTCAACGAGCCGGCCTCGTGCACGTTCGACTCGCAGATGACCATGGTCCAGGGCGACCAGGTCAAGATCTTCGGTTGGTACGACAACGAGTGGGGCTACTCCAACCGCCTGGTGGACCTGACCACCTTCGTCGGCGGCCAGCTCTAAGTCACGACGGTTCAGCCACGCAGATGTGAGTGACAGGGTCCGGGCGACGCGATGACGCGTCGGCCGGGCCCTGTTCCTTGTCGACCACGAGGAGCCCACCGGATATGAAGACGATCGACGACCTCCTGACCGAGGGACAGGTCGCGGGCAAGCGGGTGTTCGTCCGCGCCGACCTGAACGTGCCGCTCTCGGGCACCACCATCACCGACGACGGCCGCATCCGCGCCGCCGTCCCGACCATCACCAAGCTCGTCGCCGCGGGCGCGAAGGTGATCGTCGCCTCCCACCTGGGCCGCCCCAAGGGCGAGCCCGACCCGCAGTTCTCGCTCGCACCGGTCGCCGCACGCCTCGGTGAGCTGCTCGGCGCGGAGGTCGTGTTCGCGGCCGACACCGTCGGGGACAGCGCCCAGGCGGCCGTGGCCGCACTGGCCGACGGCGGCGTGGTGCTGCTGGAGAACCTGCGGTTCAACGCGGACGAGACCGCGAAGGACGACGCCGAGCGCGGCGCCTTCGCCGACCGCCTGGCCGCGCTCGCGGACGTCTACGTCGGCGACGGCTTCGGCGCCGTGCACCGCAAGCACGCCTCGGTCTTCGACCTCCCGGCGCGCCTCCCGCACGCCGCGGGCGGTCTGATCGCCACCGAGGTCGACGTGCTGAAGAAGCTCACCACCGAGGTGAAGCGGCCGTACGCGGTCGTGCTGGGCGGGGCGAAGGTCTCCGACAAGCTCGGTGTCATCGACCACCTGCTGGATAAGGCCGACCGGATCCTGATCGGCGGCGGCATGGTCTTCACCTTCCTCAAGGCCCAGGGCCACGAGGTCGGCAAGAGCATGCTCCAGGAGGACCAGATCCCGGTCGTCCAGGAGTACCTCAAGCGCGCCGAGGCCAAGGGCGTGGAGTTCGTGCTGCCGGTCGACGTCGTCGCCGCGGGCGCGTTCCCCGACCTCAAGGCGCAGGCGCCGACCGACCCGGTGACCGTGAACGTCGACGCGATCCCCGCCGACGTCATGGGCCTGGACATCGGTCCGAAGTCCGGTGAGCTCTTCGCCTCGAAGCTCGCCGACGCGGCCACCGTGTTCTGGAACGGTCCGATGGGTGTCTTCGAGCACCCCGACTACGCCGAGGGCACCCGCGCGGTGGCCCAGGCACTGATCGACAGCCCGGCTTTCACGGTCGTCGGCGGCGGTGACTCGGCCGCGGCCGTGCGCATCCTCGGCTTCGACGAGAACGCTTTCGGCCACATCTCGACCGGTGGCGGCGCGAGCCTCGAGTACCTCGAGGGCAAGACGCTCCCCGGTCTCGCCGCACTGGAGGACTGACCCAGCATGAGCACCCGTACCCCGCTGATGGCCGGCAACTGGAAGATGAACCTCAACCACCTCGAGGCCATCGCGCACGTCCAGAAGCTCGCCTTCGCGCTCTCCGACAAGGACTACGACGCCGTAGAGGTCGCCGTCCTGCCGCCCTACATCGACCTGCGCTCGGTGCAGACCCTGGTCGACGGCGACAAGCTGAAGATCAAGTACGGCGCCCAGGACCTCTCCGCGCACGACTCCGGCGCGTACACCGGTGAGATCTCCGGCCCGATGCTGGCCAAGCTGAAGTGCACGTTCGTGGCCATCGGCCACAGCGAGCGCCGCCAGTACCACGGTGAGGACGAGGAACTCGTCAACGCCAAGGTCAAGGCCGCGTACCGGCACGGACTGACCCCGATCCTGTGCGTCGGCGAGGGCCTGGACGTCCGCAAGGCCGGCCGGCAGGTCCCGCACACCCTCGCCCAGCTCGACGGCGCGCTGAAGGACATCCCGGCCGAGCAGGCCGAGACGATCGTCGTCGCGTACGAGCCGGTGTGGGCCATCGGCACCGGCGAGGTCGCCACCCCCGAGGACGCGCAGGAGGTCTGCGGTGCCATCCGCGGCCGTCTCGCCGAGCTGTACAGCCAGGAACTGGCCGAAAAGGTCCGCATCCAGTACGGCGGTTCGGTCAAGTCCGGAAACGTCGCGGCGATCATGGCGCAGCCGGATGTGGACGGCGCCCTGATCGGTGGCGCGGCGCTCGACGCGGAGGAGTTCGTCAAGATCGTCCGCTTCCGGGACCAGTAGGACCAGTAGGCGGTGGGCCGAGCAGGCCCGCACGAAGTACCCTGTCGGGGCCGGACCGGCGCATTGGCGCCCGGTTCGGCCCCGCGCCGTCCGTTTGTAGTCGAGAGAGTTGGTCCAGCCGTGGTTCTCGGGTTCTCCATCGCCCTCATCATCTTCAGCCTGCTGCTTCTGCTGCTGGTGCTGATGCACAAGGGGAAGGGCGGCGGCCTCTCGGACATGTTCGGTGGTGGCATGCAGTCCTCCGTCGGCGGCTCCTCGGTGGCCGAACGCAACCTCGACCGGATCACCGTGGTGATCGGTCTGTTGTGGTTTACGTGCATTGTCGTACTTGGTCTGGTGCTGAAGTTCCAGAAGTAGCGCCTGCGGCGTACTCCCGTGAGTCCAGGGAGAACTGACGCCTCGTCGCAAACGCGGCTTATCATGGGAGGGCGTCCCACGGGGCCGGGTACACCACCTGCCACTGGACGGCACGTAAGGTCTCCGTAAACTGGGCGACCTCGCAGCACCATCACGCAGGGAGTTACGACCGTGGCAAGTGGCAACGCGATCCGTGGCAGTCGGGTCGGAGCGGGGCCGATGGGAGAGGCCGAGCGCGGCGAGTCCGCGCCACGCCTCCGCATCTCCTTCTGGTGCTCGAACGGGCACGAGACCCAGCCGAGTTTCGCCAGCGACGCGCAGATCCCGGAGACCTGGGACTGCCCGCGCTGTGGTTTCCCGGCAGGGCAGGACGAGGAGAACCCGCCGGCGCCGCCGCGGACCGAGCCGTACAAGACGCACCTCGCCTACGTGCGGGAGCGGCGCAGCGCGGCCGACGGCGAGGCGATTCTCGCGGAGGCCCTCGCCAAGCTCCGCGGCGAGATCTGAGAGTTTTCCTCGCGTACGGCACGCGGATACACACCCCCGTTCGCCGGGCGGGCCCGACCGGGAGCCGCCCGGCGGACGGGGGTGTTTGCTTCCCTGTCGGTCAGCGGCGGCGGGCGCGGGCGGTGTGGCTGTCGGCGATGTGGGCGGTCAGCGCGACCGCCGACGTGGCCCGCTCGTAGGTGAGCTGGGCGACCCGGGCCGACAGGCAGTCGATGATCAGCAGGACCGAGTGCCGGGTGCCGTAGCCGCCGCGCCGGAAGCTGGTCTCCGCCGAGGCCGAGGTGAGCCGGATGTCGGCGGCCTGGGCGATCGGTGAGCGCGGGTCGCTGGTGACGGCCACCGTGGTCGCGCCGCGTTCCGCGGCCAGCCGTAGCGGGTCCAGGGCCTCACGCGTGGTGCCGGAGTGCGAGATCGCCACGGCCACGTCGGACGGCGTCAGCAGCGCCGCGGAGGTCTCGGCGGCGTGCACCTCCGTCCAGCCGCGGGCGGCGCAGCCGATGCCGAACAGCCGCGCCTCGGCCTCCCGGGCGGCGATACCGGAGCCGCCGACGCCGTACACATCGATCCGGCGGGCCCTGGCCAGTGCTTGGGCGGCCCGTTCCAGGCTCTCCCGGTCCAACTGGTCGAGGGTGAGCCGCAGGGCTCGCAGATCGGCCTGGGCGACCACGGCGACGACATGGTCGAGATCGTCGTCGGGGCCGATGTCCGGGCCCAGCACGGGGCTGAGCGGCCCCTCTCCGTCGCCGCCCTGGCTGCGGCCCTGCTCCTGCGCCAGCTCGATCAGCAGATGCTGGTAGGAGTCCAGGCCCAGCGCGTGGCAGAAGCGCGTGACGGTGGCCTGGGAGGTGCCCGTGCGGCGGCCCAGTTCGGCCGCCGATCCGCGGGTGGCCGCCGTCGGGTCCGCCAGCACCAGCTCGCCCACCTTGCGCAAGGAATCGGACATCCGGGGGAGTTCGGAGCGGATCAGGGCGATGACCATGACGACTCGTCTCGGCAGGGGTCTTGTCGGTCAGTGAATCTATCAATCACCATGCGGTGTGATGAATGAAATTCACAACCGAAGCGCTCTCGGTGACCACGACTGCGGGTCGACGCCGGCCGGCCGGCCGCTGGTGGTCGGCATCGACGCGGGCGGCACCCGGATCCGCGCCTACCTCGCCGAGGCCGAGGCCGGGGCAGCCGGGACCGGGACCGGGTTCGGGTCCGGCGGGGTGATCGGTGAGGGCGCCGGCGGTCCCGGCAACGCGATGAGCGTGCCGCGCGCCGAGCTGACCCGGAACCTGGCCGCCGCACTCGGCGCCGCCGTGCCGCCGGAGCTGCGCCCGTCCGTGGCCGCCGTGCTGGGCGGCTTCGCGGGCGCCGCCCTCGACACCGGACCCGACACCGGCCACGACCTCGCGCGGTCCTGCCTCGGGGCGGCGCTGGCCGCGACCGGGATCGAGGCCGGGAAGGTGGCGGTCCGCGGGGACATCGAGATCGCCTTCGCCTCCGCGCCCGGTATGCCCGCCGACGGGCTGCTGCTCATCGCCGGGACGGGCGCCGCGTCGGCGCGGATCACCGGTCGGCGGCAGGAGCTGACGGTGGACGGCGACGGGTGGCTGCTCGGTGACGAGGGCGGTGGCTTCTGGCTGGGCCGGGAGGCTGTCAGGGCGGCGCTGCGGGCGCTGACCGGGCGCGGGCCCTGGACCTCGCTGGTCGGCGCGGTGGCGGAGCACTACCTGGCGCCGGACGGGGACCCGGCCGGCCGGCCCGCACTGGCCGGTCTCCCCGGCCCGCCGGGCTTCGCCGGGCCGGTGGAGCCGGCGGACCTGCGCCGGCTGGGGCGGCTGCGGGACGTGATCGTGCCCCTGGTGTACGGGCAGCCGCCGGTGCGGCTGGCCGCGCTGAGCCCGCTGGTCGTCGCCGCCGACCGGGCCGGTGACCAGGTCGCCGGCGAGCTGCTCGACGCGGCGGCCGCGGAACTCGGCAGGACCGTCGCCGCGTTGCGTCCCGAGGCCGGCGAGCCGCTGGTGGTCACCGGCGGTCTGCTGGCTCCGGCCGGGCCGTTGCTGGACCGGCTGTCGCAGCGTGCGCGGGCGATGGGACTGCGCGTCGTCCCGGTGCCGGACGGCGGTGCGGGCGCGGTGGCGCTGGCGAGACTCTTGACGTGACCACGCTGCCCGGTTCATTGTTTCAGTGATTTGTCGAAGCGATGGTTAATTCAACCAAGGAGCCGGTCATGGCCGCATCACAGCTCAGCGCCGCCCAGTTCGCCGAGCACGGCCGCGCCGCCGTCGAGCGGGCGATCGCCGCCAACACCGACTCCGTCGCCGCCGCGGCCCGCCTCGTCGCCGACAGCGTCGCCGCCGACGGCGTCATACACGCCTTCGGCACCGGCCACTCGCAGGCCACCGCACTGGAGATCGCGGGCCGGGCCGGCGGCCTCGTCCCGACCAGCCGGATCGGCCTGTCCGACCTGGTGCTCCGCGGCGGCGAGGACCGCTCCGTGCTCGCCGACCCGCTGCTGGAACGCTCCCCGGGCCTGGCCAAGCGGCTCTACGAACTGGCCACCCCGCACCCGCAGGACCTCTTCGTGATCATCTCCAACTCCGGGGTCAACAACTCCGTCGTCGACATGGCCCTGGAGGTCAAGGAGGCGGGGCACCGGCTGATCGCCCTCACCTCCCTGGAGCACACCCACGCGGTGCCCGCGCTGCACAGCAGCGGAAAGCGGCTCGCCGACCTCGCCGACGCCGTACTCGACAACTGCGCGCCGACCGGTGACGCGCTGCTGCCGATGCCCGACGGCGGAGCGCTGTGCGGGGTCTCCACCATCACCTCCGCGCTGCTCGTCCAGATGGTCGTCGCCGAGGCGGTCGGCATCCTGACGGCCGAGGGGCACGAACCGCCGGTCTACATCTCGGCCAACCTGCCCGGCGGGTTCGAGCGCAACGCCGTTCTGGAGGCCCGCTACGAGGGCCGGCTGCACCGCGGCGGATTCTGAACCCCGGCTCCCCACAGGCTCTCCCAGGCGTTGTCAGTGGCCGCCGCTACGGTGCCGGGACCGATCTGATTCCGGCCCGAGGGGGAGCTTTGACCACGAGCGACAGCGATCTGCGGCCGGCCGTGGAGAGCGCCGTGCCGTCCTGGCGCGGCGGCTTCGGCCGGCTGTGGAGTGCCGCGGTGGCCTCGCGGCTGGGGGACGGACTGCGCACGGCGGCGCTGCCCTTGCTCGCGGTGGGTCTCACCGACTCCCCGCTGCTCGTCTCGCTGGTCACGGCGGCCGGGTTCCTCCCCTGGATCCTGTTCGGCCTGCTGGGCGGGGCGATCGCCGACCGGGTGGACCAGCGGCGCGCCATGTGGTCGGTCGACGCGGTGCGCTGCGGGCTGATGGCCTGCTTCGCGCTCGCCGTGTGGCTGGACCGGGTGAGCGTCGCCCTGCTGCTGGTGCTGGCGTTCGTCCTGACGACGTTGCAGACCCTCTTCGACAACGCGGCGACCGCGCTGCTGCCGTCGATCGTCCCCACCACCGCCCTCGGCCGCGCCAACGCGCGGCTGATGACCGGGCAGACCATCGCGGGCACCTTCCTGGGCGCGCCCCTGGTGCCCCTGCTGATCGGCCTGTCGGCGGGGCTGCCGTTCGCGGTGGACGCGGCGACGTACCTGCTCGCCGCGGCGCTGGTCGCCTCCATACGGACGGCGCCGCGCGAGCGCCCCCCGCGCGCCACGGGCCGGACGTTGCGTCAGGACATCGCCGAGGGCATCGCGGTGCTGTGGCGGGACCGGGTCCTGCGGTCGCTCTGCACGGCCAACACCGTCGTCAACATCGGGATGGGCGCGCTCATCGCCACCCTGGTCCTGCACGTCACCGGGTGGCTGCACGCCGGGCACTCCGGCTACGCGGCCGTGCTCACCGCCTACGGCGCGGGCAGCGTGGCCGGGGGGCTGGTGGCCGGCCGGCTCTCCGAACTGCTGGGCAGGACCAGAGTGCTGGTGGCCGGGCTGGCGCTCCAGTGCTGCGCCCTGATCGTGCTGGGCACCGTGCGGTCGCTGCCCGTCGCCGTGATCGCTCTGGCGCTCTTCGGCGCGTTGGGGATGCTGTGGAACGTCAACGAGGTCACCCTCCTGCAGGAGCGGACGCCCGCCGCCCTGCTGGGCCGGGTCAGCGCCGCCAACCGCACCCTGTCCACCGCGGGGGCGCCGCTCGGCGCCCTGCTCGGCGGGGCGGTGGCGACGGCGTGGGGGCTGAACACCCCGGCACTGGCCGCCGCCGCGCTCTTCGCCTGCGGGGTGATCGTGCTCGGACCGGCCGTCATCAATTAGTTTGGACCCATGTCCGACACCCATACGCATGGCCGTCCCCGTCTCGACCAGCTGCCCGAATGGCACGCCCTGGGCAAACACCGCGAAGAGCTGGGGGAGGTACGGCTGCGCGAACTGTTCGACCAGGACCCGCAGCGGGCCGACCGGTACACCCTGCAGGTCGGTGACCTGCACCTGGACTACTCCAAGCACCTGGTGACCGACGAGACCCTGCGGCTGCTGCGCGAGTTGGCGGCGTCGAGCGGTGTGGCCGAACTGCGCGACGCGATGTTCCGCGGCGAGCGGATCAACGTCACCGAGGACCGCGCGGTGCTGCACACCGCGCTGCGCGCCCCGCGTTCCGCCGTCATCCAGCTCGACGGCCATGACGTCGTGCCCGCCGTGCACGCCGTCCTCAGCAAGATGTCCGTCTTCACCGACCGCGTCCGCTCCGGCGAGTGGACCGGCCACACCGGCAAGCGCATCAAGAACATCGTCAACGTCGGCATCGGCGGCTCCGACCTGGGCCCGGCGATGGCGTACGAGGTACTGCGCCCGTACGCCGACCGCGGGCTGACGCTCCGTTTCGTGTCCAACGTCGACGGCGCGGACCTGCACGAGGCCGTGCGCGACCTGGACCCGGCCGAGACGCTCTTCGTCATCGCGTCGAAGACGTTCACCACCATCGAGACCATCACCAACGCCACCTCCGCCCGCAACTGGCTGCTGACCGGCCTGAACGCCGACTCCTCGGCCGTCGCCAAGCACTTCGTGGCGCTGTCCACGAACGCGGAGAAGGTCACCGAGTTCGGCATCGACCCGGCGAACATGTTCGAGTTCTGGGACTGGGTCGGCGGCCGGTACTCCTTCGACTCGGCGATCGGCCTGTCGCTGATGCTCGCCATCGGCCCGGACCACTTCCGCGAGATGCTGGCCGGCTTCCACCTGGTGGACGAGCACTTCCGCACCGCACCGCCGGAGGAGAACGTCCCGCTGCTGCTCGGCCTGCTGGGCGTCTGGTACGGCGGCTTCCACGACGCGCAGTCGCACGCGGTCCTCCCGTACAGCCACTACCTGTCGCGGTTCACCGCGTACCTCCAGCAGCTGGACATGGAGTCCAACGGCAAGTCCGTGGACCGGCAGGGCAACCCGGTGACCTGGCAGACCGGCCCGGTGGTCTGGGGCACCCCGGGCACCAACGGCCAGCACGCCTACTACCAGCTGCTGCACCAGGGCACGAAGGTCATCCCCGCGGACTTCATCGGCTTCGCCAACCCCATCGGTGAACTCGGCCCGCTCCAGGACCAGCACGACCTGCTGATGGCCAACTTCTTCGCGCAGACCCAGGCACTCGCCTTCGGCAAGACGCCGGAGGAGGTCGCGGCGGAGGGCGTGCCCGCCGAACTCGTGCCGCACAAGACGTTCCGCGGCAACCACCCCACGACAACCGTCCTGGCCACCGAGCTGAGCCCGTCGGTGCTCGGCCAGCTGATCGCGCTCTACGAGCACAAGGTGTTCGTCCAGGGCGCGGTGTGGAACATCGACTCCTTCGACCAGTGGGGGGTCGAGCTGGGCAAGGTGCTCGCCAAGCGGATCGAGCCCGCGCTCAGCGAAGGCGCGGCCATCCCCGGCCTGGACGGTTCCACGGAGGCGCTGGTCCGGCGCTACCGGGAGCTGCGCGGCCGCTGACCAGCCGCCGGAGAACCGCCGACAGACGCGTAACGGCCGCCGGCCGGGCTGGAGGACCAGCCCGGCCGGCGGCCGTTACACGGAAGGTGACCGCTACGCCGAAGCCGGCGGGTACAGCTGCGGTGGCAGTTTCGCCGCCGCGGCCCGGTCCAGCAGCCACAGCGTGCGACGGCGGCCGCGTGCCCCGGCCGCCGGTGCCTGGATCTCGCCCGCGCCGGACAGCGCCATCGCGACCGCGTTGGCCTTGTCCTCGCCCGCGGCGAGCAGCCACACCTCGCGCGCCGCGCGGATCGCCGGAAGGGTCAGCGAGATCCGGGTCGGCGGCGGCTTGGGCGCTCCGTGCACCCCGACCACCGTCCGCTCCGTCTCCCGCACGGCCGGGTGCTCCGGGAAGAGCGACGCGACATGGGTGTCGGGGCCGACCCCCAGCATCAGCACGTCGAAAGTCGGCACCGGGCCGTGGTCCTCCGGCCCGGACGCCTTGGCGAGGTCGGCCGCGTAGCCGGCCGCCGCGGCGTCGACGTCACGGCCGTGGACGCCGTCGGACGCGGGCATGGCGTGCACCCGCGCCGGATCGAGCGGCACCGTGTCGAGCAGGATGTCCCGGGCCTGGGTGACATTGCGCTCGGGATCACCCTCCCGCTCGAACCGCTCGTCGCCCCACCACAGGTCCAGCCGCGCCCAGTCCACCGCGTCCCGCGCCGGGGACCCGGCCAGCGCGGCGAGCAGCGCATTGCCGTTGCGCCCGCCGGTCAGCACCACCGAGGCGGAGCCGCGGGCGGCCTGGGCGTCCACGATCTTCGTGATCAGCCGGGCCGCCGCGGCCTTCGCCATCAGCTCCTTGTCGCGGTGGACGACGACCTGGGGGGTGCTCATGACGAGCTCGTCCCCTTGGCCGCCGACTTCTTCGCGGGCGCCGCCTTCTTGGCGGGATCCTTGGCGGGAGCGGACTTGCCCGCCGCGCTCCCGGCCGCCTTGGTGTCCTTGGCCGCGGTGATCAGCTCCACCGCCCCGACCGGCTCCTCCGCGTCCTGCGACCCGAAGTCGGTCAGCCGGCCGACGCCGAACTTCACCGTCGAACGGTAGATGTCGTCCGGGTCCAGCCGCCGCAGCTCCTCGGCGATCAGCTCGGAGGTCTCGCGCCGCTTGAGCGCCACGTGACGGTCCGGCTGCCCCGGCATGGCCAGTTCGGCCAGCGAGCCGTCGGCCCGGTCCAGCCGGATCTCGCCGTCGGCGGTGACCAACTGGACACCGGTGATCCCGGGTCCCTCCGAGACCCTGCGCTCCACCGAGATCCTCAGCCGGTCGGCGAGCCACAGCGCGAGCAGTTCCGTGCTCGGGTTGTAGGCCTCGCCCTCCACGCTCGCCGAGGCGATCTTGGTGTGCTTCTGGTCCAGGGCCGCGGCCAGCATGCTGCGCCACGGCGTGATCCGGGTCCAGGCGAGGTCGGTGTCGCCGGGGGCGTACGCGGCGGCACGCTCACTGAGCGCGGCCACCGGGTCCTCGGCCGCGGCGGCGTCGGTGATCCGGCGCTGCGCGAGCCTCCCCAGCGGGTCCTCGGCGGGGTTGTCGGGCGACTCCTCCGGCCACCACACCACCACCGGGGCGTCCGGCAGCAGCAGCGGCAGCACCACGGACTCGGCGTGGTTGGCGAGCTCGCCGTGCATCCGCAGTACGACCGTCTCACCGGTGCCGGAGTCCGAGCCGACCAGCACCTCGGCGTCCAGCCGCGCCATCGCGCGGTCGCGCGGTGAACGGCCGGGCCGCTTGATGACGGCCAGGATGCGGGACGGGTGCTCCCGCGACGCGTCGCTGGCCGCCTTGAGGGCGTCGTAGGCGCTGCCCTCGTCGGTGACGATGACCAGGGTGAGCACCATGCCGACGGCCGGTGTGCCGATGGCACGGCGGGCGTCGATGAGCCCGGCGTTGATGCGGGACGACGTGGTGTCCGTCAGATCGATCCTCATGGCCGGCGCCAGCTCCTACCGTCTCGTGCGAGCATCTCGTCCGCCTCGACCGGTCCCCAGGTGCCCGAGGCGTACTGGGCGGGCTTGCCGTGCGTGTCCCAGAACTTCTCGATCGGGTCGAGGATGTTCCAGGACAGCTCGACCTCCTGGTGGCGGGGGAAGAGGTTGGCGTCGCCGAGCAGCACATCGAGGATGAGCCGCTCGTACGCCTCCGGGCTGGACTCGGTGAAGGACTCGCCGTAGGCGAAGTCCATCGTCACGTCCCGGACCTCCATCGAGGTGCCGGGCACCTTCGAACCGAAGCGCACCGTCACTCCCTCGTCCGGCTGCACCCGGATGACCAGGGCGTTCTGCCCCAGCTCCTCGGTGGATCCGGCCTCGAAGGGCAGGTACGGGGCCCGCTTGAAGACCACCGCGATCTCGGTGACCCGGCGGCCGAGCCGCTTGCCGGTGCGCAGGTAGAAGGGGACCCCGGCCCAGCGGCGGTTGTTGATCTCCAGCTTGACCGCCGCGTACGTGTCGGTCTTCGACTTGGGGTCGATGCCCTCTTCCTCGAGGTACCCCACGACCTCCTCGCCGCCCTGCCAGGCGTGCGCGTACTGGCCGCGCACCGTGTGCGAGCCGAGGTCCTGGGGGAGCTCGACGGCGCCGAGCACCTTGAGCTTCTCGGCGACCAGGGCCTTCGGGTGGAAGGAGCCGGGCTCCTCCATCGCGGTCAGCGCGAGCAGCTGCAGCAGGTGGTTCTGGATGACGTCCCGGGCCGCGCCGATGCCGTCGTAGTACCCGGCCCGGCCGCCGATTCCGATGTCCTCGGCCATCGTGATCTGGACGTGGTCGACGTACGACCGGTTCCAGATCGGCTCGAACATCGTGTTGGCGAAGCGGAGCGCCAAGATGTTCTGGACGGTCTCCTTGCCCAGGTAGTGGTCGATCCTGAAGACCTCGTTGGGCGGGAAGACGTCGTGCACGAGCTGGTTGAGCTCCTGCGCGCTCTCCAGGTTGTGGCCGAACGGCTTCTCGATGACCGCGCGCCGCCACGACTCGCCCGGGCCCTCGGACAGCCCGTGCTTCTTGAGCTGCTGCACGACGTTCGGGAAGAACTTCGGCGGCACGGAGAGGTAGAAGGCGAAGTTTCCGCCGGTGCCGCGCGCCTTGTCGAGTTCTTCGATCGTCGCCTTCAGGTTCTCGAAGGCGGTGTCGTCGTCGAACTCGCCCTGGACGAAGCGGCAGCCTTCGGCGAGCTGCTGCCAGACCTCCTCGCGGAAGGGGGTGCGGGCGTGTTCCTTGACCGCGTCGTGCACCTCCTGGGCGAAGTCCTCGTCCTCCCAGCTCCTCCGGGCGAAGCCGATGAGCGCGAAGCCCGGTGGCAGCAGACCGCGGTTGGCGAGGTCGTAGACGGCAGGCATCAACTTTTTACGGGACAAATCGCCCGTGACGCCGAAAATGACCAGGCCGGACGGCCCCGCGATACGCGGGAGCCGCCGGTCCTGTGCGTCACGCAGCGGATTGCTGCTGGTCAACTCATGCCTCCACGGGCGTCTGACGCTTGAGTACCGCCTGGGTGGACTCCAGCAGCTCGTTCCACGCGGCTTCGAACTTCTCGACGCCCTCGTCCTCGAGCTGCTGGACCACGTCGTCGTACGAGACGCCGAGGCCCGCCAGGGCGTCGATGTCGGCCTGGGCCTGCTCGTACGTGCCGCGGATGGTGTCGCCGGTGATCTCGCCGTGGTCGGCGGTGGCCTCCAGCGTGGCTTCCGGCATGGTGTTGACGGTGTTCGGGGCGACCAGCTCGGTCACGTAGAGCGTGTCCGGGAGGGCCGGGTCCTTGACACCGGTCGAGGCCCACAGCGGACGCTGCTTGTTCGCGCCCGCCTTCTCCAGCGCGTTCCAGCGGTCCGAGGAGAAGACCTCCTCGTACGCCTGGTAGGCGAGCCGGGCATTGGCCAGCGCGGCCTTGCCCTTGAGCGCCTTGGCCTGGTCACCGCCGAGCTTCTCCAGCCGCTTGTCGATCTCGGTGTCCACGCGGGACACGAAGAAGGACGCCACCGAGTAGATCTTCGAGAGGTCGAGGCCGGAGGCCTTGGCCTTCTCCAGCCCGTCCAGGTAGGAGTCCATGACCTGCCGGTAGCGGGCCAGCGAGAAGATCAGCGTCACGTTCACGCTGATGCCCAGGCCGATGACCTCGCCGATGGCGGGCAGGCCGCCCAGGGTCGCCGGGATCTTGATGAGGGCGTTCGGCCGGTCGACGAGCCAGGCGAGCTGCTTGGCCTCGGCGACGGTCGCCCGGGTGTTGTGGGCCAGGCGCGGGTCCACCTCGATGGAGACCCGGCCGTCCTGGCCGTCGGTGCGGTCGAAGACCGGCCGCAGGATGTCGGCGGCGTCGCGGACGTCCGCCGTGGTGATCATGCGGATGGCCTCTTCGACCGTGACCTCGCGGGCCGCGAGGTCGGTGAGCTGGGTCTCGTACCCCTCGCCCTGGGCGATCGCCTTCTGGAAGATCGACGGGTTCGTGGTGACACCCACGACGTGCTGCTGGTCGATCAGCTCGGCCAGGTTCCCGGACGTGATCCGCTTGCGGGACAGGTCGTCCAGCCAGATCGCGACGCCTTCGTCGGAGAGGCGCTTGAGTGCGTCTGTCATGGAATTACATCTCCTACTGGTCGGGTGCGGTTCAGCGGGTGACGGCGTCGACGGCGTCGATGGACTGACGTGCGGCGTTGGCGACGGCGTCGGCGGTGAAGCCGAACTCGCGGAACAGGATCTTGGCGTCGGCCGAGGCACCGAAGTGCTCCAGGCTGATGATCCGGCCCTGCGCGCCGATGTAGCGGTGCCAGGTCAGGCCGATGCCGGCCTCGACCGCGACCCGGGCGTGGACGTCCGGGAGCAGCACGCTGTCGCGGTACGCCTGGTCCTGCTCCTCGAACCACTCGACGGACGGCATCGAGACGACTCGCGTCGGGATCCCGTCGGCCTGCAGTGCGTCGCGGGCCTCGACGGCCAGCTGCACCTCGGAGCCGGTGGCGATGAGGATGACCTGCGGACGGCCGCCCTCGGAGTCGAAGAGCACGTAGCCGCCCTTGGCCGCGTGCTCGTTCGCCGGGTACGTGGGCACACCCTGGCGGGTGAGCGCCAGACCGTGCGGGGCGGGCTTGGACGCGTGGCGCTTGAGGATCTCGCGCCAGGCGATCGCCGTCTCGTTGGCATCGGCCGGACGGACGATGTTCAGGCCCGGGATCGCGCGCAGCACGGACAGGTGCTCGACCGGCTGGTGCGTCGGGCCGTCCTCGCCGAGGCCGACGGAGTCGTGCGTCCACACGTACGTGACGGGCAGCTGCATGAGCGCGGCCAGTCGCACGGCGGGGCGCATGTAGTCGGAGAACACCAGGAAGGTGCCGCCGTAGATGCGCGTGTTGCCGTGCAGCGCGATGCCGTTCATCGTCGAGCCCATGGCGTGCTCGCGGATGCCGTAGTGCACCGTGCGGCCGTACGGGTCGGCGCCCGGAAGCGGGTTCCCCGTCGGGAGGAAGGACGAGCCGCTGTCGATCGTGGTGTTGTTGGAGCCCGCGAGGTCGGCGGAGCCGCCCCACAGCTCCGGCACGACCGCGCCGAGCGCCTGCAGGACCTTGCCGGAGGCGGCGCGGGTGGCGAGGCTCTTGCCGGTCTCGAAGGACGGCAGCGCCTTCTCCCAGCCGTCGGGCAGCTCGCCCGCGTTGATGCGGTCGAACTCGGCCGCACGCTCCGGGTTGGCGTCGCGCCACTCCTGGAACCGCTTGTTCCAGACGGCGTGCGCCTCACGGCCGCGGTCGGCGGCCGCGTGGGTGTGGGACAGCACCGCGTCGTCGACCTCGAAGGTCTTCTCGGGGTCGAAGCCCAGCACCCTCTTGGTCGCGGCGACCTCTTCGTCGCCCAGTGCCGAGCCGTGCGCGGCCTCGGTGTTCTGCGCGTTCGGGGCCGGCCAGGCGATGATCGAGCGCGCCGCGATGAACGACGGACGCGAGGTCTCGGCCTGCGCCGCCTTCAGCGCCTCGTACAGACCCTTGGGGTCCAGGTCGCCGTTGGGCAGCTGCTCGACGCGCTGGACGTGCCAGCCGTACGCCTCGTAGCGCTTGAGGGTGTCCTCGCTGACGGCCGTCTCGGTGTCGCCCTCGATGGAGATGTGGTTGTCGTCCCACAGCAGCACGAGGTTGCCGAGCTTCTGGTGCCCGGCGAGCGAGGACGCCTCACCGGAGACACCCTCCTGGAGGCAGCCGTCACCGGCGATGACCCAGATGGTGTGGTCGAACGGGGAGGTGCCCGCTTCCGCGTCCGGGTCGAACAGGCCGCGCTCGTAGCGGGCCGCCATGGCCATGCCGACACCGTTGGCGATGCCCTGGCCGAGGGGACCGGTCGTGGTCTCCACACCGACCGTGTGGCCGTGCTCCGGGTGCCCCGGGGTCTTGCTGCCCCAGGTGCGGAACGCCTTCAGATCGTCCAGCTCCAGACCGTATCCGGCCAGGTAGAGCTGGGTGTAGAGCGTCAGGCTGGAGTGGCCGGCCGAGAGGACGAAACGGTCGCGACCGGTCCAGTCGGGATCCGACGGGTCGTGCCGCATCACCTTCTGGAACAGCAGGTACGCGGCGGGCGCGAGGCTCATGGCCGTGCCGGGATGGCCGTTGCCGACCTTCTGCACGGAATCCATGGCCAGAACACGAGCGGTATCAACGGCCCGCTCGTCCAGATCGGTCCACTCAAGGGCTGTGGTGGTCGGCTTGCTGCTCACCCTGGTTCAGGGCTCCTTTCCACATGTCGAGATGCCGGTGACGTGGCGCCTACCCGGCGTGGTCGAGCCTACCGCCGCAGGCGCGTGCACCTTTTCGAGCGGGCTGTTCGACCCCTCGGTACGGCGCCCGGAGCGCTGCGCGAGGCAGCGTCCGCGGCGGCACTTCGGGCAACCAGGACCTTGGCACAGCCATTCCCGGCATGCCGGGATACTGACAGCCTGCCCCGACCCGGGCGCGTTCGCCTGCTGAACGTCCGGCGAACACCGCCGGGCGGCAACACGGGTCACCCCCCGGGGCGGGCGGAGTATTCCCTACGTCTACAGTGGCGTGGTACGCGCAAGGACTTACCGGACCTTCACGTCTGGGACCGGGACTTGCTGGACTTGAACCTTCCCCAGGGGTATTTGTGACGGCCGTCGAATCCCGACCCGCAGGGGTCATCGGGACGAGCCCCGGACAGCGGCCGTTCGCGGCACGTGTCATGGCGTTCGTGGCGCTGACCAAGCCACGCATTATCGAGCTGCTGCTCATCACGACCGTTCCGGTGATGTTCCTGGCGGCGGGTGGCGTCCCCGACCTGTGGCTGGTGCTGACGACCGTCGTGGGCGGTTACCTGTCGGCGGGCGGCGCCAACGCGCTGAACATGTACATCGACCGCGACATCGACGCGCTGATGCACCGCACCGAGCAGCGTCCGCTGGTCACCGGCATGGTGTCGCCGCGCGAGGGGCTGGTCTTCGGCATCGCGCTCTCCGTGGTCTCCACGGTCTGGTTCGCGGTCCTGGTGAACATGCTGTCGGCGGCGCTGTCGCTGACGGCCATCCTCTTCTACGTCTTCGTGTACACGCTCGGCCTCAAGCGCCGCACCGCGCAGAACATCGTGTGGGGCGGCATCGCGGGCTGCATGCCGGTCTTCATCGGCTGGTCCGCCGTCACGAATTCCGTCTCCTGGTCCGCGCTGGTCCTCTTCCTGGTGATCTTCTTCTGGACGCCGCCGCACTACTGGCCGCTGTCGATGAAGGTCAAGGACGACTACGAGCGGGTGGGCGTGCCCATGCTGCCGGTCGTGGCGGGCAACCTGGTGGTCGCCCGGCAGATCGTGATCTACAGCTGGGTGATGGTGCTCGTCTCGCTGACCCTGTGGTGGCCGCTGAACGAGACGTCCTGGCTCTACCCGGTGGCCGCGGTGCTGCTCGGCGCGATGTGGCTCAAGGAGGCGCACGGCCTGTACAGCCGCGCGAAGGCCGGGGTCAGCGGCGCGAAGCTGAAGGAGATGCGGCTGTTCCACTGGTCCATCACCTATCTGTCGCTGCTCTTCGTCGTCGTGGCCGTGGATCCTTTCCTTCACTGATTACCGACGGGTAGCATCTGCCTCATGGCTGAGACCGCGCAGAACACCGTGGAAGAGACCCCCCAGACGGACCCGCGCGCCGAGCGCCGCACCGCCCGGCTGGCGAAGCAGATCCAGTCCTTCGCCAAGAGCCACGGCGGCGGCGCCGAGGCGAACATCGCGTACATCGGCGAGGTCGGCACCCGGATCGTCCTCGTCGGCGAGAACGGCGAGTGGGGCGACCTGGTGGCCCCGACGTACGCCATGGCCCGCGAGGCCGTCGAGCGCGCCGGCGTCACCGTGCACGAGGACTTCGACGGCGAATTCGCCGCCAAGGTGCGCACCGGCCCGTACGAGTGGCAGCGGATGGCCGGCATCCAGATCGGCGGCCCCAGCAACACCTGACGCGCCGCCCGCACGTTAGGGACCATGGAAGCGGTCCCGACCGGCGGCGCGAGGAGTCAGTGATGCTGGAGCTGCCACCTCTGGTGGACGCGCACTGCCACGGGGTGGTCCCCGGGGAGCTGGGCCTCGGCTCGTTCGAGGCGCTCCTGACGGGGGCCGCCGCGCCCGGCACCACGCTCTTCGACAGCCCCGCCGGTTTCGCCGTACGCCGCTGGTGCCCGCCCCTGCTGGGCCTGGAACCGCACTGCACCCCCGCGCACTACCTGGCGGGACGCCGGCACCTGGGCTCGTACGAGGCCACCCGGCGACTGCTGCGCGGCACCGGGATCGGCGCCTACCTGGTGGACGCGGCGGCGGGAGCCGGCGGCGATCCGCTCCCCGCCGCACCGCCCCCCGAACTCACCTCGCCCAAGGACCTGGGCTCGGCCGCGGCCGCTCCGGCGTACGAGATCGTCCGGCTGGAGCCGCTGGCACAGCAGGTCGCCGACACCTCGGGGACCGTCGGAGCGTTCCTCACCAACATCGCCGAGGCGGTGCACGGAGCGGCCCGCACGGCCGTCGCCTTCTCGGTCGCCGACACCTGTCCGCCCGGATTCCCCGCAGGGCCGCCCGAGGCCGGACCGGTACGGCGCGCGGCCGGCGCGTGGCTCGCGGGGCGTACGGCCGGCGAACCGCTCCACGACCCGGTGCTGCTGCGCCATCTGGTGTGGAACGCCGTCGCGACCGGCCTGCCGCTGCAGATCCGCGGCCCGGTGGGCGCCGACCCCCTGCGGCTCGGCGATTTCCTGCGCGCGACCGCGGGTCTCGGCACCGACGTCGTGCTCTTACGGGGGTTCCCCAGCCACCGGCCCGCCGCCCGGCTGGCGGCCGCGTTCCCGCACGTCTACACGGACATCGGCTCCGCGCCGGTGGCCTCCGCCCTGGCCGAGACGCTGGAAGTGGCGCCCTTCGGCAAGGTGCTCTTCTCGACCGGGGCGCACGCACTGCCCGAGCTGTACGTGATCGGGGCGCGGTTCTTCCACGAGGCGCTGGAGCGGCTGGTCACCGACCGGGTCGCCGGCGGCGCCTGGACGCCTGCCGACGCGCGGCGCGTCGCGGAGCTGATCGCCGCGGGCAACGCGCGGCGGGTGTACGGACTGGAGCGCCGCCCGGACGGTGCCGGATCAGAGCGCTGACGGCCGGATCAGACCGCTGACGCGAGCGCGGAGCCGGACTGCGCCGGGCCCGGGATGCCGGGCTGCTCCGACGGGCGCTCGCGCATCGACAGCACGACCCGCAGCACCCCGATCCAGATCAGCGCCGAGCCGAGCATGTGCAGCCCGACCAGTACCTCCGGCAGGTGCGTGAAGTACTGCACGTAGCCGATGACGCCCTGCGCCAGCAGCACGAGGAACAGGTCCCGCGTACGGGCCTTCGGCCCGGCGGGCGCGTCCACGGCGCGCAGTACGAACCACAGGGCGAGCGTGAGGGCCACCACGACCCAGGCGAGGTCGGCGTGGAGCTGGGCGACGGTCTTCCAGTCGATCGGAATGCGGTGCACCTCGGTGGAGTCACCCGCGTGCGGCCCCGCACCGGTCACGACGGTGCCCACCGCGATCAGCAGCGCGCAGCTGATGGTCAGCACCCACGCCAGCTGCTGCAACGGCCTGCCCACCAGCGGGCGCACCGCCCCATCGCCCTCGCGGGCCCGCTGCCAGGTCAACACCGCGACGGTGATCAGCGCGCTGGAGAGCAGGAAGTGCCCGGCGACGACATACGGGTTGAGGCCGGTCAGCACGGTGATGCCGCCGAGGACCGCGTTGCCCATGACCACCCAGAACTGGGCCCAGCCGAGCCGGGTCAGACTGCGTCGCCACGGTTTCTGCGACCGCACCGCGATGATCGCCCAGCCGACCGCCGCGCACAGCACGTACGTCAGCATCCGGTTGGTGAACTCGATGACGCCGTGCACGCCCATGTCGCTGGTGGTCGTCAGGCTCTGGTCGGTGCACTTGGGCCACGTCGGGCAGCCGAGCCCCGAACTGGTCAGCCGGACCGCCCCGCCCGTCACCACGATGACCACGGCCATCGCGAGGGCGGCCGCGCAGGCCCGCTGGACCGTCACCGGGGACGGGGTCCAGCGCCGGGCGATGTGGGCGAGGGGATTACGGGCGACTTCGAGCGACTTCGGCACGCGTCCATCGTAAGCGGCCGCTTGTGCAACTTTTCACGAGGGGGTCGGGAGGGCCCCCGCGCCCCGGGCGCACTTACCATCGAGCGGAGGATCCGCGACTGGGGGAAATATGACAACCGGCAAGAGCGGTTCGGTCAACCGGCGGAGAATGCTCTACGGAGGCGCCGCAGTGGTCGCCGGGGCGGGCATCGCGGGGTACGCCAGCGGGGAGTGGAGCGCCCCCGCCGCGGCGTCGGGGAACGCCGACCATCCCGGCGTGGCGGACGTCGTGGCGGACTTCGGCGCCAAGGGCGACGGCAGGACGGACGACAGCGCGGCCTTCGCCGCCGCGTACGCCTACGCCGAGTCGCGGGTCTCGGGCGGCGTGGGGCACACCGTGATCGATGTGCCGCCAGGGGTGTACCTGGTGAAGAAGCCGGGTGCGCTGCTCGCCGGCGACAAGCCGGACAAGCGTGCGAGCGGCCTGCGGTTCCGGGGCGGCGGCATGCGGATCAGCGAGATCGTCTTCGCGCCGGAGTCGCCCAAGGACGCCTACCTGTGCCGCAACAACAACATGTGGAGCAACATCTCCTTCGAGGGGCTGCGCTTCACCTCGGGCACCCCCGGCGCGTCGTTCTTCTCCTCGTACTCCACCGGCTGGGCGCAGAACTACCGCTTCTCCGAGTGCGAGTGGATGGGGGAGTGGGAGTACGGCCTCGCCCTGGACGGCAGCAACAACAACTCGGAGATGCGCTGGGAGGCGTGCCGGGTGGGCGGCGCCTACCGCAAGGCGTTCCTGTACTCGGGGCTCTCCAAGCGGTCGGAGAAGCGCGAGCAACAGGACCAGTTCCTCAACTACTGGTTCACCGACATGACGGTCACCTACGACTGGGGCAACTTCCTGGAATTCCCCTACGGCGGCTCGATCACCTGCCGCAGCGGCAGCTACATCATCACCGGCCGCCGCCCCACGCCCCACCCGGAGTACGGGTTCGAGAGCGCCTTCTTCCGCTTCCCGCGCGCCTCGCACTTCGACTCCGTACAGCGCTTCCACGCCGAGGACATCCGCTTCGAGATACGCGACCCGCAGGTCGTGGTCATCGACTGCGAGTGGAGCAGCGGCACGGTCCACTTCAACGACTGCGACGACACGTCCCAGTCGTACAAGCAGTATTCGGACGGCCTCACCGCCCACCGCTACAGCATCGGCCCCGCCGGGCCGCTGGTGCGGTACGACATGTGCCAGCTCTCGGGCGCCCACCAGTTCCGGCCCGCCGCCGGCGCCCAGCTGCCGACGAGCGTGCGCTACGACATGTGCCGGATCGTCGACCATCCCGCGGACGCGTTCGTGGCGGCCGGTTCGCACGACAAGAAGTTCGCCCGCTTCGTCGACTGCATCATGCCGGGCTGAGGACCGTCCCGCCGGGCGTCACTCCCACCTGAAGAAGCGCGCCGCCGCGCCGAGCCCCACGACCGCCCAGACCAGCAGGATCGCGAGGTTGCCCCACGGCATGCCCGCGCCGTCCCGCAGCACGTCGCGCAGGCCGTCGGACAGGGCGGAGACCGGCAGCAGCCGCAGCACGTCCTGTGCCGCGCCCGGGAACCTCTCCAGCGGCACGATGATCCCGCCGGCGACCAGCAGCAGCAGGAAGACGAGGTTCGCGGCGGCGAGCGTCGCCTCCGCCTTGAGCGTCCCGGCCATCAGCAGGCCGAGCCCGGAGAAGGCGGCGGTGCCCAGCACGAGCAGCAGCACGACGAAGAGCGGGTTGCCGTGCGGCGACCAGCCCAGCGCGAACGCGATCGCCGTGAGCAGCACGATCTGCAGCACCTCGGTGACCAGCACCGAGCCGGTCTTCGCGGTCATCAGCGCCCAGCGCGGCAGCGGCGAGGCGCCGAGCCGCTTCAGCACGCCGTAGCGGCGCTCGAACCCGGTGGCGATGGCCTGGCCGGTGAAGGCGGTGGACATCACGGCGAGCGCCAGGATGCCGGGGGCCAGGAAGTCGACGGCCTTGCCCGTACCCGTGTCGACGATCGAGACGGCGCTGAACAGGACGAGCAGCAGTGCCGGGATCACCACGGTCAGCAGCAGCTGCTCCCCGTTGCGCAGCAGCATCTTCGTCTCGAACGCCGTCTGCGCGCCGATCATGCGGGAGAGCGGCGCCGCGCCCGGGTCGGGAACGAAGGTGGAGGCGCCCTCGGCGGCCTTCTTCTCTGCCGTCGTCACGCGCGCAGCTCCTTGCCGGTCAGATCCAAAAAGACATCCTCCAAAGTGCGGCGTTCGACCGCCAGCCGGTCCGGCATGACGCCGTGCTGCGCGCACCAGGAGGTGACGGTGGCGAGCAGCTGGGGGTCGACCGCGCCCTCGATCCGGTAGCTGCCCGGCGTCAGCTCGGCCGCCGCGGTGCCGTCCGGCAGCGCCTTGAGCAGCGAGACGAGGTCGAGGCCGGGACGGCCGGTGAAGCGCAGGGTGTTCTCGGCGCCGCCCCGGCACAGCTCCTCGGGGGTGCCGTGGGCGATGGACCGGCCGTGGTCGATGATCACGACCTGGTCGGCGAGCTGTTCCGCCTCGTCCATGAAGTGGGTGGTGAGGACGACGGTCACCCCGTCACCACGCAGTTCCCTTACGAGGTCCCAGGTGGCGCGGCGGGCCTGCGGGTCGAGCCCGGCGGTGGGCTCGTCGAGGAAGACCAGTTCCGGGCGGCCGACGACGGCCATGGCGAGCGCGAGCCGCTGCTGCTGCCCGCCGGACAGCCGGCGGTAGGGGGTGCGGCCACAGGACTCCAGGCCGAGCCGCTCGATGAGCAGCGCGGGGTCCACCGGGCGGGCGTGCAGCGCGGCGGTGTGCCGCAGCATCTCCTCGGCACGCGCCCCGGGGTAGACACCGCCGGACTGCAGCATCACTCCGATGCGCGGGCGCAGCGCGGAGCCGTCGGTGGCCGGGTCGAGTCCCAGCACCCGCACGCTGCCGGCGTCGGCGCGCCGGTAGCCCTCACAGATTTCGACGGTGGTGGTCTTGCCGGCGCCGTTCGGCCCGAGCACGGCGGTCACCGAGCCGGCCGCCACCGCCAGGTCCAGACCGTCCACCGCGGTCTTGTCGCCGTACCGCTTGACCAGGCCGGCGATCTCGCCCGCCGGTGGCTGACTGGTGCTGCCGCTTCGCATACCCGTGAGTCTCGGGAGCGGTGTTCCGCGCTCAGAACCGGCCCTTGGCCCCGGCGGAGGCGCGCGGACGGAATATCTGAGGAATGGATCTTGTTCAGGCAATTTCGCAGGTCAACTTAGGTTTGCCTAAGTGACGAACTCCACCGCGGGTCGAATCCGGCGTGGGTTGCCGAGGCCTGATGAATTACGCAACAATGAAGTTGTGAAAAACGTCGGCGCGGCTCAGGAGGAGCAGACGACCGGGGAGCGGAGTACCCGCAACCGGGTCGCCCGGTCGATCCTGGACCACGGTCCTTCGACCACCGCCGACCTGGCGGAGCGGCTGGGCCTCACGCAGGCCGCCGTCCGCCGCCACCTGGACCACCTCGTCGCGGAGAACATCGTCGAGCCGCGTGAGCAGCGGGTCTACGGAGCGCGCACCCGTGGGCGCCCCGCCAAGGTCTTCGCACTCACCGACTGCGGCCGCGACGCCTTCGACCAGGCGTACGACCAGATCGCGGCCGACGCGCTGCGCTGGATCGCGCAGTCCGCCGGCGGCGGGGAGATGGGCGACGCCGCGGTCACCGCGTTCGCCCGGGCCCGGGTCGCCAAACAGGCGGACCGCTACCGCACCGCGGTCGACGCCGCGGAGCCCGCCCAGCGCACCCAGGCGCTCGCCAGGGCCCTGAGCGAGGACGGGTACGCTGCTACCACCCGCAGCGCGTCGGCCGGTGCCGCCGCACGGGAGCCCGCCGGCGAGCAGCTCTGCCAGCACCACTGCCCGGTGGCGCACATCGCCGAGGAGTTCCCACAGCTGTGTGAGGCGGAGGCCGAGGTCTTCTCCCACCTGCTGGGAACCCACGTCCAGCGGCTCGCCACCATCGCCCACGGCGACGGCGTCTGCACGACGTACATTCCGCGGCACCCGCAGCACCAGCAGGTCAGCAGTGCAGTGGATACCAGCACCGTAGAAACCAGCACCGCAGTGAATACCACCACCGCAGTGAATAACGCATCCGCCAGTACGGCCGGGAGGAACCCCGCATGACTGCTCCCACGGAGACCACGCACCCGGAACTCGATGGGCTGGGCACGTACGAGTTCGGCTGGTCCGACTCGGACACCGCCGGCACCAACGCCAGGCGTGGAATCAACGAGGATGTCGTGCGCGACATCTCCGCGAAGAAGTCCGAGCCGGAGTGGATGCTGAAGCTGCGGCTGAAGGGTCTGAAGCTGTTCGGCAAGAAGCCCATGCCCACCTGGGGCTCGGACCTCAGCGGTATTGATTTCGACAACATCAAGTATTTCGTGCGCTCCACCGAGAAGCAGGCCGCTTCCTGGGAGGATCTGCCCGAGGACATCAAGAACACCTATGACCGTCTGGGCATCCCGGAGGCCGAGAAGCAGCGCCTCGTCGCCGGTGTCGCCGCCCAGTACGAGTCCGAGGTCGTCTACCACCAGATCCGTGAGGACCTGGAGGAGCAGGGCGTCATCTTCCTCGACACCGACACGGCGCTGAAGCAGTACCCGGAGATGTTCCAGGAGTACTTCGGCACCGTCATCCCGGTGGGTGACAACAAGTTCGCCTCGCTGAACTCGGCCGTATGGTCCGGCGGATCGTTCATCTACGTCCCCAAGGGCGTCCATGTCGACATCCCGCTGCAGGCCTACTTCCGTATCAACACGGAGAACATGGGCCAGTTCGAGCGGACGCTGATCATCGTCGACGAGGACGCCTACGTCCACTACGTCGAGGGCTGCACCGCGCCGATCTACTCCTCGGACTCGCTGCACAGCGCCGTGGTCGAGATCATCGTGAAGAAGGGCGGCCGCTGCCGCTACACGACCATCCAGAACTGGTCGAACAACGTCTACAACCTGGTCACCAAGCGCGCGGTCGCCTACGAGGGCGCCACGATGGAGTGGGTCGACGGCAACATCGGCTCCAAGGTGACCATGAAGTACCCCGCCGTCTACCTGATGGGCGAGCACGCCAAGGGCGAGACCCTGTCCATCGCCTTCGCGGGCGAGGGCCAGCACCAGGACGCCGGCGCGAAGATGGTGCACATGGCGCCGAACACGTCGTCCAACATCGTCTCCAAGTCCGTGGCGCGCGGCGGCGGCCGTACCTCCTACCGCGGTCTCATCGAGATCGGCGAGGGCGCGGCCGGATCGAAGTCCAACGTGCTCTGCGACGCCCTGCTCGTCGACACGATCTCCCGCTCGGACACGTACCCGTACGTGGACGTCCGTGAGGACGACGTGTCCATGGGCCACGAGGCGACCGTCTCCAAGGTCTCGGACGACCAGCTCTTCTACCTGATGAGCCGCGGTATGACGGAGTTCGAGGCGATGGCGATGATCGTGCGCGGCTTCGTCGAGCCGATCGCGCGTGAGCTGCCGATGGAGTACGCGCTGGAGCTGAACCGCCTGATCGAGCTGCAGATGGAAGGTTCCGTCGGTTAGTACGACGCTGACCGTACGGGTGCGCCCCGCGCACCCGTACGGGCCGTCCGACCGGCGACGCGACCGCAATCGACGTTTCTTCCAGAAAGAGAGCAGTACGACAAGCCATGGCTGACAACATCCCTGCCGGCAGCACCACCGAAGGTGCCATCACGGTGGGCCACCCCGCCGATGCCCGGGTCAGCGCCGCGCCGTCCTACGACGTGGCCGACTTCCCGGTGCCGCACGGCCGCGAGGAGGAGTGGCGTTTCACTCCCCTGGAGCGGCTGCGCGGCCTGCACGACGGCACCGCGAAGGCCGACGGCGGCCTGCGCGTCGACGCGACCGCCCCCGAGGGCGTCACCGTCGAGACGGTGGACCGCACCGACGCCCGCGTCGGCAAGGCCGGCAAGCCCGCGGACCGGGTCGTGGCCCAGGCGTTCAGCTCCTTCGAGAAGGCCTCGGTCGTCTCGATCCCCAAGGATCTCGTGCTCACCGAGCCGGTCCGGATCGCCGTGCGCGGCGAGGGCGGCACCGCCTACGGCCACCAGATCATCGAGATCGGCGCCTTCGCCGAGGCCGTCGTGGTCATCGACCACACCGGTGACGCCACGCTCGCCGCCAACGTCGAGTACCTGATCGGCGACGGCGCCAAGCTCACCGTCGTCTCGGTCCAGGACTGGGACGACAAGGCGGTGCACGTCGCCCAGCACACCGCGCTGGTCGGCCGCGACGCCAGCTTCAAGTCCGTGATCGTCACCTTCGGCGGCGACGTGGTCCGGCTGCACCCGCGGGTCGTCTACGGCGCCCCGGGCGGCGATGCCGAGCTCTTCGGCCTGTACTTCACCGACGAGGGCCAGCACCAGGAGCACCGGCTCTTCATCGACCACGACACGCCGCACTGCCGCAGCAACGTCACCTACAAGGGCGCGCTGCAGGGCAAGGACGCGCACGCGGTCTGGATCGGCGACGTGCTCATCCGCGCCGCCGCCGAGGGCACCGACACCTACGAGCTCAACCGCAACCTGATCCTCACGGACGGCGCGCGGGTCGACTCGGTCCCGAACCTGGAGATCGAGACCGGCGAGATCGCCGGTGCCGGCCACGCCTCGGCGACCGGCCGCTTCGACGACGAGCAGCTCTTCTACCTGATGGCCCGCGGCATCCCGGCCGCCGAGGCCCGCCGACTGGTCGTCCGCGGCTTCTTCGGCGAGCTGGTCCAGCAGATCGGCCTGCCCGACCTCGAGGAGCGCCTGATGGCGAAGATCGACGCGGAGCTGGAGGCGTCCGTCTGATGACCACGGCTCAGGACGCCCCGGGGTTCGTCGTCGCCTGCTCGCTGAGCGAGCTGGAGGACGACACGCCCAAGCGCGTCGAAATCGGCGGCACCGC
This sequence comes from Streptomyces sp. H39-S7, assembly GCF_027158205.1. Classification (GTDB taxonomy): domain Bacteria; phylum Actinomycetota; class Actinomycetes; order Streptomycetales; family Streptomycetaceae; genus Actinacidiphila. The sequence goes on along the minus strand of NZ_JAPVLU010000016.1, from coordinate 80,150 downwards.
GGTGTCCGTGGTGCGCACCGAGGGCGAGGTGTTCGCGATCAACGACATCTGCTCGCACGCGAACGTCTCCCTCTCGGAGGGCGAGGTCGAGGACTGCCAGATCGAGTGCTGGCTGCACGGATCCAGTTTCGACCTGCGCACCGGCAAGCCGTCCGGGCTACCCGCCACGCGGCCCGTACCCGTATATCCCGTAAAGATCATCGGCGACGACGTGCTCGTCTCCGTCACCCAGGAGTCCTGAGGCACCCATGGCAACGCTTGAGATCCACGACCTGCACGTCTCCGTCGAGGCCGAGAACGGCCCCCGCGAGATCCTCCGCGGCGTCGACCTGACCGTGAAGCAGGGCGAGACGCACGCCATCATGGGCCCCAACGGCTCGGGCAAGTCCACCCTCGCCTACTCGGTGGCCGGCCACCCGAAGTACACCATCACCGGCGGCACCGTCACGCTCGACGGCGAGGACATCCTCGCGATGACCGTCGACGAGCGCGCCCGCGCCGGCCTGTTCCTCGCCATGCAGTACCCGGTCGAGGTCCCCGGAGTCTCGGTCTCCAACTTCCTGCGCACGTCCGCCACCGCGATCCGCGGCGAAGCCCCCAAGCTCCGCACCTGGGTCAAGGAGGTCAAGTCCGCGATGGAGCAGCTCCAGATGGACCCGGCCTTCGCCGAGCGCAACGTCAACGAGGGCTTCTCCGGCGGTGAGAAGAAGCGCCACGAGATCCTGCAGCTGGAGCTCCTCAAGCCGAAGATCGCGATCCTGGACGAGACGGACTCCGGTCTGGACGTCGACGCGCTGCGCCAGGTCTCCGAGGGCGTCAACCGCGTCCGCGAGACGGGCGAGGTCGGCACGCTGCTGATCACCCACTACACCCGCATCCTGCGCTACATCAAGCCCGACTTCGTCCACGTCTTCTCGAACGGCCGGATCGCCGAGTCCGGCGGCGCCGAGCTGGCCGACAAGCTGGAGAACGAGGGCTACGAGGCATACAGCACGAAGGGCGGCGCTTCCGCGTGACACCACTGCATGGCCTCCTCGACACCGAGGCGATCCGCAAGGACTTCCCGATCCTGGACCGCGTCGTCCACGACGGCAAGAAGATCGTTTACCTGGACAACGCGGCGACCTCCCAGAAGCCGCGCCAGGTGCTCGACGCGCTGAACGGGTACTACGAGCGGCACAACGCCAACGTCCACCGCGGCGTGCACGTGCTCGCGGAGGAGGCCACTGCGCTCTACGAGGGCGCCCGCGACAAGGTCGCCGCGTTCATCAACGCGCCGAGCCGCGACGAAGTGATCTTCACCAAGAACGCTTCGGAGTCGCTCAACCTCGTCGCGAACATGCTGGGCTGGGCCGACGAGCCCTACCGGGTGGACCGCGAGACCGAGATAGTGATCACGGAGATGGAGCACCACTCCAACATCGTCCCGTGGCAGCTGCTCTCGCAGCGCACCGGCGCGAAGCTGAAGTGGTTCGGGCTGACCGACGACGGCCGGCTCGACCTCTCCAACATCGACCAGGTGATCACCGAGAAGACGAAGATCGTCTCGTTCACCCTGGTCTCCAACATCATGGGCACGATCAACCCGGTCGACGCGATCGTCCGGCGCGCCCAGGACGTCGGCGCGCTGGTCCTCATCGACGCCTCGCAGGCCGCGCCGCACATGCCGCTCGACGTGCAGGCGCTCGGCGCCGACTTCGTGGCCTTCACCGGCCACAAGATGTGCGGCCCGACCGGCATCGGTGTGCTGTGGGGCCGCCAGGAGCTGCTCGAGGACCTGCCGCCGTTCCTCGGCGGCGGCGAGATGATCGAAACCGTCTCGATGCACTCCTCGACGTACGCGCCGGCACCGCACAAGTTCGAGGCCGGCACCCCGCCGATCGCCCAGGCGGTCGGGCTGGGCGCGGCCGTGGACTACCTGTCCGCGATCGGCATGGACAAGATCGAGGCCCATGAGCACGCCATCACCGAGTACGCGGTGAAGCGCCTGCTGGAGGTCCCGGACCTGCGGATCATCGGCCCGACGACGGCCGAGGACCGGGGCGCGGCGATCTCGTTCGTGCTGGGTGACATCCACCCGCACGACGTGGGCCAGGTACTGGACGAACAGGGCATCGCGGTCCGCGTCGGGCACCACTGCGCGCGCCCGGTCTGCCTGCGCTACGGAATTCCCGCGACCACGCGGGCGTCGTTCTATCTGTACTCCACCCCCGCCGAGGTCGACGCCCTCGTCGAGGGACTGGAGCACGTACGGAACTTCTTCGGGTGAGGGCTGACTGGTGAAGCTGGATTCGATGTACCAGGAAGTGATCCTGGACCACTACAAGCACCCGCACGGGCGCGGTCTGCGCGACGGCGACGCCGAGGTGCACCACGTCAATCCGACGTGCGGTGACGAGATCACGCTGCGGGTCAAGCTCGACGGCTCGAAGATCGTGGACGTCTCCTACGAGGGACAGGGCTGCTCGATCAGTCAGGCCAGCGCCTCGGTGCTGAACGAGCTGGTGGTCGGTCGCGAGCTGGACGACGCGCTGAAGGTCCAGGAGGTCTTCCTGGAGCTCATGCAGTCGAAGGGCAAGGTAGAACCGGACGACGCGATGGAAGAGGTGCTGGAGGACGCGGTCGCGTTCGCCGGCGTCTCCAAGTACCCGGCGCGTGTGAAGTGTGCCCTGCTGAGCTGGATGGCGTGGAAAGACGCCACATCGCAGGCACTGGCGAATGGCACGGCGAGGGAGACCGCATGACCGACAACGCAGACGTGACGACCAAGCCCGCTTCCGAGGAGGAAGTGCGCGAGGCGCTGTACGACGTCGTCGACCCCGAGCTGGGCATCGACGTCGTCAACCTGGGCCTGATCTACGGCATCCACGTCGACGACTCCAACGTCGCGACGCTGGACATGACGCTCACCTCGGCGGCCTGCCCGCTGACCGACGTCATCGAGGACCAGGCGCGTTCGGCGACCGACGGCATCGTCGCCGACCTCAAGATCAACTGGGTCTGGATGCCGCCGTGGGGCCCGGACAAGATCAGCGACGACGGTCGCGAGCAGCTGCGGGCGCTCGGCTTCAACATCGGCTAGCCCTTTCCGCGATTGCTCCGGACGGCCCGTACGCCTCGCGCGTACGGGCCGTCCGCCGTTGTTCGCCTGACGTATGCCCTGCGGGGGTCCCTCGTTGGCGGCCGTGCCCGAGCGTTTGCGACGACATCCGCGACGTCGAAGGGCACTCCTCGTGCAGCCTTACGTTTCCCCGTCCGTGCGCAGGGCCGGTCTGGCCGCGGCGGCCGCTCTCGCCCTGGGCGCCATGGGCCTCGCCGCCCCCGCCCACGCCGCGAGCTACGGCACGCCCGTCATCACGCTCTCCGCCGCGTACCTGTCGGGGGCGGTCGGCGCGAGCGGCGACCCCGTGGTCACGGCGACGGTCTCGCAGAGCGGTGCCGAGGCGTCGGCGCTCACGGTGGCCGCCTCCGCCAGCTCGAAGTCCGCCGTCGCGGGGACGGGCGACGTCACGGTGACCGGGACCGGGGGAGCGCGCAGGGTCGCGGTGGCCGCGCACGCCACCGGGTACACCGACCTGACGCTGAAGGTCACCGGCCTCGGCGGCAAGACCGCGACGAAGACGCTGCACTACGCGGCCTCGCCGGCGGTCCAGTTCTCCGCCGACACCCGCTACTTCACCGGTTCGTCCGACGCCTCCGCCGCGGTGGACGTCGGCGGCGGCTACGCCGTCGTGGCCGACGACGAGTCCAACACGCTGCGGCTGTACGACCGCGCCGCGTCCGGCGCTCCGGTGCGCACCTGGGACTTCAGTTCCTCGCTCGGGGTCTCCAAGGAGATCGACATCGAGGCGGCGGCCCGGGTCGGCAACACGATCTACTGGACCGGCTCGCTGGGCAACAACAAGGACGGCGAGATCAGGCCCGACCGCGCGACGCTGTTCACCACGACGGTGACCGGCTCGGGGGCGAGCACCCAGCTCGCGCTGGGCGGCAAGTACAAGAACCTGCGCGCCGACCTGATCGCCTGGGACAAGGCCAACGGCAACCGCTACGGCTTCGCGGCCGGCGCCGCGCCGGGCGAGGTGCCCAAGCAGATCGACGGGTTCAACGTCGAGGGCCTGGAGTTCGCGCCCGGCAGCACCACCACCGCGTACATCGGCTTCCGCGCCCCGCTGGCCCCGCACGTGCCGGGCGGCAAGGCGCTGCTCGTGCCGGTCACCAACATCGACAAGGTCGTCACCGGCACGAAGGCCGTCTTCGGCGCCCCGATCGAGCTCGACCTGGGCGGCCTCAGCATCCGCGACCTCCGCAGGAACGCCGCCGACCAGTACCTGATCGTGGCGGGCTCCTGGGCGGCCGACGACAACAGCGACCCGTACGCGCTCTACTCGTGGGACGGAGTCGCGGGCCACGCCCCGGTCCAGCGGGTCCAGTTGCCGACGAGTGACGCGGGCGGCTGGGAGGCCGTCGTGGACGTCCCGGACCTGACCGTGCCGGGTGCCCGCGCGCAGCTGATCACCGACGGCGGCTCGGCCGACCTGTACGGCGACGGCACCGAGGCGAAGGACCTCACCCACGCGGAGTGGAAGAAGTCCCGGGCGACGTGGTTCACGGTGAGCTGACCGCATCCTGTGTACGGGCGTACGTATCGTTGCGTACGCTCGTACACATGGGGTACATCATGCTGGGCGGCGCCATCATCGCCGAGATACTCGGCACCACGGCGATGAAGTACAGCGACGGTTTCAGCAGGCTCTGGCCGTCCGCGGTCACGATCACCGGCTACGTCATCGCCTTCACGCTGCTCGCGCAGACGCTGAAGACGGTCGAGGTCGGTACCGCGTACGCGATCTGGGCGGGGGTCGGCACCGCGACCATCGCGGCGATCGGCATGGCCTTCCTGGGGGAGACGGCGAACGCCGCGAAGGTCCTCGGGGTGCTGCTGGTGATCGCGGGCGTCATCGTGCTCAACCTCGGCGGGTCGCACTGATGGCCCGCCGCTACGACCCCGAGCGGCGCGGGCGCATCATCGACGCCGCGATCCGGGTGGTCGGCGCCCGCGGTATCGCCGGGCTGAGCCACCGCTCGGTCGCCGCCGAGGCGGACGTGCCGCTCGGCTCGACGACCTACCACTTCGCGACCCTCGACGATCTGCTCGTCGCGGCGCTCCGGCAGTCCAACGAGGGTTTCGCCCAGTCCATCCGGGACAGCCCGCTCTTCGCCGTCCCAGGTCCGGGCCCGGCCTCTTCGGCTGCCCTCGCGAACGAGCTGTCCCGCCTGCTGGAGGTCTGGCTCACCGGCGACCGCACCCTGATCGCACGGGACTACGACCTCTACCTCGCCGCCCTCCGCCGGGAGGCGGTCCGCCCCATCGCGGCGGAATGGGTCGACCAGGCCACCACCCTCCTCGCCGCCCACACCGACCCGCCCACCGCCCGCGCCCTGATCGCCCTCATCGACGGCATCTGCCTCCAGTCCCTCCTGACCGGCTCCCCCTACGACCGCCCGTACGCCCGAGAAATGTTCGGCCGCCTGCTGGGCGGCGGCGCTGCGCGCTGAGCGGTGGCGCGCGGGGCCGCGGTTCTCGGGACGGTGCCGCTGTGCGCGGGGCGCCGGCGCGGTGACGGCGGCGCGGAAACCGCATTCCGCATGCCGGGCCGGTTGGGCATCGGGCGTGGCCAGCGGCTAGCGTGCGAGGCATGACTGACACGACCGCTTCGACCACTGACCGCGCCACCGGCGCCGTTGCCGCCGGCCTTGCCACCATCGCCGATGACGGCACGGTCCTGGACACCTGGTACCCCGCCCCCGAGCTCGTCGCCGACCCCGGTCCGGCCGGCACCGAGCGGCTGACCGCCGAGCGCGCCGCCGAGCTGCTGGGCGCCGCCGTGTCGAAGGCGCTCGGACCGGACCCGCGCCGCGGGGTGGAGGTCGTCGCCGTACGTACCGTCATCGCCTCGACCGACGACAAGCCGCTCGACGCGCACGACGCCTACCTGCGCCTGCACCTGCTCAGCCACCGCCTGGTGCGCCCCAACGGGCAGAGCCTGGAAGGCCTGTTCGGGCTGCTCGCCAACGTCGCCTGGACCTCCATCGGCCCGGTGCCGGTCGCCGGGATCAACGCCGCGCGACTCGCCGCCCGCGGCGAGGGGCTGCACCTGTCCGTCTACGGCGTCGACAAGTTCCCCCGCATGACGGACTACGTCGCCCCCGCCGGCGTCCGCATCGCCGACGCCGACCGGGTCCGCCTCGGCGCGCACCTCGCGGCCGGTACCACCGTGATGCACGAGGGCTTCTGCAACTTCAACGCCGGCACCGTCGGCACGTCCATGGTCGAGGGCCGGATCTCGCAGGGCGTCGTCATCGGCGACGGTTCCGACATCGGCGGCGGCGCGTCCATCATGGGCACCCTGTCGGGCGGCGGCAAGCAGGTCGTCTCCGTCGGTGAGCGCTGCCTGCTCGGCGCCGAGTCGGGCATCGGCATCGCGCTCGGTGACGACTGCGTCGTCGAGGCCGGCCTCTACGTCACCGCCGGGACCCGCGTCACGCTCCCGGACGGCAAGATCGTCAAGGCCCTGGAGCTCTCCGGCGCCGACAACCTCCTCTTCCGCCGCAACTCCACCACCGGCACGGTCGAGGTACTGCAGCGCACCGGCTCGTGGGGCGGCCTGAACGAGCTCCTGCACAGCCACAACTGAGCGACGGCGCCGGGCGGGTGGAGACCCACCCGGCGCCGCTCCCAGGACGGCCCGGGGCGCCCGCCGGTGTGGCGGGGGCCCCGGGCCGTGGCGGTGTTACGGGCGGACGCGGACGACCTGGGGGTCGTGGTCGCTCGCCTGGTCGGCGAACTCGGCGTTGATGTGGACGACGTCGTAGTCCGGGGAACCGAGGGAGGGGCTGACCAGGATGTGGTCGAGCACCTGCGAGTTGCCCTGGAAGACGTACGAGTAGCGCTCGCCCGGACGCAGCGACAGGACGAGGTCCTTCAGGGCGCGGCCCTCGGTGAGGCGCTGCCCGGCGGCGGAGAACTCGTAGTCGTTGATGTCGCCGAGCACGACGACCCGGGCGTCCTTCTGGACCGCCTGGATCTGCCGCACGAACGTGTTGACCTGGACGGACTGCTGCAGGCGCTTGGTCTCGGAGCTGCGCACCACCGGCTGGACGCGGCTCGTCAGGGGCGCGTCGCCGCCCTTGGACGCGAAGTGGTTGGCGATGACGATGACGGGCTTGCCGCGGAAGGTGAACTCACCCGCGAGCGGCTTGCGGCTGTCGGCCCAGGCGCTGTCACCGGGGGCGATGCGGCCGGGGGAGACGCTGAGCGCGGCCTTGCCGTGGATGCTGGAGACCCAGACGGGGGTGGTGGCGTCGCCGCCGGGCCGTTCGGTGAAGGAGACCCGCGCCGGGTTGTAGAGGAACGCCTGGCGGATGTTGCCGCCGGGCTCACCGCCGTCGGTGCCGTTCGCCGGGTCGATGGAGCGCCACTGGTAGCGCGGGCCGCCGGCGGCGACGATCGCGTCGATGAACTTGTTCACCGTCTGGTCGGCGGCGACCGTACCGTCGTTGACGGCGCCGTTGTTGTCCTGGATCTCCTCCAGGGCGACGATGTCGGGCGAGGCGAGGTGCGTGACGACGCCGGCGGCGAGCCGGTCGAACTTGGTCTGCGGGTCGGACGGGTCGAGGTTCTCGACGTTGTACGTCGCGACCGCCAGCTCGTCCTTCCTCTGCTTGCGGGTCGTCTCCGGCTGCAGCCCGTGGGAGGCGACGGTGCCGATGGTGCGGGCGGTCAGGGTGTACCCGCCGAACTGGTTGAAGTCCAGCGGGCCTTCGGTGGCGCCGGTGAGGACGTCGCCGACGTTCGCGGTCGGGAAGGGCTGCTGGGCCGTCGGGATCAGGGACTGGATCTGCAGCCGGCCGGAGTTCTGGTTGGCGTAGGAGCCGTAGACGGTGCCGCCGCGCGGGGTCGGGTTCTCCGTGGGCCGGACCGTCACCCACAGCTCGGAGTACGGGTCGGTGGCGCCCACCACGCGGGTGTCGGCGACCTGGACGTTCATGCCCTCCAGGGACTCGTACAGGTCCAGTGCGTACGCCGCGGGCCGCAGCGGCAGCGCCTCGATGCTGTTTCCGGCCGCCGGGTCGCCGGCCGGGGCGTACGCGGCGGGGACGGCGGCGCTGTTCAGGACCACCGGGGCGGGCAGCGCGTTGCCGGAGGAGACGACGGTCACCACCGGCTTGGTGATCTCGGTGACGGACTGGTCGCCGGTGGCCTTGCCGCCCGGGTAGTACTCGCTGATCGTGCCGGAGACCGTCACCGAGTCGCCGACCGCCACCGTGGGGTTGGAGCTGGTGAAGACGAAGACGCCCTCGCTGGTCGCCGGGTCCGCGTCCGGCGTCGGGTCCTGCATCCAGAAGCCCTTGGAGGAGCCGTAGGCGCGGACACCGGTGACGATGCCGGGTACCGCGGTGACCGCCTGGCCGGACAGCGGCGAGAGCCGGGTGGCGCCCTGGACGTCGTGAACGCGCACGCCGTCGGCGGCGGGCGTGTCCGCGGTCGCGGACTGCGGCAGGGCGAGCAGCCCGGCCGCGAGCGCGGCGGTGGCTATGGCGCCGATGGAGCGAGGGGTGGTCAACGTGGCCTCCGTGAGGGCAAAGGTCTCTGGCGCAAAGGTGTGTGGAGCAAAGGTCTACGCGCGTCAATTTCCTTGTAAGGCCTAGGTGTTGTCAAGAGCCGGACAACGGATGAAAAGGGAACGAACCCTGAAGGGGAGATGAACCGGACGTGCCGCCTTCCGACGCGTCTAGGCTGGGTCCGCGCCGCCCCACTGGCGCGGCGCCGTCACCCCCCACCGCTGTTGAGGAGAACCCCGCCATGGCCGCTGACCGCCTCGCCCTGCCGCCTGTGCGGCTGCTCCCCGAGGACGAGCTGGCACGGCTCGCGCTCACCGTGCCGCTGCTCGAACGCGCGGTCCGGCTGGCCCGTTGGGCCGGTCCCGACACCCGGGTCGACGTCATGGGCGAGCTGACGGAGGACGACCGGCTGCGTGCGGCGGCCGAGCTCGGCCTCGCCGACGACCAGGACGGTCTGGCCGAGACCTCGCAGGCCTGGGGCATCGCGATCGACACCGGCCTGGTCGAGCTGGAGATCGACGAGGCCGCCGCCCAGGCCACCGAGCCCGGCGACCCCGCCGGCAGCGCGCTGCCCGGCGAGGCACTCGCCCAACTGACCGCGGGCGAGCCGCAGGACGTCCTGGAGGTGTGGCTCGCCACCGCCGAGACCGCCCTCGGCGAAGCAGCCTCACCGGACTTCGAGGGCCTGCGCGCCGCCATCGGCGGCGACGGCCAGGACGACGACGGCGTCCTGGACCTCGACGCGCTGGACTGGGACCCCGAGGAGGAGGCCGAGTTTCTCGACGCGGCGCTCGCCAACCTGTACGCGTACAGCGCGATGGAGGAGGCCGGGTACGAGTCCGTGCCGCTGCCCGTCCTGGCAGCCTCGCTCGTCGTCCCCGACGACATGGCCGAGCCGACGGACGACGTCCTCGAGGAGGTCACCGAGGTCATGATGCGGCTGGACGACCACTTCCGGCTGCTCGCCCCCACCGGCCTGATCGAGTATCAGCCGGTCGACGACGCGCTCATCGAGGAGGGCGACGAGGACGGGGGCGCCGCGGCCGACCAGGACCTCGGGGCCGACCTGGACCCGGAGGAGATCTCCCGCTACGGCATGGTCCGGCTCACCCCGCTCGGGGTGTTCGGCGTCCGCGCCCGGCTGCTCGACGCGGGCGCCCACGCGCCCGCCGTCGGCGACCTCGCCGACCGGGAGGCCGCCGTGCTCCTGGACGCGATGACCGACTACCCGGACCAGGCGGCCCGCACCGAGGCCGAACTGTGGCTCGACGGCCGCAAGTCCGACGAGGCGGCGCGCGAACTGCTCGCGGCGTCCACCGGCGACGACCTGGGCGCGCCCGGCCGCCGGCTGATGTGCCAGCAGACCCTCAGCCTGCTCGGCACCGACGCGGAACCCGCGCTGCGCGAGGTGCTCGACGACCGGCAGCTCGGCGGCCTCGCCCGGGTGTGGCTGACCGAGCACGGAGCGCGGGACGTGCCCGCGCCGGACGAGGCGATGGTGTTCTGGCTGACCGTCGACACCCTGGCCGCGCAGCTCGACTCGGAGCACGCCCCCGAGCTGCTGGCCGAACTCGTGACCGGCCTCGTCGCCCAGCACGACGGCTTCTTCGACGCGGTGTGGCGCGTCGACCACCCGGCCACGTCGGATGTCCTGGAGGCGATGGGGCGGCTGCACCCCGACAAGTCGGTCGCCAAGACCGCCCGCAAGGCCGCCTTCAAGGCCCGCTCCAAGGCGGGCACCGGGCGCTGACCGGGACCGGCGTACAGCGGTGTGCCGGGCGGGCCGTAGCGACCCGGCCCGCCCGGCGGCACCTGATCCGACGGCGAGCACTCCTACCGGCACGCCGTCGAGTTCGGCCGGATCCGCATCTTCAGCGCGGCGCCCGGCGCGGGGTACTTTGCGGCTGACGCAGAGGACTGTCAGGACGAGGGGCGAGCACTTTCACACGAAAACTCGCCGTTCAGGGTGTTGGTCATGTCTTGACCTTGTATACGAAGATTCCTTACGGGTTTTTGAGCTTATCCATGCGTGGCTTCCCGGTGGCCGGATGTCGTTCATCCGGCGTTCGTCTCGGGAAGGGAACGTGACCGCCGCAGCCCGCGACAGAAGGAGCCCCAGAGTGCCGCTCAGCCGTAGAGACTTCGTTCAGCGCACAGCCATCACCGGTGCCGGCGTGGCACTGGCGGGTGCCGTCGACGTCCTCGCCACCGCCCCGGGCGCGCTCGCCGCCGACACCCCGGCCACGGCCGCCAAGCCGGCGGCCGCCGGACACCACGCGCCCGAGCTGGGGTACGGCCCGATCGTCGAGGACCCGAAGGGTCTGCTCGGGCTTCCCGCGGGCTTCTCGTACCGGGTGATCACCCGCACCGGCGTCACCACGCTGGAGACCGGTGAGTCGACCCCGTCCAACCACGACGGCACGGCCACCTTCGAGGGCGTGCGCGGTGCGACGCTGCTCGTGGTCAACCACGAGCTGAAGGGCAAGCGGGCCGACTGGCCGCACCCGGTGCCGCTCACCGAGGGCCTGGTCTACGACCCGGCGGCATCCGGCGGCTGCACCGTCGTGGAGGTCGCGAAGCACGGCGGCCACGTGGCCGAGTGGGTCGGCATCGCCGGTACCTCCACCAACTGCGCGGGCGGCGCGACTCCCTGGGGCACCTGGCTGACCTGCGAGGAGACCGAGGACAAGGCCGGCCAGAACGGCATGACCAAGGACCACGGCTACGCCTTCGAGGTCGACCCGTACAACCGCCGTGCCAACCGCGACCCCAAGCCGATCAAGGCGCTGGGCCGGTACGCCCACGAAGCGGTCGTCGTCGACCCCAAGCGCGGCCACCTGTACCTCACCGAGGACGCCTCGGGACCGAACGGGCTGCTCTACCGCTGGACGCCGCCGGCCGGCTTCCACCACGGCCGCGGCCACCTGGACACCCTCGGCGACACCGCCGGCGTGCTGCAGGCGTTCAAGTGCTTCGACTCCGGGGGCAAGTTCGTCGACGACCTGTCGCGGGCGACGAAGACCGGCACCGTGTACGGCGTGGACTGGGTCGACGTCCCGGACCGCGATGCGAAGACGGTCTCGGTGCGCAAGCAGTTCGCGGCGGGCGAGGTCACCCGGGCCCGCAAGCTGGAGGGCATGTGGTGGGGCGACGGCGGCACCTACATCGTCTCGTCCTTCGCCCGTGACGAGAGCCCGGTGCACCACGACGGCGCGGTCTGGTTCTACGACCCGAAGCGCCGCACGCTGACGCTGAAGGTGCTGCTCGGCGTCAACGCCGACCCGGGCGCCGACGGCCCGCTCGACGGCCCGGACAACATCACCGTCTCGCCCTACGGCGGCCTGGTCATCGCCGAGGACGGCGCCGGCATCCAGCACCTCTTCGGCGCGGTGAACGACGGGCGCACCTACCCGATCGCCCGCAACGAGCTGAACATCGGCACCGATCTGGAGCCGGAGTACAGCGAGTTCACCGGGGTGACCTTCTCGCCCGACGGACACACGCTGTTCGCCAACATCCAGGACCCGGGGATCATGCTCGCGATCACCGGACCCTGGCGTCGGCAGAAGCACTGCTGACCGGCTGACCCGGACGGGCCGGCCGCCGTGGCGCTACAGCGCCGCCGCGGCCGGCTTCACCATGCCCTTGGCGCTGCGGGAGTCGATGAAGTCGCCCAGGGCGGTCATCTCCCACTCGCCCGAGAACTGCTTGACCATCTTGCACATCAGGACCCCGGTGCGGGCCTCGCCGTTCGTCAGGTCGAAGCGCACCAGCTCCTCGCCGGTGGCGCCGTCCAGCAGCCGGCAGTACGCCCTGGCCACCTTGTTGAACTTCTGCCCGGAGTAGGAGTTGACGGTGAAGACGAGGCCGGTGACCTCGGGCGGCAGCCCGCCGAGGTGGACGGTGATCGTCTCGTCGTCGCCCGCGCCCGCGCCGGTGAGGTTGTCGCCGGAGTGCTGGATGGCGCCGTTGATGATGCTGAGGCGGCCGAAGTAGCAGGTCTCGATGTGGTTGCGGGTGGGGCCGTACGCGATGACGGACGCGTCCAGGTCGATGGAACGGCCGCCGGCGGCGGGTTCCCAGCCGAGGCCCAGCCGCACCGAGGACATCAGCGGCTTGCCCGCCTTGACCAGCGAGACGGACTGGTTCTTCGTGAGGCTGACCCGGCCCTTGTCCAGGTTGATCTTCGCGGGCGCGGCCGGCGCGGCCGGGGGCTGGGGCGGGGGCGCGCTCGGCATGGCGGGCGGCGGGCCGAAGCCCTGCGGGGCCGCGGGTGCCTGAGGGGCCATGGGAGCCTGCGGGGCAGCGGGTGCCTGCGGGGCGGCGGCGGGCTCCTCCACGCTCACCCCGAAGTCGGTGGCGATCCCGGCCAGCCCGTTGGAGTACCCCTGGCCGACGGCGCGCACCTTCCACGCGCCACCGCGCCGGTAGACCTCGGCGCCCACCAGCGCGGTCTCCGAGCCCAGCCGGGGCGGGGTGAACGTCGCGATGACGCTGCCGCTGTCGGCGTCACGGACCGTGGCCGTCGGTTCGGTGCCGGCGAAGGTGGCCCCCGCCGCGTCCAGGCTCGCCGTCACGACGATCTTCTCGATGCCCTCGGGCACGGCGGCGGTGTCCACGGTGATCGAGTCGGGTCCGGTGCCGCGGCCCGACTGGTGGGTCACGCCCGGACCGTTCGGCTGGTTGTAGAAGACGAAGTCGTCGTCCGAGCGCACCTTGCCGTCGGCGGTGAGCAGCAGGCCCGACACGTCGAGCCGCACGGGGGCGGTGACGTCCACCGCGACGCGCGGTGCGGAGAGCGGGACATTCGAGCCGGGTGTCATAGCGGTCATGCCCCGGTAACGATCGACCGGGCTTTGCGGTTCCATTACCTTGCGCCGCCTGTGGAGAACCGGCTGGTCGCAGGGTGCGCCCCGCCCTCAGTACGGCCAGACGGGCGGGTTGGTGCAGAAGGGGCCGCCCAGGTGGGCGTGGTCGGGGTTGGCCGGGTCGAGTTCGCCGTGCTCGGCGATGAGGGCGGCGGCGAAGGGCTCGGAGTCGTCCTGCGGCTCGTACCCGAGCGCGCGGGCCGTCGTCAGGTCCCACCACAGGCGGGTGTTGGCCGAGCTGCCGTAGACGACGGTGTGCCGGACGTCCTCGGCGGTGAGCGCGGCGTGCAGCAGCCGGGCGCAGTCGGCGGGGCTCATCCAGACCGAGAGCATCCGCACGGAGGTCGGCTCGGGGAAGCACGAGCCGATCCGCAGCGAGACGGTCTCCAGGCCGTGCAGGTCCCAGTAGAGGGAGGCGAGGTCCTCGCCGAAGCACTTCGACAGCCCGTAGAAGGTGTCCGGGCGGCGCGGGGTGTCGATGGGGATCAGCGGGTCGTCGCCGGTGGGGCGCGGGGTGAAGCCGACCGCGTGGTTGCTGGAGGCGAACACGACGCGCCGCACGCCTTCCTGGCGCGCCGCCTCGTAGAGGTGGTAGGTCCCCTCGATGTTGGAACGCACGATCTTCTCGAAGGGTGCTTCCAGCGAGATGCCCGCGAGGTGGATGACCGCGTCGACGCCCCGGACCGCCTCGCGCAGCGCGCCGGCGTCCGTGAGATCGGCCGTGATGGCGTCCGGCGCCCCGTCGACGGGGCGGACGTCCAGCAGGCGGAGCTCATAGCCGTACGCGGGCAGCAGTTCGCGCATCAGGGTGCCCAGGCCGCCCGCCGCGCCGGTGAGCAGGATGGTGCGGGGGACCGACATTGTTCTCCTCCGTGGACATCATTCATATCTATGGACAGGCTAAAGAGCGCCTCCGTCACCGTCAAGGCATGTCCGTTCGCTTGACCGGCGCGGCTGGGCTCGCTTAGCGTGGCAGCGTTCACGAATATGGACGTGAATCAGAAGAGCGCACAGCCAGAAGAGCGCACAGAACTCCAAGGGGATCCGATGACCTCAGCCTCACTTGCCGAGCGCCTCGACGGCCTGCTGTTCTTCCCCGTCACCGCCTACGGCCCCGACGGTGAGCTGGATCTCGACGCCTTCCGCGCGCATGTGCGCGGAGGCATCGAAGCGGGCGCGGCGGCGGTCTTCGCGTGCTGCGGCACGGGCGAGTTCCACGCCCTCACCCCCGAGGAGTTCCGCGCCGTCGTCGCCGCGGCCGTCGAGGTCTCGGCGGGCCGGGTGCCGGTGGTCGCGGGCGCCGGTTACGGGACCGCCCTCGCGGTGCAGTTCGCGCGGCTGGCGCAGGACGCGGGCGCGGACGGGCTGCTCGCCATGCCGCCCTACCTCGTCGTCCCCGACCAGGCCGGCCTGCTGCGCCACTACTCCGGCCTCGCCGCGGGCACCGGGCTCGACATCATCGTCTACCAGCGCGACAACGCCGTCTTCGACCCCGCGACCGTCGTCGAACTGGCCAGGATCCCCAACATCATCGGCCTCAAGGACGGCCTCGGCGACCTCGACCTGATGCAGCGGATCGTCAGCGCGGTACGCACCGAGCTGCCCGAGCGCGACTTCCTCTACTTCAACGGCCTGCCCACCGCCGAGCTCACCGGCCTCGCCTACCGCGGCATCGGCGTGCTGCTGTACTCCTCGGCCGTCTTCTGCTTCGCGCCCGAGATCGCCCTCGCCTTCCACAAGGCGCTGAACACCGGTGACGACGCGACCGTCAACCGGCTCATCGACGGTTTCTACCGGCCGCTGGTCGCGCTGCGCAACGAGGGGCGCGGCTACGCGGTCTCGCTGGTCAAGGCGGGCGTCCGGCTGCGCGGCCTGGATGTCGGCGAGGTGCGCTCACCGCTGGTCGAGCCCTCGCCCGCGCACGTCAAGGAGCTTGCCGAACTGATCGAGCGCGGAATGGCGCTGCTGAGCGACAGCTGACGAACGGGCGCCCGGTGCGGCAGCATCGGGCCCGCGTGTGCCGACCCGCTGTATGAGGAGCCACCCTTGAAAGCCTCCGCCTTCGTCTACCCGTGGGACATCGTCGGTGATCCGGACGCCCCGCGCCGGATCGCCGGCCTCGGCGTCCAGCAGGTCACGCTCGCGTCCGCCTACCACTCCACCCGCGCCCTGACGCCCCGCCATCCGCGCGGGCGCGTCGTCACGGCCCGGCACGCGGCGGTGCTCTACCCGCCGGACCCCGAGCGCTGGAGCGGCCGCTCGCTGCGGCCGTACCCGCAGGCGTGGGTGCCGGCGGCCGACGCCTACGGGGAGGCGGCCGCCGCGCTGTCGGCGGCCGGGCTCTCCGTCCACTCCTGGGTGGTGCTCGCGCACAACTCCCGGCTGGGCGAGGAGTTCCCGCGCACCTCGGTGCGCAACGCCTATGGCGACCGCTACCCGTGGGCGCCGTGCATCGCCCAGCCCGAGGTGCGCGCCTACGCCGTCGACCTCGCGGTGGAGGCGGCGGTCAGGCCGGGGACCGACGGCACCGAGCTGGAGTCCTGCGGATGGTACGGATTCGGCCATCTGCACGCGCACGACAAGGTCGGGGGAGTGCCGCTGGACGGGGCGGCCCAGTACCTGATGTCGCTCTGCTTCTGCCGCACCTGCCGGGACGGCTACGCGGGGCTCGGACAGGATCCCGACGCGCTGCAGGTCGCCGTACGGACCGCGCTGGTGCCCGTGTGGTCCGGCGAGCGGGAGCCGGCGCCCGGTGACCGCGCGGCCGAGTGGGCCGAGGTCGAGAAGCTGCTCGGCGTGGACCTGGCCGGCGCGACGCTGTCCTGGCGCGCCATGGTGGCCCGGCACTTCCAGCGGGAGGTCGTCTCGGCGGTCCGCGCCGAGGCCGCCCCCGGCTTCCGGATCCTGCTGCACGCGGACCCCGGCCCGCACCGCACGGGCGCGAACGTCGGGGTCGACGCGGAGGACGTGCTCGCGCACGCCGACGGCCTCGTCCTGCCCTGCGCCGGCGGCCCGGCCGAACGGGCCGCCGTACTCAGCCCCTTCGCGCCCCACCGGCGTCCGGACACCGTCCTCGCCGCCAACTTCCCCGTCGTGTCCGGCATGGGCGGCAGCCCCGGCACCCTGGCCGCCGACGTCACCCACGCCGCGGGCCTCGGCGCCACCGAGATCCGGCTCTACCACGCGGGCCTGGCCTCCGACGCGGACCTCGAAACGGTCCGCTCGGCCCTCGGCGCCCTGCGGTCCTGAACCGATTTGTAGGGTGCGCCGTTGGCCTGTAGAACTGCCCTCACGTGTCAGAACAGCCTGTGGGGGGCCCTTCCGTGACCGCTGAACCACCTGCTTCCGGGGACAAGTCCGCTATACCGGACGACGTATGGGAGAAGTTCGTCCGGGACACCGAACAGGACATTAGGGCGCAGGCTCCGAAGGAACCCTCGGCGCGCGCCCGGATGGTGACGGAGCGGTTCCGGCGCGAGGCGGAACTCGCCGCGCTGCAGCAGCGGAAGGGCAAGCGGTGGGGGCGCCGCGCGAAGCCGGCGGTGCCCGCGGAGCCCGCGGGCTGGCGCACCGGGCCCACCTGGCAGGACCGGGAACGCCGCGCGACCCGGCGGCGCCTGCGCGGAGGGCTGGGCGTGCTTCTGGCGGTGGTGGTCCTCCTGGTGGTACTCAATCCGTCCACCGCGCTGGACTGGCTGCGCGGCGACTTCAGCGGCTCGGGCGCTTCCGCGGACTCCGCCGACACGACGGGGTACCGCTCCGACGACTCGGGCCGGCCCCCCGCCCTCCCGCCGGAGACGGCGCCGCCCACGGCTGCCCCGTCCGTCGACCCGATGGCGGACACCCCGACGCTCGCGGAGCCCTTCCGCGGCTCGCCGGCCCTCCTGTACGCGGACGGCGCGACCGGGATCGTCGTCCCCCCGGCGAAGGCGGTGGGGCGGATGACACGCGCGCAGGTGGAGGACGCGCTGGAGCGCACCAAGCAGTTCCTGATCGACACGAACCTCAACCCGGCGACCCTGCGCGGGGAGCGCCCGCGGATCGCTCTGGGCCTGATCGACCCGCTGGAGTCGGAGATCGTCTCACTGTGGGACACCTCCTTCCGCAAGCCCGACAAGAACCACAACCCGCTGGCGGTGGCCAGCCGGTTCGCCCCGGCCGAGGTGCGGATGGTCGGCGACGTGGTCAAGACGCGCGGTCTGCTCACCTTCAAGGAGGGCAAGTCCGGTTCGGTCACCGTGCACGCCGACGTCACCTTCGTCTACGGGGTGACCGCCGCCGACGGCCACTCGTCGGCCGTCTCCCGCACCATCGTGCGGCGCGTGCTGGACTTCGACGTCGCCGACCCCCGGGTCAAGCAGGTGACCAGGGGCAAGCTCTGGATCACCGACTACCGCCAGGACCTCGGCAACTCGGCCTGCGACATCACCGACGGCTTCCTGCACCCGAGCATCGGACCGACCGGCGGCCCCAGCACCACCCCGGCTCCCTCCGCCTCCGCCGTCGACCCCTACGACCGCAGCAAGCCCGTCGGCCCGGGGGAGGGCTGCGGCCAGGTCACCCGCGTCTGACCGTCGCCGGCCACCACCCGGCTACCCGGCCCGCGTGACCAGCGGCGCGAAGGCGGCCAGCGACATCTCGAGGTCCTGCCGCCCGGCGTCGTCCGGCGGCAGGCCCGGCAGGTGGGCGGCGGCGAACCCCTCCGCCGCCGCCCACGCCGCGGCGACGACCGTCCGTACGTCCGACCGGTCGACCGGCGTGCCGGGGGCCTGGGTGGTGAGCGTCCCGTCCTTCGTCAGCGAGAACTTCAGCGAGAAGGAGGAGTCGACCCCGCCGAACGCGTACCCGCCGCGCCCGGCCTCGACGAGCGACCGCAGACCGTCGAGCAGCAGCGAGAGCGAAACGTAGATCATCATCGCCTGGTCCGGGGCATGCCCGCGCGAGGAGTACGAACCCAGGTTCCCCGCCACCTCCAGATGCCCGAGATCGAACCCGGAAGGCGGCGGCACGTCATCGGCGGAGAACACGAATCGCATTACGCCCCAAAACTCTTTCCGAAGGGGAAGAAGGTGACCACCCGGTTCGCGTCGTGTGAATCGACCAGGACATGGTACTTGGCGGTGAAACCGTTGACTGTCATCTTCTTCTCGAACAATTGCATGCGCTTGGCGGGGTCGGAGATCCTATTTCCTTTTCGTACCGCCGTCGTAGCGGCCTTGAGTACCTGCTCGCGTGTGGTGGTGGGAGGCATCAGGCTGCTCAGGCCGCCGTGGTTGGGGATGGTGCCCGAGATGTGGCGGCCGTCGATGTGTATCCAGCCCTCCTTGACGTTCCCGTTCTCGATACGCGGCTTCTGCCGGCAGAGGGCGAGGCCGTACGGGTCGATCCACGCCGTCGGGTTCGGGACGTACCAACCAGGATTCGGGCCCCCGGCGAGACCGAGCGGGTCGAGGCTCTGGAAGCGGCCGACCGTCGGATCGTAGTAACGGAAATAGTTGTAGTGCAGGCCCGTCTCGTCGTCATGGTATTGACCCGGGAACCGCAGCGGGCATTCGGTTTCGCCCCGCGGGGTGGGGAGCGGGTTTCCCCAGAGGCTGGTTTCCAGGCTCCAGCCGATGTGCCCGTCCGGGGAGACGAGTTCCGTCGGGGTGCCGAGCAGGTCGGTGACGATGCCGTAGAAGCGCTCGTCGAACTCGCCCTGGGACGCGTCGCTGAGCGGAACGCGATCGGTCTGCGCCACGGGCAGTCCGCTGTCGGGCGCCCAGTCGAGCGTCAGGGTGCGGCCTTGCGCCGAACTCCACTGCTCGGCGAGCACGGTGCCGTCCCAGGTGAAGTCGGTCCGTTCGAGCACCCTGCCGTCCCCGTCCAGCAACTGCTTGGCCGTCCGCCGTCCCAGCGGGTCGTAGAGGTAGCGCCAGTGCCGGCCGTCCGGGGTGATCGCGTCGGTGAGCCGGTCCTCGCCGTCCCAGCGGTACTCCCAGGTGCGGGAACCACCCGAGAGCTGTTTGCGGCTGCGACGCACGACGCGCCCCTGGGCGTCATGCTCGAACGTCGTCCGGCCCGCCCTGCCGACCAGTGCCGCGGTGAAGGTACGAGCCCCCAGCACACCGGCATCCTCCGGGTCCGGGCCGGTGGGCCACTGCGCCTCGGTCAGATTGCCGGCCGCGTCGTACGCGTACCGCTCGGTCCACGTGCCGGCGTGCACGGCGGTCACCCGCCCCGCCGGGTCCAGGTCGTAGCCGCGGCTGCCGCCGGCACTGTCGTCGACGGCCGTCAGGTAGTCGTCCGCACGGTAGGTGTACCGGCGGCTCAGCGTGACCCGGCTGTCCGCGTCGGCCAGGGTCTGCGCGGTGAGACGGTGGTCGTCGTCCCACTCCCGGCGGAGAGTGGTCGAACCGAGTTGCCGGCCGACTTCCCGGCCGGTCGCGTCGTAGCCGAAGCGGAGCACCTGCCCGGCGGCCCGCAGTGCGGTGGGACGGTGGTCGGCGTCGTACTCCCAGGTGCTGACGGCCTCGCCCGGGGTGAGACGCCGCGTTCGGCGCCCGAGCAGGTCATAGGTGTTCCGCAGGACGCGACCGTTGCAGGTCTCGGCGACGACGCGGCCCGCTCCGTCGAGTTCGAAGGCGACGTCCACGTCGGCGTTGGAGGCCCCGACCATCCGGCCGAGCCGGTCGTAGCGGAACGTCGTGACCAGTCCGCCGCAGCTCTGCTCCGCGATGTTCCCGAGGGCGTCCCGGAGGTACTCGACGCTCTGTCCCGCGGCGTTGACGCGCTCGACGAGTTGCCCCGCCGCGTCGTACCGGTAGGACAGGACGCGGCCGTTGAAGTCCGTCTCGCGCAGGAGGTTGCCCAGTGGGTCGTACTCGTAGGTCCAGGTGCTGCCCTGCTGGTTGGTGACCCGGGTGAGGCGCAGTTCCGTGTCGTAGGCGAACTCCATACGGGAGCCGTCCGGGGCGGTCCGTGCGGTCATCAACTCGAAGTGGGTGCTCTCGAAGCGGTTGACGGCACCGGTGGGCTCGATGTGCCGCACCAGGTTTCCCTCGCCGTCGTACACCCACTGCTCGGTGTTGCCTGCCGCGCTGGTGCGGGAGGTCAGCAGGCCCTCGACGGACCAGGTGAAGCGCGTGACGCCGCCGGTGGGGTCGGTGATGGCGATCACCCGGCCCAGCGTGTCGTACGCGTACCGGGTGGAGGACCCGCTGCCGTCCGTCAGGACGACCGGCCGGCCCGCGGCGTCGGCCTCGATGCGCCGGGTGTGTCCCAGCGCGTCGGTCACGGCGCGGACCCGCCCGAGCTCGTCGTAGGTGTGGCGGGTCGTGGCCTCGATCGGGTCGGTGACCGTGAGGAGGTTGCCTCGTTCGTCGTAGCCGAAGCGCCAGCGGCTGCCGTCCGGTTCGGTGATCGATTCGGGAAGCCGGAGGGCGTTGTACTCCGCGGTGGTCGACGTGCCGTCGGGGCGCCGGATCGCGAGCAGGTTGCCCTCGGCGTCGCGGGTGTACCGGGTGGTACGGCCGAGGGCGTCGGTGTGGGCCAGGAGTTGATCACGGCTGTTCCACTCGCTCGCAGTGCTGTGGCCGAGAGCGTCGGTCTCCAGGGTGACCTGGAGCTCCTCGTTGTAGTGGAAGGTGGTCGTATGACCCAGCGAGTCGGTGTGGACGGTGACCCGGCGGTCGGTGTCGTAGTCGAAGGTGCCGCTGAGGAAACCGTCGGATCCGGTGGTGCGCACGCAGCGGCCCTCGCTGTCGTACAGGTACGCGTAGCCGGTCCCCTTGCGGTCCTCCCACCCGGTGATCCGGCCGTGGTCGTCGTAGCCGAAGCGGGCAGCGCGGCCCGATGAGTTGAAGACCTCGGCGAGATGGCCGTTCTCATAGCCGAACCGGCCGAGCAGGATCTCTGCCGGCTCCTGGCGCTCGTGCCCGTCCGCGCCCTGCTCCGCGGACCCCTCGCGCGTCCCGTCGAGCAGGTACAGCGCCGCGATGTGGCCCTCGGAGGTGGCCACGCGGAGGCGGTAGGCCGCGTGGCGGATCCCCGTCGGCACCCCGTCCTCGCTGTAGTCGATGTCTATTCGTTGTCCGTTGCGGTCGCTGAGCGCGCGCAGCGGCAGCTGTACCGGTTGCCCGGAGGCGGTCGGAAGGGTGGGCCCGTTGGGGTCGAAGTGCAGGGTGCGCCCGCTGTCGGGATCCGTGACGGTGACGATCCCGGCCGGTGAGCCGTCCCAGACCAGGGGCCAGCGCGGTCCGGCGACGGGCAGCACGGGCACGTCGCGGGCCGGCACCGGGTACTGCAGCAGCATGCCGTCGTCGGCGACGAAGCAGACTCCCTGGCCGTCCAGCTCAAGCCGTTGGTCGAGCGTGGAGGCCCAGGACTTGCCGAACCACCGGCCGGCCCGGTAGGAGGAGATGTGCGCGCGCTCCAGGAGCACCGGGAGGATTCCGGGCAGGTCGACATCGACCTGGGGCAGCACCATCTCGCCCGTGACCACGTCGATCGGGTCGCTCTTGCACCGGCGCTCACCCATGCGCTTCGCTGCCTGCCGTACGCTCTGGGCGCCCTTGCGCATGGCGCCGGCGATGTCACCGAGATGGCTGCCCATGCCCTTCATCAGCTTGGGCAGGCTCTTGGCCATCTTGAGCAGGCCGCCGGCGGTGGTCAGGCCCTTCATTCCCGGTATGCAGTCCAGGGCGGCGAACGCGACGTCCCACAGGCTGGCTTTTCCTTGCGCGTACTTGACGAGTGTGTCGGCGAGGACGACGAGGGCGGCGGCGAGCACGAGCCAGGCGAGCGGCCCGCCGATGATCATCACGATGATGCCGAGGACGGCGACGATGACCTTGCAGACCGCGACGATCTCGTCCCAGTGGTCCGCGACCCAGTCGACCGCCTTCTCCCACCAGTGCTTGTTCTTGATGCCCGCGTCCGACGCCTCGTGCAGCGCGTGTTCGGCCGTCGACGCGGCCGTGTCCCGCAGATGCGCCGCCTGCGCGGCCAGCTCCTTGGCCGCGTCCAGCCGCTGCTGGGCCTCGTGGACCGCGGAGTTCGCGGACTTCTGCGCGTTCGAGGCATCCAGCGCGTTGCGGGTGGCGGTGCGGACCTCGTCGGCGGACGGCGGCTCCACGCCCGGCTTCGGATCGGCCTGGTACTCCTTGGACTTGTCTCCGGCCCGCTTCACCCAGTCGTCCGCGTTGCCCTGGGTGGTCTTCGCGGCGTCCAGGTCGTGCCGGGCGGTACGCCCCTGGGCGAGCGCCCGGTCGGCATCCGCCTGCGCGGTCTCCAGCTTCGGCCAGTACGTCTCCAACGCGGTGCCCGCCAGCCGGTAGGACTTCTCCAGCTTGGTCAGCTCGCCGGGCAGATCCCCGAACTGCTCCCGGTACGCGTCGCCCGCGAGCCCGGCCCAGTCCTGGACCGCGTTGTTCCCGCTCAGGCCCTTGACCGATCTCAGGGCCGACGAGACGTCGTCGGCGAAGTCGCCCAGCTTGCGGGCGAGTTCCTTCACCTCGTACGGATCACCCGGCACCGGGTCCCGGTCCAGATCCAGCACATGCCAGTCCGTCGGACGATTCGCCACGTTTCCCCCCGTGTGTGATCAACTCCGCGTCGATTCTCGCACTGTGGGAGGCAGGGTGACGAGGCCAGGGGCAGGTCGTCGACGTTCTGTGACGATCAGGAGATCAGAGGCGGCGGGTGGCAAGGGTCAGGCGGTCACGGGCGTCGAAGAGGGTGTCTTTGATCATCTGTTCGTGGGCCGGGGTGAGGCGGGCCACCGGGACCGAGCAGCTGACCGCGTCCCGGGCCGGGGTGCGGTACGGGATGGCGATGCCGAAGCAGCGCAGGCCGAGGGTGTTCTCCTCGCGGTCGACGGCGAAGCCCTGCTCCCGGATGACCGCGAGCTCCTCGATGAGCTTCTCGCGGTCGGTGTGGGTGTGCTCGGTGAGGGGTTCCAGGGTCTCGGGGAGCAGCTTGCGGACCTGTTCGTCGGAGTACGTGGCGAGCAGCGCCTTGCCGAGCGAGGTGGAGTGGGCCGGCAGACGGCGGCCGACCCGGGTGAAGGGGCGCAGGTAGTGCTGGGACTGGCGGGTCGCGAGGTAGACGACGCTGGTGCCGTCCAGCCGGGCGAGGTGGATCGTCTCGCTGGTGTCGTCGGAGAGCCGGTCGAGGGTCGGGCGGGCCGCGGCGACGACCTCGTCACCGTCGATGTACGACGTGCCGACGAGCAGGGCGCGGACGCCGATCCCGTAGCGCGTTCCGGTGGCATCGGTCTCGATCCAGCCGAGCTCGACCAGGGTGCGCAGCAGCATGTACAGGCTGGACTTGGGGTAGCCGACGGATTCCTGTACGGCCGCGAGGCTGTGCATACCGGGGCGCCCCGCGAAGAACTCCAGCAGTTCGACCGTACGGACCGCGGACTTGACCTGGGAACCGCCACCCTCGCCAGCAGACATCGTCCTGACCCCTCTTGTTCGGCCCCGGACCCTGCAAGTAGGCTCCGGAATAGTTCAAAGATTCATAAGTGAAGACGCTGTTCAGCATATCGAACAGTGGCTGATCCGCATGAGGCAAATCTGGAGGTTCCCCCGGTGGCTGTTCCAGTCTGGTCCGTCGACCCCCGTACCGGGAAGCAGCGGGAGCAGGTGGCGGACGAGGCCACCACGGCCGAGATCGACGGCGCCGTCCGTGCCGCGGCCGCCGCGATCCCCGCGCTCGCCGACCGCAGCGTACGCGCCCGGCTGCTGCGCACCGCCGCCGACCTCCTGGAGGAGGCCGGTCCGCAGGTACTGGAGGCGGCCGACGCCGAGACGGCGCTCGGCCCCGGCCGGCTGACCGGCGAGCTCGCCCGCACCACCTTCCAACTGCGCGCGTTCGCCGACATCGTCGACGAAGGCGCCTTCCTGGACGTCGTCATCGACCACGCGGACCCGGCCGCCAAGCCCGCCCCCCGCCCCGACCTGCGGCGCTACAAGATCCCGCTCGGCGTGGTCGCGGTCTACTCGGCCAGCAACTTCCCGCTGGCGTTCTCCGTCCCCGGCGGCGACACCGCGAGCGCGCTGGCCGCCGGATGCCCGGTCGTCGTCAAGGCGCACCCGGACCACCCCGCCACGTCGGAGCTGTGCGCGAGCGTGCTGCGCCGCGCCGCCGTCCGCGTCGGACTGCCGGCGGACGTCGTCTCCGTCGTGCACGGCTTCCAGGCCGGAATAGACCTCATCAAGCACCCGCTGATCAGCGCCGCCGGATTCACCGGCTCGGTACGCGGCGGCCGGGCGCTCTTCGACGCGGCCGCGGCCCGTCCCAAGCCGATCCCGTTCCACGGCGAACTGGGCAGCCTCAACCCGGTCGTGATCACCGAAGCGGCGGCGGACGAACGCGCCGAGCAGATCGGCGCGGGGCTCGCCGGGTCCATGACGCTCGGCGTCGGCCAGTTCTGCGTCAAGCCCGGTCTGGTGCTGGCCCCGGCCGGCGCGGCGGGCGACCGGCTGCTCAAGGCCGTCACCGCCGCCGTCAGCGACTCGGACGCGGGCGTCCTGCTCGACACCCGGATGCGGGACGCCTTCGTCGCAGGCGTCGAGGCCAGGGCCGCCCTTCCCGGAGTCGAGGCACCGGTGACGCCGGGCTCCGGCGGCGAGCACACCGTCAGCGCCGGCTACCTCACCGTTCCCGCCGACCGGCTGGCCGCGGAAGGGCCGCACGACCTGCTGCTGGAGGAGTGCTTCGGGCCGGTGACGGTCGTGGCGCGCTACGAGGACCGCGCCCAGATCACCGCCGTGCTGCAGCGGCTGCCCGGCAACCTCACCGCCACCGTCCACATCGGTGACGAGGAGGCCGGACAGGAGGACGGCCCGGCCACCGCGCTGCTCGCCGAACTCACCCCGCTGGCGGGCCGCTTGCTCGTCAACGGCTGGCCGACCGGCGTCGCCGTCGCCCCCGCCCAGCACCACGGCGGCCCGTACCCGGCGACCACGTCGACGTCCACCTCCGTCGGCGGGACCGCCATCGAGCGCTGGCTGCGCCCGGTCGCCTACCAGGACACCCCGGTCGCGCTGCTCCCCGCCGAGCTGCGCGACGAGAACCCGCTGCGCCTGCCGCGCCGCTTCGACGGCCGGCTGGAAATCTGACGGTGCCGCGTGAACCGCTGTGGGAACCGAAGGAGTTGCCCTTCGGGCTGCTGGCGTACGGCCCGGCCGCGGACCCGGGGTACGAGGACGGCGAGCTCGTCATCACCACGGGTCCCGGCCAGGACCGCTTCGTGCACCCCGGCCGGGAGCCGAAGGTGCCGGCGGCCGACGCGCCCCGGCTGCTCGGCACCCCGCCGGAGGGCGACTTCCAGCTGATCGCCCGGGTGACGCCCCGGTTGCGTTCCGCGGGCGACGCCGGAGCGCTCTGCCTTGAAGTGGCCGACGACCAGTGGGCCAAGCTCTGCCTGGAGTTGTCGCCCGCCCGGTACACCGTGGTCTCGGTCGTCACGCGGGGCCGCTCCGACGACGCCAACAGCTATGAGGTGCCGGGGGACCACGTCTGGCTGCGGATCACCCGCACCGGGCGGGCCTTCGCCTTCCACGCCTCGGACGACGGCGAGCGGTGGACGTTCGTCCGGCTCTTCACCCTCGGCACG
Source organism: Streptomyces sp. H39-S7 (assembly GCF_027158205.1). Classification (GTDB taxonomy): domain Bacteria; phylum Actinomycetota; class Actinomycetes; order Streptomycetales; family Streptomycetaceae; genus Actinacidiphila. The sequence goes on along the minus strand of NZ_JAPVLU010000016.1, from coordinate 54,053 downwards.
GAGCGGGAGGCGGCGGTCGCGAGCGTCGGCTTCATGGCGCAGTGCCCGTCCCCGGACGCCGACGGGTGCACGGCGGTCTTCGACCGGATCGTCTTCCGGCCCTGGGCGCCCGGCGACCTGCGCGACGGCAGCTGAACCCGGCGCGGGGGCGGGCCGCCCGCAGCGGCCCGCCCCCGGAGCGCACTCCCTACCGCACCGGCGTGAAGTCCCGCGCGCCGATGAACTCCGGCCGCCGCACCGGCGCCGCGAAGGGCTCGACCGCCGCGTTCTCCACGCTGTTGAAGACGATGAAGACGTTGCTGCGCGGGAACGGCGTGATGTTGTCGCCGGAACCGTGCATGCAGTTGCAGTCGAACCAGGTCGCCGAACCCGCGGCGCCCGTGAAGAGCTTGATGCCGTGCTCCCCGGCGAGCCCGGTGAGCGCCTCGTCGGACGGGGTGCCCGCGTCCTGCATCTGCAGCGACTGCTTGTAGTTGTCCTTCGGCGTCTCGCCCGAGCAGCCGAGGAACGTGCGGTGCGAGCCGGGCATGATCATCAGCCCGCCGTTGGTGTCGTGGTTCTCGGTCAGCGCGACCGACACGGAGACCGTCCGCATCCCGGGCAGACCGTCCTCGGCGTGCCACGTCTCGAAGTCCGAGTGCCAGTAGAACCCCGACGCGCCGAAGCCCGGCTTGACGTTGATCCGGCTCTGGTGGACGTAGACGTCGGAGCCGAGGATCTGGCGCGCGCGGTCCGCGAGCCGCGGGTCGCGGACCAGCTCGGCGAAGACCTCGCTGATCTTGTGCACCTCGAAGACCGAGCGGATCGACCCGGACTTCGGCTCCACGATCGCGCGGGGGTCGGTCCGGACCGCCGGATCGGCGATGAGCCGGTCCAGCTCATGGCGGTAGCGGTCCACCTCGCCCGGCATCAGCAGCTGGTCGACGGTGAGGAAGCCGTCCCGGTCGTAGCCGCGCAGCTCGGCGGGCTGGATCGGACCCGGGGTGCCGTACTCGGACCACACGACCGGGTCCTGGCGCGGGGTGACGGCCTCGGACGCGCCGCGCGTCGGGTACCGGCTGGTGATGGTGTCGGTGGTGATCGTCGTCATGGCGTCAGGCTCCCTCGGTCTCGGTCTCGGTCTCGGTCTCGGTTCGGTTCCTGGTACGGGTCGCGGTCGTCGTGCCCCCGGTCTCGGTCAGCAGCGGGTAGACCCCGTTCTCGTCGTGCACCTCCCGCCCGGTGACGGGCGGGTTGAAGACGCAGACGAACCGCAGATCGGTCTTGGGGCGCATGGTGTGCCGCTCGTGGCCGTCGAGCAGGTAGAGCGTGCCCGGGGAGATCCAGTGGGTCTCACCGGTCTCGTCGTTGGTCAGCTCGCCCTCACCGTCGACGCAGAGCACCGCCTCGATGTGGTTGGCGTACCACATGGACGTCTCGGTACCGGCGTACATCGTGGTCTCGTGCATCGAGAAGCCCACGCCCTCGGCGGCGAGGATGATGCGCTTGCTGCGCCAGGTGCCGGTCTCGGCGGTCACATCGCGGTCGGTGCCCTCGATGTCCTTGAAGGATCGGACGATCATGTACGTGCCTCTGCTTTCGTTCCGTTCGCGTGCTTTCGTTCCGTTCGCGGCCGGGTGCGGGTGCTCGCTCAGACGGCTTCGGCGACCGCTTCGCTCACGGCCCGCGTCAGGGTGCGCAGCCCCTCGTCCAGCTCGTCGGGGCTGATGGTCAGGGCCGGCAGCAGCTTGACGACCTCGCTGCGCGGTCCCGAGGTCTCCAGCAGCATCCCCAGCTCGAAGGCGCGGGCGCAGACCCGGCCGGCGATCGAGGGGTCGATGAACTGCAGGCCCCAGGCGAGGCCGCGGCCCCGGTACTCGGCGCCCGCGCGCGCCTGCGCGGTGCAGATCTCCCGCAGCGCCCGCTCGACCATTTCGCCGCGCATCACCGTCTGCTTCTCCAGCTGGCCGTCGGCCCAGTAGGCGTCCAGCGCGGCGGTGGCGGTGACGAACGCCGGGTTGTTGCCGCGGAAGGTGCCGTTGTGCTCGCCCGGCTCCCAGATGTCCAGCTCCGGCTTGAAGAGCGCGAGCGACATCGGCATGCCGTAGCCGCTGATGGACTTCGAGAGGGTGACGATGTCCGGCGTGATCCCGGCCTCCTCGAAGGAGAAGAACGCGCCGGTACGGCCGCAGCCCATCTGGATGTCGTCGACGATCAGCAGCATGTCGCGGCGCTTGCACAGGTCGGCCAGCGCCCGCAGCCACTCCGGACGGGCGACGTTGATGCCGCCCTCGCCCTGGATGGTCTCGACGATCACCGCGGCCGGCTGGTTGAGGCCGGAACCCTGGTCCTCCAGCAGCCGCTCGAACCACAGGAAGTCCGGCACCCGGCCGTCGAAGTAGTTGTCGAACGGCATCGGGGTGCCGTGCACCAGCGGGATGCCCGCGCCGGCCCGCTTCATGGAGTTGCCGGTGACGGCGAGCGAGCCCAGCGACATCCCGTGGAAGGCGTTGGTGAAGGAGACGATCGACTCGCGGCCCTTGACCTTGCGGGCCAGCTTCAGCGCGGCCTCGACGGCGTTGGTGCCCGTCGGGCCGGGGAACATCACCTTGTAGTCCAGGCCGCGCGGTTCCAGGACCACCTGCTGGAAGCGCTCCAGGAAGGTGCGCTTCGCCGTGGTGCTCATGTCGAGGCCGTGGGTGACGCCGTCGCGCTCCAGGTAGTCCAGCAGCGCGCGTTTGAGCACCGGGTTGTTGTGCCCGTAGTTCAGCGCGCCGGCACCGGAGAAGAAGTCGAGGTAGGCGCGGCCGTCCTCGTCGTACATGACGCTGCCCTGGGCGCGGTCGAAGACGACGGGCCAGCTGCGGCAGTAGCTGCGGACCTCCGACTCCAGGGACTCGAAAACGGTCAGGTCGGGGGTGGTGATGGTCACTGTGCCTGCTTTCCGGGGGGAGGGGCGACGGTGGTGATGCGAAGTCGGGGGGTCGAACGCGGTCGCGTCAGGCCATCGGGCCGATGCGGAACAGCACCTCGGAGTCGTGTCCGTCGGGAAACAGGGCGCCGGGGAAGAGGACCTCGCGTTCGACCGGCGCGCCATGGCGCTCGGCGAAGGACAGGAACAGCCGCTGCGAGGCGGCGTTGTCGGGCGTGATCGTGGTCTCGATCAGCCGGACGCCGCCGGCAGCGGTGTGTACCGCGAGGTGGTCGAGCATGGCGGCGGCCACGCCGCGGCCGCGCTGTGCGGCGTCGACGGCCACCTGCCAGACGACCAGCGTCCGCGGTTCCTCGGGACGGATGTATCCGGTCACGTAACCCACCGGGGCCCCGTCGGCGTCGCGGGCGACCACCGAGGTGGCGGCGAAGTCACGGCACCACAGGAGATAGCTGTACGAGGAGTTGAGATCGAGCGTCTTTGAATCGCGGGCTATGCGCCACATCGCTCCGCCGTCGTCGACTGTGGGGGTGTCGAGGAATGCGGGGGCGATCGGCGCCTTCAATTCCGTAGCGGCGTTCATGCGGAATGAACCTACCGAGCTGAAAGTGGAATTGCATGGGGCAAAGGCCTTTACGAGGCCAACCCGTCGTGTTATCGCGCGGGCGGGTGCGGGTGGCCAGAACCGTGGCGAGAGCTGGTGTTATGTCCTGATATTACCGGACGATTTGATCTTGGTGTGGACTCGGTCACATTGTTGGAGCACCCGGAAATCATGGGCCAAATTAGTGCGTTTAACCTGCGGGGGGCTGGGCAGGAGTCATCCGGAAGAATACCTCCGGGAAATTCGCTCTGGGAGTGCCAGGAAAAGGCCGAATTCCCCGGAAGTCAATGTCCGTCCAATATCCGGCAATGTCTGTCAACGGCTGCCTGCGTCTGCTCGCGTCAGCCGGAGAGCGCCGTGCCCAGAGCCGCCAGGCTCCGCGCGACCACGGCGGGATCCGCGGCAGGACCGTAGTGGTTCACGCGGACCATCTCCCTGGCGAGCGCGCCGCCGCCCGCGACGAGCGGTACCGACGGGTCCAGGGCGAGCGCCCGCGCCACGAGCGCGGTGGCGTCGGTGCCCGCGGGCACCCGCAGCGTCGTCGCGACGGGCGCGGCGTCGCGCACCTCGTGCACATACGGCTCCAGGCCGCCGCCGAGCGCGAGCGCGCCCTCGCGGGTCGCGATGGCCGCCGCCCGGTGCCGGGCCATCACCGCGTCGAGGCCGTCCGCCTCGATCCGCTCCAGGCACGCCTCCAGCGCCAGCATCTCCAGCTGCGCGGGCGCGTGCGGCAGCGCGGCACGCCCGGTGTCGATCCAGCGCTCCTTCCAGTCCAGGAGGGAGAGGTACGAACGGCGCGGCGCCGCCGGGTTGGCCGCCATCCGCTCCCAGGCACGGGCGCTGACCGAGACCGCCGACACGCCGGCGGGGCCGCCCATCGCCTTCTGCGCGCCGATGACGCACAGGTCCACGCCCCACGCGTCCGGCAGCAGCGGCTCCGCGGCCACCGACGCGACCGCGTCCAGCAGGAACAGCGCGCCGTGCGCGCGCACCACCTCGCCGATCTCCGCCACCGGGTTGGTGTTGCCGGTGGCCGCCTCGGCGTGCACCAGCGAGACGAAGTCGATCTCCGGACGCTCCGCCAGCGCGCGCTCCACCTGTTCGGCGCTCACCGCCCCGTGGAACGGCACGGCCAGGTCGGTGACGTCGGCGCCCGCGTCGCGCAGCCAGTCGCCGAACGTCCTCCCGTAGGGGCCGGTCACCACGTTGAGCGCCGCCGAGCCGGGCCGCGCCCCGCCGCGGATGCAGCCCTCCAGGGGCAGCAGCGCCTCGCCCTGGGTGATGACGACGTCCTGCTCGGTCTCCAGCAGGGCCGCGACCCGCCGTTCGATCCCGGCGAAACGGCCGGCGGTCAGCGGGGGCAGGTCCAGGAGGGGGTGCGTCACGAGGTGTCTCTTCCGTACGGGTGAGGGGCTGGGGGCCGGGGTGCCGTGGCGGGCCTTGGGGTGCCGTCGCGAGCGTACCTCCGACCTTTTAGGGTGCGGGGCATGAGTGTCTTGGGTGATCGCGGTGCGCTGCACGTCAAGGGCCGGGTGCTGGTCGGGCCCGAGGACGTCAGGGACGAGGTGTGGGTGCTGGACGGCCGGATCACCTACGACCGGCCGGCCGGACCGCGTGAGGTGACCACCGTCGAGGGCTGGGCGCTGCCCGGCCTCGTCGACGCGCACTGCCACGTCGGCCTCGACACGCACGGGCCGGTCGACGCGGAGACCGCGGAGAAGCAGGCGCTGACCGACCGCGAGGCCGGCACTCTGCTGCTGCGCGACGCCGGGTCGCCGTCCGACACCCGCTGGATCGACGACCGCGAGGACCTGCCGCGCGTCATCCGCGCCGGCCGGCACATCGCGCGCACCCGCCGCTACATCCGCAACTACGCGCACGAGATCGAGCCGGGGGATCTCACGGCGTACGTGCGCCGGGAAGCACGGCGCGGTGACGGCTGGGTGAAGCTCGTCGGCGACTGGATCGACCGCGAGGCCGGCGACCTCACGGCCTGCTGGCCGCGCGGCGCCCTGGAGGAGGCCATCGCCGCCGCCCACGAGGAGGGCGCCCGGGTCACCGCGCACTGCTTCGCGGAGGACTCGCTGCGCGACCTCGTGGAGGCGGGCATCGACTGCGTCGAGCACGCGACCGGACTGACCGAGGACACCATCCCGCTCTTCGCGGAACGCGGCGTCGCCATCGTCCCGACCCTCGTCAACATCGCGAACTTCCCGGCGATGGCGGCCGGCGGCGAGGCCAGGTTCCCGCGCTGGGCGGCCCACATGCGCCGGCTGCACGAGCGCCGGCACGACACGGTGCGCGCCGCGCACGACGCCGGCATCCGGATCTTCGCGGGCACCGACGCGGGCGGCTCGCTGGCCCACGGCCTGATCGCGGACGAGGTCGCCGAGCTCGTCCTGGCCGGCCTCCCGCCCGTCGAGGCGCTCTCCGCCACGACCTGGGGCGCCCGGGAGTGGCTCGGCCGCGACGGGCTCACCGAGGGAGCCTCCGCCGACCTGGTCGTGTACGCCACCGATCCGCGCGCGGACGTACGGGTGCTGGCCGCTCCGCGGCGCATCGTGCTGCGCGGGCGGGTGGTGGGTTGACGCAGCGTTACGTGGAGGGGCCGCGGATCGTTGGACACCATCGCGTACGCGTCGGCGCGTCAACGTGGCGGAGGCCGTCACCACGTGGCGCGGGTGACGGGTGGGAACGGACGTGCAACGAGATTCGAAGACAGTGCCGGAAACCACCCGTATGGGTGAACTGGCTGCGGGTAGTCGCCAGTTCACTCTCAGTGCGTAAATATGGCGGGACCGAGGTCACCGGCGGACGCGTTGTCCCCGCAAGCGTCGCCGCTGACTCCAAGCCACTCGTGGGGGTCCCACCGTGTACAGCTCCAACTTCAGCCTGCCCGCACGCCGTTCGGCCGCCGCCATCGGCGCGGCCGTCGCGCTCGCGGCAGGTGCGCTGGCCGTCGCCCCGGCGGCCCAGGCGCATCCCTCCGGCACCTCCGGGGGCACCTCCGGCAGCAGCCCGGAGAGCGGCAGGTCGACCGCGACCGTCCTGCGCGCGGGTCTCGACGTGTCGCTGCTCAACAAGACGGTCGACGTCCCGCTCAACGTCTCCCTCAACGATGTGAAGGCGCCGGCCGGCGCCGACGAGACCGCGCTCACGGCGAAGCTGGCCGGCGTCGACCACGGCAAGCCGTTCACCATGCTGCGGGCGGACGTCGCCACCGCCCGCGCGGCGGCCGGCGCGCGCAAGGCGGAGGGCTACGCGAACCTGGTCCGCGCCGAGGTGCATCTGCCCGGTCTGCCGCTGCTGTCCCTGATCAGGATCGAGGCGGCCACCTCCAAGGCCACCTGCGAGGCGGGCCGGAAGCCGACCGCGTCGGCCACCCTGGCCGGCGTGTGGGTGCTCAACAAGAAGATCACCCTGACCGCCACCGGGCCGGCGACGAAGGTGGTGGTGCCGGGGGTCGGCGTGGTCGGCCTCGACCTGACGCAGACCCGGACCACGACGCGGACGGCCGCCGCGACCGCCCTGGAGCTGAAGGTGAAGGTCAATCCCGGCAATCTGAACGTCGCCGATGTCAGCGGCACCGTGACGCTCGTCAGGGCGACGTGCGAGACGCCGAAGGTGGTCGACCCGACGACCGGCGGCACCGGCGCCGGGGGTGCCACCCACGGCGGTGCGAGCAACGGAGGCACTGCGAACGGCGGTTCCACTAACGGCGGTGCCGGCAACGGCGGTTCCACCAACGGCGGTGCTGCGAGCGGCGGGGCCTCCGCCGGGGGAGCGTCGTCCGGCGGGTCGTCGACCGGTGCCGATTCCGGTGGTGCCTCGGGCGGCAACTCCGGTGCCAGCGGCGGGTCGAGCGCCGCGAGCGGTTCCGGGGGCACCGGCGGCAGTGGTGGGACCGAGCCGCAGGCCGGCCCCACCACCCAGGACCTCGCCGCGACCGGCAGCGGTTCCAACACCCCGCTGCTCGCCGCGGGCGCGGGCGCGCTCGTGGTGGTCGGCGGGGGCGCGCTGTATCTGGCGTCGCGCCGCCGCAAGGCCGCGGAGGCGATGGCGGCCGCGGAAGCGGACGCGTAGACGTCCGGGTACGTCTTGATACGACCGGATGGGGACCCGAGGGGGTGTGAGGGGGGACCGAGGGTCCCGGAGGGGGAATAGTAGAGGGCGGCGCCGTTGTCGGCGTCGCCCTCTACTGTTGTCTCCAGGGGAGAACAAGCAGGGTTTCGCAAGATTCGTTTCAGGGTTCGTTTCGCAGTTCGTTTCAGGGGTCACGGGGTCCTCTGAACGGGCAGGGGGTCGGGGGACGCGATGGACAGCGCGCTGTTCGGGGGCAGGTACGAGATCCGGGAGCTGCTCGGCTCCGGAGGCATGGCACGGGTGCATCTCGCGTACGACACGAGGCTCGGCAGGACCGTCGCCGTCAAGACCCTCCTGCCGGAGCTGGCCCGGGACGCCGAGGCCCGGCGCCGTTTCGCGCGCGAGGCCCGCGCCGCCGCCGGGCTCAACCACCCCGGCATCGTCACCGTCCACGACCAGGACGAGGTGCGGACGGACGAGGACATCGTGCCGTCCCTCGTCATGGAGTACGTGGACGGCAGCACCCTCGCCGACCTGGCCCGCAGCCAGGTCAGGCTCGACATCGAGCGGGCCGTCAGGATCACCTGCGACATCCTGGACGCGCTGGCGCACGCGCACGCCCGCGGGCTGGTCCACCGGGACGTCAAACCGTCCAACGTCCTGATCACCTCGACCGGTTCCGTCAAGGTCGCCGACTTCGGGATCGCCCGGGTCGTGCACTCGCTGACCCGGATCACCGGCACCGGATCCGCCCTCGGCACCCCCGGCTACATGTCACCCGAGCAGATCGAGGACCGCGAGGTCGACGCGCGCAGCGACCTGTACGCGGTCGGCTGCATGCTGACCGAACTGCTCACCGGCACCGTCCCGTTCCCCGGCCCGACGCCGCTCACGGTGATGTACGCCCACGTCCACTCCACCCCGGATCCGCCCTCGGCGCGGAACGCGGCCGTACCGCCCGAGCTGGACGCGGTCGTCATCGCCGCCCTCTCCAAGAACCCGGCGCTGCGCCCGCGCAGCGCGGCCGCCATGCGCGACGACCTGAACGCGTGGCTCGCGGCACCCCGGGGCGCCACGCCGGCGCCGCCCGCCCCGGCCCCCGCCCCGCGGCCGCTCGTGCCGCTGCACCCGGCCTACAACCCGCCCCACACGCCGCCCCCCGCCCCGGCCCGCCAGCTGATGCCACCGCCCGGGCGCCCGGGAGAGGCGTACACGGCGCAGCGCTGGGCCGCGCCACCGGCCGGTCCACGGCGCGGCAAGGCACGGCGGCGCGCCCTCATTGCGGTCTCGGCGGCGGTGGTGCTGACGGTCGGCACGGTCGTCGCCGTCCGCCTCGGCTCCTCGTCCCACACACCCGAGCACACCGTCTCGGCCCTGGACCTCATCGACCAGCGCCACCCCGGCGCCGGATTCAACGGGGCGGTCACGGGCACCGTCAACCCGTCCACGGTCAAGGGCGGCACCCTCAAGCTGATGTCGTTCTACGCCCCCGACTCGCTGGACCCGGCGCGCTCGTACTCACCCCTCTCCTTCAACCTGGACCGGCTGCTGCTGCGCAAACTCGTGGACTTCGCCCCGCAGCCCGGCCAGGCGGGCGCGACGCTCGCGCCGGACCTCGCGACCACCACCGGCACCATCAGCGACGGCGGCCGCACCTACACGTACACCCTCAAGAACGGCGTGACGTTCGAGGACGGCACGGCCATCACGTCCAAGGACATCAAGTACGGCATCGAGCGGACGTTCGCGACCGACCTGTTCAGCGGCGGGCCCACGCACCTGAGGGACCTGCTCGACCAGGGGCAGTCGTACCCGGGCCCCTACAAGGACACCGACCCGGATCAACTGGGCCTCAAGAGCGTGCTCACGCCGGACGACCGGACCATCGTCTTCCACCTCGACGCGCCGTTCGCCGACTTCCCGTACGTGCTGGCGCTGCCGATGTCCTCGCCGGTGCCGCAGGCGAAAGACACCAAGGGCAACTACGAGAAGATGCCGGTCGCCAGCGGCCCTTACAAGATCGCCATCTACGACCGCGACAAGAAGCTGCGCCTGGTGCGCAACGAGAAGTGGGATCCGGCCACCGACGGCATCCGTACGGCCCTGCCGGACATCGTCGAGTTCACGGTCGCGGCGAGCGTCGACGCGGTCGACGCCGCGCTCCTGAACGGGGAGGCCGACCTGGATCCGGGCCAGGTCGGTGTCCAGGACGCCACCCGTACCAAGATCCTCGCCAGCGACAGCCTCAAGGCGAACGCGGACTCCGCCCTGATCGGGGCCGTCCGGTACTTCTCCCTGCAGACCGCCGTCGCGCCGCTGAACGACTACCGCTGCCGGTGGGCGGTGCAGTACGCCGCGAACCGCACGGCGCTGCGCGACGCGGGCGGCGGCAAGGAGGCGGGGGACGTCGCGGGCGGGATGCTGCCGCCGACGGTCGGCGGTTACGACCCGCACCTGAACACCTACGGGACGGCCTCCGGCCGCACCTACCCCGACCTCGCCAAACGTCAGTTGTCCGACTGCGGTCACGCGTCCGGCTTCTCGACCACGATCGTCACGGCCAACGGCAATCCCCACACCAAGGCCGTCGTGGAGAACCTGCGCACCCAGCTGGCCGCCGTCGGGATCACCGCCAAGGCCGAGTACCCCGAGGCCGCGGACTTCTACGCGACGCTGCCCGACCAGAAGAAGATCAAGGAGCGCGGGTGGGGCATCGTCCTCACCACGTGGCAGGCCGACTGGCCCACCCCGGCCGGCCTCCTGCGCCCGCTGCTGCTGAACGGCAGCCCGAACAACTACGCGGCCCTCGTCGACCAGCAGTTGAAGGACCTGATGGACGAGGCCGACGCCAAGACCGACCGGAACTCCGCCGACAGCGTCTGGCGGACCGTCGACTCCACCTCCCAGGACCGGGGCACCCTGATCCCGTACATGTACGTGCGGGAGCTGAACTACCGGTCGACGCGGCTGACCAACGTCTATCTCCATCCGGCGCTGGGCGGGGTCGACCTCCAGGCTCTCGGCGTCAAGGGCTGAGCGCGGGGTTCACCTGCCCCGGTCCGGTGCTCCGCGCCTTGGCCAGGGCCTCGACGAAGGCGTCCGTGGTGGCGGGGTCGCGGACGGCGATCCGCAGCCACCGCGCGTCGAGGCCGGGGAAGGTGTCGGCGCGGCGGACGGCGAAGCCGAGGTCGCGCAGCCGCTCACGGACGGCCGCCGCCTGCGCGAGTTCGACCAGGACGAACGGCCCGGCGGGCGCGCCCGCGACCCTCAGGCCGTCGAACTCGCCCAGCCGGGCGAGCAGGTACGCGCGACAGGCCGCGATGTCGGCCGCGGCCCGGTCCGCCTCCGCCAGCGCGTCCGGTGCCACGCACGCCTCGATGGCGGCCAGCCCCGGCGACGAGACCGCCCACAGCGGCTGCGCCCGCTCCAGCAGGGCGATGTGCCCGGGGCCGGCGAGCACGTAGCCGATCCGCAGCCCCGCCAGCCCCCAGGTCTTGGTGAGGCTGCGCAGCACGACGAGGCCGGGCACGTCACGCCGGGCGGCCAGCGAGGCGGACTCGCCGGGCACGGCGTCCATGAACGCCTCGTCGACCACCAGGGTCCGGCCCGGCCGGGCCAGTCGGGCGACAACGTCGGACGGGTGGAGCACCGAGGTCGGGTTCGTCGGGTTCCCGAGCACGACGAGGTCGGCATCCTCCGGGACGGCCGCCGGATCGAGGCGGAAGCCGTCGGCGGCGTCCAGGACCACCCGGTGCACCGGGTGTCCCGCGTCGCACAGCGCCGCCTCGGGCTCGGTGAACTGCGGGTGCACCACGACCGCGTGGCGCGGCGCGAACGCTCGCGCCAGCAGCACGAACGCCTCCGCCGCACCCGCCGTCAGCAGCACTTCGTCCACCGGCCGGCCGTGCCGCCGGGCGACGGCGGCGCGGGCCGCCCGCCCGTCGGGGTAGGCGGCCAGGCCGTCGAGCGACCCGGCGATCACGGCCTTCAGCCAGGCCGGCGGCGTACCGGCGCGGACGTTGACGGCGAGGTCGGTCAGCACCCCGCCGTCGTCGCGCACCTCCGCGTCGCCGTGGTGCCGCAGGTCATAGCCGTCACCGCCGGCGTGGTCAGTGGGAGTGGGCATGGTGACCGTGGTGGTGGCCGTGGCCGTGATCGCCCGACGGGTCGTCGGGGTGGTGGTGCGGCTGCTGCGGCATGCCGACCCGGTCCTCGAAACCGGGCAGTTTCACGCGGTAGACACAGGAGTCGCAGTTCATCCGCAGATCGCCCTTGAGCGTCTCGCGGTAGCGCTCCATCACCAGGTCGGCCAGTTCCGGCTCCGGGCCGATGACGGCCGCCTGCCGCACCTCGGTGTCCGTGTGCGCCGCGGCCCACTCGGCGGCCTGGTCCCGGACCCGGTCCGGCAGGATCCCGGTGAACAGGAAGTACGGCAGCACGACGATGCGGCCGGCGCCCAGCTTGCGGCAGCGATCGAGGCCCGACGGCACGTCCGGCGCGGCCAGCGACACGAACGCCGTCTCCACGCCCGCGTAACCGCGGCCCTCCCACAACAGTCGCGCCACCTTGTAGATCTCGGCGTTGGCGTCCGGGTCCGTCGAACCGCGGCCGACGAGCAGCACGGTGGTGTCCGAGCGGTCGTCGTCGCCCAGCACCTCGTCCAGCCGCCGCTCCAGGATGGTCAGCAGACCCGGGTGCGGTCCGAGCGGCCGGCCGTAGGTGTACGTCGTGCCCGGGTGCCGCTGCTCCTCGCGGGCCAGGGCCGCCGGGATGTCGCCCTTCGCGTGCCCGGCGGAGACCAGCACCATGGGCACCGCCGCGAAGCTGCGGACACCCTGGCCCACCAGCTCGGCGACGGAGTCGGCGAGCGGCGGCGGCGACAGCTCGATGAAGCCGCCGCCGACCGGCAGTCCCGGGTTGTGCTCGCCGAGCTGCCGGACGAACGCGCGGAAGGCTTCGGCCCCGGCCTCGTCACGGGTTCCGTGGCCGACGAGCAGGAGTGCGGGCGGGATCACAGGGAGTTCTCCTTGTTGCTGGGGGTGGTTGCGGAACCCGGGTCGACGGAGGGGCCGCCGGGGAGTTCGGTGTAGAGCAGGGCGTTGAGCGCGGCGGAGGCGACGGCCGAGCCGCCCTTCTCGGAGATGTTGCTGACGGCCGGAAGACCGGAGATGCGCAGCGACTCCTTGCTCTCGGCGGCCCCCACGAAGCCGACCGGCAGACCGATCACCAGGGCGGGCGCGGCGTCCAGCGTCAGCAGCTCCTCCAGGGCGGTCGGCGCGCATCCGATCACCCAGACGGCGCCCGGCCCGACCTGCTCGTAGGCGAGCCGGATCGCGTGCGCGCTGCGGGTCAGCCCCGGTCCCGACCGGCCGTCCTTGAGGCGGCAGACGACGGGCCGGGTGGTGATCCCGGCGGCGACCATCTCGACGTCGGCGACGATCGGGGCGCCCGCGTGCAGCGCGGCATGCGCGGCCAGCAACTCGTCCTCGTCGCACACGAGTTCCCCGGCGTACTCCAGATCGGCGCTGGAGTGGACGACCCGCTCGACCACGGCCCGCGTCAGCGGCGGGAAGTGCGAGGTGTCGAGCCGGGAGCGCAGCCTGCGGAACGACTCCTGCTCGATGGGATGGACGGTTCGGGTCATAGGGAACCTCCCGGTCTGCCGTTGTCGTTGTCGTTGTCGGTGAAGCGCGGGCGCAGGCGTGGGCGCGGGCCGGTCATGCCTGCCACCGGTAGCCGCGCGGCGTCACCATGCGGCCGGCCACGTTGCGGGTGGCGGTGTTGCCGACGGTCACGACGGTCACCATGTCGACCGTCGTCACGTCCAGCGCCGCGATGGTCGTCACCTCGCTGCGCTCGTCGGGCCGGGAGGCGGCGTGCACGACACCGACCGGGGTACCGGGCTCCCGGTGCTCCGCGAGCAGCGACAGCGCCTTCGGCAGCTGCCAGTCGCGGCCCCGGCTGCGGGGGTTGTAGAAGGTGACGATCAGATCGGACTCGGCCGCCGCGCGGACCCGGCGCTCGATGACGTCCCACGGTGTGTGCAGGTCCGACAGGCTGATCGACACATGGTCGTGGCCGAGCGGTGCCCCCAGGATCGCGGCGGCGGCGAGCGCGGCCGTCACGCCGGGGACCCCGACGACGTCGATGTCGTCCGCTGCCTCGGCGAGCGCGGGGGAGGCCATCGCGTAGACGCCGGCGTCGCCGCTGCCGATCAGGGCCACCGCGTGCCCCGCACGCGCCTGCTCCACGGCGGTGCGTGCCCGCTCCTCCTCGGCGCCCAGCCCGGACTCCAGGACCCGGGTGCCGGGCCGCAGCAGGTCCCTGATCTGGTCGACGTACTGGTCCAGGCCGACGATCACCGACGCCCGGCGCAGCTCCTCGCGGGCCCGCGGCGTCAGCAGGTCGCGTGCGCCCGGTCCGAGCCCGACCACCGCGAGCCGGCCGCGCGGCCGGCGCCGCGCCACGGCGGCGGTCGCCATGGCGGGCCCCTCAGCGGGTGCGGACTTCCGCTTCGGCACGAGCAGTTCGCCGCCGGGCGCCGCCGCGAGCGCCGCCGCCTCGGCGACGGACGGGGTGCCGACGGCCGCGAGCGGCGCGTCCGACGGGTTCGGCACGTCGATCCCGGCGAGCCGGTCCGCGCCGAAGGTCAGCAGCGGCACCCCGAGCCGCCCGGCGGCCTCGACGATCCCCGCCTCGTCCGCCTTCGCGTCCACGGTCGCCAGCGCCGCGACGGAGCCGGGCGAGAGACCGGCGTCGGCGAGCGCGCTCCCGATCAGCGTCAGCACCTCGTCGGCCGGCACTCCCCGGCTGCCGCCCACGCCGACCACCAGGGACGGCGGGCGCAGCAGCACGGTGGTGCCGGCGGCCGCATCGTCGCTGGTCGCACGGTCGGTGACGGTGAGTGAGACGTCACTGTCAGTGGCGGCGGTTACGTTGGGTGGCAGAGCGGGAAGGGGGTGGACGCCATGGGGGGTGTCCAGACGCACGGGGTCGCCGTCGAGGATCGCGCGGCTGACGGCCGCGACCGCGCCTTCGACGGGCCACCCCAGCATGTCCAGGCCGGGCACCCCGGCGGCGTCGGTGGCGGTGCTGACCACCGGACGGCAGCCCAGCACGTCCGCGACGCGCTGCGCCAGCTCGTTCGCACCGCCGCCGTGGCCGCCCAGCAGGGCTATCGCGTGCTGGTGCGTCTCGTCGACCGTGACGACGCCCGGGTCGGTGTCCTTGCCCCGCAGCAGCGGCGCGATCAGGCGGACGACGGCGCCGGTGGCGAGGAAGACCACGAGTTGCCCGCACTCGGCGAAGGCACGCCCGACCGCCTCGCGGACCGGCCCGTCGTAGACCCGGACCTCGTCCGGCCAGGCGGCGGCCAGGTGTTCGCAGCCGCGCTGCCCCGCCGACGTGGCGGAAATCAGGCCGATCACAGAATTGCTCCTTCGGTGCCGGGCCGGGTGGCCCACAGGACGAATACGGGATTGTTGGCGGCGAGCCGGGTGACGCCACCCGGCAGCGGTGCCAGCCGGGAGGACTGCAGCAGCAGGCCGTCCGGCACGAGACCGGCCGCCGACAGGGCGTCGCGTACGTCGCCGACACGGTCGACGGCCGCCAGGGTCACGACCACGGTCCTGCGCGCGCGCCGGGCACAGGCACCGACGATGGCGGGCAGATCGCGCCCGCCGCCCCCGATGAAGACGGCGTCGGGGTCCGGGAGCTGGGAGAGCACGGTCGGGGCGGCGCCGTGCACGATCTGCACGTCCACCCCGTGGGCCGCCGCGTTCGCCCGGATCCGCTCGATCCCGTCGGCGGTCTTCTCGACGGCGACCGCGGCAGCGCCGAAGCGGGCACACTCCACGGCGACCGACCCCGAGCCGGCCCCTATGTCCCACACGAGATCACCGGTGCGCGGGGCGATCCGGGACAGGGCCAGGGCGCGCACCTCGAACTTGGTGATCATCGAGTCGCGGTACCCGAACGCCTCCTCGGGCAGCGCCCATCCGGCCGGTGCGGCCGGCGGTCCCGCGACGATCCGCTGGACCGGCGACAGCACCCGCGCCTCGTCCAGACAGAGCACGACACTCACCCCGGTGCCGGTCCAGTCGCGGACGGCGGCGTCGGCGGGGGAGAGGCGCTCGACCGTCTCATCCGCCGTCCCGAGGGCCGCCGCGACCACCAGCGTGCGCTCGATACCGGTCCGGGCCAGCGCCGCGCCCAACTCGGCGGGACCGGCCCCCGGCCCGGTCAGCACTGCGGTCTTGGGATGCGCGCGGCACACGTTGACGGCCGTGCGCGGATCGCGGCCGTGCGCGCTGACGACGACCGCGTCGTCCCAGGACAGACCGAGCCGGGCGAAGGCCACCGCGATGGAGGGGGAGGACGGGCGGACGTCGAGGGCCGCCGGGCCGAAGCGCGCCCCGAGGGCCCGGACGATCCCGAAGAACCCGGGGTCGCCGGAGGCGAGCACGGCCACCCGCCGGTCCCGGTCCTCCGGTGAGCCGAGGTGCCGCTCGATGGCATCGAGGGCCGGGGCGAGCGGGCCGAGGACGACCCGCTCCACCCCGTCCGGCAGCGCCGCCGCCTCCAGATGGCGGCGCGCGCCGACGACGAGCGTGGCGCCCGGCGGAGCCGTGGCGGCCACGCCGGTACCCGTGCCGGTGCCGATGACGGTGATCGCGCCGGGCGTGGGCGTGCCGGAGGTACGCGGCAGTTCCGGCCCGCGGGGGCCGGGCTGGGCGTACGGCTCGTACGGCGTCCGGCTCAAGGCCGTCCCTTCGTTCGGGGGTGCAAGGGGGTTATGCCTTGGACTCGCGCAGCGCGCGCCGGGCCGCCGGGTCCGCACGGCGGAAACCGTGGAAGTGCCCCGGGTGGTACAGGTGCGAGCGGGTGCCGGACGCGGCGAGCGCCGGGCCGACGAGGAAGAGGGTGTGCTTCCAGAGCTTGTGCTCCTTGACCGTCTCCTCCAGCGTCGCGATCGTGCAGCGCAGCACCAGCTCCTCCGGCCACGTCGCCTGGTACGCGATCACCACCGGCGTCTCCGTCGGATAGCCGCCCTCCAGCAGCTCCGTGACGAGCTGGCCCGACCGGGCGGCCGACAGGAACAGCGCCATCGTCGTGCCGTGCCGGGCGAACTCCCGTACCTCCTCGCCCGGCGGCATCGGCGTCTTGCCGCCGCCCAGCCGGGTCAGGATCACGGACTGCGCGACCTCGGGGATCGTCAGCTCGCGCTGCGCGATCGCCGCGACCGCCGAGAAGGACGAGACACCCGGAATGATCTCGACCTCGATGCCGAGCCCGTCGAGCCGGTCGACCTGCTCCTGGGTGCCGCCCCACAGGGCCGGGTCGCCGGAGTGGATCCGCGCGACGTGCAGGTCCTCGGCCTGCGCCCGCTGATAGACCGCGACGACGTCCTCCAGCGACATCGTCGCCGAGTCCAGGATCTCCGCGCCCTCACGGGCGTGCTCCAGCACCTCCGCCTGCACCAGGCTCGCCGCCCAGATGACGATGTCGGCGGCCGCGATCGCGCGGGCCGCCCGGAACGTCAGCAGGTCGGCGGCGCCGGGCCCCGCCCCCACGATGGTCACCTTGCCGGTCACAGCTTGCCTCCACGGGTGTCCCGGCGAGCGGGGACGATGAGTGTCGAGAGATAGGGGAGCGGGCCTTCGAGCAGTTCGGCGGCGGGCCGGATCGATTCCTCGGGCAGCCCGAGCGCGGAACCCCACACGGCGCCCTCGGTCCTGCCGGTCTCCCGCAACGCGGTCGCGACCTCCGCCGCCAGCCGCCCGAACTTGTACGCCACGACCGTGCCGGGACCCTCCAGGGCCTCCTTCAGCACCGCCGACCCGGCCGTGACGGGCACGAGCGTCAGCGGCTCGGTCCCCTCGGCCAGCACGACGCCGCTGCGCGCGGCGAGGTCCTGCATCGCCGTGATGCCGGGAACGGTCTCGACGGCGACGCCGTCGACCAACTCCCCGACGGTCAGCGCGAGGTAGGTGAACGTCGAGTAGACGTTGGGGTCGCCGATCGTCGCGAACGCCACCGTGCCGTGCGTCCGCAGCAGCGCGGCCACCTGCTCGCCCGCCGCGTCCCACGCGGCCTCACGCCGTGCCCGGTCGGTCCGCTCGTTGAGCGCGAAGACGATCCGGACGATCTTCTCCTGCTCCACGTAGTGCAGCACGGTCGCCTCGGCCCGGCCGCGTTCGAGGGTGTCCATGACGGGGACGACCACGACCGCCGCCGCCCGCAGGGCGTTCACCCCCTTGACGGTCACCAGCTCCGGATCGCCGGGGCCCACCCCGACCCCGATCAGCCGACCGCTCATTCGGAACACCTCTCCACCAGTCTTCGGGCCACGCTCGGAACGGCGGCCCAGTGCACATGCAGATACGAGGCGTGCACGCCCCCGTGGACAAAACCTTCGACACGGCGCTCCGGCCGCGTCACCCCCCACGCGGGCGTGGTGCCCGCGCCCGGCTCGACGACCGTGCGGTGGAACTCGTGTCCGCGCACCCGCGTCCCGGCCTCCGCCAGGACACTGTCGGAGACCGCCACCGCCTCGCGAGACCCCAGCGTCAGCCGCTCCGACATCCGCGCGGTCGCGTCGAGCACCCCGCACATCGGCCGGCCGTCCAGCTCCCGCGCCAGATAGAGCAGCCCCGCACACTCGGCGGCGACCGGCGCCCCCGACGCGGCGAACGCCGCCACCGCCTCGCGCAGCGGCTCGTTGGCCGAGAGCTCCGGCGCGTACATCTCGGGAAAGCCGCCGCCGATCACCAGGCCGGCGGTGTTGTCGGGGAGGACCTCGTCACGCAGCGGATCGAAGGTCACGACCTGCGCGCCGGCGGCGGTCAGCAGTTCCGCGTGCTCCGCGTACGAGAACGTGAACGCGGGCCCGCCGGCGACGGCCACCACGGGGCGCCCGCGGCGGGCCGTCCCCCCGACCCCGCCCACAGCGTTCAGCCCGTCCGGCGACCGAGGACTTCGGGAAGGGGCGGGGTGGGGGAAGAGCCCCGCAGGGTCCCACGGGCCGGCGTCCAGCACCGGGGCGCTGCGCGCCAGCGCCAGCAGCGCGTCCATGTCGCAGCCCTCGCGGACCTGGGCCGCCATCGCGCGGACCGCGCTCACCGCGTCCTCGCGCCGCTCGGCGACCGGTACCAACCCCAGGTGCCTCGACGGCGTGTCGACCTGCTCGGCCCGGCGCAGGGCGCCCAGGACCGGGACGCCGGACTCGTCCAGCGCTTCGCGGAGCAGCGCCTCGTGGCGGTCGGAGCCGACCTTGTTGAGGATGACGCCCGCGAGGCGCACCTCCGGGTCCCAGGACGCGAAGCCGTGCACCAGCGCGGCCACCGACCGGGACTGCGACGAGGCGTCGACGACCAGCACCACCGGCGCGCGCAGCAGCTTCGCCACGTGCGCGGTCGACGCCAGTTCACCCTGCCCGGCAGCCCCGTCGAACAGGCCCATGACGCCCTCGACGACCGCCAGATCCGTCCCGGCGGCGCCGTGCAGGAAGAGCGGGGCGACGAGATCGGGGCCGCACAGGAAGGCGTCGAGGTTCCGTCCCGGGCGGCCGGTGGCCAGCGCGTGGTAGCCCGGGTCGATGTAGTCGGGGCCGACCTTGTGCGGGGACACGGCGAGGCCGGCCCCGGTGAAGGCCGCCATCAGCCCGGTGGCCACGGTGGTCTTGCCACTGCCCGAGGCCGGGGCGGCGATGACCAGACGGGGGACGCACGTCACCACTCGATGCCCCTCTGGCCCTTCTGCCCCGCGTCCATCGGGTGCTTGACCTTCGACATGTCGGTGACGAGGTCGGCGGCCTCGACCAGCTTCTCCGGCGCGTTGCGGCCGGTGATGATCACGTGCTGGGTGCCGGGGCGGTCGTTGAGCACCTGGATCACCTCGTCGGTGTCCACCCAGCCCCAGTGCATCGGGTACGCGAACTCGTCCAGCACGTACAGTTGGTAGGTCTCGGCGGCCAGGTCCCGCTTGACCTGCTCCCAGCCCTCGCGCGCCGCCTCCTCGCTGTCGGCGATGTCGCGCTGCACCCAGGACCAGCCCTCGCCCATCTTGTGCCAGGCGACGGTGCCGCCCTCGCCGGAGTCGCCGAGGACGCGCAGTGCCCGCTCCTCGCCGACCTTCCACTTCGCCGACTTGACGAACTGGAACACCCCGATCGGCCACCCCTGGTTCCACGCGCGCAGCGCGAGCCCGAAGGCGGCCGTCGACTTCCCCTTGCCGATACCGGTGTGCACGATCGTCAGCGGCCGGTTGCGGCGCTGGCGCGTTGTGAGCCCGTCGTCCGGCACGCTGCTCGGCTGTCCCTGCGGCATTACGCGGCCCTCCGCACATCACGTACGAGCGCGGACACGGTGTCCGCGCGCAGTTCCTCCAACGTCACGGCGGTCCCCGCCAGATCGACCGCGAGCGCGCCCGCGAGACCGAGCCGCACGGGCCCCGACTCGCAGTCGACGACGACCGACGCCACACCCTCGGCGTTCAGCAGCCGCGCCGCCCGCGAGGCCAGCTGGACGGGCTCGGGCCCGCCGGTCGCCCGGCCGTCCGTCACCACGACCAGCAGCGGCCGGCGGGACGCGTCCCGCAGCCGCTCGATCCGCAGCACCTCGCGCGCCTTCAGCAGTCCGGCCGCCAGCGGCGTCCTGCCTCCCGTCGGCAGCACCTGCAGCCGGGCCGCGCCCGCCTCCACCGACGAGGTCGGGGGCAGCGCCAGTTCGGCGTCCGCACCCCGGAAGGTGATCATCCCGATCTTGTCGCGCCGTTGGTACGCGTCCATCAGCAGCGACAGGACCGCGCCCTTGACGGCGGTCATCCGCTGCCGGGCGGCCATGGAGCCGGAGGCGTCGACGACGAACAGCACCAGATTCGACTCCTTCCCCTCCCGCACCGCCTGCCGCAGATCGTCCTTCCTGATCACCAGACCGGGACCGCTGCGCCCGCGCGCCCGCTGGTGCGGGGCCGCCGCGTGCACCGTCGCCGCCAGGTGCAGCTTCGTCAACTGGCCCTGCGGGCGCCGCGCGCTGGTCGTCCTGCCGTGCGCGGTCCGCGCCCGCGACCGGCGGCCTGCCGCGCCCTCGCCCATGCCGGGGATGGTGAACGCCTTGGTCTTGAAAGGCTCGCCGGCCGGAGCGGCACCCTGCTCGCCACCGCCCGATGCGCCACCGCGCTCCTGCTCCGGCTGCTCCGAGGAGTCCGGGCCGTCCTGCGGGCCGTCGTCCGGCCCGTCGTCCGGACCGCCCTCCGGCGGCTGCCCGCCCCCGTCGTCGGGCCCCTCCGGATCCGGGTCGTCCTCCGGGTCGGAACCGCCGCTGTTCTGCTCCAGCGTGTCGTCGAGCTTCGACTCGTCGAGGCCCGGCGCGTCGAAGGGATTGCGGCGCCGCCGGTGCGGCAGCGCCAGCAGCGCCGCCTGCCGGACGTCCTCCGCGATGACCTCGGTCCGCCCGTCCCACGCCGCCAGCGCGGTCGCGGTCCGCGCCATCACGATGTCCGCGCGCATCCCGTCGACCTCGAACGCCGCGCAGGTCGCCGCGATCTGGCGCAGCGCCCGGTCCCCGAGCAGCACGGACGGCAGCAGCGTCCGCGCCGCCACGATCCGCGCGCGCAGCGCGTCCTCGTCGCCGGCCCACTTCCCGGCGAACGCCGCCGGGTCCTCGTCGTACGCGAGCCGGCGCCGCACGACCTCGACGCGCTCGTCCGTCTCGCGGGACGCCGCGACCTCCACCGTCAGCCCGAACCGGTCGAGGAGCTGCGGGCGCAGCTCGCCCTCCTCCGGGTTCATGGTGCCGACGAGCAGGAAGCGGGCCGCGTGCCGTACGGAGACGCCCTCGCGCTCGACGTAGGAGGCGCCCATGGCGGCGGCGTCCAGCAGGAGGTCGACCAGGTGGTCGTGGAGCAGGTTGACCTCGTCGACGTAGAGCACGCCGCGGTGAGCGTCGGCCAGCAGCCCCGGCTCGAACGACTTCTTGCCCTCGGACAGCGCGCGTTCGATGTCCAGCGAACCGACCAGCCGGTCCTCCGAGGCCCCGACCGGCAGCTCCACCATCCGCGCCGCGCGGGCGGTGCCCGCACCGCCCGCGTGCGGACCGTCCGGGCACGCCGGGTCCGGCGCCGCCGGATCGCAGCTGAACCGGCACCCGGCGACGACGGCGACGTCCGGCAGCAGCGTCGAGAGCGCGCGCACGGCGGTGCTCTTCGCGGTCCCCTTCTCGCCGCGCACCAGCACCCCGCCGACCGCCGGCGAAACGGCGTTCAGCAGCAGCGCGAGCCGCAGGTCGGTCATCCCGACGATCGCGGTGAACGGGTAAGGGGTGCTCATGAGTCGCCTTCCAGGTCGCCTTCGAGCTGCAGATAGATCTCCCGGAGCTGGTCCAGGGTCTCCGGGTCGGGCTCGGCCCACAGACCGCGGTCGGCGGCTTCCAGCAACCTCTCGCTGATGCCGCGCAGGGCCCAGGGGTTCGACTTCTTCATGAAGTCCTGGTTCTCCTTGTCGAACACGTACTCCGCCGCGAGCCGCTGGTACATCCAGTCGTCCACGACGCCCGCCGTCGCGTCGTACCCGAAGAGGTAGTCGACGGTCGCGGCCATCTCGAAGGCGCCCTTGTAGCCGTGGCGGCGCATCGCGGCCATCCAGCGCGGGTTGACCACCCGGGCGCGGAAGACGCGGTGGGTCTCCTCGCCCAGCGTGCGGGTCTTGACCTGGTCGGTGGTGGCGCTGTCGCCGACGTAGGCGGCGGGGGAGACGCCCGTCAGGTGGCGCGTCATCGCCACCATGCCGCCGTGGTACTGGAAGTAGTCGTCGGCGTCGACGATGTCGTGCTCGCGGGTGTCGACGTTCTTCGCGGCGACCTGGATGCGGCGGAAGGCCTGCTCCATGTCCCCGCGTGCCGCGCGCCCGCCCAGGCCGCGCCCGTACGCGTAACCGCCCCAGACCGCGTAGACCTCGGCGAGGTCGGCGTCCGAGCGCCAGTTGCGGGCGTCGATCAGCGGCAGCAGGCCGGCCCCGTAGGCGCCCGGCTTGGAGCCGAAGATGCGGGCCGTGGCCCGGCGGCGGTCACCGTGTTCCGCGGTGTCCTCGTCCGCGTGGGCGCGGACGTAGTTGGTGTCCGCCGGCTCGTCGAGCTCCGCGACGGCCTGCACCGCGTCGTCGAGGAGCTGGATGACGTGCGGGAAGGCGTCCCGGAAGAAGCCGGAGATGCGGACCGTCACGTCGATGCGCGGGCGGCCCAACTCCTCCGGACCCACCACCTCGAAGCCCGTCACCCGGCGCGAGGCGTCGTCCCAGACCGGGCGGCAGCCCAGCAGGGCCAGGATCTCGGCGATGTCGTCGCCCTGGGTGCGCATGCAGGACGTGCCCCACACCGTCAGGCCGACGGACTTCGGGTACGCGCCGGTGTCTGCGAGGTGCCGGGCCAGCAGCGAGTCGGCGAGGGCGGTGCCAACGTCCCAGGCGAGCCGGGACGGGATGGCCTTGGGGTCGACGGAGTAGAAGTTGCGGCCGGTCGGCAGGACGTTGACGAGGCCGCGGGTCGGGGACCCGGAAGGACCGGCCGGCACGTAGCCGCCGCGCAGCGCGCGCAGGATGTTGTCGATCTCGTCGGTGGTGCGCTCCAGGCGGGGCACCACCTCGTCGGCGGCGAACTCCAGGATGCGGACGGCGTCGGCCACCTCCGTGCTCAGTACGTCCCGCACGATGGCGGGCACCGCCGCCCGGCTCCAGCCGGACTCCTCCATCGCCCCGGCCAGCCGGCGCGCGAGCGTCTCCAGCAGGTCGACGGCGTCGGCCGCGGTCCGCGCGGGACCGTCGGCCAGTGCCGTCAGGGCGGCGGGCACCGCGACCCGGGCGCCGGGCTCGGCGAGCAGCGACTTCTCGTTCAGGCCGAACGCCTCGGCCATCGCGGCCCGCAGACCCGGCAGTGCGGCGCCGACGCCGCCCCACACCTGGGAGGAGCGCAGGATGGCCAGCACCAGGTTGACGCGGGCGTCGCCGACGGGGCCGCCGCCGAGGATGTGCAGCCCGTCGCGGATCTGGACGTCCTTGATCTCGCAGAGCCAGCCGTCGATGTGCATGACGAACTCGTCGAAGGCGTCCTCGTCGGGCTGGTCGTCGACGTGCAGGTCGTGGTGGAGTTCGGCGGCCCGCACCAGCGTCCAGATCTGGCTGCGGACGGCCGGCGTCTTCGTCGGGTCCAGGTCGGAGACGAGCGCGTACTCGTCGAGGAGCTGTTCCAGCTTGGCGAGGTCGCCGTACGTGTCGGCGCGGGCCATCGGCGGCACCAGGTGGTCGACGACGGTGGCGTGGCCGCGCCGCTTGGCCTGGGTGCCCTCGCCCGGGTCGTTGACGATGAACGGGTAGACGAGCGGCAGCTCGCCCAGCACCGCGTCCGGCGCGCACCCCGCCGACAGGCCCAGGCCCTTGCCGGGCAGCCACTCCATGGTGCCGTGCTTGCCCATGTGGACGATCGCGTCGGCGCCGAACGTGTTGTCGAGCCAGCGGTAGGCCGCCATGTAGTGGTGCGAGGGCGGCATGTCCGGGTCGTGGTAGATCGCGATCGGGTTCTCACCGAAGCCGCGCGGCGGCTGGATCATCACCACGACGTTCCCGAACTGCAGGGACGCCAGGACGATGTCCTCACCGTCGAGGTAGAGGGAGCCCGGCGGCTCGCCCCAGTGCTCCAGCATCCCCGCGCGCAGCCCAGGGTCGAGCGTCGCGAACCACCGCTGGTAGTCGGCGAGCGGGACGCGGGCGGGGGCGGCGGACAACTGCTCCTCGGTGAGCCACTCGACGTCGTGGCCGCCTGCGGCGATCAGCCGGTGGATCAGCTCGTCGCCCTCCGAGGGGTAGCCGTCGACGGCGTATCCGGCGCCGCGCAGCGCGTCGAGCAGGCCCACCGCCGAGGCGGGGGTGTCGAGGCCGACGGCGTTGCCGACCCGCGAGTGCTTGGTGGGGTACGCGGTGAAGACGACCGCGAGCTTCTTCTCCGCGTTCGGCTTGTGCTTGAGCACGGCGTGCCGGACCGCGATCCCGGCGACGCGCGCGGCGCGCTCGGGGTCGGCGACATAGACCGGCACGTCGCCCTCGCCGGTCTCCTTGAACGAGAACGGGACGGTGATCAGCCGGCCGTCGAACTCCGGGATCGCCACCTGCATCGCCGCGTCCATCGGCGACAGGGCCGCGTCGGAGGCCTCCCAGGCCGCGCGGGACGACGTCAGGCACAGGCCCTGGAGGACCGGGACGTCCAGGTCGGCGAGCGCGCCGATGTCCCAGGCCTCGTCGTCGCCGCCCGCCGAGGCGTCGGAGGCGCGGGTGCCGCCGGACGCCAGGACGGTCGCGACCAGCGCGTCCGCCCGGCCGAGCAGCGCGTACAGGCCGTCGTCGGCGCCGCGCAGCGTCCCGCAGTACACCGGCAGCGCGTTGGCGCCCTTCGCCTCGATCGCGGCGCAGAGCGTGTCCACGAAGCCGGTGTTCCCGGACAGTTCGTGGGCGCGGTAGAAGAGCACCCCGACGGTCGGGCGGCCCTCGGTGAACGGGTACGCGCCGTGCGTCCCGTACTGCGGCATGGTGGCGGGGGGTTCGAAGCCCTCGCCGGTCAGCAGCACCGTGTCCGACAGGAAGCGGGCCAGCTCCACCAGGTTCGCCGAGCCGCCCTCGACCAGGTAGCGCAGCGCCTCCGCGACGACGCCCGCGGGCACCGAGGACTCCGCCATGAGTTCGGCGTCCGGCACCGACTCCCCGCCGAGCAGCACCGTCGGGATGCCGGACGTGCGCAGCGCCGCGAGTCCGTCCTCCCAGGCGCGCTTGCCGCCGAGCAGCCGCACGACGGCGATGTCCGCGCCCTCGGTCAGCGCGGGCAGCTCGTCGGGGGAGATCCGGGTCGGGTTGCCGATCCGGTACTCCGCACCGGAGGCGCGGGCCGCCAGCAGGTCGGTGTCGGCGGTGGACAGAAGCAGAACGGTGGTCACGGTGCCCCCGGAGCAAGGAAGGGGAGGCCGGCGGGTGCGCCGTCCTCGATGAGCCGCATGAGCGCGGCGGTGTCCGCGTGTTCTTCGATCAGGTCGCCGAGGCGGTCGAGCTGTTCCTCGCGCAGCGTTCCGAAGGAGGTGTCGGGGGCGGGGACGAAACGCCGTCCCGCCTGTTGGGCGATCCGGCGCAGGAAGGCGCGGCGGAAGCCGTCGCTCTCCAGCGAGCCGTGCCAGTGGGTGCCCCAGACGGCGCCCACCCGGCAGCCGTCCAGCGCGCGCCCGCCGTCGTCCGTCATGAAGGGCCCCTCGCCGCCCAGGACTTCGGCGACCCCGTGGTGGATCTCGTACCCTTCGACCGGCTCGCCGAGCGCCTCGCCGACCGGCCTGGCCAGGGTCTTCTCCGCCGCGAACCGGACGCGCACGGGCAGCAGTCCGAGCCCGTCGACCCGGCCGGCGCGCGACTCGACGTCGTCCTCGATGCTCTCGCCGAGGATCTGGTAGCCGCCGCAGATGCCCAGCACCGGACGGCCTTCGGCGGCCCGCCGGACGATCGCGTCGGCGAGCCCGCGCTCGCGCAGCCAGGCCAGCGCCCTGACGGTGCCCCGGGTGCCGGGCAGCACCACCAGGTCGGCGTCGGCGAGTTCCTGCGGCCGGTCGACGAAGCGCACGACGACGCCCGGCTCTGCGGCCAGCGCGTCCACGTCCGTGAAGTTCGACATCAGCGGCACCGCGACGACCGCGACCCGCAGGAGGTCCTCGCCGTGCGGCGGGGCGACGGCGGACTCCCGTACGGCGCCGCGCATCGAGACCCGCAGCCCGTCCTCCTCGTCGATGCCCAGCCCGTGGGCGAACGGCAGCACCCCGTACACCGACCGGCCGGTCAGCCCGCGCAGCATGTCCAGGCCCGGTTCCAGCAGCGAGACGTCGCCGCGGAACTTGTTGACCAGGTAGCCGCAGAGCAACTCCTGGTCCCCGGGGCTCAGCAGCGCCGTCGTGCCGAAGAACGACGCGAAGACCCCGCCCCGGTCGATGTCCCCGACCACCACGACCGGCAGCCGGGCGGCGCGGGCCAGGCCCATGTTGACGATGTCGTTGTGCCGCAGGTTGATCTCGGCCGGACTGCCCGCCCCTTCACAGATCACCGCGTCATACGTGCCCCGCAGTTCGGTCAGGCACTCCAGGACGACGGGGAGCAGTGCCCTGCCGCGCCCGCCGTCCCCGTGGTAACCGCGGGCGCTCATCTCTCCCACCGGCTTGCCGAGCAGCACGACCTGGCTGCTGCTGTCGCTGCCGGGCTTGAGCAGCACCGGGTTCATCAGCGCGGTCGGCTCGACCCGCGCCGCCTGCGCCTGCATGGCCTGCGCCCGCCCGATCTCCGCGCCCTCGCGCGTCACGAACGAGTTGAGCGACATGTTCTGCGCCTTGAAGGGCGCGACCTTCACGCCCTGCCGGACCAGCCAGCGGCAGATGCCCGCCGTGACGACGCTCTTGCCCGCGTCGGACGTGGTCCCGGCGACCAGCAGCCCTCCGCCGGTACGGCTCGCGCCGCGAGTACCGCGTGTACTGCTCATCGGGGACCCTTCTCGTTGGATGCCGACAGTGCGGTGACGGCCAGCCGGCCGCCGGCGCAGACCGCCAGCGCCAGCGCGCCGACGCGCCGCGAGAGCCGGACGGCGCGGGCGATGTCGGCGACCTCGGGCGGCCGGTTGGCGGCGCCGAGCACGGCGCGGTGCTCCACGCGGCCGGCGTACGCGAGTGTGCCGCCGAGCCGGACGCCCAGCGCGCCGGCGAAGGAGGCTTCCACGGGGCCCGCGTTGGGGCTGGGGTGGCCGGCGGCGTCGGCGCGCCAGACGCGCAGCGCGCCGCGCGGGTCCGGGCCGGCGAGCGTGGTGAGGACGGCGGTCAGCCGGGCGCCGGGCCAGCCGGCGACGTCGTCGAGGCGGGCGGCGGCCCAGCCGAACCGGCGGTAGCGCGGCGACTTGTGGCCGGCCATCGCGTCCAGGGTGTTGACGGCGCGGAAGCCGACGAGCCCCGGGACGCCGGCGGCCGCGCCCCACACCAGGGCGCCGACGACCGCGTCGGAGGTGTTCTCGGCCACGGACTCCACGACGGCCCGCGCGATCTGCGCGGCGTCCAGGGAGTGCGGGTCGCGGCCGCACAGGTTCGGCAGCCGCTCGCGGGCGGCGTCGAGGTCGCCCGCCTCCAGCGCGGAGCCGATGGCCAGCGCTTCGCGGCCCAGCGAGGCGCCGCCCAGCACCGACCAGGTGACGGCCGCGGTCAGGGCGGCGGTGGCGGCGGGGGAGGAGCGTACGGCCCGGGCGGCGAGCGCGGCGGCGGCGGTCGCGCCGCCCGCGCACAGCGCCGTCCAGAGCGCGCCGCTGCCGCGGTGGTCGCGCCACAGGTGCCGTTCGGCGGCCGCCGCGGCACGTCCGAACCCGGCGACCGGGTGGCCGCGGCGGGGATCGCCCGCGATCAGGTCGCCGAGATGGCCGAGAGCGGCGCCGCAAGCGAAGGCGTGTCCGGCTCGCACGGCGTCAGCCCGCCGTCACGCCTCGACGGGACAGGGCCTGGGGATCCGGTGGGGTACGACGGCAGCCGGGCATGGCAGGAGTCCTCACTCAGGGTCCGCGCCCTGGTTTCGACGTGACCGGCGGCGGAGAGTCTCCTGGCTCCCGGATCCGCGCACCCCGGTCCGTCCGGCCGATCGCTCGGCCGTGACGTTCGGGTTGGGGTGCACTCCCCGGTGACAGTGGCGGGACCGCGCCGGATTCGCACCGGACTTCCTCTCCTGCCGCCGTATGGCACCGGGCAGTCCACCACGTGCCGCGAACCCCGTCAACTCACTGTTGACCTGCGGCGGAAGATGTGCGAAGGCCCACATCGAAGGCCCGCACCCGCGGTGCGCGGATGCGGGCCTGCGACGGGCGCGCGCGGTGATCGCGGGGCGATCAGGCGCTGATCAGGCGACGATCAGGTAGATGCCGTACGCGACGGCCGCCGCGCAGAGCGCGAAGCACGCGTAGGCGCCGGTCCGGGTCAGGGCGGCGGAACCGCCGGAGACGGCGACGCCGCCCTCGGCGGACGGGGCGGACTCCCGCTTGGCGAGTCCGACGATGCCGAGGGTGAAGACGCCCACCAGCCCGATGGTCACCGCGAGGGTGACGCCGAGGACGGTGCCGAGGGCCTGCCAGTCGATCTGCATGGTGCGGATTCCTTCCGGGCCGGGATCAGGCCGTGGCCGGTGCGGCGTCGGCGGGGGTGGCGACGACCGCGAGGGCCGGGATGGTCGCGGAGAGCGGGGCGACGAGGCCGGCGGGCGGCGGGCTGACGGCCGCGATGGCGGCGGTGACCGCACCCTGCGGCTCGGCCGGGAGTTCGTTGACGTTGCTGTGGTCGATCGGCTTGCGGCGCGAGGCGAGCCAGATCGCGGTGCAGGCGGTGAGCGCCAGCACGGCGACCGCGGTGATGCCCCAGCTGCCCTGGTCGGCCAGCAGCGCGGCGCCGGCGGCCACCAGACCGGCGGCGGGCAGCGTCAGGCCCCAGGCGGCGACCATGCGGCCGGCGGTGCTCCAGCGGACCACGGCGCCCTTGCGGCCGACGCCGGAGCCCATCACGGAGCCGGAGCAGACCTGGGTGGTGGAGAGCGCGAAGCCGAGGTGCGAGGAGGCCAGGATGGTGGCCGCGGCGCCGGTCTGGGCGGCGAAGCCCTGCGGCGCCTCGATGTCGGTGAGGCCCTTGCCCATGGTGCGGATGATCCGCCAGCCGCCGAGGTACGTGCCGAGCGCGATGGCGGTGCCCGCCGAGACGATGACCCACATCGGCGGGTCGGCGTGCGGGGCGACGACTCCGCCGGTGATCAGCGCGAGGGTGATGACGCCCATGGTCTTCTGCGCGTCGTTGGTGCCGTGCGCGAGCGAGACCAGGCCGGCCGAGGCGATCTGCCCGGCCCGGTACCCCTTGGCGGTCGCCTTCGGGTCGCTGTTGCGGCCGATCCGGTAGGTGAGCTTGGTGGCGAGCATCGCCGCCAGGCCCGCGACGATCGGGGCGGCGAGCGCCGGGATCAGGACCTTCATGACGACCTTGTCGCCGTTGACGCCGTGGGCGCCGACCGAGACCAGGGTGGCGCCGATGAGGCCGCCGAACAGTGCGTGGGAGGAGCTGGAGGGGAGCCCGGCCAGCCAGGTCAGCATGTTCCAGACGATGGCGCCGACCAGACCGGCGAAGATGACTTCGGGCCGGATCCCGGCGCTCTCGTCGATGATGCCGCCGGAGATGGTCTTGGCGACTTCCACGGACAGGAAGGCGCCGACGAGGTTCAGCACGGCGGACATGGCCACCGCCGTCTTGGGCTTGAGTGCGCCGGTGGAGATGGTGGTGGCCATCGCGTTGGCGGTGTCGTGGAAACCGTTCGTGAAATCAAACACGAGAGCGGTCACGATCACGATTCCGATCAGGAGCGTGATGTGTTCCATTTACCCAGGCAATCGTTTGATCGGACAGTGGCGATGGCGACCGTACGGAGCCTGGGTGAACGGAAGGTTAACTGGCGGCGGCCGCATGGTGCCGGTGTCCGCGCACCCGATTCTTCAGGCCATGACGGGTGTTGGGACGGTTCAGGCGCCCCACGGGGCCCGGGTCCGATAGCACGCGGAAACCGGACCCGGCGCCACCCGAAAATTTGTTACGGAACCGCCCGCGGATTCCGCTTAGTGCCGTCCGGAGATCCGGTCGGCGACGCGCGCCACGGGGTCCGTCTCGCCGCTGCGTCCGGTGAGCTCACGGCGGTCCGCGCCGCGGTAGGCCGCGTACATCCCGTGCACCCCGATCCAGCGGAAGGGTTCCGGCTCCCAGCGCCGCACCCGGTGCCCCACCCAGGGCAGCGCCGTCAGTTCGGTGCCGTGCCCCTGGCCCGAGTCCAGTTGCACCAGGTCGCGCAGGGTCCGCGCCGCCAGGTTCGCCGTCGCGACGCCGCTGCCGACGTACCCGCCCGCCCAGCCGAGGCCGGTGGCCCGGTCCAGCTCCACGCTCGCGCACCAGTCGCGGGGCACTCCCAGCACCCCTGACCAGGCGTGGTCGATGGCCACCCCGGCGGTGGCGGGGAAGAAGCGGACCAGGATCTCCCGCAGCGCCTCGACCGTGGCCGGCTGGGTGCGCCCGTCGTTGTCGGTCCGCGAACCGAACCGGTAGGGCACCCCGCGACCGCCCAGCGCGATCCGGTCGTCGGCGGTGCGCTGCGCGTACATGTACGCGTGCGCCATGTCGCCGAGGTTCTCGCGGCCGTCCCAGCCGATGGTGTCCCAGACCCGCGCCGGCAGCGGCTCGGTGGCGATCATCGAGGAGTTCATCGGCAGCCAGGACCGCTTCTGGCCCTTGAGCGACGCCGTGAAGCCCTCCGTGCAGCGCAGCACGTACGGGGCGCGCACCGTTCCGTACGGGGTGATCGCGTGTTTCGGCCTGATCTCGGTCACCGGGGTGGACTCGTGGATCACCACCCCCAGGGACTCGACGGCCTTCGCCAGCCCCTGCAGGAGCTTCACCGGTTGTATACGGGCGCCGTGCGGCGTCCAGGTGCCGCCGGAGGTCCCGGCGACATTGATCCGCTCCGCGGACTCGCGCGCCCCCAGCAGCAGCCGGTCCTTCTCGCCGAAGGCCACCTCCGCCTCGTGGAACGCCTTCAGCCGGGCGAGCTGCGCGGGGGAGTGCGCCACCTCCAGCACCCCGCCCTTGACGATGTCGGCGTCGATGCCCTCCTCGCCGGCGATCCGCACCACCTCGTCGACCGTGTCGTTCATCGCGTGCTGCAGCGCGACCGCGGCGTCCCGGCCGTGCAGCTTCGCGTACCGGTCGCGGCCCGCGATGCCGTTGTACAGCCAGCCGCCGTTGCGCCCGGACGCGCCGTAGCCGCAGAACTTCTGCTCCAGCACCGTGATGCGCAGGAACGGCACGGCCTTCTTGAGGTAGTAGGCGGTCCACAGCCCCGTGTAGCCGCCCCCGACGATGCAGACGTCGGCGGTCGCGTCCCCCGGCAGCGGCTCGCGGGGCACAGGCACGCCGGTCTGCGAGTACCAGAAGGAGATGCCGCCGTTGACGGTGGTCATGATGCCCCTGCAATCCGTGTGCGAGCCGGTGCGGCCTAGGCCGTGTCTGACGAATCCCGCCTGACCCGCGACGCCTGGCACGCACGCTCGCTGCGTTGTCGGGCTCATCCACGTACCCCGGTACGAGGACGGCCCTCCGCCTTGCGATCGTACGCACCAGACGCCGCGGGCCCCGCCCTCCGGGCGGACGGCGCCATTCGCCAGACACGGCCAGTGTGCGGCCGGTGGTGTGCGGGACGGTACTGCGCCCCGCGAGTACGCGGCAACGGCCAACCTGTAAGGATCGACGGATGCGCGATGCCCTGGAGAAAGCCTGGTCGGAACTGGTCGCCACGGCCCGGCGCACGGTCACGGACGGCCTGGTGGTCGGTACGTCCGGCAATGTCTCGGTCCGGGTGGGCGATCTGGTGCTGGTGACCCCGACCGGCGTCCCGTACGACCGCCTCGGCCCGGTCGACGCCGTCGCCGTCGACCTGGACGGCCGGCAGGTCTCCGGGCGGTTGCGCCCCACCAGCGAGCTGCCGATGCACCTGGCGGTCTACCGCGGCACGGGCGCGCGGGCCGTCGTGCACACCCACGCCGTGCACGCCACGGCCGTGTCGACACTGGTGGACGAGCTGCCGTCGATCCACTACATGGCCGCCGCGATGGGCGGCCGGATCCGGGTCGCCGGATACGCCCTCTACGGGACGGACGAGCTGGCCGCGCGGGTGCTGGAGGCGCTGCGCGACCGCAGCGCCTGCCTGCTGCGCAACCACGGCACGGTCGCGTACGGCGACACACTGGACCAAGCGTACGACCGCACGGCGCAGCTGGAGTGGATGTGCCGGGTCTGGCTCACCGCCCGCTCGGTCCCCGGGCTGACGCCCGCCCTGCTGTCGGACGCGGAGATGGACGAGGCGGGCGGGCGGCTGCGCGGCTACGGCCAGCCCGGCTGACGGTCCCCGGGACCGGTCGTGACCCGACCGGCCGACGTCCACTGGCCGCATCGCCCCGCTCCGCGGACACTGGTACCGATGCGTAAGCGAACCGTGGCGGCCGTGGCCGCCACCACCGTGATCGGTGCCGGGGCGGCCGCTGTGGCGGCCGGACGGTACGTGTCCGACCTCGCTCTCAAACCGTCCCCCGAGAGCGCGGAGCCGGACGAGCGGCTCACCGTCCACGCCACCGCGGCGGGACAGGTCACCATGACGCGCGCCCTGGCCTCGCTGCGCCCGGGTGTCTACGGCCTGTCCGGCGACGGCGTGCACGCCGCGGTCGGCGAGGTGCTGTGGACGACACCGGACACGGTCGCCCGGCGCCTGGACCGCGTCTACCGCGGTGCGCTCGATCCCGGCACCAAGGTCCGGATGACGGCCCAGGTCCACGAGGGCGACCCGCGCGGCGCCCTCGGCCTGGACTACGCCGAGGTGCTGGTGCCCGGTGAACTCGGCCCGCTGCCCGCCTGGTTCGTCCCCGCGGCCCGCTCGACATGGGTGATCGCCGTGCACGGCCTGGGCACCACCCGCGAGCTCCCGCTCAACGTCCTGCCCGCCCTGAACGGCCACCGCTTCCCGGTGCTCGACCTCGCCTACCGCAACGATGCCGGCGCCCCGGCCTCCCCGGACGGCCTCGGCCACCTCGGCGACACCGAGTGGCGCGACCTGGACGCGGCGATGCGGTACGCCGTGGAGTACGGCGCCGAGCGGATCGTGCTCTACGGATTCTCGACGGGCGCCACGATGGCCCTGCGGGCCGCCGACCACTCGGCGCTGCGGGACCGGATCAGCGGGCTGATCCTCGATTCGCCCGTTCTGGACTGGAAGTCGACCGTGCGCGCCGCGGCGTTTTCGCACGGCGTGCCGGGAGCGCTGGTGCCCCTCGGGGTCCGCGCCGCGGAAGGGCGCACGGGGCTGCATGCGGAACGGATCGCGGACGCCGCCGACCCCGGCCGGCTGAGCGTTCCCACGCTGGTCGTGCACGGCCCGGACGACACCCTCTCGTCCTGGTCAGGCTCGCGCCAACTCGCCGCGGGACGACCGGATCTGGTCACCCTGCACACCGTCCAGGGCGCCTCCCACGGCGCTATGTGGAACGTCGACCCGGAGTCGTACGAAGAGGCCCTGCGGCGGTTCCTGACCCCCCTGATGTAGCGCTCGGCGCGGGGCCGGGAGCGCAGGGTGAGGGGCGGCGCCCCGGAGCGCGTTTGGGATTCTGGGGCCTCACCCGGGACACTGCTCCAGTGACGTCCCGTACTTCGCGAGACACTCCGCTCCGTCTTGTCCCCCGACGACCCTCCCTGGCCTTCGCCGTGGGGGGCTCCGCCGCCCGCCCCACGGCGACGGCGCGGCGCTCCCGCCCGCCGCGGCCGCCCGAGGGCACCCCCGCGCTGTCCGAGCTCGCCCGCCAGGCGCGGGCCGAACTCGCCGACACGGTCCGCCTCGCGCGGTGGTCCGAAGCGGGCCCCGGTACCGCCGGCCCGACCGGGATACTTCCCGACGCCGACGTCCAGCAGGCCGCGGCCGAGCTGGAGTTGACGGAACGGCAGATCCGGTCCGGCTGGGACCGGGCCCGGCTCGCCGGCCTGATCGAACTCCACCGGGGGACCGCCCGCCCCGGCTGGCGGCTGCGCGCCTGGGACCGCGACAACACCGCCGTCCTGCGCGGCTGGGTCGCGCTCTTCGACGCCTGGTCCCTCGCGCATCCCCCCGGCGACCCCGCCGAGGCGGACCCCTCGCTGGTGGCCGAGGTCGTCGAGGCCACCCCCCAGCTGCTGTCCTTCCTGCACCTGTCCTCGGGCCCGGTGCCGGTCGACACCCTGCTCGACCTGCTGCGCCAGCGGGTCGCGGAGCTGCGGACCGAACGGCACGAGCCGCCCGCCGACGGCGCCCACGACCCGCTGCCCGCCCTCCTGGACTGGGTGCTCGACGCGGTCGCCGGGGTCGGGGCGCTGCAGCCGCGCGACGCCGGCTCCGACGCCCGGGAGGCCGCGCTCACCCCGCTCGGCAACTGGGCGGTCTGGGTCAAGCTGGAGCAGATCTGCGTGGCCGCCCAGGGCCCGGCCGGTCATATCGAGCAACCCGCCGAGAAGATGCTGCGCGCCTGTGCGCGGCTGTCCCCGGGACCGGCCCGCGCCGAGTACCGGGCCTGGCTCGCCGCCCGGCCCGTCGGCCTGGCCGTCGCCGAGCTGCTGGAGACCGCCCGCGGTGAGGACGCGCTGCTGCGCGGCCTGGCCTTCGAGGCGCTCCGGGTGGTGGGAGCGCCCGCCGAGCCCGCGGTGCGCGCCGCGTCGGAGGAGCCGACGCTGCGCCCGTACGCGCTGCTGTGGCTGGCCGAGCAGGACGGCGGCGACCCGGAGGCCGTCGCGGGGCTGCTGACCCGCGAGGAGACGGCCTGGCTGTGGGTGGACACCGCCGCGGCCGTGGCCGACCACGGCGAGGGGCAGCTGCTCGTCAGCCACCTCGACGCGGCGGTCGAGGGCTCGGTGCGCGTGCGCTGCTGGTGGAGATCCGCGGCGCGGGGCACCCCCGTACCGTCCAGGTGCTGGTGGCGCTGGCCGCCGCGCACCCGGACCCGGCCGTGGCCAAGGCCGTCCGGCGGGCCGCCTTCCAGGTGCACACCGGCGGCGTCTGACAGCGCCGGCACCGTTCCGCCCCCGGGCCGGACCCGGCTCCGGGGATCAGCCGAAGGTGTCGCAGCGCGCCATGTCGCCGGTCCGCAGACCGGTCGTGAACCACTGCTGCCGTTGCGCCGACGAGCCGTGCGTCCAGCTGTCCGGGGTCACCCGGCCCTGTGCCCGGGACTGGATCGCGTCGTCGCCGACCGCGGCCGCTGCGTCGAGGCCGCGGGCGATGTCGTCCGCCGTCACCGCCGTGATCAGCGGCCTGCCGGTGGACGGGTTGATGGTCATCGTGGCGTTCTTCGACCACACGCCCGCGTAGCAGTCCGCCTGCAGCTCGACCCGTACGGACTTGCTGGCGGCCCCCGTACGCCCGTCCTGGGCGGCACGCAGCGTCCCCAGCAGGTTCTGCACGTGGTGCCCGTACTCGTGGGCGACCACGTAGCTCTCCGCGAACGGCCCGCCCTCGGCACCGAACTGGTCCTGCAGCGTGGCGAAGAAGTTCAGGTCGATGTAGACCTTGCGGTCGACGGGGCAGTAGAACGGCCCGGTCCGCGGATCGGCGGTCCCGCAGCCGGTGCGCAGCGGCCGGTCGAAGAAGACGGTCGGCGCGGGCTGATAGGTCCCGCCGCGGTTCCGGAACTCGTCCGTCCAGTACGCCTGGACGCTGTTGACCACCGCGACGATCCGGCACTGGTCCCGGGTGTTGGCGTCCCGGCCGGTCGCGCAGGTCTGCGCCAGGTCGGCGGCGGCGCCGGTGCGCGGCGCGGTGTCCGTGCCGTCGCCGGACAGGCCCATCTGGTCGGGGCTGATGCCCAGGACGATCCCGATCACGGCGACGATCAGGCCGACGATGCCGCCGCCGACCACCTTGCCGCTGGGACCGCCGCCGCCGAACGGGCCGCCGCCGGAGGAGCCGCCACCGCGCTGGTCCTGCACCTGCGACGTGTCCAGCCCTGCGTTGTCGTCGAACTGCATGGATCGAGTATGGGTGATTTGCCCCACAGTGGCCCTCCGGGAGCCGCCCGGGCGCGCCCCGCGGCCTCGGGCGTGTACCACCTCACCGCCCCGCCCTGGGCAACAACCGGCTTGCCACACCCCGGTAGACTGGCCTGTATGGCAGTCCCTCTCGTTCATTAGCCGGCGGCGTACGACCTTCCCGCGCCCCTTTCTGTCGTTCGCCATGCCCTGGAGCTTTTCCCGTGATTACTGCCACTGGCCTCGAGCTGCGTGCTGGAGCCCGCATCCTCATCGAGTCCGCCTCCTTCCGTATCGCCAAGGGCGACCGCATCGGCCTCGTCGGCCGCAACGGCGCCGGCAAGACCACCCTCACCAAGGTCCTGGCGGGTGAGGGCCAGGCCGCCGGCGGCACCGTGACCCGTTCGGGCGAGGTGGGCTACCTCCCGCAGGACCCGCGCACCGGCGACCTCGACACCCTCGCCCGCGACCGCATCCTCTCCGCCCGCGACCTGGACTCCGTCCTGCGCAAGATGCGGGAGAACGAGGAGCGGATGGCGAACGGCAAGGGCGCCACCCGCGAGAAGGCGATGCGGAAGTACTCCAACCTGGAGACCGAGTTCCTCACCAAGGGCGGCTACGCGGCCGAGGCCGAGGCCTCCACCATCGCCGCCGCCCTCGGACTGCCCGACCGGGTGCTCGGCCAGCCGCTGCACACCCTGTCCGGCGGCCAGCGACGCCGGGTGGAACTGGCCCGGATCCTGTTCTCCGACGCCGACACCCTGCTGCTCGACGAGCCGACCAACCACCTGGACGCGGACTCCATCGGCTGGCTGCGCGACTACCTCAAGACCTACCGCGGCGGCTTCATCGTGATCTCCCACGACATCCAGCTCGTGGAGACGGTCGTCAACAAGGTCTTCTACCTGGACGCCAACCGCACCCAGATCGACGTCTACAACATGGGCTGGAAGTTGTACCAGGCCCAGCGCGAGGCCGACGAGAAGCGCCGCAAGCGCGAGCGCAGCAACGCCGAGAAGAAGGCCGCGTCGCTCAACTCGCAGGCCGACAAGATGCGCGCCAAGGCCACCAAGACGGTCGCCGCGCAGAACATGGCCAAGCGCGCCGACCGGCTGCTGGCGGGTCTCGACGCCGTCCGCGTCTCGGACAAGGTCGCCAAGCTCCGCTTCCCGGACCCCGCGCCCTGTGGCAAGACCCCGCTGATGGCGACCGGGCTGTCCAAGTCGTACGGCTCGCTGGAGATCTTCACCGACGTCGACCTGGCCATCGACCGCGGCTCCCGGGTCGTCATCCTCGGCCTCAACGGCGCCGGCAAGACGACGCTGCTGCGCCTGCTGGCGGGCGTCGAGACGCCCGACACCGGGAAGATCGAGCCGGGCCACGGCCTCAAGCTCGGCTACTACGCCCAGGAGCACGAGACCCTGGACCCGGATCGCACGGTCCTGGAGAACATGCGCTCGGCCGCCCCGGACACCGACCTGGTCGAGATCCGGAAGATCCTCGGTTCGTTCCTCTTCTCCGGCGACGACGTGAACAAGCCGGCCGGCGTCCTCTCCGGCGGTGAGAAGACCCGGCTGGCGCTCGCCTCGCTGGTGGTCTCCAGCGCGAACGTGCTGCTGCTCGACGAGCCCACCAACAACCTCGACCCGGCCAGCCGCGAGGAGATCCTCGGCGCGCTGCACACCTTCAGCGGCGCCGTCGTCCTGGTGACGCACGACGAGGGCGCGGTGCACGCGCTGTCGCCCGAGAAGATCATCCTGCTGCCCGACGGTGTCGAGGACCTGTGGGGCGAGGACTACGCGGACCTGGTCTCGCTGGCCTGATCACTTGGCAGTGGATCATTCGGCCTATGGGTGATCCATCATCTGTGTGAGACGAGCTCATACCGTGCCCGCACGTGGCGCGGTAGGAGCTCGTCCTGCAGTCGATCAGTGGTGTGACGTCGGCAAACTCCTTACCGACCATGGATGACCTGCCGCTTTTCGCGGCGCTCGGACAATTGTCCGGAAAGCGACGGGCGCATTCGGGGATCCTCCCGTGCTGTCGGGCCGCCGTAAAAAGGTCCCCGGTTCAAATGTTGTCGTACGGACCTTGCCGAATGGGTGGCCAGGAAGCCGCCTAGGGGTGATCATGAGAGTCCAGAGCGCACTTCCCTAGAGGAGGCACGGGTGGCCGAGACTCTGAAGAAGGGCAGCCGGGTAACCGGCGCCGCGCGCGAGAAGCTCGCGGCAGACCTGAAGAAGAAGTACGACTCCGGTGCGAGCATCCGGGCGTTGGCCGAGGAAACCGGCCGCTCCTATGGATTCGTGCACCGGATGCTCAGCGAGTCCGGCGTGACCCTGCGCGGTCGCGGCGGAGCAACACGAGGCAAGTCGAAGGCCGCTACGGCCTGACGGGCAGGGCATCTCCCGCGAACCGGATTCCCGGCGTGCCCACCCGGTCGACGACCGTGTCGACCGAGTGGTTACTCTTCGGTAATCAATTCCGTGGTTCGCTCGGAGGTGCCCGATGCCCGACCCCACCGTGCTGCTCGAGCGTGACGGAGTACGGCTCACCGCCGACGACTCCGTCGCGACCGTCACACTGTGCAATCCGGCCAAGCGCAATGCCCAGTCGCCCGCCATGTGGCGGACGCTGACAGAAGCGGGCCGGCTCCTGCCGGGCGACGTACGCGTCGTGGTGCTCCGCGGCGAAGGCCAGTCCTTCTCCGCGGGACTCGACCGGCAGGCCTTCACGCCCGAGGGCTTCGACGGCGAGCCGTCGTTCATCGACCTCGCGCGCGGTTCCGACAAGCAGCTCGACGCGACCATCGCCGAGTACCAGGAAGCGTTCACCTGGTGGCGGCGCAGCGACATCGTGAGCATCGCGGCCGTACAGGGCCACGCGATCGGTGCCGGCTTCCAGCTCGCTCTCGCCTGCGACCTGCGGGTGTGCGCGGACGACGCGCAGTTCGCCATGCGGGAGACCAGCCTCGGGCTGGTTCCCGACCTCGGTGGCACCAAGCCGCTGGTCGACCTCGTCGGCTACGCGCGGGCGCTGGAGATCTGCGCCACCGGGCGCTTCGTGCACGGCTCGGAGGCGTGGCAACTGGGCCTCGCCAACGTTGTGGTCCCGGTCGCGGAGCTGGACGACACCGTTCGGGCGCTCGCCGCCGAACTGATCGCCGCGCCGCGCGACGCCGTCATCGAGACCAAGGCCCTGCTCCAGGGCGCCGTCGGCCGTTCCTACGAGGAGCAGCGCCCCGCCGAGCGCGCCGCCCAGGGCCGCCGGCTGCGCGACCTCGCCGGGGTCGGCGAGTAGTTCCGCGCGATCGACGCCCGGTCCGTCCGGTCGTGGTCACCCGCTGGCGGTGACCACGACCGCCGTCGTCACCGGGCCGGGCGCGCCCGGCTGCGCGGCCTCCGTGACCGCCGCGCCCACCGCTCGGGCCACGTCCAGCGCGCGGTGGCCGGGCACCACCGCGATCTGCACCCGGACCTCCCGGGCCGGCGGATCGCCGCCGTCGGCCGTGCGGATCCCGGAAGCGAAGCCGCCGAGCCGCGAGGTGACCCGGGCGACGCCCGGCACCAGGAGCGCGGCGACGACCACCCCGTTCGCGGCAGGTGCGGGACCGGCCTCCACCGGGTCCTGGCCGGAGGCGCCCGCCGGACCCTCGACGGCCGGCTGGGGGACGGCATCGAAAGCGGGCAGCGCCCCGGGTCCGGCCGGGGTATCCATCAGGCCGGTGACGTCGTGGTCCACCGTGGTGAGGGGCAGCCCCAGCTGGTCGTGGGCCGCGCGCCACAGAGCCGCCCGCAACCGCTCGGCGGTGGCGGGCAGCGGCCGGTCGGTGGCTGCCTCGAAGGACGCGGACAGGCACAGCGGTCCGTACGGCACCGCACTCGGCGGTACGAGCGACGCACCGGCCCCGCCCGCCGCCCGCTCCGCTTCCGCGGCCGGCTCCGGATGGTCCGGCCCACCCGCCTCCGGACTGATGCGCAGGGCACCGACCCGTACGCCGGGGAGCCCGGCCACCGCCCCGCGCAGCGCGTCGGCGGCCGCGCTCTCGGTGATCCAGGCACCGTCACCCACCCCGCCGAGCGGCAGCACCCGCCCGAACGCGATCTGCTCCCGTACCGCACGGGTCAAACGGTCCACAGTCACCGGTCTCCGCCTCCTTCGTCGCGCGCCACCCGAACGGCGGTGCGCCCCACACTTCCTGGCCGCATCTCCGCAGCGCGGTAGGGCATGCGCACATAGTGTGGTGCACGGAGCAGCCCAGACGAAGGGACGACTCGCGATGACCGAGGCGGCACAGCGCAACATTTCCGAGCCTGACGGCCCCGATTCCGTGGGCGAGGGCAGGACGTTGGAGAAGGGCACGAGCGCGGGTTCGGGAACGCCCGGCCGGCGGGCGCCGCTGGGCGACCCCGCGACCCGCGGCCGGACCACCATCGCGGACGGCGTGGTCGAGAAGATCGCCGGACTGGCCGCCCGTGACGTGCTCGGCGTGCACGCGATGGGCAGCGGCTTCGCCCGTACCTTCGGTGCCGTGCGCGACCGGGTGCCCGGCAGCAAGTCCGTCACCCGTGGCGTGAAGGCGGAGGTCGGCGAGGTGCAGACCGCGCTCGACCTGGACATCGTCGTCGAGTACGGGGTGTCCATCGTCGAAGTGGCCCGGGCGGTGCGGGAGAACGTGATCGCCGCGGTCGAGCGGATGACCGGCCTGGAGGTCGTCGAGGTCAACGTCGCGGTCGGCGACGTGAAGCTGCCGGACGAGGACGACGAGGACGACCGCGAGCAGAGGGTCCAGTGACGACCGTGTGGACAGGCGGGACGGCGGCCGGTGCCGCCGGCGACAGCGGTGAGGAGAGGACGGTGAACGGACGATGAGGATGTCACTGGTCGGACTGATCGTGGGCATGGCGCTCGGGTTCGCCGGGTACTTCGGCGGATTCGGTGCCTTCCTGCTGGTGGCCGCGCTCGGCGCGGTCGGGTTCGTGGCCGGGAAGTTCTTGGACGGCGACCTGGAGCCCGGAGAGTTCTTCCGCAGCCGCGACCGGCGGCGGTGATGGCCGCAGCGGCCCCGGACACCCTGCCGGCCGCGGATCGCGGCGCGCTCAGGATCGCGGACCGGGTGGTGGCCAAGATCGCCGCTCGGGCCGCGTCCGAGGTGCTCGCGGACGTCCCGGAGTCCGGGCTGGTGCCGGCGGACCGTACGCCGCACGCGTCGGTCTCGGTGCGCAAGGAGACCGCGCGGGTGCGGTTGTCGGTGGAACTGGGCTATCCGGGTGATCTCGGGCGGGTCTGCGGCTCGGTCCGCCGCCATGTCGCGGACCGGTTGCGGGCGCTGACGGGTATGGAGGTACCCGAGGTCGCCGTCGAGATCGAGCGGTTGCACTCCGCGACGGTGCGGCAGCAGAGCGAGGGGAGGGTGCTGTGACCGGGACTGGTGCGCAATCCGAACCCGGGGGCACGACCCGGCAGCTGCCGGTCATCGGGTCCTCCGAGCCCGACCGGCCCGAGGGGTCCGCCACCGGACGCCCCGCCGAGCCGCCGGCCGGCCGCGCGCCGCGGTTCTGGTCGCAGCGCAGGGTGCCGTCGGCGCTGACCGCGCTGGTGGTGCTGGGCGCCACCGGGATCCTGCTCTACGACATCGCCGCGGTCCGCACCGACCGCGCCGCGATGAGCTGGCGGCCCCGGCTGGCACATGAACTGGCCACCCGGCCACTGGACAACTGGGTCGTCATCACCGGCGCGGCGGTTGCCGCCGCGATCGGCCTGTGGCTGATCGTCCTGGCCCTGACCCCTGGTCTGCGCGACATCCTGCCGATGCGCCGCAGCACGACCGGGGTGCGCGCGGGGCTCGACAAGCACGCGGCCGAACTCACGCTGCGCGACCGGGCGATGGAGGTCGCCGGCGTGCACACCGTCCGGGTCCGCGTCGGCCGCCGCCGTATCAGCGCCCGCGCCGCGTCCCACTTCCGCGACCTGGACGAAGTACGGGCCGACCTGGACACCGCCCTGACCGAGGGACTCGTCCAACTCGGGCTGGCCCGTTCGCCCGCCCTGACCATCCACGTCCAGCGCGCCCAGAAGGGCTGATCCGCCGATGCGCAGCTCCCTCAACCGGATCCTGCTGGCACTGACCGGCCTGATCCTGCTGACCGCCGGTCTCGCGGTGCTGGTCGGCAGCCTGGACCTGCAGCGCCGCTGGGGATTCACGCTGCCGGACAAGTGGCCCTTCGACGGGCCCGAGGACGTGCTCCTCACGGCCCACGAGCGCACCCGCTACCGGGGCGACGGCTGGTGGTGGCCCGCCGTCCTCGCCGTCCTGGGCGTGCTGGTGCTGGCGGCCCTGTGGTGGTTGCTCGCCCAGTTCCGCAGCCACCGGATGCGCCAGTTGCGCGTCGACAGCCACGACGGCCAGGAGGCCGGCCTGCGCGGGCGGGCCCTGGAGGACGTGCTGGCCACCGAGACCGAGGCGCTGGACGGTGTGGACCGGGCCGGCGCCACGCTGACGGGCAAGCGCTCCGCGCCCCACGCGCGCCTCACGCTCGCGCTGGCCCCCCACGCGGACCCCGACACCGTCGTGTCCCGCCTGGACACCGAGATCCTGCGGCGCGCGGGCAGCTCCGCGGGCCTCGACCACCTCCCGGCCGAGGCGCGGCTGCGGGCCGTCAAGCACCGGGCCAGCCGCGTCAGCTGACCGGTGCGCGGCGGGCCGGACGACCCGCCGCGCACCGGTGTTCCACGTCAGAAGCCGTGCTGGGCTCCGCCGTCCACCGGGAGCATGACGCCCGTCAGGTACGAGGCGGCGGGGGAGAGCAGGAAGGCCGCGGCCCGGCCGAACTCCTCCGGGGTTCCGTAGCGGCGCAGCGGGATGGCGGCGCTGTGCCGGGCGCGGGAGGCCGCCGGGTCGCCGCTGAGGGCGTCGAGCTCCGCCACCCGCTCGGTGTCGATCCGGGACGGCAGCAGCCCGACGACGCGGATGCCGCGCGGGCCCAGCTCGTTGGCGAGGTTCTTGGCGAAGCCGGCCAGCCCCGGCCGCAGCCCGTTGGAGACCGCGAGGCCCGGGATGGGCTCGTACACCGACGCGGAGAGCACGAACCCGATCACGCCGCCCTCGCCGAGCGCCGCCGCGGTGGCCCGCGCGAGCCGTACCGCGCCGAGGAAGACTGTCTCGAACGCGTCCCGCCACTGGTCGTCCGTGATGCTCTCCGACAGGCCGACGGCCGGGCCGCCGACGCTGATCAGCACCCCGTCCAGCCGTCCGAACTCCTCGCGGGCGGCGCCGATGAGCCGGTCGGGGGTGTCCGCGGCGCTGTTGTCGGCGGCCAGCCCGATGGTGTTCCCGGGGCCGCCCAGCGCGCCGGCCGCCGCGTCGGCCGACTCCTGCGAGCGGCCGGTGACGACCAGCTTCGCGCCGTCGGCCGCGAGCTCGCGAGCGGCAGCCAGGCCCAGCCCGCGGGTGGCGCCGGTGACGATGTACACCCGGTCCTTCAGTTCGAGATCCATGCGCTCATGCTCCCCTACGCGCCCCGGACAGGTGCAGTGCGGTGTTGACGAGTCCGATGTGGCTGAACGCCTGCGGGAAGTTGCCGAGCTGGCGGCGGGAGACCGGGTCCCACTCCTCGGCGAGCAGCCCGACGTCGTTGCGCAGGCTCAGCAGGTGCCCGAAGAGTTCGCGGGCCTCCCGCTCGCGGCCCGTCGAGTGCAGCGCGTCGGCCAGCCAGAACGAGCAGGCCAGGAAGGCGCCCTCCTGGCCGGGCAGACCGTCCACGGCCTTCTCGTCCAGGGTGTAGCGGCGGACGAGGCCACCGTGGTCCAGATCCCTGCGCACCGCGTCGACCGTGCCGATCACGCGCGGATCGGACGCCGGCAGGAACCCGACCTGGGGGATGAGCAGCGTCGCCGCGTCGAGCTGGCTGGAGCCGTAGAACTGGGTGAACGTGCTGCGCTCGTTGTCGTAGCCGCGCTTGCACACCTCCAGGTGCACCTGGTCACGCATGGCCCGCCAGCCGGCCAGGTCCCCGCCGCGCTTCGGCTGCGCCTCCAGCGTGCGGACCGCGCGGTCCGCGGCGACCCACGCCATCACCTTGGAGTGCGTGAAGTGCCGGCGCTGCCCGCGGACCTCCCACAGGCCCTCGTCCGGCTCGCGCCAGTTCGACTCCAGGAAGTCCATCAGGGTGCGCTGCAGGCTCCAGGCGTGCTTGTCGTCGGCGAGTCCGCTCTCGCGCGCCAGGTAGAGCGAGTCGAGGACCTCGCCGTAGACGTCGAGCTGCAGCTGTCCCGCCGCGGCGTTGCCGATCCGGACCGGGGCGGACGCCTCGTACCCCGCCAGCCACGGCACCTCGTACTCCGGCAGCCGCCGCTCACCGGAGATCCCGTACATGATCTGCAGGTCGGCCGGGTCCCCGGCGACCGCGCGCAGCAGCCAGTTGCGCCACTTCGAGGCCTCTTCGAGGTAGCCGCTGGAGACCATCGCGTTGAGGGTCAGGGTGGCGTCGCGGAGCCAGCAGTAGCGGTAGTCCCAGTTGCGCACCCCGCCGATCTCCTCCGGCAGCGAGGTGGTGACGGCCGCGGCGATACCGCCCGACGGGGCGTAGGTGAGCGCCTTGAGGGTGATCAGGG
Source organism: Streptomyces sp. H39-S7 (assembly GCF_027158205.1). Classification (GTDB taxonomy): domain Bacteria; phylum Actinomycetota; class Actinomycetes; order Streptomycetales; family Streptomycetaceae; genus Actinacidiphila. The sequence continues at coordinate 9,198 of NZ_JAPVLU010000016.1, read as the reverse complement.
AGCGCAGCACGGCGTCGCGCCAGGGGCCTTCGTAGGTGCACTGCGCCGACCACTTCTCCCAGTCCTCGATGCTGGTGGCGAGCGCGTCGTACGGGTCGATGCGGCGCGGGCGCGTCTCGTGCGACGGGTGCCAGGTGATGACGAAGGCGACGCGGTCGCCGGCCGAGACGGAGAAGTCGGCGTAGGTGCAGAAGTTCTTGCCGTACATCGGCAGCTGCGTCGGGTAGCTGCGCAGCCAGACCGAGTCGGGTCCCGCGACCGCGATGCGGTGGCCGTCGGCCCGCCGCATCCAGGGCACGATGCTGCCGTAGTCGAAGCGCAGCCGCAGCTCGCTGCGCATCTGCACGGTGCCGGAGACGCACTCCACGATCCGCATGACGTCGGGGGCGCGGTCGCGCTGCGGCATGAAGTCGGTGACCTTGACCGTTCCGGTCTCCGTCTCCCAGAACGTCTCCAGCACCAGGGTGTCGCCGCGGTACGCGCGCCGGGTGCACTGGTCGGCGCCGGCCGGGGCGATCCGCCACTGGCCGTTCTCCTCGTCCCCGAGCAGCGCCGCGAAGCAGGCGGCCGAGTCGAAGCGGGGCAGGCACAGCCAGTCGATGGAGCCGTCCTTGGCGACCAGCGCCGCGGTCTGCAGATCACCGATGAGCGCGTAGTCCTCGATCAGTCCTGGCACGGGGCCGCCTTTCGTACACACTGCTGCTCGTAGCGTGCCGGGGACGCGGCTACACCGCGACCGGAACGCCTTTCTCTGACTCCTGCCCGGAGGCGCGCTCCTTGCGCTCGCGGCGCACCAGAATGATCCATCCGACCGGGACCATCGCCGAGAACAGCCACCACTGGATCGCGTACGCCATGTGCGGGCCGATGCTGGAGTCGTCCGGCTCGGGGATCAGTTCGGGCTGGGGTCCCGAGGGCTTGGGGGAGGTGGTGGCCAGTTCCAGGTAGCCGCCGAGCAGCGGCCGGGGGCCGGCCTCCGCCAGGTCGGCGGAGTTGATGAGCATGATCATGCGGTCCGGCAGGCCGCTCTTGTTCTTGATGCCGGTGCTCGCACTCGTCTCGTCGGGGCGCAGCCGCCCGGTGACGGTGATCTCACCCGACGCGGCGGCCGGGATCCGCGGCAGCGTGGTCAGCCCGCCGCCGGGGTCGATCCAGCCCCGGTTGACGAGGATCGCCCGGCCGTCGTCCAGCACCAGCGGGGTGATGACGTGGTACCCGTTCTTCTGCCCGTCGGCCGCGGTGCGCTGGCGGGCGACGACCTCGTGCGCGGTGTCGTAGTGACCGGTCGCGCTGACCGACCGGTACAGGTCCTTGCGGGGTACCGCCCTGCCCGGCGCTGCCAGCTCCTCGACGGGCACGGCGGCGGCCTCGACGTTCTGGCTGATCAGGTGGTTGTTGGCCACCCGGTGCTCGTGGCGGTGCAGCTGCCAGTACCCCAGCTTGACCATCGCGGGGATCATGACCAGGCCGAGCAGCGTGAGGATCACCCACTGGCGGGACAGCAGAAAGCGGTACACCCCACGACCGTACTCGGTCGCGGGATGCCTGCCGATAGCGGGTCGAGGGGGGACGGATCAGGAGGTGGGGGCGGAGCCGACACGGTCGACGACGCCGTGCGCGCCCTCGGCCTTGGCGCAGTGCGCGCTGCAGTACCACTGGCCGTCGGCCTCGACGCCGTGGCCGACGATCTGCACCCGGCAGTGCTCACAGATGGGCGCCATGCGGTGGATGGCGCATTCGAAGCTGTCGAAGACGTGCACCGCCCCCTGGGCGTGCACCTCGAAGCTCATGACGTAGTCGTTTCCGCACACTTCACATCGGGCCATGGGGCACAGATTGCGCCGCGGCGGGGCGGCGGGCAACAGGCGGCCGGGCGCGTCGCCGCCGCGCCACTCGATCAGCCGTGTACCCCGGGCGCGGGGGTCACCGCCTTGAGGAGTTCCGCGAAGCGCCGCTCGTCGATGACGGGGGTGCCGAACGCGCGGGCCTTGACGGACTTGCCGGTGGGGGAGTCCGGGTCGTTGGTGACGAGCACGCTGGTGAGCCGGCTGACACTGGACGCGACATGCAGTCCGGCGTCGGTCGCGCGGTCCTCCAGCAGCTCGCGGTCGATCCCGGTGTCGCCGGAGAACGCGACCCGCATCCCCTGCGCGAGCGCACCGTCGGGCGCCAGCCGGCCCGGGTTGGGGTACGGGCAGGACGGCCGCTTGCGCGCGGGGCGCCAGCTGCCGGGGCGCTGGGAGCCGTACGATCCGCCGGCCGGCGCGGGGCGGGCCGCCGGCACGCTTCCCTCGACCCATTCGGTCAGCGCCCGGCAGGCGTGCAGCGGCAGCGGCAGCCCGGCCGCGGCCGCCAGATGCAGGCTCGGGCGGAACGCCTCGGCGAGCACCCGCGCGTCGTCCAGGGCGTGGTGGGCGCGCTGCTGGATGACGCCGTAGTGCGCGGCCAGCGACTCCAGCTTGTGGTTGGCCAGCGGCAGCCGGAGCTCCTTGGCCAGCACGATCGTGCACAACCGCTGCTCGACCGGGGCGGTGGACTTCGCCCGCGCGTACTCGCGGGCCAGCATGGACCAGTCGAAGACCGCGTTGTGGGCGACGAGGACCCGGCCGGCCAGCCGCTCGGCCAGCTCGGCGGCGATCTCCGGGAAGAGCGGGGCGTCGGCGAGCATCGCGCTGGTCAGTCCGTGGATCCACACCGGACCGGGATCGCGCAGCGGGTTGACCGGTGAGTACCAGTGGTCCTGGACCTCGCCCCGGGCGTCCAGCCGGTAGACGGCGGCGGACACTATCCGGTCGTCGCGGCCGAGACCGGTGGTCTCGACGTCGACCACGGCATATCCGTCCGGGTACGCGGCGGGCCACGGGGACGGGGAGGCGGTCGGCTCGGTGCGGTTGTCCAGCATGGTCATTGAGAATAGGGGGCGCCGCTGACACTCAGATACGCAGCAGTGAGCCGACCAGGGCGCGCGTCGTGGTGGTGAAGAGGCGTTCGGGGTCGGGCGGGGCGGCCAGCGCGCGGGCCAGCGCCGGGTCGTGGCCGGCCGCGGCGGTGTCCCACAAGTCCTGTTCCGCGGGGCTCTGGGCGGGGGAACGGTCGCGGTTGCGTTCGACCAGGACGAAGCCGATGACGTGGAACTCGATGGCGCGCAGCGCCTCCGCGGCCCGCGCCCCGCGCAGCCCCGCGTCGTGCAGCTCACGTACCAGGGCCTGCTGGGCGGGGAGGAACATCAGCTCGGTCAGGCCCCGTTCGTGCACCATCGCGATCAGATGCGGCCGGTCGCGCAGCATCCGGCGCTGGGCGCGGGCGATGGACAGCACCCGGTCGAGCGGGCCGCGGCCGCTGGGCGCGATGGCGCCCATCTCCCGCACGGTACGGGCCACCAGCTCGTCGAGCAGCGATTCGCGGTTGCCCACGTGCCAGTAGATCGAGGTGACCGCGGTGCCCAGTTCCGCCGCGAGCTTGCGCATGGTCAGCGCCTCGGGGCCGAGCTGCCGGACGAGCGCGGCAGCGGCGTCGAGTACGTCGTCGCGGGTCAGGGCGGTGCGCGGCATGGTGCTCCCATTGTGGACCGTGCACGCCTATTTACCCTTCGAGCGCGTCGGTGTAACTGTGTTACAGAGCTCGTCCCGATTCCCTCATGACTCACCCGTGTGACTGACATGAACGAAGGGCGGCACGACATGGCGCGAGTACGGTACGGCCCGCGGAGCGAAGCGGAGATGCGGGCGGCGAAGGCGGCCGGCGGCAGGCTCCCCGACATCTGGTCCACCGGGGTGGTGGCGGTCTGGGAGACCGACCCGGACGTGGTGGCGCAGGTCCTGCCGCCGCCGCTCAAGCCGGGGGAACGGCCCCTGGTACGGGCGAACATCAGCCGCGTCGACCTGTTCGGGCACCCGCTGGGCGCCGGCTCCGTCGCGGTCTCCGCCCGGCACGACGGCGTCGAGGGCTGGTACCCGCTGGTGATGCCCATGACGACCGAACGGGCGCTGATCGGCGGCCGGGAGGTCTTCGGCGAGCCGAAGAAGCTCGGCGAGGTCGCCGTGGAGCGGGTCGGCGACGTCGTGATGGCCAGACTGGCCCGGCACGGCATCGCGTTCGTCGAGGTCGCCGGCGCGGTCAGCGGCGCGCTGCCGCTGCCGGACGTCACCGAGAAGACCGACTTCTACTTCAAGTTCCTCCCGGCGGTCGACGGCAACGGCTTCGACGGCGACCCGGTGCTCGTGCGCTGCACCCGGCACGAACGGGTGCGCAAGCTCGAAGCGGTGACCGGCAGCGTGGTGCTGCGCGAGTCCGCCTACGACCCGGTCGCCGACCTCACGGTGCGCCGCCTCGTCGGGATCACCCTCGGCGAGAAGACCAGCGACCAGTCGGGCCAGGTCGTCGAACGGGTCAGCGCACAGGCGCTGCTGCCCTACATCCACCAGCGCTACGACGACGTCCAGCAGATCCTCGACGCGCCCCACCGGGAGGCCTGATGGAGCTGCTGGCCGGACAGACGGCCGTGGTGACCGGCGCCGCGAGCGGCATCGGGTACGCCATGGCGGAACGGTTCGCCGCGGAAGGGCTGCGGGTGGTCCTCGCCGACGTGGAGGAGGGCGCGCTCGACAAGGCCGTCGGGCGGCTGCGCGAGAACGGCGCCGAGGCCGTCGGGCAGCTCACCGACGTGAGCGACCGCGCGTCCGTCGAAGCGCTCGCCGAGGCCGCGTACCGGGCCTTCGGCGCCGTCCACGTGCTGTGCAACAACGCCGGGGTCGGTTCCGGGGCCGAGGGCCGGATGTGGGAGCACGACCCCAAGGACTGGCAGTGGGCGTTCTCCGTCAACGTGTGGGGGGTCTTCCACGGCATCCAGGCGTTCCTGCCCCGGATGCTCGCGGCCGGTGAGCCCGGACACGTCGTCAACACCTCGTCGGGCGACGGCGGGATCGCCCCGCTCCCGACCGCGTCGGTGTACGCCGTCACCAAGGCCGCCGTGGTGACGATGACGGAGTCGCTGTACGCGCACCTCAAGGCCGAGCGGGCGGCCGTCGGCGCCTCCGTGCTCTTCCCCGGCCCCCACATGCTCCGCACCGGCCTGTGGGAGTCGCACCGCAACCGCCCCGAGCGGTACGCCAAGTCCGCGCCCCGCCGCACCCCCTACCGCAGCCTCGACCAGTGGGAGGCCGCGATGAAGGAGGCCGGGCACGAGGTGGCGTTCACCCCCTTGGAGGAGGTCGCCGCCTTCGTGGTGGACGGCATCCGCGCCGGCCGCTTCTGGATGCTGCCGGCCAGCGACCGCAGCGACGCCCAGATCAGGGCGCGCTCGCGGTCGATGCTCGACCGGGCCGACCCGGGCTACCTGGAGAACTTCATCCTCGACTGAACGAGGGGACAGGAGACACCATGACGGATCCGTACCTGATCATCTCCTCGGACTGCCACGCGGGCCTGCCGACGGAGCAGTACCGGCCGTATCTCGACAGTGCGTTCCACGCGGAGTTCGACGCGTTCCTCGGGCAGCGCCAGGCGCGCCGCGAGGCGATGACGCGGCTCGGGGTGCGCAACGAGGCGTTCGCCCAGAAGTGGTTCAGCGACAACGAGGAAGGGCTGCGCGGCGGCTGGGACAGCGCGCAGCGCGACAAGGAGCTCGACGGCGACGGGGTGGCGGCCGAGGTCGTCTTCCCCGACGCCGACGCCGTCGACAGCCAGACCGCCGCGCCCTTCGGGGTGGGCCTCGGGCTCTCCGGCGACCAGGACCCCGCGCTGGGCATGGCGGGCGCGCAGGCGCACAACCGCTGGCTGGCGGAGTTCTGCGCCGAACGCAGCCCCGAGCGCCGCTGCGGGGTGGCGCTGCTGCCCATCACCGGCGAGATCGACGCGGTGGTGGCCGAGGTCCGCAGGGCGAAGGCGTCCGGCCTGGGCGCCCTGATGATCCCCGCCCGGTGGGTCGACAAAGCGGCCTACCACGACGCCCGTTACGACCCTGTATGGGCGGTGGCGCAGGAACTGGAGATGCCGATCGTGACCCACTCCGGGTCGGCCCCGCACCACGAGTACGGGGACCACCTGGGCATCTACGTCAGCGAGGTGACGTTCTGGCCGTCCCGGCCGCTGTGGTTCCTGCTGTGGGCCGGCGTCTTCGAGCGCTTCCCCGGGCTGAAGTTCGGCATCGCCGAGTCCGGCTGCTGGTGGCTGCCGAACCAGCTGTGGTTCATGGACCGGCTCTATCTCGGCGCGCACGGCGGCAAGAAGCTCTCCCCGTTCGCCGAACTGAAGCGGCCGCCGAGCGAGTACCTGGACCGCCAGGTCTTCATCTGCGCGACCAACACCAAGCGGCGCGAGCTGGCCCAGCGCTACGAGATCGGGGTCGGCAACATCCTGTGGGGCAGCGACTTCCCGCACCCGGAGGGGACCTGGCCCGCGACCCGGGAGTGGCTGCGGAACACCTTCCACGACATCCCGGTGACCGAGACCCGGCAGATGCTGGGGCTGGCCGCCGCGGAGGTCTTCGGGTTCGACACCGGGGCGCTGGCGCCGATCGCCCGCCGCATCGGCCCGACCCCGGCGGAACTGGGCCAGCCGGACGACCAGTCGGCCGTCGAGGCGTCCTGGGCGCGCGCCCGCGACACCGGACGGCACTGGCTGACCGGGCACGACTTCCCGTATGTCGGGATGGAGGCGGGCACATGACGACCCCCGCTCCCGGTCCCGACGACCGCTACACGGTGATCTCGGCGGACTGCCACGCCGGCGCCGACCTGCTCGACTACCGGCCGTACCTGGAGAGCGGCCACCACGAGGAGTTCGACGCGTGGGCGGCCACGTATGTCAACCCGTACGAGGACCTGATCGCCCCCGAGGCGCCGCGCAACTGGGACTCCGACCGCCGGCTCGCGGAGCTGGAGGCGGACGGCATCGTCGCCGAGGTCGTCTTCCCCAACACCGTGCCGCCGTTCTTCCCCAGTGGCTCGCTGCTGGCCCCCGCGCCCACGAAGGAGGAGTTCGCGCTGCGCTGGGCCGGGCTGCGCGCCCACAACCGCTGGCTCGCCGACTTCTGCGCGCGGGCCCCCGGCCGGCGCGCGGGCGTCGCGCAGATCCTCCTCAACGACGTGGACGCGGCGGTCCGCGAGGTGCGGTGGGCCAAGGAGCACGGGCTGACCGGCGGCATCCTGCTGCCGGGAGCGCCACCGGGCTCCGGCGTCCCCGAGCTGTACTCGGGCGTCTACGACCCGCTCTGGGCGGTCTGCGACGAGCTGGACGTACCGGTGAACCACCACGGCGGCTCGGCCTCCCCGCCGCTCGGCGACGAACCGGCGGCGCGCGCGGTCTTCATGGTCGAGACGACGTGGTTCTCGCACCGGGCGCTGTGGCACCTGATCTTCGGCGGGGCGTTCCAGCGCCATCCCGGGCTGCGGCTGGTCCTCACCGAGCAGGGCTCGGGGTGGATCCCCGCCGTGCTCGACATGCTGGAGTACTACCACGGGCGGCTGGTCAGTGCCGCGACCCGGGCGGCCACCGCCGAGGCCAAGTTCGGTACCGGGCTGGCCGATTCGATGGGCAAGGGCCCACGGGCCGTCTGGCGGGACAACTGCTTCGTCGGCGCGAGCTTCATGCGCCCCCACGAGGTGCCGCTGCGCGACCGGATCGGCCTGGAGAAGATCATGTGGGGCAGCGACTACCCGCACGACGAGGGCACGTACCCCTACACCAGGGAGGGCCTGCGGATCGCGTTCGCCGGGCTGCCGGCCGAGGAGGTCGCCGCGATGGCCGGCGGCAACGCGGCCCGCGTCTACGGTTTCGACCTGGGGCTGCTGGACGCGGTCGCCGCGAAGTCCGGACCCACGGTGGCGGAGATCGCCGAGCCGCTGAAGGAGCCGCCCGCCGACGCGACCAGCCCGGCGTTCGCACCGGGAGGCTCGGTCCGCGTGTGGTGACGGCGGCGGCAGCCGGGGAGTTACCTCCGGCGGCGGGGAATACGGGGGAGAACCCCGCCGCCGGAAGACTGTGGGGACCGCGGTCGCGGTCCGGGTCGCGTCCCTAACGCGACGGCACCGTCGCGAACATCACGGACAGCGCCGTGCCGGGCCTGGCCGTGGAGGCGTGTCCCGGCAGGTCCTGGGTCGGTGACGGACGGGCGGCGTCCTTGGTGGCGCCGCACGCCGTCACCAGCACGAACACGGAGAGGGCAAGCACGGCCAGGCTTACCGCGGTGGGCAGGCTCGGCCTGTGCATGAGGGGTCCCCCGGTGGATCGGCTACAAGCTCCACAGTGCCCGGACCGGGGGTGCCCGGCCATCGTGGACCACCACGAGATCAACCACGACAACACCACGGCATATCCTGGGACCGCGGCGGCGGAAGGGGTGCGGTGGCCACGGTGGGGGAGCAGCTCGGTCTGCGGGAACGCGACGGCCAGCTGGCCGTCGCGGCGCGCCTCGCCCAGCGGGCCGAGGCGGGCGCCGGCGCTCTGCTGGTGGTGCGCGGCGGCACCGGCAGCGGCAGGACCGCCCTCCTGGACGCCGCGGCCGAACTCGCCCGGCGGCGGGGCCTGGACGTCCGGCGGACCCGCTGCGCGGAGCATGACCGGGACGCGGACGGCGTGCCGGCCGTCGTGCACCGGCTGCTGGACGGCGCCCCCGAGGCCGCGTCCATCGACGAACTGTCACCCGGCGGCGTGCCGCTCGCGCTGGCCGTCGACGACGTCCACCTGGCGGACCCGGCCTCGCGCGCCTGGTTCGGGCGGCTGGCGCCCCGGCTCGACCGGCTGCCGCTGCTGCTGATCCTGACCGAGCGTCACCAGTACGACATGACGGCCGCCCCGCGCGGCATCGCCTGGGGCCTGGCCCCCTCGCTCGTCCACACGGTGCGACTGCCGCCGCTGAGCGGGCCGTCGGTCGACGCGATCGCCCGTGAGCGGCTCGGCGGCGACCCGCCGTCCGGCCTCGCCGCGGCGACCGCCGGCAACCCGCTGCTGCTGCACGCCCTGCTGGAGGACCTGGCCGAGCTGTACCCCGGCGGGCCGCCGGAGCGGACCCCGTCGAGCGTCGCCGAACTCCACCCCGGTGCCTACGCCGACGCCGTCGCCTGGCTGCTGGCCGCGGCCGGGCCGCAGACCGCCGACGCCGGCCGCGCGCTCGCCCTGGTCCAGGACGAGCACGACCCGCTCGGCCTGCTCGCCGAGTGGCAGCGCCGGCGCCGGCGCCGGCCGACCACGGTGCCGGCG
>NZ_JAPVLU010000015.1:76089-190935 GCF_027158205.1 Streptomyces sp. H39-S7 | reverse complement strand
GGGCGGAGCTGTCGACCTGGTCCTCGGCGAGGGCGAGCCGGTATCCGGTCGGCGTGCTGACCAGGACGTCGGCACCCAACTGCGCTCGCGCCCTGGACACGAGGACCTGCAGCGCCTTCCCCGGCCGCTCAGGAGTCTCGTCCGGCCACAGCCCTGCCACCAGCCGCTCGCTGCTGCAGCCCGTGCGCAAGTCCCTCGCGAGCAGCGCGAGGAGGGCGCGCAGCCGGGGCGCGGTGACCTCCTGTGCGCGATAGGCGACGCGCGGAAGCAGGGTCAGGTCGGTGGTCACCCGTGCAGAGTAGTCGGACCTGGGACGGCGTCTCATGCACGCCTCTTGCGCGCCGTATCGATAGCGGGCGCATGTCCGGGAAGGGCATGCGGGCCACGCTTCCAAGGCGGGGTGGAGTCGTTGGCGCACTCACTGCCACGTACTGCCGCAGGTCGCGCCGGGTAAGGCGGTGCGTAGGCGCCCGGACATCACCGGACGATCAACCAGATGCCGCTCGGTAGGGCCACCACCCCGGCCGCCGCGAGCACGGTCCCGCCGAGGCGGAGGGTCCACACAGGGGCGGGGATGGTGGGCGGGAAGTGGTTGCCCCGGGAGCGATCCACGAGGCGTTGATGGAACCAGCCGGACCCCGCCCGGCTCGCGAGGGCGATCCCCGCAGGAATCGCGATGAACGACCACAGGAGGGCGAACCAGCCCGACGACGGAGGATTGGCACCATGCTGTGCCGCAAGGGTGATCATGTGGGGCGTGTACCCCGAGGTCGCGGAATGAGGGCCTTCCACTTGACTGGCAAGGGCAACGGCCCGGTGCCCCGGCTCCACGGGCAACTGTTGTCCTGTCCGCCGGCAAACGCCCCTGAGCCCGTAGGCCCTTATTGTGACGGACCGTCATGTCAGCTCGGCCCACGGCACGTTGAGTGCGCAGGGGCGCCTCCGGCCGGGCCGGGACACGGGGGCTTTCGGCCATCGCCCTGCGCCCGGGGGCTGCATCAGTCAGGATGTCCACGGCTTCGAGGGCGCCGAAGAACCGGGGGTGGGGGCGATGGCGGCTGCGCGACCGGGCCTGGCGATCTTCCTCGCCGCGAAGGCGGCGTCGGACGTCGGGTACGCGCTGGACTTCGTCTGCCTGTCGGTGTTCGTCTGGGAGCGCACCGGCTCCGCACTGGCCACCGGGCTGGTCAGCGTCGCCCTCTACGCAGGCGCGATCCTCGGCGGGCAGGCGGGCAACCGCTACGGGCGCGCCTGGAACCGGCGCGGGGTGATGATCGGCGCCGACGCCCTCCGGATGGCGGTTCTGGTGGTGCTCGCGGTACTGCCGGCGGGGGCGCAGCTGGCTTGGCTCTATCCGGTGGTGTTCTTCCTGGGAGTCGGGCGGTCGGTGTTCGAGGGCACGTTGGCGGCGGCGACGCCGGTGCTGGCCGGTCCTCGGGTGCAGACCGTCAACAGCCTGCTGGCCGGGCTCAAGGGGATCGCGTTCGTGGTGGGGATGGGCGCGGCCACGGTGGTCGTGCCGGTCCTCGGCTACCGGGGGGTGTTCGCGCTCGACGCCGGAACGTACGCGCTGTCCGGGGTGGTGCTGTGCGCGCTGCGGCTGCCGCTGCGGGAGGCGGCGCCCGTGCCGCCGGCGGCTGCCGGGGCGGCCGACCGGGGATCCGGTCGGCCGACGTGGCCGCTGCTGGTGCTGACCGCGGTGGCACCGCTGGTGGTGCTGCGCGGGTTCGACGCGTTCGGCAGCTCCTCGCAGCAGGTGGGACTGCCCATCCTGGGCAGCCGGTTGCGGCCGGACGCGCCGGAGCTGTTCGCCGGCACCATGTGGAGCGTCTGGGCGGTGGGGCTGTTCCTGGCCGGGTTCGTGCTGCGACCGATGGCCACCCAGGTCGTGGCGCGGGCTCCCGCGAGGGTGTTCTGCCTGTCGACCATCGTCATGTCCCTCGGGTTCATCGGGGTGTTCTGGCTGCCGGGTTGGTGGCCGCGGCTGCTGGCGGCGCTGGTCGCGGGGGTGGGCGACGCGTTCAGCGAGATCACGTTCAAGCAGGCCCTGCAGCAGCTCCCGGACGAGGAGCGCGGGCAGGCGTTCGGCTTCTGCCAGATCGTCGTCAACGGCGGTCTGATGGCGGGGCTGGCGGTGACGAGTGTGGCCCTGACCCCGGATCTGGCGGCCCGCTGGGTGCTGCTGCTGCACGGCCTGCCGATCCTGCTGGCCGGATGGCTGGTGCTGACCTCCCAGCCGGGCCGCCGACTGCAGGAGCAGCAGGAACAGGAGCAGCCCACATGAGCGCCGACGACCGGGCCGCGCAGGCGCCGCGCGCCTACCTCGACCACGCCGGGCTCGGCCTGCTGCGCACCCCGGCCGTCGACGCGATGCGCGGCGCGCTGGACGAGGTCTATCCGTACGGCAGCGCCCGGATGGGGCGGATCTTCCCGGCTCGGGCGGCGGCCCGAACGACCGCCGCCCGCCTGCTGGAGTGCTCCCCCGACGAGGTGGCGCTGGTGCCCAACACCTCCACCGGCCTGCACCTGGTGGCCGACGGGCTGCGCTGGGCGCCCGGCGACGAGGTGGTGGTCTTCGACCGGGACTTCCCCGCCAACGTGCACCCCTGGCGGGCCCTGGTGGAGCGGGCGGGAGTGCGGCTGCGGTGGGTTCCGATGCGCCGCGGCGGCTACGAGCTCGACGACGTCGCCGCCGCGATCAAGCCCTCCACCCGGCTGATCGCGGCCAGTCACGTCAACTTCGCGACCGGCTTCCGGCTCGACCTGGACGTGCTCTGCGCGCTGGCCGCCCCGGTGGGCGCGCTGGTGTGCGTGGACGCCGTGCAGGGGTTGGGCGCGCTGCCGCTGTCGACGGCCGCCACCCCGGTGGACTTCGTCGCCGCCGGAGCGCACAAGTGGCTGGGCGGCCCGCCGGGCACCGGCCTGTTCTACTGCCGGTCCGCACGGCTGCCGTTGCTGCGTTCGGTCCCCGCGGGCTGGTTCGGCTACGACGGGGCCAACGACATGCTCAGCAAGGGGCCGGGGCACTTCCGCTACGACCTGCCCCTGCGGTCCGGTGCCGGCCGCGTGGAAGGCGGCATGTACGACGTGCTGGGCATGGTGGGGCTGTCGGCCGCGCTGGACGAACTGGCGCGGGTGGGCATCGGGGCGGTGGCGGAGCGGATCGGGTTGCTGACCGGGCGGTTGCGCGAGGGGCTGGCCGCGAGGGGCTGCCGGGTCGAGTCGCCTGCGGGTGAGGGCGCGGGTCGGTGGGCGGTTGGTGCAGGAGCTGGCGGCGCACGGCATCCACGTGTCGTACCCGGACGGCATGATCCGGGTCTCGCCGCACTACTGGACGGCCGACGAGGAGATCGATGTGCTGCTCGACACCTTGGCCGGACCGCCCACCCGCTCGCACCCCCGTCGGTGAGCAAGGGCTTGGCAGCAACTGCCCAACGTCTTGCGGCCGTTGACGGGTCGTGCGAGAAAGGATCCGTACTCGCACAAACGGGTGCGGGTCTTCCTGCAACGGAGGGGGTTCCTGATGGAGAAGGAATACGAGAGCTGGGAGCAGCTCGAGGACGAGGTCGAGGTCACGACCGGCGCGGCCGACTGCTGGACCTGTCTGATCGACGCCGGCGCCTGACCGTCGTCCCGCACACCACGCTCCCCGCGGTCGCGCCCTGTGCGGCCGCGGGGAGACCTTCTCTTCCCCGGGGGCTGCAGTGGAACGGTGGCGGTTCAGCCACGGCGTGGTCGGCGTCAACGCTCCCAGCTGGTTGACGTTCGAGGTGCACCGTCCGTATTTCGACGGTGCCGACTCCCCGCTGGCCGAGATCCAGGCCCGTGCGCCGCTGCTGGCCGCCCGCCGCTTCGACCAGCGCGCCGCGACCGCCCTGCGGTTCGGAATGAACATGCCCGCCGGCTACCGCCGGCTGCTGATCGAGGAATCGCGGTTGCGCGCCTACCGGGCCGTCGCTCCCACCGACCTGCCCCCACACCTGGCTTCGGCGTCCTGGACCCGGCTGACGCGGGCGTACGCGCGCCGGGACGGACTCGACCCGGTCGACCGGGCCACGCTGGCCCAGTGGCTGGTGGCCGTGTGCCTACCCGCGGCGGTGCTGGAGGTGGTGCCGGCCGATCTGGATCCGGTGCGCTGCCGCGACGAGGTCGAGGCCACCGTGCAGGCCGCACGGGCCTCCGCGCTGTTCCAGGCCGAGGGTCTGTCCGAGCGCACCGCAGCGGCCTTCCGGGTGCTGACCGAGGACCCGCCGGACACGTTGTGCCACGCCCAGGCCGCCGGATCCTGGGGCTACCTGCTGGCCCGGCACGCCGATGACGACGCGGCGGCCCCTGATCTGGCCCGTCAGGCGCGGGAACTGCTGGCGCGGGCGGCGGGCGGCCGCACCCCGTTCGAGTGCGCGATCGCGGCGGTCCGGCTGGACCTGCGCGAGGCCATGCGCGCCGAACGCGAGCGGGACTTCGACGGCGCCGCGACGCTGCTGGCCGCGTCGGACGCCTCGCTGGCACCGCTGGCCCCGGCCGGCCCGGAGGACGAACTGCTCCTGCTGGAGGCGCGGCGCCGGCTGATCGACCGCCGGCTGGAGATCGCGGTCCGCCGCGAGGACGTCGCGGGCGAGCAGCGGGCGCTGGCCGAGGGCATCGCCCTGGACCCCTACTCGATCAAGATCCGGATGCAGGCCGCGCAGGCGGAGCAACGGGCGGGCCGGCCCGACCGGGCACTGGCCGGCTACCTGCACGCCGCCCGGCTGGGTCCGCTGGGCACCGGTTTCGCACTGGTGGCCGCGGCCGAGTGCGCCCGGCAGGCCGGCCACCAGGAGTTCGCTCTGCTGCTCGCGGAGCGCGCCTTCCGGGCCGCGCCGCGCTCGGCCAGGACCGCGCAACTGCTCGCCGACGGCTACGCCCGAGCCGGCGAGGAGCCGCTGGCCGAGGTGGCACGCCGGGCCGGGCGCCGCCCGGACCGGCCCGCGTACCAGAACAACTGGCACTATCAGATGTACGCGTCCTACTTCAATCTGGGCGAGTCCCGCTCGCCGAACCTGTACGCCGCCCTGCCCACACTCGCCCATCAGCACGCCGCGGCGGGCAGCGCCCCGGACATCACCTACCAGCGCCTGATGCCGCCGGCGTTCCGCGGCAACCTGGTGCGCGAGTCCGGGCTCGCGGAGTTCGCCGTGACCCATCCGGCAGAACTGCCCGAGCACCTGCGCACCCCTGCCTGGGAGCAACTGTGCGGATGGCTCGACACGTTCGAGGCGGCGGACCCGGCCCGCCGGCTGCTCACCTCGGCCCTGCTCTTCCGGCTCGGCTTCGGCCGGCTGGTGCTCGACCTCATCCCGTCGCGTCCCGCCGCCGAACTGTCGGGGGCGGCCGAGTTGCGGCTGCACCACTGGCGCGACCTGGTGCGCTACGTGGGGTCGATCGGCGGCGGGCGCCAGCAGGTGGCCGCCCCCACCACCTCCTTCGACATCGCCCGGCACCCCGACTGCCCGTTGCGGCTGCGGTTCGTGATCGCGGTGTTCGCCGTGGTCTTCCACGCGCGGGAGACGAAGTCGCTGGACGAGGCACTGGCGTGGCGGGCCACCGCCGAGCAGGCCCTGGCCGAATTGCTGGCGGACCCCGACTGCACCCCCCTGGACCGGCTGATGCTGGAGAGCAGGTTCTACCGCAGCGTCACCTACGTGCCGTTCCTGCAGCGTGACGAGGAGCGGCTGGTCGCGGAGATGGACCGGGCCGAGGAACTGGCCAGGGCGGTCACGTCGGCCACACCGTACGAGGAGTTCCTGCGGCGCGAGAACCTGCGCGCCTGCTTGGAGAGCCGCTCCAAGGAAGCGCTGGGCCTCGGTCGCCACGACCTCGCCCACCAGCGGATCACCGAGGTGATCGCCCTCGACCCGTACGAGCCCAAGAGCCATATCGAGCTCGCCGAATCCCTCGTACGCCAGGGCCGGCACCGGGAGGCCGCCGACGCCTACCTGCGCGCCGCCCGCCTCGGGCCCACCTCGACGGCCATGAGCTACGGCCTGGCCGGCGAGTGCCTGGCCACGGCCGGGCTGCCGGAACTGGCCGGGGACTGCTTCATCCAGTCGCTGCGCATCGACCCGTACGCCGCATCGTCCGCCCGCGGATGGGCAGCCACCGGCGGCGACGACACGATGGGGGCGCTGGGCCGGGAGTACCGCGACGGCCTGGAAGCGTGGGCCGCGGCACGCCGCCAGGCCAGGACCGAGACCCGCGACGGGAGGACGGAGGTCCGGGCGACGCCTGCGGCGGACGTGCGGGCAGCGGTCGGCGTCAGCGGATCGACGGGCACCGGCCCTGGCAACCGGTCCTGATGCGCTGGTCCCTGACGGAACAGGCCCGGGCCGGCACCGACGCGGTGGTCGTGCCCGCCTTCGCGGACCAGCTGAAACACGTGCCCGCGGCCGACTTCGTGGCCGCCTGCGGTTTCACCGGCCGCCCCGGCGAGGTGCTCCGGCTGCCCGGCGCGGCAGGCGGACCCGCGCAGGTGATCCTCGGCTTCGGAACCGCCGCCGCCCTGGACGACGACACGATCCGGCACGCGACCGCCCGACTGGCCCGTGCGGTGCGCGGGTTCGGGCGGCTGGGCCTCGCGCTGCCCGCGCCCGACGGGCGAGCGCCCGGCCCGACGGCGGTGCGCGCCGCCGTCGAAGGATTCCTCCTCGGCGGCTACCGCTTCACCCGCCACAAGTCCGCACCGGGCGGTCCGAGCGGGCCTGAGCACGTCGACCTGCTCCTGCCGGACGGCGGCGGGGCGGCCGGGCTCACCGCGCTGGACGAGGGCCGGCGGCTCGGCGCCGCCACCTTGCTGGCCAGGGACCTGGTCAACGAGCCCGGTCAGGACCTCACTCCCGCGCTGTTCGCCGAGCGGGCGGCCGCGGTCGCGGCCGACAGCGGGCTGCGGTGCGAGGTGTGGGACGAGGAGCGCATCACCGCCGAACGCCTCGGCGGGCTGCTCGCCGTCGCCCGCGGCTCCTTGCGCCCGCCACGCCTGGTGAAGCTGACCTACCGGCCGGACCGGCCGACGGGCCGGTACGCGCTGATCGGCAAGGGCGTCACCTTCGACGCGGGCGGGCTGTCCCTCAAACCCAGCGCGGAAATGCTCACCATGAAGGCGGACATGGCCGGCGCGGCCGCCGTGCTCGGTGCGATGTCGGTACTGGCCGGGTTGAACTGCGGCACACAGGTCGACGCCTGGCTGCCCCTGACGGAGAACATGCCCAACGGCGACCCGGTCCGCATCGGTGACGTGCTGCGGATGCGCGGAGGCCGCACGGTCGAGGTGCGCAACGCCGACGCCGAGGGCCGACTGATCCTGGCCGACACCCTGACCCTGGCCGGCGAGTGCAGGCCGGACGCGATGATCGATGTGGCCACCTTGACGGACGCCGCCCCCATCGCCCTGGGCCGGAAGATCGCCGCCGTGATGGGCACCGACGACGCCCTCGTGGACCGGGTGCGGGAAGCCGCCGGGCGGGCCGGCGAGCCGGTCTGGCCGCTGCCGCTGTCCGACCGCTACCGCTGGCAGTTGGAGTCCCCGATTGCCGACCTGGTCAACTACACCATCGGCAACCGGCACGGCACCGCACTGCTGGCCGGTCTGTTCCTGCGCGAGTTCGTCCCACCCGGCGTCCCCTGGGCCCACCTGGACATCCAGGGCACCGCGCTGTGCGACGCCGAGGACGGCGAGTGGGTGCGGGGCGCCACCGGCTTCGGCGTACGCACCCTGGCCGCCCTGGTCCGCGAACCGTTCGCGTCGCCCCGTTGATCCGCTACCAGTAGGCGTGGCCCGCTCCTGCGCGGCACCCGCGCGGGCCGGCGGAGGTCAGCGGCCGGCGGGACCCGGGTGAGCGGCCAGCGCTGCCTCGAGGTTGCGGTGGCACCGGATGTCCGGGTCGCCGGCGCGGGGGGTGAAGGCGGCGTTGTCGACGGGCACCCCGGCCAGTTCCAACGAGCGCCCCTGCTCGGCCAGGCGCCCTGCCGCCGCCGCCAGCGTCTCCTGTCCCCCCTCGGACCAGCCCTGCAGACCGGTCAGATCCACGATCAAAGTGCCCTGGCCGCGGGTCAGAGCCCAGCCGACGGCCCCGGCGAATCGGGGGCAGGCCTGTTCACCGAGGAACCCCGACAATGACAGGAGGCCTACGCCGGGCCGGTTCTCGTAGTGCCACTGGATCGTCATAAGCCCTCGGCTCTCTGCTGGATATATCTATTGGATAGAAGGTCAGGGGTTCCGGCCGCCGCATCGCAGCGGTTCTTCCACCCGTTCTTCGCCACGGGTTCCCGGGCCTGTGGCGGCGACCGGCGCACCCCGAGCAACTTCTCTCCCACTCCGTTCCGACCCGCCCAACGTAGTACGTCCGCCGACTTCGTACCGCGGCTTTGTCCGAGCCGAACAGTGAATCGCCAATAGGTCATCAAAACCGGTCTCGGCGCCGATCGCAGCGGAGCCCGTGTCCGTCAACCGTCGCCCGGCGGCCGCCCCTTGAACGTTCTGTCGAGGACCGATCTGACGGGCGAATCCCATCATGGGAGGTCACCGGCCCTGCCGACCCCGCACGGCCGGGCTCGTCGTCGACGAATCCCCTGCCTCGGCACCGGGGGTCGAATTCGGAACACATCGGCAAATGACGCGGAGGCCGCTTCCCCGACAGTTCGGGACGTGCCGAAGTGATCCTTTCCTTCGCGCCTGCCCCGTGATCTTCCGGAGTTCCGCGTACCGGCCGGCTTTCTCGAATCGCGTCCACCTGCTCCACCGGGGCCGCTATGCTGAACTTCGCAAACGCTGCATAAATGCGGGGGGAGTTATCGTGGTGGACTTGGAAGGCATTCCGGTTCAGGTGGAAATGCCAACGGGCCAGTTGGTATGGGTGAGACTCAGCACCTCCGGGCTCGCGGAGACCTCCGAGTACGACGACGGCGACTCCGACTACGACGTGGACCCGGGCCGCGCCCAGGACACCGGCGGCCGCCCCTGGATCCGGCAGCGGCCGTCCGATCCGGAAGCCCCGGGATCAGTCGCCGACTCCCCCCGCCTCAGCGGGTTCACCGAGGCCATCGGCGGCATCGCGCAGAGCGTGTGGTCCAGCCTGCGCAGCGTGCGGCCCGACACCGTGGAGATCGAGTTCGGTCTGGACATCGACGCTTCGACCGGTCAGGCGGTGAGCCTGATCGCGGATGTGCACGCCAACTCGTCGGTCAAGGTGAAGCTCGGGTGGGACGCCAGGGACCGGATGCCGGGGGCCGCCCCTTTCGCGGACGACGAGTCGACAGCGTCGCCCCCGGCCGAAGGAGAACGGACGGCGGCGGCCGGCGCAGGGCAGGCGTAGCCGACGACAGGGCGGAGAAGGCCCTCACGGCGGGGGTCGCGCGCCGTGACGGCTGACGGCTCGAACCTTCTGGACGTGGACATCCCGTCCTTCTGCGAATACGCCGTCGTAGCGGTTCTGGAGCCGGGGCGGCAGGGCGAACTCCTGGGAACGGGCTTCTACATCACCCCGGATCTGGTGCTGACCTGCGCTCACGTCCTCAACGGCCGGCGCCGGGTCAGGATCAGGAACGACACGGTCGATGTGCGGGGGGTCGTCGAGCTCGCGGTGCCCGAACGCAGTCCCGCCGATCTGCCGTGGGGTCGTCCGGACCTGGCCCTGATCCGGGTGCCGCGCCGTGACGACCGCGGGAAGGGTGGTGTGGTCTGGCTGGAACTGGGGCCGGACTATCGCATCGAGGCGGCGGAGTGGTTCCTCGACTGGGGGTACGACAAGGTCGGCCTGGACCAGGTGTCCTGCGGCGACCGGACGTTCAGGGCCGCTGGGCGACGCATGGCGCGCCGCTCGCTCGATGTGATCGAAGTGACCGGCGACTCCGTCCCCAAGTTCCGGTCCGGTTCGCCCGTGATCGACAAGGCGACCGGCCGCGTGGTCGGCGTCATGAAAGCGTCCCGGGCTCCCAACGACGGCAAGGGCGGCTATGTGATCCCGCTCCAAAGGTGGTTGACCGAGGCGCTCGGTGGGCGAGCCGACAAGGTGATCGGCGACCACGACCGTTTCCACGCCCGTGACCGGGTGTGGCCGGCGGCGTGCGCACTGGTGCTTCCCCCGCCCCGGCCCGAAGCCGTCAGTGGGCGCCCGCTGCTCGAAGTCGTCCTGCTGGACCTGCTCGCCGACGCCAGGACGGTCCTGTCCGACGAGCAGCAGGCCGATCTCGTCGAACCCCTGGTCCGGGGGCGTCTGCTGGCAAGAGGCACTTCCCTGCGCGATGCCCTGCTCACGCTGGCCGGCCAGACGGCGCCGAACGCGGTCAATCCGCATGAACTGCTGGTGTTCTTCGACCGCTTCGCGGCGACCGTGCGTGCGGAGCTCGGGCCGCGATGGTCCCAGGACGCGGCCAAGTGGATCCAGGAGTGTGCCGACGCGCTGGGACACGGCAGCAGGTGGCAGGCACACCTGCGGCACGCAGCGACCTTGGACGAGGGTGCCGAGGAGCCCGCCGGGGGCTATCCCGTGCTGCGCGTCCACGTCCAGCCCACGCTCCAGCGGTCCGGCGGGTACGACGTCAGCGTACGTCTCCACCACGCCATCGAGGAGGAGGCGGCGGAGCCGGAACAGGGGCCGTCGGAGCCGGTCGACCGGGCCGCCCTGTGGCCATTGCTCAGAGAGCTGCTGCCCAAGTCGATCGCGAGCCTGCCCCGGCGCGCGTCGACCGTCCTGGACCTCATCGCCCCGATGGACCTGCTCAACGAGCCGGTCCACGCCTGGCACATACCCGGCCACGGGGTGCTCGGGCACCTGCTCCCCGTGGTCGTCCGATCCCAGGAGCGCTGGCAGGAGGAGGAGTTCGCGCCGAGCCGGGAAGCGCTGCGCGACATCTGGTCGCGCACCGCCGCGTCCGCGGCTCCGATCCAGTGGCTGATGTGCGACGGCACGGCGGACCCGGACGCCCGCGGAGGCGACGGCGCCCGACGGGCGGCTCGCGGCGGGTCCGACGCGGACCGGAGCGGCACCTGCGGTGTCGCGCTCGGCATGACCAATCCGCCGACCTTCAAGAACCCGCGCTCGTGCGCATGGCTGCGAGCGGCGGTGCAAGAGGGCCTTCCGGTGCTGGTGTGGCACGCCGATGGTTGCCGCACACGGCACGACCCGGGCAGCATGGAACCGGTGAAGTGCTCCGGCCTCATGTTCCGGGACCGGTTCGAATCAACGTTGAACGGAACCCGATTGATCGACCTACCGAGAAGGCTGTTCGAGTTACGGGCCGAGGCGCGGGAGCGCATCGCCGACGAGATCGTCCTGTTCTGGGACGACGCCGACCGCCCCTACCGGGAGCCCCTCCTCGAAGAGCCGGCCTATCCCGAGGTGGTATGAGATGGCAGACTGGTGGATCTTCAAAGGCGAGGGCGCCCCGCACAACGGAATCGCGGCCCTGCCCGAGCCGATGAGATCACGTGCGTTCGACGGCGCCCCGCTCGTTCCGGCGCAGTGGGCCGAGGACCGTTCGGCGCGCGCCCACCTGGGCATCGTCGACGTGCACGAGTCCCTGCTGCTGAGCGAGACCGATCTCGACCTGATCAACGCGGCGATCTACTGGCGCCGCCCCCTCCTGGTGACCGGAAAGCCCGGCAGCGGCAAGTCATCACTGGCCTACGCCATCGCCCGTGAACTCTCGCTCGGCACGGTGCTCCAATGGGGCATCACCAGCCGGTCGACCCTGCGCGAGGGGCTCTACAGCTACGACGCGCTCGCCCGTCTGGAGGAGACCAACCTCCGCCGTCTGGAGGAGCGCGGTCCGGCGGCGTCGAACATCGGCGACTACATCCGTCTCGGCCCGCTCGGCAGCGCTCTGCTCCCGCACGACCGGCCCCGTGTGCTGCTGATCGACGAGATCGACAAGAGCGACATCGATCTGCCCAACGACCTCCTGCACGCCTTCGAGGACGGCGAGTTCGAGATAGAGGAGCTGGTGCGCCTGCGGGATGCGGGAAGCCTGGTGCCGGTCGGGGTGACGGGAGGAACCCAGCCGGTCGATGTGGTCGCGGGCCGGGTCCGGTGCAGCGCGTTCCCGATCGTCGTGCTGACGGACAACGGGGAGCGCGAGTTCCCGGCGGCTTTTCTGCGCCGCTGTGTCCGCCTCAGGCTGGAGGAGCCCGGTGCGGAGCGCCTGGCACGCATCGTCGCGGCCCATCTGGGGGCGGATGTCGCGGATGCGAGCCGGGACCTGATCGAGGCCTTCCTTCACAAGCGCAGCGAGGGCACGGTCGCCACGGACCAACTGCTCGGCGCGGTCTATCTCGCGAGCGCGGCAGCTCTCGGCACCGGCGACCGCGAGGAGTTGGCGGATCTCATCCTCGCGCCCCTGGATCCGGTTCGGTGAACGCCGACGCGCCCCGGGCGGACAGCCTCGTGCGGTTCGCCGAGGCGATCGCGCCCTCCGGGCTGAACGCGCGGGAGATCGCCGAGGCGCTGTGGCTCGCTGCCCATGTGCAGGGTCTGGGGACGGGTGCCGCGGCCGGGACGGAGGCGCGGGACGACCCTCCGCCGGCGGGCGCCGAGGCGGTTCGGGCCGCTGCCGAGCGACAGGCACCGGCCAGGACCCGCAGGCGGCTGCCGGTCCGCTCGGCGCGGGACGGCTCGGCGCACCGGCCAGGACACCCCAGGAACCCGCAGGAGGGTCCGGCCGGAGTTCCCGTCCGGATTCCGGCCCCCAGCGGCTCGGACGCGCAGATGATCGGCCGGGCGCTGCGCCGATTACGCGAACGGCCCACCCCCGGCCCGTTGTGGGGACCACTCGACGAAGCGGCCACAGCGGACCGGGCGGCGCTGTCGGGGATCTGCTGGCCGGTCCCGGAACGGCTGCGACCGCGGCGGGCCACGGCGGCGCTCCTGGTCGACAGCTCCGTGTCCATGGAGTTGTGGAGAGATCTGGCCGCCGATCTGGAGGCCGGCCTCGCGCTGAGCGGGGCCTTTCGCACGGTCCACGCCTGGTCCTTCTACCAGCGGGACGGACGGGCACGGATCACCTCCCGCCATCGGGCCCACGCCGCGGAGCAGGCTGTAGAACTGCTGCACGACCCCAGTAGTCGCTCGGTGGTGCTGATCCTGACGGACGGCGTCTCCGCGCTCTGGCACAGCGGCGTCGGCGCCGCAGCCGCCGCGGCACTGTCCGCGCACTGCCCCGTCGCCGTCATCGAACCCCTTCCGCACCGGCTCTGGCGCCGGACGGGATTGCGTGTGCAATCGGCTCCGCTGGTCTCGGTACCGCTGGGTTCGGCCGGGTGTCTGCTGGCGATCCGGGGCGACGGGGCGGCGCGTGCGGTAGCCGTGCCGGTGCTCCAGCCGGAACTGCCGTGGTTCGCCGGTTGGTCGAACCTGGTGTCGGGGCGGTCCACGTCCGCTCGGCAGGCGGTCGTCGGCCTGCGCCCGGCGGCCCCGACGGGACGGGCGGGCTCCGAACGGCCGACCCGGCCCGGAGAACCCGCCGTGGCCGTCGCCTCC
The DNA here is from genome assembly GCF_027158205.1 of Streptomyces sp. H39-S7. Taxonomy (GTDB): domain Bacteria; phylum Actinomycetota; class Actinomycetes; order Streptomycetales; family Streptomycetaceae; genus Actinacidiphila. The sequence continues at coordinate 177,427 of NZ_JAPVLU010000015.1, read as the reverse complement.
GGCCGCCAGGTACTGCGGCGCTTCGAGTCGATGGCGAGCGCGACCGCGTGCGACCTCGCGGCGGCACTCTCGTTGGTGCCGCTCAGCCTGCCGGTGATGCGGGCGGTGCTGACGCTCTGCTTCCCGTCGGGCAGTACGGTGCATCTCGCCGAGGTGGTCACGGGCGGGCTGATGCACCGCGCCGGTGGCCGGCGGTCACCGGGCTCGGCCCCGGCGTTCCAATGGCTCCCGGGCGTTCGCGAGGAATTGCGCCGCAGACTGACCGCGAGCCGTGAACTCGAGGTACTCGACGCACTCTCCCACTATCTCGACCAGGATCTCGGTATGGGGATCGGCTCTCGCGAATACCAGGCGGTGATGCCCCTTCCGGAACTGCGGTCGGGCGGCCGGACCATCGGCGCAGGGGAACTCATCGCCCACGTATCACCGGAGACGGCGCGCCGTCTGTTGAAACGTATTCCGGCCTCCGATAGTGTCCTGACCGGCCACCCCCACATGACAAATGACGAGTTGTCGGAGCAGCTGGGAGAGCGAGTCGAACGCGCGGAAGTGAGCGGGCGGGAAATCGAGATCGAAACGGCAATCGAATCCGCGCGGCACGTGATGGCCGCTCTGCCGGACCGGAACTCACGTCACTGGACGGGGGTCAGGGATCTTGCCCGGATGCTGGTTCTCCGCTGGCGTACCAGCAGCGAACTCGACGACCTGGACGAGGCCGTGTTCGTCCTGCGCAGCCACCTCGAGTCCGCCGAGCCGGGACTCCCGGGCACCGGCGAATGCCTCGGTATCCTCGCCGACGTGCTCCTGACGCGGTTCGGGGCCACTTCGGCCCCCGACAACCTGGACGACTCCATCAGCGTGCGCCGGTCGGCGATCACAGCCCTGCTCCCGTTCGGCACGAACGTCGCCGAACAGCGGGTTCTGCTCGCGGAGACGCTGCTGACCCAGTATGGGCTGACCGGAACGGCGTTGCCGCTCTACGAAGCGGTGGACCTGCTCGCCGACCTGGAACCCGTGGAGCGGCTCGAACCCCAGTTGCGCATCAGCGTCCGATTCACCCTGGCCCGATGTCTCGACGCCATGAGCCGAACCACTCGCACGGAGGACGACATCGCTGCCGCGGATCGTCAACTGCTCACCCTCCTGCCGGATCTCGCACTGGTGGCCGCCGCCTCCGCGGTGGCGATCCGCCAGGCATTCACGTCGAGAGTGGACTTCCTGATGCGCACCGGAAGAAAACCTTCCGCCGACATTCTGAACACTGCGCTCGAACGAGAACTCGAACATCTACCCAGTAATTGGGGGCGCGTCAACGACAATCGGACTTCTCACAATTGAGGACCCTTTCGGCAGCATTATTGTACGCGGACCGGCATGATGGAAGCATTGGGCCGGCATCACCGACTGCGACCGTGGCTGGACCGGAGCGGCGCGAGTGATCGCCGGGCAGACGAAGCGGGGGACGCGCTGTGAACGAGAGCACAGGTATGGACTGCAGGCTGGCAGCAGCAGTCGATGCCGCCCTGGCCGCCGGCCTGGACGCGGAACCGTCAGCGCTCGGATACGCGCTGAGACGGCTCAAAGCGGAGCGGGGCGGCGCACCCCAACGTGTCGTCGCCTGGGAATCCTGTCTCCTGCCGCCGCCGCCCGCCCTGGAGCAGTTACGGGGCACGTCGTGACCGCACGACCCGACGGAGCCGAAGTGGCGCACTGGCCCGGCGGACTGCGGCAGTTCGTGCTGAAGATGCACTCACGGTGCAATCTCTCCTGCGACTACTGCTACGTCTATCAGGCCGCGGACCAGAGCTGGCGTACCAAGCCGACCACGATGAGTCCCGCCGTCATCGACCAGGCGGCCGCCCGTATCGGGGCCCATGTCGCCGAGCAGCGGCCCGACTGGATCGAAGTCGTGCTGCACGGCGGCGAACCCCTGCTCGCGGGCACTGCGGCGATCGCCCACGCCGTCACCGCGGTGCGCGCGGCCGTACCCGCGACGACCCGGGTGCGATTCCTGATGCAGACGAACGCGGTGCTTCTCACCCGGTCGACACTGGACTTCCTGGAACAGCTGGACGTGCGGATCGCCGTCAGTCTTGACGGCGACGCCCACGCCCATGATCGGCACCGCCGCTTCCCGAACGGCGATGGCAGCTACGCCGCCGCCTCGGCCGGCCTCGGCCTGCTGACCTCCGCGCGCTACCGTCATCTCTTCGTCGGGCTGCTCAGTGTCGTCGACCTGGAGACCGATCCGCTGGAGACCTACGCGGCACTCGCCGCCTGGCAGCCGCCCGACATCGGCTTCCTGCTCCCCCACCGCACCTGGGCCGACCCCCCACCGCCCGGAGCCCGCTACGGGTCCTGGCTCGCGCGGGTCTTCGACACCTGGTACCCGACCGTCCCACGGGCAACCGGTGTGCGGATCTTCGATGAGATCATCGCGGTCTCCCTGGGTGCGCGAACGGCCACCACAGCCATCGGCGCCGGGCCGGTGCAGTACGTCACCATCGAGAGCGACGGCACCATCGAGGCCGACGACATCCTCAAGGTGGCCTACCCCGGTGCACCCGCGACCGGACTCAACATCGCGGTGGACGACCTGAACGCCTTCATCCACAGCGAGGCCATACGCCGACGGGCACCAGGAACCGAAGCACTGTGCCCACAGTGCCGGGAGTGCCGGATCGTCAAGGTCTGCGGTGGCGGCGCCTACCCGCACCGTTACCGGCCCGGGTCGGCCTTCGACAACCCCTCCGCCTACTGCGACGACCTCGCCCTGCTGATCCGGCACGTGCAGCAAGCGATAGCCAGGCAACTCGCCGCCTGAAGGGCCCGGCCCGTGCGGCGGCAGCAGATGTGACAGCGAGAAGGGAACGAAAACAGGTGAACGTCGTGTCGGACGAATCCGCTCCAACCGTGCGCGATGTGCTCATCGTGTACTGCGAGGCCGACGACCCCTGGGCCTCATGGATCGAGGAAGCTCTCGAGGACCACGGATGCTCGGTGCACCGATCCCCATGGTCCGCCGCCTGGGCCGACCTCGACAGTGCGATCGCCGCCGGCCTCTCCGGCGCGGACTGCTGTGTCGCCGTCGTGAGCGAGGCGTTCCTGTGCACGGCGCAGCACTCCTCGGCGGAGTGGCGCTCCGCGCTCGGCGCCAGTGCGCACCTCCTGGACCGGCTGATTCCGGTGACGGTCGACCGGGCCAAGCTGCCGGAGACCCTGCCGGTCGGCATTCGCGAGGCCATCGTCGACCTCTCGGACATCGGCGAGAAGGCCGCTCGGGACAGACTGATCCCCGCGGTGGCGAAAATTCCGCCCCGCCCGCAGATCCCGGCGAGAACCCGCCGGGGAGCGGTCCGCCGACGGTTCCCCGGGGAGGAACCCGCGGTGTGGAGCGACTGGATTCCCCAGCGCAACCACCAGTTCCGCGGCCGGGACGCCGAATTGGCCCAACTGCACGAGGCTTTGTGGAACACGCCGCGCGGACCCGCCATCGTGGCGCTGACCGGGATGGGCGCCGTCGGAAAGTCCGAGATCGCCTTCGAGTACCTGTACCGCTACCGGAGCGAGTACGACGCGGTATGGCTGGTGAGGGCGACCCGGTTGGCGGTGGCACGCCAGGACCTGCTGGCCCTCGACTCGGAACTGCACTTCCTCGGCGACGAGCAGGAACACCAGGCCCGCCTCGGCGCCGCGTTGCGGTCCCTGCGCACCGATGCCGCCCAACGCCGCTGGCTGGTACTGATCGACGACGCACGGACGGCCGCGGCCGTTCTCCCGCTCCTGCCGAACTTCACCGGTCCGGTCGGGCACGTGGTGATCACCTCGACCGACCAGAACTGGCACGACGTCGCCACCAAGGTGCCGGTCGAGCCGATGGGGCAGGCCGACAGCTTCGATTTCCTCCGGTGGCGACTGTCTGACTCCGGCCTCCCTGACGACCAACTGGCCGTCCTGGCCGAGCAGTGCGGGGGGCTCCCTGCCGCGATGGAGGTCGCGTCCGCGCACCTGAGATCGTCACCGCAACCGCTGGAGGACTACCTGGAGCGACTGCGAAGCCGCCCCCTCGAACCCTTCAGCGACACACCACCCCGCTACCCCCGACCGCTCATGCAGACCTACCTGGTGGCCCTGGACAGCGTGCGTCAACGCTCCACCGCGGCGGCGCAGTTGCTGACGCTGCTCTCCTTCATGGCGAGCACGGAGATCCGGATCAGTGTCTTCAGAGGTCTTGAGGAGCTGGACGGACCCATGAGCACGACGGAACTGGCTGAGGTGATGGGCAGCCGGAACGACATCGCCGGACAGCGCGCCATGCTCGACGAGATCCGGGCCTGCTCGCTGGCGAGAATCCAACTGGCCGGCGAGGGAACGACCATCAGCATGCACCGGGTGCCGCAGGGCGTGATCGCGGAAAGCGTCCCCGAGACAGAGGCCGAGCTCCACCGTCACACGGTCCACCTGCTGCTGCGCCGACTCGACGTCGGCCGCGCACGCACGGACGACCAGTGGCAGACCATGCTCCACATCTGGCGCAATCTGGCGGCGACGCAGGCCTGGACGTGCGTCCGATGTGCGGAGGACCCCACCACGCGCGCGTTGATTCTGCACGTCAGCAGGTCCCTGATGTCATGGCGTGAGTCACGGCAGAGCGGCATCGGCCTCCAAGCGGCGCTGGAGACCTGGCTGCAGGTCATCGGCCCCGACCACAGCGACGTCCGTGAGGCAGAGCTCGACCTCGCCAATGCGCTGCGGAACCAGGGCAGGGCCACCGAATCCCTGGCCATCGACGAGGCACTCTCCCGCAGCCTGGATCGCCATCCGGACAGTCGGCCCGAGATCAGGATCCGAGTGGGGCTGAACCTCGGCGGTGATCTGCGGCGGCTGGGCCGGTACGCCGAGGCCCGGCGCGTCGACGAGCAGACCTGCGAGGACGCGGTCGGTACCTTCGGCAGCGAGGACCGGCTGTCGGAGATGGCCCGGAACAACGTGGCGGTCTCCTGCCTGTTGCTGGGTGAACCGGACCACGCGCTCGCGAAGGACGAAGTGCTGCTGTACGACCGCAGGAAGAGCCGCGGCTCGACGGACCGGGCGACGCTGGCCACCTTGATCCGGATCGCGGTGGCCCACAACGACCTGGGGAACTACCGCGACGCCGTGGAACTGCAGGAGGGGACCGCTCACCGCAGCCGCCGCCTGTTCGGGGTCGACAACCCGACGACCCTGACCGCAAGGCTGTTCCTCGCCGCGTCCCAACGCAATCTCGGCCTGTACCAGGACGCCTGGCAGACCGCACAGGACGTGGCCGAACGGGTCGAGAAACTCTTCGGATCCGAGCATCCCGAGACCGCCATGGCACTGACCGAACTGGCCAGTTGTCAACGGGAGGTCGGCCGTCTCGAACAAGCGCGTGCGACCGGGCGGCGCGCACTCGACATCTCCGTGGCCGTCAACGGAACAGCGCACCCCTCGACGGCGATCTGCGGGAACAACCTGGCGATCGTCCACTTGGCCGCAGGCCGGATCCGGGAGGCCGAGCCCCTGCTGACCGAGGCCGCCTCGATCGTGGACGCCACGTTCGACACCGACCATCGGCACCGGCTGATCGTCGGAGTCAATCTCGCGACGCTGCGCTGGGAGCAGCACGACTACGCCGAAGTGGACCGTCTGGAAGCCGAGCTCATGCCGCGGATCGCGCGAGCGAACTGCCTCAGCGAGACCCACCCGGTCTTCTTCGCCTGTACGAGCAATCGGGTCACCACCATCGAAGCACACGAACGGACGCCGAGCCGCCAGAGTTCGGCGAACCTCATGTCGAAGAAATCCGTCGACGGATTCACCCGCATCCTGGGCAGGGAGCATCCGAACACCGTGATCGCCGCCGGACGCAGCCGGCGGATCCTTCTCGCGCTGGACCCGGTGGCGGTCTGAAGCGTGATCGCCGGCCGATCTGCCCTGCTGATCTGCCCTGCCGATCTGACGACGCCCCGAAGTCGGCTCCCGGGGTGCAGTCGTCGTCCCAGGGCACGGGCCGTCGTGCCGCCCAGCCGAAAGACCGCACCGGTCCCCCAGCGTGACTGAGCGCTTCAGTCGGCGAGTCTGAACGTTGTTGCTGGCGGGCACGCTGTTCCGGGGTCCGGTTCGGCCGGAGGACTCGGTTATGTGATGAGTGCGCTGAGGGCGTCGCCGATGTACTTCGCGCCCGGGACTGCCAGGACGACGGTCATGATGGCGCCGTTGTGTTCGGCCATCCATGCTTTCCAGTCGCCGAGGATCTTCGTGGAGCGGTCGCCGGTGCTCGCGCCGCTGGAGGCGATGGACAGTGCGCCGCCGACGGCCGGGACCAGGTTCTTGGGGTTGGCGACCGCGAGTGCTGCGGCCAGGCCGGGTGTCGTTGTTGGGGGTGACCACATCGGTGTTGGCCGGGGTGAAGGGCTGGGAGTAGTGCCGGAAGGTGCCGAAGCCGCCCACGTAGCGGGGGTCGTCGCTGTCGACGGCCTGGGGGTTCATCGTGCGGTAGTTCTCCAGCAGCGCGTAGCCGTAGATCCAGCCCTGTGCGGCGGTGGCGCGGACGGTATCGGCGTCGGGAAGCGTCAAGGTCGGCCTCCAGGTAGGTGGAGATGACGGATCGGCTGCGCGGCGCAGAAGTGGCGTCGGTCGGGCTGGCCATGTCCGTGGCCGGAGAAACGAGACATCCATAAATCTTCCGTCTTGTTCCTATTGGTCGAGCATATGGTTGCAGCCCTCCAGCGGCATGCTGACGCCGCACAGGGGTGGGCACCCAAGCTGACCGCCCCGCCGGCCGTGCCGCTCAGATCCGCCGGATCGAGCAGCACTGGCCGCCGGAAGGTGCGACGCCGCTGAGGCTCCTGCAATCCCGCTCCCCGCCGGGAGAGGCCGACTAGGCCGACTCGGCGGGGTCGTGGGTGATCAGGTCTCCCGGCTGGCACTGGAGGACATCGCAGATCCGCGACAGGGTCGAGAAGCGGATGGCCTTCGCCCGCCCGTTCTTGAGGACAGACAGGTTGACGACGGTGATGCCCACTTGTGCGGACAGTTCGGTGAGCGTCATGCCGCGGTCCGCGAGGATCCGGTCGAGGTGGATCCGGATCGCGTGCAGTTCCTCTTCGGGCATCAAATGGTCCCTTCGAGGTCCTCTCGCATGCGCACACCCTCGCGCATGATCTTCCCCATGATCAGTGCGGCGAGGCCGGCGAGGACGAGCACCTGCGGCCCGGCCACCTCCGGCCCGGATCCCACGACCGGCGCCATGCTACCGACGAGCCAGGACTGCGACCAGCCGACGACCAGGCCGGCCAACGGCGTGCCCACGGCAACGAACCAGCCGAGAACGGAGAGCCGTTGCGACACCGCGTCCGTGAACGGCCCTTGCGACAGGACCGCCTTGAGCAGCCGGGAGAAGAGCAGCAGGGCGAGGGAACCGAACAGCAGCCAGGGCAGTTCACCCCCGAGGTCGGCGGCGCGCTGCCCCACGGAGGGACCGTCCTGACAGAGGCGCGAGGCGCTGCTGGACGCCTCCACGCCCTTGCCCACCGGCAGCGAGCCCGGCGCCAGTGAGGCATTGCGCCAGAAGTCCGTCTGTACGCAGACCGCCCCGTCGTCGAGCATGTGCGTGACCCCCGTGCCGACGAAGGCGAGCCCGCAGAGCACCGCCAGCGCAAAGGTCACCGAGGCCAGAATCCTCGTGAGCCGCGTGTTCATCGCACCCCTCCCCATCGATTGTCGATACGCCAGAAGAGTAGGGGGCATATCGATAATCGACAAGTCCATGGCCGCCGTCGAGACCTCCTCAAAGGCGACGTCACCTGGGGCCTGGGCCGGCTCCGACTATGGTGGTGCCGCATGACGACGCATGCCGAGATCGAGATCACCGCAGAACTGGTCCGGGTTCTGCTGGACGAGCAGCACCCCGACCTGGCCGATCGCCCCGTGCGCCTGGGTGCGCGCGGCTGGGACAACCAGCTGTGGCGGCTCGGCGACGACCTCGCTGTGCGGTTGCCGTGGGCAACGGAGCGAGCGGACACACTGCTGCGCAACGAGCACACCTGGCTGCCCTCTCTGGCTCCGCGCCTGCCCCTGCCGGTTCCCGTACCCCAGCGCCTCGGTAAGCCCTCCGAGCTGTTTCCGCGCCCTTGGCTCGTCACCACCTGGGTGCCGGGTGCGCCTGCCGACCAGGTCCCCGCGACGCGCGCCGCGGAAGCCGCCGACGCCCTCGCCGCATTCCTGACGGCTCTTCACCAACCCGCACCCGACGGGGCGCCCACCGGCGGATTCGGCCGCGGAGGGCCGCTGGCGGACCTGGCCGAGCCCTTCGCCAGGCAGCTCGCCTCTCTCACCGAACTGGGGCTGATACCCGACCCGGACGCCGTCCGCGCCGTCTGGGAGGACGCCGCCGCCGCACCCGTCTGGGCGGGCCCGGCCCTGTGGCTCCACGGAGACCTCCACCCGGCCAACATCCTCACCGAGGACGGCACCTTCTGTGGCGTGATCGACTTCGGGGACCTCTGCGCGGGCGATCCGGCCGGAGACCTCGCCGCCGCCTGGGTGCTGCTGCCGGACGGCGCCGCAGACCGCTTCCACGCCGCCTACCTGCCGTCCCCGGATGCCGCGACCCTCCGCCGCGCCCGCGGCTGGGCCGTACTGCAAGCCCTCAGCGGCATCCTCGTCGGAGACGCCGGTATCCACGGCCGCCCCGGCGGCAAGCCCACCTGGGGCCCACCCGCGCACACCGCCCTCAAGCGCCTGATCGCCACCGCCCGCCGCTGAAACAGGAGCCGCGGCTCGCGCCGCGCCGGCCTGTACTCCGGTCTCCGACCGGCGTACGGCCACCGACCTCAGACGACGGAGAAGTCGTGCAGAGCGCCGAGGCGGGTGAGGGATTCCCGGCCCGGAATGCCGTCGGCCGCGGGCCCGGAGAAGCCGCAGCGTCGCTGCCAGCCGGCATAGGCCGACTTCGTCGAGAACAAGTTGTGACAGTGGATCCGCGACCCGGACCGCTTCCGCCGACCGTTCTTGATCTTGCTCCGCGAAAGGGTCGTTCATGAGAGTGCCTGATCTTCCCAGCGTAAGGTCGTTGCCGTACGCGGGATTGCCGAAGCCCTGGTTCGGGCACCGAGGAGCCGTCGATGCTGGACGAGAATTTGCTGCGCTCCGCGCGCCTGGCTGGTTACGGGACCGTGAGCACTCAGCTCTCCTTGCTGAGCGACCACCGGCTCGGGGAGGTCGTGACAGCCGCTACGACGCTCGGGTCGGGCATCGGCGGCAGGTCGGCAGAGCTGGACATTGACGGAACGCGCGTCTTCATCAAGCGGATCCCTTTGACGGACGCCGAATTGCGCCCGGAGAACGCGCGGTCGACGGCGAACGTCTTCGAACTGCCGATGTTCTACCAGTACGGGGTGGGCTCGGCCGGGTTCGGTGCCTGGCGGGAGCTTGCCGTGCACACCATGACCACGAACTGGGTTCTGGGCGACGAGTATGCGGGATTTCCCCTGATGTACCACTGGCGGGTTCTGCCTGACTCCGCTCCCGAAGGATCCACCGACGAGTTCGGGGGCCTGGAGGGGGCCGTCGCGCACTGGGAGGGATCTCCCGCCGTTCGTGACCGGCTGGAGGCCATCAACCAGTCCTCGTGCAGCCTGGTGTTTTTCCTGGAGCACGTGCCGCACACACTCGCCGGATGGCTGGCCGACCAGCGCAAAACCGCCGTGCCGGAAGACGGGGACAGCTCGCCCTTCCACTGGGTGGAGGAAGCCCTGATGAGCGGAGCTGCCTTCATGAGTTCTCATGGACTCGTCCACTTCGATGCTCACTTCGACAACATCCTGACCGATGGCCACCGGCTCTACTTCGCTGACTTCGGACTTGCCCTGAGCTCCCGCTTCGACCTTTCGGCGGAGGAGTCCACCTTTCTCTCGGACCACCTCGCATACGACCACTGCTACACCGCGAGCCACCTGCTCCAGCACCACTTGCTCGACGGCGTGCGCGGTGACACGGAACGCGAAGCCTTCCTGCACGACTGGATCGCGGGCCGGCGACCTGGCGACGTCCCGCCCGAGATCACGGCCATCATCGACCGGCACGCCCGCCCTACCATCGTCGTGGACTCCTTCTTCCGCCGTCTGCTCACCGAGAGCAAGCAGACGCCGTTCCCGGCCGCGGAGATCGAACGACAGTTGGGCGCCGGCGCGACGATTCCGAGCTGATCTACACCCTCGCCTCGGCTGTCCGGGCCGACCAGGGCGATGTCGGCGGGCGGATCGAGCAGGCCCGGTCCGGCCGGCGCTGCTTCCCTCGCATGCGGCCCCGACGGAAGCAGTGCGTCGAGCGCGGGGGCGGTTAACGGGAAGGCGCCGTACGGCGTTCGGGTCGAGCCGCACCGCCTGGCGGAGCGAGCCATCGTCGATACGGGTCGCCACCGCCCGCCCGCACCCCCCGCCGGAGGCCGGTTCCGCTCAGCGCCGGCCGGCCGAGCGGACATCAGGGGTCCGAGAGGAACGTGTCATCTCGATGTGGGCACCGCGGCCGGTGAGTTGGCGTCGTGGATGAGGAGGCGGGGCCTACCGCTGCCGTCGGCGGGCACGGACCATACGTCCCAGCCGCCTCCGTGGCGCGGCAGCCCGTACATCACGGTGTGGTCGTCGAGCCAGGCGGCCTGGTCGTCGACGCTGTGCTCCTCCGCCAGCGGGGTCTCCTTCATGGTGGCGAGGTCGAGGACGTAGAGGCGCCACGGCCTGTTGGCGCTGGCGTTGACCCTCTTCTTGAACACGATGCGGGTGTTGTCGGGCGACAAGGACGGGCATTCGGCGTTGGTCCGCAGGGTGTGGGCCGTCCACTTCCGGTAGTCGCCCTGGACCAGGTAGGTGCGGCCACCGGTCCGGACCGTGGCGTAGAAGGTGTTGTCGTCCGCGGCGAAGTTGACGCCCCAGTAGTTCAGGTCCGCGGCGTGGTACGGCTTTCCGTCGATGGTCAGCGGGATCTGCTCGATGCTGTCGAGCAGGCGGCCGGTCCTGGTGTCGAGGATCGAGGTCCGGGTCGAGAAGTCGTCCTTCAGGTAGGAGTCACCCTGCACGAAGGTGGTCCAGGAGATCATGGTCCCGCCGGCCGAGACCCGGGACCGGTTGGGGAACCCCTCAGTCTTGATCTGCCGCACCTGGTGCAGGTCGCGGTCGAGCACGGTGACGTGGGTGGAGGGGACGGGGCCCTTGCGCTGCATGCAGATGCCGGTGCCGTGGGCCGCGTAGAGCCGGTCGCACAGCACGGTGCCGGTGGTCCGCGGCGCGCCGGGGCGGTCGATGGGCACCGAGGCGATCCGGCCGAACGAGGCGCCCGGCGCGGTGTCGCGGAAGAGGATCTGCCCGGCCGTGTCCAGCCGTACGACCCCGCTCGCGCCGCCGGCGTCACCGGCGGCGCGGGAGCGCAGCACGTACCCGGTGACGGTGGTGACCGCGACGAGGGCCACCACCAGCAGGATCAGCAGCCGGTTCCTGGTGCTCATGCCGTGCTCTCCTTGCGCAGGGGAAGGATCACCAGCGCCGCCGCGATGGCGACGGCCAGGACGGTGAGGGCCACCTCGAGTGCGGTGTGCAGACCCCACCTGGACCACGCGGCGCCGAACAGCACCGAGGACGCCAGCGTGGCCAGCGACTGGCCCGTCTGGATCAGTGACATACCGGCGGCCCGCAGGTGTTCGGGCACCATCGGGCCGATGGCCGCCATCAGCACGCCGTCGGTGGCCGCGTAGAACAGCCCGTGCAGCACGAGCGTGGTGATGACCAGCACGGGACCGCCGACCGGTCCGAACAGCGCCAGGTAGGCGAGGAGCAGGGCTCCGTAGCCGGCGACGAACACCCGCAGACGCCCCAGCCGGTCGGCGAGTTGGCCGAGCGGCATCGCCATCAGCAGGTAGACGCCGGTGGTGCCCAGCGGCAGCAGCGGGAAGTACTCCGCGGGGATGTCCAGGCGCTGCTGGATGAGGAGGTAGACGAACGAGTCGCTGAGCGTCACCGCGCCGAGCAGCAGCACGCCGATGCCGACGCGGCGGAAGCCGGGACTGAGCAGCAGAGCGAGTACATCGCGTACGGTCGCCCGCTCGTGCCGTGCCAGCGGCTGCTGTCGGTCGCGGACGAACAGCGCCAGGATCACCAGCCCGAACGCGGCGACGCAGAAGCTGGCCACGAAGACCGTGTCGTACTGCCCGGGCGTCGCGAGCAGCAGCGCGAAGGCCGCCAACGGCCCGAGGAAGGCTCCGGTGGTGTCCAGCGCCCGGTGCGCGCCGAAGGACCGGCCCAGCGTCTGCGGGGTGCTGCTCAGCGAGATCAGCGCGTCCCGGGGGCCGGTGCGCAGCCCCTTGCCCGTGCGGTCGGCCGCGATCACAGCGCCGAGTGCCGGTACGGAGGAACCGGCCGCGAGCAGGCCCAGTTTGCACAGCGCCGACAGTGCGTATCCGCCGCCCGCCACCAGTTTGCGGCGCTGCCAGCGGTCGGCGGCGTGACCTCCCGCCACGCGGACGAGAGCGGTCACTCCGAAGTACATGCCGTTGAGCGCCCCGAACTGCAGGGGGCTCAGGCCGAGGGTGAAGATGACGTACATCGGCAGCACCGCGGTGATCATCTCGGAGGAGATGTCAGTGACCAGGCTGACTGATCCGAGCGCGAGCACATTGGATTCCACGCCCGCCCACGCCCGGCGCCGACCGGGGACGGCAGGAGTCTCGGGACCGGCAGGACCGGCGGGATCAGCAGCGGCAGGAGCCTCGGGAGCCTCGGCGGATGGGGGGCGGACGGCCCGGCTCGTCGAGATGTACATGACTGTCCTTTCTTGCGGACGCCTTTCCGATCGGGGGTCCGCCGGCCGGGGTGTTCCGGCCGGCGGACCCGTGAGCGGGAGGTGGGTCAGTCGCTGATCGTGTACGGGTCGCCGTAGACCTTCCACTGCAGCGGCGGGTTCAGGTTGAGGTTGCCGTTGCTGAGGAAGACCCGCTGTTCGGTGTCGACACGGCTGGTGTCCTCGTGCGCGGCCTCGGTGAGCATCGCCGCCTTGCGGGCGTCGAGGAACGCGTTGAGGTAGGTGGTCTCGTTGCCGCCCTGAGCCGGGGTCTTGGCCTTCTGCAGGGCGGCCTTGCGGATCCCGCCGAAGCTGGTCGCGTCATCGCCGGGGCCGTGCATCACGATGGCGTCGTAGTAGGCGAACTGGCCCAGAGCGTGCAGGCCGTCGGACTTCGCCTGGCTGACGGACGGGTTGAAGTACACCCGGTCGCGTTCGTCCTCCTGCGCCCGCTGGAAGACGGAGTCCTTGGCCGCGGTGTGCCATGCGGTCTCGAAGTTCGATCCCAGGCCGGTGTGCGAGGCGCTGCCGTTGACCTTCTCCAGTGCGGGAAGGTACGAGGCCAGAACGTTGCCGGGCTTCAGGTCGGTGTAGTGCCGGACGAGGTCGAGCATGTCCCCGGTACCGGAGCAGAAGCCGACGATCCCGGCGGTGTAGCCGCGGCCGTCGCCGATGTCCTCGATGTAGGTGTACTGGCTCTTCCAGTCCAGCGAGGAGTTCTCCGCACTGGAGACGAGCTCCATCGCGATCTCCTTCTTGCGCGGGTCCGTCAGGTCGGCGCCCGATCCGCCGGGCGGCGTGGTGGGGGCCGTCGTCGGCGGGGTCGTGGGCGGGGTCGTCGGGGGCGTGGTGGTCCCGGCGCCGTACACCTCGAACTCGTACAGCGAGTAGCCGTAGGCCGTGCCGCGCTGGGTACCGGACATGCGCACGTAGCGGCCGTGACCGCCGACGGTCAGGTCATCGGTGCCACCGTTGCCGGTGGTCGTGGAGTAGGCCGTCGTCCAGGTGGTGCCGTCCGTGGACGTCTGGATCTTGTACGACTTCCCGTACGCCGCTTCCCAGTTCAGCTTGACGCGGCTGAGTGGGGTGTCGGCCCCGAGGTCCACCGAGATCCACTGTGCGTCGGAGCCCTCCTTGCTGGCCCACCGTGTGGAGCTGCTGCCGTCCACGGCCTTGGCGCCGGCGAACGAGGTGCTCTCGGCGGACGAGGTGGTGGGGGGGTTCCCCGGGGCCTGTTACACGGCGCGGGTGGGGGGGGGGGTGGGGGGGGTGGTGGGAGGCGTCGTGGGCGGGGTGCCGGTCACGTCCCAGATGTCGGTGATCGGCTTCGCCGTGGCCGCGCTGCCCAGGGCGGGCAGCCCGTACATGTCCTCCAGCGTGCGCAGGATCGAGTAGTGGTTGTACTTGGTGCTGGAGGTGGCGCCCTTCTTGACGTTCGCACCGACGATCATGGTGGCGATCTTGTTGTCGGAGTCGTCGCCGTCGTTCTCGTCCCAGGTCAGGATGAGGGCGCTGTTGTGGGTCTTGGCCCACTGGATGTAGCCGTCGAAGTTCTTCTTCAGCCAGTCGTCGCCCCTCTTGACGCTGCCGTCGTGCATGTCGTTGTCGAGGTTCGGCACAACGAACGACACGTCGGGGAGCGTGCTGTAGTCCGTCGGGAAACGGCTGTAGCGCAGGTTCGAGGCCGCCGGGACGTTGGAGAAGTTCACCCAGCCGTTGTGCTTGCGGGCGTAGCCGTTGCTTCCGTCGTCGCCGCAGTCCTTCGAGCCGTCGGACGGCAGGTCCTCGGAGTAACCGACGAAGGAGTGCCCACGCGTCAGGAGCTGGTTTCCGAGGTTGTCCGACGCGTAGTCGTACGGACAGTTGTCGTCGTCGACGCCGTGCGTGGAGCCGGAGAAGAGCGCGATGTAGTTGCCCTGACTGGGGTGTGTCGTCCCGTGCATGTTGGAGAGCGACGCGCCCTGCTTGGCGAGGGAGTTGATGTACGGCGCGTTACTGCTGCCGACGACATCCTCGTAGAACTTGTTCTCCTCCGTCACGACCACGACGTGGTCGAACTGGGGGATCCCGTTGGCGGTCACAGCCGCCGGGGACGCCGTCGCGCTCTTCGTGCCGGACGGGGACGCGATAGCCGTCGCGGTCAGACCGAGCACACCCACGGCCACACTCATGCCGGCGGCGATGAGGGCGCGCCGGGACCGCCGGCCGCGTCGTGCGTGGGCGCCGCGCTCCCCGGACGGGGGGTCGGTGCTCGGGGAGCGCAGGGGAGGGTAGGGAGGGGTCATGCTGATCTCCTTGGACAAGGCGGTAGTGCTGGGTTCGGTGCGATGGACCTGAACTGCGCCTGGTCGGCAGTTGCGGCGGGCCCCCACGCGCGGGGAGGTAGCGCGTGCGGGCATGCGGCACTGCGGCGACAGGTGAGGCGGACTAGGGCCGCGGCGGCCGGGTCAGCTGCATTCACGAATGCAGGTGAGCGCGTCAGGTTCGGAACGTCCGCGCCGAGCCGCTGGCGGGATCCTATGGGATAGGAAAGTTAACTAACAGATGTTGGTGACCTCGAATGCAGAGCCCTTGGAGAAACGCGCAGCTCACCGGGTACGACCGCCGGGGAATCATCGGCTCCAGATCCCGCCGGCCCCGGTGCGAGGGCGTTCGACGGCCTTGTCGCGGTGGCTCAACGCCCTCACACTGACGTCACCCGGCGGCCCGCAGGACGCGTTGCCGGCTCACGGATGTCCTTCCGCGCAACGCGAGGACGCCGACCCGCGCAGCGGGTTTCAAGGAGGCTGACCGGCCGACCGGTCAGGGACCTGCTGCGCGTCGGTTCCGCGAGTCGGCTCCGTGCGTGAGTTCCGTGAGTCGGCTCTACGCGCCGGTTCTGTGAGCCGGTTCTGTGCGTCGGTCCTGTGGGTCACCCACGCCGTTCATCACGTGGCCCGGCCCTGGCCGCCCCACGGCCGCCGGTGTGCCCGAAGCTTCGCCGGAAGCGTGAGCGCGCTTCCCGTCCTCCCGCCCGCCGCCCCCCGAAAGAAGGACCGGTCCCTTGCGTACCCACTCGCGTACCCACTGGCGCAGAGCAGCCCACATCACCGCCGCCACCCTGACCGTCCTCGGGCTCGCCCTGGGCCTGGCCGGCGCACCGGCCTCGGCGCAGGACCAGCCCACGGTGCGGATCAACGAGATCGAGTCGAGTGACGGCAGCCCCGGCGACTGGATCGAACTCGTCAACACCGGGACAACCGCCGTCGACGTGTCCAAGTGGGTCGTCAAGGACAACGACAACGCGCACTCGTACAAAATCGCGTCCGGCACGACGCTGGCCGCGCACGCCTTCCTGGCGCTGAACGTCGAGTCGTCGTTCGGCCTCGGCAGCTCGGACTCCGCACGGTTGTTCCGGGCCAACGGCTCCACGCTGGTCGACTCCTTCACCTGGACCTCCCACGCCACCACCACCTACGGGCGGTGCACGGACGGCATCGGCGCGTTCACCACCACGACCGCCCCGACCAGGGGCGCGGCCAACGCCTGCGGCGGGGGCGGGCAGCCGTCCGACACCGTGTGGCCGGGCGGCACGGCGGTCACCATCGCCGACGGCTCGAACGTGTTCGGGGAGAACCTCAGCGGCCTGTCCTTCGAGAGCCCCGGTGTGCTGTGGGCGGTGGACAACGGCCCGAGCAAGCTCTACCGGCTGGTGCCCAACGGTGCGACCTGGCGCCCCGACCCGGCCGCCGGCTGGTCCTCGGGCAAGACCCTGCGCTACGCGGGCGGGAACGGCAGCCCCGACGCCGAGGGCGTGGTCGTCACCCCCGACGGCCTGTTCGTCGCCACCGAGCGCGACGACAGCAGCGGTTCCACCAGCCTGCCGAAGATCCTGCGCTTCGACACCTCCTCCACGGCGTCCTCGCTGAACGCGACCGCCGAGTGGAACCTCACCTCCGACCTGCCCTCCCTGCCGGCCAACTCCGGTCCCGAGGCCATCTCGTGGATACCGGACACGTTCCTGACCGCGCACGGCTTCCGCGACGAGCACACCGGCGCGGCCTACAACCCCACCGCCTACCCCGGCCATGGCAGCGGCCTGGTCTTCGCCGGTGTCGAGGACAACGGCACCGTCTACGCCTACGCCCTGAACTCCTCCGGCGGCGGCTACACCCGCATCGCCACCCTCCCGAGCGGCTTTCCCACGGTGATGGACCTGGAGTTCGAGCCCGGCACCGGACACCTCTGGGCGACCTGCGACGACACCTGCCAGGGCCGCGCCTCGACCCTCGACATCAACGCTCAGGGGAAGTTCACCGTCACCCACACCTACAACCGCCCCACGGGGATGGCCAACTACAACAACGAGGGCTTCGCCATCGCCCCTCAGTCCACCTGCACCGGCGGCCACAAGGCGGTCATCTGGTCCGACGACGGCAACGACGGCGGCCACGCACTCCGCGCGGGCACCCTGAACTGCACCTCCTGACACGGCACGGTGCAGCGGGGCTGCGGCTGTCCAGCCGCCGTCCCGCTGCGCCGTCGCAACCGCCACCTCCCGGCCACCTCCTGGCTCGTCATACTGTCGGTATGGAGATACACGCCACGGAGGACGCGCGGCGCTGGCTCGCCGAGCGGGGCGTTACCGAGGCCGGCGACGGGTGGGCCGACGTCGAGTCGGAGCATCCGCTCACCTGCAACGAGGTCGCGCACTCCTGGGCCGACGAGGTGTTCACCGACGAGGACCTGGACCGGGCCGGTCAAGTGAGGCTGGCCTTCGGGTTGCTGGATCTGCTCGACGACTACTGGGTGACGTGCGAGATCCGGTTCGCGGACCGAGGTGCGGAAGGGCCGCTGCCCGCCCACGTTCTGTGGGACGGATATCGCCGACGGCTGGAAGCGGACCGTGATCCCGAGGCCGTGACCTACTCGCTCTGGGTCGACTGGTTCGAGGACCGCGCCACCAGCGCGACGGCCTTCGCCGAGGTGCTCGGCAACGACATCGACCACATCGTGGCGGAGCCGACCTGCGGCACGCTCCTCCGCGCCGGCCGGGTCCTGGCCTGCTCAGGCCCCGTGCCCTGGCCCGTGAAACAGAAGGCCTACGAAGCGGCCGTGGCCCTCCCCGCCCTCCACCAACCCCTGTTCAGAGGCCTGCTGACCGGCTACCACGATATCTACGGCTGTCTGGAACCGGCGCCCGCCGAGGCGCTCCTCGCCCAGCTGCAACTGCCGACGACCACCCGGCACCTCGCGGAACTCCGGTCCGTGCTCGCCGCGGGACACAGAAACCACCGCTACAGTCCCGGCGCCTGGGAAGGGTAGGGCGGCTCGGTCGGGACGTTCCTGACGAACACGATGCCGTCGCTGTCCGCCAGTTGGGCCGGGTCCAGCGGGGCGTAGCCGAACCAGGGGGACACGCGCGGGGCGGGCCGTGGGTCGGCGAGGACGGTGGCCAGCCGCGGGGCGTCGACGACACAGCGGTCCTCCGGGAGCGCGTACAGGAGTCCTTCGACGGTGTCCGGCGGCGGTGTGCCCACTCCCTGGTGCCGGATCGTGCCGAGAGCCGTGGCCACGAAGGCGTATTCCTCGCCGAGCCGGGCGCTCACCAGCGCACCGGCGCTCCACCACTCCAGCGGCGCCCCGCCCATCCGCAGGGAGCTCTTGGCCCGTTGGAGGTGGGCGTTCTGGGCGTGGACGAGTGCCGGGCCGCGTTCGGCGACGGCCAGGAGGTTGTGCGCCATCATCTGGTCCCGCAGGCTCACCAGCCGGGTCATGCGGGCGGGTGAGGTGTCGGCCATCCAGTGGTGGTAGCGCAGCAGGCCGGTCGCGGTGCGCCCGTACAGGCACGCCCGGTCCCAGTCATCCCGCGAGGTCGTCGCGAGCAGGTGCGGTGTCTGCTGGTCGAGCAGGGCCGCCAGATCGTCGGCGAGCAGCCGCAGCCGGCCGGCATCGGCAGACTGCCCGGTGGACCGGGACGGGTCCATCATCGCGGCGGGTTCGATCCACCGGTCGTCGGCGCCGAGCAGGCGATCGAGTGTGTCCGCGGTGCAGGGCAGCAGCTCCGCGTCCACCTGGGCCGCGAGGTAGCCGTGGAGTGCGGTGAGCGCCTGCCGGGGGCTCGCGGCGTGCGTGATCTCCAGCGGGCCGTCGAAACCGGCGAAGCGGAGCAGCTCGGACGCGGGCCGTCCGTCGGTGTCGGCCCGGACGTTGTAGGCGCGCATCCAGCGCACGAGCTCGCGGTTGGCCGCGGAGGTCCCCCAGCCGTGGCTGATTCCCCGCTCCATGACGTCGTCGAGAGTGCCCGCGCCCGAGGTGACGTAGTCGTCGACGGCCAGGCCCATCACGCAGTCGCTCTCGATCGCGATCGTCCGGTACCCCTCCTGCTCGACGAGCTGCTGGAAGAGCTCGTTGCGCAGCTCGAGCAGAGCGTCCTCGCCGTGGGTCGGCTCCCCCAGGGCGAGGAGCCGGGGCCGGGCCGGGAGCAGCCGTATGACGGCGGCGGCGTCAACGGGATGGACGGTGTCCTTGATGGTGTCCTTGATGTCGGTAGCCATGCCTTCAACGCTATCGTTGAACCTTCGGTGGAGACTTGTGGAGATGTTCCGGCGCTATCGTCGGGTTCCATGGGGAGAAACCTTCAAAGCAAGGATCGGCTCAGGCCGGTCGATCTGGCGCGCGGGCACGGTCTGTCCACACAGGCGATCAGGAACTACGAGGAGGCCGGCATCCTGCCGGCCGCCGATCGCACACCCCACGGCTACCGCGTCTACACCTCACTGCACGCGGGGGCCCTGCGCACCTTCCTCGCTCTGGTGCCCGGCCACGGCCACCGGACGGCGACGTCGATCATGCGGGCCGTGAACCAGGGCGCGGACGAGGGGGCGTTCCACCTCATCGACGAGAGCCACGCCCAACTCCTCGACGACCGGCGGACCCTGCAGGCCGTGGAGCGCGCCCTGCGCGACCTGGAACCCGTCTCTGCGCTCGAGCCCGCCGCGGGCTCCGAGCCGGCCACGGTGTCCCCGCCCGGCGGCCTGTTCATCGGGCCGCTGGCGGACCGGCTCACCGTCCGTCCCGCGACGCTGCGCAAATGGGAGCGCGCCGGGCTGGTGCGCCCGAGCCGCGACCCGCGGACCGGGTACCGCGTCTACGACGAGGCCGACGTACGGGACGCCCGGCTGGCCCACCAGCTCCGGCGGGGCGGCTACCTGCTGGAGCAGATCGCTCCACTGATCGCCCAGGTGCGGTCGGCCGGAGGGCTGGAGCCGCTGGAGGCCGCGCTGCGCGACTGGCACGCTCGGCTGTCCGCCCGCGGGCGGGCGATGCTGACCGGGGCCGCGGAGCTGGAGAGCTTTCTTCGCGAGCGGGGATAGGACCCCGGTCATCGGCCGGACACCGCACCTCCATTCCGCCGGCGCACCAGCAGCGGCCCGTCGCCTCCGGGCACCACCGGCCCGCTCGGCACCATCGGTGGGGAATCCGGTGCACAGAGTGATCTGCCTCACAAGATGTCACGGGAGTCGGGCAGGCGGTGTCTTGTGCCCGAACGCTGGCAACGAAGGAGGACACCGTGACTGGGAACACCGATGTGGTCGTGATCGGCGGAGGGTACGCAGGCGTGATGGCGGCCAATCGCCTCAGGCAGCGCGACGACGTGACCGTGACGCTGATCAACCCGCGCCGGAACTTCGTCGAGCGGATCCGCCTGCACCAACTGGTGGGCGGATCCGACGACGCTGTCGTCGAGTACACAGAGGTGCTGCGCGAGGGCACCGCGCTGGTGGTCGACAGCGTGACCCGGATCGACCCGGCCGCGCGCAGCGTGGCGCTGGCATCGGGTGGCACGGTCGGCTACGACTATCTGGTCTACGCGGTCGGCAGCGGCAGCGCCGACCCGCGGGTGATCGGAGCGGCGGAGTTCGCGTACCCGATCGCGAGCCTGGAGGAGGCGCGGCGGCTGCGGCCGGTCCTCGACGCCGCGCCCGCCACAGCAGCGGTGACCGTGGTCGGAGCGGGTCCGACCGGTATCGAGACCGCCGCCGAGCTGGCGGAGGCGGGGCGCGCGGTGACCCTGGTGTGTGGCGGGGTGCTCGGCCCGTATCTGCACCGGCGGGGCCGGCGCGCGGTCGCGAAGCGGCTGGCCGAACTCGCGGTGACCGTGATCGACGGTCCCGACACGAAGGTGACGGCTGTGACCCGCGCGGCCGTGCGGCTCAGCGACGGCCGCGAGCTGCCGAGCGATGTGACGATCTGGACCGCCGGATTCGGCGTGCCGGACCTGGCCGCCCGCAGCGGGCTGAGCACCGACGACGTGGGCCGCCTGCGCACGGACGAGACCCTGACCAGCGTGGACGACGAGCGCATCGTCGCTGCAGGCGACTCGGCGGCGCCGTCGGATCTGCCGCTGCGGATGAGCTGCCAGGCCGCGATGCCGCTGGGCGCGCGGGCCGCCGACACGGTGCTCAGCCGGATCGCGGGTGAGCGGCCCGCGACCCTCAACCAGGTGTTCGCCGGACAGTGCATCAGCCTGGGCCGACGCGCCGGGATCTTCCAGTTCGCCCACCGGTACGACGTCGCGGTGTGGCTCCACGTCGCCGGGCGCCCGGGCGCGCGGGTCAAGGAGTTCATCTGCAAGGGCATCGTGAAGTACATGTCCGATGAGGCGGCCAAGCCCGGCTCCTACTCCCTGCACCGCGTCCCGGGAGGGTCCAAGCGCCGGCAACTGCTCCGGACCCCGCGCGGCAAGGCACCGGCCGCCGCCGAGCGGGCGGCGTAGGGGGGCATAGGTCGGCACGCGTGGTCGATCCGCTCGGACCGCGACGGCCCGGCGCGCGGGTGGTGCCTCCCCCCTCGCGGCTGCCCGAACGGGTGCGTCATGATCGAGCGGCCACCGACGGACGGGACCGCACTGCGGAGGCACGCCGAAAAGCCGCCGGCCACCGGGCCCGGCCGCGAAGGAGAAGGGGTCGAGAGATGAGTGACCAGGCCACTGACCCGGCGACGGAGACGTTCGTCGCCCACCGGAACCTGCTCTTCACCGTCGCCTACGAGATGCTCGGATCGGCGGCCGACGCCGAGGACGTCCTCCAGGAGACCTGGTTGCGGTGGGTCAAGGTCGACTTGGAGGAGGTGCGCGACCAACGCGCCTACCTGGTCCGGATCACCACCCGACAGGCGCTCAACCGGCTGCGCACGATGAGTCGGCGCAGAGAGGCCTACGTCGGTCCCTGGCTGCCCGAGCCGATGCTCACCGCACCGGACGTGGCCGACGATGTCGAGCTCGCCGAGAGTGTGTCGATGGCGATGATGCTCATCCTCGAGACGCTGTCGCCGACCGAGCGCGCGGTGTTCGTACTGCGCGAGGCCTTCGACGTCGGCTACGACGAGATCGCGGCCGCCCTCGACAAGACCCCCGCGGCCGTCCGCCAGATCGCGCACCGCGCCCGGCAGCACGTCGACGCGCGCCGCCCTCGCCAGGTGGTCTCCCCCAGCCAGGCCCGGGCGGCCCTGGCGTCGTTCCAGCGCGTGCTCGACACCGGGAATCCGCAGGACCTGCTCGACGTACTGGCCCCGGACGTCGTCCTGGTGAGCGACGGCGGCGGCTTCCGGCAGGCCGCGCTGCGGCCGATTGTCGGCGCCGAGAAGGTGACCCGCTTCCTGCTCGGTGCTCTCGGCAAGAACGACCTTCCGGTCACCGTCGCTCCCACGATGGTCAACGGCAGCCCGGCACTCCTCGTCCGCCTGGACGGCGAGCTCGACGGCATCATCGCGATCCGCCTCGAGGACGCCCGCATCACCGGCCTCTACTACGTCCGCAACCCCGAAAAGCTGTCCCGCGTCGAATCCGAGACCCGGCTCACCCGGCGGTGAGGCCCGGCTCCGCGACAGCCACCCAGAAAGGCAGAGCAGAAGTGAAGATCGTGGCAGACGACCTCTCCGGCCCGGAGATCGCCCGCTTCCTCGACGAGCACGTCCGGCAGATGCGGTCCATCACGCCGCTGGAGAGCAAGCACGCCCTCGATCTCGACGGGCTCCGCCGGCCCGGGATCACTTTCTGGTCGGTCCTGGACGGCGAGACCCTGGTGGGCTGCGGCGCGATCAAGAGGCTGGACGCGGGCCATGCGGAGCTGAAGGCGATGCGGACCAGTCCGGCCCGCAAGCGGAGCGGGATCGCGTCGCTGCTGCTGGCGCACATCATCGCCGAGGCCGAGCTCGCGGGCTTCACCCGGCTGAGCCTGGAGACGGGCGCGGCCGAGTTCTTCCTTCCCGCGAGGAAGCTGTACGAGAAGTTCGGGTTCACCTACTGCGAGCCGTTCGCGGAGTACCGGCCCGACCCCAGCAGCGCGTTCATGACCAGGACTCTCTGAACGACCTCGGATCATTCGTGCGGCCCGCCCCCTGCCGGGCGGGCCGCACGCGTTCCCGGGTGGTTACGGCGTGATCGCGCTGCCGCCGAAGGTCACCACAAGGCGGCCGTCGGTGGCGAAGGACCAGTGCAGGGCGCCGGAGTACGCGGAGCACCGGGATCCGTTCGAGCCGGTCCAGAACTGGTTCGAGCTGTCGGCGTCGCCGATGGTCTTGTCGTTCGACCCGCTGGCGCTGCGGCACGAGACGTTGTTGCGGAACACCGAGGTGCCGGCGTCGAACGAGTAGTTGCGCTCGTCGTTGTCGATGCTGACGTTGTCGGACACCGTCATGGAGCCGGGGTTGCTGTTGTACGTGAACCCGTGGTGGCCGTTGTCGTAGGCGATGTCGCGCCGGACGATGTGGTTGACCTTGATGTCGTCGCCGCCGAGTTTGTAGCCGTTGCGGTCTCCGTTGGTGTTCTGAGTGCCGTCGCTGAGGGTCCCGTTGCTGAAGGAGAGGGAGTCCTCGATGGTCACCGGGCCGATGGGGCCCGTGTCGGTCTTGGTGTAGAGGTCCCAGCCGTCGTCGATGTTGTGGTGCGACACGTCGTAGCGGAACACGTTCCCGGGGCCGGAGGTGAGTTTGGCGGCGAAGCCGTCGGCGTTCTCACCGCCGGAGTCGGCGTTGTCGTGCGACTCCGAGCTGAGGACGAGGTTGTTGGCGGGCCACTGGTCCTTGGGGGTGGTGGAGGCCGCGCGGGAGATCTGCAGTCCCGAGTCCCGGTTGAAGCGCGTCACCGTGCGCTCGATGATGTTGTTGCTGCCGCCCACGAAGATCCCGTTGTCGCCGGCGTGCTCGACGACGATGCCGTTGACGCGCCAGTACGACCCGTTCAGGGCGAGACCGCGGTTCGCCGGGTCCTCGGCCATGGCGGAGAAGTTCAGTACCGGGGTCTCACCCGGATAGGCCGACAACTGCGTGCGGTTGGCGGAGGTGCCGTTGTTGCCCGGCGGAACGGTGATGGTCTGCGCGTAGTGGTAGGTCCCGCCGCGCAGGTAGATCGTTCCGCCGGGGGTGACGCGGGTGATCGCCGAGGCGAGCGTCGTCGGGGCCGACTGCGTGCCGGCCGCGCCGTCGGTGCCGTTCGGCGCCACGTACACCGCTGATCCGGTCGGCGGCGTGGTGGTGCCGGCCTCGACGTCGAGGTAGTCGAGGTTGGGCAGGCCCGCGGAGGTGGTGGGGGTGAGCCGGACGGTGTTGCTGCCCGCGTTCACCGGCACCGTAAGGGTAGTCGTCGCCCACGCCGACCAGGTGCTGGTGCCCTCGAACGACGCGGAGGCGGCCGCCGAGCCGTTCACCGTGACGGCGGCGGGCCTGGCGACGGTGGTTCCGTTGGCGAAGCGGACCTGCACCGTGGCCGTGCCCGCGGTGGCGGCGGTCACCGTGAACTGGGCGAAGGCGCCGGTCGCGTTGTTGGCGTTGCAGAACCCGCTGCCGGAGTAGCCGGCCCAGTTGGAGTCGATGGTGCCGGTGCAGATCGCGGGCGAGTTCTCGGCCTCATAGCGAGTGGGGGCGGCCTGTGCGGTGGTGCCGGACAGAGCGACGAGCGTGCCTGCCAGCAAGCTGACGCACGCGATGACGGGTCGTAATTGCATCTGTTGTCTCCAGTTGATCGGCTCGCCCGTCCACGGGTTCGGCGCCGGGACGTCGAGGAACCACGCGGCGGTTGACGGCAGGAGCGGTCCGGACGGACACTGCTACCATCCGGAGAAAGCGCTTTCCCCGGACGGTAGAGGCTGGCCTTCGACGGGGTCAATAGACGCGTACGTGATTCCGGTTCACTTACATGAACCCAGGGATGTGAATGCGTGCCATCTCCCGGACCACCGCGACCACCTCCGGCCGGCCGCCGCGACCGACTACGGCACCGCCGCCACGAGATTCGCCTACGAACGGGCCAGGCCGTGGAGATCGGCCCAGGCGCTGATCGCCGCGGCCAACTCGTCGGGGCGGTCCTCCGGGGAGTGGTGGCCGGCCAGGCCGAGACGGGAGACCTCCAGCCCCGCGATGTTCTGCTCGCACCAGGCCACGGCTCCGCGATCGGTCATCGCGCCGGGGCCCGGCTCGAACGCGGCGAGCAGCTTGGGGACGTCGGGACTCGTGGCCAGCCAGGCGTCGTAGCGCACGATGCGGGCCACGACGTCGGCGGGCTCGGCGTCCAACGGCATCATGCGCGTCCACGCCAGGATCGGCCGGCGGCTGTGCGGGGTCGGGAAGGGGCGCCGGTACACCTCCAGGTCGGCGGGATCCAGCGGCGTGGCGAGCGTGTCCCCGAGCCCCTCGATGAACAGCGACTTCTCCAGGATCATCTCCTCGCCCACCCCCGGAGTGCGCAGCAGGGTGAACAACTCCCGTCCGGCAGCCGGGAACTCGTCGCCGATCAGCGGCTTGACGATCGTCTCGGTGAACGCGAGGCCGCGCACGCTGCCGGGCAGGCGGGCGGCGCGGTCGAAGGCGAGCGCCCCGCCCCAGTCGTGGCCGACGAGGACGGCCTCCTCCAGGCCGAGGGCGTCGAACCACGCGTCGAGGTAGCGCGCGTGGTCGTCGAAGGAGTAGGCGAGGTCGGGCTTGCCGGACTCCCCCATGCCGATGAGGTCGGGAGCCAGCAGCCGGCGGCCGGGCGCGGCCACGCCCGGCAGGACGTTGCGCCACAGGTGGGAGGAGGTGGGGTTGCCGTGGAGGAAGACGAACGGCAGCCCGTCCGGGTCGCCGGACTCGCGGTAGTGAACGGTGGACTCGAGGACGGGGAGCGTGGGCATGTGAGGTCACATCGCTTTCAGTACGGGGAGGTCGAGGTTCAGGACGCGGTCGACGGCGATCTCGATGACGACCAGATCCGGTGGGGCGGGCGGAGCCGTCCGGTAGCGGGCGGTGTAGCGGCGGACCGCCTCGGCCAGGCGCCCGGGGTCGTCGGTGACGGCGGCCCGGCCTTCGAGGGTGACCCAGCGGAATCCGTCCGCCTGGCAGAGCGCCACCCGGGCCGCCGGGCCGGCCGCCACCACATTGCGGGCCTTGCGGGCTCCCGCCCGGGTGGTCACCCGGGCCAGGCCGGCGCTCGCGTCGAAGGTGAAACGGACGGGGGTGACGTGCGGGGTGCCATCGGGACGGAGGGTGGTGAAGGTGGCCGGGTGGGCCTGGGCCAGGAACGTCCTTTGCGTGGCCGGGAGTTCGACCGTCGCGCGGCTCACTTCTTCTTCACGCCCTCGTTCCAGACCAGCTTGGCGATGTTCGGCTTCACTGCCGTGGTGATGACGCCCATGGCCGTGCGCACGTACCGTCGCTCCGCCAGCTCGCGCACCATGGCGGCAGCGAGGTCGGCGCGGGCGGTGAAGACGCCGTCGGCGCTGGTCTCCGCGGTGTGGTAGCTCGTGACGACGGGGTGCTCGAACAGGCCGGAGGGCCGCACGAGGGTCCAGTCGAGGCCGGACCGGCGGATCACGTCCTCCATGCGGCGCATGTCCTCGTGGACCGGTCGGGCGAGGCGCCGGTTCACCAGCGGGTCGAAGACGTGGTTGAAGAAGTGCGCACCGGTGGGGCGCCAGTTCGGGTCGGCGATGCTGGAGCTGACGGCGAGCAGCCGCTTGACGCCGTGGTGTTCCATCGCCGCGATGATGGCGGTCGCGCTCGCCGAGTAGGTGGTGACCGCCTGCTTGCCGGGACGTGCGCCCAGCGCGGACAGAACGGCGTCCGTTCCGGCGATCGCGGCGTCGACGGCCGCCGGGTCGGTGGCGTCGGCGACGGCCACGGTCAGGCCGGGCCGTGCGGTGAGGGAGCCGGGGCGGCGGGTCACGGCGACGACGTCGTGGCCGGCTGCGAGGGCCTGTTCGGTGAGGTGGCGGCCGGTCGGTCCGTTGGCGCCGAAGACTGCGATACGCATGGTGTCGGGTCGTCCCTTCGAGTGGTTGGTGGAACGCCCTTGACTGTGCCGATCATGAAACGCAAGCTCAACGGTGATGAATAACGCCGACCTCGCCCCCGCCCGCACCCGGGGCCGCCCCCGCGGCAGGCCGCCGACTCGCGAGTCGATCGTCCTGGCGGCCCGCGCGCTGTTCCTGGAGCGCGGCTACCGGCGCACCACCCTGCGGGCGGTGGCGGGCGCCGCCGGGGTCGACGCGGCACTGATCGCGTACCACTTCGGCTCGAAGAAAGGCCTGTTCGCGGACGTGATGCAGTTCCAGTGCGCGAACGCGCTGGCGGTGGACGACGTCCTCGGCGGCGACCCCGCCTCCCTTCCCGACCGCCTGATCGAGGCGGTGACCGGCCTGTGGGAGGACGCCGACTTCCGGCAGCTCACCGTCCGGGGTGACGAGGCCGCCGAGGTGATCCGCGAATACCTGGAACACGAGCTGCTGGCCCGTCTTGTTGAATTCATCGGCGGACGGGACGCGACCGCCCGCGCCACGGCCGTGGTGACGATCCTCGGCGGTCTGATCTACACCCGCTACCTCAATCCCCTCCCCTCCCTCGCCGCCCTCACCCCCTCCGAAGCCCGCCGCGTCCTCGTCCCGGCCCTGCGCGCGGCCCTGGCTCCCCGACCACGCACCACGGCCACCACCCGGACAGGCCGCTGAGTCAGGGCGCGTAGCGGTTCACCGGCCCATGTCAGTGGCCGACCGCATACTGGCGGCCATGCGGATAACGGAGCACGCACTGAAACGGGCCTGGCACGGGATCGCTGTGGGCTCCGACCTGCTCGATGACGCCACGCTCCCGCCGACGGGCACCTCACCCGAGCAGTGCGCGGAGCGTGCGGGTGATGCCGACGCCCTCTTCCTCGTTGTGGACCAGGACGGCACAGTCCGCGGCCACCACGGTCCCTACCGGGAAGTCTTCGCGACTCAGGATCTCGATCAGGTGCTGTACTTCGCCGCGGAGGAAGCGGTGCGCCGGCTCGCCGAGCACATCGTCGCCCACACCCCGGGCCGCGGTCCGGTCGCCAACCTCGTTCCCCGGCGCGACATCCAGGAGGGAACGGTCCGGGCCGCGCAGTGGGCACGCGGCAGCGGTTGAGGCGAACGGTGCGGCCCCGGGCCGCGGCGGCAGGCCCGCGTCGCGTGTCCTGCGCGGCAGCACCCGCCTCCGGTGGGGGGAGACGGGCGCTGCGGGGAGCGTTCTCGCGGGTCAGGCTTGCGTGGAGTTCTTCGCGTACGGCGACTCGGTGACGAGTTCCGGAGCGGTGGCGTGCTCGGGCGCGGGGCCGCTTTCGCTGAGGCCGAAGCGCTGGTGGAACGTGCGCAGGACTCCGGGCGCGTACCAGGCCGAGTCGCCGAGCAGGCGCATCGCGGCGGGGACGAGGATGCCGCGTACCGCGACGGCGTCGATGAGGACGGCCAGTCCACTGCCCAGCCCGAAAAGCTGCATGAAGCTGAGCTTGGCCGTTCCGAACGCGAAGAAGCTCACCGCGAGCAGGCAGGCCGCCGCGGTCACGATGCGTCCGGTGTGTCCCAGACCGTTGGTCACCGCCGACTCGTTGTCCTCGCCCAGGTCGTGGAGTTCCTTGATGCGGCTGGTGACGAACACCTCGTAGTCCATCGAGAGGCCGAAGGCGATGCAGAACATCAGCACGGTGATGGACACCTCCATGGGCTGCGCGGTGAAGCCGAGCAGGGAGGAGAGGTGGCCGTCCTGGAAGATCCACGTCATGACGCCGAGGGTGGCACCGAGACTGATCAGGTTGAGGAACAGCGCGCGCAGCGGCTGCACGATGCTGCCGGTGAACAGGAAGAGCAGCAGGAAGGTGGTGAGGGCGACCAGGGCCACGGCGAGCGGGAGCCGGCCGGCGATGGAGTCCTTGGAGTCGATGAGTGCCGCGTCGACTCCGCCCACCAGGGGGTGCGAGCCGGCGGGCGGGGCCACCGCCCGCACCTCGTCGACCAGGCCCTGGGCCGCGTCCGACTTCGGTGGCAGGGTGCTCACCACGTTGATCTGCTGCGCGTCGGGGCGTCCGAGAGTGGTGTTGCCGGGGTCGGTCGCCGTGGACCTGCCGCCGGCGTAGGTTCCCGTGCTGGTCTCGACGCGGACGACGCCCTGCAGCCCGGACAGCGCCACCGCGTACGACTCCAGGGGGGCCTTGTCCAGGCGTTGGTCGATGACGATGTGAAGGGCCGCGTCGTCGTTGCCGTGGAACTTCTCCTGGAGGACCGCCGAGACCTGGCGGCCGGCGGCGCCCTCGGGCAGCACCCGTTCGTCCGGGGTGCCGAAGGTGATGCCCAGGAGCGGGCTCGCCGCCAGCAGCAGGATCGTGAGGACAGGCAGCGCGGTGAGCGCGGGCCGCCGCATGACGGTGCCGGCCAGCCGTCCCCAGAAGGGTGCCCGGGTGGCGGAGCGCGCGGGCTTCACCCAGGGCAGCCGCCCACTGTTGACCCGGTGCCCCAGGACGACGAACAGGGCCGGCATGACGAACAGGGCGCTGACGGCCGCGATGGCCACGACACCGATCCCGGCGTAGCCGAACGAGCGCAGGAAGTACTGCGGGAACACCAGCAGTGCCCCGAGTGCGGCCGCCACCGTCGCGGCGGAGAACGCGACGGTGCGGCCCGCGGTGCTCACCGTCCGGCGGACGGCGTCGTCCACGTCGGCCCCGGTCGCGAGCTGCTCCCGGAAGCGGCTGACCATGAGCAGGGCATAGTCGATACCGAGGCCGAGCCCCAGGGCCGTGGTCAGGTTGATGGCGAAGACGGAGACGTCGGTGACGCTGCCGAGGACGAAGAGTTCCGCGAAGGTGCCCGCGATGGCGATGGTGCCGATCGCCAGCGGCAGGAGGGCTGCGACCATGCTGCCGAAGACGAGCAGGAGCAGGATGAGGGTGAGCGGCACGGCGATGGCCTCGGCCAGGAGGAGGTCCTCCCCCGACTGGGTGCCCATCTCGCTGATCACCGCGCCGCCGCCTCCCGCCTGGACGGTGAGTACGCCCGCGTACGGTCCGGTGTAGGCGTCGATGACGCCCTTGGCGTTCTCGCCGCGTTCGGTGTCGTTGCCCTTCACATGGGCGAGCACCACGGCCTCGCGGCCGTCCTGGGACCGCAGGTCGGGGTTGGCCGTGTCCCAGTACGAGATCACGTTGTCGAGGTTCCGCTCCTTCTTGAGGTCGGCCACCAGGGCCTGGCCACGGTGCTGGGCGGCCGCGTCGTCGACGCGGCCCGCGGAGGTGTGGACGAGCAGGACCAGGTTCGTCTGGCCGCCGAACTTCTCGTCGATGATCTTTCCGGCCCGGGAGGACGGGGAGGCCGGGTCGTCGTAGCCGCCGCCCAGCAGCTTGCCGAACGCACCGGCGCCCAGGACGCCCATGAGGGCCACAGTCACGACGGCGACGATCAGTACCAGCCGGGACCGGCGAATCGCCAGTTCGGCTATGCGTTCAAACACGCACGATCTCCTTTGATGTCCATCCGGCGAAAACGGCGCGCAAAAGGCGCAGTTGGCGCACGGGGGCCGGCGCGATGCTCCTGCGGAGTCGCTGCACCCCGCCGGAGGACGAGTGCGGGTCGCACTCCTCGTCGCCACGGGTGACGCTAGTGAAACCGTCAAAGTTTTGGCAGTGTTAGATTTTCCTAACATCCTGCATGGGTGGCCGTCCCGCCAAGGCGACCGTCGCAGGCCGCCCCCTGCCGCAGAGGAGCACGCCGTGGTCCCGCCCACCTTGCGCCAGCGCCGTCGCGCCGCCGCCACGCAGGAGATCCTGGACGCCGCCGAGTGCCATCTGACCGAGCACGGACCGGCGGCCCTGTCCCTGCGGGCGGTCGCCCGCAGCCTCGACATGACGGTCCAGGCGCTCTACCACTACTTCCCGAGCCGGGACGCCCTCGTCACGGTGCTCATCACCAAGGCGTACGACGACCTGGCCGATGCCGTGCAGGCCGCCGTCGACACCCCGGCACGCGACACGGCCCTGCCCCGTCTCGTGATCGCGGCCGAGGGCTACCGCCGGTGGGCCATCGCCCACCCCGAGCGCTTCCGGCTCCTGTACGGAACGCCGCTGCGGGACTACGCGGCACCCACCGACGGCCCCACCACCCAGGCGACGCGCCGCATAAGTTCAATCTTCGAGCGCGAGCTGTTCGCCGGGTTCACCGCGGCACAACTGGCCGCGGCCGAAACCCCCGCGCTCTCGTCCGTACTGCAGGCATACCTGGAACAACTGCCGCACTACGGACGGGGATACCTGCCGCCCCCCGCGACCGCCCTGCTGCTGAGCGCATGGGGGCACCTGCACGGCCTCGTCGTCCTGGAGGTGTTCGGGCACACCTCGTTCCTCGGTGACCACCAGCCCGAGATCTTCCGCATGGCCATGCGGAACCTGCTCGAGGACATCCACCGGCGCATACCCGCCGGGTGAGTCCTCCGCCGGCGGCCGCAGCGCACGAGACCGGCCCCGCAGATCCTTCCTGCGGGGCCGGTCTCGTGCGGGTGACAGGTCGGTCAGCGGGGGGCCAGCACCTGGGCGAGCACGTCGTGCACGTAGGTGTTGGGGTGCTTGCCGGAGAAGCGGTCGGACAGCGGACCACTGGCGTTCACCGGCACGTCCACGCTGGTGTGGCCGGACGTCGTCCAGTCCACGGTGAACGTCCTGGTGCTGCCGGCGATGGTGAACGGACCGTCCTCGGCGGAGATGGCGGTTCCGGACTCGTCGTTGGCGTCGTTCTCCTCCACCGCCAGACCACCGGTCTCGTGGTCACCGGTGACAACCAGCAGCGTGTCGGGGTGGGTGGCGACGTAGGCGCGCGCCACCGCGACGGTCTTCTCCAACTGCTGCATCGACTGCAGGAGGCGGGCACCGTTGTTGGCGTGCGCGAACTCGTCGGTGCCCTCCTCCTCGACGAACAGGAAGAAGCCCTTCTTGTTCTTGTCCAGGGTCGTCAGGGCCTTGGTGGTCATGGTCGCGAGTTCGACCACCGGGCTGTAGACGTCGCCCTGGCCCTCGGGACGCTGCTGGAACATCTCCTCGTTACTGAACAGGCCGAGGAGCTTGCCGCCCTTGGCCTTGTCCAGCTGCTTCGCGCTGGAGACATAGGTGTAACCGGCCCGCTGGGCCTTGTTGATGAGGTTGCCCTTGGTGCCGAGGCTGCCCTCGGTCGGGTCCTCGGCGGGCTTGTCCTGGAACGCGCCCGCGGTGCCCTTGGGCAGCCACCAGTCCTCGCCGCCGCCGAGGATGACATCCGGCTTGCTGACGTCGAGGTACTGCCGGGCGATCTCGTCCTGCGCGGAGCGGTTCACGGTGTTGGCGAAGAACGCCGCCGGGGACGCATCGGTGACCTGGGCGGTGGTGACCAGGCCGGTGGACTTGCCCGCCGCCTTGGCCTGCCGGCCCAGCGTCGCCAGCGCGTTGCCGTCGACGCCGACGCTGATCGCGCCGTTGTACGTCTTCTCCCCGGTGGCCCACGCCGTCGCGGCCGCGGCGGAGTCCGTCACCACGGACTTCGGGTCGTGCGGGGTGGTGGTCAGCTGACCGGACGCGGTGAGTTTGTCCATCGCCAGCTGCCCGTCCAGGCCGGCGAGGTGCAGACGGGCCGCCTCGCGGGCCGCGGCCCCCATCCCGTCACCGTTGATGAAGATCACGCTCTTCGCCTGCGTCCTCGCCTGCGCGCTCGGCGCGCTGGCGGAGGCACCCATCGTCGGGCTGACCACCATGGTCACCGACGCCGCGGCCACCGCCGCCACCAGGGGCGCACCCCACCGTCGTGCATTGCGCAACCGCCCGCTCACGGAACCTCCTGTAGCCACCTGACGCTCTTGACCTGCTGAACTTAGGAGGCGAGGGGATACCGCACCTGAACACCGTGCGTACACCGGCGAAACAGACCGAGCGGTGTCCCGGGTGCCGGCACCGCGACCCCGCCGAACGGCGTCAGACCGGGTTGCTGCGGCCGTACCAGTCGAGGCAGACCACCAGGGCGTCGTCGTCGGCGTCCGCGTCGCGGTAATCGGTGAGTTCGCGCAGCACGGCGCCGGGCACGTCGGCGGCCGGCAGCATGCCGGCCGCGCCGATGGCCCGCGCCAGAG
The DNA here is from genome assembly GCF_027158205.1 of Streptomyces sp. H39-S7. Classification (GTDB taxonomy): domain Bacteria; phylum Actinomycetota; class Actinomycetes; order Streptomycetales; family Streptomycetaceae; genus Actinacidiphila. Next base: position 144,190 of record NZ_JAPVLU010000015.1, on the reverse strand, counting down.
CCTGCTCCTCGTACGCCACGCCGGCCGGCGACGAGGCGGCGTAGACGCCGTCGCTGACGAAGACCAGCCGGTCGCCGGGCAGGACCCGGAACTCCTGCACGACGTAGTCGGTCTGGTCGAACATCCCCAGCGGCAACTGGGCCTCGAACGGAATGCGTTCCACGGTCTTGTCCCGCTGGCGCCACAGCTGGGGCGAGCCCGCGTCCACCACCTGCACGTGGCCGGTGGCCAGGTCGAAGGAGAGCAGCAACGTGGACACGTGCGCGTTGCCGCCGTGCTCGGTGTACAGGGCCTGGTCGGCGAGGGCCGCCTGGTCGGCGATGCCGATACCGGCACGGCGGGCGTTGCGCAGGGCGTTGACCGCGAGGTTCGTCAGGAGGGAGGCGTTGATGCCTTCGCCCATCCCGTTGGTGATGGTCAGCGTGAGGGTCTGCGCGGTGCTGGCCCAGTCGAAGTTGTCGCCGTGGATCGCGTAGGCGGGCTCCAGCTGGGCGCCGATGGAGTACTCGGTGCGGGCGCAGGAGCGGGCCGGCAGCAGTTGCCACTGCATCTCGGCGGCCAGCGTCAGCCGGTTGACCCGCCGGGCCTGCAGATAGACGTCGGTGTCGCGCTCCGCGACCAGGATCTCGTGGCCCAGGAGCTCGGCGATGTCGGAGAGGTCGCGGACGGCGACCGGGGTGCAGTCCGCCGGAGGCAACCGGACGGTGAGGACGCCCAACCGGTCACCGCGCACGGTCACCGGCAGGTGCAGATCGATCATCTCGCTGTCCGGGGACCGTTCCTCGATCGCTTCCTGGCTGCCGAAGGCCCTGCCCTGCGCACTGGAGTGCACCGAGACCGCGGCGGCGGTGTGCGGCAGGGCGGTGACCTGCTGCAGCACGCTCTGGCTGTAGTCGGCCATCAGCAGATCCACCGCGTGCGCACCGTAGTGGGCGGCGAGCGCGGAGCGCACCGCGTCCAGCAGGGCGTGCGGAGCGGCCGTGCGCAGCGCACGCTCCACGGACAGGAAATTCTTCATGGGCCGGTTCAGACTTTCTCGACGGTGACGATGAGGAGTACAGGGTGCCTGCGATCACGGCGGGCAAGGGAGCGGTGACGGGGTGGAAAGAAGCCGCAACGGATGACACAGTGGGGTGATGCCCCCCACTCCCCCGCCTTTCGATGCCGCGCGGGCGGCGCATGCTGCCGGGACAGTGGCGGAGTGGCTCGAGGTGCTCTGGGGACGTGGCCAGGACGGCACCACGCTGGGTTCGCTTCCTCCTTCGCAGCTACGGGCCCTGACCGTGATCGAAGAACGGGCGGGGGCCAATCTGCGGACCTTGAGTGACGCACTCGGATCGCGTCCCCCCGCGGTGAGCCGGCTGTGCGACCGTCTCGAAGCGGGCGGTCTCCTCGAACGTACCCCCAGCGCCACCAGCGGGCGCGAGGTGGAACTGCGCCTGACCAGCCGTGGCCGGACCGCTCTGCACGACATTCGGACCCTGCGTCGGCACGAGGTCACCGCGGTCCTGCACACGATGTCCCCGGCCCAGCTCAGCGCCCTCGCCGAGGGGCTGGAGGCATTCCAGGACGCCGCACGCTCCCGCATCGGCCTCGCGCAACCGTCTGCGACGACCGCGCACGGCGAAGCCCACACCGCTTAGCAACCGCCCCACCCCCACTTCCCCTCCTGTACTCCGTGCCGGGGGTCGCCCCAGCACCCTCCCCCGGGCACCGTGAACCCCGCCCGCGACTGCTCATCGGGCACCCCCACCAGGAAATGTTGCCATAGGGAAACTAAGTGGTTAGCGTGGTGGTCCTGGCCGCATCCACGGTCGGCACCTGCCCGCCGGCGACCTGACCAAACGCCGCCGGCATCACGGGACCCGCAGCCGGCTCGGCCACCAGGCCATCACCGGCGCTACCGCCATGAGAGGCCAACCCGTGCACTCCTACGGCACCGCCGAGCTCGACCTACGGCTCACCAGTCGACGCACCGATCGCACCCTGATCATCACCGTCCGCGGCGAGGTCGACCTCGACACCATCGAACCGCTGCAGTACGCCCTCAGCGCCGCTCGCACGGGCCCCGACCTGGGTCGCACCGTGGTCCTGGACCTGTCCGGGGTCACCTTCGCCGGAACGTCACTGATCAACGCCCTACTGCGCGCCCGTCGCCACCTGGGGCCCGGACGCCTCAGGATCGCCGACCCCTCCCTCTGCGTCGCCCGGCTGATGCGCCTGGCCGGGCTGGACGGGCATTTCACCACCGCCACCTCGATCGGCTTCGCGTCGGCGCCGGCCATGGCCACCTGATCTCCGCGCGGGGCGAGGCCCCCTGGGCCGCGGCGGTCCGGGCTTGTCCCGCCGTCGCGATCGATCCCAGTAAATGGATCATGTGTACGTATATTGGGGGTGCGTCGTTCCACCGGGAGCTGGGCAGTTACTGTCCAGACCGGCGTCCGACGCCCGGGAAGCACTCCGCAGTCCGTGGAGGCAGACATGGATCAGGGGTGGTGGACCTTATGGAGCCGTTGCAGGTACGCCCAATCGGGCCGGACCGCCATGACGTAGTGGTGCTGGCGGTATCCGGAGAGCTCGACTACGCCACGGAGCAAGCCCTGGGCGAGGCGGTGACGAACGCCATGGGCGACCACTGCCGGCGCCTGGTCCTGGAGTGCGCGGGCGTGACGTTCTGCGACTCCCAAGGCCTCAACCGCTTCCTGCAGCTGCGGCTGGATCTGGAACGTCGCAACATCGGCCTGGTCCTCACGGGAATCAGCACGTCGCTGAGGGCCGTCCTGGACCTCACCGGCGCCATCGAGGTCTTCGTGCTGACCGAGACCGTCGAGGACGCCCTGCGCGCCTCCTGACCCGCCGGCCGCCGATTCTCCCGGTCAGGGCTGCCGCCCCTGCCTGGCGGCGGGCTACCGCACCCCTCGATGTCGACCTCCCCTATCGCGCGTCAGATGTCGGCGACGGCGAACAACGTGCCTTGCACGTCGGAAAGTCGCAGGCCCGGACCGATCGAGGTGGACCGCACGGGACCCACGAGGACTCCGCCCGCCGCCACCGCGCGACCGGCCGCCTCCTCCGCGTTCGGGGTGCGGAACGTCACCTGCCAGCGGGGCCGGATCTTCGGATCCGGTGCCTGGTCCACCGCGCCTCCGTACAGGCTCGCCACGGCGTGCCCGTGGATCTCGAGAACCTCCCGGTCGTCCTCGTAGCGCAGCGCGCAGCGCTCGGGCGGTTCGGTGTCCCAGCCCAGGGCTTGGCTGTAGAAGATCGCGGCGGCGAAGGTGTCCCGGGTGTGCAGATCCAGCCACACCCTCCGGCTGCTCCCGCTCCCGGGGCGACCGGCGCCCCAGCGGGGCGTGACGGGACCCTCCCACAACACGAAGGGGGCCCCGTCCGGATCGGTGGCCCACGCCATCCGCCCCGGACCGAAGGACAACGGGCCGACGGCGACGGTACCCCCGCGCTCACGAACGCGATCGGCTGCCTGGTCCACGCTGCTCACGGCGAAGTGCACCGACCACGCCCGCGGCACCCCCGGGGCGCGCCCGGCGGCCCCCATTCCGGCGAGGGGCGCCTCGTCGCTGAGAGCGATCGCGTACTCGTCGAGCCCGAACCCGGGCCGGTAACGCCAGCCCAGGGTCGCGGCGTAGAAGTCCTTGACCATCGCGAGATCAGGGGCCGCCAGGCTCACCCAGCACGGCGCGCCCTGCACTACATCCTCAGCAGCCGGCATACCGGCTCCTTTCTGCACAAAGGGTGAGTGATCACTGTGCCATCAGCCGGGCACGGGAGGGCCCGGGGGCGCGATCCCCGGAGCGGGCGTGTCGAGCGCCGCGGTTGACGTTCCCCTTCGGAGTCACCGTCACCAGCCCGATCCACAGGAGGTGCACGCTTGTCACCGTGCTGACAATTGCCGGGCAAGGTGGAGGGGCCCACTGCCGCTGTGTCGGTGCTGTGCGGTAGGAAGGAGGCACAAGCAGGGCTGGTCAGAGGGGGTTACGGACATGGGGCCACGGAATCGGCCGTTGCGGGCGCTCGAGCACGGCAGCGAATCGGACGCTTTCGCCGGCCTGACGGTGCCGCTGCGGGTCGCCGCGTCACTGCTGGGAATCTCGACCTACATGCTCGACAAGCTGATAGCCGACGGGGTGTTCGTCGTCGAACGGGAAGACGGCTCGTCCCAACGCGTCATCGCCCTACCGCGGGTCCTGGCGGTCCGCCGCTGGATGTTCCACGGCTCCGCCGCCGAGTGAGGCGGCCCGCCTCCTCACCCGCGTCGCCGTCCCCCTTGCCACGGAAGCGGGGAGCCTCGCCAACCGCCCCTGCCTCGGCGCCGATCCCGGACGTGAACCGGTGCGGGAGGGGTGCGGTCCGGCCGCCGTCGCGGAACGGCTGATTTTCCCGGAGCACGGTCAGTACCGTCGAGGTTCATGTCACCTCAGGTGGGGAGAGAACCGTGGCTGTGTTATCCGCGCGAAGACACGCGTACCGGTCGGACGGGCGGCCGTCGCGTCCGGCCGTCCTGCTGATCGCCCTGGTCGCCCTGGCGATGGCCGGGCTGGTACTGGGCGTTCCGGGGGCCGCGCAGGCCAGTACCACCTTCTCGGCGAAGATCGACTTCGGCACCGCTACGACGGTGCCCGTGGCCGGTTACGCCCTGGACTACGGCCAGGCCTACGGACCGCGCACCGGTCCCGGCCAGGGCACCGGGCTGAGTTACGGCTGGACCGCGATGGGCTCCGCCACACCGCTGGACCTGGTGGGCAATGGCCGGGACAGGGGAACGGCCGAGCCCGATCGGCTGCTGGCCACGCTCATGCACCTGCAGTTGCCGGCCGCCTCCCCGGGCGTCAAGACCCCGGGCAGATGGGAGATCGCGGTGCCCAACGGCACCTACACGGTGACCGTCGCTGCCGGCGACAGCACCTCGACGGACAGCGTGCACACCCTCCAGATCGAGGACCAGAACGCAATCGACGCGTTCGTGCCGAGCGGCACCGCCAAGTACCGCACCGGCACGGCGTATCCGACGGTCGCCGACGGACGGCTGACGATCAGCCCGCTCGGCGGCACCAACACGAAGATCAACTACGTGGTGATCGCTCCGCTGGCCGACGCCGACGCCCGTCCAGGAGTGCGGGCGGTGACGCCGGCGAACACCGCGGCCGGGGTGTCGCCTACCGGCAGCATCGTCGCGGACCTGCGCCTGCTCACCTCCGGCATCGACACCGCGACCCTGTCGAGCAGCACCGTCACGCTCAAAGAGACGGCCAACGGGGCCCCGGTGGCCACCCACGTGATCACCAGCGGCGGGGGCGACGTGATCAACGTGTCACCGACCGCCGGACTGAAACCCACGACCCGCTACGCGTTGGCGGTGACCAGTGGCGTCAAGGACCTGAACGGCAAGGCGTTCATCCCCTGGAGTTCGGTGTTCACCACCGGAACATCCGGTGGCGGCGGGACGGTCGCCTTCGACAAGGTGCCCAGCGGGGCGACCGGCAAGATGTTCTCGACCGTCGTCAAGGGCCCGGACGGAAAGCTGTACGCCGCCACATTGGACGGCTATGTCATGCGGTACACCATCGCCGCGGACGGCACCCTCGGCGGTGAGGAGACGATCTCCACCGTCCGTACCGACGCGACCGCGCGCGGCCTGCCGGGAGCGCCGAACCGCTCGATCATCGGCATGGCCTTCGACCCGGCGTCCACGGCGGCCGGCCCGATCCTGTGGATCACGTCCAACACGATGTACGGCGGCGGCACGCCGAGCGAGCCGGACTGGTCGAGCAGCATCGCCCGGCTGACCGGACCCGCGCTGGCCACGTACACCGAGGCGGTCAACCACCTGCCGAGGTCGGTCAAGGACCACGAGACCAACTCCCTGGCCTTCGGGCCGGACGGGGCGCTGTACGTCACCCAGGGCGCCAACAACGCGATGGGCGCGGCGGACCCCACCTGGGGCAACCGGCCGGAGCACCTGCTGAACGCCGCGGTCCTACGGCTCGACCCGGCCAAACTCCCCGCCACCGGGGCGGTCAACGTCCAGACCGAAGCCCCCGGGACCTACGATCCGTTCGCGGCCGACGCTCCGCTGACCCTGTACGCCACCGGCGTACGCAACGCGTTCGACCTGGTGTGGCACAGCAACGGCCATCTGTACACGCCGACCAACGGCTCGGCCGCCGGCGGCAACACCCCGGCCACGCCGACGCCGCTGCCCGCCGCCTGTACCCGCCGCGTCGACGGGACCACGGCCGGCGCCTACACCGGTCCCGGTGTCCCGGCCATCACGTCGAACCCCGACGCCGAGACCGACTACGTCTTCGACATCAAGAAGAACCGCTACTACGGGCACCCCAATCCGTCGCGCTGCGAATGGGTGCTGGCGGGCGGCAACCCGACCTCCGGCACCGATCCCTTCGAGACCAGGAGCTATCCCGTCGGTACCCTGCCCGATCGCAACCTGGATCTGGCCGGCATGTACGACGCCGGGCTGCACGCCTCGGCGGACGGCGCCGTCGAGTACCGCAGCAACACCTTCGCGGGGGCGCTCAAGGGCAAGCTGCTGGTCGTCCGCTACAGCAGCGGCCAGGACATCGAGACCTTCGGGGTCGACGCCGCGGGCCAGCTGTCGGCGCCCACCGTGGGCACCACCGGGTTCACCGGATTCCAGCAACCGCTGGACCTCACCGAGGACACCGCCAACGGCAACCTGTACGTCACGGAGTTGGGCGCATCCAAGATCACGCTGTTGCGGCCGCGGGTGACCACCGGCGCCACGGCCACCCCCGCGGCAACCTCCGGAAACTGACCCGCTTCCACCACCGCGCACCGGCCGTCCCGGTACGGGCCGCCACGGGGACGGACGGGCGGCCCGAGACCTGCGGCGGAGCGTGGCACGCCCGCCGCGGGTTTCGGGCCGCCGGCTGTCACCGCAACTGCCACAGGTGGTCGGCCGTGCCGTTGTCGTCGTACTGCACCACATGGGCGCTGTTGGCGGTCGACATCAGATCCACACCCAGGACCTTGCCGGAGTTGCGGTTGCGGATGCGGTACCAGCCGTCGCCGTTGTCGACCAGGGACCACAGATGGTCGGCCGTGCCGTTGTCGTCGAACTGCACGACATGGGCGCTGTTGGCGGTCGACATCAGATCCACACCCAGGACCTTGCCGGAGTTGCGGTTGCGGATGCGGTACCAGCCGTCGCCGTTGTCGACCAGGGACCACAGATGGTCGGCCGTGCCGTTGTCGTCGAACTGCACCACGTGGGCGCTGTTGGCGGTCGACATCAGATCGACACCCATGACCTTGTTGGAGTTGCGGTTCCAGATCCGGTACTCGGTGGCGGCCGGGATCCAGAGGTGGCCGTCGGGAGCGGCGGTGGGGAACGCGGTGATGCGCAGCCGGGCGGCGCCCATCGGGATGAGGGTGAGGGTCTCGACGGGGGCGGTACTGCGCGCCGGGCTCTCCTGGAGCGGTGTGACGACGTGCTGGGTGTCGGCCGTCCACTCGGCGATCCGGCGCCCGGGGGCCGTGATCCGCACGGGGGTGCCGGCCTGGGTGAAGGGGTTGGCCGTCAGGCGGCCGGCGGGTCCGGTGAAGGTGAGCCCGGCCGGGGCGGCCGGGTCGATGGCCAGGCCGTAGTTCCACGGCGAGGTCGCGTGCACCGCGTACTCGGGAAACTGGTCGTTGCCGGCGAAGCGGTCCCACTGCTCGCCGACCTTGAGGGAGTAGGTGAGAGGCCCGTGGTCGACCGAGACGGAGTGGTGGTTGGCGCCCCAGGTGCGGACGGCCGTGGTCTGCGGGAAGCGCACGGTGACCTTGTCGCCGTTCGACCATGTCCGGTTGATCTTGGTGAACGCCGGTCCCGCCGGCGCGGCCTGCGGCCGGCCGTTGACGGCGATGGAGGGGGTGGCGCACCAGGCCGGGATGCGCAGGTAGAGGGGGAACGCGACGGCGGCCGGGGTGGTGAGCGTGAGGGTCAGGGTGTCGGCGAAGGGGTAGTCGGTGTCCTCGGTGATGGTGACGGTCGTGCCGTTGGCGACCTTGGCGGTCACGACGCTGGGGGCGTACAGGGCGGCCGCCAGACCCAGGTCCGGGGTGGCGAGCCACAGCTCCTCGGTGAAGTAGGGCCAGCCCATGCCGTAGTTGTGGGGGCAGCAGCGGTAGTTGTCCACTCCCGGCTGATACGCCTGCATCGCAAAGCCGTTCTGGAACTGCCCCTGTGACTTGGGCGCGTTGTCCAGATCGACGCTGTTGGCGCTGGTGATGTAGTGGACGGCGCGTCCTGCCGGATCGAGCGACGCGGGCAGCGAGTTGAAGGCCAGGTCCTCGCAGCGGTCGGCCCACAGCGGGTCGCCGGTGATCCGGGTCAGCAACTGGTGGCTGGCCATGAACTCGACGATGCCGCAGGTCTCGAAGCCCTGTCGCGGGTCGCCGAATCCGGGCCGGGCGTTCTCGTCCCCGGCGAACCCGCCGCCGGGGAACTGCCCGTAGGAGTTCATGACCGTGTTGTACGTGCCGTAGGTCGCCTGGGTCAGCGCGGCCGAACCGTTGCGGAGCGCGTACTGGGCGGGTTCGCGAAAGCCCTGCGCGATGTTGACGTTGTGGAGGCTCGGAAGGTTGTTGACCCAGCTGGCCCCATTGGTGTGAATCTTGTCGGCGAGGGCCAGCAGGAAGGCGTCCCGGGTCCGGTTGAACAGCCAGAAGACGCTGTCCAGGCCGTCGCCCCAGCGCACGGAGACCCAGCTGGAGTTGAACGCGCCGGGTCCCTGCGCGTTCATGTAGCGGAAGAAGCGGGTGAGGAAGGGGACGATCCTGGCGTCACCCGTGAACTCCTGCCAGGAGCGCAGCGCCTGCAGCAGGGGCAGGAAGGGCCAGAAGTCCGGCCCGTTGTTCAGGGAGGTCCGCAGGGCGGTCGGGCCGAAGAATCCGTCGGACTGCTGGGTCGCGAGGATGCCGTCGATCCACCGCCGGCTGCCGTCGCGCGCGGCGGCGTTGCCGGTGACGGCCGCGAGGTCGACGTAGCCGCGCAACCAGTACGGCACCTCTTCCCATCCGGCGCGGTCCGGGTGCGTCCATCCGGAGGTGGTGATGTCCAGGAAGTGCGAGGCCTGCTCGTAGCGACCGCACAATCCCTCCAGTTGGAGTTGGAGTTGCCCGGCCAGCCAGCCTCTGGCGGTGACGCTGCCCGGCGGCAGTTTGAGGAAGGCGGTCGGCTGGAGGGGGGCGGCGTTGGGGAAGTACAGGCCGCCTCGGGCGGGGGCGACACGGGCCGCGGCGGCGGTGACGGATCCCGCCCAGCGGGCGGACATCGCGACGGTCAGCCCGGTGGCCATGGCGCTGCTGATGAACTGCCGGCGGTTCACAGACATGGTGACGGCTCCTCGTCGGGCGCGGAACCCGTCTCCGTGCGAGGGGCGGATGGCGCGCGCTGGGCACAGGTGCGAACACCGCCCGGCAAGGGAGCGAGGAGGACAGAACGCCATCCTCTCCATCGTTGCAAAGCGCGTGTTCAGCGAAATGACAGCATGACGGAGGAGTCCTGTCCAGATGCGTGACAGAACCCGCCGCGCATCCCTGCACCCGCAAATGCAACGTTAGAAACAACGCCGCAGGCCAGCGCGGCAGCCGCGGAGACGTGCGCTCCAGCAGAGAGGAGCGCGGGTCAGTGCTCCACGGCGTTCCGCTCGGACTGGTCGGACTGGTCGGACCGGTGCGGGTCGAGTCCGCCGGGCGGGGTGAAGCAGGCGGTGATCGTCTTGCCGGACCGCTGGTGGCGGGTCTCCCAGCTGTCGGCGAAATGATCGATCAGAGCCAGGCCCCGCCCGGAGGTGGCAGCGTCGCCGGCTTCGCGCGGCGCGGGCAGCTCGGTACTCGAGTCGTGGACGCTCACGTGCAGGCACTGGCTGTCCCACGCCAGGACGAGCTGGGCGGTGCTGTGCGCGTGCACATGCGCGTTGGTGATCAGTTCGGAGACGGTGAGGAGGACCGCGTCGACCGTTTCGGGCGCCTGCTGGGTCCACCCCAGGGCGTCCAGGTGTTCCCGGGCCCAGACGCGCCCCTGTCGTACACCGCCGGACACCGGGAAGGACTGTGCCCATCCGACGGCCCGCAAGGACATGTCGCCCATCGTATTGCTCCTTAATGCCGGGGTTGCCCGTCGCCTACCCCGGCAGCGGGCGATCAGCCGCCCCGGGTCGCGAACCCCGGAGCCGGCCGGTGCGTGTGGTGCCACCGGACCTGATCGTCGCCCTGGCAGGATGGCGGCATGGAACGTGTGCTGGGAATCGGTGGGCACTTCATGCGGGCCGCGGACCCGGCGGCCCTGGGCGCCTGGTACCGCGAGTGCCTGGGCCTGGACACGGATGACAACGGTCTGTGGCGCCAGGAGGCCGGGCCGACGGTGTTCGCGGCGTTCGAGTCCGCGACCGACTACTTCGGCTCCCGCACCCAGCAGACCATGCTCAACTTCCGGGTCCGCGACCTGGACGCGATGCTCGCGCAACTGCGCGCCAAGGGCGCGGACGTGGCCGAGGAGACACAGGACATGGCGGGTGTGGGTCGATTCGGCTGGGTCACCGATCCTGAGGGAAATCGGGTCGAACTGTGGCAGCCCGCCTGACCACGTCGTCGCGACGCGCCGGCGGCTCGTGCCTCAGGCAGGCCAACGCCTGCATGGCCTCGCGCTCCACGCGGGCGAGGTCGCCCAGGACACTGCCTGCCTGCACGAGGCACCGCTCATCACCTGACGCGCCGGCCCGTGCGATCAGTGCCGCCACTTCCGGCCACAGGGCGGCCGCCTCCGTGTACAGCCCGAGGCCGGTGCGCAGATGGCCGCTGTCGATCTGCCGGCCGCATTCGGCGAGGAAGTCCCGGTAGAGGTTGCGGAACAGGGCGCCGCCGGTACCGGCCTTCTCCATCAAGCGGGCAGCCTGCGGCAGATCGCGTTGCGGGTCGTCGGTGCGCCGGAGCCAGGTGCGTACCTGCCTGCCGGCCTTCTCGATGCCCCGGTGACCGAGATTGGCGATGGGCGGGTTGAGGAAGGCGTCGGCGCAGGCGGTGATGGCGGGAATCAGTTCACCCCGCGGGGACGGCGGACTGTCCGGAACGGTGAGGGTGAAGGACCGGTGCCTGGCGGTCATCGGACCCCGCGCGGCCCTCGCCCGGGCGAGGCCGGCCAGCGGGGTGGTCACCGCTCCGCCCTGCTGATCGGTGTCGACCAGATAGGCGTCGTGGTCGTCGTAGCCGTACATGGCGACGACATGACCGCCGAAATGCGCCTTCGACCCGAAATAGTCCAAGTGGTAGCTGTCGAGCTGGAGTCCCACGGGATGGCCGGCGTCGATGGGACCCCGCACGTTCTCCCAGGCCCTGCGGGGCGAGGCGGTCTCCTGCACCGACAGCTCCAGCCCCAGCCGGGCGGCCAGGTTCCTGGTGAGGTCGAAAGGCTTGACGCGCCCCCCGAGGAAGGGGAAGTCCATGTTCTTGCTGTCCCAGTAGATGAAGGACAGACCGGCGCCCAGCCCGAAGAGCAGGGGTTCGGACAGATCGAGTCCTTGATGCCGCAGCAGCACCCCCAGAGCTGTCGTCTCGCAGTGCTGCGCCCCGCGGGCGTCGATGTCTTTGACCGTGGTCATGCTGTGTACTCCTGGACGGGGATGAGGACTCGGGTCATCAGCTCTTCCGGCGGCGCCTCCGCCGGTCCGACGAGGTACGCCTCCCGTGCGGGCGCGTGCGGGCGCAGCCCGCGCTGGTGGATGGCGGCGAAGAGCGCGTTGTAGGCCAGGGGCAGCTGGGCGTAGGGCCCGATGTGTACGGTCTCGGCCACGGGGCCGCCGGGCAGCACCTGGAACTCCAGGTGGGGCGCGCCGTCCCCTCGCGCTGTCGTCTCGGCTCCGAGGGTGATCTCCATCCGCTCGTGCAGATCCAGCGGGTACAGCGCCCACAGCGGCGCCTCCCAGGCGATGCGCGCCCGGCCGAGCGCGGGCAGCAGCCGGCCTGCGCACTCCCCGACCTTCGCCCCGATCTCCGCGGGAGCGCACGTCGCCCGCACCACTGCCAGTCGTCGCTCCGGCTCCCTGCTCATCGTCACCTCGTACCCGGGCAGACCCCCCTCCGCCAGCCGCTCCAGCAGCTCCAGCCGTGCCTGGTCCCTGCTGATCCGCTCGGCCAGCCGGTCCCGCTCGGCCCGCAGGATCTGCGCCCTGCGCTCGGGCCCGGCAGCCAGCGTCCGCGCGATCACCGCCAGAGGGAGGTCCATCTCGCGGAGCAGGGCGATGGTCAGGGCATCACCCGCCTGTTCGGCCGCGTAGTAGCGGTAGCCGGAGCCGGCGTCCACCCGGACCGGTGACAGGAGCCCCGTCTCGTCGTAGTGCCGCAGTTGCTTGACGCTGAGACGGCACAGGCGGCCGAAGCGTCCGATGGTGAGGAGTTCGTCGTGCATGCCGCCATGGTGGACTCTCCCACCGTGGGAGGGTCCACCACCGTCACCGGGTGTCGCCCAGGACGGCTGGGGCAGGCGCCGAGTACATGGATATGAGGCGTTCGCGAAGGAGAAGCATGCGGTCGGGTGAGGAAGCGTGACGGTCGGCGACGTCGGGAAGGACGCACCGGATCTGCTGGACGGGCTGCGGGTGGACCGCTCCCGTGCCGAGGCGCCGGTGCTGCTCAGCGGTGACGGCTCGACGATCGAGACCTGGCGTGAGAACTTTCCGTACCAGGACAAGCTGCGGCGCAAGGAGTACGAGCGGGCCAAGCGCGTCCTGCAGATCGAGCTCCTGAAGTTCCAGCGCTGGGTGAAGGAGACGGGCGGCCGCGTCGTCGTGGTGTTCGAGGGCCGGGACGCAGCGGGCAAGGGCGGAACCATCAAACGGTTCACGGAGTACCTCAACCCGCGCGGAGCACGGGTGATCGCGCTGGACAAGCCCAGCGGGCGCGAGCAGTCGCAGTGGTACTTCCAGCGGTACGTCGCACACCTGCCCGCGGCCGGCGAGATCGTCATGTTCGACCGCTCCTGGTACAACCGCGCCGGCGTCGAACGCGTCATGGGCTACTGCACGGACGAGGAGTACGAGCGCTTCCTGCGGCAGACGCCCGCGTTCGAACGGATGCTGGTCGACGACGGCATCGATGTGGTGAAGTTCTGGTTCTCCGTCTCCCGCAGCGAACAGCGCACCCGCTTCGCGATCCGCCGGATCGACCCGGTGCGGCAGTGGAAACTCTCACCCACCGACCTCGCCTCGCTCGACCAGTGGGACAGCTACACCGCGGCCAAGGTCGCGATGTTCCGGCAGACCGACACGGCGCGGGCGCCGTGGACGGTGGTGAAGAACAACGACAAGCTCCGCGGCCGCTTGGAGGCGATGCGCAGCTTCCTGGCGCGGTTCGACTACGACGGCAAGGACGCGGAGGCGGTCGGGGTCCCCGATCCCCTCATCATCGGCGCGGCGAACACCCTGCTGGAGCCGGGCGAGGAGGACACCGACCTCTCCCCCACCCCGCTCACCCCCCGGCACATGGGTCCGGGACAGCACCCGTGACAGCAGTCGCCGGCAGGGGGACCACACCCCCTGCCGGCGGAGTGGTCAGCTGAAGGCGGAGAAGGTACGTGACTCCCTCTTCTGTTGGGACAGCTTGATGTCGCTCCAGTCCAGAGCCACCGCCGCCTGGCGTTGCACCTGCTGCGCGGCCTCCCGCGCCTCCGCCGGTGCGTCGCCGCGTTCTTCTATCAGGCGCCCGTAGATCGGCGGGTGCTCCGTTGTCTTCGCATTGCTCATAATGCTGACTCCTGCCCCCGATCCGATGATCTACCCAACCAGTGTCGGGGCGAGTTCGCACAGGTGTGTCGCGGCGCGGAAACCTGACTCGTTCCGGCGCCGCCGAGCACGGTTCGCCCGGATCTGTGGGCCCTGCCGAATTCCCGGGGCATTGGGAGGGCTATGTAAAGCCACACCAACGCGCCACTTCCAGGATATCGAAATATTTCGAGCGTCGCCCCAGGCATTAATTGTGAACTTTCGAAGAAGTTTCGGAAACAAAGTTATTGACCGCCCTCATAAGCCAGACCCATACTTTCGAGCGGTCGAGGGTTCCTCATCGAGGAAACGGCTCAACCGCGCCGTATGGCGCGCCCGTTCCACCCCTACGCCCCGGTCGCTTCGAGCCCCGTCGCGTGCAGACCGTCGGCCGATCAGCCCGTCAGCCCGCACCGGAAGGAAACACCGACATGGACATGGAATTGGACAAGACCCTCGCTCCCCAAATGAGCCGCAGGGGCTTCATCGGGCGTGCCGGCGCCTTGACGCTGGCCGCGTCCGCGTCCGGTCTGCTGCTGCCCGGTGTCGCCAACGCGGCGGCCATCACCACCAACCAGACCGGCACCCACAACGGCTTCTACTACTCGTTCTGGACCGACGGCGGCGGCTCGGTCTCCATGACCCTGGGATCCGGCGGCAACTACAGCACCTCGTGGCGCAACTGCGGGAACTTCGTCGCAGGCAAGGGCTGGAGCAACGGCGGGCGCAGGAGCGTCCACTACTCCGGCAGCTTCAACCCGTCCGGCAACGGCTACCTGGCCCTGTACGGGTGGACCTCCAACCCGCTCGTGGAGTACTACATCGTCGACAACTGGGGCACCTACCGGCCCACCGGAACCTATAAGGGTTCTGTCACCAGCGACGGCGGCACGTACGACATCTACCAGACGACGCGGTACAACGCCCCCTCCGTCGAAGGCACCAAGACCTTCAACCAGTACTGGAGCGTCCGGCAGTCCAGGCGGGCGGGCGGCACCATCACCACCGGCAACCACTTCGACGCGTGGGCCCGCTACGGAATGCGGATGGGCAGCTTCAACTACTACATGATCCTCGCCACCGAGGGCTACCAGAGCAGCGGGAACTCCAACCTCACGGTGAGCGGGTGAACGTCCCGGACGCCCGACGAACCCGACAGTGCCCTCGCCACCGACACGAAGAGGATCCGACCGCATGCGCATCCATTCACGCTCCCTGGTCATAGGACTGGCCGTCGCCGCGACGGCCGTGGCGGGCACCGTCACGTCCACCGTCCACGCCACCCCGGCACACGCTGCCACTTGCAACGGGTACGTCGGGCTCACCTTCGACGACGGCCCGTCCGGCAACCACACGCAGGCCCTGCTCAACGCCCTCACACGGAACGGGCTGCGGGCCACGATGTTCAACCAGGGCGGGTACGCCGCTGCCTTCCCCTCCCAGGTCCGGGCCCAGGTTCAGGCCGGCATGTGGGTGGGCAACCACAGCTACACCCATCCGCATCTGACCCAACTGAGCCAGTCGCAGATCGACTCCGAGATCTCCCGGTCACAGCAAGCCATCGCCAGCGCCGGAGGCGGGTCCCCGAAGCTGTTCCGCCCTCCGTACGGTGAGACCAGCGCGACCGTGCGGTCCGTCGAGGCCAAGTACGGGCTGACCGAGATCATCTGGAACGTCGACTCGCAGGACTGGAACAACGCCAGTACCGACGCGATCGTGCAGGCCGTCAACCGGTTGACCAACGGCCAGGTCATCCTCATGCACGAGTGGCCCGCCAACACGCTCGCCGCGATCCCGCGCATCGCGCAGACACTGGCGAGCAAGGGTCTGTGCTCCGGCAGGATCTCCCCTCAGACCGGCCGCGCCGTGGCCCCCTGACAGCGCTCCCCGCGGGGCGGGGGTCATGTCCGCCGTCCGTACCTCCTCGGAATGGAGGGCACGGACGGCGGACGTTCGGCTCACACGCCCAGGTGCCGATCCGCCGGAGAAGTGTCACGAGCCGACGGAGATTCGGTGCGGCGGTGCCGCCACCACGGCGCGAGCTGGACCATGCCGAACGCCACTTCCATGACCAGGAACAGCCAGAGGAACCGCGGTGCGCCGTGGGCCAGCGCGTACGCCTGCCACGCGGCGAACAGCGTGCGCGCGACACCGTCGAGCAGTCCGTGCACCGGCAGCGGCCGGAGGATGCGCAGGACCGCCCAGACGACCACGACCGAACCCATCAGGTTGGCGTACAGGGTCTGTATCGGGTCGAGTTCGGGCAGGCGGCCCGTCCCGAGTGCGTCGCCCAGTGAGGACAGCGCGTCGTGCATCAGCGCATACGTCCACGGCGTCGCGAATCCTGCCGTGACGACCAGGTCGTACCAGGCACTCGCTCGTACGACGCGCAGGTAGCCGGGGCGGGCGGGGATGAGGCGAGGGATCACGGTGGGAGCTCCTGCTGTTCGTGGGGCAGCGACGCCTCACGCTAAACAGTGGAGTACGGTCCAAGGTCAAGCCCATCATCCGACGGAGGGTCATGCGCATCGGAGAATTGGCCGCTCAAGCGGGAATGAGCAGGGACACCATCCGCTTCTACGAGAAGGTCGGCCTCGTCCAGGGCCTGCGGCTGGCCAACGGTTATCGCGACTTCCCGCCCGAGACGGTGGCCTGGCTGCACTATGTCCGCACCGCGCAGTCGCTCGGATTCTCCCTGGCGGAGATCGCTCGGACCGGTGAGGAACTGCGCGGGCTGCCGGATACCGCGGCGGCGTTGTCCTTGCTGTTCGAGGAGAAGATCCACCTCGTCGACGCGCGCATGGCCGAACTCGCCGCCCTGCGGGCCGACCTCGTCGCGCGCGCCGGTACCGGGTGCCCGTTGCGGGCCGCCGGACGGGCGGGCTGAGGGCGCGGCGCGGAGCCCGCCATCCACCCTTGACACGCAACTCTGCAGTTGCACCAAGGAGGGCAATGTGCAACTCTGGAGTTGCACTCAATGGCGACGGTGAAGGAGTTCCCTCATGAGCGAGGACCGGATCGAGCGCGACACCCTGATCGCGGCACCCCTGGAGCGAGTCTGGTCGCTGGTGGCTCAGCCCGGGTTCTGGGTGGCCGACAAGGCGAGTCTGCCCGGCACCGTGGCCAAGGAAGGCGACTCGCTGGTGGCGAAGCACCCCGAGCACGGCGACTTCCCGGTGCGCGTGGAGAAGGTCGACCCGCCGACGTACCTGGCGTACCGGTGGACCAGCGCGTTCCCCGGGGAGGAGCTGCGGGAGGACAACAGCACCCTGGTGGAGTTCACGCTGACCGCCGAGGGCGATCAGACGCGGCTGCGTGTCGTGGAGAGCGGGTTCCTGGCGCTGGCCGGGTCCGACGAGCTGCGCAAGGGGAACCACAAGGACCACAGCGGGGGCTGGCCGCTGGAACTCGACGCACTCAAGACGCGCGCCGAACAGCCGTCCGTGTGACGGACGAACAGCGCGGCGCCGCCGAGCCGGTCGACAGCGTCCTGGTCGCACTGGCGGACCCGACGCGACGTCAGCTGCTGCAACTGCTCGCCGCGCAGGGCGAGGCCACCGCGACGACCCTTGCCGAGCGCCTGCCCGTCTCGCGGCAGGCGGTGGTCAAACACCTCGCCGTTCTGGACGCCGCCGGTCTGGTCTCCGGCGGCCGTGTCGGGCGCGAGGTGCGGTACACGGTGCGACCCGCGGCCCTGGACGCCACCGCCCGGTGGATGGCCGCGCTCGCGACCGACTGGGATCGGCAACTGGCGGCCATCAAGCGCGCCGCCGAGGCTGCGGAGGGGGACGCCCGCTGACCGGGCGACCGCGGTCGCCGGCGAACGGGGGGCGGGCCCGGTGACGACGTCAGCGGGCCCGAGCGGCCGTCCCACGGCTGGGCTCGGGCAGCCCCACGGCTCCCGTCAGCGCAGGCGGCGCGCGCGCAGTACGACGTCGTCGGTGTGGTGCGCTCCGGCGCCGCCGTCGGGTGCGACGCGTGGCCGCTGCTCGTCCACCTGCACCTCCCAGTCGTCATCGAGGAGTGCGGCGACCATCGAAGGCCAGACGTAGTCGGCCGGGTCGAAGCCGCTCTCACGCACCGGCTCGGCGTGCATCCCCGCGTGGTGCACCAGCAACAGCACTCCGCCGGGCGCGACGGCCGCGAGCAGTGCTCGCTCGGACGCGGCGTCAGGACTGCGCAGCAGGGCCGGGTACTGCGCGGAGACCAGGTCGAAGGAGCCCGGCGCAAGCGCCGCCTGCGCCAGTTCTGCGTGCACCCAGCGCACGGTGAGGGCGGCGTCCCGGGCGTGCCCGGCCGCTCGCTCCAGGGCCACGTTGGAGACCTCCAGGGCGGTCACGTCCCAGCCGCCGCGCGCGAGCCAGAGGGCGTCCGCGCCCTCACCGCAGCCGACGTCGAGCACGCGCCCTGGCGTGAGCCCGGCGGCCTCGGCGACGAGCGCACCGTTGGGTGCGCCGCTCCACAGCTGCTGCCGGTCGGCGTAGCGGCTGTCCCACTCCGCGCGCACCGCGGGGTCCCCGAGGTAGCCGTCGGCGGCCGCTCGAGTGTCGGACGCGGGCGATGGTGCTGCGATGTCATCGGTCATGGGGCCACCGTCACCCACCGCGTCCCGTTCGCGCCACTCCTGTTGCCGGTTCGGCAACAGGTCGCCCGCTCACCGTCCCGCGCGGGGGCGTCGGGCCCCCGCGCGGGACGGAGCGGAACGCGCGCGGCAGTCGCCCCCGGGGGTCAGGGCCCGCAGGCGGACCCGTTGAGGGTGAAGGCCGTGGGCGCGGTGTTCGTGCCGCTCCAGGCTCCGTTGAAGCCGAAGGACACCGAGCCGCCGGCCGGCAGGGAGCCGTTGTAGGAGGCGTTGGCGGCGGTGACCTGACTGCCCGACTGGGTCAGCGCGGCGTTCCACGCCTGGCTCACGCTCTGTCCGGCGGGCCAGCTCCAGCCCACCGTCCAGCCGTTCACCGGCACGGTTCCGCGGTTCCTGACGACCACGTTCGCGGTGAATCCACCGGTCCACTGGTTGGTCACCGCGTAGGTCACGGTGCAGGCGGCGCCCCCGGGCGGCGGGTCGGTCCCGCCCCCTCCCCCGGTGTCCGCCGTGTCGCCGTAGATCACTCCGCGCCCGTTGGTCGAGACGTACACCCGGCCGAACACGCGCGGGTCACCGGTGATCGCCGCTCCGGTCCATCCCCACTGGTGGGTGGCGTCGTTGATGCGGACCCAGGTGGCGCCGGCGTCCGTCGAACGGAAGATCCCGCGCGCCGAGCCGATCTTCGCGCTGGTGTACAGGGCCGGATAGGAGGCATTGGGTGCCGCCTTCCCGAAGCCGATGGTGTCGGCCTCCTGCACCCCCGCGACACGGGTGAAGGTCGTCCCGGCATCGGTGGAGTGCCACAGTCCGTACGTGCCGCCCGCGCTGCCGCCCGCCAGCCAGACGTCTCCCCGGGTGCCGGGCAGCGCCTTGAAGCGGACGGGACCGCTCTGCGGCAGGCCGGTGGAGGGCCGTGCGGTGAACGTCGCACCTCCGTCCGTACTGACGTAGAAGATGCCGGACTTGACGGCGTAGAACGTCTTCGGATCGACGCGGTCCGACTCGACGACCGCACCCGCGGGAACGCCGGTGGACGCCGTCCACGACGATCCGTCGCCCGCCTGCACCGCGGCGCCCTCGGGGCTCCACACGAAGCGGCTGCCGTCACTGGCCGCCGCGACGGTGCCGCCGCCCGTCACACCCGCGGGATCGCTTCCCGCGTACCAGGTGGCGCCGTTGTCGTGGGAGAACGCGACGTGCGCGCCCGTGTCGGCGTTGCCGACCCGCGCCACCGTGTTCGAGTCCTTCTCGGCGTAGTCGAGGCTGGTCGTGGTGGTGAAGTTCGGGGACTGGAACATCAGTGGCGGCACCGACGTCAGATCCGTGTGGCGGAAACCGCCGATGTCACCGAGGGCGCTGAGCAACGGGGCTCCCGAGGGCGGTGACGCGAGGTCGTTGACGGCGGTCTCCTCGAGCCCCCGGACCATGGGGGTGAGGGTGAAGGTGCCGCCGCGGTCCCACTGGCCGAGATCCTCGGTGCCGTAGACGGTGGCGCCCGTGCCGTACATCATCCGGTTGGAGTCGAAGGGGTCGATCTCCATCGACTCGGTCATCCAGCCCAGCTTGGGCGTCTGTTCGGGTGGGGTCGGATTGGCGCCCCACGTCAGCCACGGTACCGAGGAGACATTCAGGGTGTAGCGGTTCGCGCGGTTCGGGTACGAGGTGTAGTCCCAGGCCCGGGTCCACGTGGTTCCGCTGTCGGTGGTGCGGTAGATCTGGGTGTCCGGCCACCAGGAGCTGTAGCCGCTGACCATGACGGTGCCGGGGTGCTGCCGGTCGACGGTCAGCCCGCTGTAGCCGAAGTAGGTGTCGGCCGCCGCGAGGGGGCTGATGTCCTTCCACACCCCGGTCGCCGTGGTGTACCGCCAGATCTGGCCCTTGCCGCCGTCGTACGGGCCGCCCGTGTCGCTGTAGGCCAGGTACAGGTAGCCGTTGTCGGCGTCGAGCACGCCCTTGTGGGCCAGGTAGCCGGTCGGCTGGCCGGGCAGGCGGGACCAGCTGACGCCGGCGTCGGTCGAGCGGTAGACCGCGTTCTCCTTGTCGGCGACCCCGACGTAGATGGTCATCGTCGCACTGCCCGCGGCGCCCGTCGACCCGTCGAAGGTGACCCAGACGATGCCCTGGTTGTCGGACGCGTAGCCGCTGGTGTCGGTCGGGTCCTGCTGGTAGTTGCCGGGATTGGGAAACGCGGTGACCTGTGACCAGGTCACGCCCGCGTCGGTGGAGCGCCACAGCCCCTTGCCGCTGGGGGCGCCCAGGTACAGCACACGGTTGTCGTGAGGGTCGATGGCCAGGCGCTCGCCCATGCCGCGCCCGGGCATGTTGCCGCCGAGCTTGAAGGGCAGCTCGGTGCTCTGCCAGCTGGCGCCGCGGTCCGACGAGCGCAGGATCGCGCCGTTGGTGGGGTCCCAGCTGTTGGTGTAGGTGCCGGCCGCGACGTAGAGCCTGTCGGGATCGACGGCGTCGGAGGCGAGGCTGACCACGCCGGTGTGGCCCCAGTGGTCCCAGTCCACCGCGTCCAGCAGCGGGGTCCAGGACTTGGTGGCCTGGGACCACCGGTAGGCGCCGCCGATGTCGGTGCGGGCGTAGGCGAGGTTCCTCTCGGAGCGGTTGAACACGATGCCGGGCACGAAACCGCCGCCGTCGATCCGGACGTTCTTCCAGGTGTACGCGTCCGCGGCGGCGGCCTGCGGAGCGGCAGCCGGTGCGGCGGCCGGTGCGCTGCGCGCGGCAGCGCAGGGGACGGCGGCTGTCAGAGCCAGGGTGAGCGCGGCGACGAACGCGCCCAGTGTTGTTCTGCGCACGAGAGTTCTTCCTCTGCTGACGTGGGGGGACGGCCGGGCGGCGCCCGGTGAGGGACGCCGTCCGGCCGCGGTGAGCGGAGCACGCGGTGCTACTCGAGGAGATCCGCGTACGTACCCATGGCCATGGCGATGTCCGCCTGGGCCCAGAAGCGGTGGTACGTGAAGGACGGGGCCGCGCCGCCCGCCAGATACGCCTGGATCTTCGGCCAGGCCGGGTCGTTCTTGTAGAACGACCGCAGGGAGGAGAACGTCGACGCCGAGTTGATCGCGTCACCGTTGGGCATCGTCCCGGTCCAGCCGCTCGGCACGGAGACGGGGTCGTTGAAACGGCTGTAGTCGGTGCGGGTCTCGGGAACCGCGATGCCGATCCCGTCCCGGTTGTGGTCCCACATGCCGTCGAGCAGCGCCTTGGCGACTGTCTTGGCCTGGGCATTGCCGGACTTGGCGGCGTAGTACGACAGGGTCTTGGCGTACGCGGCGGCCACGCCGACGTCGTTGGTGTAGTCGGCGACGGTCACGTGCAGACCCGCGTTGGCGCCGGGACTGGCGGCGTTCCAGGTGTCCGGGGCTCCGGACCAGTGCAGGGTGGAGGGGATGAGGAAGGTGCCGTCAGGGTTGATGGTGGTCTTCGACAGCGCCCAGCCGACCCACTTGTCGAGCACCGCCTTGGCCGCGGCGCTGCCGCTCTCGTGGTAGTACTCGGCGACCCGCTCCATCGACCAGGCCTGGAAGCCGAACCACTGGTTGGACGGCGGGTCGTGGTAGACCGGGGCCTCGTCGTAGTACATGCCGTAGAACGTGGGGGTCCCGGCGGGCGGAGTCGCGTAGCGGCCCTGCCAGCTGTTGGTGGCGCCGCCCGAGATGGCGCCCTCGTCGGACTGCAGCCACCGGTAGAACTCCAGCTGCCGGCCCAGGCTGGTGGCCCAGTCGGACTGTCCGGTGGCCGACTTGGGCTTGAGGTCGGCGTACTGGCTCAGTGCGTAGGCCGCCATCGGGTTCTGGTAGCCGCCGTGCGCGTGGCCGGAGCCGATGCGCCACGCCCAGCCGGCCGACGGATCGGCGGCGCCGCCCCAGGCGTAGTACCAGGACAGCAGGTACTCGGAGCTGTTCTTGCCGGTGCCGGCCGGGCAGGTGGCCGGCCCGACGCAGTTGCCCACCTTCTTGAAGTACTTGTCGTACATCGCGTACCGCAGGTAGTCGCCCATCTTGGCGGCCTTGCCGACGGCGGTGGCCACCGCGGCTCCCTTGCCCTGCTCCTTGGCCCACACATCGGCCCAGTAGGCGGCCTGTACCGCGCGGGCGTCGGCGTCGGGGGCGTCGGTGAACTTCCACTGCTTGGCGTACGAGGCGTCCTTGGTGAACAGGTCCAGATAGCCATTCCTGCCGCCGTACTGGAAGTCGTCGCAGGTCGGTTGCGGGACGGTCTCCCACACCGATTCCTGCGGGCCGCGCTGGAAGGTGTTGATGTACGAGGGGCCGGTGTCGGTGGGGCCGGCCGTGCACTTGCCGGGGGCGTTGCCGTAGCCGTAGGTGTTGTCGACGTCCTGCAGCCAGTGCATGCCGTAGATGTCGTCGGTGGCGTACGCGCTCTTCAGCTCGGCGGCGATCGGGTCGGCTCCGGCGGTGATCGAGGGGTCGAGGGTCGCGGGGTACTGCGAGGGCAGGTCCAGTTCGGGTGCGTAGGTGGCGGGTTTGGACGCGTTGTAGAAGGAGTTGGTCGGCTGGTCGGCGTGGGTGGGGATCATGTACTTCTCCATGAGCTCCCACGCGCCGTTGAACTTCGACCAGTCCCCGGTGATCTTCCCGTACATGGCTTGCAGCCAGATCAGATAGCTGTAAGCCTCGGAAGTCGTCTCGTGGCCCTGGTCGGGAGCCTCGACGATCAGTGTCTCCACCGAGTGGTAGGGGATGCCCTCGGGCGAGAAGTAGCCGCTCGCCGGGTCGTTGATCTTTCCGTAGAGGTCCAGGAAACGTGCGTCGTAGACCTGGCCGGTCGCCAGTTCCGTGACGGTCACCTGGGCCTGGGTGAGACCCGGGGCGGTCACGGTGAAGGTGGCCGCTCCGGTGCCCGAGGCATCGGCGGCGACGGTGACCTGCTGGGCGGTGGCCCAGTTCGCCGGGGTGAACGTCAGGCTCGCACCGGAGGTGACGGACAGTCCGGCGTTGCCTGCGGTACGGGCCACGGTGGCGGTGACGTTCGCGGGCGGCGCGGTGGAGAGTTTCACCCCGAAGGTGCCTGTTCTGGTCTGCTGGACGGAGAGTTGGGAGGGGGTGGCCAGCAGGGCGGCACCGGCGGCGACCGTGATGCCGACCGGTGTCGACTCTCCCGAGGCGCCCTGGCTGTCGTACGCCTTCGCGTACAGCGAGTAGGCGCCCGCCGCGAAGCCCGTGGCGCCGAAGGTGTACGGGGCGGTCGTGTCGGTGCCGAGCAGGGTGGTGTCGCTGTAGAACTCGACCTTGGTGACGGTGGCGCCGTCGGCGGCCGCGGCGGTGGCGGCCATCGGCACGGTGGCCCCCGCGGTGAAGACCGCTCCGGGGGCCGGGCTGGTCAGCACCGTGAGCGGCGGTTGGTGGGCCCCCGCGCACAGGGTGCCGTTGACGGAGAAGGCGGTCGGGGCGGCGTTGGTGCCGCTGTAGCTGAAGTTGGCGCCCGCGCTGACGGCCGCGCCCGCAGCAATGGTCCGGTTCCAGTCCATGTTCTTGGCGGTGACGGTCTTGCCGGACTGCGTCCAGGCGGCGCTCCAGCCGTTCGACAGCTGCTGGTTGCCCGCGTACGCGTACGTCAGCGTCCAGCCGTCGAGTGCGGCCGTGCCGCGGTTGGTGAGGGTGACGTTGGCGGTGAAGCCGCTGCCCCAGTCATTGGCCGTGTAGTCGACGCCGCACTGCACGGCGGCTGCCCGCGCTGGACCGGCTTCGGCGATGGTCAGGGCAGCCGGCAGCGCGAGCGCCACGACGAGCGCTGTCCGTAATCGCCACTTGACTCTACTTCTTGACAACGCGGGCATGCTCATTGGTCCCTCCTAGGCGGCTCGGAGATGTGGGGGTGTGCAGCAGGAGCACCAGTGGGAGCGCTCCCATGATTTGAGCGACGCGCAATTGATGTCAAGGAAAATTTCAAAGACCGTGAAGCCGAACTGCTCAACTTGATGAGTTGAACGCAGGCCCTGGCGCGGTCCGGCACACACCGCTACATTCTGACGTCACCAGTGGGAGCGATTCCGTCGACCAAGCGCCGCCGTACGGCGTTTGCGACCTCAAGGAGCCGCTCGTGTCACCACCCCCGCGTCTGCCGATCCTGCTCGCCGGAGCCGCCCTCCTCCTGGCGGGCACGGCCCTGGTCCCGCTCGTCTCCACCTCCGCCGCCGGGGCAACACCCCTGTGCACGGTGCAGTACGCCACCACCAACCAGTGGGACAGCGGTTTTCAGGGTTCCGTCACCATCACCAACAACGGTCCGGCCGTGAGCAGTTGGGCACTGACCTTCGCCTTCGCCGGCAACCAGAAGGTGACCCAGGGCTGGAACGCCAAGTGGTCCCAGTCCGGCACCACCGTCACCGCCGCCAACGAGAGCTGGAACGGCGCACTGGCCACCGGCGCCAACATCTCCGCGGGCTTCCTCGCGTCCTGGTCCGGGACCAACCCCGCCCCCACCGTCTTCAAGCTGAACGGCGTCACCTGCAACCAGGACACCGAGCCGCCCACGACGCCGCCCACCACCCCGCCCACGACTCCGCCGGGGAACCCGGGCGCACCGCCCAAGCTGCACGTGTCCGGCAACCAGCTCGTCGACCAGAACGGCGCCACCCGCCGCATGCTCGGCGTCAACCGCTCGGGCGGCGAGTTCATGTGCGTCCAGGGTTACGGCTTCTTCGACGGCCCGGTCGACGACGCGTCGGTCGCCGCCATCGCGTCCTGGGGCGTCAACACCGTCCGCATCCCCCTCAACGAGGAGTGCTGGCTGGGCCTGGGCAACGTCAACCCCGCCTACGCCGGCACCGCCTACATCAGCGCCGTCAGGGACTTCGTCGGCCGCCTCGAGGCCCACGGCATCACCCCGCTCGTCGAACTGCACTGGACGTACGGCCAGTACACCGGCAACTCGTCCGGCTGCGCCGACATCCACGCGACCTGCCAGAAACCGATGCCCAACGCCCAGTACACGCCCGCCTTCTGGACCTCGGTCGCCAACACCTTCAAGGCGGATCCGGCCGTCACGTTCGACCTGTTCAACGAGCCCTACCCGGATCGCGCCACCGCCACCGCCGACCAGGCGTGGGCCTGCTGGCGCGACGGCGGCACCTGCCCGGGCATCGGCTACGAGGTGGCCGGAATGCAGGACCTGCTGGACGCCGTCCGTGCCACGGGGGCGACCAACCTGGTCCTGGTCCCGGGTATCGCCTACTCCAACGACCTGAGTCAGTGGCTGCGGTACGCACCCACCGACCCGGCGGGCAACGTCGCCGCGGCCTGGCACAGCTACAACTTCAACACCTGCTCGACCGAGACCTGCTGGGACTCCACCCTCGCGCCGGTCGCCGCCCGCGTCCCGCTCGTCGCGGGCGAGATCGGCGAGAACACCTGCGGGCACGGCTACATCGACCGCGTCATGCAGTGGCTCGACCAGCACGGGGCCTCGTACCTGGGCTGGACGTGGAACACCTGGGACTGCTCCACCGGCCCGTCCCTGATCAGCAAGTACGACGGCACTCCCACCGCCTTCGGCGCAGGGCTGCGGGACCATCTGCGCGCCCTGAGCTGACGGGAGGTCTCCGCACCGAAGCGGCAGCCACAGGTCACCACGGCCCGGTCGGCAGGGCGGCGCCCGCACCCATCCCGTGCGGGCGCCGCCCGCTGCGTCCGCACCCCGGTTTCGACGCCGGCGCAATGCTGGGCTATCGCCCGCGGGCGTGGCAGGGTGGGGTTCATGTGTGGCCGATACGTCTCCACTCGCACCCCGCAGGACCTGGCTCCGTTGTTCCAGGTCAGCGACTGGCATCCGGAACAGGTCCTGGCGCCCAGTTGGAACGTCGCTCCGACGGACGACGTGTGGGCGGTGCTGGAGCGGGCCGACCGCGAGAGCGGGGAGCTGGCGCGGCAGCTGCGGCCGCTGCGCTGGGGCCTGGTGCCGTCCTGGGCGAAAAGCCTGGGCGTCGGCGCGAAGATGATCAATGCCCGGGTGGAGACGGTCCACGAGAAGCCGGCCTACCGGCGTGCGTTCGCCAAGCGGCGGTGCCTGCTGCCGGCCGACGGCTTCTACGAGTGGCAGGCGGTCCCGGCGACCGGGAGCGCCAAGGCCCGCAAGCAGCCGTACTTCATCAGCCCCGAGGACGGCGCGGTGATGGCCATGGCAGGGCTGTACGAGTTCTGGCGCGACCCGGAGGTGGCGGAGGACGATGACCCGGGAGCGTGGTGGATGACCTGCACCATCATCACCACCGAGGCCACCGACGCGGCCGGGCGGATCCACCCGCGGATGCCGCTGGCCATCGCCCCGTCCGACCACGACGCCTGGCTCGACCCCACCCACCAGGATCCGCACGAGCTCCGGGCGCTGCTGGCCACTCCGGCCGGCGGCCACCTCGACACCCGAGCGGTGTCCACCGCGGTCAACAGCGTCCGCAACAACGGCCCCCAGCTCCTGGACGCCCCGCCCGCGGACCCCGCCGCGTAGGCGAGAGCGCACCGCTGGATCCCTGACGGCACGCCCCCGGTGCGGCGGCGGCCCCTCAAGACGTCTCCGAAGCAGCAAAACTCCCCGATATGCGATGTATGTCGCTTATCGCGGGTTACATTCTCGTGCAGCGGATGGGTGAGGCCCTGACTCGATCCCCCTCGTGGAACGGGGCTGGCATGCAGGACGACGAACAGCGGGAACCGACGGACCGCCCGGTCCGTGAGCCGTCCCTGGCCGACGCCATCGTGCCCCTGGTGGTGCTGACGGTGCTGGTGGCCGGGTCGCTGGCCCTGTTCGGGCTCGACGCCCTGGACGGGCCGATCCAGGTAGCCCTGGTCCTGTGCGCGATGGCCGCGGCCCTCGTGGCGATGAAGAACGGCCACCCCTGGAACAGGGTGCAGCAGGCGGGCCAACGAGCTCTGTCATCGATCACCAGCGCGGTGTTCATCCTGTTGGCGGTAGGCGCCCTGATCGGCGTGTGGAATCTGTCCGGGACGATTCCCACGCTGGTGTACTACCGCATCCAGGTGCTCTCCCCCGGTTGGTACTACCGCCCTCATCTGCGGTGCGATCGCCATGAGCATCGGCAGTTCCTGGACGACCGCGGGCACGATCGGCGTGGGGCTGGTCGGCGTCGCGGACATGCTCGGCGTCTCCACCGCGATCACCGCGGGCGCGGTGATCTCCGGCGCCTACCTCGGCGACAAACTCTCTCCCCTGTCGGAGACGACCGTGCTCACCGCCCAGATGGTGAAGGTCGACGTCTACCACCACATCAAACGCCAGGCATGGACCTCGCTGCCCGCGTTCGTGATCGCCTTCGTGGTCTTCGTGGTGATCGGCCTGGTCAAGAGTTCCGACGTAGTCAACCCGGTCGGCGAGGACATCGAGTTGGCCCGCCTTGGCGACATCTACCACATCACCCCCCTGAACCTGCTCCCCCTGGTCCTGCTGGCCTTCCTGTCGATCAAGAAGGTGCCGGCCTCGCTCGCTCTGATCGGCTCGGCCGTCTTCGCCGGCATCCTCGGCGCGTTCCTGCAGCCCGCCGTGATGCGGGACTTCATCGGCGGGTCGGGGAACGTCGTGGCCGAGTCGCTGAAGGGCATCTGGCTGGCCATGGCGAACGGGTTCTCCATCCTACTCCGGGATTCCGCTGATCGATCAACTGCCGTCCCGAGGCGGCATGGACAGCATGCTCCTGACCCTCTGGCTCATCATCGGAGCGGTGACGTTCGGAGCCGTGCTGGAGGAGTTCGGCCTCATCGCCCGACTCGTGGACCCCCTGATCCACTCGGCGAAGAGCACCGGTCGGCTGTTCATCACCGTCTTCGCCTGCGCGTTCGGCCTCAACGTCGTCGCCGGGGACCAGTACATCGCCCTCGTACTGCCCTCCCGGGTTTTCCGGCTGGAGTTCGCCAAGCGCGGGCTCGCCCCGACCAACCTCTCCCGGCTCTGCGCCGACAGCGGCACGGTGACCTCCGCGCTCGTCCCGTGGAACTCCTGCGGCGCGTTCATGGGAGCGGTGCGCGGAGTAGCCACCCTGTCCTACGCCCCATTCGCGATCTTCAACTACGCCAGCCCGCTGCTCAGCGTTCTGTACGGCATCACCGGCTTCAGGATCGAGAAGATCGCCCCGGTCGCGAGCGAGAGCGCGTCCGGGGCTTGAGCCGGCCCGTAGTCGGTCGCCCGCACGCCGAGCTCCGTCGACGAGGGAAGTCATGAGCCACGTGGAAACCACCGCCCCCGCGGCCGCAGAACGGCCGGCCGCCAAACTGACACTCCTGACACTGACCGCGATGGTGGTCGGCTCGATGGTCGGCGCCGGGGTCTTCTCACTGCCACGCCGCTTCGCCCAGGAAACCGGTGTCGCCGGGGCCCTCATCGCCTGGGCGATCGCCGGAACCGGCATGCTGATGCTCGCCTTCGTCTTCCAGAGCCTGGCCATCCGCCGGCCGGACCTGGACGCGGGCGTCTACGCCTACGCCAAAGCCGGGTTCGGCGAGTACCTCGGTTTCTTCTCGGCGTTCGGCTACTGGGCCAGCGCCTGCGTCGGCAACGTCACCTACTGGGTACTGATCATGTCGACGATCGGCGCGATCTGGCCCGCGCTCGGGGACGGC
Organism: Streptomyces sp. H39-S7; assembly: GCF_027158205.1. Taxonomy (GTDB): domain Bacteria; phylum Actinomycetota; class Actinomycetes; order Streptomycetales; family Streptomycetaceae; genus Actinacidiphila. The sequence continues at coordinate 115,211 of NZ_JAPVLU010000015.1, read as the reverse complement.
GACACCGTGCTGGCCGTCGTCCTGTCCTCGGTCGGCCTGTGGGCGTTCTTCCTGTTCATCCGGCGTGGGGTCAAGGAAGCAGCGGCGATCAACAAGATCGTGACGGTCGCGAAGATCGTGCCCATCCTGGTCTTCGTCATCCTCGCGCTGTTCTACCTCGACACGGACGTCTTCGCAGCCAACTGGGGCGGCGCCGACTACGCCGGCTCACTGTTCAACCAGGTCCGCGGAACGATGCTGGCCACCGTCTTCGTCTTCCTCGGCGTCGAGGGGGCGAGCGTCTACTCCCGGCACGCCAAACGGCGCGAGGACGTCGGCCGCGCCACCATCCTGGGCTTTCTCAGCGTCTTCGCCGTCTTCGCCTCGGTCACCATCGTGTCCTACGGCATCATGCCGATGGCCGAGATCGCCGAGCTGCGCCAGCCCTCGATGGCCGGGGTCCTGGAACACGCGGTCGGCACCTGGGGCGAGGTGTTCGTCAGCGTCGGACTCATCGTCTCCGTCCTCGGCGCCTACCTCGCCTGGACGCTGATGGCCGCCGAAGTGCTCTTCGTCGCCGCGAAGGACGACGACATGCCGCGGTTCCTGCGCCGGGCGACCACCGAGGACGTCCCGGTCCCCGCGCTGCTGATGACCACCGTGCTGAGTCAGGTCGTCCTGGTCATCACCATGTTCTCCGACGACGCGTTCAATTTCGCACTCGACCTGACCAGCGCGCTCAGCCTGATCCCGTTCCTGCTCGCCGCCGCCTTCGCCGTCAAGATCGCACTGCGGCCGGACCAGGAGCGTGTCGCCGGGCAGGTCACCCGGCGCGAACTCGTCGTCGCCGTGATCGCCACGGTGTACACGGCGTTCCTGCTGTACGCCGCCGGACTGAAGTTCGTCCTGGTCTCCTTCCTCATCTACGCGCCGGCGACGTTCCTGTTCATCAAGGCCCGGCGGGAACAGAACCGACGCCTGTTCTCGCCCCGCGAGGCCGTCATCTGTGCCGTCTCGGTCGCCGGCTCCGCCGTGGGCGTGATCGCCCTGGCCGTGGGGTGGATCGAACTGTGACCCGCACCCGACCCCCTGGTTGTCCACGACCGAAAGGCGCAACGCGATGAGCACCGACATCACCCCCCAGCCGGGCTTCGGCGTCCATTCCGAGGTCGGCAGGCTCCGGAAGGTCCTGGTGTGCGCACCCGGCCTCGCGCACCGCCGGCTGACCCCGACCAACGCCGACGACCTGCTCTTCGACGACGTGATGTGGGTGGAGAACGCCCAGCGCGATCACGCGGACTTCGTCAACAAACTGCGCGGGCGCGGGGTGGAGGTCGTGGAGCTGCACGACCTCCTGGCGCAGACGATGGCGATCCCCGAAGCGCGGTCCTGGCTGCTCGACCGGAAGATCAGTGCGAACCAGGTCGGGCTGGGGCTGATCGAGCCGACGCGCGAGTTCCTGGACACGCTGGAGCCGAGCCAACTCGTGGAGTTCCTCATCGGCGGCCTGGCGACCGCGGATCTGCCGGAGGACTTCCGGCCGGGTTACCTGGCTCTGGCCGGTATCCGCGAGTACCTCATGCCTCCGCTGCCCAACACCCTCTACACGCGTGACACGACGTGCTGGCTCTACGGGGGCGTGACGCTCAACCCGCTGTACTGGCCGGCGCGCCACGACGAGACGCTCCTGATGAAGGCCGTGTACACCTTCCACCCCGACTACAAGGAGTCGAGGGTGTGGTGGGGCGACCCGGAGAAGGACTGGGGGCAGGCCACGTTCGAGGGCGGCGACATCATGCCGGTCGGCAACGGGGTGGTCCTCATGGGCATGAGTGAACGCACCTCCCGGCAGGCCATCACCCAGGTCGCGGCGGCGCTGTTCGAGCAGGGCGCCGCGCAGCACGTCGTGGTCGCCGGCATGCCCAAGCTGCGGGCGGCCATGCACCTGGACACGGTCTTCACCTTCGCGGACCGTGACATCGTCACCCTGCACCCGCCCATCATGAACGCGGTCCACACCTTCTCGCTCCGGCCCAGTGACACCGCACCCGGAGTCGAGATCACCGACGAGCGCGACCGCCCCTTCACCGACGTCGTCGCCCGGTCCCTGGGCCTGAGGGAACTGCGCGTGATCGAGACGGCCGGTGACGCCTACGCCTCCGAGCGCCAGCAGTGGGACAGCGGCAACAACGCGGTGGCACTGGAGCCGGGCGTGGTGTTCACCTACGACCGCAACACCCAGACCAACACCCAGTTGCGCAAGGCCGGAGTAGAGGTGATCACGATCGTGGGCGCGGAACTGGGTCGGGGCCGCGGGGGCGGCCACTGCATGACCTGCCCCATCATCCGCGAACCCGTCGACTACTGACGTTGTCCGTCGAGCGGCTGCCCCTCACCCGCGTACGGGTGCCCCGTGGAGAGGCACCCGTCGCCGGTCGCGGAGTTCTCGCCGGGCGGGCTACCGCACGGCGATGGTGGTCAGGCGCCTCATGGCCGGCCCCGCGAGGTAGGCACGGAACGGCACGAGGTTGACGTGGCCCGTGACGAACTGGATGGCGCAGCCCATGAGGCCCAGCTCCACCACCTTGAAGGTGCTCCACGTGGCGGTGGGGAAAGCGGCCGCCAGCTCCGGGGTGTGGTCGGCGAACTTGAACCGACCCGCGCACTCGACGACCTGGACGACCTGGTCCCGGCCCCAGTTCCTGCCGGCCCTGCAGTTGTCCCCGTCCGGGTCGTCCCAGAAGTCCGCGAACGGATCGGTCGCGAAGATGTCCTCGCTGCTCGAGGACGACGAGCTCGACACGGCCGCGGCCTTCAGCGCCACGTCGGCCGCTGCCTGCTGCGCCCGTCGCACGGCGGCCAGTTCGGTGGCGCGGTAGTCGGCCAGCCATGCGGCCAGCGGGTCCGCCGCGGCACCCGGCTGGATCTGTTCCTTCCAGGTCGCCGGATCCTTCGTGCTGGTCACGGTGGTCAGCAGTCGCCGTGCGTCGGGCTTGCCGTCGAGCCGCTGCCACAGCGCCAGACAGGCGGCCGGGCCGGCGGTGCGGCCGAATGCCACGCAGGCGTTGAAGGAGTCCAGGTAACTCGCTGACAGCTTGGCCTCCGCCTCGGCCCACTCGGTGAGCGGGGTCCGGAAGGACGCCCCGGTGAACCAGCCGACCGGCTGGTCGGGCGAATCCCACTCATGTTGGTAGACGTCGATGACGGGGACGATGTGGGTCGCCCAGAAGTCCAGCAGCTGGTTCTCGCGGGCCTGCTGCTGCTCCTGCGGACTCAGGGCCGCCCAGCCGGCTCGGCGCTCGCCGGGGGCGGCCGCGAAGTACGAGGAGACGAAGCGCTCCAGCGCGGTCACGGGAGCGTGGCCGGCGGGCGGTGCGGGCTCCGGCCGCAGTCGCCTGGTCACCTTCGCGCGGGACTTCTCCGGCAGGCCGTAAAGGTAGTTGAGGAAGTTCCAGGCGCTCAGGGTGTTGCGGTGATGGCGGGCGTCGTGGAGCACCAGCAGGGACTCCAACCTCTTGGACGACGCCAGGATGAACGACGCCTCACGGGCGCCCGCGGCGGTCGTGGCGAGCTGATGGAACTCGGAGATCGCCACGTCAGGTTCCTTCGTGACCCGCTCGAACCAGACCCTGGCCTGGTCGATGTATTTCGCCAAGTGCGCGTTGGGCTCCGCGTAGGTGTCGGTCGCCGGGAACGTGGTCGTCATCCTGCTCAGTCCGGCCTCACTCGCCTTGCCCACGCAGAAGGAGAGCCGGATGTCCGCGTCGTCGACCCGGCCCAGGATGCCGTCGCACCGGTGCCGGGCGCCCGTGCAGCCCTCGACGTCCGTGCAGAGTTGCGTCTCCTTCTCGAACCCTTCGGTGTAGCCGATGTAGATGATCCTGTTCTTCGAGGAGTCGACGGTGCGCATCCGCTGGTACTCGGGATGCGTGAGCGGCCCGACGCGGTAGTTGGGCACCGGCGCTGTCCCGGTCGCCGAGCCGAAGGTGGTCGGCGGCTCGAATCCCCCCTTGGCGGACAGGACCGCCATGCCGATCGTGATGGCCAGCAGAGTGTTGACCTCCGCGTAGATGCCTACTCTTCTGCCGGCTGGGACTAATGTGCCGGGCTCACTGTGATTGCCGTGGCCCATGATGAAGGTGGTCACTTACTACTCCCCCGGTTTGTGTCTCCCGGCCCGTCGAACGGGCCCCCTGAGGGGCAATGTACGGGGAGACCGCCCATCGCGCCGAGGGTCCGGAACCAAATTGCCCGACCCGTTCGCGGTCCCGGCGGCGTCCAGGTGCGTTACGTGCCGGCCCACCGGTTCGACGGGACGGTCGACGCCGTACCATGCGCGGACGGCACACTGCCGCACCCCTCCTGACCTCTTGGTTCAGACAATTAAGAACGATGCCGTTTCCATCTCGTTAACTGTTTACTTATTGACGACATGGCAACCTCGGGATTGACTCTCGTGAACCCCGGCCGCAGTGTTGCGGCCTCGTCAGGGAGGCAACCCGAAATGAACGCGGTAATGCGTCGTGCCGTCATGGGCGCGCTTGCGGTAACGATGACCGTGTCCGCGGCCGCTTGCGGAGAGACCGGTGGCGACACCGGAGTGAGCCGCAAGGACAAGTCGATCGGTCTGCTGCTTCCGGACTACGCCACGAAGCGGTACGAGAAATTCGACCGCCCGTTGATCGGGGGCAAGATCACGTCGCTCTGCCCCGACTGCAAGATCGCGTACGCGAACGCCGACGGCGACCCGGCACGGCAGGCGCAGCAGGTCCGCGACATGATCAAGCTGGGCGTCAAGGTCCTGATCCTGGGCGCGCAGGACGCGGTGGGCATCAAGGCCTCGGTCCAGGAGGCCGTGGACGCGGGAGTCAAGGTCGTGGCGTACGACCGCTTCGCCCAGGGCCCGGTCACCGCCTACGTCTCGTACGACAACGAGAAGGTCGGCGAGCTGCAGGGCCAGGCGCTGCTCAACGCCATGGGCTCCAAGGCGACCCCGAGCGCCAACGTGGTGATGATCAACGGTGACGACGCCGACCCGAACGCCGCGCAGTTCAAGGCCGGTGCCCACAGGGTGCTCGACGGCAAGGTCACGATCGCGTACGAGCAGAGCGGTCTGTGGAAGGACACCGTCGCGAAGCAGAAGGTCACGGAGGCGATAGGCCGGCTCGGCGCCAAGAACATCGACGGTGTCTACTCCGCGAACGACGGCATGGCCGGCGGTATCGCCACCGCCCTCAAGGGCGCGGGCATCGACGTCCCGCTGACCGGTCAGGACGCGGACCTCACCGGAATCCAGCGGATCCTGGCCGGTCAGCAGACCAGCACGGTGTACAAGGCGTTCAAGCCCGAGGCCGAAGCCACCGCCGAGATCGCGGTCAAGCTGCTCCACGGCGACGACATCTCGTCCGTCGCGGACACCACCGCGACCAGCGGCTCCGGCACCACCGTGCCCGCGAAGCTGCTCACCGCGGTGTCGGTGACCAGGGCCAACCTCAAGGACACGGTCGTCAAGGACGCCGTGTATCTCGTGGTGCAGATCTGCACCGCCAACTACGCCGCCGCCTGCGAGGCGGCCGGCATCCGCTAGAACATCAGTCCCCGCACGCGGCCGGGGCCCTTCCCGTGGGCCCCGGCCGCGTGCGCGGACAGGGTCCTGCCGCTGCCGCCCTCGGGCCGTCCCCGATGCCTCCGGCGATGTCCGTCAGGCGCGCGGGCCGAGGAACAGTCCTCCGCTGGTGTCGATGACCTGCCCGGTGATCCAGCGGGCCGCGTCGGAGGCGAGGAACGCGACGACGTCGGCGACGTCGTCGGGCGCGCCCAGCCGATCGAGCGCTGTCGTTCCGGCGATGAACTCGGCCAGGCCCGGCGCTTCGAAGGACGCTCCGTTGGTCGCAGTCCGGGTGGCGCCGGGGGCGACCGCGTTGACCGTGATGCCGCGGACCCCGAGCTCGTTGGCCAGGGTCATGCTCATCGTCTCGACCGCGCCCTTCGTCATCGCGAAGGACGTCTGGGTGGGGTTGGCCATCCGGGTCGCCACGGACGAGATCGTGATGATGCGGCCACCGTCGCGCAGCAGGGGCAGCGCCCGCTGGATGATGAAGTAGGGCGCTCGCACGTTCACCGCGAAGAGGTGGTCGAACTGAGCGCGCGTCGTGGTTCCGATCGCTCCGGCGGGCGCGGCTGCCGCGTTGTTGACGAGGATGTCCAACGGTCGCCCGGCCAGCGCCGCCCCGACTCCCGCGAAGAGCATGTCGACGTCGCCGTCGCCGCCCAGTTCCGCGCGGACGGCGAGCGCGGAGCCACCGGTGCGCTCGATCGCGTCGACCGTGGCCGCCGCACCGTCCTCGTCCGTGCCGTAGTGCACGATGACCACCGCTCCCCCGGTCGCCAGCCGGATCGCGATCGCCTGGCCTATGCCGCGCGACGCTCCGGTCACCAGCGCCGTCCTGCCGGTCAGTTCACTCATGTCCACCACCCGTTGATGTGAGCTTCTACCTATTTGGTAGTCACTACCACTACGGTAGGGTCTACCACATGTCCGACCAGCACTCAACGTTGCGAGCGCAGCGACGAGCCGACACGCAGCGCATGATCCAGGCGCACGCGGTCCGGCTGTTCGGCGAGCGCGGATACGACGCGACCACCGTGGCCGATGTCGCCGACGCCGCGGGCGTGTCGCCCATGACCGTCTACCGGCACTTCCCCACCAAGGAAGACCTCGTGCTCATCGACCGGCACGGCCGGATCGTCGCTGAGCGGATCGCCGCCTCGCCCGCCGCGCAGCCCCTGGTCCGCAGGATCAGCAGGGCGCTCATCGAGTCGGCCGCGATGGTGACCGACGGCGACCGCGGGGACGGCCCGACGGCGGCCGAGCAGTTCCTGCTGGCCCGCCTCCAGCTCATGATCACGACGCCGGCCCTGCGCGCCAAGCACCTGGACAACCACTACGCCCTGCAGCAGGCGATCGTCGAAGCCCTCGCGAGTGATGCCGCCGATCCCGACGCGACGTTCCACGCCCAGGCGGCGGCCGGCGCCTGCCTGGCCGCCATGCACACGGCCTTGGTGCGCTGGGCCGAGGACGACGGACGGACCGCACTGCCCGACCTGATCGCGAAGGCGCTCGCTGCGGCCTTCGGGGACGCCGTGGTCGGTCCGGACGCGTAGGCGCGCCGCGCACTCGCCGAGAACGGCCCCGCCCGTCGCGGGCCGGCCTCACCAGCGATTCAGCAGTACCTTCGCGATGGCCGAGGGGATGGGCGGCAGGCGGGTCGCACCCGCCTCGATCGACCACGACACGGTCTGCAGGACTCTGCCGAGCGTCCACCGGGCGGCGCGCTGCCGGTCCAGTCCGACGACGTCGGTCATGAGGTCGAACCGGCGGCGGACGGAGCGGGGGATGTCCCCCGACTTCTGCACCGCGTCCCACCGGTTCCACAGCGCGGGAAAGAGATCGAAGCCGGGGTCGCCGGCCAGGGGTTTCGGGTCGATCGCCAGCCAGGGGTCCCGTCCCGAGGACGGCGGCGAGGCCAGCACGTTCTCGTAGTGCAGGTCCCAGTGCAGCAGCCGGTCGCCCGGTTCGTCGACCACCTCCCGCAGGGCGTCGGCACAGGCTCCGAGCAGGCGCCGCTCCGACGGGTCGGCCAACTTCGCGCGGGCGGGCGCGGCCCTGTGCAGGACGGCGGCGGCGACGTCGCCCAGGCTGCGCAGTCCCGACGGAGCCGGAACGGCGACCAAGCGGGCCAGGATCTCCGAGAGGATCCGCAACGCGGCCAGGTCGTCGTCGACGGCATCCAGCGAGCGGGTGGCGTCCAACCGCTCCAGCAGCATCGCCCCGGTGCCGGCATCGGCCTCCAGCAGCAAGACCGCCGCCCGGCCTGCCCACGCCCGCAGGGCCGCGGGTTCACCGCCCGTCTCCTCGTCCACCGGTTGGAGTTTGAGCACGGCCGGGGTGCCGTCTTCGCGCAGGACCGGCAGCACCAGCGCGACGGCGCCGTTGCGCGGCGTTCCGTCCAGCCGTAGGTGCCACCGGCCCAGAAGGTCCTCGGCCAGGGTCGGAAGCGCGGTGATCCAGTCCCGTCCGGCCTCCCCGAAGTACCTGCGATGCGACGCGGCAAGAGAGTCGGGGACGCGCATCCGGTCATGGCTCACAGCTGCATGCTCGCAGCCGTCACGACACGGCGCCAACGAGATCCGCCGAGACCGGCCGCGCGCTCAGCGGTTCGCGGCCTGCGCGAGGTGGCGGGGAAATCCGTCGTACGGCAGCGGGTAGGCGTCGGTGTCCTGGTCCGCGTCGCTGTGACCGCGACCGTAGAGGGTGTTGATGGCCGCTTCCATCGCGGGGGGCAGGTGGGGGGAGGCTCCTTCGTGGCACTGGGTGAGCAGCGCCTGGCGCACGCGGCTGGGCAGCAGAGGGAGAGAACTGGGGGGCCGCAGTGGGACGGTGGGCCGCTCCGCGGTCTCCAACTGATGGGTCTGGCTGCGCCACTGCTGGGCGGTTCGGTGCTGGCCCTGGTTGCGGTGGTAGAGGTACAGGCAGAAGGCGGCGGTGGAGTTCTCACCGCCGGCGGCGTACTGCCACCAGTACTCGGCGGCGTCGTTGTGACCGGCCAGGAAGAGCAGGCAGCCGAAGACGAGTGCGCCTTCGGTCTCGGCGCCCGCCTGGTCGGCGAAGCGGGTGAGCGCGACGGCGGCGCGGGCGTCACCCACGACCAGGGAGACGGCCAGGTGCAGGTCGCGGGCGGCGGTCTGCCGGATGGAACGGGCGCAGGCCGGTACGCACAGCGGTTCGCGTACGCGGTCCGCGGGGGCGTCGGACGGCGGGGGGCGGTGGTGGCGACAGGGCTTGTCCAGCGCGTCCTCGGGCTCGGCGTCCGTGTCCAGGCCGGCGTCGAGGTCAGTGTCGGGGTCGAGGGCGAGGTCGGTGTCGAAGCCGAGGTCGGGGTCGGTGTCGTCCCGGGCCGGGAAGACGTCGGCCTCCCGCAGGAGGGCGTCGATGTCCTCGCGCACCCGGCGGGAGGCTCGTCCGGTCACGCTTCCTCCTTGAGCAGGGACGTCAGCTTGGTGGCGAGCCGGTCCTTGGCCCGCATGACGTGGGAGCGCACCGTGTCGGTGGTCGTGCCCAGGTACTCGGCGATGTCATGGTCCTCGGCCTTGAGGACGTAGCGCAGGATGATGACGTCGCACTGCCGTTCCGGTAACTCGGAGATGGCCGTGTACAGGCCCAGTTCGCTCTCCAGCAGGGCCCAGCCGTCCTGGAGCTCGCGTACCAGCAGCTTGCGCATCGCGGCGCGGAACGCGGCGGTGTCGGGCATGACCGGGGTACGCCGGTGGCACACCAGCCAGTGGTGGATGTGGTCCTTCAGCGCGGTCCACGCGTACTGCGGCACGGACTCCTGCCGCAGGACCAACTCCCAGTCCTGGGCCAGCTGCTCGTGGACCTCGCGCACCAGACGCGCCGCCTGGTGGCGGTCGCCGACCTGCAGCAGCGCGTAGCGCAGCCACAGAGTGCGGTGGTACTCGTAGAACGCTGCCAGCGTCAGGTTCGCGCGGCGCTGCGCGACCTGCTCGGGAGTGACGGGCGCCGCGGGGGCGAGGGGGTGGGGGCGGGTCATCGGGTCATCGCCTTCCCGTCGGCGGCGCTTGTTGGTTCGCGGCGCAGGCGGGTGGTGGCCGGGACGGGAGGGAACGGGTGCGGACGGCCGGCGGATACGGGGCAGCTCCACCGGCCGACGCGTCTTGGATCTCTCTCACGGGCGTTCCCGTCCGCTGGCACCGCACCGATCCGGGGATGGAGGGGCGTCGGCAGGGAGTTGATGTGCTCCTACGATCAGCAAAGCGGATCACGGCCCCGGCTGTTGAAGATCGTTCCGACTATTTTTTCACACCCTGTGTTGAAACGGTAACGCATACACGTTCGACTCATGGGCGAATATCGGGAGGAACTGGCGCCAAAAGTCATCAACGGGAGGCTTCGGCTCGTGCACATTTGGCCGAAGGGGGCGCTTGTAGGCTGCGCGGGCCGGGGAGGAGCCCGGGGCCACCCGACGTCCGCACAGGGGGAGCAGCATGAGCAGCGATCACGAGTCCGGCATCGACCTGCAACTGGACCGGGCCCACTCGGCGCGGATGTACGACTACTACCTCGGTGGCTACACCAACTTCCCGGCCGACCGCGAGGCCGCGGGCAAGGCCATCGCGGCCTTCCCCTCCGCCCTGGTCGCCGCACGCGCCAACCGCCGCTTCGTGCAACGCTCCACCCGCCACCTGGCCTCCCTGGGGCTCACCCAGTTCCTGGACATCGGCACCGGGATCCCCACCTCTCCCAACCTCCACGAGCTCGCCCAACAGGCCGATCCCGCCTCGCGCGTGGTCTACGCCGACAACGACCCCATCGTCCTGGCCCACGCCGCGGCCCTGCTGCACGGCACCCCCGAAGGACGCACCGCCTACACCCAGGCGGACGTCACCGACCCCCGGGCCCTGCTGGAGTCCCTCGAGGTCGAACGGACCCTCGACCTCACCCGCCCCGTCGCTCTGAGCCTCAACGCCATCCTGCACTTCGTCACCGACGACCAGGACGCCCACGGCATCGTCGAAACCCTCAAGGACGAGTTGGCCCCGGGCAGCACCCTCACCCTCAGCCACCTGACGGCGGACTACGACCCCGAGCCGATCGACCGCGTCCTGCGGGTCTACCGGGCGGCCGGCACAGCCGTCCAAGCACGCACCCTCGCCGAATTCACCGCCTTCTTCACCGGCTGGACCTTCCTGGACCCGGGCATCGCCTCCACCCAGGAGTGGCGCCCCGACCCCGAGGACAGCCTCGGCGGAATCACCAACGACGAGACCGCCTGTTACGCCGCCATCGCCCGGAAGCCCTAGAGTCTGCCGTCAAGTTCGCGCCAGAATCGCGCTCGCGACGACCTCGAAGAGGCGATCGGCACGGGGGGCGAGTGCAGGTTGGTCGCCGAGCCAGGCGAGCATGGCCACCAGCGCGAACACGTCGTCGCCGTCCATATCGCTCCGCGCCATGCCCACGGCCTGGGCGCGGGCGAGGAGCCGCGCACCGGCTGCGCGCAGGGTGACGCATGATGCGTGGAGCGCGGAGTCGGCGTCCTCGATGGCGGCCGCCATCAGCACGGTCACGCCCCGATACTCCGTGGTCCACGCGACGCAGTCGCGCAGCCACAGAACGAGGGCGTCTTCGGGCGAGTTCGACGTCTCGAGCTCGGCCGCCTCTGCCGTCAGTTCGTCAAAGCTGGTGCGGAGCAGGGCATCGAGCAGCGCCTCGCGCGTGGGGAAGTGCCGCAGCAGCGTCGCGAGCCCGACGTCGGCCCTGCGCGCGATGTCGCGCAGGGACACGTCGACCCCCTGCTCGGTGATGGCGGTGCCCGCTACGGCGAGCAGGTGGTCGCGGTTCTTCCTGGCGTCGGCCCGCATCTGCCCCTCTTGACTATCCGGATCAGTGGTCCATATATTCGGATCAGTGGTCCATTTATGTGGATCGCTGATCCGAATCAGCGTATCCCGCAGTGCGGGCAGGAGAAGACGATGCCGACACACACGATGAGGGCGATCCGGCTCCATGAGCACGGCGGTCCCGAGGTTCTGCGTTACGACGAGGTGCCGATCCCCGTGCCGGGGCCGGGCGAGGTGCTCGTGCGCGTGCACGCGGCCGGCGTCAATCCCCCCGACTGGTACCTGCGCGGCGGGCTCACCACGATGCCCGGGGAGACGGAATCGACGGTCAGGCTGCCGGTGGTTCCCGGGACGGACGTGTCGGGCGTCGTCGAGGCCGTCGCCGCGGACGTGGACGGCTTCGCCGTCGGGGACGAGGTCTTCGGCCTGCTGCGATTTCCCAGCTTCCATGGCAGTGCGTACGCCGAGCACGTGGCCGCGCCCGCGTCGGACCTGGCACACAAGCCGGCCGGCATCGACCACGTGCACGCCGCCGGAGCGCCGATGGCCGGGCTCACCGCGTGGCAGTTCCTGATCGAGCCCGGACACGATCGCCCCTCGCCCTTCCAGGAGGCACGGCACCGCCCGACGGCGCTCGACGCCGACACGACGGTGCTCATCAACGGCGCCGCGGGCGGCGTGGGCCACTTCGCGCTGCAACTGGCGAAGTGGAAGGGAGCGCGTGCCATCGCGGTCGCATCGGGCGCGCATGAAGCGTTCTTGAGGGGGCTCGGCGCCGACCGGTTCATCGACTACACCAAGGCCCGCGCCGAGGAACTCGCGCACGACGTCGACCTCGTCGTCGACACCGTCGGCGGCCCCGACAGCAGACGCTTCCTGCGCACGCTCAAGCGCGGCGGCTCTCAGTTCCCCGTACTCCCCGGGGACTTCGACGAAGAGGAGACGGCGAAGCTGGGCGTCACGGTCTCGAGCGCCCAGGTCCGCTCGAACGGCGCACAACTCGCCGAACTGGCGCGCCTCCTCGACGCGGGCACGGTCCGCGTGGCGATCGACAGCACGTTCGCCCTCGCGGATGCCCGAGCAGCGCACGAACGCGCCGCCCGAGGCCACATTCAGGGCAAGATCGTCCTCACGGTCGCCTAGAACCTGTCCACAGAGCGGCGGCGTCCGAGGCGGTCGCGATGCTCGCCGCGGCGAACCGGGTCGACCTCCACGGCCGGTTCGGTCCGCCGCGGGGCGCGCCCATACGATGCGCTCGTGCTCCCCTTCGCCTACGCCGCCTACGCCGCCTCCGCCCTCGCGTTCCTCGCCTTCGCCGTCAGTTTCCGCGAGGACCGCCGCCTGTTCCGCAATGCCGTGTTCCTCGGGCTCGGCCTCGTGCTCTTCAGCGTCGCGTTCGTGATGTCGCTGCACGGGGCCCCGATCCCCGGGTCGCGTTACGTCCTGTACCTGCTGCCGGCGCTGGTCCTGCTCGCCGGGCTCGCGCTGCCCTTCGCTCTCGTCGCCAACGGGCTGCTGATGCTCCGCAAGGAAGGGCGCGGCCTGGGCAACCTGCTGTCGCTGCTCGCGGGACTGGGCATCTTCCTGCTCCTGGCATTCCTGATCTTCGCCGCGAGTTCCGGATCCCGTGTCATCTTCTCCGCGGGCGTGCTGACCCTGTGCGTCGTCGCGTACGTCTCGTTCCTGTTCGTCTGCTACCTCACGTACTCCTTCCTCTACGGGCGGATCACGGTGCGCTCCGGCGTCGACTTCGTCGTGGTGCTCGGTTGCGGCCTGGTCGGCGACCAGGTCCCGCCGCTCCTTGTTTCCCGCCTGGAGCGGGGACGGGCGGCCTACGAGGCGGAGGGCCGGCACGGCGGGACGCCCCGACTGCTGGTCTCCGGCGGACAGGGGCCCGACGAGGGCCGTCCCGAGTCGCACGCCATGGCGGAGTACCTGGTGGCGAAGGGGATCCCGGAGGAGCGGATCCTGCGGGAGGAGCGGTCACGGACCACGGAGGAGAACCTGACCTGCAGCAAAGCGCTGATGGCGGAGCACGACCCGACGTACCGGTGTGTGGTGGTGACCAACAACTTCCATGCGTTCCGGGCGGCTCTGATGGCGCGGCGGGCGGGCATCAACGGGCAGGTGATCGGCTCGCCGACCGCTGCGTACTTCTGGCCGAGCGCGACGATCAGGGAGTTCGTGGCGATCTTCGTGGATCACCTGAAGCTGAATCTCGCGATCTGCGGTGGGCTGATCGCGCTCGGCCTGGCGGCTCTCGTCGCGACCTGACCCGAAACCGGCCGGCGGGCCGGCCATCGTCGTGCCCGAATCCGGCCCTGAACCGGCCTCTACAGGACCGCTGGAGCCTCCGGCATCGCGGGCTGCTGTCGCCGGGAGCGCGCCAGGCTGGCCGGGCGCACTGCTCCTGGGCCGAAGCGGGCGTTGGCGCGGTCGATGGCCGGTTCGATGGCGAGGCGGTTCTCGCGGACCTGGTCCAGGCTCAGCTGCTGTGCCGCGGCGTGGGCGGGGCGCAGTTGCTCGGCGCGCACGCTGAGGGATCGGACGCGGGCGCGTTGCAGGCCCAGCGCCGCGTACAGCTCGTAGACGGTGGCACGGACGTCGTCCCCGTGCGCCGAGGCTTCGGGCAGGGACCGGGTTCGGGTGGTGGCCGAACGGTCGGCGTAGCGGGCGGTGAGGGACAGGGCGCCGGTGATCTGTTCCTGGGAGCGCAGGCGGGAGCCGAGCTGGTCACTGAGGTCGAGCAGTACGCGCCGGTGCTGGTCGGGGTCGAGTTCGTCGCGGTCGAAGTGGTGGTCGGCGGAGACGGAGCGGGCGACGGGCCGGGGGGTGACGGGGCGGGGGTCGCGGCCGTGGGCGAGGTCGTGCAGGGACCGGCCCGTGGTCACTCCCAGCAGGCGCTGGGTCGTGAGCAACGGCGCGTCGGCGAGGTCTCCGATGCGGTGCAGACCGTGCCGGACGAGGGTCTTCGCGGTGGCCGGCCCGACGCCGGGCAGGGCGCTGACGGGTTGCGGACGCAGGAACGCGGCGATGTCGTGCGGGTCGTGGCCGATGACGGTGATGCCGCCGGGCGGTGTCACCGCGGCGGCCATGCCGGCCAGCAGCCGGTTGCCCGCGACGGCCAGCGTCGCCTGGACCCCGTGCAGCGCCACGACCCGCAGCCGGATCAGTTCGGCGAGCTCCTGGGGAGTGCGGTCGAAATACCGCAGCGCACCGGTGAGGTCCATCTGCGCGCCGTCGGGTTCCAGGGCCTGCACGCGGGGGCTGATGCCCTGCAGGACTTCCAGGAGCTGCTGGTACAGCGCGGGGTCGTCGCGCGTGCGGCCGTGGAAGTGCGCGTGCAGGATGTGGCGCTGTGCCGGCTGCATGAGGGTCATCCCGCGCTTCCGGGGCTGATGTGGCCGAGCTTGGTGAGGTTCGCGGAGCGGGTGCCGGCGGGCTGCAGGTCGGCCCACGGGTGCAGGACGGCGCCGGTGGTCCCGTTGGCGAGGGTGCGCTGCGGGGACTGGGCGGGGGTGGGTCCGGGCAGTGCGGTGTCGCCCAGGAGGCGCACCACGGCTTCGGGCCCGTGGTCGCGGCGGGCGGCGGCGAGGGCTTCGAGGTCCCAGACGCGGCTGCCGACCACGGTGCGGCGCGGTCCGCGGCGCTGGACGGTGCCGCGGACCAGGAGCAGTCCGCTGTGGAAGACGGTGTGGGCGCAGGCGGGGTGGGAGTCTTCGAAGAAGGCCAGGTCGACGAGGCCGGAGCCGTCTTCGAGGGTGACGAAGATGATGCGCTTGCCCGACGCGATGGGCGGGGTCTGGGTCGAGGCGCGTACCCCGGCGACGAGGACTGTCCGGCCGGATTCGAGGGTCGTCAGGTGGGCGGCGTCGGTGGCGCCGACCTCGCGCAGGAGCCGGTGGTGGTGCTCCATGAGGTGCTGGCTGATGTCGATGCTGAGGGTCTCCAGTTCGGCGCCGAGCGCTTCGCGGCCGGTCATCTCCGGCAGGCCGCTGGGGGCGGAGCCGGCGCTGATGTCCTGCAGCGGCAGCTGCCCGTCGCCCTGGCGGCCGCGGGCGTGGGCGTGGAGTTCGGCGATCTGCAGGAGCAGGTCCCGGCGGGTCAGCGACCCGCGCACGGCGTCCAGAGCGCCGACTTCCGCGAGGCGTTCCACGGTGGGTCGGGCGGGGCGGCCGCGCTGCCACAGGTCCTGCAGCGAGGCGTAGGGCTGGGCGGCCACCAGGCGGCTGATCTGGTCCTCGCTGATGCCCTTGACCGCGGAGAACGCGAGCCGCACGCCCCACGTGCCGTCGTCGGTCCTCTCCACGGTGTGGGTGGCCCGGGAGTGGTTGACGTCGACACCCAGTACGGGCACGTTGTGGCGGCGGGCGTCCGCGACGATCACCCGCTTGGGCCACATCCCCGGGTCGTGTTCGAGGAGGCCGGCCACCAGGAAGGCCGGGAAGTGCGCTTTCAGCCACGCCGACTGCAGGGCGGGTACGGCGAACGCGACCGCGTGCGCTCGGCAGAAGCCGAAGGAGCCGAACCCCTCGATGATCCTCCACACTTCCTCCCGGACCGCGGGGGTGTAGCCGCGGGCGGTGGCCTCCCGGTGGAACCACTCCCGCAGTTTCGGCAGGCGGTTCCTGTCGCCCAGGGCGCGGCGGCCCACTTCGGCCAGAGCGCGGTCGCAGCCGGTGAGGGTCGCGAGCATGTCGATGATCTGCTCGTGCCAGATCGTCACCCCGTAGGTGTCGGCGAGGACCGGTTCGAGCTCGGGGTGCGGGTAGACGGGGGCGGCACCGTGGCGGGCGGCGATGTACTGGGCGGGCATCCCGCCGGCGACCGGCCCTGGACGGAAGAGGCTGATGTCGGCGATGACGTCCTGCGGGTCCCTGGGCTGCAGGCGGGCCAAAAGATCTTGCTGCCCGGGGCTCTCCAACTGGAACATGCCGATGGTGTCGGAGGCCTGGATCAGCTTGAA
Organism: Streptomyces sp. H39-S7; assembly: GCF_027158205.1. Lineage (GTDB taxonomy): Bacteria > Actinomycetota > Actinomycetes > Streptomycetales > Streptomycetaceae > Actinacidiphila. Next base: position 98,848 of record NZ_JAPVLU010000015.1, on the reverse strand, counting down.
GGCGAAGAAGTCGTCCAGCGGAACCTGCCGGTGGTCGTCGAGGTCGATGCTCCGGCCGGTGACGCGCCGGATCTCGGTGACGGCGTGCGCCATCGCGGACTGCATCCGCACGCCGAGCACGTCCAGTTTGATCAGTCCGAGGTCCTCGACGTCCTCCTTGTCGGCCTGCACCATCGGGTAGCCGCCCGGGGTGGGCTGCACCGGCAGCCGGTCCAGCAGGGTGGTGTCGCTGACGATGACGCCGCACGGGTGCATCGCCATCCCCCGGGGCAGCGCGTCCAGGCCCTCGGCGAGTTCCCACAGCGGTCCGAACCGGTCCGCCGCCGCGGCCAGGTCCCGCAGTTCCGGCAGCTCGGCCAGGGCCGAGGTGATGTCGCACGCCCGGATGTGCGGAAACGACTTCGCGATGCGGTCCACCGTGTCCGGCGCGATCCCCAGGGCCATACCGGTGTCGCGCAGGGCATGGCGGGCCCGGTAGGTCTCGGGCATGCCGGTGACCGCGACGCGCTCCGTGCCGAACCGTTCGATGATCCGGTCGTAGACCTCCAGGCGGCGGGCGGACTCCACGTCGATGTCGATGTCGGGCAGTGAGTTCCGCCGGACGTTGAGGAACCGCTCGAACAGCAGGTGGTGTTCCAGCGGGTTGGCGGTGGCGATGTACAGGGCGTGGTTGACCATGGAGCCGGCCCCCGAACCGCGGGCCGCCACCCGGATCCCCATCTCCCGCACGTCGGCCACGACGGCCGCCACGGTGAGGAAGTACGTGTCGTACTTCATGCGGGCGATGACCTCGAGCTCCTCCTGGAGCCTCCGCACGGCGACCGGGTCGCGGTCCAGACCGCGCCGGACCATGCCCGCCTCGCACCGCTCGCGCAGCACCGCCGCCGCCTCCCCCGGGCCGGATCCGGCGCCGACGACGGACGGCTCGGGAAAGTGCGGGCGCCCCAGCCCCAGGTCGGCCACCGGGTCGATGCGGCACTCCTCCGCCGTCCGGTCCGTCTCCGCCATCAGCCGCCGCGCGCGTTCCGTCCCGGTACCCGCCGCCTCGGCGACGCGGTCGGCGACCGCGGACATGGCCGACGGGTCCTTCAGCCAGCGCTCCCCCGTGTCGAGGCGTCGCCGGTCGATGGGGCGCAGCAGCCGGGCGGCGTCCAGGACGTCGGCGAGGCGGTGCTGCTCGCGGTCGGCGTAGCGGACCGCGTTGGTCAGCACGGCCGGGACGCCGAGCCGGTCGGCCAGGGCCAGGGTGCGGCCGGCCAGCCGCAGGGAGCCGGGGCCGGTGCCCTGCAGGCCGAACCACACCGCTTCCATCCGCAGGCGGTCACCGGCCAGGTCACGCCACGGGGCGAGGAGTTGTTCGGCCAGGTCCTCACGGCCGGCGCTCAGGGCGCGGACGGGTTCGGAGGCCGGGCCCAGGAGGACCGTCAGCCCCTTCCCCGCGTACTGGGCCAGGGCCGGCCAGGACACCACCGGCACGCCCGCGACCGGGTCGGTGTACGCGGTGGACACCAGGCGGCACAGGCGGGCCCATCCGTCGGCGTGCCGCGCCAGCAGTGTCACCCGCAGCGGTGCCTCCAGCACGTGGGCGCCACCGCGCACCGGGGTACGGAGCCGGGCCGCGACGGGCGTGGGGCGGTGGGGCGCGACGGCGATGTCGACGCCGAGGACCGGGCGGACGCCGTGGGTCGCGCAGGCCTTGGCGAACCGTACGGTACCGGTGACCGTGTCACGGTCGGTGAGTGCCAGTGCACCCATGCCTCGTTCCGCCGCGCGGCGCACGAGTTGGTCGACGTGCGCGGCGCCGTAGCGGGCCGAATAGCCGGACATGGCGTGGAGGTGCGTAAACGACGACATCGGCACCTCCAGTCCCAGTCCACGCGCCCTCCCCTACCGGATCTCCTCCGTCGCTCTTCCACCATAACCCGAGATCCGTACATTTGTTCGATAGCTACGGTGCGTGACCATTGGGTCGTGCGGTCGCGGGGCGGCGGGGGCGGCCTTAGCGTCGGGGTATGAGTGATGCGACCGGCGGAGCTGTGGGATGAAGCCGCTGTGGTCCGGGACGGTCTCCTTCGGGCTGGTGTCCATCCCGGTGCGCCTGGGGTCGACGGTGAGCAGCCACAAGATCCCGTTCCGGCAGATGCACAAGACGGACCACGGGCCCGTCCGGTACCGCAAGAAGTGCGAGCTGGACGACACGGTCCTCAGCCAGGACGAGATCGGTCGCGCCTACGAGACCCCCGACGGCACCCTGGTGGAGATCACCGACGACGAACTCGCCGCCATGCCGCTGCCCACCGCCAAGACCATCGAGATCAGCGGCTTCCTCGACATGGCCGGCGTTCCCAGCGCCCAGTACAACACTCCGTACGTCCTGCAACCGAGCTCCGGCGGGGACAAGCCCTACGTCCTGATGCGTCAGGCTCTCGCCCGGTCGGGCAAGGCCGCGGTGGGCAAGGTGGCGCTGCACAACAAGGAACAGCTGGTGCTGATCTACGCCCACGACGACGTCCTGATCGCCCACACCCTGCACTGGCCCGATGAGATGAAATCCCCCGCCGAGGCCGCGCCCACCGCCGAGGTGGAGCTCGCCGACAACGAGATCAAGGCCGCCATCGCCCTGATCGACGCCTTGGGCGAAGCGGACCTGGACACCTACGAGGACCAGTACACCGCCGCGGTGGCGGACCTGGTGCGCGGCAAGGTCGAAGGCGCCGAGGTCACCCCGGCCGGTGCTCCCGCGCCGGCGGCCGGGAAGGTCGTGGACCTCATGGAGGCGCTCGAGGCCAGCCTCGCGCAGGCCAAGGAGAACCGCGGCCAGGACGCCACGGTCCACGACATCGCCCCGGCGAAGGGGACCGCCGGGAAAGCCCCCGCGAAGAAGGCGACGGCCAAGAAGACGGCGGCGAAGAAGGCGACGAAGAAGGCACCTGCGAAGAAGACTCCCGCACGCAAGCGCAGCGCCTGACCACCCAGCAGCGTGCCGCCGGGCTCCGGGGAGCGGCCGACTCACACCGAGTGATCATCGAGCGTGGCGACCTTGGCCGCGCCGTGCCCGGAATGCAGCAGTCGCGCGCCCTCGCGCTGCGCCCGGGACCGCCGGCCCGTGCAGGATGTGCTGCCCGGCCCGCACGGCACTGCCTGCGGCCGGGCGTCGCCATGACCGCCAACCGGGCACATCAATCGAACTGGAGTGCAGTGAACAGCCGACTTCGTCACTTATGGAGCCGTTCGACCACCGCGGTGTTCCGCAGCAGGATCGCCGCCGTCGTGGGGGCGATCGCCTTGCTCGCGGCCGTGTTCACCGGCACGGCCACCGGAACGGCCACGGCCGCCGACGGCGGGGCGCGGGCCGCCGCGGTGGGCGGATGGACCTGTCCGGGCGTGGCCGTCCCACCCGGGTACGTCATCACCATGTTCGACCGGAGTGGCTGCAACGGCGCGGGGGCGTGGTTGCAGCAGCCCGTCCGGGACGGGATCTGGACCTGCGCGGGGTCGCCGATCGTGTCCGGGTACGTCATCACCATGTACGACCGCAACGGCTGCAGCGGCGTCGGCGCGTGGTTCCACCAGCTCGCGCGTGACGGAATCTGGACCTGCGCGGGCTCGCCGGTGGTGTCCGGGTACGTCATCACCAACTACGACCGCAACGGGTGCAGCGGAATCGGCGCCTGGTTCCACCAGCTCGTCCGCAACGGCATCTGGACCTGCCCCTACTCCCCCATCCCGGCGGGCTACCGCAGCACCACCTATGACGCGCGCGGCTGCAGTGGCCTGGGCGCGTGGCTCACCGTCCGCTCCTGAGGTCGAACGCGTCCCGTGGGCACCGTCCGGACGGGCGGTGCCCACGGGCTGTTTTCGGACGATCTTCGGGCAACCGGGGCGCCGCCGACCGGCTACGGAACGTGCGGGGAATCGCACATTCCCTTCCGCTCACCGCCCAATGGAGTGGTGCGCGGCGGGTAGACGCGAAGCATGGCGGAGCGGGAAGCGGTACGGGAGCCGGTGGATCTGTGCGACTGGTGCGGCCGGCTGTGGCACGACGGCGGAGTCCTGGCGATAGTGCGTGACTCCTCGGCCGTGCACGCCACCGATCCGGCGAAGGACGGCATGCGACTGCTCGTGGCCTGCGGCGGCGAGCACCTGGGGCCGCTCCTCGAGAAGTACCGCGGGCGGCCCTTCGTCGAGGAGGAGCTGTGGTCCTGGCAGATCGTCCGTGCCCTGTCCGCGGCTCCGGACGACATGACCGTCGACGAGCTCGGCCCGGTGACCGGCCTGACCGCCCCACAGATCCACCGGGCGCTGGCGTGGCGCGACGAACGCGCGGAGCACGTCGACCGACCCGGGCAGGACTCCCCGTAGTACCGAGTCCCGTGTCAGGTGCCCGGTGTCAGGTGCCCGCGTGATGTCCGTCCAGCCGTGTTCGAGCATCCGGAAGGCGCGGGTGACGGCCGCCTCTGGGTCGGACCGTCCCGCGGTCAGGGACGCGGCGCGCGCTCCCTGCGGTCCTCGCGCACCGGCCCGCGTCCGCTCAGCACACGCCGGCCGCGCAGGGCGTGGAGCCCGGCGGCGGCCGTGCCGACGCACAGCGCGGTGGCGCTGTACGCCAGTGACGTGCGCACGCCGATGGCGGCGCCCAGCAGGCCGACGGTGAAGCCACTGCCCGCACGCAGCCCGCCCGCGGACATGCCGTAGACACCGAGGACCCGGCCGCGGTCGGCGGCCGGTGCGAGCAGTTGGACGACGGTCTGGCCGATCGACATCGAGGCCAGGTTGGCGATGCCACCGACCAACAGCAGCGCCAGGGCGAGCGGGTAACTGGTGGTGAGCGCGAAGAAGATGCTGGTCAAGCCGTACAGGGCCGTACTGAGGACGGCGGCGGCCACCCGGGGTCTGACCCAGCCGGTGGCCTCCAGCACGATGCCGCCGATGACCCCGCCGGCCCCGTTGGCGAAGAGCAGGACCCCGTAGGCGGTCCCCGCGCCGCCCGCCCCCAGGTCGTGCGCGAAGATCGGCATCGAGGACTGCAGGGACGCGCCGACGAAGAAGGAGCCCAGCCCGGCCAGGACGATCATGCTGACCAGGGTGGGATGGGATCCGACCTCCCGCAGCACGCGCAGCGATTCCAGCGCGCCGACCCGCGGGCGGCGGTGCCGGTCCCGGGTGTGGCCGGTGAACTTGGTGCGGAAGAGGAAGAACGTGAGCGGCAGGTAGAAGGCGATGTTGGCGAAGATGCCGGCGGTCGGACCGAGGCCCAGCAGCAGCGCCGACCCGATCACCGGGCCGAACAGCACGCCCAGGCTGCGGAACGTCGCGTTCAGCCGCACCGCGCTGGACAGTTCCGCCGGACCCACGAAGTCATGGAGCATCAACTGCTCGCCCGGCCCCCACAGTGAGCCGGCCAGGCCGTGCAGGACGAGCAGCACGCACGCCTCCCACATGTGCAGCGAGCCGGTGAGGAACAAGATCCCCCACGCCGCGGAGACGCCCATGAACACCGCCTGGGCCACCTGGATGACGCGCCGGCAGTCGTACCGGTCGGCCAGCGAGCCGAACCACATCGACAGCAGCAGGAACGGCACCCAGTGGCTGATCACCTGGAAGCCGGTCAGTGCCGGCGAGTGGAAGGTCTGCCAGAGCACCCAGTACGTGATGACGTGCTCGATGTTGTCGGCCATCATCGCCAGCATCGAGCCGAAGAGGTAGGGCCGGCAGTCGCGGTTGCGCAGGGCGGCGAAGCGGCGGGGCGGTCCGGCCGGCGGCGGGGCGGCCCCCGTGGCGGGCGCGGCCGCTTCCGGCTCGGATATGTGGGTGGGGATACCGCAAGCGGCACACATCCTCGGTCTTCTCCTCAGGTGAGCTGGATGCCGATGAGGCAGGTGTCGTCGTCGGTGTCGGCGTTGCTGCGGGTCAGGAGGTAGTCCAGGTGCGCGTCCAGGGTGGGCGTGGAGCGTTCGGCGGCGGTGATGAGCTGGTCCAGGGAGGACTGGACGGAACGGTCCCTGCGTTCGATCAGACCGTCGGTGTACATCAGCAGGGTGTCGCCGACCTCGAGTTGCACTTCACCCTCCTGGTACTTCGCGTCGGGCAGGGCGCCGAGCAGGATGCCCTTGATCGCCGGCAGCGGTTCGGCGTGGCCCTTGCGGACCAGGATCGGCGGGAGGTGGCCGGCGCGGGCCCAGCGCAGGATACGGGTGGAGGGGTCGTACAGGGCGCAGACGGCGGTCGCGGTGACGTGCTCGGTGAGGTAGTGGGCGACGGTGTTGAGCCACACGAGCAGTTGGGCGGGTCCGGCGCCGGTGGCGGTCAGGCCGCGCAGGGCGTTCCGCAGCACGATCATGGAGGTGGCGGCGCGGATGCCGTGGCCGGCGATGTCGCCGACGGCCAGCAGGACCTGCCGGCTCGGCAGCGTGACGATGTCGTACCAGTCGCCGCCGACCAGGCGGTCCTCCTCGGCCGGCCGGTAGCGCACCGCGATGTGCAGCCCGGGGATGTCGATGGGGGCACTGGTGGGGGGCATGATGGCGTGCTGGAGCTGCAGGGCGAGCCGGTTGTGCTCCGCGGACTCCTTCTCCGTGTGGGCGAGTTGGTCGCGGGTGGCCGCGAGAGCGACCTCGGTCCAGTGCTGCGCCGAGATGTCCTGGTACGCACCGCGGATGACCTGTAGGTTCCCGTGGCCGTCCAGGACCGGTTCGGCGACGATGCGGATGTGGCGGGAGGTCGTGTCGGGCCGGTTCAGCCGGAACGCGGTGGACGCCGGGCGGTGGTGGTGCAGCAGGGTACGCAGGAACCGTCCCAGGGCGATGGCGTCATCGCGGTGGGCGTGAGCGGCGAGCTCCTGCAGCGGAATCGGCTTGTCGGTCGGCTGCAGGCCGCACAGGGCGAAGAGCTGGCTGTTCCACGTGATCTCGCCCGTGTGGAAGTCCTCCTCGAAGCCGCCGATGCGCCCCAGTCGCTGGGCGTGCTGGAGCACGTTGGCCAGACGGTTCCCCTGGTCGTGGATGCGCCAGGTCGCGAGGACCTCCTCGCCGTGACGGGTGATGCTGACGTCCGCGACGATGGGCAGCGGGATCTGGTCGACCAGGCTGGTCGTGGCCAGCCGCCGGGCCCGGAAGGGCTCTCCGGTGGCGTGGACGTGCTCGATCTTCTCGTACAGGCCGCTGGGGTCGGCGCTCACCGGGTAGCTCTCGAGGAGCAGCGATCCGGCGATGGCGGTGGGCGGCCGGCCGGCGAGGTCGGCGAAGTGCGCGTTGAGGTGGTGGATCCAGAAGTCGATGACGCGGCCCTCCGCGTCCAGGTACGGGCGCAGGATCATGGCGGGGTCCCACAGCCCTTCGGCGAGACCGATCAGGTCCGAGGGCTCGGTGGCGGCGCCGAGGGGGACGTGGGCGTCCAGGGTGTGGGCACACAGGTCGGCCAGGGCCTCGACCTGGCGCTGGACCTGAGGAGGCTGGGGGTCCAGCGGTCCGGGCCAGCAGATCTCCAGGGCGCCCACCAGGCGTCCGCTGGTGCCGGCGGGTACGACGACGCGGCCGGCCTGAGGGGAGGCCGCGCCGCCGATGGAGGGCAGTTGGACGTCGGCCAGGGTACGGGTCCACACCGTTTGGCGCTTGGTCAGCGCCCGCCGGGCCAACGTCGCCACCTCCGGGGGAACGTAGTGCCAGCGGGCCCCTTCGGCTTCGGGGAAGCCCGCGTAGCCGGCCAGCCGCAGGGCCCCGTCGTAGGTCACCGCCCAGATGGCCAGGGCGTTGGCGCCCAGCGGCGCCAGCGCGTAGCGCAGCAGGGAGTCCGCGACGGTCTGGGTGTCGCCGGCCGACAGGGTGCTGCTCTCGGCGGTCCGCATGCGTACGGTCGCCGCGGTGGTCACGTCGGGGACGGCGTGGGAGGGGGCCGCTTCGAGCATGGCGGCGGTGAGCTCGGTGAGGTGGTCGCGCGCGGCTTGGTTAACGATGTCCGCGGCCAGTTCCAGCAGGGTGACGCTGGCGCCGGTGGCAAGGGTGTCGAGTTGCCGGGCCGCTTCGCGCGGCCCGCAGTGCAGGCGCTCCACCAGGATGCCCTTGGCCTGTTCGATCAGTGCCTGGCCGGCGGCCGCCTCGTGGGCCTGCTGAACCTGCACGCGCAGGCGGGCGACCGTGCCGGCCAGCCGTCCCGAGGTGCCCTGGTCGTCTCCGCGCGCGGAGCCGGCCACCGCGCGGGACTCCGAGGACCCCGGAGGCTCGGGGGGTGTGGGCATGCGTTGCTCCTTGCGAAAGGCCTGCCGATCGCGTTGCCGCGTCGCACGGGTTGGTACCTGCTGACCGGCCGGCCGGGTGGCGCTTCCGATCGGCCGGTCAGCTTCTGCCGGAGCACTCCGGACGCCTGCGTCAGGCCCGCAGCCACTGCTGGATGCAGGCGATCAGGGCATGGGCGTCCACGGGCTTGGTGACGTAGTCGCTCGACCCCGAGGCCAGGCTCTTCTCGCGGTCACCGTGCATCGCCTTGGCGGTGACGGCGATGATCGGCAGGTCGGCGTGTTCCGGCATGGCCCGGATCGCGGCCGTGGCGGCGTAGCCGTCCATCTCGGGCATCATCACGTCCATCAGGATCAGTTCGATGCCCTCGTGCCGCGACAGCGCCTCGATCCCGGCGCGCCCGTTGTCGGCGTGCAGGACCTGCATGCCGTGCAGCTCCAGGATGCCCGTGAGCGCGAAGACGTTGCGCGGGTCGTCGTCCACGACCAGGACCTTGCGCCCGGCGAGCCGCCCGTCCACCGGGTTGAACACGGGCGGGGTGTCACGCCCGGGGCGCACCAGGGGCAGGACATCGCTGGGCTGCTCGGCGCTCAGGTGCAGCACGATCCGCTCGCGCAGCTCGTCCAGGCTGGGCAGCAGCTCCAGGGGCTGGGAGTCCGAGCGCGCGTGCAGTTGCTGCTCGTGCACGGCGTCCAGCCGCCGGCTGTTGTGGGCCAGCACCGGCACGCCGCGCAGGGCCCGGTCGCCGTCGAGGGCCTCCAGGAACGTGAAGGCCTCGTCGCCGGACATGTCGAGCTCCAGCACCACGCAGTGGCAGGGCTGCGTGGCCAGCGCGGCCGCGGCCTGCCCGGCACCCAGCACGGAGATGACCTCGACATGGCTGCGGGGGTCGGTGGGTTCGCGGCTGGCGGCGACATCGGCCACGGCGCTCTCCGCGACCATCGACAGCAGCCCGTGGGCGCGCTCCTCGATCACCAGCACCCGGCGCCGTTGCGCCGCCTGCAGCCCGTTGGACGTCGTGGGTACCGCTGTCGCCGTCACCGGCGCGCGCGACCCGTCGCGGTCCTGGGCCCGCGGGCCTTCCTGGGACCCGGCTCCGGCGTCCTCGAAGCCAGGACGTTCGAGGGGAATGTGGAGGGTGAAGGCGCTGCCCTCCCCCAGCGTGCTCTCCGCACTGATCGAACCGCCGAGCAGCTGCGCGATCTCCCGGCTGATGGACAGCCCCAGCCCGGTGCCGCCGTACTTGCGGCTGGTGGTGCCGTCGGCCTGCTGGAAGGCCCCGAAGATGGTCTCCAACTGCTGCTCGGCGATACCGATGCCGGTGTCGCGCACCCGGAAGGACAGGGCCGGGCCGCTGTCCCTGACGTGGGCGGGCAGCAGGTCCGGGTCGGCGGTCTCGATGTGCAGTTCGACCTGGCCGGTCTCGGTGAACTTCACCGCGTTGGACAGCAGGTTGCCCAGCACCTGCCGAAGCCGCGAGTCGTCGGTCACCAGGTGCGGGGCCACATCGGGAGCGGTGGTGACCTGGAAGTCCAGGCTCTTCTGGGTGGTCAGCGGGCGGAAGGTGGCCTCCACGTAGTCCACCAGCTGGCGCAGCGGAACGCGTTCGGGGGTGATGTCCATCTTCCCGGCCTCGACCTTGGACAGGTCCAGGATGTCGTTGATCAGCTGCAGCAGGTCGGACCCGGCGGAGTGGATGACCCCGGCGTACTCGACCTGCTTGGGCGTCAGGTTCCGCGCCGGGTTCTGGGCCAGCAGCTGGGCCAGGATCAGCAGGCTGTTCAGCGGGGTGCGCAGCTCGTGGCTCATGTTGGCCAGGAACTCCGACTTGTACTTCGACGCCAGCGACAACTGCTGGGCGCGTGCTTCCAGTTCCTGGCGGGCCTGCTCGATCTCGAGGTTCTTGGCCTCGATGTCGCGGTTCTGGGTGGCCAGCAGGGCGGCCTTCTCCTCCAGTTCGGCGTTGGAGAGCTGCAGTTCCTCCTGCCGGTTCTGCAGTTCCTCCGAGCGCGCCTGCAGCTCGCCCGCCAGGCGCTGGGACTCACCGAGCAGTTCGTCGGTGCGGGAGTTGGCGACGATGGTGTTGACGTTGACGCCGACGGTTTCCATCAGCTGCTCGAGGAAGTCGCGGTGGACCGGGGTGAAGCGGTTGACCGAAGCCAGCTCGATGACGCCGAGCACCTGGTCCTCGACCACGATGGGCAGCAGGATCAGACTGGTGGGCGCGCTCTGCCCGAGTCCGGACCCGATGGCCACGTAGTCCTGCGGTACGTCCTCGACGGCGATGATGCGGCGGCTGCGCGCGGCCTGGCCCACCAGTGACTGCCCGAGGCGGAAGTGCCGCGGCCTGCCGTCGCCGCCCACCCCGCCGGGGTGACCGTAGGAGCCGACCAGGTGCAGTTCCAGCCGGTCCGCGCTCTGCGCGCTCTCGTCCGTCTCGGCGAGGTAGAAGGCGCCGTACTGCGCGGACACCAGCGGGGCCAGCTCGTCCATGATGAGTTCGGCGACGACGGCCAGGTCGCGGCGGCCCTGCATCAGGCTGGAGATGCGGGCGAGGTTGGTCTTGAGCCAGTCCTGGTCGTGGTTGGCGCGGGTGGTCTCGCGCAGGGACTCCACCATGGAGTTGATGTTGTCCTTGAGGTCCGCGACCTCGCCGGAGGCGTCCACGGTGATGGAGCGGGTCAGGTCGCCCTCGGCGACGGCACTGGTGACCTCGGCGATGGCGCGGACCTGCCGCGTCAGGTTCCCCGCCAGCCCGTTGACGTTCTCCGTCAGCCGCTTCCAGGTGCCCGAGACGCCCTCGACCTCGGCCTGTCCGCCCAGCCGGCCCTCACTGCCGACCTCGCGGGCGACGCGGGTGACCTCGGCGGCGAACGACGACAGCTGGTCGACCATCGTGTTGATCGTGGTCTTGAGTTCCAGGATCTCCCCGCGCGCGTCCACGTCGATCTTGCGGGTCAGGTCGCCCCGGGCGACGGCCGTGGTGACCTGGGCGATGTTGCGGACCTGCCCCGTCAGGTTGTTCGCCATAGAGTTGACGTTGTCGGTCAGGTCCTTCCAGGTCCCGGCGACGTTGGAGACCCGGGCCTGGCCGCCCAGGATGCCCTCGGTGCCGACCTCGCGCGCCATGCGCGTGACCTCGTCCGCGAACGCGGACAGCGTGTCGACCATCGTGTTGATGGTGTTCTTCAGCTCCAGGATCTCGCCCCGGGCATCGACCCGGATCTTCTGCGACAGGTCGCCCTTGGCCACCGCCGTCGCGACCTGGGCGATGGACCGGACCTGCGCGGTGAGGTTGCCGGCCATGAAGTTCACCGAGTCGGTCAGGTCGCGCCACACCCCGCCCACGCCGGGCACCAGCGCCTGGCCGCCCAGGCGTCCCTCGCTGCCGACCTCGCGCGCCACGCGGGTCACTTCGGCTCCGAAGGAGGACAGCTGGTCGACCATCGTGTTGACGGTGTCCTTGAGCTCCAGGATCTCGCCGCGCGCGTCCACGTCGATCTTCTGCGACAGGTCGCCCTTGGCGACGGCCGTCGCGACCTGGGCGATGTCCCGCACCTGCGTGGTCAGGTTCCCGGCCATCGCGTTCACCGAGTCGGTCAGGTCCGCCCAGGTCCCCGACACCCCGGGGACCTCCGCCTGGCCGCCGAGCCGTCCCTCCGTGCCGACCTCCCGGGCGACCCGGGTGACCTCGGAGGTGAACAGCGACAACTGGTCGACCATGCCGTTGAAGACCGTGGCGATCTCCCCCAGCAACCCCTCGCCGTCCCCGGGGAGACGAGGACCGAAGTCCCCGTCGCGCACCGCGGTCAACCCCGCCAGGAGCTGGCGAAGTTCTGGCTCCCCCACCCCGCCCCCGCTGGGCACGGGCACCTTGCTGGTCGTGATCCGTTGACCCTCGCTCATACCCAACCCTTACCCTGCCGTGTGACCGCGGACGCGGCAGCAGGCAGCCCGTCCGTGGCCGGAGCGGCTGCCCGCGATCAAAACGTGTTCGACCAGGTGAGTTTACCGGCAGCCACCCACCGACCTGCCGTGATCGCGCAGACTGCGGGACCCGGACACCGCCCCGCCCGAGCCGCTTATGGGGCATTTGTGCGGCCTTGGCGGAGGGGCGTCGTCGGATCGGGGGTCAGGAGTCAGGGGTCAGGAGTCAGGAGTCAGGCGCGGCGTGCGGCCCACACGGTGCGTTCGGTGCGGACCGCCAGGTCGCCACGGTGCAGGACGCCGAGGGGACTGTCGGGATCGAGCAGCCGGTCCAGGGCGGCGAGGTCCTCGGCGGCGAGGGCGTGGGCGGCGCTCGCGCGCAGGCGCCGGAGGCCGCTGAGCGCGTAGGTGCCCACCGCCTCACTGCGGGAACCCTCGACGTTGACGGCGATCGTGCGCTCGCCCTCCACGGCGAACCCGGCGGCGGCCAGCCTGGGGCCCCAGTCGGCGCCCCGGTGCGGCACGTGTTCGGCGTGGTGGTGCGCGAGGGCGGCGTGGCAGCGCTCCTCCAGACCGGGCCGCTCCCGCGGAGCGTCGGCGGGCAGGAAGCGCGGGAAGCCGGCCAGCTCGACGACGGCGAACAGGCCGCCGGGCGCGAGGACGTCGTGGACCGTGCCCAGGGTGCGGTCGGGGTCGGCCATGTGGTGCAGCGACGCCGACGCCCACACCAGGTCGGGCCGGCCGAGCTCGGGCCACCGCGCGTCGAGATCGGCCGCGACCGTGCGTACCCGGTCGGCCACGCCGAGCGCCGCGGCCTTCTCCCGCAGGCGGCGCAGATGACCCTCCGACGCGTCGACGGCGGTCACCCGCGCCGCGGGGAAGCGCGCGAGCAGGGCGAAGGTGCCGGCTCCCGTGCCGCATCCCAGGTCGAGGATGTGCTGCGGCTCCCGCTCGATGGGCAGCCATGCGGTGATGGACGCGATGTGCTCGGCGAGCACCTCCGCGTCCAGGTCGAGGATCTCCGCCTGGTCGAGGACGCCGGAGGCGGGCTGGGGAGCGGGGTGCGGGCCATCGTGTGCCGCGTGCGGGGAGGTGTGGTTCATGCAGGCCACGCTAGGAGGACCTTGCCGCCGCGGCATCACCGTTCCCGGTATACGCAAGACGACGGCCGGCTGGGCTGCCGCACGCGCAAGGCCGTCCACCCTGGGGCCCGCCGTGTCCCGGCCGTGCCGGCCGGGTCTGGTCTGGTCGCCTGGCTCCGACCGCGTCGCTCGACCACGACAGAGTCCGGGTGTCCGCGTGCTCCCACCGCGTGTGATCCACGCCGATCGGGGCAGGCGTGACCGGAAGCTACCCGTTCCCGCAGGGCGAAAGGTGCCATGGACCTCATCGCAGGCGGCCCCCTGCAGATCACGCTGCGACGCTACGGGCCGACCCTGCATCTGACCCTGGCCGGGGAACTCGACATCGACGCCGAGCCTGCCATCGCACAAGTGATGTCCACCCTCCCCGCCGACGTCGCGGTCATCGCCTGCGACCTGCACCACATCGCTTTCATGGACGTCGTCGGCGTGCGCTGCGTACGGGAACTCAAGCGCTCCGCGGAGCAGCGCGGTCTGGCGGCGCTGGTCTACAACTGGCGGCCGCAGCCCCTGCAACTGCTGAACCTCCTGGACGGCCTCGAGCGCGACAACACGCCGAGCTGCGAGCACTCCACGCCCTCCTGCGGGAACACGGCGACGCCCAGCGCGCCCTCGGGATCGACACCGCCCGGCAAGGCACCGCGCTCGTGGGCTCCGACCCGCAACGACTCGTCCGCGACCGGCGGGACCCCAGCCCCCCGCCCGCGCCGCGCAGATGCGGCCGGGCCGGTTGGACGGAGGCAGAGCGCCCGGAGGCCGACCCACTCGACCACGAACCCGCCACAACGGCGTGAATCGCTGATCGCGCGAGTCATGGATCACCGACATCCGGGAACGTGCCCACCAAGGCGTCTGGGCCGATCGCCGATTCGGTGACGGCGAGAGCGTCCCTGGAACGGGATGGCGGTGGTTCGTGATGGCGGAGCGGTTTCTGAGGATTTCTGCGTCTCCCGGCGTGGTGGGCCGGGCCCGTCGATGGGCACGCGAGGCGGTCAGGGCGTTCCGCTGGCCGACGCGCTGGCGGCCCGACGAGGGTGCGGTCGCGCTCGTGGTCTCCGAACTGGTGACCAACGCTCTGCGACATGCCGGCGGGACCGTGGGCCTGACGCTGGTGTCCGGCGCACGACAACTGCGCATCATCGTCAGCGACGGCTCCCCGCAGTGGCCGGTGCTGCGCACCCCGCACCCTGCGGAGGCAGGCGGGCGCGGCATGCACATAGTGGCGCGCCTGACCCGAGCGTGGGGAGTGGAGGAGAGCCCGGAGGGCAAGCACGTGTGGGCCGACGTGATCCCGCAGAGCACACGCCCGCACTCGGCCGCTCCCGCGCCGGCTCCTACGGGCGCCGTTGTGGCCGCGACGGCGAACCAGTGCTGCTTGAGCTGCCCGGCGCACGCGAAAAGGAACAGGGCCAGGACGCCGACCGGGCACGGCAGGTGGTCAACTCTGCTGCTCGGATTCACCCGGGCCACACTGCACGCCCGCCCCCGGCCGTTGTTGCGGGCGGGCAAGCGGGTATGGCGGAGGATGGAACTGCCGAAGATGATCCCGGTCGGCTCGAGGACGGCCTGCCGCTGACGGGCGGCCGGCGGGGCGAGGCGGGTAAGGAGGCCGGAACATGGCCGATGAACTGATCGACCGCCTGCTGCGCGAGCAGGGGCAGACCTTCGCGGACGAGGCCGGCATCGCTCTGCGGGACAAGCCCTCACCGCTGTACAGACTCCTGGTGCTGTCGCTGCTGAGCGCCACCCGGATCTCGGCCGGCATCGCGGTCGCCGCCGCCCGGGAGCTGTCCGAAGACCGGCTGCGCACCGTACCGGCGATGGCGGCCGCGCCCTGGCAGCAGATCGTCGACGCCCTGGGACGGGCCCACTACAAGCGCTACGACGAGAGCACCGCCACCGCCCTGGGGGACGGCGCCCGGCTGCTGCACGAGCGATACCACGGTGACCTGCGGAAACTGTGTCAAGAGGCGGGCGGCGACGGCGGCAGGATCCACGCCCTGCTCCAGGAGCATCCGCGTATCGGGCCCGTCGGGGCGGACATCTTCTGCCGCGAGGTCCAGGGGGTCTGGACCGAGCTGCAGCCGTACTGCGACCGCGCCACCTTGGATCAGGCAGCCGCACTGGGGCTGCCGCACACGGCGGCCGGCCTGGCGCGCAGGATCGACTCGCCCGATCTCACCCGCCTGTCCGCCGCTCTGGTGCGCGTCCGACTCCGCGGCGGAAGGTTCGAGGCGAAGGCGCACGAATGAACGCCTCCGCGAGGAGGGCCTGAGGAACGGGCCACCGGGCCGGCACCCGTCATCCCGGCATCGCCGCGTCCTTCAGGACAGTGGGCCCGGTGGCAGCAGATCGGCCCACACCTGTTTGCCGGGCCCACACGGGGTCACGCCCCATTCCCCGGCCAGCTCGGCCACGATGCGCAATCCGTGTCCGCCCACCTTTCCGGGGTCCGCCGGCGCCGGGCACATCACCGGCTGAACGCGGGAGTCGTCACTCACCGCGATCCGCAGCCGGCTCACGTCAAGAACCAAGGACAGCTCGACCGAGCCACCGGCATGTCGCTGGGCATTGGTGACCAGCTCCGAGACGACCAGGGCCACCGACCCGGCGTCGGGGCGCCAGTCCGCACACCAGGGGAAGTCGTTCACGTGCCGCAGAGCCCAGTCGCGGGCCGCACCGACCTCACCATTGGTCGGGGCCATCGCCAGGCAGTGCTCAACCATCATCCATCATCGCCCGCACCGTTCCTCCAAGGCCTCGCACCCACCAGCGGACAGGATCGTCAGCACGCGCCTTGACGATCGTCTGCCCTCATCTCAGGTATTCATCGCCTTTGCGGATCACGCGTCCGGTCCAGGCCGGCGACTACCGGCGGGGGCCGGGCACTGCTCCGCCGCCGGCGGCCTCGGGCGCCGTCTTGTTTCAGTCGTCCTCGGGCTTCGGTTTCCCGGCGGCGCGGGACCGTTCCGAATCGCTCTCCTCGTCCGTCAGGTCCGCCTCGTCCGGAGGATCACTGGTCCGTGCGACGGGGGGCGTCGGTGCCGTGATGGTCTGCGGTTCTTCGGAGCCCGGGCGGGTGCTCGGCTGTGAGCCGTGCGCGTGGGACGTCTTGGTTTCGTCGTCAGGATTCGCCATACGTCACGTGTTCCCACTCCGTCTCGTTCAAACGCTCCCCGGAGCGCCGTCCCGGCAAGAATAGGCAGGACGGCCCAACGCATCGGGACCGTCCCACCTCGATCCGAGTGCCCGAGGAGCGGACGCCGGCCGGGGGCCGGCCGCGGAAGGCGGCCCAGCCGCGGCCCGCGATGTGTGCTGGGGCGCGCGTGGGTTCAGCGACGCGACTTCGCTCGGTCCAGTGCGGCGACACCGACTGCGGCCAGGGCGATCTGGATGATCCACTCGATCCAGTCGACGCCGTTGGTGTCATCCACGTTCAGCGCGTGCGCGATGGCAGCCCCGATGAAGGCTGCCAGGATGCCGACCAGAATCGTCCAGATGATCCCGATCCGCTGGCGACCGGGCACGACGAGGCGCCCGAGGACACCGATGATGATGCCGATGATCACGGCGCTGATGATGCCTGAGATCTCCATGACGTCCTCCCCTTGGCAGCTCTTCTGCTGCCACGTCTGCCCCCGGCCCCCACATCCACGCGGATTCCCCGCACGCCATTGCGCGCGGCACACGGCGCGGACCGGAGCCGGGCCGACAGGATCAGCCGCTCCTAGTGCGCGGACGCGCCGTATTCGGCGTGCTCGCTGTGAGCCGTGTGCTCGCGGTCTTCCTCGCCGGTGGGCGCGGGGAACGCTGTGCGGCGGATACGGGCGGCGGCCTCGGCGATCACCTCGTCGTACTCCTCCTTGGTCATGACACTCAGCCCTCCTAAGGCGCCGGTGGAAGGGGATCGTGATCTCCTCTGCGGCGCGATCCTCCTGCTGGTTATTCGTTGCCCGCTGGAAACCGGCTTGGTTGCCGGACGCGCTGCTGCCGCGCGCCCTGGTCGGCCGTGGCACCGGGCGGAGGGTCGGATCGAAAGGACCGATGAGTTTCTGCGTGATGCGCGGTCAGAGACAATAAGTTGGATGCGCCGTAACCGCCGGCGTGATCCACTCGCCCCTGTACCGAACCTGTCGAGATCCAGACCCCGGACATCGAGGAACCTCAGATGCGTACGTTGATCAGCACAGCCTTCATCTCCCTCGACGGCGTCGTGGAGGCCCCGGGCGGCGAGCCCGGTTACCGGAACTCCGGGTGGACCTTCAAGAACATCGAGTTCCTCCCCGAGGCGTTCGACATCAAGGGCCGGGAGCAGCAGGAAGCCACCGCCATGTTGCTGGGTCGGGTCAGCTACGAGGCGTTCAGCCCCGTGTGGCCCGACATGGCAGATTTCGCCGACTACAAGGCGATGCCGAAGTACGTCGTCTCCACCACCCTCACCGGGGATGACCTGGTGTCGAACTGGGGCGAGACCACGATCCTGCGTTCACTCGACGACGTCGCCGCGTTGAAGGAGACCGAGGGCGGACCGATCATCGTCCACGGCAGCGCCTCCCTGAACCAGCACCTCTCCGACGCCGGTCTGATCGACCGTTACCACCTGCTCGTCTTCCCGCTTCTGCTCGGTGCGGGCAAGCGCCTCTTCAGCGGCACGGACAAGGACGCGCAGAAGCTGGAGCTCGTCGAGCACGCGGCCTACGCCAACGGTCTGCAGAAGAACGTCTTCGACGTCGTCCGCTGACACGGACCCCACGACCACTGAGGTCAGTGGTCGTGGGGACCGGGGCGGTGGACGGGCCCGTGGGAGTCGTCGCAGTACGGGTCCTGGTCTCCTCCGGACGGCGTGGCGATCTGCAGCAACTCCGCGCTCTCCTCCTCGCCGACGTGGTCGACCTGCAACGTCGCGTGCTCGATGCGGTACTCGTCCCTCAGCAGCTGCCGCAGTGTGCGGCGCACGGCGTGGCAGTCACGGTCCGGCTGTACCAACACGTGGGCGGACAGGGCGTTCTGGCCGGAGGTGATCTGCCAGACGTGCAGGTCGTGGATCTCCACGACGGTGTCCTGCGCGGCCAGTCGGTCGCCGAGGGCGTCGGGGTCCACTCCGACGGGCGCCGCCTCGAGGAAGATCCGCGCCGAGTCCCGGATCAGTCCGTAACCGGCCTTGAGCATCAGGGCGACGACCAGGAGGGAGGCGATGGCGTCCGCGCGCGCGAAACCGGTGGTCAGCACGACCGCGCCGGCGACGGCGGTGGCGATGAAGCCGAACAGATCGGTGAGGATGTGCTGGTAGGCGCCCTCGACGTTCAGCGAGGTGCGGTTGGCCTTGGAGATCGACCAGGCCGCCGCGAGGTTGACCGCCACGCCGACCAGGGCGGTGATCAGGACGAGGCCACCGGTGACCGTGGGCGGGTCGATCAGCCGGCGGATCGCCTCGTAGGCGAGCCACACCGACAGGAGCAGCAGGGTCAAGCCGTTGGCCTGCGCGGACAGGATCTCCACCCGCTTGAGCCCGTAGGTGTAGTGCCCCTTCGCGGGCCTGGCCGCCAGTCGCATGGCGACCAGTGCCAGAACGATCGAAACGACGTCGGTGAGCATGTGCGCGGCGTCCGAGATCAGCGCGAGGGAGTTGGCGGCCACTCCGACGACGACCTCGGCGCACATGAACACGCCGATCAGCACCAGGGCGATCGTCAGCCATCGCCGGTCCGCGTCCGCGGACACCCCGTGCGAGTGCCCCGCATGACCACCCCCACCGCCGGTGCCGGCGGCGTGATCATGCTCGTGGTCACTCACAAGGGCCTCCAGGACGCGCGGACGGATTCGGCTGGGCTCCAGTGAACCGCAGCAACCCCGCTTCCACCAAAGGCTGTAATGGGGACCGTTACCACTGTCACCTGCGACGATGTGCGCGCCGTCGCGGCGCACCGCCCGGCGGGACGGGTTTCCCTCGGGTGGCCGGTCACGCCGCACTGTTCACGTCTGCCGGGTCCAGCGCTGTGACGCGTCCCCGGCGCAAGTGCTCGTCACCAGGCCGCTGCTCATGCCCAGGTCGAGGCAGCCGCCGCCGAGGTCGCTGCGGAGGCTGCCGCCGGAACCCGTACGCCAGATCCGGCCGAGGTCCTGGGCGCAGTCGCCCACGAAGACGGCCTGATGGAGACCGTTGGAGTACAGGCACTGGCCGCTCTGCTGGTTGCTGAGTTTGAAGCTGCCGTCCGATCTGCCCTTCACGGTCCACCGGGCTGACGCGTCCGAGCAGTCGCCGAAGTCCGATGCCCCGAAGACCTGGGTGACGCACTTGTTGTTGTTGCCGTTGCGGTAGCGGTAGGTGCCGGAGGCCGGCGGCGCCGAGGTTACGGGGGCGGTGGACGTTCCGCCGCCGGAGGGGTGCGAGGCGCCGGCGCCGCCGGCGCCTGCCCCTCCGCCGGGTCCGCCCGAGCCGTTCTGTGTGCCGCCGCCGGCACCTCCGGCGACCGATGTCGGCGACCCGCCCGTCCCTCCGGGCCCCTGGTTGTCGCCCTTCCCTCCGGCGGCGCCCGGGGCGGGTGGCTGTGCGGGTGGCGAGGCCGCTCCCGACGGGCTGACGCCCGCGGTCGACGCCGCCGGGATGGCCGCGGCGGTGACCGACGTGGGCTGGGTGGGCTGAGTGGTGCGCGCCTCGGCCCGCGGTGAGGACGTGTACGGAAGGTGCTGGATGGCGAGGGTCGTACCGCCGGCGATCACGACGACGGGGAGAACGGCGAGGAGGACGCGGCGGCGCCGATGCGGCCGCTCGGGCCGCTCCGGACGGGCCTCGGCAACGGACACCGGGGCAGACACCGGCACCGGCACCGGGCCCGTGTCCGGTGCCGTCTCCGGCTTGCCGCCGGTGAGCGGAAACGTGGGTACGTCGATCGCCTGCACGCGCGCGGCGAACGCGGTCCGCTCGGTCAGCCGTTGGGTGATGGCCGTCGGCCACAACGGTTCCGCGAACGGGCCTTTGCGAGCCGCGTGTTCGAGCAGTTCGACGGCGGTGGGGCGCCCCTCCGGATCCTTGTCGAGGCAGGCGGCGACGAGTCCGGCGAGGTCCGGCTCCAGCTCCCGGAGGGGCTCCAGATCGGGCTCCTCGTGGATGATGCGGTAGAGCACGCCGTGGCCCGACTCGTCCCCGAACGGTGGTTGGCCGCAAGCGGCGTACGCGAGCACCGAGCCCAGCGCGAACACGTCGGTGGCACCGCTCAGTCGCCGTTTGGTGCCCGAAGCCTGTTCGGGAGCCATGTAGGCGGGGGTACCCACCACCATGCCCGTCCTCGTCAGCTGGCTCTGCTCGGCGGCGCGGGCGATACCGAAGTCGATGAGGGTCAGGCCGTCGAGGGTGAGCATGATGTTGGACGGCTTGAGGTCACGGTGGACCATGCCCAGCGCGTGCACCGACGCCAGTCCCGCCGCGGCCTCCCGCAGCAGCAGCCACAGCGCGTGCGCGGGCAGCGGGCCGCCGTGCAGAGCTATGGCCTCCCGCAGGGTGAGCCCGGGAATGTAGGCGGTGGCGAACCACGGGGGGTTCGCGGCGCGGTCGCTGGCGAGCAGCGGAGCGGTGGCCTCCGTGGGCAGCCGGGCGAGGTTGTCCAACTCGTGCCCGAAACGGCGCCGGAAGTCCTCGTCCTCACCGACGACGGAGGACAGCAGTTGCTTGACCGCGACGTACTGGCCCTCGCGGACCCCGAGGTACACCCGTCCCATGCCTCCGGCGCCGAGCCGGCCCGCCAGCGGAATGGACCCGATCTGCGGCGGATCCTCCGGCTCCAGCGGTTCGGCGCCGCTCCCCCACAGCTCTACCACGTCAACCCCGTTGGCCTTGAGATCAGTTGTGAGGAATCTACCGGACGAGCCCCGCACGGCAACGCTCGCGCCCTTGTGCGGTGGCGGCGGCCGATGTCACGTTTCCGGTTCCGGCGGTGTCTTCATGTCAAACCCGCAGACGTCCGAGGAGGACACCATGGCGATACGCGTTCCGAAGGCCGAACTCCCCACCGCACTCCGCGACAGCATGATCGAGCAGCTCGGTGCCGTGCCGGAGCCCGTCGAAGTGGTGTGGCACAGCCCGAAGGCGGCCACGTCGAATCTGGAGTTCTCGGCCAAGGTCGGTGAGTGGGACATGGCCGCCGCGAGTCACAAGTCGTTCGCGCACATGGCGGTCGCGGCGAAGATCGGCTGCGGTTGGTGCCTGGATGTCGGCTACTTCCAGGCGCAGAACCAGAAACTGGACCTGGCCAAGGCGAGCCAGGTGCCCCGCTGGCGGACGTCGGAGGCGTTCACTCCGCTGGAACGGGACGTGCTGGAGTACGCCGAAGCCATGTCGGACACGCCGCTGACCGTTACCGACGAGCTCTACGCGAGTCTGCTCGCTCGGCTCGGCCCGGCGGCGATGGTCGAGCTCACGGCGTTCATCGCCTTCGTCAACATGGCGACCAGGAACAACAGGGCGAACGGGATCGAGTCGCAGGGCTTCTCCGACGCCTGCGCTGTTCCGCTGGCCACGCGTCCCACGGCTGACGTGGCATCGCCGGCATGACCGAGAGCCCGTTCGTGACCCATCGCAGCCTGCTGTTCACGGTCGCCTACGAGATGCTCGGCTCGGCGGCCGACGCGGAGGACGTGGTGCAGGAGTCCTGGCTGCGGTGGGCCGATGTCGACCCCTCGCAGGTGCGCGACCCGCGGGCGTACCTCGTCCGGATCGTCACACGGCAAGCGCTCAACCGCCTGCGATCGCTGTCGCGCAGCCGCGAGGAGTACGTCGGCGAGTGGCTGCCGGAACCGCTACTGACCAGCCCCGATGTCGCCGATGACGTCGAACTCGCCGAGAGCGTCTCGATCGCGATGCTGACCGTGCTGGAAACGCTCGGGCCGACGGAGCGGGCGGTGTTCGTGCTCCGCGAGGTCTTCGACATCCCGTACGGGGAGATCGCCGAAGCCGTCGGGAAGTCCGCGGCCACGGTGCGGCAGGTCGCGCGGCGGGCCCGCGAGCACGTGGCGGCTCGACAGCCGCGGGTGCGGGTGAGCCGGTCGGAGCAGCAGGCGGTGGTGGAGCGGTTCCTGGCCGCGGTACGGACCGGGCGGTTGCAGGAGCTGGTGGAGGTCATGGCACCGGACGTGGTCCTGATCGCCGACGGCGGCGGTCTCGCCGCCGCCGCTCTGGCTCCGGTCCACGGAGCCGAGCCGGTGGCGAAGGTGCTCGCGCGTGCGAACCAGGCGGGAGCGGCCGCGCTCGAGACGACGGCCGTGTGGCTCAACGGCGCGCCCGCGGGCCGGATCGAGATCGGCGGTGAGCTGGCCACGGCCTTGAGCGTGGTGGTGGAGAACGGGCGGATCACCCGGATCTACCTGGTGAGGAACCCGCGGAAGCTGACGCGGCTGGACGAACCGTCGGATCTCGCGCGGTAGGTCGCGGCCGCCGGCGGCGTCGTGGGGGGTACCGGCGGCCAG
>NZ_JAPVLU010000015.1:50225-76079 GCF_027158205.1 Streptomyces sp. H39-S7 | reverse complement strand
CCCCCCCCCCCCGCACCCCCCACGGCCGGCCGGCCCCGGACCGGCCCCTACCAGGCGCGCGTCAGCGGCACAGGGCCGCGTCCACGACCCGGTCGACACGCCCTCTGGTCGCCTCGTCGGACAGCTGCACGCTCACCGCGACGTTCGCGGCACGGCCGCCGACGGTGGCTCCGCCCCGGGTCTCGTATCCCGGATAGCTGCCGCCATGGCCCCAGTAGAGACCGCCGCACGACAGCGGCTTGCTCACGAGGCCCAGCCCGTAGCGGGCGCCGGGGCCGAAGGTCTCGTCCGCGGGGAGGGTGGCGGTACGCATCTGGACGCGCTGGGCCGGCTTGAGCAGGTCACCGGTCAGGAGCTCCGAGAAGAACCGGTTGAGATCGGAGTTGGTGGAGATCATCTGACCTGCCGCCCAGGCCCAGGAGGGGTCGAACTCCGTGACGTCCTGCGGAGGCGCGCCGGCCGAATCCCTGTAGTAGCCCGTGGGATGGGGCTCCCGTATGGTCACGTCACCGGGGGCGGGGAAGTAGGTGTGGCGCAGCCCGAGCCTTTTGATGATGCGCTGGTCGATCTCCTGGGCGAGCGTCCTGCCGGTGACCTTCTCGACCATCAGGCCTGCCAGTACGTAGTTCGTGTTGCTGTACTTCCATTGCGTTCCGGGAGCGAACTCGGCTCGGTGCTGGAGTGCGATGTCGAGGAGCTGCCGGGGTTCGTAGTGCTGGACGTCCTCGCCGAGGTAGTTGCTGTAGTTGGGAAGGCCACTGGTCTGCTGCAGCAGCTCGCGGACTTTGATGCGTCGCCCGTCGATCCCCTCCCCGCGGACCACGTCCGGAAGGTACGTCTCGACCGGTGCGTCGAGTGCGATCCTTTTCTCGCCGACCAGTTGCAGGACGACCACCGCGGTGAACGTCTTGGTGTTGCTGCCGACGCGCACCTGGCCGTCACGGGGCACTTCCGAGCCGGTGGCCAGGTCTCCGACCCCGGCGGTGTAGGTAAGGCTCCGGCGGCCGTGGTCGGTGACGCTCGCCAGCGCGGCGGGTACGCCGTCATCCTTCACCAGCGCGTTCAGGCCCTGCTGGACGGTGTCCGGCCGGGTGGCGGCGGAGGCCGCGGGCGGCGTCAGGGCACCCATCGCCATCACGCCCACGGCGACCGCGGCCGCGGCCGGAACGGCTCTGCGCCAACCGGCCCGACGCTGCTGGGAAGAACGGGACGACATCTGCCACGCCTGTTCACGCACGAACTGACTCCTACGGGATCATTGGGGGACCAGCGGTATGTGGTCGGTCCAGCATGTCCGGCCACGACCGGCCGCCACGATCCCGCTAGCCGCACAACCCCAGGTGGGGCTACCCCCCGGGCACATCCGGCCGGAACGACCGCGTTCGCCTGGACGGTTCGCGGCATCCGGCCTGCGGGCCGCCGGTGTTCAACTGCCGAGGGGCTGAAACCCTTCCGACACCCGGTCGTCCGCCGAGAGCACGCTCAACTGCCGCAGGTGGTCGGCCGGATCCAGGTCGCGGCCCTGCCGGAAGGCGGTGGTGAACGCGTCCGAGCCCAGGTCCTTCGTCGCGCGAGCGGTGACGCGGTCGACGTCGCCGCGTTCGGCCGGGGGGAGGGGGGAGCCCACCGACTCTCGGACCGCCGCGGCCGTACCGAGCAGCCGGGCCGCCCGGGTCGGCCGGCCGGCCAGTGCCTGGGCGCCGGACAGCCCCTCCAGCGCGAGCGCGACCGCCCGGAGATCGCCCGTCCGCTGTGCTGCCGCCATACCGTCCAGGTGCAGGAGGTGCGCCTGCTCGGCGTCGCCGCGCTGCTCGGCGACGAAACCGAGCTCGGCGAGGATCAGGGCCATTCCGGAATCCACCCCCACCCGGCGGTTCCACTCCAGCCAGGGGCGCAGATGCTTCTCGGCGGCGTCGAGGTCTCCCTGCCTGCGGGCACCGAGAGCGAGCCCGGTCTCGGCGAACTGCTCAGCGGGCCGGTGGGACTGCTCGGCGGCCAACCGCCGGGCCCGTTCGTGGAGTTCCGCGGCGGACCCGTACTCGCCGGTGAGCAGTGCGACCCTGCCCAGCCTGGACAACCGGAACGACACATCCGTCCAGAGCTGCAGTTCCTCCGCGATGCGCACGCCGTCGCGGTGCAGACGAGTGGCCTCGTCGTAGTCACCGGCGATCTCGGCCAGAATGCCCAGTTGTTCACCGGACTGCAATTGGCCCCATCGGTCGCCGAGTTCGGCGAAACGGGCGGCGCTGTCGATGGCATGCCGTTCCAGGGCGGCCAGGTCGCCCCGGTAGAGGGCTTCGGTGGCGCGGGTGCTGTGCGTGGCGGCGGTCCCCCAGGCGTCGTCCGCGGCGTGGAACTCGTCGAGCAGTCGCGCCGTCCGGGTCTCGTCGGACGGGCCGGTGAAGCCGCAGCCGGCATGGGCCAGGAACCACCGCGCCCGGGCATCGGCCGCGTCGTACGCCCCGTCGAGCGGTTGCCGTGGCTGCGCGTGGTCGCCCGCGAGCAGCGCGAAGGCCGCCTGCCTGGCCAGCGCGCTGCTTCGGCCCGCCGGACCTCCGTCGAGGGCGGGGCCGGCGCCGCCGGGAACGCCGCGGCCCAGTGCCGCGTCGAACGAACGCCGGGCCTCGCCCATCCGGCCGCGCAGAAACCAGTACCAGGCCAGCGCGTTGACCTGCCGCACCGCCAGCTCCGCATCCCCGTCGGCGCCGCCGTCGCGTTCCCTGCCGGAGGTGGCATCGGCCAGCGCGCTGCGCAGATTGGCACTGTCGCTGTCGAGCCGGCGCAGCCAACGGCGCTGGTCGGGACCGTGCAGCCACGGTGCGGCACGCTCGGCCAGCTCGGTGTAGTGAGCCCGGTGCCGTCGACGGGCGGGCCGGGACTCATCGACCTCGTCGAGCCGTTCCAGGCTGTAGGCGGCGATCGACTCCAACAGCCGGTACCGGGGGCCGTCGTCGCCGTTCACCACGGTGACCAGGGACCGGTCGACCAGCCGGGTCACGACGTCCAGGACGGCGTCGGCGGGTACGTCCGGTGTCGCGCAGACCTCCTCGGCGGCTGCCAGGGTGCATCCGCCCGCGAAGATCGCCAGCCGGCGCAGGACGGCGCGCTCGGCGTCCGTCAGCAGCCCCCAGCTCCAGTCGATCACCGCACGCAGGGTCCGGTGGCGGGCGGGTGCGTCCCGACGCCCCGCATTGAGCACACGGAAGCGGTCCCGCAGGCGCTCGGCCAGCTCATGGACGCCCAGGGCCCGCACCCGCGCCGCCGCGAGCTCCAGCGCCAGGGGAATCCCGTCGAGGCGCTCGCAGACCAGTGCCACCGCGTCGGCGTTGGCGGGCCCCAGGGCGAAGCCCGGGGCGGCGGCCGCGGCCCGTGCCGCGAACAACCGCACGGCGTCCGACTCCCGCAGCGGCTCGACCGCGTGCAGCGCCTCGCCGGAGATCGCCAGCGGCTCACGGCTGGTGGCCAGGATGCGAAGCCCCGGAGCGTGCCGCAGCAGCACCTCGGCCAGGTCCGCAACCGGCTGGACCACGTGCTCGCAGTTGTCCAGGACGAGCAGGAGACGTCGGGCGCCGATCGCGTGGGCGAGCCGGTCCTCGGTCCGCGAGGACGGCAGGTCACCGGCGGAGTGGTCGCGGATGCCCAGCGCGTCGGCGATGGCCGAGGCCACATCGGCGCTCTCACCGGTCCGTGCGATCTCAGCGGCGAGTTCGATCAGCCAGACGCCGTCGGGAAAGGCGTCGCCCGCCGTCTCGGCCGCCTCCAGAGCGAGCCGGGTCTTGCCGACTCCCCCGGGGCCGGTGAGGGTCACCAGACGACCCGACGCCAGCAGCGCGCGCACCTGGACGACGTCCTCGTGTCGTCCGATCAGGTCGGTCAGCCGGGCCGGCAGGTTCGTGCGGGGCGCGGCGGCAGCGACGTCCGGGCGGTGCGCGACAGGCGCGCGGACGGCGGGGTCGAGTGCCGGGTCGGGCACCACCGGCGCGCGGACGGCGGGAGCAGCGGCCGGGTCGGGCGCCAGATCCGGATCCTGCCGAAGGATCGCCCGGTGCAGGGCGACCAGTTCGGGACCGGGGTCGAGCCCCAGTTCCTCGGCCAGGCGCTCCGCGAGGTCGCGGTAGCTCTCCAGCGCCTCCGCCTGCCGGCCCGAGCGGTACAGGGCCCGCATGTGCACCGCCCGCAGCGTGTCCCGCAACGGGTGCGACCTGACGAGATCGCCCACCTCGTCCGCCAGTGACCGGTGCTCGCCCAGTTCCAGGCGTATCCCGACCAGTTCCTCCAGGGCCGTCAACCGCTGCTCGTCCAGCCCGGTGGCGGCCGTCCGTGCGAAGGAGTGGTCGCGGAACTCCGTGAACGCCGGTCCCCGCCAGAGCGCCAGAGCCTGCGTCAGCAGTGGCACCCGGCGGTGCGGATCACCGGTCCGGCGGGCCTGCCCCGTCAGTGCGGCGAACCGACCGGCATCCAGCGCGTCGGCCGGCACCTGCAACAGATAGCCGGCCGGCCGGTGGACGACCGACTCCCGGCCGCCGGGCTCGGCCAGCTCCAGGGCGCGCCGCAGCTGCGAGACCTTGGTCTGCAGGGTGTTGGTCGGACTCCCCGGCGCCGCCTCGCCCCACAGGTCGTCGACCAGACGGTCCGTCGAGAGCGGTCGGCCGTGGTGGGCGAGGAGATCGGCCAACAAGGCACGGACCTTGGGCTCGCGGACGGCGACCAGGGCCCCCTCATCGGTACGGACCTGCAGCGGACCCAACACTTCGAAGCGCATGGCGCCACGTTAACGCCCCCCGCGTGCGGGCCGTACGGGGAGGTTTCACGGACTGTGCGGGGAGCGTGCGGGGGCCGTGGGAGCTCGTGCGCGGACCGTCAGCCGATCGTGCGCGGCCTCCGGCAAAGTCATTTCCACCAGCAGCAAGGCGCCACCGAACGAAAGAGGAAGCCCACCATGTCCCACCGGACGAACCCCACCACCACCGGGGCCACCGCGACCACAGCCGACACGGTGAGCATCACCTCCGGAGAGATCCGGCTCGCGGCGCGCCCCTCCGGGGAGCCCACCACGGACACCTTCGAACTGGTCCGCGCCGATGTGCCCCAGCCGGCCGAGGGGCAGATCGCCGTCCGCAACACCTGGATGTCGGTGGACCCCTACATGCGGGGCCGGATGGACGACCTGCCCTCCTACATCCCCCCGTTCCCGCTCGGCGCCGCGCTGGAGGGCAGCGCCGTCGGCGTCGTGACCGCGTCACGGTCCGACCTCGTACCGGTCGGCGCGACCGTCTCGCATTTCCTGGGCTGGCGCGAACACGCTGTTCTCGATGCCGCCGCGGCGACCGTCATCGACACCACCATCGCCCCGGCGGACGCGTACCTGGGTGCGCTGGGCACCACGGGCCTGACCGCGTACGCGGCGCTGACCCGGGTCGCGCCGGTGCGCGAGGGTGATGTGGTGTTCATCTCGGCCGCGGCGGGGGCCGTCGGGAGTGTCGCCGGACAGCTGGCCCGCAAACTCGGCGCGTCGAAGGTGATCGGCTCCGCCGGCGGTCCGCGGAAGGCGGAGAAACTGGTGACGGACTTCGGGTACGACGCCGCCATCGACTACCGCGCCGGCTCGCTGGAGGACCAACTCGCCCAGGCCGCGCCGGAGGGAATCGACGTCTACCTCGACAGCGTCGGCGGCGACCACCTGCGGGCGGCCGTCGCCGCGATGCGAACCGGCGGCCGGATCGCCCTGGTCGGGGCCATCAGCCAGTACAACGCCACCGTGCCGGCCGCCGGCCCCGACAACCTGTTCCAGGCCGCGGCCAAGGAGCTGACGCTGCGCGGCATGCTCGTCAGCAGCTACTTCGACCTCTTCCCCGAATGGATCGGGCGCGCCGCGGGATGGCTGGCCGACGGAACCCTGCGCACCGAGCAGACCGTCTACGAGGGCATCGAGCAGGCCCCGGCCGCATTCCTCGGCATGATGCGCGGCGCCAACACCGGCAAGATGCTCGTCCGGCTGGACGGCTGACGGCCATGACACAGCACGCTCTGCTGGTCCTCGCCCACCCGCGCGGTAACTCCCTCACCGCGCAGATCGCCCACCGCACCCGCGACCGTCTCATGTCCGCCGGATACACCGTCGATCTGCTGGACCTGCACGCGGAGGGATTCGATCCGCGCAACGGCCCCGAGGACGAGCCGGACTGGGCGGACCGCGACAAGCCCTACTCCCCCGAGGTCCGCGCCCACATGGACCGGATCGACGCAGCCGACGTCATCATCGTCGTCTTCCCGATCTGGTGGTTCGCCCTCCCTGCGATCGCCAAGGGGTGGATCGACCGCGTGTGGAACTACGGTTTCGCGTACGGCCGCAGCCGCCCCCGCCTGGGCGGCAAGAGGATGCTCTGGCTCGGATTGTCCAGCTACCCCCGCGAGCACTTCACCGAGCTCGGCTGGGACACGGTCATCGACCGCCAACTCCGCGTCGGGATATCCGAGTTCTGCGGTATCAAGGACGCCACGGTGGAGTTCGTCCACGACTCCCTGAGCGCCGGACCGCTCGCGCTCACGGCGGCCGACGCGGCACTCACCACTTTCCTCGGCGTGTCCGTCCCTGTCGCGCCTGCTCACTGATCCGTCCCGTACGACCGAACCACCCGCACAGGTCCCACATCATTTCGAAGGAGCCACACCATGAGCGACAACCGCACCCTCACCAACCCTGCGGGCCTGCACGACCCCACCCCGTTCGGGTACAGCCATGCCGCCTCCGCACCCGGCGAGTTGGTGTTCATCGGCGGCCAGTACGCCTCCGACACCACCGGACAAGTGGTTGCCGGCGACTTCGCCGCCCAGGTCGAGCGCTCCCTCGCCAATCTGCGCACCGCGCTCGCCGGCGTGGGCCTCGGCTTCGAGCACGTCGTACGGCTCGGCTCCTACATCGTCGACCACGACCAGGAGAAGCTGGAGATCCTCGGCACGGCGCTGCACAGCGCCTGGTCCGACCGCCTGCCCGCCCAGACACTCGTCGGAGTCGCCGCCCTCGCGCTCCCCGGCATGCTCTTCGAGATCGACGCGGTCGCGGCCCGCCCGCTCGGGACACCCGAAGCCTGAACCGAGTCGCGGACGGGACCAACGCCCGCCGCCGCACCGCGCGACGGGCCGGGAGCAGGCCAAGGGCACCGGACCCCGATCTGACGGGGTCCGGTGCCCGACCGCGGGAAGGCCGGGCGCGCACGCTAGTCCGTCGTCGCGTGACCCTGCTGGGGAATGCGGCCGCAGACGAGGTTGCCCGGGTCGGCGGGGTCGTCACTGATCCAGAACTGGGACCAGAGAACGGCGAACTCCGGGCGGCTGAGGTGGCCGTCCCCGTCGAGGTCGAGGAGGTCGAAGACCTCGTCGGTGTCGATGCTCTGCCCGTGCCAGGTCTCGATGAGCCGACGGTGTTCGCTGCGGGAGATCCGGCCGTCCCCGTCCCCGTCGACGGCGTCGAAGAGCGTGTCGGCGGTCGCCGTGACGGCCTCGCGCATGGAGGGCAGCAGATCCACGAGCGCGAAGAGCTCGTCGATGTCGACCCCGCCGTCGTTGTTGGCGTCCCCGACCGCCCGCAGGCCTTCCCACCAGCCCATGACCACTTCCTCCACCCGGGCGCGGAGTTCCGTTCCCGGCTCCACTCCCGGCAGCCGGCCCCAACGGGCCGCGAGCGCCTCGAAGTCATCCCTCCGCAGGTAACCGTCCCCGTCCGCGTCGAAAGCCGCGAACATTCCCTTGATCTTGTCCCGCTGGAACACGCTGGCCATGAACAGCCCCCTCTCACGCCGAACCGCCAGAACGCCGTCACACAAGGCGATCAACCAGAAACCATAGGTGAGTTCGCCTGCGCCGAGTGGCTTTCCACGATTCGGACATTTGATCCACGGTGCAGCGGTTCCCCCGTGGGCGCACCGTGCGGAGCGGAAGCCGCGTTCAGGGGCGCAGGCCGAGTGCGTCGCGGCCCGCGTGGCGGGCCTGGGCACCCTCACCGAGGAGGTTTTCCCTGCCCCAGGCACCCAGGGGGCCCAGGGCCTCGCTCAGGGAGACGCCCAGCGGGGTCAGGGCGTAGGTGACGCGGCGCACCGCCCCCTCGAAGGCTTCCTCCCGGAAGACGATGCGATCGCCCTCCAACTCCCGCAGGTGCGAGGTGAGAACCTTCTCCGTCACGCCGGGGATGCCTCGCCGCAACTCACCGAACCGGCAGGGCCCGCCCTCCAACGCCCACAGGATGAGCACCTTCCACTTGCCACCGACCACGTCGATGGCCGCGTCGATGCCACACACGTAAGCGTCCCGCTTGGTCATCCCCTCACTTTAAGGTAACCACCCACAAAAGAGTACGTACTTGATCATGGTCTGGGTGTGCACGAGCCTGATCGGCATGGACATTCACAGCACTTCCAAGAACCCCGTCACGCTCCTCGGTCTCGGCGACATGGGCACCGCGCTCGCCCGCGCCTGGCTGGCCGCCGGACACCCGCTGACCGTCTGGAACCGCACCCCGGAGAAGGCCGAACCGCTGGCGGGACAGGGCGCCCGGACAGTGGCCGGCCCGGCCGAGGCGGTGGCTGCGGCAACCGGTCCCATCGTCCTCTGCCTACTGGACGACGCCTCCGTGGGCGAGGCTCTGGACGGCATCGACCTGCACGGCAAGGACGTGATCAACCTGACCACGAGCACCCCCGCCCAGGCCCAGCAGCGCGCCCGCTGGGCCGAGGACCGCGGGGCTCGATTCCTGGACGGCGGGATCATGGCGATCCCTCCGATGATCGGCCGGCCGGAGACCGGCGGCTACATCTTCTACAGCGGCGACCACGCACTGTTCGAACGCCACCGCGAGGCGCTGGCGGTCCCCGCCGGTGCGGAGTTCGTCGGCGAGGACCCCGGCCACGCGGCACTGCACGACATCGCGCTGCTCAGCGCGATGACCGGCATGTTCGCGGGCATCACGCACGCCTTCGCCCTGGTGGGCCCCGAGAAGGACCTCGACCGGGCCCGATTCGCCACGCTGCTCGCGGAGTGGCTCGGCGCCATGTCCGGCGCCGCCCACGGCATGGCCGCCCAACTGGAAAGCGGCGGCTACACCGAGGGCGTCACCTCCAACCTCGCCATGATGGCGGCGGCCAACGACACGCTCCTGGCCACGGCGCGCGACCAGTCCGTCGATCCGCGGCTCCTCACGCCCTATATGGAGTTGATGCGGCTCCGGGTGGCCCAGGGCCACGGTGACGAGGGCCTGGCGGGCGCCGTGGGCCTGCTCGGAGGCGAGTGACGGTCCGCCGGCCGCCCGGAGCAGCACCGCCGGGAACAGCGGCGCAGGGCTACCGGCTCTCGTGCACGAGCGCGTAGGCCCGTACCGGGAAGGTGCCCAGGCCCTCGACCGCCGGAGGTGCGGCGGTGAAGCGGAATCCGTGGGGCGGCAGTTGCTCCAGCCCGCGCAGGTGCTCGACCACCGGGATACCGGCGGCGAGCAGCTGGGTGTGCGCGGGCCGGGTTCCGTCGGTCGTGCTGTCGATGTTGAGCGAGTCGATCCCGACGAGAGCCGGCTGCTGGCCGGCGAGCCAGGCCGCCGCCTCGGCGGTCAGGTAGGGGTGACCGTCACCGTACTGCTCGGTGCCCCAGTGCCGGTCCCAGCCGGTGTGGATCAGGACGGCCTTTCCGGCCACGTCGTGCGGCAGCAGGAGCGCCCGGTCGACCGCGGGCCCCTCGGTGCCCGTCACCCGGACCACCACGCCGTCCAGGTCGGTCAGCCGCTCCAGTGGCAGCGCGGCGAGGTCGTCCCCGTCGCCGAAGCGGTGGAAGGGGGCGTCGACGTAGGTACCGGTGTTGGCCACCATCGAGATGTGCCCGATGGAGAACTCGGTGCCCGGCGTATAGACGCTGCGCGAGGCCTCCCGGGACAGGTGCTCGCTGATCTCGGGCCCGGGCACCCCCGGAAGAGTCACCATGCCCTGCCGGATCGGATGGCTCAGGTCCACCGTCCGCCCCTTGGAGGCGGCGGCTCCCTCCGTACCGCGCGAGCCCTTGTGGGGTTCGCGCAGCAGCCGGCGCCCGCTGACGCGCACCTCGCCGACCATGAGCAGCCCGAGGTGGCGCACGAGCAGCTCCCCGACCTCCTGGTCGCTGATGTCCGGCCCCGGCACGTCCAGCCGGAAATCCTGGGTCTGCAGGGCGCCGCCGTTGGCAAAGACGATGTCGGCGTCGAACTGCACGCGCCATTCCTCGGTGGTGTCCATGCTCCGATGATCAGTGAAGACCTGCTGTATTTCAATCGCGATTTTCTGAAGTACCACTACAGTTCCGCTGATGGAACTCGACCCCAGGCGACTTCGCGTCCTGCGCGCGGTCGCTCTCCGCGGCGGTGTCATGGACGCGGCCCGGCTGCTCCATCTGTCGCCCTCCGCCGTCTCCCAGCAACTGGTCCAGTTGGAGCGGGAGGTGGGTCTGCCGCTGGTCGACCGCTCACGGCGCAGGGTGGGCCTCACACCCGCCGGTCGGCTGCTCGCCGCGCGCGCCGAACGCATCGAACAGGAGCTGGCCGAGGCGCGACGCGAGCTCACGGAACTGAGCGGCCGTGTGGTGGGCCCGGTCACGATCGCGGCGTTCTCCACGGCGGTCTGCCACCTGCTGGCCCCGGCGCTGCGCTCGCTCCAGGAGGCGCATCCGGAGCTGCAACCGCGGGTGGTCGAGCTGGAGGGCCCCTCGGCCCTCCGCGAACTGCGCACCGGCGGTTGCGACCTGGTCGTCACCGAGCACGACGGTGGGAACGCCGCATCGTCCGACGGGCATGATCTGGCCTCCGCACCGGTGGCCGACGACGAGTACCGGGTGGTGACGCCCGTGGGCTGGCCGCGGCCGGCCTCGGTCCGGGACCTGGCCGACCGGCCCTGGATCGCCTGCCCCGAGGACACCGCGTGCGGTCGCGCGCTGCTGCGGATCTGCGCCGACCACGGTTTCACCGCCCGCCGCGACCACGTCTGCCGCGAGTTCCCCACCGTCCTGGCCATGGTGGCAGCGGGCGCCGGAGCGGCCGTCGTGCCCACGTTGGCCCTCGGCCGGGCGGCGTCGGCGGTCGTCGCGGTGCCGGCCGTATCGGGCGTCGGCCACCGCAGGATCAGCGCGCTGTTCCGCCGCTCGGGCCCCGAGCCCCTCACCTCTGCCGTCGTCGGGGCATTGAGGGTGTCCGCGGAACAGGCCGGACTGATCCCGGCACCGCACGACGGAACCTCCGCCGCGGAGTCCTCCCGCGGCCGGGACGCGGCCGAGGTCAGTGGGCCACCGTGACCACGATCTTGCCGAACTGAGTGTTGGACTCCATGTGCCGGTGCGCCTGGACGATGTCCTCCAACGGGAAGAGGCGATCCACCACCGGTCGCAGGAACCCGGTGCGCAGGCCCGAGGTGACGAAGGCCGCGGCGCGACGCATCCGCCGGGGGTCCCTGGTGATCTCCAGCATGGTGAAGGTGCGCAGGTTCAGTGCGGGCATGCCCAGGTCGAAGCCGGGGTAGGGCGTGGGCTGCCCACTCTGCGCGCCCCACAGGAACACCGTTCCGCCGGGGGCGACCGCGCGCGCCAGGTCGACCACGCCCGGGCCCGCGACGGCGTCGAAGACGAACTCCGCGCCCCGGCCACCGGTGATCTCCAGCAGGCGGCCCGCCACGTCCTCCTCGTCCGAGACGATCACCTCGGCCGCCCCCTCCTCCAGCAGCCGCTGCCGCTTGCCGCGGGTGCGGGTGACGGCGATCGGCGTGGCGCCCACCCGGTTCGCGGTCTGGAGGGCGGCCAGGCCGACGCTGCTCGAGGCGGCGGTCACCACCCCGACGTCGCCGGCCCGCATCCCTCCCACCTCGACCATCGCGCCGTAGGCGGTGAGGTAGGGCATCCACACCGCGGATCCGGTGACCGCGTCCACCGCGTCCGGGCGGGGCAGGAGCGCGTCGGCCGGCACGAGCGCCCGCTCGGCGTACACGCCGTAGTCGTTGTACGAGAAGCTCGGGACGACGCTGACGGCCTGACCCACGTGGAATCCGGCGACCCCCGGGCCGACCGCCTCGACCACTCCGGCCGCCTCGTTGCCGAGCCGGGCAGGCAGGGACTTGGCCTGCTGGATGTACCGGCCGCTCCTGAAAAGGGCCTCCGCCCTGTTCAGGCCGATCGCATCCACCCGGACGCGCGCCTCGCCCGGTCCGGGCTCGCCGACCTCCAGCTCCTCCAGCCGCAACACCTCGGGTCCGCCGATCTCGTGGAACCGCACAGTCCTTGCCATGGCACCGTCCTTCGTTCGCGGGAAACCCGGTTCGCAACGCGGTTCACCGTGGCACAGAAGTACGATGGCAGTCAAACTTTGATGAAGGTCGTACTATGGGAACCATGGAACGCACGCCGACCCACCCCGATGTCGCGGACGTCGACCTCCAACAGGTGCTGGAGGCCCTCGTCGATCCCGTGCGCCGCAGTATCGTCACCCAACTCGACACCGCCGGGCAGGACATCGCCTGCGGCGCCTTCGACCTCGAGGTCAGCAAGTCCACCGCCACCCACCACTTCAAGGTGCTGCGCGAGGCGGGCCTGATCCGCCAGCACTACGTCGGGACCTCGCGGATGAACACCCTGCGCCGCACCGAGATGAACGAGGCGTTCCCCGGACTGCTCGACGCCCTCACCGCACCCCGCCCGCACGGGCGTTGACGCGGCGCACCACCTCGGACACGGCCGGCACGGCCGCCAAGTCGTGGGACGGCGCCAAAATCGACCGGCACAAACGTTCGGGACGCGTCATGATATTCCTTCCACCGGGGGGCGGTGCTGGTACGGCCCTGCTCACACAGTGAAAGAGGGCTGCAGCATGGCACTGATCCGCCAGCGTTCCGCCGCGGGGGCGCCGGACGACAACGCGGAGGGTCCGGGCACTTTCAAGCCGGGACGCCCGGGCGCGTTCACCGCCGAGCGGTGGATCCGCCCGTGGGCACGCCTCGACCCGGCTTTCGGGGACGCCGGCCTGCGGGCCCTGCGCGCGGCGGCCAAGGCCGCGGACTGGCCCGCGATGAGCGAGCAGTTGTCCGCCGTCACCGACGGCCAGGACCTGACGTGGCTGCTGGCGAACGTGTCCGAGGTCGCCGGGATCGAGAAGTGGATACCCGCGGTCGTCGCGGCCGAGCCCGACGCCCCGCTGCCCCGGCTCGTCTCCGGCGCGCGGCACGTCATCTGGGCCTGGGAGGCCCGGAGCGCCATGCGGGCCGTACACGTGTCCCGCGAGCAGTTCCAACTCTTCCACGAGCGGCTGAGGGTCGCGGAAGAGCTGCTGTACGAGGTGGCCGAGCGCGAGCCCGAGTGGGTCGCGCCCTGGCACTTCCTGCTGATGGCCGGGCGGGGCCTGGAGGTCGGGCCCGAGATCTCCGCCCTGCGCTTCGAGGCGGCCACCCGGCGCTACCCGGGCCACCTGGGCAGCCACCAGCAGCGGTTGCAGCAGCTGTGCCCCAAATGGAGCGGGTCCCGCGAGCAACTGCACGCCTTCGCCCGCGACTCCATGCTGGCGGCGCCGGAAGGCAGCCCGCTGGGTGAACTCGTCGCCGCCGCGCACCTGGAGGACTGGCTGGACAGCCGGGACGACAGCACCGTCGACCGCCTGCGCAGCCACGGGGTGATCGAGCAACTGCACGAGGCGGCCGACCGATCGGTGCGCCACCGCGACTACACCCGGCCGCGCGAATGGGCCCGCGGGTTCAACACGTTCGCGATGGCCTTCGCGCTGGCGGGCGAGAAGGCCGCCGCCGCCGAGATGTTCCGGTCCGTGGGCGGCACCGTCACCCAGTTCCCCTGGATGTACCTCGGGAATCCGGCGCTCAACTTCCGCGTCTGGCGCAGGCGCGTCGGAGCCTGAGCCCTCGGCCCGAAGCGACGCGCCCACGCCGTCCTTCCCGCGCCCACGCGCCCTCCCCCGGAGACCACTCCAGGTCCGTCTCCGGGTTCACCTCTCCCTGTGCCGAACGAGAAGGCCATCCCCGGTGTCCGAAGCCCAGACCTCCCATACCTTACAAGTCGACCTGCGCGGTCTGGTCGACCTGCTGTCCCACCACCTCTACTCCAGCCCCCGGGTCTACCTGCGGGAACTCCTGCAGAACGCGGTCGACGCGATCACCGCCCGGCAGGCGCTGGCGCCCGGCGCGCCCGCCCGCATCACCGTGCACGCGGGCGAGGACCTGACAGTCACCGACACCGGCGTCGGCCTGTCGGAGGCCGATGTCCACACCTTCCTGGCGACCATCGGCCGCAGCTCCAAGCGCGGGGCCGACGGCGGTATCGACGGCATGGAACTGGCTTCGGCGCGCAGCGACTTCATCGGCCAGTTCGGTATCGGACTGCTGGCCTGCTTCGTGGTGGCCGACGAGATCACGGTCGTGACCCGATCGGCCGCCGACCCCCACGCACCCGTGGTCGAATGGCGCGGCACCTCCGACGGCCGCTACACCATCCGCACGCTTCCGGCGCGGGAGATGCCCGAGCCCGGTACGCGGGTGCGCCTGGTGCCCCGCGCCGACGCGCGGGAGTGGACCCGCCCCGACCGCGTCGTCGCCCTCGCCCGGCACTACGGCAGCCTGCTCAAGCACGAGGTCACCGTCATCGACGGCCGCGGCGAGGCGACGCGGGTCAACGACACCCCCGCCCCGTGGGACCGCCCGCACCCCTCCCCGCTGGCCCGCCGGGAGGCGCTTGCCGAGCACTGCCGGCAGACCTTCGACTTCACGCCGCTGGACACCATCGAACTCGACCTGCCCGTGGCGGGGCTGCGCGGCGTCGCCTACGTCCTGCCGACCGCCGTGCACCCGTCCCGGCAGGCCGGCCACCGCGTTCACCTCAAGGGCATGCTCGTCTCGGACCAGGCCCAGGAACTACTGCCGGAGTGGGCGTTCTTCGTCCGCTGCGTCGTGGACGCCGACAGCCTGCGCCCGACCGCGTCCCGCGAGGCGCTGTACGAGGACGAGACGCTCGCCGCGATCCGCGACGCTCTGGGCGCCCGGATCCGCGACTGGCTCACCGGCCTGTCGGCCAGCGACCCGGCGCTGCTGCACCGCTTCATCAGCACCCACCACCTGGCCGTCAAAGCACTGGCCCGATACGACGACGAACTGCTGCGCCTGCTCCTGCCGTGGCTTCCTTTCGAGACCACCGACGGCAACATCACCCTCGACGAGTTCGCCCGGGCCCACCCGGTGATCCTGGTGGCTCAGACCGTCGAGGAGTTCCGGCAGGTCGCCCCCATCGCCAGTGCCGCCGGACTCGGCGTCATCAACGGCGGCTACACCTACGACCGCGACCTGGTGCACCGCCTGCCCGAGATCCGGCCCGGCGTCTCGGTCGTCGACCTCGACCCGAGCGCCGTCACCGCCCACCTCGACGCCGTCGACCCCGCGGCCGAACTCGCCGCGACCTGGTTCCTGCACGTCGCCCGCGAGGTCATCGGGCAGTTCGACTGCGACGTCGTGCTGCGCAGCTTCCACCCCGTCAACGCGCCCGCGCTGCTCCTCGACAACCGCGAGGCCCGGCACGAACGCAGCCGCACGGAACTCGCCGGCCAGGCCGACGGCCTGTGGGCCGACATCCTCGGCTCGCTCCGCTCGGAGGCGCCCCGCGCCCAACTGGTGCTCAACCACCTCAACCCGCTGGTGCGGCGCGCCGCCACCATCACCGAGCGCGGGCTGGCGGTGACGGCGGTCGAAGCGCTGTACGGCCAGGCCCTCCTGCTGACCCGCCGCCCGCTGCGCTCGACCGAGAGCGCCCTGCTCAACCGGGCCTTCATCAACCTGCTCGCCCATGCCATGCACGACCCGATGACATCCGACCTCCCGGAGGAGTCGTAATGCTGGACACCCCAGAGGCCGTCTTCGAGGCACTGCGTGAGAACAACGAAAGGCCCTACGGCCGGCCGCGCACCGTGGTCGCCGAGGAACTCGTCGAGGCGGCCGAGCAGTTCGAGGACAAGGGCAGTCTGGTCACCGCGCTGCTGGAACTGATGGAGGCGTACTCGTACTCCGGCGAGCACCGCAAGACGCCCGTGGTCTTCGCCCGCATCCTCAAGGTGCGCGAGAGCGACCCCGACGCGTTCAGCGAATGGGAGGCCGACCAGATCCTGTGGCGCTTCAAGTGGGTGGCCAACTCGCTGATCCAGGTGCCGGACGTTCCCCTCGCGGCGATCCGACGGTGGATCGACGAGGCCCGCGACCGCTACCGAGCGGCCGGCCACGGCCCGCATCCCGTCTACGCGCTGCGCTACCAGCTCGCGGCCCACACCGGTGTCGACGTGCTGTCCTCCTTCGACCTGTGGGTGACCCGGCCGCGCTCCGCACTCAGTGACTGCGAGGCCTGCGAGGTCCGCCGGCGGGCCTGCCACCTGGTGCGGACCGGAGAGGACGGACGGGCCCTGACGGCCTGGCAGCCGGTCCTGTCCGGAGCCCTCACCTGCACCGAGGAGCCCTACGGCAGCCAGGCCTTCAGCCTGCTCCCCCTGCTGCGGCTGGGCCGCACGGACGAGGCCCGCTCGCACCACCTCGTCGGGTACCGCTACGCCCGCGGCCGGACGGGGATGGCGGAGGAGGTGGGTCTGCACGTGGAATTCTGCGCGCTGTCCCGCAACGAGGGCCGCGGCCTGGAGATCCTCGCGGAGAACCGGGTGCTGTTCGAGGACGGCGGCGCTCCACTGGCACGTCTGGCGTTCCTCACCGCTGTCGAACTGCTGCTGGCGGGACTGGTCGCGGACGGCCACGACGACCTGGCCGTCGCCGGGCCGCCCGGAAGCAACTGGACCGCGACCACGCTCCTGGAGCGCGTCCGCTCGGACGCCGGGAGCATCGCCGCCGCCTTCGACACCCGCAACGGCACCACCGCCGTCAGCGAGGGCCGCCGTACCCGTCTGGCGCAGCGGCCCCTGGTGGCCGAGCCCCTCGTCCTGGGCATCCGCGCCACCCTGCCCGGCGGGCAGGGGGCCCCGGCAGCCCCGCCCGTCCTGGCCTCCGCCGAGCGGATACCGGAGGATTTCACCGCCCTGGTGACGCGGGCCCGTGAGCTGACCCAGGTCGGCCGCCCGGACGACGACACCCTGTGGCAGCGGGTCGCCGAGGTCGTCGCCGCCGAAGGCCATCTCCACCCGGCCGAACTCGGCCCGGAGGAGCACCTGCGGGCCGAACTCGCGGAGCACGCCGGCTTCGCGGCCTTCACGGACGAGAAGTGGCAGCTGGGGCGGCAGGTGATGCTCGAAGCCGCCGCTACCTACGAGAAGGCCGGCCTGCCGGCCCACGCCGCGGCCGCCCGGGCCCGCGCGGCCACCGGACTGGCCACCGCCGCGCACAAGGACCCCGAGGTGGACGGCTCGTCGGTCGGCGAGGAACTGGACGCGGCGCTGCTGCGTACCCGGGAACTGACGGCCGACACGACCGGGTCGCCGGCCGGTACCCCGAGCCGCGCCGCGGACGAACTGGCGGACAAGTACCTGGTCGTGCTGCAGAGCCGCGTGACGATCGCGCACACCGCACTGATCAATGAACTGCCCGACATCTCCGACGCCACCCGGCGGGCGTTCGACGCGGCGCTCGCGGAGTTCCGCGCCGAGGCGACCCGGCTCGACCGTGCCCACCGGCTCGCGACAGCCCACCAGTTCGCCGCTGACGTCGCGGCCCGCACCGACGACCTCGACACCGCCGCGGACGAGGTGAACGCCGCACTGCAACTGGCCGAGAAGTCGTTGCAGCCCTGGCGGGCGACCCGGCTGCTGGGACTGCTGGGCCAGATCACGCTCCAGAGCGGACACCCCGACCAGGCGGTGCCGCTGCTGCACCGTGCGCTGGCCTCCGCCGCCCAGTGGGGCGACCGCTCCTTTCCCGTCAGCTCCACCTATGCGCTGCTCGGTCACGCCTGCGCGCACTCGGGGGACCTCCAGGGCGCCATCCGGCACCTGTCCGAAGCCGCCGACCGCCTCGACCGCGAAGCCGAGGTGGAGAACGCGGCACAGGTCAGACTGGAACTCGCCTCGCTGCTCGCGGACGCGAACCGGCAGGCGGACGCCGTCGCGGTCCTCGAATCGGTGCTCAACAGCGAGGCCGACGCCCTGGACGAACGCCTCCGCGCCCAGCTCCGGCTCAACCTGGCACGCGGCCTGAGCGCCTTGGACGAAAAGCGCGCCGCCGCGGAGGAGTTCCTCCGTCTCGCCGACTCCCTGGCCGACTGGCCCGACCAGGACACGCACACGATGGTCGCGTGCGAAGCCGCCGTCGCGCTGGCCGAAGCCGACCTGTGGGACCCCGCACGAGCGGCGTACGCCCGTGCGCTGGCCTCGCACGCGACAGCTCCCCGCCCCGGGCGCGTCGCGGGCATGATGTGCGAGTTCGCCCGTCTGACCATGGCCGCGCGGGACGCGGAGGGGCTCGACGCCGCGCTCGGTCATCTCGCCGAGGCCGACCTGGTCTGCGAGCAGGCGGCCGATGACGCAGAGGACCTGGTCGCCTGGTACCAGGCCGGCACCATCCGCTACCAGCGGGCCCGCGCCTACGCCACGGCCGCACGCTACGCGGAAGCCCTCGCGGAGATGGAACGGGCGATCACCGC
Organism: Streptomyces sp. H39-S7; assembly: GCF_027158205.1. Lineage (GTDB taxonomy): Bacteria > Actinomycetota > Actinomycetes > Streptomycetales > Streptomycetaceae > Actinacidiphila. Next base: position 57,473 of record NZ_JAPVLU010000015.1, on the reverse strand, counting down.
GTACGAGGCCGGCGGCCGCCCCGCGGAGGAACCACGCGCCGAAGCCGTCCGGGTGGCCGCGCTGATCGAGGGCAACGCGCTGGGCGCCGTCGACGCCGCCGCGGCCCGGCTGTCCCTCGCGATCGCCCGGTGCACCGAGGCGGACCTCCCGCAAGCCGCCTCGGCGCTCGCCTCACTGCGCCAGGGACTCCTGAGCCAGCAGAACGCCTGAGCACCCGCACGCCCCGGGCCCCCGTCCGGTCCCACCCCTGCCGGGTGGGACCGGAGTCATCCCGCGCCCGAGACCTCAGTGATCTTTCCGCTCGCGTCGACGGTGTGGGTGTTCCAGTAGGTGTCCCACGTGTCACCGACATGCTCGGGAACCTTGCCCTGCGGGAAACGGACGTACCCCTTGGGCGGCTCCTGGCCGTTGGGCGCACAGGCGCGACCGGTGGTGCCCACCGCCAGGACCGGGTACTCCCCGCCCCCGCAGATCGCGTCCTCGGTCGAACAGCCGGTCAGCATCGCCACGGTGAGGCAGGCCACCGCCAGCGCCCCCAGGACGGACCGCGCGGGGCGCCGGGCGACCGCGGGCGGCGAGGTGTGGACTCGGTATGCCATGCGCACAGGTGACTCCTCCTTGGACGAGTGGGTACGGCCAGCCTGCACCAAGAGGTGCGGGCCATCATGAGTACGCGTACTCACCCTGGTTGCCCTCCGGCACCGCTCACCTGAACAGCGTACCCATCCCTTCGCCCCCACCCCCTCTGATACCGCCCCTGACCTGCTGTTTCGCATCGGCCGGGCTACCCGTTCCCGCATGCCCAGGTTGCCGGGCCGTTGGCAGCAGGGCGGGATGGGAGCAGGGCGCGTCCACTGGTGCGGGGGGAAGTACCTCGCAGGCGTGTGCCGAGGAGTGATCTTTCATGGCAGCCGACGGCGTTTTCCGGGACTCGAATGAGCTCAAGGGTCTGACCGTCTACGACGCCGGCGGGGAGAAGATCGGCCACGTGCAGGAAGTCTATGTCGACGACCGGACCGGCCGTCCGGACTGGGTGACCCTCAAGACCGGCATGTTCGGCGCGAAGGAGTCCTTCGTACCACTGGCCGGCGCCCGCAGTGATGGTGACGCCCTCCACATCGCGCACGACAAGGCCACCGTCAAGGACGCGCCCCGGCTGGACGCCGGCCAGCACCTGGACGTGGCCCAGGAGCAGGAACTCTTCGCGCACTACGGGCTGAGCGACGGCACCGGCGTCAGCGGCGCGCCCGGCGTGGGCGGCAACCGCCCGACCGCCCCGCTGTCCGGCCGGGAGCAGGACGCGGCGATGGTGCGCTCCGAGGAACAGCAGCACGTCGGCACCGAGGAGCACGAGCCCGGCCGCGCCCGGCTGCGCAAGTTCGTCGTCGCCGCCGAGGGCGAGACCGAGGTGACGCCGCAGGCCGAGCAGCCCGTGGTCCGCAAGGAGACCGTGGGAGACAACGACGACCAGGGCAAGCCGGGCCGGCATCGCTGAGCCCCCGCGGATCGCACCCTGGCCGGGTCCGCGGGCGGGGCGGCACACTGCCACCATGGTCGACACCGCGGGCGAGGCGCTGGAACTGCACAGGCTGCAGGTGGCACAGGTGGGCGTGCTCCCTTTCGCGATCGGATCGTTCGACACCATCGGTCCGCTGGCCAAGGCCGACTTTCCACACCGGCACACCTTCTACGAGGTCGCCCTGGTGACGCACGGCCGCGGCGCGCACGTGGTGGATCTCGTGCGGCAGGATCTCGATCCGCCGTACCTGTACGCGATGGTGCCCGGGCAGGTCCACTACTGGCAGAACGGCGAGGACATCGCCGGATGGGTGCTGCTGTTCAACGAGGACTTCCTCCTGCCGTATCCCGGGGACGCGGAGGTCATCCGCCGGCTCAGCGCCCGGCCGCGGTTGCGACCCGACCGGGAGGAGGCGGCGCGCCTGCAGACGCTGCTGGTGGAACTGGACCGCGAGTACCGGCAGGCCGACCGGGGCCACATCGGCATCATCTCCTCGTATCTGCACATCCTGTTGCTGCGGGCGTTACGGATGCCCGATCCGGCCGCGCGCGAGGAGGAGGCCGGCGCGGGCGGGCGGGCCGGTGAACTGGTCGATCGTTTCCGGCTGTTGATCGCGCAGCCGGGCCCGCGGCTGCACTCGGTCGAGGAGTGCGCCCGCGAGCTGCGCGTCTCGACGAGTTACATGCACGACGCGGTCAAACGCGGGACCGGGCGGACCCCCGGGCAGTTGATCAGGGCGCGCCAGATCCTGGAGGCGAAACGGCTCATCGCGAGCACCAGCCTGACAATCCGCCAGGTCTCCGCCGAGGTCGGCTTCGTCGACCCGGCGTACTTCTCCCGGTTCTTCCGCCGGGAGACAGGAGTGTCGCCCGGCGACTTCCGCCGGGCGGTCGGCGAAAAGCACCACGAACCGGCAGGACGGTCCCTCGCCGCCCCACAGTCACCTGCGTAGATTCACAGTCGTGCCCGGAGAGGGCGGCTGACGTGCCGTTTCCTTTCGGCCGATATGTCATGTCCACGCCATGATGCAAGGAGAGTCCTGTGCCCACCCCCCACGACGAGTCCAGCGGTTCCCCAGCCTCCGAGGAACACCGGGGCATCAGCCGCAAGAACCTGATCAAGGCCGCCCTGCTGGCAGGCGCCGTTCCCCTGCTGACCGGCGGCGGAGTGGCCCTGGCCCGGGACCGCGCCGCCACGGCCCCGGGCCGCCCGCTGTCCGTGACTCCCGCCTGCCACGACGGGGACGCCACCACGATCCCCAACATCGAGGGGCCTTACTTCAAGCCCAACTCGCCCCTGCGGACGAACCTCGTCGGCGCCGGCCTGCCCGGGACACCGCTCACGGTCAGCGGCTACGTCTTCGGCCGGGACTGCCGGCCGGTCTCCGGGGCGCTGCTGGACTTCTGGCAGGCCGACGACAACGGCGGCTACGACATGAACGGCTTCACCCTGCGCGGCCACCAGTTCAGCACCGCCCAGGGCGCGTTCGGCCTGACGACCATCGTGCCGGGCCTGTACCCGGGACGCACCCGGCACCTCCACGTCAAGGTCCAGGCGCCCGGCCGACCCATCCTCACCACGCAGCTGTACTTCCCCAACGAGCCCCGCAACAGCACCGACGCGTACTACGACGCCCGGCTCCAGATGACCGTGCGGCAGGTCGGCTCCGGCGAGCAGGCCACCTTCGACTTCGTCCTGAACGTCACGGGCACCCCCACCCCGTCGCCGACCACTCCGCCACCGACCACCCCGCCGCCCGGCGGAGAGGGAGCCTGGGCACCGGGCACCGTCTACCAGGCGGGCCGGCAGGTCACCTACGGAGGAGCGACCTACCGCTGCGTCCAGGCCCACACCTCGATGACCGGCTGGGAACCGCCCAACGTGCCCGCCCTGTGGCAGCGCCTCTGACCGGAGAACGTCCGTCCGCCGCGGGCCGGGATTGCGGTTCGCGGCGGACGTCCGTCATCGGCCCGGGAAACGGTCGGACGCCGACGCCCCGCGCGTCGGCACGCTCCCTCAGGCCTCTTCCGTGAGGTGCCGCACGACGGTGTCGGGGCCGGGCGACATGAGCGCTTCGTGGCCGTCCTCGAACCGCACCCTGAAGGGCGGGGTTCCATCCGGGCCCAGCACCTCGATGACCTCCGCTCGCCGGTCGTGCCGACCGACCGTGCGGCCGTGAACCAACAGACGGTCACCCACACTTGCGCGCATCTCGCCGGCTCCTCTGCAGACGGGACCAGGAGCCCAGAGCCTCGTGCAGCTCCTGGGACGGTGTCGAGACCCCAGCCAAGCAGACAGTGACGGCGATGTCACCCTCGGCACCGATCACCTCGGGATCCACCCGCCGCCCGCCGGACGGCCGACCAGGAACAACAGCCCGTCCGGCCCGATGCCGCGCATCCCACATGCTGATCTGCCGCGTCACCACAGCCCGCGCTGGTTCAGGTTGGCCACCAGGGCGGCCACCGCCGTCAACAGGAAGACGATCCCTCCGACGATGTTCCGCGAGCGCACCCGCAAGTGGGCAGTGATCGCGCCGACGAAGTACAGCACGAGGCCGGCGGCGGCGAGGTTCCCCACCAGCGGGACCACGAACCCGGCCAGCAGCCCCAACGAGCCGGCCGCCAGACACATGCCCAGCCGTGGCACCCACGACCGGGGCACGCCCTTCATGTCCGCCTGGGTCTTGGGATAGTCGTGGCCGATCAGGTAGGTGACAGCGGCGATGGCGTTGAAGAGCGACGCGACCACGGTGATCGTGACGTAAGCGACGAACATGAAATCTCCTTGTCGACAAGAACAGCTTCAGGGAGTGCCCGGCTCACCGGCGGAACCGGTCCGGACCCGCGGCCGAGGCGAGGAACCTCAGGATCCGGCCGTTCAGTTCCTCCGCCTCGACCATCGGGACGCCGTGGTGGGAGAGCCCGGGGACGACGTCCACCGTGGCGTCGCGGAGTGTCCTGCGGGCTGCGGCGGCCGCCCGGCGACTGTCGTGGGTGCGGCTGTTCTCGGCGAACAGGGCCAGGGCCGGCACCTGGAGCGCTCGGAGACCGGCGCCCTGGGGGCGCCTTCCGGTGACGATGCGGCCGCGCGGGAGTTCGGCGGCCCGGCCGTACAGGCGCAGCCACGCGTCGTCGAACGTGGCGCCGCCGGTCTCCCAGGCGAGGAAGGCGCGGGCGCGCCGCGCCGTGGGGCGCGCGAGGAGCGGGAGCGCGTGCAGCAGGTAGCCGGGCTTCAGCCCGGCGAAGCAGTGGGTCGGGTCGAGCAGGACCAAGCGGCGCACCCGTTCCGGGGAACGGAGGGCGTAGCTGAGCGCGACCCAGGCCCCGTAGGAGTGTCCGCAGAGGTCAACGTCCTCCACGCCCAGGCCGTCAAGGGTTCCGTCGAGCCAGTCGAACAGATCCGCCGGGGTGCGAATGGTCCGCCCGCCGCGCTCGCTCAGGCCGGCCTCGCCGATCCGGTCGACGGCGTACAGACGTCGGGTGCGGCTCAGGCCGGCCGCGTTCGCGTACCAACTCGCGGCCGTCGCCCCGCCTCCGTGGAGGAGGACCAGCGGTTCGCCGTCCGGCGGCCCGCAGGCGTTCACGCGGGTGGCACCGTACGGCGAACGGAGCTCGAGGGACTCGACCGGCACTCCCCAGGTGGCGAGAACCGCCTGGTAAGCGGCGTGGAACCGCGCGGTGTCGTCGCGCGTCGGGTCGGTGGCCATGAGTCGTCGCTCCCCCCGCCCATATCTCTCGTTCAGCGAGATAGTTGCTTGGCGAGATAGTATGCACCCGACCCCAATCGAGGGAAGGCCGGGTGGCATGCGCGAGGAAGATCCGCGAATGCGGACGGTGCATCTGCTGCGCGAGATCACCGTCGCGCTCCACCGGACCGGCGGCGGGTTCGCCGAACGCCACGGCCTGCACCCCACGGACCTGCGCGCGCTGATCTCCCTGCTCGATTCCGCCCGAGCCGGCACTCCGACGACGCCGGGACGGCTCGGCGCGCAACTGGGCCTCAACTCGGCCGGGACGACGGCTCTGGTCGACCGGCTGGAGCGGCTCGGGCATGTGCGGCGGACCCGCGACGGCAAGGACCGACGCCGCGTGCTGATCGAGGTGACCGATTCCGCGGTCACCCTCGGGGAAGCGTTCTTCGGTCCGTTGATCGAGAACGTCCTGGGCGTGGCCGAGGAGTTCGACACCCACGAGGTCGCCACCATCGACCGCTTCCTGCACGGTGTCGCGGAAGCGGTGGCCCCACCGGAGATCCGCGGGTAGCCGGACGCCGGCCGGCCGGATATTCCCCGTGCGAACCGGCCGCTGCGCGTGATACTCCTCCCTGTCATGGGAGATCTTGTGACAGCGCGGCTCGTGCTCCATCCGATGACCGTCGGCGAGGCTGAACGACTGGTGGCGGGCGAGCAGGACAACGGTGCCCGATGGGCCCCCGGATACCCGGCCGCCGGGGACGTATCGGCCGCCCGCCGATTCCTGGGCACCTGCGCGAGCACCGGCGACCCGAACCCGTTCGGCACCTACGAGGTCCGTCGCCGCGAGGACGGTCGGGCGATCGGCGGGGTGGACTTCCACGGACCCGCGGACGCGAACGGCAGCGTCACGATCGGCTACGGCCTCATCCCGTCAGTGCGGGGCAAGGGATACGCGTCCGAAGCCCTCCGCGGACTGCTGTCGCTGGCACGGGCACACGGCGTCGCCAGAGTGAGGGGCGACGCCGACCACGACAACATCGCGTCCCAGCACGTCATGGCGGCAGCCGGCATGAGGCCGGTCGGAGCGGACGATCGCGTCAGATACTTCGAGATCGCCTGGTCCGACGCGACACCGGCTGTCCGCGGCGCGTGACGGACGCCGGGAGCCGCGGTGCGGGCCGCGAAGCCCGCGCCGACGCTCCCTGCGGTCACCGCCGGCCCGGGCGGGCCCGGTCACCGGGTGGCGAAGGTGGAACAGCGGGAGGGGTCGCCGGAGGTGTATCCGACGGTGAACCACTGCTTGCGCTGACTCGACGAGCCGTGCGTCCACGTCTCCGGAGTGACCTTGCCCTGGAACTCCGCCTGGATCCGGTCATCGCCGACGGCCGCCGCGGCGTCCAGTCCGTCGTTGATGTCGGCGGTGGTCACCTTCGTCAGCAGCGGACGGCCGGTGGACGGCTGCGGTGTCCGGGTCGCCTGGTAGGCCCACACCCCGGCGTAGCAGTCGGCCTGCAGCTCGAGTTTGACCGAGGCGCTGTCGGCGCCCTGCCGGTCGTTGCCGACATCCCGGGTCGTACCCAGGAGGTCCTGAACGTGGTGACCGTACTCGTGCGCCACCACATAGGCCTGGGCGAACGGTCCGCCCGACGCCCCGAACTTGGTCCTGAGTTCGTCGAAGAACCCCAGGTCCAGGTAGACCTTCTGGTCACCGGGACAGTAGAACGGACCCACTTCCGAGGTCGCGGGTCCGCACGCGGAGGAGTAGCGGCCGGTGAACAGGACGGTACGCGCCGGCGCGTACGCGGTGCCGCGGGCCGGCAACTCCTGCTTCCAGTACGTCTGCACGCTGTTGATGACGGCGACGATGCGGCAGTCCTCACGCGTGTTGGCCTGCCGGCCGGTCCGGCACTCCTCGCTCACCTGGTCGGAGTCCGTGGACCCGGCGCCGGTGCCGGGGTCGGCGTCACCGCCGATTCCCAGCTGACCGGGGCCGATCCCGAAGAAGAGCGCCACCAGCAGGGTGATGAGGCC
>NZ_JAPVLU010000015.1:21842-50178 GCF_027158205.1 Streptomyces sp. H39-S7 | reverse complement strand
GAGCGTCGGCGAGGCTGAACGCCTGGTGGGGGGCGAGCAGGACTCCGGTGCCCGCTGGGCCCCCGGATACCCGGCCGCCGGGTATGCCCCTGCGGTCGTCCACCTGGGACGTGTCGAGATCCGCCTGGTCGTCGAACTCCATCGTGACCTTCCTTCAGGTCTCCGTCACGGCCCGGTGGGCCGCTGTCGGGCTGTCTGCGCGGGTCGGCCGCTCAGCGGCGTCCCCGCAACCGGCCGAGGAGTTGGCGAGCCTGCTCGCGCTTCCGCGGGTCGGCAGCCGTACGCCGGGCGGTCGCGATCGTCCGCTGCCCCTGGGGGCTCCGGCTGAACTCCTTGATACGGGCGATGATTCCGGGCATGACCCCTCCTGGATGATGGCGAGAACTCCGTCGGTGTCCTCGTGCCGGGCGTCTACCCGGCGAACCGCACGAGATGTGTCCGAGTCCGATCGACTGCGGGCGTGTTGCTCTCCTTCGGGCCGGCCCGACGCCACCGGTGGCACAGCTCACACCCTGACGGGCGTCACGACCGGAACACGAGAAGGCGGTCGGCCGTTAATCCCTGTACGAGCGCGAGGAACCTCAGCATCAGGTTCCGTCACGGTTGTCGAACCTCCAGGAGCGCCGAAGCCTCCCGCTGAGTTCCACCGCGAAGGGCCGGTTCCTCGTCGCCCCAGAACCGCTTCGGCCGGTTCCCCCGACCTGCCGAAGCTTCCCGAGACCCGGTCGGCGTCCCCCCGCCGGCCGGGTCTCTCCCCTGCGGTCTCCGACCTGAGTGCGCACCGCTGTGCGCGAGGAGGAGCAGGTGCGGGGCTCAGGCCGCCGTGCGGGCGATGGCGTCGTCGACGACCGCCCGCAGGTCGCCGGTGCGCGCGTGGGTGGCGCGCTGGATCCCGGCTCCGCCGCCGAGGCTCAGCAGCCGGTTGAGCGACTCCTTGACCAGGGTCAGATCGTCGGCGTCCGACAGCGCATCCGTGACGTGGTCCACCAGGGCGCCGATCACTTCCTCGGCGGGCGCCGGCGTCCACGTCAGCGGGTGGACGAGACGGCCGGAGATCCCCGACCGCGCCGCCTGCCAGGCCCCCAGCCGCAGCAGGCCCACGGACGCGGACGACGGGGGCTCGCCGGCGCGCCAGGCGCGGGCCGACGTCTCCACCAGTCCCCGCACGAGCGCCGCCAGCAGCACCGTGTCGTCCGCATCCAGACAGACATCGGCGACCCTGACCTCGACCGTGGGGTAGTTGCGCGAGAGGCGCGCGTCGAAGTAGATCATCCCCTCGTCCAGCAGCGTCCCGGTTGCCAGCAGCGAACTCACATGGGTGCGGTAGCCCTCCGCCGAGCCGAACGCCTCCGCAGGTCCCGCGGACGGCCACCGCCCCCACACCTGACTTCGGTAACTGCTGTAGTCGCTGTCACGCCCCTGCCAGTACGGCGAGTTCGCGCTCAGTGCCAGGAGGACGGACAGCCAGGGCCGGATCCCGTCCAGCACGGCCACCCCCTCGTCGTCCGACTCGACGCTCACATGAACGTGGCAGCCGCAGGTGAGCTGCTCCTGCGCGGTCAGTCCGAACTTCTCGACCAGGCGTTGATAGCGCTTGCCCGCGCTCACCGAGGGGTCGACGGGCAGCGGAGACGTGGCGAGCGCCGCGACGTCCGCCCCGGCTTCGCGCGCCCGCTCCGACGCGGCCGCCCGCCACCGGCGCACCTCCCGCGCCAGGTCACTCATCGACACCTGCGGCCGCGTCGTGGTCTCCAACTGCTCGCGCTGCAATTCCGCTTCGAGACGGGCCTCGTCATCACTCTCCGCCTGGGCGGCCAACACCGCTCCCGCCACGGCTCGTGGCTCTCCGGTGCCCGGTTCGACCAGCAGAAGCTCTTCTTCGACGCCCACGGTACGCACGGCGCGCCCCTTTCCTGGTTCTCACCGGTGACCTGCCCGCAAGCACGGGGAATACGCCGCGCGGTACCGCCGGGCCCGCCTGCCCGCGAGGTGAGGCCCGCCGCCCGGGGAGGTCGTGACCCTTCCGTCGGCGATCGCGGCCGTGAAGGCACCGTGGTGATCTTGCGGCCGGTGACGTCGTAGCGCTCCCACAGTCCGGCGAAGTCAGGGCTCTTCAGGAGCAGCTCGCCGACGAGCTGGGTGAGGTCGGGGGCGTCGGGGTCGGTGCCTGCCAGGGCCCGTAGGCGGGAGACGCAGTGGCGGATCTGCTTGTCCCAGTCGGGGAAGACCTCGCGGGCGGGTCTCCTTGCCGCGTTCCATGCGGGTGTAGTAGTCGATGCTGACCCCGGCGAGCGTGGCCAGCTCCTCACGCCGTAGGCCCGGGGTGCGCCGGACGCCCGGGCCGGGGGTGAGGCCGGCGGACTGGGGGCTGGTCTGCGTGCGGCGGGCGCGCAGGAAACGTGCCAGCTCGTCGCCGCTGCTGTGCTCGGATGCCATACCGCCAGTGTCTCTCCACCTTCGGGTGCGGCATGCCCGTCGAGGGGGGCCGTGTCACACCCCCGCCGGCTACCCCCTGGCACATCTCGGCCTGCCTGCGGCGGCCGCGAGGGGGCACGGTTGAACCTGTCGCTCCATGTTCGAGAACGAGCGCCCAGCCCTCCCGGGCCGAGCTGAGCGGGTCGTGTCTTCCCGATGGCGGGCCTCATGGAGGCGGGCAACGGTGAACGTGGAGGACTGCGACAGGGCAGGGCACCACCCTGGCTCACGGCTCCGTACAGCGGAAGGGAACGATGATGACGGACCGGAACGGCACCGATCCGGACAGGGTCGCCGCAGCCGAGGAGCTGGAACTCGCCTCCGAACGGTCCAACGGCACCCTGCCGGCGAGTGACCACCTGCCAGGACCCGGGCGGAAGCTTGCCGTAACACCTACGGCCACGGGTCCACGCCCTCCGGCCGCTCCCATCCTCCCGAACGACAAGGAGACCCCCATGCAGACCGTCACCCTGAACAACGGCATCGAGATGCCGATCCTCGGCTACGGCGTCTACCAGATCCCGCCGGACCGGACCGAGCAGGCTGTCGCCGACGCCCTCACGGCCGGCTACCGGCTCCTCGACACCGCGGCCGCCTACGGCAACGAAGAAGCTGTCGGCCGTGCCATCGAGAACAGCGGGATCCCGCGCGAGGACCTGTTCGTCACCACCAAGCTGTGGGTACAGGACGCCCCGGCCCAGGACAACACCCGCCGCGCACTGGAGACGTCCCTGGCCAGGCTGGGCCTGGACCACGTCGACCTGTACCTGATGCACCAGCCCTACGGCGACGTGTACGGGCAGTGGCGCGCGATGGAGACGGCCAACCGGGAGGGCCTGGCCAAGGCGATCGGCGTCGCGAACTTCTACCCCGACCGGCTCCTGGACCTGATCCTCAACAACGAGATCGCTCCGGCGGTCAACCAGATCGAGACCCACCCGTTCTTCCAGCGCACCGCCGATCAGGCGCTGATGCGTGAGCACGGGGTCCAGCACCAGTCCTGGGGCGGCTTTGCCGAAGGCAGGAACGACCTGTTCACCCACCCCGTCCTGAGCGAGATCGGCAGGGCGCACGACAAGTCCGCGGCCCAGGTCGTGCTCCGCTGGCTGGTCCAGCGGGACATCGTCACCATCCCGAAGTCGGTCAGCCCCGACCGGATGGCGCAGAACTTCGACGTCTTCGACTTCGTACTCACCGACCAGCAGATGGCCCGGATCGCCGGCCTCGAGACCGGCACGACGCTGTTCTTCGACCATCACGACCCCGAGATGGTCGCCTGGCTCAGCAAGCGCCGCCTCGACAACTGAACACCAGACCCTGCCCCAGCACCCCCACCCACCATGGCGGGAGCCGACTAATGAAGCACATCAAGCTGGGTGACCTGGAGGTCTCCCGGATCGGTCTTGGCGCGATGGGCATGTCCCACGGCCTGACCGGTGCCGGAAGCGACGACGCGGAATCCGTCCGCACCATCCACCGCGCCCTCGACCTCGGCGTCACCCTCATCGACACCGCCGAAATCTACGGCCCCTACATCAACGAAGCCCTCGTCGGACAAGCCCTCAAAGGCCGCCGCGACCAGGTCGTCCTCGCCACCAAGTTCGGCATGATCGACCACGGCGGCGCCGGCGCCTGGCACCACCACGCCGTCGGCCAGACCCTCCACGTGGTCGCCGGCATCGCCCTGATCGGCACCCGCGACGGCACCGTCTACGAGGCCCACCCCGGCGAGACGGTCACCTGCCCGCCCGGCGAAGCGCACTGGCACGGCGCCGCCGAGGACAACTTCATGCAGCACCTCGCCCTGTGGGACGCCACCGCACCCGACGACGACCGGCCCGATACCACCTGGCTGGAGCACATCACCGACGAGCAGTACAACGCCCCGCGCACCCGCAGCCGGTGACCCGCACGCTCACGAAGGAAGAGCCGTCCCTGCCCGGGACGAGGACCGCCCTGTTCGGCGGCAACGTGCACCGACATTCCCAACCGGCCATCCCCCGCGGCGACATGGCGCAGCAGGCCGTTCCGGAACGTCCTGCGCGCGGGCCCCGGCGACCAGGTGTCGTACCCGACTCGTAAAGTCACTGGGGTGAACCACGACGACATCCTTGCCGCACCAGGATCCCCCGACCCCGCCCTGCCGATGCTGACCGTCGAGCAGGCCGCACGACTGCGGGCGCTCGCCGCCCCGCAGGTGCGGAGCAGCCACGGCTATTCCCTGCACAACCTGGCGCAGCTGTGCGCCCAGGCGCCGGAGGACCGCTGGCCCGACCTGGTCGAGGCGCACTTCGCCGCCTTGCGGGCGGCGAGTCCGGGCGGCGAGAGCGCCGAGGAACTGCTGCGCGGGGTGCACGCGCGGCTGCTGCCCACCGATGCGCTCACCCCGGAGCTCGTCACCTCCCTGCGGTACGCGCGGGTGGTGGCCGAGGGGCTCGTCCTCGCCTACGCGCTCGACACGCCCGCCAGTGTGCGGATCCTCACCGACACCGACGTGGAGCGTGTCGAGATCGGGGAGCTGGGCAGGGCGGCGTACGAGAACCTGCTGAAGGTGCCCGCTCAGCACGACGAAGTACCGCTCGACGAAGGGGCGTTGCTGCACTCGGTGTACGGCGACTCCCCGTTCGTCGCGAGCAAGGCGCTCTTCCTGTCCGAGCTGGCCCGGCAGGTCACCGGCGAGCCGCTGCCGGACACCGGAGCCCTCGTCGTCGTGCCGACCCGGCACCTGGTGGCGTACCACCCGATCGCCGACGGGTCGGTGGCCGAGGCGCTCAACGCCCTTGCCTCGTACGCGCTGGGCGCCCATGAGGACGGGCCGGGTGCCCTGTCCCCACGGGTCTACTGGTGGCATCGCGGCGGCCTGACATCGCTGACGGTCATCGACCACGACACCCGCACCTTCTCCCTCCAGCCGCCGCCGGAACTGCTCGGACTGATGAAGGGCCTCGTCCGCCTCGACAGCGCCGGGCGCCTCGCCACCAGCTCCGCCGCCAAGGCGCCCGCCCCGGCCGAGCTCGCCCGCACAGCGGCCGAGGCGATAGCCGGCCTCGCGGACGATCCGGCCGGGCTCGGGGACGCCTTCGCCACGGCTCTCGCGCTCGCCCACGCCCGCTGCGTCGACGACCCCGACGTGGCACAGATCGACACCTGGGACGCCTGGGCGACCGCCGTGCAGCTGGGCACCGCGCTGTTCACCGGCGCGCAGGCGCAGGAATGCCACCTGGGCGAGGACCTGGTGCGGCCGCTGCCGACGCTGCCTGCCGCACCGCCAGCGGACGCCCGCGCCTGGCTCGACGCCTTCTATCTCGCGGTCTCCTGCCGCCAACAGGAGCGGGCCGACCTGCTCTGCCGGGTGCCGCTGGAACTGCTGGGGCGGGACGGCACCGTCGACCCGTACGTCCTGCACTGGATCGACACGCTGCGGAGCTACTGGTCCCGGCGCCCCATGGACGAGGTCGTGGACAAGCTCATCGCCACGATCAACGCGTCCCAGCCCGAGACGGTGGCCCACGCGCCGCGCGACTTCGTGAACCGGATCGACTACCAGCCCGTCGCCCTCTTCCACCGCCTGATCCAACGCAACCACGAGGCCTTCGCCGAAACCCTGGCCGAGGCTGTCGCCGAGCACCGGGCCTTCTGGGGCGACTCGGCAGCGCCGCGCGCGCGGGTGGCGCTCGGTCCGCTCGCGATGGCGTGCCTGGCGTACGACGGGGAGTTCCCCCTTCCTCCGAAGCAGCCACACCTGCCCTGGCACCTCGTCAACCGCGACCGGATCGAGACGATCCCCGGCTGAGCCCCTCGGTCGAGACCTCCCCGATGACCACCGTGGTCGTGCGGTCGTCCCCCTCGGCGACGAGGGCGCCGCCCGGGGCCCACAGGGCGGCGCGACCGCAGCCGGTCCACTCGCCCGCGCGGCCCACGTGGTTGGCCAGCACCACGTACAGGTGTGCGTCCCTGGCGATGCCCGGGTAGACGGCCGCCCGTTCCTCGACGCCGCTGCCCGTTCCGTACAGTGAGCTGGCCAGGTGCACCTGACAGTCATCGGCAGCCGCGCGTGCGGTCAGTTCGGGGAAATGGTTGTCGTAGCAGGTGGCCAGTGAGAAGCGGAGTCCGCCGAGCTCGAACCGTCCGTCCCGATCGCCCGCGCTGAAGACGTCCTGCTCCTGCTCGTACAGATGCTGCTTGCCATAGGTGGTGACCAGTTCGCCGTCGGCGCCGAAGACCAGTGTGCCGACGGCGGGCCGGGGGCCGCTGGTGGCCACGGCGCAGTTGACGACGGTGGCGATCCCGCTCGCCCGTACCACGTCCAGCCGCGGATCGTCCGCGCTCAGCCACAGACCGGGATCACGCCGCACGGCCTCGAGCTCGTAGCCGGTCAGCGCGAGCTCGGGGAACACGACCAGCTCGGCGTCCTGTGCGCGCGCCTGCTCGGCGAGGGAGGCGACCTGTCGGGCATTGGCGACGACGTCCCCCGGGACGCAGTGGAGTTGAGCGGCGGCGATCTTCACACCAGCCAGCATGCCACCCGCGGTGCCGGGTCAGGAGGTCGTCTGCGCGGACGCGACCGCCGAGAGGACCGCCGAGGCCGCCGGAACCGCCGGGAGCGGCGCGGGGAAGGGCTTGCGGAAGGTGAACGCGAGCGGGCCGTCGCCCTGTTCGCGCAGCAGCGCGATGCGCTCCATGGCCTCGGCGGTCGTCGGGCGATGGCCTGCGGGTACCCACCACAGCGCCTGATGGTGCTCAGCCATCTTCACGAACCACTCCCGTCGCCGGCTGAGCACCTTCAGGTGCTCGCTGCGGTAGGTGAAGTCCCGCAGCGCCTGGACCGACTCCCACACGGAGCAGTTGATCAGGAGCAGGTCGTCCGTCCCGTCGGGCCGCAGGCCCGTCGAGTCCTGTCCCTCGTCGTCCACCATGCGCCAGACGAAACCGGCCGCGTGGTCGGCCAGGGCGTTGATCTCGGGCAACTGCGCGACGAAGTCGGCCAGTTCGGGTCCGTCGAGCGGGCCGACGATGCGCCCGATGTTGACCTGGGCCAGCTGAAAGTTGGTCATGGGGTCAGCATGGCCGGACCAACCTTCTATAGTCAAGAGTCATTTGTTTTAGAAACGAGGGTGACACAGCACCCCTCCGGGGGCGGATCCATCGTCGCCGTCCAGTCCCCGCCACCGGCGCAGCCGGGAAGCAGGCCTTCGATGAAGGCGAGGTTCATCCCGCACACGAGGGCCGGGAACTCGTCGGCCAGCGAGTGGAACGGGCAGTTGTTCAGCCGGACCCTGTCCCCCTCCCGGTAGGGCTCGTACCCCCGCGACCGCAGGGCCTCGACCGGATCGACCTCCGCGCTCGGCGCCGCGTGCTCCGCGGCGCCGGCCGCCCGGGCGGCCGACTGCAGTTCCCGGTCGAGCGCGGCACCGTCGACGACCTTCGCGAGCAGCCGGCCTGCGGCATCGTAGGAGCGGGGCGGCAACGACACCCCGCGCTCGCCGGGCGCCCGCAGGTAGAGCTTCGCCGGCCGTCCCGCGCCCGGGCCGGTACGCCCGGACAGCCGCTGGTAGGAGACGGCCAGCAGACCCGCCTCGACGAGCTTGTCCAGATGGAAGGCAGCGAGCGAGCGGGAGACCCCGACCGCCGTGGCCGCCGCGTCGCGCCCCACCGCGCCCGGCGTCGCCACCACGTGCCGGTACAGCCCACGACGCACCGGGTCCGCCAGTGCACCCACGGCCTCGAAAACCTCATCTTCACTGTTCACGAGGCAACTCTATAACCAATGACTGCTATCAGTAGATGGCCGAGCCGCAGGCATGTGGTTGGCCGTCGCGGTCCACACGGTCCGTGCGACGTGGTACCGGACGGCATCACTCCATACGGCGGCGCTGCTCGTCGGTCCACGCCCGGGTGTCGCGCGGTTCGACGTAGGGCTCCTCGTCCGGCGGGCAGCCTCCGGCGATCGCGCGCTGGCGGGCCATCTCGGCGTCGAACTCCAACCCCAGCAGCACGGCGAGGTTGGTGATCCACAACCACACCAGGAAGACGATGACGCCGGCGAGGGTCCCGTAGGTCTTGTTGTACGAGGCGAAGTTGGCCACGTAGAAGGCGAAGCCGCCCGAGGCGACCATCCAGATCAGCAGGGCGAGAACGCTGCCCGGGGTCACCCACGTGAACCCACGGCCCTTGGCGTTGGGCGCGGCCCAGTACAGCAGCGCGATCATGATCGTCACGAGCACCACCAGCACCGGCCACTTCGCGATCGACCACACGGTCAGCGCGCTGTCACCGATACCCAGCGCGGCACCGGCCTGACGGGCCAGGCCGCCGGTGAAGACCACGATCAGAGCACTCGCACACGCGAGGACCATCAGCACCACGGTCAGACCCAGTCGCAGCGGCAGCACCTTCCACACCGGGCGGCCCTCGGGCACGTCGTAGACGGCGTTGGACGCGCGGATGAACGCGGCGATGTACCCGGACGCCGACCACACCGCGAGGGCCAGACCCACGATCGCCAGCACCGAGCCGACCCCGCTGTTGCCCTGCAGTTGCTTCACCGCGTCGGTGACCACATCGCGGGCCGAGCCCGGGGTGAGCTGCTGCACGTTGTCCAGGATTCGCTGAGTCGTCGACTCCCCCGCGATGCCCAGCAGGGATACCAGGACCAGCAGAGCCGGAAAGAGGGCGAGAATCCCGTAGTAGGTCAGGGCCGCCGCCCGGTCGGGCAGCTCGTCCTCCCTGAATTCCTCGACCGTGCCCCGCAGCACCGCCCACCAGGAGCGTTTCGGCAGCTCGGTGGGGCGGTCGGGTGCCTCCTCCTCCACCTGCTCGTCCGGACCCACGCTTTCGTCCCGGTCCGGGGCTGAGCGATCGCTCTCGGCTTCATGCACGGGTTCGTGCTCGGGTTTCGGTGTGAGGGGTGACATACCTTGCGGCTTTCCCGCAATACCCCGCCCATGCTTCGGCGAGGCCAACCGTGACCGGCGGCTTTCGGACCCGCACTCGCACGTCCACCCATTCGAGGGCTCGGTGTTTGCCGCCCGTCGAAGCGGTCAGGCGCAAGGTCACTGACCGACGAAAGCGAGGTGCGCGATGGGACTCCTGGTCCTGCTTACTGCTCCGATGGTTCTGGCTCTCATTCTGGTCTGGAGCAATCCCCCGCAGGGCGCCCGGCACCGTTCCGGCGACCGCGAAGCCTCCGCCCCGTCGACCCGCCGCAGCCACCGGCGGCCCACCCACGCCTGACCCGGCCCCCCGACCATTCGGGGGGCTCCGCACTGCAGAACCGATCACCGAATTCGGGAGCACCACGTAGTGCTGTGGATACTCTCCGAGCTCGCACATCTCGACTCCGCCGACGAGCGCTTCGACGCCAAGATGACCGTTCTCATCGAGAACGTACGCCATCACGTCGAGGAGGAGGAGAAGGAGTGGTTCCCCGAGGTGCGGAAGGCGATGGGGCGCAACCGACTGCAGGAGGTCGGCACTCAGCTGGAGGCCGCCAGATCAACGGCGCCGCGTAGCCCCCTCGCGGTTCCCAGCGCGAGGAAGTAGAGGACCGCGTGCGTGGCGCACCCCGCCCCGATCGGCAGCAGGGCGGGGCAGCACGTGACGCGGAGCGGTCCGGGCGGAACTACTGCGCGGGCGCTTCGGTATAGGTCCGCAGCGCGTCCTCGATCGTGTCGTAGAGCGGGTTCATCAAACTCACACCGGTCAGTTCCAAGAGCCTGCGCACCGCCGGCGCGGGTGCGACCAGCAGGACGCGTCCGCCGGCCTGGCCGATGTCCCTGATCAGCTCGAGCACGACCCGCAGCCCGGAGGAGTCCATGAACGGCATCTGGGAGAGGTCCAGCATCAGGTGCCGGTACCCGAGCGCCATCTGATCGGAGAGCTGTCGCTGCAGCTCCGCGGCGGCGTCGTAGTCGAGTTCCCCTCGAATCGACACCACCGCACGCTCGGGACCATGAGCGGTGACGGTGACAGCCAGTGCGGCAGGCTCAGCGGGCACAGCGGACCTCCAAATATCGACGACACCGCACCGCTACCCTCGATTCGCCCCACCACTCCCACCGAAACGGCCGATCCGCCGCGCGGTCGCAGTTGTGTCGTGTCGGCCCGTCTCAGGCAGTGAGGTGGAGCCGCAGCGTCAGGCCGGTGGAGGTCGCGCGGATCTCGACGAGGTCACTCAGCTGGTGGATCATCCACAGACCGCGGCCGCCGTTGGCGGAGGACAGGGCGGGACGGCTGCGTCCGGAGAGCGGATCACGCAGGTGCCCGGCGTCGGAGATCTCCGCTATGACCGTGCCGTCCGAGGTCTTCCACAACCGCAGCGTCCCGCTGCCGCCGCCGTGCCGCAGGGAGTTGGTGGTCGCCTCGCTCACTGCGAGTACCAGGTCGCCGGCTCGGCCCGGGGTCAGGGCGGTGCGCGTCGCCCACCCGATCACGCGGTCGCGCACGTCGGCGAGCCCACCGGTGGTGTAGAGCACGGTCAGCGCGTCGTCGGGCGGCAGCGGCAGGGGCTGGTCGCAGTCGCCGCACACCACCGCGGCATCGGCATAGGCGTCGCTGAGGTGGTCCTGGCCGTCCACGATGAGCGTGGGATGCGTGCGCCGGGCATCGGCGATCACCTGTTCCGGCAGGCCCGGAACGAAGTAGGGGCACAGGATCGTGGCGGTGCGGCGGGCGAAGGCCGTGTTGATCAAAGCCTCGTGGCGGGTGGCCTCCAGCATCTCGGCCGACGTGCGGGCGGGCCAGATCGGCTCGCCCACGATGCGCGCCGCCCGACCGGCGCTCCGGTCGGCGAAGCCCTGCAGGGCGGACAGGATCCGGCCGGGATTGCGTCCCAGGACCGTCATGTCCGCGAAGTCCACCGCCGCGGCGGCATCCCCCAGCGCATCGCGCAGCGGCCCGAGCTTGTCTCCGGGGACAGCGACGAAGGCCGGTTCGCCGGCCTCGACCGCGGCGCGCACGAAGCCGCCCACCTCGCGCAGGTACTCGTCCTGGGTGCTGTAGAAGAGGGCGGGGTGGACGAACGAGTCGGAGGCCGGCGGCGTGGTCACGGTGGTCGTCATGCGGCAATCTCCAGGACATCGCACTCGGCGGGGAACATCGCGGCCGCGCGCACCAGGGATGCCGGCGGGCTCTGCAGCACCAGGCGGCGGCCTGTCTCCCGGAGGGACACGGTCGTGGACACCAGTTGAGCGAGGGCGTCGACGTCCAGGAAGTCCATAGCCGCCAGATCAACATGGACGACAGGGCCGGGCATCCTGGCGACATTCCGCAGGACCACCGCGAGGGCGGACCGGGTGTCCAGGTCCGCGTGCCCGTGCAGCCTCACCCCGGGGCCGTCCGGTGACACGCTGACCGCCAGCGGCAACTCCGCGACGGGGTGGGAGTGGGAAGCGGGAACGCCGGGCGGGCGCGGGGAGTGGGCGGCGACGGCCAGCTCGGCACCGGCGGCGGAAACGCGGTCGAACAGGCACAGGCCGGTCAGGGGAAGAGCCGCGCAGACCTCCCGGTCCAGGCGCAGCTCGTACTCCAGGACCCTCTCGGCCCCCGGGATCTCGCGCGCGCACCAGGCCATCTCGCTCGCGATCCGCACGCCCGGGAACCCCTGGCCCAGTGCTTCCTCGCACGCTGCCCGCATGCCCGCCAGGACCACGTCCGGATCGAAGGGCAGCTGCCGCAGATAGGAGTCGGTGGCCTCCTGGATGAGGAGCCGGCCGCGGCGGGCGGCGGCCTCCACATCCACGCCCCGCTCGCGCAGTACCTGATCGACGGCCTGCGGCGGGTGGACGTCCGTGACGTACACGACGCGCTGTCCGCACTCCAGACCCTCGCGGACGAAACGGGTCACGGTCTCGGCCCATTCCCGTTCGTCGCCGTAGACCACGCACGAGTGTCCGCCCCCGGACGTGACAGGGCTGGTTGAGTCCGCTGAGGACACGTCATTCCTCCTAGCCGAGGTCTCCGGCAACGCAGCATCATACCCGCACCGCGAACCGCGGTGCCATCTGCTCCGGCCTCCGCGACCGACGGCACCGGCGCCGCACCCGCCTCTCGAAGCGTGCCGGCCGCCCGTCCACACGTGGGGGCGGAGCAGCCGTTCGGGTGAAACGTCAGAACTTGTCCCGTGGTCGGTAGTTGAGCAGCATGTTCCTCGTGTTGTCCGTATCGCCTCAAAGGATCCTCATGTTCAAGAAGTTTCTCGGCACCGCCGCGGTGGCCGTCTCCGTCATCGGCGTGTCCGCCGCGTTCGTCTCCCCGGCCATGGCCATCGGGAACGACGGTGGAGCCTCCACGACGAACGGAAACGGTGCCGAGTCGAACTACGGCAACACCCACACCGACGGCACGCTGAGCCCGCAGGTCGGCCTCGTCCAGGGAACGCTCAACAAGCCGTGCATCGGCCTGCCCGTCAAGGCGAACGTCGGCTCCCTCATCGGCCTCATCCCGATCACGGTTCAGGACATCAACGTCCTGTCCTCCCCGCAGAACCAGCAGTGCACCGAGAACTCGTCCCAGATCAAGGGCGACGAGCCGCTGTCGCACATCCTGGACCAGATCCCGGTGCTCTCGGGCAACGGCGTCGACAACAACTGATCTCCGCCCGGCAGTAACCCGAGGGGCCCGAACCGCGCACCGGTGTCCGGGCCCCTCGTGGCGCCCGGACACCGGGCCGGACCATGTCCTGCGCCCCAGCGTCCGGCCACGTTCCGTCGCGCGAGGCGTCCATTCGGTGGAACACCCGTGACCTGCCGCGGAGCAGCACCGTTGTGGGGTCGACGCCGTGCGCCCTGCGGCGCAACCAACCTTCAAGGAGACTTCGATGTCCCGTATTGCCCAGGCAGCCGCCATCACCGCCGCGGCCGGCGCCGTCCTGGCCGCCGGTGCCGGTATCGCCACCGCGGATGCCGATGCCCACGGTGCGGCCGTCGGCTCCCCCGGCGTCCTGTCCGGCAACCTCCTGCAGGTGCCGGTCCACGTGCCGGTCAACGTGTGCGGCAACACCGTCGACGTCATCGGCCTGCTGAACCCGGCGTTCGGCAACACCTGCCAGAACATCGACGGCCAGCACGACACCGACAACGGCAAGGGCGGCTGGGCCAGCCACAACGGCTGACCGCTCCGTCAGGGGCCCGGGGCGCCGATCCGAGTACGGCGACCCGGGCCCGTGACCCCGGTCCGGGCCGCGACATCCGTCGGGATGTCCGCTCAGTCACCGGGCCAGGTACCGGTGACCCGGCGCCAGCCGGCGGCTCCGCCGCGCTGAACGGCCGCCCGGACCACCGCGAAGATCAGGCCCTGGATGGCCGCGGCGGCGAGCACCTCTCCCCAGCCGTGATCCTGCTCAAGGGGCTCCGGGGCGTCCTGACCGGGACCGACACGGTCCCAGATCTTCCGGAAGACCAGCCCGGCCAGGGTGCCGCCCACCATCCCCACGACCAGGCCGACCGGCTTGTACACGACTTTCGCTGCCTTGGGCACGTTGTACCTCTCCCGGCTCGAGTGTTCCCGGCTCACGCGTTCGCGCCGACAGGACCGCGCCGAGTCCACCTGCCGCGGCACCGCACGCCGCGAGGGGCCGTCCCTGGATCGGCGTATGGACGCCCATCGTGACCTCCGATACGAGACCCGCTGACTGCGGACCGGCTGCCTCATCACTCTGCGGGCACACGGGCCGCCGCGCATCCGCGTCGGGCCGTTGGGGTCCGGGAGCATGCACGGTGACGTGGCAGGGGGCGGACTGCGCGCCGGCGAAGAAGAACCCCGCGTGGAGAGGTCTCACCGTGCGAGGGCGTGTCACATGCGCTGAGCCAGGCCCGGGTACGTGACGACGAGACCGTCGGCATCCAGGGTGAGGTCCGCCCGGTACGTGCCCGAGGCGTAGCGCACGCGCTGCGCACCGAGGTGTGTGTACGTCTGCCGGTTGGGCCGGACCACGAGGCCGGGGACCTGGATCCAGGCCATCAGGAAGTCCCGCTCTCCCGGCAGGCGCTGCAGGGCATGGCGCAGCACGGGCATCGTGTTGGTCAGGGGCGAGAGTCCGAGGTCGCAGTCGAGAGCGCCGTCCAGTTCGGGTGCGGGCGCTCCGTTCACCGTCCACCGGCCGTCCGGCTCCCGGCGCAGGTCCAACTCGGCCGTCCCGCTCGCGGTGTCGGCGGTGGCTTGCAGCCGTCGGGTCACGAAGCCTTCGGCGGTGTGCAGTTCATAGGCGATCCAGTAGGGCTCGGGCACCGTGCCGCATACCCGGCCGCGCGCCCGCAGCGTGCTGCCGTCGACCTCGATCCACGCGGTCTCGTACCCGGCGCTCTCCTCGACCGCCCAGGTCACGGCGCGGGATCTGCTCATGCTGCCATCCTAGCCAGAGGGCATGGCCGGTTCCGGGCGGTGCGATCGGGGTTCATGGCAGCTCCGGGCACGCCGACGGGCGGCAGGGCCGTGAAGCCCTGCCGCCCGTCGCGGACACCTGGTGACGAACGCGGTCAGGATGCGCGGGCGACCGTGCGCGGCCACTGCCTGAGGACCAGCGCCGTCGCCGCCAGGAGAGCCGCGACGATCGCGCAGAGCACCGTGAGGATGGTCGCGCCGGCGATGGCACCGCCCCAGCTGTCCCGGAGCAGGGGGACGGAGCTGAAGGCCGCGGCGAAGGAGTGCGCCGTCACGGTGACGACGGCCGCTGCCGCGCTGGCCGCCCAGATCCACACCGTGTCCCGCATGGCCAGCAGACCCGCCAGGATCAGGCAGAGCAGGGCGATGCCCAGGGACAGGCCCGCTGCCACGTCGCCGGCGCGCAGGCCGGCGATGTCGGACGGCAGGTGGACCGCGCCGATCACCAGCAGTGCCACGGCGGCGGGCCAGCGCAGGACGGACCGCGTCGCCGACGCCGCCGAGGGTCGCCGTACGGCGGCGTTCGGGGCGAGGGCACCTGAGGCGCCCCGGCTCTTCGTGAACCGCGCGGTGTTCAGGGCGGCCAGGGCGCCCGCGGCAGGAAGGCGGGGGGCGACCGGGGCATTGAAGGCACCGCGGGGATCGGCCACCGGCTCGTTCACGAAGGCGACGGTTTCCGGCGGCCGCACTTCGCCGTGGTCGGTGGCGAAGATGGTGAGCAGCTCCGCCACCTCCTCGATGGGGCGGCCCATCGCCGCCGCCCGCAGCGCCTTCTCGGCGTCGCCGGGCTTGTGCGGGGGCTCGTTCAGCAGGGCGACCAGGCGGAGGACGTCGGGCAGCGGCCGGGACACGGCAGCCAGGTGCAGGGCCTCGTCGCCCAGGGGCGGGAACCCACCGCTCTCGTTGAGCAGGTTCACGAGGGCGACGACTTCGTCCACGGATCGCGTGGTTGCCACCGCGCGAAGGAGAGTGAGTCGGTCTTCCTCGCCCTGACCTATGCATTCGCGTTCGTTCCGGGGTGAGCTGAGATCTGTTGCCATGACACGGTTTCCTTTGCGGAGCCATCGAGGCGAGGCGCCTTCGGCCGACACTGTGCGTCACACGCGACGCACAGTGAGTCCTATAACAGCCGACATATCCTGTCCGCGCCATTCGGGACGGCTCAGCGGTCAGGACGACGGCGGTGTCCGAAGTCCCCGAAGGAGCAGCTCGACCAGTCGGCGGGGGTCGTAGCGAGGGTCGCTGTCCCGTCCGATGCAGAGGTTGCCGATGCCGCGCATCAGTTCGTAGGCGTGCGTACCGGGTCCGATCTCGCCGGCGCCGGCCGCGGCGTCGAGCAGTTGCGTGCAGACGGGCACCAGGCGGTCGAGGAAGTACGTGTGGAGTGCCTCGAAGCCGCTGCTGTCCGACTGCAGCGCGTTGGCGAGTCCGTGCTTCGTGACCAGGAAGTCGACGAAGAGGTCGACCCATTGGCGGAGCGCCGCGAACGGGGAGTCGGCGGCGGCCAGCAGGCTCGGCCCGGCCTCGGCGCACGCCTCGACCTGGCGGCGGTAGACGGCGACCACCAGGTCCGCCCGCGTCGGGAAGTGGCGGTAGATCGTGCCCATCCCGACGCCCGCCCTGGCGGCGATCTCGCGGATGGGCGCGTCGACGCCGGAGGTGACGAACACCGCGGCGGCGGCGTCGAGCAGCGTCTGGCGGTTGCGCTGCGCGTCGGCGCGCTTGCTGCGGGCCGGCACCTCCCCGGAGGGGCTTGCCGTGGGCACCACGCTCTCCTTCCGTCCGTCCGTCGTTGACAAAACGGAACAGCGCTCCGTATATTAATCGGAACGACGCTCCGCTTTGATTCTAGCCGAAGCCGGACGCTCCCGACCGCCTTGCCCCCGCCGACCCGGCGGGATCCGTGGCAGTGGCCATCGAAGGGATACGCCTCATGAGTGAACCGACCCGCCCCACTGACCCCGCCGGCTCGTCCACCCCCGTCCTGTCGGTCGGCCCGGTAGTGCTACCGACCCCCGACCGAGCCGTTGACCTGCAGATACGCGTCTCCGCCCCCATGACCGGGGACGACCTGCCGGTCATCCTCCTTTCGCACGGCCAGGGCTACTCCAACCATCTCTCCTCACTGAACGGCTACGCCCCGCTCGTCAACTTCTGGGCGGCGCACGGCTTCGCCGTGATCCAGCCCACCCATCTGAGCTCCAGGACGCTGAGCCTGGACCCCGAGACCCCCGGGGCGCCCTTGCACTGGCGCTCGCGCGCCGAGGACATGACGCGCGTCCTCGACCGGCTCGACGCGATCGAGGCCGCCGTCCCGGCTCTCCGCGGCCGGCTGGACCACCACAGGGTCGCCGTGGCCGGGCACTCGATGGGCGGGCACACCGCGAGCCTGCTGCTGGGCGCCCGGCTCACCGATCCGGATGACGGAACGGTGGTGAACCTGGCCGAGCCCCGCATCACGGCGGGGGTACTGCTGGCCGCGCCCGGCAGAGGCGGCGACGCTCTGAGCAAGTCGACTGCCGAGAACTTCCCCTTCTTCCTGACCACGGACTTCTCCGAGATGACGACGCCCACGCTCGTGGTCGCCGGCGACCAGGACGCCTCGGCGCACCTGACCGTCCGGGGCCCGGAGTGGCACACCGACCCCTACGTCCTCGCCCCCGGCCCCAAATCCCTGCTCACCCTGTTCGGCGCGGAGCACGGGCTGGGCGGCGTCTCGGGATACGACGTCGCCGAGACCACGGACGAGAACCCCGGACGGGTCTCCGCGGTCCAGCGGCTCACCTGGGCCTACCTCCGCACGCAGTTCTACCCGGGCGACTCCGCCTGGCAGACGGCGTGTGACGCACTGACCGCCGGGGCAGCTCCGCTCGGACGCGTCGAATCCAAGTAGGCCGAGCAGCGCGGGCACCCGCCCCCGGGTCCGGCGGGGGCCCGCTGCCGAGGTGCCGCTTCAAGCATCCCGGGCTCGGCGAGGGTGCGCAGCAGAAGCCAGCCTTCATCGACGTCTTCCGCCGCTCCTTCGGGCACACCCCGGGCACCCACCAGCGACGTACCTGAACCGGGTCGCACCCGAACGCCCCGCAGGCCGTGCCTCACTCACGAGGGCGCCGGTATTCTGCACCGCGTGATCAACTCATCCGGGGATCCGGACGACGCCGCAGTGGCGACAGCCGCGGCCGGTGCCGGTGCGGACGTGGTGCGCGGCATGTACGGCCGGCGGCTCGCCCGCGTCGACAAGGGCGCCGGGGACTTCGCCACCGCCGCCGACATCGAGGCCGAGAAGGCGATCCTCGACGTCATCCGTTCCGCCCGGCCCGATGACGCGGTGCTCGGCGAGGAGGGCGGGCAGCAGGGTGCCGCCGAGGCTGCGCGCCAGTGGCTGGTGGATCCCCTGTGCGGCACGTTGAACTACGCCGTCGGCACCATGCTGGTGGCCGTCAACGTGGCCTTGCGCGACGGGCCGGCGGCGGTGGCCGATCCGTTCAGCGGCGAGGTCTTCTTCACCGACGGGGAGAGCGCCTGGGTGCGGCACAACGGAGCCGACGAGCCGTTGAGGCCCACGTCCGCAACGCGGTTGGTGGATGTCAACCTCGATCCGCCGTTCCCGAGCGCGCCCGGCTTCCGGGCCGTGAACCTGCTGGCCCGTACCGGGTTCGTCGAGCGGTTCCGGCCACGGGTGGTGTCCACGACCCTGGCGCTGGCCTGGGTGGCCGCCGGCAAGCGTGCCGCGTATGTCACCGACGGCGGTGACCTGTCAGGGAGCGTGCACTTCGCCGCGGGCATCGCCCTGTGCCGGGCCGCCGGCTGTGCCGTCACCGGGATCGACGGCGCACCGCTCGGGCGGACCGGCCGCGGACTCGTCGTGGCCGCCGACGCCGAAACCCACGAGCTGCTGATGTCGCTGATCCGCGGCACAGGTTAGAACCGCCTGGCCTGGCATCAGGCCAGCGAGCCGCCCGTCGCGTCGAGCCACTGCCCGGTGACCCAGCGGCCGTCCTCCGAGGCCAGGAAGGCGACGACGTCGGCGATGTCGGCCGGGGTGCCGACCCGGCCGAGGGCCGACATGGCGGCCGCGCCCGCCCAGGCCTCGTCGCTCGCCCGCAGCCAGTCGGCGTTGACGTCGGTGTCCACGATCCCCGGCGCCACCGTGTTGACGGTGATGCCGCGGGCGCCCAGCAGTTTGGACAGGTTCCTGGTGAACACGTCCAGCGCGCCCTTGGTCATGGAATAGGCGATCAGTTCCGGCATCACCGCGGCGTGGGTGAGGCCCGTCGAGATGTTGATGACGCGCCCGCCGTCGCGGAGCCGGTCGAGCCCCAACTGGGTGAGGAAGAACGGGGCCTTCGCGTTGACGGCGAACAGCCGGTCGTACTCCGTCTCCCCGATCTCCGCGAACGGCTTCGAGGTGCCGACGCCCGCGTTGTTGACGAGGATGTCCAGGCCGTCCGTGTGCTGGTCGAATGCCGCCCAGAGGGCCGCCGCGTCGCCCGGCACGCCCAGTTCCACCCCCAGCGCGAAGGCGGTGCCGCCCGCCGCTTCGATGGCGGCCACGGTCTCCTCGGCCGCCGCCCGGTTGCTGCCGTAGTGCACGCCGACGACGGCCCCGTCCCGGCCCAGTCGCTCGGCGATCCCCCGCCCGATGCCCCTGCTGCCGCCGGTGACCAGTGCCGTCTTTCCCATGAGCGAGCCCATGGCCGCGCCCCCTTCTTTCCGTATCGGTCGTTACAGAAAGAACGCTAGCACGTTCTCTAGCGAGCGCTATAGAATTGCGGGATGACGACGAAACAGCGGGGCAGGCCGCGGTCCTTCGACCGGGAGGCAGCGCTCCAGCAGGCCACGCTCGCCTTCTGGGCGCAGGGGTACGAAGCGACGTCGATCGCGGACCTGACCCGCGGGATGGGCATCGGGGCCCCGAGCCTCTACGCCGCCTTCGGCGACAAACGCGCCCTCTTCGAGGAGGTCGTCACGGCGTACGGCGCCACCCACGGCGACTTCGCCGGACGGGCGCTGGCCGAGGAGCCGACCGCCCGCCGCGGCATCGCGCGGCTGCTGCGCGAGGCCGCCGGCGAGTACACCGACCCCGGCCATCCGCGAGGCTGCCTGGTGATCAGCGCCGCGGCGAACTGCACCTCGGCCGAAGTCGTGGAGTCGCTGCGGGAGCGGCGCAACGAGAACGTGCGGGCGATCCGGCGCCGGATCCAGACCGACATCGACGCGGGGGTGCTGCCGTCCGACGCCGATGCCGGGGCGCTCGCGCACTACACGGCGGTCGTCGTGCAGGGGATGTCCCAGCAGGCCCGGGACGGAGCGAGCCGGGAGGAGCTGGAGGCGGTCGCGGAGCTCGCCCTGCGGGCCTGGCCGGAAGAGGCGGTCACGGCGTGACCGCCCGCTCGGGCGGGGCATGCGGCACCCACCTGGTGACGACCCCCGTACGTCACCAGGTGGGTAGCTTTTGTGTGCCGTGCCGTGCCGTGGACGCGGTGCCGCATTGGCGGGGCCGAGGGGTACGGCAGTCGCTTCCGACCCCTTAGTTCGTCGAATCGAAGTTATCTTGTTTCAGCGAACGGATCAAGTGGTTAAGGTTTTCCCAGTACGACAGCCCAGCAGTCGGAGAGCAGCTGAATGCCTTCTCGTCACTTCGACGGCCGCCGCGTCCGCGCGGTGCGCCGCGCTGCCGACCTGACCCAGAGCCAGGTCGCGAAGGCCCTGGGTATCGCCGACCCGACCGTTGCGAGCTGGGAGACCGAGCAGTCCTGCCCCGACGGGGACAGGCTGCCCGCCCTGGCGGCCGCCCTCGGAGCGGACCTGGACGTCCTGTTCCCCCGTGCGGGGCTGCCCGATCTCGCCGACCTGCGGTGCGACGCCGGCTACTCCCAGTACCAGACCAAGGACATCCTGGGGACGAAGAGCGCCGGGCCCGTCGCCAACGCCGAACGGGGCGTACGCCGCCTCCAGGCGGCGTACGCCGACGCTCTGGCAGACGCGTACGGGGTGGGGGTCCGGGAACTGCTGGCGGCACAGGAACGGTCCTTCGGCAACGACACCCCACTCCCCCGCACGCCGCCGGACGAACGCCGCCGCGACCCGCGCACCCTGTGCGAGAAGATCGCTTTCATGGTCGAGCACACGTATCAGGGCGGGCAGACGCCGCCCACCGACGCGGAGATCGCGCAGACCATCAACGCCCAGACCGGCGGCGCGGTCGTCTCCGAGAGCGCCGTGCACGACCTGCGCACCGGCGCCCGCACGGACGCGTCGCCGCAGATCCTGACCGGCCTCGCGGCGGCCTACCACGCTCCGCCGCAGTTCTTCCGACCCGACGACGAAGCCGTGCGCGAGCTGGCCGCGAACCTGGAGCTGATCGCCTCCTTCCGCCGTGGCGAAGTCGGCAACATGGCCACGCGCGGCGGCGGGGGTGCCTTGAACACCCGGCTGGTGTCCTTCCTCAACGACCTGCTGGACGACATCGAGGACGGCAAACTGCCGGGCGTGGGTACCGACACCGATCTGGACTGACGCGTGGCGGGCGAACGCCGGGTCGATGTCGTCGGTGGGGAAGAAGGCGTGCTCGCTGAGTTCGCTCTCCTGCACCGTGATCGACGCCTGCTGTTCGGCGCTGAGTTCGCCGCCGTCGAAGACGTACAGCACCTGCTCGCCGCGGCCGGGGACCGTGATCCAGGCAGTGGCGAGCAGGGGTCCGAGCTCCACGTCGATGCCGAGTTCCTCCCGGCCCTCCCGCACCGCGGCGACCGCGGGGGTCTCGCCCCGCTCGACATGACCGCCGGGCAGGTTCCAGAACGGCTTGTAGGTCGGGTTCACGAACAGGGCGTGTCCGTGTTCGTCGAAGCACAGCAGGCCCGCGGAGACGGTGGGACGGGCGTTGTTGTCGGTCATGTCGGTGCTGCTCACGCTTTCTCTGAGGGTCGGGGATTCGCTGAACGGCCGGGGTCCGCTACACGGTCACGTCGCTCCGCAGCAGGGCGCGGGCGGTTTCCGGGTCGGTGCGGCTGTAGGCCGCCCGGGTCCGCACGAACCGTTCCACCTGCACGTCGAAGTCGTCGTCGGCGGGCGGCACATCGACGGGCGCGCTGTGGGCCGTCGCACCGGCGGCCATGGCGACCAGCGTGCTCCTGATCCAGTACGCGTCGGCGACGGCCCGGGCCTCGTCCTCGGTGTGGCCCTGACGGTCGGCGAGCGCCGTGGCCCGCGCGTACAGGCCCGGTGTCGCGTAGTGGCTCAAGGTGCGCTGCACGTCGCTGATCTCGGTGATGTAGCGCTCCAGCCGCAGGTAGGGCGGCGGCGAGAGCTTCATGAGGTCCCGTCCCCGGTTCAGGCGCGCGGAGAAGCGGTGGCCGGGCAGCAGCGCGCTGGGCGCGCGGAGGATGACCGCGGGGACGGCCAGGGCCAGTTCGCGCCACAGCGGGTACAGGGCGCGCAGCGCGCGCTTCGCCTTCCGGCGGTTGACGAGGGCCTGGGTGGCCGGCGCGATCGTGCCCACGGCCCAGAGCAGGAACACCAGGTACAGCATCGCGTCGGTCACGTTCTCCTGCACGGTGATGAAGTGCGCGGAGACCGTGTGGACCGTGATGAGCGCGCAGTAGGCGGTGCGCACCACGGCGTACAGCACGGCCAGTGCCATCGCGACGGCCATCATCGTCAGGCCGATCCGCAGCGTCCAGCGCCGCGCCCGGCGGGCGGAGTCGCCCCACTGGTAGGCGCAGACGGCGGCCGCCGCCGCGGTGTAGAGGTAGAACAGGCCCATGTAGAGGGCCAGTCCCACCTCGCCGGCGTGGCGGGCCATGAAGTACGGGCTCTCGGTGTGCGTGCGGTCCAGGACGAGGAAGAACACCGCGGCCATGACGAGCACGGTGGCCACGGACGCCCGGGTCGCGACGCGGTGCACGGCCGCGGTGACGCGCACCCTGCGCAGGGCGGCGGCGTCGGACGCGGCGATGTCGCCGTCGACGGCGGTGACGTAGCGCAGCAGCACGCAGATGCCGGCGATGGTGATGACGTGCTTGAGCAGCGTCGCGAGGTCGACGGTGCCCAGGTCGTCGATGACGGCCCGGCCCAGGTCGGTGCGGAGCAGCCACGCGACGCCGAGCGCCGCGAAGGCGCCCCACAACGACCGTTCCCGGGACTGCCCGCGCAGCGCGGCCGGTATCCGCCACACCGCCTGGAAGAGCAGCAGAGCGATGATGGCGTAAGCGATGACGTCAGTCATGGGGAGGCACCTTCTTGCGGCGCGGACCCGCGATGGGCCGCGACAGGCTTTCGTCGAGATTGCGAAGCGTCACGTCACCGGTGATCCGGGCGTGGCGGGTCTCGTGGTGCAGGAGGTCGGCCAGTGTTTCGGCCCGGGCCTCGGCGTGCGTGGCATAGCCGCTGCGTGCCAGGACCTGGCCGGTGGCCAGCAGCCTGTCGATCATTTCCGGGGGCATGCCGGGGAAGAGCAGCGCGAGCTGCTCCCGCTCCGCGCCGGAGCCGTCCTCGCACCACAGATGGCACAGCTCATGGAAGATGATCTTCTTGCGGTGGAACTTCGTCGCCCCCTGGACGTGCAGGATCAGGTCCAGGGGGCGCTGACGGTGCTTCACCCACAGGCCGCAGGCGCCCGTCTGGCCCGGAACATCGGCGGGCAACTCGACCAGGCGGATCTCACGACCCCGCTCGGCCTCGATGTTCTTGATGAACGCGGCCACCGTGAAGGGTTCCGGCACCGGCATCTCGCGCAGGATGCGGCGGCACTCCCGGCGTAGCGCGCCCGGCGCCATGGGATCGCGACGCTGCCACCACATGGCCGCTCCTCCTCGCGAGTGCCGTGGGCAGGAGTGGTCAGCCCCTGTCGGCGGGCACGCTCAGGTCGCAGCGGCCGTTGGGTTCGCCTGTTCGAGCAGTAACGGTACGCCACCTCTCGGACACCGCGCGCACCACCCGCCCCTCCCGCACGTCGGGAACGCGCCTCCGCGGCCGGCCGTCAGTGGCCGAGAACAGCGCGCAAGGAGGGTTGCAGCAGGTCGGCGTGGGCGCGCACCATGTCGTCGCACAGGTCCCAGATGCGTTCGACGGGCAGGGCCGCGGCGGTGGCCGGGTCCATCATGGCGGCGTGCCGGATGTGTCGCGGCTCGTCGTGCAGTGCGGCCCGGACGACGAGGTCATTCATACTCAGGTAGGTGCGGTTGAGCGCGGCGCACTGGGGCGGCAGCAGGCCGACACGGGTGGGCTGAACGCCCAACGCATCGACGAGGCAGGGGACTTCGACGGTTCCGCCGGAGGGCAGGTTGTCGATCAGGCCGTGGTTGGGCACATTGCCGTAGACGGTGCGAGGGGTGCCGGTGGTGATGCTGTGGATGATCTGCGGGGCGTACTCCATGCTCCCCTCGACGGACAGCGGCGCTCCGGCGGCCAGTGCGGCGCGGGTCTTCTCGTACTCGGCGGCGTTCTCGTCGACGATCTCCAGGTACGCGCCGACCGGCAGCCGCAGCCGTTCGATCTCCTCATCGTGGTGCAGGTACCACGGCACGTACTCGGCGGAGTGCTCGCTGGTCTCGGTCGGGTAGTAGCCCAGCCGCCGGTACATGTCCACGCGGACCCGGCGGCGCAGTTGTGCGTCGTCGGCGATCAGGGCGTCCAGCCGGGGGTACAGGTCGGTGCCGTTGTGTTCGAAACGCAGCACCCAGGCCTGGTGGTTGACTCCCGCGGCGCGGTAGGAGACCTCCTCGTGCGGCACGCGCAGCAGGTCCGACAGGTCGCGCATGGTCCAGTACACCGAGTGGCACAGGCCCACGACACGGGTCAGGCCGGTGGCCTCGGTGAGGTACTGGACGTTCATGGCCATGGGGTTGGTGTAGTTCAGCAGCCAGGCGTCGGGGCAGAGCTCCTTCATGTCCCGGCCCAGCGATCGGAGCAGCGGGAAGGTGCGCAGCGCGCGGAAGATGCCGCCGACACCGAGGGTGTCGCCGATGGTCTGGCGCACACCGTAGGAGGCCGGGACGGCGAAGTCGGTGCGGGTCGACTCGCGCATGCCGACCTGGACGATGTTGATAACGAAGTGGGCGCCGTCGAGGGCCGCACGCCGGTCGGCGTGCGCGGTGATCCGCGGGGCCGCCCCGCGTTCCCCGGCGATGTGACGGGCGGCGCCGTGGGCGGTGGACAGCCGCTCGGCGTCGATGTCGTGCAGCGCGACGTGCGCGTCCTTGAGCTCGGGAAAGGCGAAGAGGTCCGCCAGCAACCCCTGGGTGAAGACGACGCTGCCGGCGCCGATGAACGCGATTTTCACAGTGGTCATGCGGGGTTCTCTCCATTACGGGTGGTGACGGGTGTTCGCGTGGGCCGGGTCCGGTCAGCCCTTCAGACCGCTGGACGTGATGGAGGTGATGAAGGACCGCTGCGCGCAGAGGAAGGCCAGCAGGACCGGCAGTACGGTGATGACGTTGCCCGCCATGACCGCGGCCCACTGGGTGTGGTGCTGGCCCTGGAAGGTCGTCAGGCCCAACTGCAGGGTGTAGTGGGTGTCGTGGTTGATGGCGATCAGCGGCCAGGACAGGTCGTTCCAGGTGGACAGGAACGTCAGGACGGCCACCGTGCTCAGCGCGGGACGGGACAGCGGCAGGACGATCAGGAACAGCACCTTCAGCCGCGAGCAGCCGTCGATCCAGGCTGCCTCCTCCAGTTCCCGGGGCAGGGACAGGAAGAACTGCCGCAGCAGGAACACCGCGAACGGGGTGACCAGGGACGGGACGATCAGGGCCCCCAGGGTGTCGATGAGCCCCAGCCGCTTCATGACCAGGAAGGTGGGGATCATGGTCAGCTGGAACGGGATCGCCATCGTCGCCAGCATCAGCGACAGCAGGACGCGCGAGCCGGCGAACCGCATGCGGGCGAACGCGTAACCGCCGAGCGACCCGAACAGCAGGTTGGACAGGACCGCGACCGACGAGACGATGAGCGAGTTGGCGAACCAGCGGGGGAACATGGCGTTGCCCAGCACATAGCGGTACCCCCCGAGGTCGACGTGGGACGGCCACAGGGCCGGCGGGAACCGGTTGATCTCCGCGTTGCTCATCACGGAGCTGAGCAGCAGCCAGATCAGCGGGATCGCGAAGAGCGCGGCCAGTGGGGCGAGCAGCAGGTGCCAGGCGCTGAACGGCAGCCACGTCCGCGGGCGTCGTGCGGGCCGCGGGGCCGGCTCGTGCGGGTGCCCGGTGGTGGCGGGGAGGGCGGAGGTCGCGGTCATCGGGGGGCTCCTTGCAGGCGGGCGGGCCCCCGGCGGCGGATCACGTGCAGTGCCGCGGTGGCCAGGAACAGGGCCAGGGCCAGGACGTAGGCGGCCGCCGCCCCGTAGCCGGCGGTGAAGTTCTTGAAGGCCTGCTCCCAGATGAAGTAGACGATCACGGTGGTGGAGCCGAGCGGTCCGCCCTTGGTCGTCACGTACACCAGGTCGAAGACCTGCAGGGCGTTGATGGTCTGCCACAGCAGCAGGAAGACGTTGACCGGCGTGAGTGTGGGCAGGACGACGTGGCGCAGCAGGTGCCGACGGCCGGCGCCGTCCAGCCGGGCCGCTTCGAGCAGGGAAGGCGGGACGTCCTGGAGGGCGGCGAGATAGACCACCACACAGAACCCGGTGCCGCTCCACAGCGAGATCGCGACGAGCACGAGCAGGGCCTGGCCGGGGTCGGTGAGGAACCCCTGGGAGGAGATGCCCAGCGCGTGCAGGGCGGAGTTGGCCGCGCCGAACTGCGGGTCGAGGATGAAGGAGAACAGCACGCCCTGGGCCGTGGCCGAGATGACGAACGGTACGAAGATCAAGGTGCGGTACAGGCCGACGAGCCGGATCCGCCGGTTCAGGACCAGCGCCAGGGCCAGCCCCAGACCGATGCTCAGCGGGACGTACAGAGCGGTGTACAGAACGGTGTTGCGCACCGCCTGGCTGAAGTGCGGATCGTGCCGGAGCGCCCGGTAGTTGTCCAGGCCGACCCAGCGGCTGGGGGTGACCAGGTCGTCGGCCTGGAAGGACAGCAGCAGCGACCAGACGACGGGAACGACGCTCAGTCCGAGGATGACCAGGACCGACGGGGAGATGAACGCCCAGGCCGTCGCGGACTCGCCCAGGCGCCCGCGGCGTCGCGGGCGCGGTGTACGAACGGCGTCGGAGAGCGTGAGGGGGGCGGGTAGACGGGACATACGGGGCTCCTCAACGCGGGATGAGCAGGGCGGCGTTGGCCTGGTCCGCGCATCGGCGCAGGGCGGTGGCGGGACTGCTCCTGCCGAGCAGCACGGCCACGACGGCTTCTCCCAGTGCCTCGGAGATCTGCGGATAGGCGGGGTGGGCGGGCCTGACCCGCGCGGACTCCAGGGCGTGGGTGAACACCGGCAGACCCGCGGTCCCGGCGGCCTGCGCCTTCCACTCGGGCAGGCTCTGGGTGCTCCGGCTCAACGGCAGGCTGCCGGCCTGGATGTCCCAGCGCACGTCCTGGCGCGGCTGCATGAGCCAGCTCACGAAGGTGCGCGCGGCCCGTACCCGGGCGGAGCCGTTGTCGAAGACCGTCCAGGTGTCGGGCCCGGAGATGGTCATCGGCCGGCGGCTGTAGCTGGGCAGCGGGACGACGTGGTAGTCGATCTCCGCCTGGGCGATGTCGGGCAGTTGCCACGGGCCGGTGGCGACCATGGCCATCCGGCCCGACGCGAAGACCTGGTACATCTGCTCGCTGCCGGGTTTGGGGTCGATGTACACGCTCCGGTCGCGGGCGAGTGCCCGCACCGTCTCCAGGGCGCGCACCCCGGCGTCGGCGAACCCGATGCCGCGCCCGTCCTCGGCGATGACCTCGCCGCCGAGGTCCCACACCATCGGCCACAGGCGCCACACGGTGTCCTCGTCGCCCACCCCGGGCCATCCGGTGCCGAAGACGCCGCGGGCGGGGTCGGTCAGCCGCTTGGCGGTCTCCTGGAACTCCTGCCAGGTCCAGCCCGCTTCGGGAAGCGGCACTGCCGCGTCGTGGAAGAGCTTCTTGTTGCACACCACCGCGAGCGCGTCCAGCAGTGCGGGAGCCGCGCGCACGCGCCGGTTGACCGTGACCGCCTCGCGGGCCGGCGTCCAGTAGTCGGTCCAGGGGACGGGGCCGGAGCGGACGGTGTCGGTCAGATCCACCACCTGGGGGCTGCGGGCGATGCCGGCGAGATCGGACCCGAAGATGTAGGCCACGTCCGGGTACGACCCGGAAGCCAGCGCCGCGGTCACCTTCTGCAGCATCACATCGGCCAAAACACCGCCGCCGACATCGACGCGGATGCCCGGATGGACGCGGCTGAACTCCTTCACCAGCCCTTCGATCGCCGCCCGGCCGGTGTCCGTCTGCCCGTGCCACAGCTCGATCGTGACGCGCCCGTCGGGTCCGACGCCGTCGCCGGACCCGGCGCCGCATCCGGGCACCAGCGCCGCGGCCGCGGCGCCGAACGCCGCACCGCTGCCGCGCCGCAGGAC
>NZ_JAPVLU010000015.1:0-21524 GCF_027158205.1 Streptomyces sp. H39-S7 | reverse complement strand
CGCCTGGGGGCGAGCGGGGGGGGGGGCGGGGCAGCCGGAGGGCCGGTTGAGGGGTCGGCTGTCCGACCGGGCGGCGGCAGCGGCACGCGGCCCGTCCGTGACGGGCCGCATGCCGTGCTCAGCCGTGGGTCAGCAGGTCTGGCGGACGTATCCGCTGCTGCCGGCGGGTGAGACGTTCACGTCGCGGCGCACGATGCTCAACTGACCGCCCCAGCCGGCGCAGGCCTTGCTCAGGCCCTTCTTCGTGTACTCGATGACGATCACGTTGCTGCCGAAGGAGGCCGTGTAGTCGCCGCACTCGGAGTAGGCGCCGCACTCCTCGGCGACGGCGAAGTCCAGTCCGGTCTGGGTGCGGGCGCCCGCCAGTTCGGAGGTGTTCTTCTGCGCGATCGCCAGCCCCCGCGCGTGGGAGCGCGCGGCCAGCAGGGTGATGTAGGACTTGGCCGCGCCGGCGCTCAGCAGCCCCTTGGAGCGGGTGTAGCTGTCGTAGTTGTCGGGCTCGACGCCCTGGAAGCCCTTGTTCGCACAGCCGTCGATCCAGCCGCCGACCTTCGCGGCGACCCGCTGCCGCTTGTCGGCGGTCCTCAGGTCGAGCAGCGCCTCGCCCCAGCCGTCGTCGTAGACGACCTTGCCGCCGCTGTCCCGCAGCAGCAGGTCGGCGTCCCACTGGCCTTCCGCGCCGGGCTGGACCTGAAAGGCGTTGACGTAGCAGATGTTGTACAGCCCGGCCGCCGGGGACGCCTCGTGGTCACGGGTGACGACCCGTACCCCGGCCGGCGGGGTGTAGGCCTGGCCGATCTGGTAGTCGAATCCCGCGTGGGTCGGCGGCAGGGACACCGCGGCGGGCGCGCCGATGGCTTCGGGAGCCGCCAGCAGTGGAGTGATCATCGCGGCGGCCGCGGCTGTGAGCGCGGCGAGGTACCAACGAGAAGGAAGGCTGGTGATGCGCATCATCGGGCTCCAGATGATGGGAGGGTACGTCCCCGCCTCGGACGCTGACAGCGATCCTGGCGACTTTGTCCGGGCTCTCGGCTCGTGGGCCGACTACCGGCTAGGCGTACCTCTGGCGCCGAATACTCCGTTCCGGCGTTGCCCGGAAGTAAATCGAGCAGAATTGGCCATGTCAAGAGTTCAAACGTGCGCGGAAAGACCGGATACAAAGCGTTGCCGAGCAGGCACGCAGGGAAAGCTGTCCGTCGGCGGGCCACCCCGCGCGCCCGGGGTCGTTCGGCTTCCGCACCTCCGCCGCAGTTCGATCCCCGCGCCGGACGGGTAATCAGCCGCCCATGAGACGCTTCGAGGGATACGGCGTACTGATCACCGGCGCGGGCCGCGGCATCGGCGCGGCCACCGCCCGCCGGCTGGCCGGCGAAGGCGCACAGGTCCTGATCACCGACCTGGACGGGGACCCCGCCGAGACAGTGGCGGCCGGCATCCGGAAGTCCGGGGGCACGGCCGAGGCCCTGCCCTGCGACGTGGCCGACCGCACCGCGGTCGAGGCCGCCGTCGCCTACGCGGTGGAGTGCTTCGGCACCCTGGACGTACTCGTCAACAACGCCTACGCCTGCCATCCGGACACCCCGCTCTTCGAGGACGGGACGGACGAGGTCTGGCAGCGGGACCTCGACATCACCCTCACCGGCGCCTACCGCTGCGCCCGCGCGGCCCTCCCCCACCTCGCGGCCGCCCCCGACCGGCGAGGGGCGATCGTCAGCATCGGCTCGGTCAACGGCGAGCAGGACTTCGGCAACCACGCCTACAGCGCGGCCAAGGCAGGCCTGGCCAGCCTCACCCGCACTCTCGCCGGCCACGCGGCCGCCCGCGGCGTCCGCGTGAACCTGGTCGCCCCCGGTACCGTCCACACCGATGCCTGGGCGGGGCGCGAGGTCGACCTGCGGGCCGTGTCCGCGCTCTACCCGCTCGGCAGAGTCGGTCTGCCCGACGACATCGCGGCCGCGGTGGCGTTCCTGGCGTCCTCCGACGCCGCCTGGATCACCGGCGTGACCCTCCCCGTCGACGGGGGCATCCTCATCGGCCAGTTGGGCCTGCGCCGCGCCCTGAGCGGGGAGTGAACGGCCTCGACGCACCACCCCGGCGGGGTCTAGCGCCCGGCGCCGTTCTCGGCGACCCAGCGGCTCAGGGAGACCAGCGTGCTCTCCACGCTGTCCGCCATGTGCGCGAGCAGCGCGTCCAACTCCGCGCGCGTGGTGCCCAGCACCGGATCCAGACCCAGCAACTGCCAGGACTGCTCCGCCACGGTGCCCGTGCCGAGCGGGCTGAAGGTCCAGCGCCACCTGACGAGCCCGTCCACGACGAAGGCGAACGTGTCACCGGGCTCGGCCTGCACGACCTGCGAACGGCTGGCCCACTCCCGATCGCCCCGCCGGTTCCGCCCGCCGAACCAGGCGCCGGCCCGGGGACCGGCGCCGTCGTCATAGCGGATGTCACTCACGTTCGAACTCCAGGTGCTGATCATCCCCACGTCGCTCACCAGGCCGTAGACCTCCGAGGGCTGGGCGGCGAGCCACGCCTTCCGGCTGAAGCGGAAGTCCGCGGGGTCGAGGTGCTCGAAGGTGTCCTGGTCCGGAACGGTGCTGCTCACAGGCTCTCCCTGAGGGGTGGGGCGGGTGGCGGGGCCCGGCGATCGCCGGGCCCCGGTGGTGCTGGTCCGTCAGCAGTGCGGCCGGATGCGCGCGGTGAGCAGGTTGGGGTCCTGCTGGGTGAGATAGGCCGCCGAGGTCACGTACACGGTGTCCCCGTGCACGGCGAGGGCCGTGGGGTTCTGCAGGCCGTCCCGAGCGCTGAGCACGATGGTGTGGGTACCGTCGGGCTCCACGAGGGCGACCTCGTTCGTCGGGTTGAGGGCCGCCAGAATCCGGTCGCCGTGCCCGGTGAACGCGAAGTCGTCGATGCCCGGCAGCTGGTCGGCCACGATCTCGGCAGGACCCGCGGCGCCGTTCCGCCGCAGCGGGAACCGGACGACGGTGCCCTTGTCCAGGTTGGACGCCCAGACGGCACCGTTGTGCACCTTCAGGCCGTTGGCGCCGATGAACCCGTTCGACGCCAGCTCGTCGCCGCTCGCCCACACCGTCGCGGCGCCGCCGCCGACCGGTACGCGCCAGATGACTCCGCGGACCGAATCGGTGACGTAGAGCCGGCGTCCGTCCAGGGCCAGCCCGTTGGGCAGACCGTCGGCCGGCAGCGCGGCGATCCGCTCCGGGGTTCCCCCCGGGGCGAGCCGCCAGACGCCTGTGAGGTCGCTGGTACCCGTGGCATACAGGAAGTACAACGTGCCGTCGTCGGCCCTCACCAGGCCGGTGACCAGGGGGAACCCGAGGGCCGGCGTGTGCACGCCGCCGTCGGCCGGTGCGGGCAGGGTGGCCAGCACACGGATCGCTCCACCACGGGTGACCTGGGCTATCTGACGAGCGGCGGAGAAGGACAGGTCGAGACTGCCGTTGGGTTCCCGGACGATGTTCTCCGGCATCTGACCGCCGGCCAGGGCGAAATGCTGAGTGATGTGCGGGTGGGACAGCGGTGGCGCGGCAGCCGTTGCCGAGCCGGGCCAGCCGACGGTGAGGGAGGCCGCCGTGAGGGTGGCCAGCAGTACATTCCTTGCGAACTTCTCTGACACGTTTCTTCCCTGCGTCGTGGACGGTGTCGCGGTGCGGTCCCCACAGTGGGCGCGGCCGGTCCTGGGCAACCAGCCCCGGCTCTGCCTATCCCTGGCGGGGGCAGGCAACGGACGCCGTCGCCGCGCATACTCGTGGCCATGGACGCACACGGACAGCTCGGCACCTTTCTGCAGGCGCGGCGGGCGCAGCTGCGCCCGCAGGACGTCGGACTGCCGACCTACGGGGACCGCCGACGGGTTCCCGGGCTGCGGCGTGAGGAGCTGGCCCTTCTGGCGGGCGTCAGCGCCTCCTACTACACGCGCCTGGAGCAGGGGGCCTCCTGCCACGCGTCCGTGGAGGTGCTGGACGCGATCGCCGGCGCGCTGCGCCTGGAGGAGACGGAGCGGCTGCACCTGCGCGACCTCGGCACGTGCTGCCGCCACCGCAGCACGGTCCGCCGCCCCCCGGCCGAGCGACTCGCCCCGGCCGTCCGTGATCTGGTGCGCGCCCTGGGCGAAGTACCCGTCGTGGTGACCGGGCGGCGCAGCGACGTGCTGGCCTGGAACACGTTGGGGCACGCGCTGCTGGCCGGGCACACGGACCCGACCGGTCCCGACCGCCCCGCCGACCGTCCGAACATGGCGCGGCTGGTCTTCCTGGACGCCCACACCCGCGAGCTGTACGTCGACTGGCCCGCGAAGGCCCGTGCCGTGGTCGGAAACCTGCGGCTCGTCGCGGGACGCTATCTGCAGGACGCCCGACTCACCTCACTCATCGGCGAACTGGCCACCCGGAGCAGCGAGTTCGCGAGCATGTGGGCCGACCACCGGGTGCGGGCCTGCGACAGTGCCGAGTACGAACTGCGCCATCCGCTGGTCGGTTCCCTGACGATCAGGCAGCAGACCCTGACCGGGGCGTCCGATCCCGAACAGTCCCTGGTCATGGTCACCGCCGCCCCCGGCTCGCCCTCCCAGGCCGCCCTGGGACTCCTCGCCCAGGCCACCGCGGCCCCGGGGCGGAGAGCTCCCGGGACCGGGCCGGACACGGCGCTTCCAACGGTGACGCAGCCCGCCCGCGCATGCCCACCCGACCGAGATGAGCAGCATCGGACCGCTCCTCCCCCGGCGTCCGCCGCACCTTCGGACCGTTCCCTACGTGGGCTCCCGCTTCCCCGGGTCGGCGGCCGTGGCCCGCCGCCCCGACCTCGCGGCGGGCGCCAACTGCCAGTTGTTCGCGTACGGAGTACTCCGCCACTTCGGCCTGACTCCGCCGGCGCTGCGCTCCAGCGACCTGTGGGAGGACACGGCGGCCACCGTGCGCGTCGAAACCGCCGAGCCGCTCGACCTGCTGCTGTTCAACAGGAGCGAAGACCCCTACGGCGCCCACGTCGGCGTCTGGATCGATGACGACGCGGTCCTGCACCTGTGCGCGGAAGTGGGACGCCCGGCCGTCTGGAGCCTGGCCGACTTCGCGGCCCGCGAGCGGTACCGCGTCCTGATCGGGGCCAAGTCGGTGGCTGCCGCGTACCGCCCCTGACGATCGTGATCGAGTCGGCGACGCACTGTCACCAACCTGTGAAGATTCTGCGGGACGGTTGTTCTCAGCCAAGCGCGCTCGCGCGCTTCTCATCGGGGGGAACACCACATGAGCACCGTCCGCAGAGCCGCCGTCGTCCTCGCCGCCGTATCCGCACTGGCCCTGACCGCGTGCGGGCCCGCCGACGACCACGCGGGGGGCGGGACCGACGGGCCCACCGCGAGCCCGGCGAAGCCCTCCGGCCCGAGCACGTCCGCGACGCCGTCCAAGCCGGCGAAGCCCGCCGCGTCTCCCGGCAAGGGCTCGTCCGGCGGCAGCGGCGGATCGTCGTCCGACCCCGACTACGACGTCTTCCCTTGCAGCACCTACGACGTGAAGTTCACCGCGACCCTGGCGGAGCCCACGACCAGCAGCTACCTGCTGAAGGTCACCAACAAGGGCACCAAGGCGTGCACGGCACTGGGCCACCCCAGCGTGACGTTCGGCGCTCTGGACGGCCAGGCCGCGAAGCGGGGCGCGGCCCCGAGCATCGAACACGCGATCAGGCTCGAACCAGGCAAGTCGGCCTACGCCGGGCTCATGGGCGGCCTCAAGGACGGCAAGGGCAAGACCGTCAACACGATCGCCATGACCATGGACACCGAGTCGGATCTGGCACAGACGCCGCTCAAGGCCCCGACCCCCGACCTGTACGTCTCACCCGACAAGAACTCCGTGACCACGTGGATGAACAACGCGGAAGACGCGCTCAGCCTGTGAGCGCGGGGGCGCCGCGGTGGACCCGCCGATCGTGCGCGTCCACCATGACGTGGCCGGGGTCCGCGAAGGACCCCGGCCGCGCCGGTCCGATCAGCCGAACTGGCCGGGCTGATAGTCCCCGGCGGGCTGCTGGATGAGGACGTTCACGCGGTTGTAGGCGTTGATGAGGGCGATGAGGCAGACGAGGGCCGAGAGCTGGTCCTCGTCGAAGTGCTTGGCGGCATTCGCCCAGGCGTCGTCCGCCACGCCTCCGGCCGCGTCCGCGATGCGGGTGCCCTGCTCCGTCAGTTCCAGAGCGGCGCGCTCGGCATCGGTGAACACCTTGGCCTCCCTCCAGACCGCGACCAGGTTGAGCCGCGTCGGGGTCTCACCCGCGTGCGTGGCGTCCTTGGTGTGCATGTCGGTGCAGAAACCGCAGCCGTTGATCTGACTGGCGCGGATCTTCACCAGCTCCTGCGTCGCGGCCGGCAGCGTCGAGTCCGAGATCGCCTTGCCCGCCGAGTTGATGTACTTGAAGAACTTGGCCGCCAGCGGATTGCCGTAGAGGTTCGAGCGAGCTTCCATGATGCACTCCTATTGCCGTTGCTGCCGTGCTGGTTACACCTCTCTGACGGATCAGCTCGACGAGATGTGACAGGAGCGAAGGTGACCTGCGTCACGGCCTACGGGTGCAGGACGATCTTTCCGGCGACCGTTCCGGATTCGGCCAGGCGCATCGCTTCGGCGACCTGGGCGAGCGGCAGTCGGGCGGCGATCTGAGGCGTGATGTCGCCCCGCTGGAGAGCGCCGAAGACCTGGGTCAGGTCGGCGCGCAGCCGCGTCCGGAACCGGTTCTTGGCCAGGGCCCGCCCCGCCCACACGTTGAAGAAGTAGGCGCGGCGGCGGTTGGGCAGCGCGTTCCACAGCCATACCCGGCCGAGCAGCTTCAGCACGGGCAACTGCTTGGACCCCTCGTCGTCACGGGTGGAGGCGCTGCCGTAGCAGACGAGCGTGCCGCCGGGCGCGAGAAGGCTCCACGAGTCGACCGCGCTGCGGCCGCCGACGTGGTCGAAGACGGCGTCCACTCCGGCGGGCGCGAGTTCGCGGATCCGCGCGGCCACGTCCTGGGTGCGGTAGTCGACGGGGGCGACGCCGCGCTCGCGCAGGGCGTCGTGGTGGCGCGCGGAGGCGGTGCCGATCACCTTCACGCCCGCGGCGTGGGCGAGTTGGACCAGGACCGAGCCGACGCCGCCGTTGGCGCCGTGGACCACGATGGTCTGGCCGGAGCGGACGCGCGCCGTGCGGTGCAGCATCTGCCAGGCGGTGATGCCGTTGACCACGACCGTCTCGGCCTGCGCCGCGTCAATCCCGTCGGGCACCGGTACGGCGTCGGCCGCGTCGATGAGTACGTGGCTGGCCCAGCCGCCGACCTTGACCAGGGCGGCCACCCGAGTGCCGGCCAGGCCCGGTTCGACACCCTCGCCGGTCTCCAGGACGGTGCCGACCAGGTCGTAACCGGGCACGAAGGGGAACGCGGGCTGGTCGTAGTAGCGGCCGCGGCGCATCTGCTGCTCGGCGAAGGAGACCCCGGTGGCCTCCATCCGGACCAGCAGCTGGCCGGGACCCACGGAGGGAACGGCTCCGTGCCGGATCTGCAGGCCCTCCGGCTCCACCTTGCCCGGCAGAACCACTTCGACGAGTCCTTCGGCGTTCATGACGACCTCCACTGCGCTGCTTCACCGTTATGTGCATTCGCGTTCGTTAGAAGTTGTAACGCAAAACAACCGCGAGCGTCAAGAGCTTGCGTGATAGGTTCTAACTAAATGGTGAACGTGTAACCCAGACAGTGCGGACGGTGGCAGGCATGACGGAAACGGGTACGACGACGACCCCGCGCGAGCGCTACCGCGCCCAGGTGCGTGCGGACATCAAGAAGCACGCATGGGACCAGATCGCCGCGTCCGGCGCGACCGCGCTCTCCCTCAACGCGATCGCCAAGCGGATCGGCATGAGCGGGCCGGCGCTCTACCGCTACTTCGCCGGCCGCGACGAGCTGATCACCGAGCTCATCAGGGACGCGTACCGCAGCCTCGCCGACACCCTCCGCGCGGCCTCCACGACCGGCCCCGACGTCGCCACCCTGGCGCACGCACTGCGCACGTGGGCCGTGGACGACCCCCAGCGGTACTTCCTCGTCTACGGCACACCCGTGCCCGGCTACCACGCGCCCGACGACGTCACCGCGATCGCGTCCGCGACGATGGCGACCCTGCTCGACGCCTGCGACGCGCTGCCCCCGGGCGGCTCCGCGACCGCGTTCGACACCCATCTCGAAGACCACCGGCAGTGGGCCGACGGTCACCCCGCCCCCGCCGCCGCCCTCCACCGCGCCCTGACGTTCTGGACCCGGCTGCACGGCGTCCTGTCCCTCGAACTCGCCGGCCACTTCACCGGCATGGGCTTCGACCCCGCCCTGCTCTACGGGGCCGAACTGGACGATCTGCTGTCCGGCTGATCCCGCTTCCGCGGGTCGCTTCAGACCGGTGGTCGCGGTTGCGGCACAAGCGCCGGCGGCCGGCCCGGGGGCCCCGGCCGCGCAGAGCAGGCAACAGGGGCGTCACAACCGAACGGGCCGGTCCGGCGCTCCTGGCGCCCGACCGGCCCGTTCGGTACCGCTCTCCTTCGATGTGCCGGGTCCGCGCCCGGCGGGACCGGCTAGTCCGTGCCGAACTCCATCGCGGCGCGGTCCAGCATCTGGTCGTCGTCGGAGACGTCGCCGCGGGAGGCGATCGCCTCGGCGCCGCCCTCCGGCATG
This sequence comes from Streptomyces sp. H39-S7, assembly GCF_027158205.1. GTDB lineage: Bacteria > Actinomycetota > Actinomycetes > Streptomycetales > Streptomycetaceae > Actinacidiphila. The sequence continues at coordinate 12,821 of NZ_JAPVLU010000015.1, read as the reverse complement.
CTGCCGATCAGCCCGGTCGCGGCCGCCTGGGCGGCGCCGATGGCGGGGTTCGCGGTGCCGATCAGGCCCAGCGCGGCGTACTGCTCCAGCTTGGCGCGCGAGTCGGCGATGTCGAGGTTGCGCATGGTGAGCTGGCCGATCCGGTCCACCGGGCCGAACGCCGAGTCCTCGGTGCGCTCCATGGACAGCTTGTCCGGGTGGTAACTGAACGCCGGGCCTGCGGTGTTGAGGATCGAGTAGTCCTCACCGCGCCGCAGCCGCAGCGTCACCTCGCCGGTGACGGCCGCGCCGACCCAGCGCTGCAGCGATTCGCGGACCATCAGCGCCTGCGGGTCCAGCCAACGGCCTTCGTACATCAGCCGGCCGAGGCGCCGTCCCTCGTTGTGGTACTGGGCGACGGTGTCCTCGTTGTGGATGGCGTTGACGAGGCGCTCGTACGCCGCGTGCAGCAGGGCCATGCCGGGCGCCTCGTAGATGCCGCGGCTCTTCGCCTCGATGATGCGGTTCTCGATCTGGTCGGACATGCCCAGGCCGTGCCGGCCGCCGATGGCGTTCGCCTCCATGACCAGGTCGACGGGGGAGCTGTACTCCTTGCCGTTGATGGTCACCGGGCGGCCCTGGTCGAAGCCGATCGTCACGTCCTCGGTGACGATCTCGACGGAGGGGTCCCAGAACCGCACGCCCATGATCGGCTCGACGGTCTCCACGCCGGTGTCCAGGTGCTCGAGGGTCTTGGCCTCGTGGGTGGCGCCCCAGATGTTGGCGTCGGTGGAGTATGCCTTCTCCGTGCTGTCGCGGTAGGGCAGGTCATGCGCGACCAGCCACTCCGACATCTCCTTGCGGCCGCCGAGCTCGGTCACGAAGTCCGCGTCCAGCCAGGGCTTGTAGATCCGCAAGTGCGGGTTGGCGAGCAGGCCGTAGCGGTAGAACCGCTCGATGTCGTTGCCCTTGAAGGTCGAGCCGTCGCCCCAGATCTGCACGTTGTCGTCGAGCATCGCCCGGACCAGGAGCGTGCCGGTGACCGCGCGGCCGAGCGGGGTGGTGTTGAAGTAGGCACGCCCGCCCGAGCGGATGTGAAACGCCCCGCAGGTCAGCGCGGCCAGGCCCTCCTCGACCAGCGCGGCACGGCAGTCGACCAGACGCGCGAGCTCGGCGCCGTAGGTCTTCGCACGACCGGGCACCGAAGCGATGTCGGGCTCGTCGTACTGGCCGATGTCGGCGGTGTAGGTGCAGGGGACGGCGCCCCTGTCGCGCATCCACGCGACCGCTACCGAGGTATCGAGGCCGCCCGAGAAGGCGATGCCGACGCGCTCGCCGGCGGGGAGGGAGGTGAGGACCTTAGACATAGGAAGATTATGCACAATCGCGCATGGTCATGCAAGAAGAGGGTGGGTGCCCGGTGCACGCAGGGGTCCCGGCCTCAGGCGGGCAGCCGGAGGACCACCTCGTCGATCTCCTCGCCGCGCGCGTTCGCGAAACCCCGCTCCCCGCCCGTCACCACGAATCCGCACTTCTCGAGGACCCGGATGGAGCCGGCGTTGTCCGCGGCCGCGCGGGCGTGGAGCGGACGGGTCGCCACCTCGCCGAGCAGCTCCCGCAACGCGGCGGTAGCCGCTCCGCGGCCCCAGTACTCACGCCCGATCCAGTAGGTGACCTCGCGTTCCCCGGGAGGGCCGTACACGGCCGCATGACCGATGACGTCCCCGTCCTCGCCGACGACGGTGCGCGTGATGTTCGCGGGATCGTCGCGGATCCGCGTCCAGTGGGCGTCGAAGCCGGCGCGGTCCGCCGGGTCCTCGGCCGTGAACGCCGCCATCCGCACCCCCTCGGGATCGCTCGTGTGGGCGAAGAAGACCGTCAGGTCGCTGTCGTGAACTTCTCGTAGCGTGACATGCATCGGGGGCTCCGGAAGGTGATCGCCGGCGGTCTCATGAGCGGCGCGGCCCTGCCTCTCGCAGGAGACGCCGCAGGCACATCAGATCATCCCGCCCGTCCCGGGATCCGGTAACGGTGAAACCGAGCCGCCCGTACAGCGCGATGGCATCGGTGCGCCACCCGCCCGGCGCCCTAGGTCGTGTCTTCACATCCCCGTCTGGCCGACGGGGTCTGCCCCGCCCTCCGGGCGGACGACGCCTATGTGAAGACACTCCCCCGGGCGACCGGAGCTCTCCCCAGGCACGACTCGGGAGGAAACCACACAATGGGTACTCGAGCCGAGGAGTGATCATGGTTGTCTCCGGTGCCGCGAGCGGCGGCAGAAGCAAGAACCTCGTTCTCACCGCGATGATTTTCGCCGTGGCGATGACGTTCATCGACCAGACGATCGTGTCCATCGCGGTGCCCGAGATCCAGAGCGAACTGGGGCTGAGCAGCACTGGAGTGCAGTGGGCCGTCAACGCCTACCTGCTCTCCCTGGCGGCGCTGTTCGCCTTCGGCGGCCGGCTGGCGGACACCGTGGGCCATCGCAAGATGGTGCTGATCGGCGTGATCGTCTTCGCCGGCGCGTCGGCCATGTGCGGGCTCACTCCCAAGGGTGGAGCCGCCCAGGCGTGGATCGTCGCCTTCCGGGCCCTGCAGGGCGCGGGTGGCGCGATCATGTTCCCCGCCGCGCTCGCGATCGTCGTACAGACGTTCCCGCTGCGTGAACGCGGGCGCGCGCTCGCGTTGTTCTTCGGCATCGCCGGCGGTCTGACCGCCATCGGGCCGATCCTGGGCGGTTACCTGACCGAGTGGACCTGGCGGGCGATCTTCTGGGTCAACATTCCGGTGGCGCTGATCGCCCTCTGGCTGATCCTGCTCTCCCGCCCGCAGACCGAGCACCGTCCGGCGCCCATGGACTACCGCGGGCTGGCGCTCATCGCGAGCGGTGTGGCGCTGAGCGTGTTCGGCTTCCAGCAGGCGCCGATCTGGGGCTGGGGCAACCCGGGCATCTGGCTGTGCATCGTGGGCGGGGCCCTGCTGCTGGTGGTCTTCGTCCTGGTGGAGCGGGTGACCGAATCGCCGCTGATGCAGGTGCGGATCTTCCGTATCCGCCCGTTCCTGGTGCAGAACCTCGTGCTGGGCATCTCGATGCTGGTGTTCGTCCCCGTGTTCTTCTTCGCCAGCGAGTACGCCCAGATCTCCCTGGGAGAGACCTCGAAGCAGGCGGGTCTGTTCCTGCTCTACTTCTTCCTCGGCTTCGCGGTCGCCGCGCAGATCGGCGGACGGATGCTCGACCGGGCCGGCGCGAAGCGCCCGGTGGTCCTGGGGTGTGTGCTGGCCGCCGTCGGGTTCTACTGGTGGGCCGGCAAGGTCGTCGACCTGGACTTCGGTTCGCAGGTGTGGTGCGTGGTGGTGTCCGGCGCCGGCATGGGGTTCATGCTCGGCCCGGCCAGTACGGACGCGGTGAACCGCGCCTCCCGCCTGTCGTACGGGGAGGCGACCGGTATCACCCAGACCGTGCGGAACTACGCCGCCAGCCTGGGCCTGGCCATCCTCGGCACGACCCAGGTGTCCCAGTTCCGCTCACGGATCACCTCCTCCCTCGTCGCCCAGGGCACGCCGCACGATCAGGCGGTGGCGCTCGCCGGGAAGTACGCGCAGTCCCAGGGCCCGGGCACCGGGACCATCCCGGCCTTCATCCGCCTGGACTTCGCCTACTCCACCCGTACGGTCCTCTACTCCATGTCCGGGATCATGGCGGTGGCCGCGATCGTCGCCGTGTTCGGTCTGCGGCACGGCCTGCAGCACGACCCGGACGAGGCAGCTCCGGCCTCGGAGACCGCGGCGACGCCGCCGTCCTGAGGACCCGCACCACCGAAGATCTCCATGAGCGCGGCGGCCCCGGCCGCCGCGCTCACCCGTCACGGCCGGCCTCGCGCCGGCCGTGACGTTTCGCCTGCCCGGAACGCACCGCAGAGGGTCGGCGCCCCGCCGCTGACCTGTGGCGCGGTGGAGCCGCGGCCGGGAACCGCCGGGGCGCACCAACACTTTACCCGTGCCTGATGGCATGCCCTGGTCACATCTGCCAAGCTTCCCGCAGCCGTCGTCCCGACCCGGGGACGGACGGCGCACGTCACCTCTCAGCGATCCATCAGCTCTGCGCACACCCCGCGGCCTCCCCCGGCACACCCAAGCCGGCCGGGAGGCCACCGAGCAGGCCGAATCCCGGCCCCCTCAAAGGAGTTCCGTGTGAGACCCTCCCCCCACAAGGCCCTCACCGCGACCGCGTTCGCCGTCGCCGTGCTGGCCGCCGCTTCGCTCCCCGCCACCTCGGCGACCGCCGCGCCCCCCACGGTTCGCCCGGCCGCCGCAGCCTGCACACCGGCCCAGGCAGTGACCAACGGGAGCTTCGAGAGCGGCACTTCGCCCTGGAGCCAGTCGTCGACCAGCGTGATCACCAATCGCGCCGGCCAGGCCCCCCACGGCGGCACGTACTTCGCCTGGCTGAACGGCGTCGGCACCACGCACACCGACACGCTCTCCCAAAGCGTCACGATCCCCTCCGGATGCAGCACCGCCACCCTCACCTTCTGGCTGCACATCGACACCGCCGAGACGACCTCGTCCACCAAGTACGACAAGCTCACGGCGAAGGTCGGCACGACAACGCTGGCGACGTACTCGAACCTCGACAAGAACACCGGCTACGCGCAGAAGTCCTTCGACGTCTCGGCGTTCGCGGGCCAGAGCGTGACGGTCGCCTTCACCGGCACGGAGGACTCCAGTCTCAAGACGAGCTTCGTCGTCGACGACGTCGCCCTCAATACCTCCGGTGATACCACCCCGCCCGCGGACTCCACCCGTACCCCGGCGTCGCCCTCGTACACCGTCAGCCTGAGCAGCAACGCCGGTGGCACCGTCTGGACCGGCCATGAGAGCGCGACCTTCACCAACGCCTCCTCCACCCCGCTCAGCGAGGTGTACCTGAGGCTGTGGGACAACTACCACGGCACCTGCTCCGCCATGCCGATCACGGTCAGCAACGTCACCGGCGGCACCGCGGGCGCCCTCTCGGTCGCCTGCACGGCCCTCAGGATCGACCTGCCGTCGCCCCTGACACAGGGACAGACCGCCACGATCGGCTTCGACCTGGGCATCAGCGTGCCGAGCGGCGCCGACCGGTTCGGTCACGACGGGGCCTTCAACATGATCGGCAACGCCCTGCCCGTCCTCGCGGTCAAGGACGGGGCCGGCTGGCACCTGGACCCGTACACCAACAACGGCGAGTCGTTCTACGCCCTGGCCTCCGACTTCAAGGTGACCCTGGACCACCCGAGCACCTTGCTGGCACCGGCCACCGGCGCCTCGGTCGACACCCCCGGCTCCAGCGGGCGCACGATCACCACGGCGACCGCGTCGAAGGTCCGCGAGTTCGCCTGGGCCGCCGGCCCCTTCACCAAGATCTCCGGTACCTCCGCCGCCGGCACCCCGATCAACATCTACTCCGTGTCGGGCATCAGCTCAGCCGACTCCCAGTCGATGCTCACCACCGCGAAGACCGCCGTGGACGCCCACGCGGCCCGGTTCGGCGCCTACCCGTACGGCGAACTGGACGCGGTGATCGACAACAGCTTCTGGTTCGGCGGGATGGAGTACCCCGGGTTCGTCCTCGACCTCGTCAGCACCACCGCTCTCACCCACGAGATCGGGCACCAGTGGTGGTACGGCATCGTCGGTGACGACGAGTACAACAACCCGTGGCTCGACGAGGCGTTCACCGACTACGCCACCGACCTGGCGCAGAGCAAGACCGGCACGAACTGCTGGAACAGCGTCTCGTGGGCCTCGACGGCGGAGAAGATCACCAACTCGATGGCCTACTGGGACACCCACTCCTCCCGGTACTCCACCGTCATCTACGGCTACGGCAAATGCGCCCTGCACGACCTGCGGCGCGTCCTCGGCGACAGCGTGATGGCCAAGCTCCTCAAGGACTACGCCACGTCGCACTGGTACGGAATCTCGACCACGGCCGAGTTCAAGGCAGCCGCCCAGGCCGCCACGGCCACGGACCTGACGTCGTTCTGGACCCAGCACCGCATCGACGGCTGATGCGACCCCGGTTCGCCGCGGGGAACGCCAACGCGCGTCACCCGCGGCGAACCGGCCACCTCGACGGCCATATCCGCTCGCGCGGCGAGGAACCGATCACTACCGTGTGACGCCGTACGCGTTCGCGTCCACCGCACCACCGCCGTCGAGGAGTTCCCATGCCCCCGCTGATGACGCTGACGGCGATCACCCTCGACTGCGCCGATCCCGAAGCGCTGGCCGCGTTCTACCAGCAGGCGACCGGGCTCGCCCAACATCCCCGTTTCGATGGCGACTTCGCCGGCCTCACCCGCGACGACGGGCTCTTCTTCGGCTTCCAGCGCGTCGACGACTACCGGCCTCCGCGCTGGCCCGGCCAGATCGTGCCGCAACAGAGCCATCTGGACTTCAGGGTCGACGACCTCGACGAGGCGGAAACCGCGCTGCTGACGCTGGGCGCGACCAGACCGGAGGCGCAGCCGAACGAGGCGGACTGGCGCGTCCTCCTCGATCCGGCCGGGCACCCCTTCTGCCTGACCACGAAGTGACGTCGCGGGCCGGGTCGCGCGGTCCGCACCGTCGCGTCCCGTAGGAGACAACCCCGACGGATACCCCGACCCCGGGAGGTGCCGACCCTCACCAGCGCCCGGGTGCGGTCGATCCGCTCCGATGATCCGGCCGTACCGCGTGAACGCCAGGATGGAAATCGCTCGGACCTCACGCGTCCGACTCGCCGATCCTGGAGACGCACCATGAACCTCCGCACGCGCACCGCACTGGCCACCTGCCTCGTCCTCGCCGTCGTGACCACCTCGCTCGCCGCCTCCCCCGCCTTCGCCGCCTCCCCGTCCCCCGCGCCGTCATCGGCCGCTCCCTCCGCCACGGAGTCGCCCTCGCACCCCGACGCCGAGGCGCTGCGCGCCGCGATCGCCGGCCTGCCGGACGCCGACGCCACCGCGGCGCTCGTCCGGGTCGCCGGCACGGACGGCAGCTGGCACGGCTCCAGTGGTGTCGCCGAGATCGGCACCGGCCGGGAGGCGTTGGAGCAGGGGCGCTTCCGCATCGGCTCCACGACCAAGGTGTTCACCGCGGCGGTGGTGCTGCAACTCGCCGCCGAGCACCGGATCGACCTCGGCGCACCCATCCAGGAGTACCTGCCGGGCCTGCTGCCCGGCCATCCCCCGATCACCGTCCGCCAACTCCTCAACCACACCAGTGGGCTTCCGGAAGCCCACGAGGACCGAACCTTCGACGAGGCCTACCAGCACCGTTTCGACACCGTCACCCCACGGCAGCTGGTCGCGGCCTCGGCCGCCAAGCCGATGGAGTTCGCCCCCGGCACCCAGCAGCACTACATCGGTGTCAACTACACACTGCTGGGCCTGCTGATCGAGAAGACCACCGGCTGCTCGTACGAGGAGCAGGTCGCCCGGCGCGTCCTGCGGCCGCTGGCACTGCGCCAGACCTCGTTCCCGGGAACCGACCCCCGCCTCAACGGCCCGCACAACCACGGTTACCAGGCCGTACGGCGTCCCGACGGCACCACCGAGCTGCGCGATGTCACGCTGTGGAATGTCAGCGATGTGTGGGCCACGGGCAACCTGATCTCGACAACAGCGGATCTGGAGCACTTTCTGACGGCGCTCTTCCGCGGCCGGGTGGTCCCCGCGGAGCAACTGGCGGAGATGTTCACCGTCCCGGAGGGCATCCCCCTGTACGGCAGCGACCGGCCCGCCGAACACAGTGCCGGCCTGACGCGCTTCACCTTGCGGGACGGCACGGTGGGCTGGGGCAAGACCGGGGGCCTCTACGGTTACAACACCGCCATCCTCGCCGCCCGCGACCTGTCCCGCACCCTCGTCTACTCGGTCAACGCCACGAACGCCCGGGACCGGGAGATGAACAGCGTCGTCGGGCGCGTCATCACCGCCGCGTTCACCCGCTGAGCCCCGCGTGTTGCCGAACCGGCAACAGCGCTGGCCCCGACCGCCCCGTTCTCCGCATCCTGGTGTCCTGATCTTGTCGTAGGACGGATCGAGAACTCGGGAGGGGTTCATGCCGCAGCAGACCGCAGACGTCACTCACCGGCTGGTCCCCTCGCCCGCGGGCCGGATCCACGTGGTGGAGCAGGGCGAGGGACCACTGGTGCTGCTCGTGCACGGCTTCCCGGAGGGCTGGTACTCCTGGCGCCACCAACTGCCGGCACTGGCCGCGGCCGGGTACCGGGCGGCCGCCCTCGACGTCCGCGGCTACGGCCGGTCGTCGCGGCCCGAGGGGACGGACGCCTATCGGATGCTCCACCTGGTGGAGGACAACGCCGCCGTGGTGCACGCCCTGGGCGAGCAGACGGCCGTGATCGTCGGCCACGACTGGGGAGCGACCATCGCGGCCGACTCCGCCCTCGTCAGGCCCGACGTCTTCCGCGCCGTCGGGCTGCTCAGCGTGCCCTACGCCCCGCGCGGCGGACCGAGGCCCACGGAGATCTTCGCGCAGATGGGCGGGGAGGACGAGTTCTACGTCTCCTACTTCCAGCAGCCCGGTCGCGCCGAGGCCGAGATCGAGCCCGACGTGCGCGGCTGGCTCAGGGGCTTCTACGCCGCCCTGTCCGCCGACACCATGCCCGCGCCCGGCGCCCCGACCCCGCACTTCGTCTCCCCCGCCGGGACGCTCCGCGAGCGGTTCCCGACCGGTCCGCGGCCCGTTTGGCTCAGCGCGGAGGACCTCGACGTGTACGCCGGGGAGTTCGAGCGGACCGGTCTGACGGGCGCGCTCAACCGCTACCGCACCATGGACCGGGACTGGGAGGACCTCGCGGACTTCGACGGCGCCCCCATCACCCAGCCGTCCCTGTTCCTCGGCGGCGGCCTGGACCCCTCCACCACCTGGATGAGCGATGCGATCAAGGCGTTCCCCGCCACGCTGCCCGGACTGCTCGCCTGCCACCTCCTCGACGGCTGCGGCCACTGGATCCAGCAGGAACGCCCCGACGAGACCAACCGGCTGCTCATCGAGTGGCTCGCCGCCCTGCCGGCCTGACACCCGGGAGCCCGGACACGGACCACGCGGACCGGTCAGGAATCAAGAAGCGTCGCTCGGCCGGGTCACCTACGGTGACGGTCAGAGGCGATTTCGGGGCCTTCCCGGTCGTCCTCGTACCGGACACATCCGGGTCGCCATGACCCGCAACGCAGGGAGTGACCATGACCGGCTCCGCCACCCAGGGAATCAAGACCGTGCTGCACCCCGTCTCCGATCTGGCGAAGGCCAAGGCCGTGTACGCCGCCCTGCTCGGCGTCCAGCCGACGACCGACGCTCCCTACTACGTCGGCTTCGAGGCCGCGGGACAGCACATCGGGCTGGTACCGACCGGTGGGCCGCAGGACGCGGCCTCACCGGTCGCGTACTGGCACGTGCCCGACATCGCGGCGAAGCTGGCCGAGGTGACCGCGGCGGGTGCCACCGTCAAGGAGGCGGCGCACGACGTCGGCGGCGGCCGCCTGGTGGCCACCTTCACCGACGCGGACGGCAACGTCCTCGGGCTGGTCCAGGACCAGTGAGCGCCGACCCGGCCGCGGGCTGAAACGCCGGCGGCCGGAAGGCCATTGCCCCGAACGCGCCGCCCCGGTAGAACCGGACGTACGGTCGCGGCCGGCCGGAGCGAGCCAGGTGACGCCGGCGGAGACCGCGGGCGCGGCCCCCTCACGGATGGAGACACGCACAGCATGGCCAAGAGGACCGACAAGCAGTCGCCTGCGCAACACGTTGCCGACAGCCACGACCTGATCCGCGTGCACGGCGCGCGGGTGAACAACCTCAAGGACGTCAGCATCGAGATCCCCAAGCGACGGCTGACGGTGTTCACCGGGGTCTCCGGCTCGGGCAAGAGCTCCCTGGTGTTCAACACGATCGCCGCGGAGTCGCAGCGTCTGATCAACGAGACGTACAGCGCCTTCGTACAGGGCTTCATGCCGACCCTGGCGCGGCCGGAGGTCGACGTCCTCGACGGGCTGACGACCGCGATCATCGTCGACCAGCAGCGGATGGGGGCCGACCCCCGCTCCACGGTCGGCACCGCCACCGACGCCAACGCGATGCTGCGCATCCTCTTCAGCCGGCTCGGGAAGCCGCACATCGGCCCGCCCAGCGCGTACGCCTTCAACGTCCCCTCGGTCCGGGCCAGTGGTGCCATCACCGTCGAACGGGGTGCCAAGAAGGCGGTCAAGGCCACCTTCAACCGCACCGGCGGCATGTGCACGCGCTGCGAGGGCCGGGGCAACGTCTCCGACATCGACCTCACCCAGCTCTACGACGACTCCAAGTCGCTCGCCGAGGGCGCCTTCACCATCCCCGGCTGGAAGTCGGACAGCTTCTGGACCGTCCGGGTCTATGCCGAGTCGGGTTTCCTCGACCCGAACAAGCCGATCCGCAAGTTCACCAAGAAGGAGATGCAGGACTTCCTGTACCGGGAGCCGACCAAGGTGAAGGTCGAGGGCGTGAACCTCACCTACGAAGGGCTGATCCCCAAGATCCAGAAGTCGTTCCTGTCCAAGGACAAGGAGGCCCTGCAACCGCACATCCGGGCGTTCGTGGAGCGGGCGGTCACGTTCAGCACCTGCCCCGAGTGCGAGGGCACCCGGCTCAGCGAGGGCGCCCGGTCGTCGAAGATCGAACGGATCAGCATCGCGGACGCCTGCTCGATGCAGATCAGCGACCTGGCCAAGTGGGTCGGCGGCCTCGCCGAGCCGTCGGTGGCTCCCCTGCTCACCGCGCTGCGGCAGACCCTCGACTCGTTCGTGGAGATCGGCCTCGGCTATCTCGCGCTGGACCGGCCGGCGGGCACCCTGTCGGGCGGCGAGGCGCAGCGCGTCAAGATGATCCGCCACCTCGGCTCCTCCCTCACCGACACCACCTACGTCTTCGACGAGCCCACCGCGGGCCTGCACCCCCATGACATCCAGCGGATGAACAACCTGCTGCTGCGGCTGCGTGACAAGGGCAACACCGTGCTCGTCGTGGAGCACAAGCCGGAGACGATCGTGATCGCCGACCATGTCGTCGACCTCGGTCCCGGCGCCGGCACGGCCGGCGGCACGGTCTGCTTCGAGGGCACCATCGAGGGGCTCCGTGCCGGCGACACCATCACCGGCCGGCATCTCGACGACCGCGCCGCTCTCAAGGAGACCGTGCGCAAGCCCACCGGCACGCTGGAGATCCGCGGCGCGACCGCCAACAACCTGCGCGACGTGGACGTCGACATCCCGCTCGGCGTGCTCGTCGTCGTCACCGGCGTCGCCGGCTCCGGCAAGAGCTCGCTCGTGCACGGGTCGATCCCCGCCGGCGAAGGCGTGGTGTCGATCGGCCAGGGCCAGATCCGCGGCTCGCGACGCAGCAACCCGGCGACGTACACCGGACTGCTCGACCCGATCCGCACCGCGTTCGCCAAGGCCAACGGCGTCAAGCCGGCCCTGTTCAGCGCCAACTCCGAGGGCGCCTGCCCCACGTGCAACGGCGCGGGCGTCATCTACACCGACCTGGCGATGATGGCAGGCGTGGCCACCACCTGCGAGGAGTGCGAGGGCAAGCGGTACCAGGCGTCGGTGCTCGAACACCACTTCGGCGGCCGCGACATCGCCGAAGTGCTGGCCATGTCGGTGGCCGAGGCCGAGGAGTTCTTCGGCTCCGGCGAGGCGCACACCCCGGCCGCGCACCGCGTCCTCGTCCGGCTCGCCGACGTCGGGCTCGGCTACCTGAGCCTGGGTCAGCCGCTGACCACGCTCTCCGGCGGCGAGCGGCAACGGCTCAAGCTGGCCACCCACATGGCCGAGAAGGGCGGCGTCTACGTCCTCGACGAGCCGACGACCGGGCTGCACCTCGCCGACGTCGAGCAGTTGCTCGGCCTGCTCGACCGCCTCGTCGACTCCGGCAAGTCCGTCATCGTCGTCGAGCACCACCAGGCGGTCATGGCGCACGCCGACTGGATCGTCGACCTGGGCCCCGGCGCCGGCCACGACGGCGGCGCGGTCGTCTTCGAGGGCACACCCGCCGACCTCGTGGCCGACCGCTCCACCCTCACCGGGGAGCACCTGGCGGCCTACGTGGGCGCCGGACCGCAGCCCTCGCGGACCCCGTAGGAGGCGCGCTGCCCCCGTACCGGAGCCCACCGGGCCGGTACGGGGGCGCCCTTCTCGATCCGGCAGGCGTCCGACCCGCTGCGCGCACCCCCGTCTGTGGCACGATCGCTCATGTGACGAGCAAACCCACCGCGGAACAGCGGCTGCGCGACCTCGCGCTGCTGCGCCGCGTCCGCGACCGGATCGACCGGGAGTACGCGCAGCCCCTGGACGTCCTGGCGCTCGCCCGCGGCGTGAACCTGTCGGCGGGACATCTCAGCCGCGAGTTCCGCCTCGCCTACGGCGAGTCGCCGTACTCCTATCTGATGACGCGGCGCATCGAGCGGGCGATGACGCTGCTGCGGCGGGGCGACCTCAGCGTCACCGAGGTCTGCTTCGCGGTCGGCTGCTCGTCCTTGGGGACCTTCAGCACGCGGTTCACCGAGCTGGTCGGGGTGCCGCCCAGCACCTATCGGCGCGAGGCGGCGAGCGCGACGGCGGGGATGCCGTCGTGTGTGGTGAAACAGGTGACCCGGCCTATCCGGAATCGGGAAGCAGGGGCGCCGGACGGCGGCTAGTGCGTTGTCCAGGAACGTTGGCCGGGTGTGATTAGGCGGCTTTGGGTCGTGGTCGGCCCCAGCGTTGTTGGCGTTCGCTGCGGACTTTGGCGCGTTCTCGGCGTTGGGCGGCCAGGACGTC
>NZ_JAPVLU010000014.1:106004-195573 GCF_027158205.1 Streptomyces sp. H39-S7 | reverse complement strand
TGTTTCGGTGGTCATAGCGTTAGGGAAACGCCCGGTTACATTCCGAACCCGGAAGCTAAGCCTTTCAGCGCCGATGGTACTGCAGGGGGGACCCTGTGGGAGAGTAGGACGCCGCCGAACAATCATTAAGCCTCAGGCCCGGGATCTCTGATCCCGGGCCTGAGGTTTTTTTGCGTTGCGACGCCGCCGGGACGGCTGGCACGATCGCCGCATGGGATATGAGATACGTGCCACCGAGCCTCACGAGTGGCAGCGGCGCAAGCAGCTGAGACTGGCCGCGCTGCTGGATCCGGCGAGCAGCGTGGCCTTCGTCAACACCTACGCGACGGAAGCGGCGTTCCCCGAGGAGACGTGGCAGCGCAGAGGGACCACCCCCGGGTTCGTGGCCGTCAACGAGGCCGGCGAGTGGGTGGGCTCGGCCACGGTGCTGGTGGAGGTCGGAGCCGCGTTCCCCGTTCCGCAGACCCACATCGTCGGCGTCTACATGGCGCCGGAGGGCCGCGGGACCGGCCTCTCCGAGGAACTGCTGCGGGCTGCGATCGACTGGTCCTGGGAGCTGCCGGAGAAGATCGGCCGGGTTCGGCTGTGGGTGCACGAGGACAACGCGCGGGCGCAGGCGTTCTACGCGCGACTGGGGTTCACCAGGACCGGCGAGACGATGGCGTTCCCGCTCGACGCGTCACAGACCGAGTACGAGTTGGAGCTGGCGCGCCCCGTCTGAGCGGTCCAGAGCACCGAGCAGGCCCGGGCACCGCACAGGTCTACGGACAGGTCTACGCGATCCGCTCCAGGTCGGCCGCGCTGACCTCGCCCAGCAACCGCTCGCCCCGGGTCCAGCGCCGTACTTCGTCCACGGCGTACGTGCCGAGCCGACGGACCTCGCTGCCCTGGCAGCCGGCGATGTGCGGGGTGACCAGGACGTTGGGGAGGGCGAACAGCGGGTGACCGTGCGGGAGCGGTTCGGGCTCCGAGACGTCGAGGTAGGCGTCGAGCCGTCCGGTGGAGCATTCGCGGACGAGGGCGTCCGTGTCGATGAGCCGGCCCCGTGCGGTGTTGATGAGCGCGGCGCCGTCCCGCAGCAGGGCCAGGCGCCGGGCGTCGAGCAGGTGGTGCGTCTCCGGTAGGTCGGGGGCGTGCACGGTGACGACGTCGGAGGACCGGCACAGGTCGTCCAACTCCACCAGGTGCACGCCGAGTTCGGCCGCTGTCCGGGCGGATACGTAGGGGTCGGCGAGCAGGACGCGGTAGCCGGCGCTCGCGGTGGTGAGGCGGTCGATGACCCCCCGCCCGATGCGCGATGCCCCGATCACGCCGATGGTCGCGCCGTCGCCCCCCTGGCGTTCGGCGAAGCCGGGCAGGTCGTCGCGGGCGTACCGGGCGGCCGTGCGGAGAGTGCCGCGGACGGCCAGCACGATGGTGGCCAGGGTGAATTCGATGACGGGGCCCGCGTTGGCGTCGGCCGCGGACGAGACGGAGATCCCGCGCTGCCAGACAGCCGGGTGCACATGGTGTTTGACGGAGCCCGCAGCGTGGATGACGGCGCCCAGCCGGGGGGCCGCGGCGAGGGTTTCCGGGCCGATGAGCGGGCAGCCCCAACCGGTGATGAGCAGGTCCGCGTCGCGGAGGGCCGTACGGGCGGCCGGTGTGCCGAAGCCGCTGGTGATGGCGTCGGGATGGAGTCGTACGCAGCCCTCGAGCCGGGCCCGCAGGTCGGCGGGGAGCACCGCGTCGACCACGTCCGCGCGCATGGCCAGGACTGCGGTCGGTCGGTCCGCCATGGAAACCCCCACGATGTAAACGGTTACTTGATGTTGATCGGAGGCTAGGGCCGACAGCCCACCAGGTCAAGAACCGCAACGGTTCAAGCCCTTGACCTCACGTAGTAACCGGTTTACTTTCCTCCCACTCGACCGTCAGGGAGGACGCGATGGCGACAGCCAATCGGGGCGCCACCGATCGCAGTCATGCGGTCGTAGTGCCCTGTGACGAGCACGAACGGGAGGGCGGGGCGGCCGACCCGGGTGGGCCGCCCCGCCGGGACGCGCGGGGCTCGCGGTGGAAGCGGTTTCGAAAGGACCGGGTCCTGCTGCTGCTGACGCTGCCGGGTCTGGCGTACTTCCTGCTGTTCCACTACGGCGCGATGGCCGGCAACGTCATCGCCTTCAAGGACTACGTGCCGTTCGACGGGCTGTGGGCGAGCCAGTGGATCGGGGTGGAGAACTTCCAGCGGATGTTCGAGGACGCCGATTTCTGGGCGTCCGTTGTCAACACCCTGTGGATAGCGCTGCTGCAGCTGACGTTCTACTTCCCCGTCCCGCTCGCGCTCGCCATGCTCCTGCACAGCCTGACGAGGGCCAGCGTCCGGCGTTTCGTGCAGAGCGTCGCGTACCTCCCGCACTTCCTGTCCTGGGTGATCGTCGTCGCGCTCTTCCAGCAACTGCTGGGTGACACCGGGCTGCTGAACAGCGCGCTCGGCGAGGCGGGACTGCACAGCGTCGACATCATCGGGAACCCCGACGCGTTCAAGCCGCTGGTGGTCGCGCAGGTGATCTGGAAGGACGCCGGCTGGGGGACGATCATCTTCCTCGCCGCGCTCGCCCAGGTCGACGAGCAGCAGTACGAGGCGGCGGCGATCGACGGCGCCGGACCGTGGCGGCGCTTCTGGCACGTCACGCTGCCCGCCGTGCGTCCCATCGTCGTACTCCTGCTGATCATGCGGCTCGGCGACGTCCTGTCCGTCGGCTTCGAGCAGATGCTGCTGCAGCGGCCGGCCGTGGGCCCGGAGGCGGCGGAGATCATCGACACCTTCGTCTACTACAAGGGCATCATCGGCGGCGACTTCGGGTTCGCCGCCGCCGCGGGGCTGTTCAAGGGCCTGGTGGGTGCCGCGCTGGTCTACACGGCGAACAAGATCGCCCATCGTCTTGGAGAGCAGGGGGTGTACCGATGAGCGCCGTCCGCCCCAGCTGGATGGAGAAGCCGCGGCCGGTCACGCGGGCGGCGAAGGCCGTGGCGCTGGTCGCGGTCGTGGCACTGGTCCTCGTTCCGTTCCTGATCATCGTCTCGACCAGCCTCGCCTCCAACCAGGAGGTCGTGGACAACGGCGGCTGGGTGCTGTGGCCGCAGCATCCGACCCTGCGCGCGTACCAGCAGATCTTCGACGGCGGGATCGTCGGGCACGCGCTGATGGTGAGCGCCGGGGTGACGGTCATCGGCACGGCGGTGAGCCTCGCGTGCACGATCGGTCTGGCGTACGCGCTGAGCCGGCCCGGGGTCTTCGGCGGCCGCCCCGTGCTGTTGCTGATCCTCTTCACTTTCCTCTTCCCGCCCGGCATGATCCCCGGCTTCCTGCTGGTCAAGGAGCTGGGCATGCTGGACAGCTACTCCTCGCTCGTCGCGCCCGTGCTGATCAACGTCTTCAACCTGATCGTGCTGCGCGGCTTCTTCCAGTCCGTGCCCGAGGAGTTGTACGAGGCGGCCCGGCTCGACGGGGCGGGGGACTGGATGGTCTTGCGGAAGATCGTCCTTCCGCTCTCCAAGGCGGCCCTGGCCGTCGTCGGGCTCTTCTACGCGGTCTCGTACTGGAACGCCTGGTTCTACGCGTCGATCTATCTCAACTCCGACCACTGGCCGCTGCAGCAGGTGCTGCGGACGTATGTGATCAACGGCGCCCAGATCGCCGACACCGGGGTGAGCGAGGCGGGCATGGTGTCCGCGCCGCAGACGATCCAGATGGCGGTGCTGGTCGTGGCGACCGTGCCGATCCTCGTCGTCTACCCCTTCCTGCAGAAGTACTTCACCAAGGGCGTGCTCACCGGCGCCATCAAGAGCTGAGCCTCTCTCCGTCTTCGCGTCCTCCCTCCGAAAGGACCATTCCGTTGAGTTCCTCGTCGTACTCGCGGCGTACCGTGCTGCGCTCGATCGCCGCCGGTGGCGCTGCCCTCGCCGTCCCCTCCGTCCTCACCGCCTGTTCCTCCTCCTCGGGCGGGCACGACGTCTCCAACGCGGGCAAGAAGCTGGCCGCCTGGCCGGCGCATCTGCCCTTCCAGGGCCCGGTGCCCGACCTGCCGGGCACGGCGAACGGTGTGCAGGCCGGCTTCACCTCGTACCCGAAGAACCTGGTGCGGGCGGTGGCCGCCAAGCCCGGTGACGGCAGCACGATCAAGGTGCTGACGATCACGTACGGGACGCCGCCCAAGGCGGCCGGACAGAACAAGTTCTGGACGGCGGTCAACGAGGCGCTCGGTGTGACCATCGAGTACACGGTCGTCCCGGACTCGGACTACCCCAACAAGATGGCGACGCTGATGGCGGGCGACGACCTGCCGGACATCATCAACATCGGCGGCGGGTATGTACTGCCGCGCGAGGCCGAGTTCGTGCAGTCCAAGTGCGCCGACCTGTCGGAGCTCCTGTCGGGCGACGCCGTCAAGCAGTACCCGAACCTGGCGAACATCCCCACCTACGCCTGGCAGGACATGGGCCGCATCGGCGGCCGGATCTTCGGGGTGCCGGTGGAGCGCTCCAAGCCCGGCAACACCCTGTGGGTCAACAGGAACGTGTTCGACGGGGCCGGGATGAAGGACGGCTGGACCGCCGAGGACTTCCTGGCCGTGGCGACGGCGGCGACCAGCGGCAGGAAGTACGCGCTGGGTGCCTCGCAGCAGAGCGTGTTCGGGGTGAACGTGCACGCGCTCGCGTTCGGCGCGCCCTACGAGTGGAAGGTGGCGGGCGGTGCGTTCAGCGACGCGTACGCCACCCCCGAGTTCCGGGCGGCCATCGAGTACATGGCGAAGCTGCGGGCGGCCGGCGTCTACGAGCCGAACGCCTCGGCGACCTCGCAGGTGGACCTCAAGTCGCAGTTCTACAACGGCACCGTCGCCTCGATGACGGACGGCTTCGGCGCGCTCATCAGCAACATCCAGGGCATCAAGGGGAAGTTCGACCTGGACGCGGCGCTGCCGTACAGCTCGGGCGGCGCGAAGCCCGCCATCCAGCAGGCGCGCAACATCTTCGGCTACACCGTGCTGAAGAAGGCCTCGAAGGACCGGCTCCAGCTGATGCTGCGGGTGCTGGACTACCTTGCCTCACCGTTCGGCAGCAAGGAGTACGAGCTGCTGCACTACGGCATCGAGGGGACCCACTTCAGCCGGGGCGCCGACGGCGCGCCGAAGCTGAACGAGCTGGGGCTGCTGGAGGGCAACACCAACCTGCCGTTCAAGTACCTGTGCGACGCACCGCAGGTGCTCTTCATCCCGGGGCAGCCGGAGGCGGTGCGGACCAACCACGCGTGGCAGGTCAAGGCCGTGCCGCTGATGGTCCGCAATCCGCGCTTCGGGCTGCAGTCGGCGACGCTGAGCCGGGTCGGCGCCAATGTCGACCAGTATCTGCGGGACAGCGTGATGAGCATCGTGGCCGGGCGGAAGCCGGTCGGCGAGTGGGACGCGGTGGTCAAGAAGGCCCGCAACGACGGTCGCGCGCGGATGGCCGACGAACTGGCGAAGGACTACGCCGCCAACACCTGAGCGCGGGTGGAGGAGCGCGAGTGGGCGGGCGCCGGTGCGCGTGGCTCGCTGGGTGTGGAGGGCGCTGCCGCCGGGCGTGGCACGGCTACGCTGGGCGGCAGCGCGGGGTGGGGCTCGACGGGGTGGCGTGCGTGGCGCCGGACGACCGGTCGGCCACCCGCAGCCGGTGCCGGCGGCCGGCCCGGGGCGCACGGAATCGGACGGCGGGCATGCGGGCATGACGGAAGCAGCAGCACGGGGCGGCGGGCAGCGCCGGGTGACCATTCGGGACGTCGCCGAACGGGCGGGCGTATCGGTCGCGACGGTCTCGCGGGTCCTGGCCGGGAACTACCCGACCTCCGCCGCGGCGCGCGCGAAGGTGCTGCGGGCGGTGAAGGACCTGGACTACGTCATCGACGCGCGGGCGCGGGCACTGGCGGGGACCGGCCCGAAGACCGTCGCGGTCATCGTCCAGGCCGTCGACAGCCCGTTCTACGCGGAGGTCGCCCAGGGCGTCGAGCAGGAGGCGGCGGCCCGCGGCCGGCTGTGCCTGGTGTGCAGCCACGGCGGTGACATCGCGCGGGAGCTGGCGCTCGTGCAGATGATGCGCGAGCAGCGGGCCGAGGTGGTGGTGCTGGTCGGCGGCGCCGTCGAGGACGAGCCGTACCGGGCCCGGCTGAACGAGTACGCGCACGCCCTGTCCGCGGCCGGGTCCCGGCTGGTGCTGTGCGGCCGTCCGGCGCCCACGCCCGACATGCCGGTGCTCGTCGTCGAGTACGACAACGAGGCGGGCGCTTACGCGATCACCAGCCATCTGCTGTCGGCCGGTCACCGGCGGATCCTGTTCCTCGGCCGGCTCCCGGGCCACAGCACCTTCGAGCCGCGCCTGTCCGGGTACCGTCGCGCGCTCGCGGACCACGGTCTTGACCCGGAGTCGGCGCGGGTCGCGGGATCGGGTCTCGGCCGGGACAACGCCTATGCGGCGGTGCGGTCCATGATCGCGGCGTCCGGGGGCAGGCCGGAGTTCACGGCGGTCTTCGCGGGCGACGATCTCGTCGCGGCGGGCGCGATGTCCGCGCTGCGCGACGCCGGGCTGCGGACGCCCGAGGACGTGTCCGTCGTCGGGTACAACAACGAGCACTTCGCGCAGGACCTCAACCCGCCCCTGACGACCGTGCACATCCCCTCGTACGAGCTGGGACGGGAGGCGGTCAGGATCGCGCTGTCCGAGGACGTGTCGGGCGGTCCGGCGCAGCGCCGCCATCTGCTGGGCACGCACATCGTGGTGCGCGATTCGGTGGGCCGGGCGCCGCGGGACTGATCGGCCGTACGGCGGGACAGCGGGACGGCCGGGACGCCTCAGCCGAGCTGGACCGCGTCCGGGATCTCGTCGGAGATCAGGCCGAGCGGATCGCCCAGCGTGAGGCGTACGTCCGCCTGCTGCCACAACGCGGTCCGCCAGCGGTCCCTGGCCTGCTCCGGCGAACGGAACACGGCGAGCACGGGCAGCCCGTCGGCCTGTCCGGTGGACAGCAGCCCGGGCAGCTCCGGGATCGGGGCCAGCGCGGCGATGTCGTCGAGGACCAGCGTGATTGGTGGGTCGAGCCGACCGGCAGATGACCTCGCAGCCATGGACCGGCCGTGCTCGACCACGCTCGATACGAGTGCGGTCAGCAGTGGCATCGCACCCGGGCGGGCTCGTGGATCCTCGATCGCCTCGCCCACCACGTAGAGCGTTCCCCTCTCGGCGACGAACGACTCCCAATCGGGCGCACCGGCTCGACCGGGATTGCAGGCGTCCCTGATATGGATCGAGTTGAGGCACTCCAGCCCCCGGTGTATCAACGCTTGTGCGGCGTCCCGGCGTTCGGGGTGGGCGTGGAGCACCGACTCCAGCTCGCCGCTCCAGCCGGCCGCGGCGGTGCGCGCCGTGCGCAGGATCCGTACGGCCTCGCCGCCCGCGGCGCCGCCCGCCGCCCAGCGGTGGACCTGACGGAACGGCAGGCCGTCGACGGCCGCCGCGTGCAACCAGCAGCGCAGCAGGGTTTCCGCCGCCGCGAACGTCAGGGAGTCCAGGCTGCTCGTCGGCCGCAGTGGCGCGAGGAGCGCGGTGGCGCGGGTCGCGGCCTTCGGCGCGTCCTCGCAGCCGGTGTGCGGGGCCCAGCGCAGCCGCCCCGGAAGGTCGATGAGGTGCGCGGGGTCGTAGACGGAGACCGGGCCCAGCTTGGCGCGGTTGCCGACGGTCCTGCGGTACGTCTCGGCGTCGGCGGTCGTGACGATCACGGCGCCGGCGGCGTTCAGGATCGCGGGTTCCACCGCGCGCTTGGCCTTGTCGCCGCGCGGTGCGGCGAACAGCACGTACGTCCGGCGCAGTTCACCGCCTGCCAGCGGGTCGGTGCGTGCGGGTGGTGCGACGGGCGGTAGGGCGTGGGCCGCGGGGGCGGTCTGCGGTTCCGGCGCCTGGTGGGGGATCGGCGCGGGGACGGGGACGGCCGGTGGCGCCTCGTACGCCGTTGGTACGGCCGGTGCCGGTGCCGGTTCGCGCGGCGGTTCCGGCGCCGGTGGCCGCTGTTCGACCGCGACGGCGGGCTCGGGCTCGGGCTTGTGCCGGCGCGGCGCGGGGACGGCGTCGGCGTCCTCGGACCGTTCCGACTCGGCCGTCTCCCGCGCGGCGCGGTGGTTGGCGCGGACCACCCGGTAGCGAGTGAGGACGCCGATGAGGAAGACCGTCAGGACGAAGAGGACCATCAACTGGCCGATGAAGATGCCCCAGAAGAGCCCGGAGCCCGGGAGTTCGAGCGGCGGGGACTCCGGCCAGGCGCCGGGGATGTCGTGCGGATCGCCCATCAGGTGGCGCATGGCCAGCGGGGTGCGGGTGAAGTGCACGGCGGTCGGCCAGCTGCCGTGGGCGAAGAGCCCCGCGATGCCGGTGGCCGTCCAGACCATGATGGTCATGCCCAGCAGGAAGCCCAGGATCCCGAGGATCAGTCCGTCGGGGACACCGCCCGCCGCCCGTCGCTCCGCGGTCCCGCGTCGCTCCGCCGCCACCTCAGGCCACCGCGTCGTCGGCCAACTGCTTCGCCAGCGCGATCTCCGCGTCGGCCACCGCCTCCGCCTCGACCTGGGCCGTGTGGTCGACGGACGACTGCGTCATCGCGCTGTCCGTGAAGACCAGGGGCCGCTCGGACTCGGTGATCAGGTGCTTGACGACCTGGACGTTGCCGTTGACGTCCCAGACCGCGATACCCGGGGTGAGCGTCGGGATGATCTCGACCGCCCACCGGGGCAGGCCGAGGACCAGACCCGTGGCGCGTGCCTCGTCCGCCTTCTGGGCGTAGATCGTGCGCGTGGAGGCCATCTTCAGGATCGCGGCGGCCTCCTTCGCGGCGGCGCCGTCCACGACGTCCGACAGGTGGTGGACGACCGCGACGAAGGACAGGCCGAGGCGGCGGCCGAACTTCAGCAGCCGCTGGAAGAGCTGGGCCACGAACGGGCTGTTGATGATGTGCCAGGCCTCTTCGACGAGGAAGACGCGCTTGACCCGGTCGGGCCGGATCCAGGTGTGCTCCAGCCACACGCCGACGATCGCCATCAGGATGGGCATGGCGATCGAGTTGCGGTCGATGTGGGAGAGGTCGAAGACGATCAGTGGCGCGTCCAGGTCGATGCCGTTGGTCGTCGGGCCGTCGAACATGCCGCGCAGGTCACCGTCGACCAGCCGGTCCAGCACGAGGGCCACGTCCAGGCCCCACGCCCGGACGTCGTCGACATCGACGTTCATCGCCTCGGCGGAGTCCGGCATGGGATGTCGGAGCCGCTCGACGATGTCGGTGAGGATGGGCTGCCGGTCGGTGGTGGTCTCCGTGACGTACGCGTGGGCGACCTTGAGGGCGAAGCCGGACCGCTCGTCCAGGCCGCGCCCCATCGCGACCTCGATGATCGTGCGGAGCAGCGCGAGCTGCCCGGTCGCGGCGATCGCCGGGTCCAGCGGGTTGAGCTTGATGCCGCCGTTGAGGGCGGCCATCGGGTCCAGCCGGATGGGAGTTATTCCGAGCGCCTTCGCGATCAGGTTCCACTCGCCGACGCCGTCCTCGCCCTGGGCGTCGAGGACGACGACCTGGCGGTCGCGAAAGCGCAGCTGGCGCAGCACGTACGTCTTCTCCAGCGCGGACTTGCCGTTGCCGGACTCGCCGAGCACCAGCCAGTGCGGGGCGGGCAGCTGCTGGCCGTAGAGCTGGAAGGGGTCGTAGATGTAGCCCTTGCCGGAGTACACCTCGCGGCCGATGATCACACCGGAGTCGCCGAGGCCGGGGGCGGCGGTGGGCAGGTACACGGCCTGCGCCTGCCCGGTGGAGGTGCGGACGGGCAGCCGCGTGGACTCCACCTTCCCGAACAGGAAGCCGGTGAACGCGTCGGTGAGCGTGGCGAGGGGGTCCAGCATGGGCATGATGGGCCTCCTGTTAGCGGCGGATACCGGTCGCGAACGGCAGCGTGTTCACGAACGCACGGTGGTGCTCACGATCGCACCACTCCAGCTTCAGATACGACTTACCCGCCGACGCGCGGATCGTACGCTTGTCCCGGGCAAGTGCTTCCGGCGAACGGGAGCTTACGGTGATGTAACCGACGAGATTCACTCCGGCGGCGCCGCTTGCGAGGTCTTCACCACGCTGGTCGACACGGCCGTGGTGGGCGACGTCTCGTGGGTCGATCACCCGGTTCATCTTGGCGGCGCGGCTGGCGTCCGCGTCGTCGTTGGTCTTCTCGGTCAGCATCCGCTCGATGGCGACGTCGGTCGGCTCCAGGTCCATGCAGACCGCGACCGTACGGATCACGTCCGGGGTGTGGACGAGCAGCGGGGCCAGGAAGTTGACGCCGACGGGCGTCATCGGCCACTCCTTCACCCAGGCGGTGGAGTGGTGCCAGGGTGCGCGGGTGGCCGATTCGCGGGTCTTGGCCTGCAAATACGTCGGCTCCGTCGCGTCCAGCTCGGCCGGCCAGGCGTTGCGCCGGGTCATCGCCTGGATGTGGTCGATGGGGTGGTCCGGGTCGTACATGGAGTGGACGAGGGACGACAGCCGGGCCTGGCCGAGCGGCTGGCGGACCCGGATGTCCGCCTCGGCGAGCCGGGCGCAGATGTCGGTCAGCTCGCGGGCCATGACGGCGGCCAGCCCCGCGTCCTTGTCGATCTCGGAGCGGCGGGTGACGGTCGCACGGGCCAGCGCGTGGCCCTCGGCGGCCAGCTCGCGGGTGAAGTGCATACAGGCGACGAGATAGGCGCGGTGCTGCTCCGAGGAGGTCGACACCATCGACTGCAGCTGCTCGTAGGAGTCCACGAGCCACGTCTCGGCCCGCGGGTCGCCGCGCAGCGAGACGTCCTTCGCGTGCGCGTCCGGGTCGGCGGGCAGCGTACGGGCCAGCATTTGGAGGCGGGTGACGTAGCCGTCGCCGTTGGCCACGTGCTTGAGCAGCGTGCCGAAGCGTTCCACCAGGGCTTCCTGGTCCTCGCTGTCGCGCAGCCCGACGCCGGGGCCCTCGATCTCGATCGCGGCGGTCACGGTCCTGCGGTCGATGTGCAGCAGCACGGCGATCTCGTCGGGGCCGAAGGGCGCCGACAGCCAGTTGATCCGGCCGATGCCGGGCGGCGGCCCGACCTCGACCTCACGGCCGTCGAGCCCGATACCGGCCTCGGAGGCCGCCGACCGGTAGGCGGGGGTGCGGCGCAGGGTACGGCGGTAGGTGCGGTTGATCTCGAACCAGCGGTAGAACGTCCGCCGCCGGTACGGCATGTAGACGGCGGCGAACGCCAGCAGCGGCCACCCGACGAGCGTGAGGATGCGCAACGGAAGTATCGGGACCAGCAGGCCGCACATCATGCCCAGGAACGCGCCGACGACGATCAGCGCGATCTCCCCGGTCTCCCGGTTCTTGCCGACGATCGCGTTCGGGCGGGCCTTGCCGATCAGATACGTGCGGCGCGGCTGGGTGAAGGGCTGGGACGTCACCGGCGATCACCTCCGTGCTTGTTGCCGTTGCTGTTGTTGCCGCGGTCCGGTGTGGTGCGGGGCGCGGGCGCCGCAGGGGCGCCGTTCGAACCGCCTCCGCCGCCTCCGCCTCCGCCGCTCCGGCCGGGGTTGCCGTTGCGGCTGCCGTGCGCCGCCACGCCGCCGGACACCGGGTTGGACGGCTGCGCGCCCCCACTGGTTGCCTGCTCCTGCGGTCCGCCACGGGCGCTGTGCGTCTTGATGCCCTGCTTCACCAGCGCGGCGGGCGAGGAGATCACGGCCGCGGCCTGGGCGCCGCCGGCTTCCTTGCGGTTGTTCTTCAGACTCACGACGTCGTCGCCGAAGCCGGGGACGAAGCGGTAGATCATGAAGCTGGCGAAGATGGCCAGCAGGATGATCGCCAGTCCCGACACGACGGCGGAGAACGAGTTCGGCCCGTCGGACGCGCTCAGCGCCCCGGCCAGGCCCAGCACGATCACGATCACCGGTTTGACGAGGATGACCGCGATCATGATGCCCGCCCAGCGGCGGACGTGGCCCCACATGTTCTTGTCGACCAGCCCGGAGTACACCGCGGTGCCGAGGAGCGCGCCCACGTAGAGCAGCGCGGCCCGGATCACGAGCTCCAGCCACAGCACGCCGGCGGCCAGCACCGACACCATCGAGACGACGATCAGCATGATCGGGCCGCCGCCGATGTCCTGGCCCTTGGCGAGGGCCGCGGAGAAGTTTCCGAAGAACGTGTTGGTGTTCGACGACGTGCCGGCCGCGATCACATCCGTCACGGCGTCCGTCGCCGACACCACCGTGTAGAGCACCAGCGGCGTGAACGCCGAGGCCAGCACCGTCAGCCACAGGAACCCCACGGCCTCCGTCAACGCTTCCGTCAGCGGCACGCCGCGCACGGCCCGCTTGGCGACGGCCAGCAGCCAGAGGACGAGCGTGAGGATCGTGGAGGCGGCGAAGACGACGGCGTACTGGCGCAGGAAGGTGGTGTTGGTGAAGTCCACCTGCGTGGTGGACGTGATCGCCTTGGAGAGCTTGGTGATCACCCAGGAGGCGGCATCGGCGCAGCCCTTCGCGAGGGCGCTCAGGGGATCGAGGGTGTCGGGGAGAGGGTTGGAGGGCCCGCCACCGCCGCCCTTGCCCTTTTCGCAGTACTCCTTGGCGGGACCTGAGATGAGTGCGCAGGGATCACTGCTGGTCGTGGGGGTCGGCGTCGGGGTGGGGGTGGGCGCCGCGGCGGCACGGGTCGCGAGGAGAACGACGGCGGTCTGGACCCCCGCCACGACTCCTGCGAGGGACAGGGAACGTAGACGTCGGCTACCGCGCATACGTGAACCCTCCGAAACCCTTGACCGCGTCCGCGATCTCACCGGCAGTGGACACAGGATTGTCGCCGCTGACCGGGGTCGGACCCTTCTTCTGACCGGTAGCGAGAACCTTCCAGTCCGAACCGTTCCACTTCAGCGTGAAAGTGACGGTAAACCAGTTGTTGGTCACCGGTTTGGTCGAGGCGTTGCCCGCCAGGCCGAACATGCCGGCGCACCAGACGGAGACGTCGGCCGTTTCGCCGTCGAATTTGTCGATCTTCGTACCGGCTGGGAGGGTGCGGTTGACGAAGGTCAGACCGGCCGGCGCGGCACCGTCGGCGGTCAGCCCGATGCCGGCCAGGAAGGCCTTCGAATAGTTGGTGTCGAAGCCCGTCTGCATCTTGCCGGCCGTGCTCGTGTCCGCGATCGCGTTGATGATCGCGTGGCGGCGGTCCGTGGTGAACATCCCGTCACCCCCCAGCGCCACGGCGAAGTTCGCGGCAGCGGACTGCGCACCCTGTTCCGTCTTCGCGTACCCCGAAGGGATCCCCGCGTTGTTGCCGGTGACCGGTTTCTCGCCGGTCGGGGCCGTGGGGTTCGCGTTCGTGCCCTTGGCGCCGCCGGCGGTCGCGCCGTTGGAGGCGGTGTTGTCATTGCCGCGGTTGGCGAGGACGATCACGGCGACGAGGAGGACGACGACACCGAGGACCGTCACCAGGGCTCGGCTCGGCTTGGTGCGGCGTGTCGCGGCGCCGTGCCCGCCGTGCCCTTCGGGCATGCGGGTGCGTGTCGGTGGGCCGTCCTGGCCGGTATCGCTGCTGGGGTGAGTGGGCATCAGCACGCAGCCTCGGGTGGGGGAGGGGGCCTGGGACGGGCTCCCGGGGGACATGGGACAGGCTGGCTCTGGGCTGGGGACTACACGGCCATGCCGTAGACGATGGTGAACAGCGTGCCGAGGGATCCGATGATGAACACGCCGGTGAGGCCGGCGATGATCAGACCCTTGCCCTGTTCGGCGCTGAAGGTGTCGCGGAGAGCTGTCGCGCCGATCCGCTGTTTGGCCGCGCCCCAGATCGCGATGGCCAGGCAGAGCAGGATCGCTACTGCCATGACCACCTCGATCATCACGCGTGCTTCGTTCCCAAGGGACCCGAAGGGACCCCAGTTGGGGGCGATGCCACCGATAATGGTGTTGATGTCGCCCTTTGTGGCTGCCAAGAACATGAGGAACTCACCACCCCGCTCGATCAGTTGGAGCCCTCGCCGGGGCGCAAGGGTCCAGGGTCTATCTTGGCCGATGTGTCAACCGGTTCATGTCGACTCGGCGACTTTCTCGACGGATCCCCCGTGTGATCCGGACCGCAGCGTCCAGAATGTTGCACGGACCGGTGTTCGATGGGACGTAGACGACTACTCTGTGTATCACGAGCGTCACCGTAGGGCAACGATTGGAACGAAGGCGCGGACCAGTGCTGCGGAAAGTCTGGCTCACCGTCACCAGCGGCGCCTAGCAGCCCTGGCATCACTCCTGAGAGGGCACGTCCGATGGCGAAGAAGGTCTGGCTCACCGTCACTCTCGGCTTCGGGCTGTGCCTTTCGTTCATGGCGCTGCTGGTGATCGGTACGTTTTCGGCCGCCGCCGGGCTGGCCGGCGGCAGCGGCGGGTCGGTCACGCTCGCCAAGGGCTCGGTGCCGGCGATATACCAGTCGATCGTCCAGAAGTGGGGCAACCTCTGCCCGGAGATCAACCCGGCGCTGCTGGCCGCGCAGCTGTACCAGGAGAGCGGCTGGGACCCGCGGGCGCAGAGCGCCGCGGCCGCGCAGGGGATAGCGCAGTTCATCCCGGGCACCTGGGCGTCCCACGGAGTGGACGGGAACGGGGACGGGAAGCGGGACGTGTGGGATCCGGAGGACGCGATCCCGTCGGCCGCCTCGTACGACTGCGAGTTGGCCGGGCATGTGAAGGACGTGCCGGGCGACCGGACGAACAACATGCTCGCGGCCTACAACGCGGGCGCGTACGCGGTGATCCACGCGGGCGGGATCCCGGCGTACCGCGAGACGCAGAACTACGTGAAGACGATCAGGACGCTGGAGAAGAGCTTCGCCGCGCCCGTGGGCCGTGTGGCGCCGTCCCAGCAGGCCGCGGCGGCGATCTACTACGCGCAGGGCAAGCTCGGCACGCCGTACCTGTGGGGCGGCAACGGGACCGCCGACCAGGGCGGCAGGTTCGACTGCTCGGGGTTGACGAAGGCGGCCTACGCGTCGGTCGGGATCGAGCTGCCGCGGGTGGCCAACGATCAGTGGAACGCGGGGCCGCACCCGAAGCGGGACGAGCTGCTGCCGGGTGACCTGGTCTTCTTCGCCTACGACCTCAACGATCCCCGGTCCATCCACCACGTCGGACTGTACGTCGGGGGTGGGTACATGATTAATGCCCCGTACACCGGGGCGGTGATTCGCTTCGACAAGATCGACACACCGGACTTCATCGGTGGGACCCGGGTGACGAAGGACGGCGCGCAGGCGCTGCCGACTACCGGCGCCGCGTGAGGCTTTGGCCCGGGGATGCGCTTCTGATCTCTCTTGGATAACTTCCTGGTGATCATCCGGTAGAGACCGGAACGCTACGTACCGTGTCCGCCGTTGCACAGGGACAATGGCGCGAGAAACGGCGTTCATGGCCTGGAGGCCAGCAGCGGGGCCGGAGTATGGATCAGGTAAGGGGCACCACCACATGGCAGAGCACGCGACCGACGGCTCCAACCCCGACCTGGGCCTGCTGCGCGACATCAACGGCCTCGCCAAGGACTCGCCGCACTGGGTCGACCGCGCCGTGGAGTTCGTCGGCGAGTACGGGCTGATCGTGCTCATGCTGCTGCTGGCCGGCTGGTGCTGGTGGCGGGTCGCGCGCCGCAGCGACCAGGCGCCCGCCGCCGTCGCGGGGGTCGTGTGGTCCGGCCTGGCGGCCGGGATCGCCCTGCTGCTGAACATCCCGGTGCGCGGCCTCGTGGAGCGTCCCAGACCCTTTGTGGACCACGAGGGGCTCGACGTCCTGATCAAGGGCAAGACCGACTTCTCGTTCGTGAGCGATCACGCGACCCTCACGATGGCCATGGCCGTCGGGCTGTTCATGGTCAGCCGCAAGGTGGGGATCGTCGCCATACTGATCGCGCTTGCCGAGGGCTTCTGCCGCGTCTTCATGGGCGTGCACTACCCGACCGACGTGATCGGCGGCTTCGCCCTCGGCACCGCCACGGCGCTGCTGCTCGCCCCACTCGCGATGGCCCTGCTGACGCCGGTCACGACGGCGATGGGCCGGTCCGGACTGCGCGGCCTCGTCCGGGCCCCCGCACGGCGCGGTGAGGCGTACCCGATGCCCACCGCGTACGACAAGGACCTGGCGGCCTGAGCGCCGGAAGGCATCCGGGCCCGCAGCGGACCTACAGGGCCTGCGGGAAGTCGAAGAGCCTGTCAGGGTCGTACTTCTTCTTCAACTCCGTCAGACGGGCCGCGGCCGGGCCGTAGTAGGCCTGACGCCACTCCTTCAGGGCCGGGTCGGCGTAGTTCTGGTAGGCGGAGCCCGAGGCGTAGCGGCGCATCGCCGCGTACAGCGTGTCCAGCCAGGCCGTCCGGCTGAGGGCGTCCGAGGCGATGTACTGCGCCAGGAAACGTGAGCGCCGGTGCACGAACGCGGTCGCGCCGGGGTCGACCCGGTTGATCGCGCCGCCCAGGGCGGTCAGCGCCACGCTGCCGTCGCCGCCGCCCGGGAGCGAGCCGAGCCGTTCGACCTGTCCGAGCAGGACCTGGATGCCGGCGGGCGACAGCGAGTGGTCGTAGAAGTCGGAACGGGCGGTGTACGTCTCGCGCCGCAGCTTGCCCTTGGGCTGCAGATGGCACTCGGCGGTGGCCAGGCCCGAGCAGCCGGCGTACGAGAACATCGCCTCCAAGTACGGGTGCGGGTGCGTCGAGAAGGAGGGCGGGCTGCCTCCCGCGCTCCCGGCGAGCCGGTCGACGGCGTTGGCCAGGTCGGTCCGCGAGCCGGTCGACAGGGTCGCGAGGGAGACCGTCGGTGAACCGCCTGCCGGTCCTTCCAGGTGCAGCGCCGACCAGATGTGGTCCGGCTGGTCGGGTCCCCACTCCTGCCAGGCGCGCACGACGGCCGCCGCCCGGCTCCACGGCCAGGTGGCGTACCCGGTCACGACGGAGGGCGCGGGGTGGGTGGCGAAGCGGAGCTCGGTGACGACGCCGAAGTTGCCGCAGCCGGCGCCGCGCAGCGCCCAGAAGAGGTCGGGGTTGGCGGTCGCGTCGCAGTCGAGCTGCTTGCCGTCGGCGGTGATGAGGGTGGCGCCGGTGAGGCTGTCGCAGGTCAGTCCGTACGAGCGGCTGAGCACGCCGTGGCCGCCGCCGAGGGTGAGGCCGGAGATGCCGACCGTGGGGCAGGAGCCGGCGGGGACGGTTCTGCCGTGTTCGGCGAGCCGGGAGTACACGTCGATGAGTTTCGCGCCGGCGCCGACCGTGGCGGCCGTGCCGTTGGTGGATATCGCGTTGAGCCGGGACACGTCCAGCACGAGGTGGTCCTGGCCGCCGCTGGACCAGCCCCCGTACGAATGGCCGCCGCTCCTGACCGCCAGCCGGACCGACCGGGAGCGGCGCGCGAAGTCCAGGCAGGCGCGGATGTCGTCGGGGCCCGAGGCGTAGGCGACGGCGGCGGGGCGCAGTCCGTCGAAGCGGGTGTTGTAGAGCCGGCGGGACGTGTCGTACGCGCTGTCGTCCGGGCGGATCAGCGCGCCGCCCAGGCCTTTGGCCAGGGCCGGCCAGTCCGGCGGTGAGCCGGTGGCCGCCGAACTGCCGGGGCCGCTCGGGGCGGTGGGGGCCGGGGTGCGGGTGGTGCTCGTCGGCTTCGCGTCGGCGCTGTCGCCGGTGCTGCAGCCGGTCAGCCACGTCGACGCGGCGACGCCGGTTCCGGCGCGCAGCGCATCTCGTCGGTTCACGGCCGCAGCCTCCTGCCCGGGGCCCGCGTCGGCGGGCGACTGCTCACCCTCCTACCCGCCGACGGCCGTACGCAAGGGGTGGCTGGTGCGGAAGGCCGGGAGTGACGCCCTCGGGGGGTTCAGTCGCCGGTATGGGCTTCGGCGTCCCGGCGGGCGCGGGCGCGGGCTCGGCGGGCGGGGCCCTTCCAGCCGCAGGAGCAGCGGGCGGAGGCGAAGGAGCCCTTGTCGGTGACCGTGGTGTGGTGGGTTCCGGACGGAGCTGCGTCGGGCTGGATGAGCACACGACCACGGTACGGGACGCGCGGGCGGGTCGTGGAGGTGCTGCTTCCGCGCACTCGCGCGGTTGCCGCTCCGCGCGCGCTCCGGCGCGACCGGCAATTGCCCCCCGCGGTTCGGGCCGGGCGCCGTTACGGGGGTGGGCGGCCCGTCGTTAGTCGGACGAGGCCGGTGGCGGGATACCCAGGGGGTAGCGGGCGATGGTGATGCGACGCAGGCGCTGGGTGACGGCCGCCGCCGCGGTGGGGTTCGTGTGCGGGATGACGGTGCTGACGGGTTGCGCGGGGGACGGCGCGGCCGCCGACGGCTCGGGGGCGGACCCTGGCGACGCGGTGCGCCGGTCGGCCGACGCCCTGATCAGGGCGGGGAGTTCGAGGGTCAGCACGTCGATGGAGATGGCGAGCGGCGGGACCCGGGTGGCAATCACCGGAACCGGCGGGTTCGACTACGGCAAGGGCAGCGGTGAGCTGCGGGTGACCCTCCCCAAGGACGCCGCCGGGTCTCAGGAGCACCTTCCGGTCACCGAGTTGCTGACACCCGGGGCGCTCTACATGAAGGACCGCGGCGCCGGCGTGCCCGCGGACAAGTGGGTGCGGGTGGACACCACGCGGCTCTCCGACGGCAACCTCGTGACCGGCGGCGCGACCGATCCGCTGGCGGCGGCCGAACTCCTGCGCGGGGCGCAGACGGTGGAGCTGGTCGGCGAGGAGGTGTTCCACGGGGTGAAGGTGCGGCACTTCCGGGGAGTGACGGACATCGCCCGCGCGGCCCGGGCCCGTGGCGCCTCACCGGCCACGCGGCGCCCGCTCGAGGCGGCGGCCAAGGGTTTCTCGGTGACGCGGGTGCCGTTCGATGTGTACCTCGACGCGCAGGGGCGGCCGCGGAAGGTCAGCCAGCGGTTCACCTTCAGCGGTACGACCGACGGCGGCCCGAACGGTTCGAGCACCGCTCCGCAGGCTGCGAGCAGCGCTCCCGGGGGGCCGGGCGGCAGGTCCGCCGGGCCGAGCGACGTGACGGTGTCGTCGACCACGGTGTTCGACGCCTTCGGAACGCCGGTGAACGTCGTTCTGCCGAAGTCGGCCGACATCTACAACGGGAAGATCGTTACTGCACCTCCGGAATGACGGTGGTTGAAATGGTCCTTCCGTGCCATGCGCGGACCGTGTGCGGGTGCCTACTCTGACCAGTGGCCGATGAAACCGGCCACTGCTCGAGGACGAGGAGGTGGTGCACGTGGCTTTGTCTCGCGAAACGCACATGTCTACGCATAACGGTCCAGGTCAGGATTGTGTGGCCCTCGCGGAGATCGAGCTGTGCGGTGAGCTGATGATTGCGGCTTCCGCCGCCGGTGAGGAGCGCCTGAGCTTCGCCCGGATCGACGAGGTGCTGGAAGTGGACCGGACGACGGAGCTCCAGTCGGTGCGGATCCCCGCGCAGGCGGCCCGGCGCCCGAACTGAACCACCGGCCCACGCCGCACGATCGCGTCGCCGCAGATCCGGCCGTGGAGATGTTCGTCCCGGTCGCCGGGCCGGGTCCGTCGGAACGCCACGGGCCCGGCTGCCGGTCGGGTCAGGTGCGCAGCAGCCGGGCTATGGCCGCGGTCGCCTCGGCGACCTTGTCGTCGATCTCGGGCCCGCCCTCGGCGGCGGCAGAGGCGACGCAGTGCCGCAGGTGCTCCTCCAGCAGTTGGAGGGCGAAGGACTGCAGGCCCTTGGTGCTGGCGGACACCTGCGTGAGGACGTCGATGCAGTAGACGTCCTCCTCCACCATCCGCTGCAG
This sequence comes from Streptomyces sp. H39-S7, assembly GCF_027158205.1. Taxonomy (GTDB): domain Bacteria; phylum Actinomycetota; class Actinomycetes; order Streptomycetales; family Streptomycetaceae; genus Actinacidiphila. Next base: position 175,701 of record NZ_JAPVLU010000014.1, on the reverse strand, counting down.
CCCGCGGATCTGGCCCTCGATCCGGCGCAGCCGCTTGAGGTGCGCGTCCTTGTGGTTGCTGTAGCCATGCGGGCCCGGCGGGCTGTGCGGTGCCGCGGCGCTCGGCACGGCCTTCGCGGCCCCGTCGGCCCGGCCGGTCTCGGTGGTCGTCATCCCGTTCTCCCTGCCCGAAAATACCCCTGGTGGGTATATCTTACCGATCGGCGCCTTATGTGGGCACCTCGCGGTGCTCACCCCCGGGTACCGACCCCGGTCGGGGGCACTCTTTCCGATGGGCGACACTGGGTGACGCCCATTAGCCGTGGCCGGATGATGCGCCTAGCATCAACGAGACCTGACGAGACCGAATCCGATGCACCCCGAGGACCTCACGTGCGCTTTCGTCTGACCCCCAGGGAGACGAGCTTCTATGACATGTTCGCCGCATCCGCGGACAACATCGTCACAGGTTCGAAGCTCCTCATGGAACTGCTCGGGGCCGATTCGGCCACGCGCATCGAGATCGCCGAACGGATGCGGGCCGCGGAGCACGCGGGGGACGACGCGACGCACGCGATCTTCCACCAGCTGAACTCCTCCTTCATCACACCGTTCGACCGTGAGGACATCTACAACCTCGCGTCGTGTCTCGACGACATCATGGATTACATGGAAGAGGCCGTCGACCTGGTCGTTCTCTACCAGGTGGACGAACTGCCGAAGGGTGTCGAGCAGCAGATCGAGGTGCTGGCACGGGCAGCCGTGCTGACCGCCGAGGCGATGCCGAACCTGCGGACGATGTCCAACCTCACCGAGTACTGGATCGAGATCAACCGGCTCGAGAACCAGGCGGACCAGGTCCACCGCAAGCTGCTCGCGCACCTGTTCAACGGCAAGTACGACGCCATGGACGTGTTGAAGCTCAAGCAGATCGTGGATGTGCTGGAAGAGGCCGCGGACGCGTTCGAGCACGTCGCGAACACGGTGGAGACCATCGCGGTCAAGGAGTCCTGACCTTCTGTGGACACCTTTGCACTGATCGTGACCATTGGCGTCGCGCTCGGATTCACGTACACGAACGGGTTCCACGACTCGGCGAACGCCATCGCCACGTCGGTCTCCACGCGCGCGCTGACGCCCAAGGCGGCGCTGGCCATGGCCGCGGTCATGAACCTGGCCGGCGCCTTCCTCGGCAGCGGCGTAGCCAAAACGGTCAGCAAGGGGCTCATCGAGACGCCGCACGGCCGGGCCGGGATGGCGATCCTGTTCGCGGCCCTGGTGGGCGCGATCGTATGGAATCTGGTGACCTGGTCCTACGGTCTACCGTCGAGTTCCAGCCACGCCCTGTTCGGCGGAATGGTCGGCGCGGCCCTCGCGGGCGGGACCACCGTCTACTGGTCGGGCGTGCTCGACAAGGTCGTCATCCCGATGTTCCTGTCGCCGTTGGTCGGCCTGGTGGTCGGCTATCTGGTGATGCTCACCATTCTGTGGATGTTCCGTAAGTCCAACCCGCACAAGGCCAAGCGCGGTTTCCGGATAGCGCAGACGGTTTCGGCGGCGGCGATGGCGCTGGGTCACGGCCTGCAGGACGCGCAGAAGACGATGGGCATCGTCGTGATGGCGCTGACCATCGCCGATGTCCAGGACAGCGACTCCATCCCGATCTGGGTGAAGTTCGCGTGCGCGGCCATGCTGTCGCTCGGCACCTACGCCGGTGGTTGGCGGATCATGCGGACGCTGGGGCGCCGCATCATCGAGCTGGACCCGCCGCAGGGTTTCGCGGCCGAGACGACCGCCGCCTCGATCCTCTACACGACCTCGTACGTTTTCCAGGCCCCGGTCTCGACGACGCACGTGATCACCTCGGCGATCATGGGTGTCGGCGCGACCAAGCGGGTCAAGGCCGTGCGCTGGGGTGTCGCCAAGAACATCGTGGCCGGCTGGTTCATCACGATGCCGGCCGCGGCCATCGTCGCCGCCGTCAGCTACTGGATCATCGAGCTGGTCTTCTGACCTGACGCGTGACGTGAGCAACGGAAAATGGGCCCGCCCCCCTCACGGGGGCGGGCCCTTCGCCTTGCGGTGGCACCGCCATGCAGCACCGCAAAGCGGGTCGGATCGCCGGCTTAGCCGAAGCGGCCGGAGATGTAGTCCTCGGTGGCCTGGACCGACGGGTTGGAGAAGATCCGCTCGGTGTCGTCCAGCTCGATGAGCTTGCCGGGCTGGCCGATGGCCGAGAGGTTGAAGAACGCGGTGCGGTCCGAGACGCGCGCCGCCTGCTGCATGTTGTGCGTCACGATCACGATCGTGAAGCGCGACTTCAGCTCCCCGATCAGGTCCTCGATCGCGAGGGTGGAGATCGGGTCGAGCGCCGAGCAGGGCTCGTCCATCAGCAGGACCTGCGGCTCGACCGCGATGGCGCGGGCGATGCACAGCCGCTGCTGCTGACCGCCGGACAGGCCGGAGCCGGGCTTGTTCAGCCGGTCCTTGACCTCGTTCCAGAGGTTGGCGCCCTTGAGGGACTTCTCGACGACGTTCTCCAGCTCGTTCTTGCGGCGCATGCCGTTGAGCCGGAGGCCGGCCGCCACGTTGTCGAAGATCGACATCGTGGGGAACGGGTTCGGGCGCTGGAAGACCATCCCGACCGTGCGGCGGACCGCCACCGGGTCGACTCCCGTGCCGTAGAGGTTCTCGTCGTCCAGCATGACCTTGCCCTCGACGCGGCCGCCGGGGGTGACCTCGTGCATCCGGTTCAAGGTGCGCAGGAAGGTGGACTTGCCGCAGCCGGACGGGCCGATGAAGGCCGTCACGGAGCGGGGCTCGACGGTCATCGAGATGTCGTCGATCGCCTTGTGGTTGCTGTAGTAAGCGGAGAGGCCGCTCACGTCGATGCGCTTGGCCATGGTGGGGCTCACAATCAGATGGTCGCTGGGTTGGTCGCGTCAGCGACCGGTCTTGGGGGCCTTCCAGCGGGCGATGCCGCGAGCCACCACGTTCAGGATCATGACGAAGGCGATCAGTACCAGGGCCGCGGCCCAGGCTCGGTCGTACGACGCGTCGTTGCCGTTCTGGAACTGCTCGAAGACGTAGTACGACAGGGAGGACTGGCCGCCCTCGAAGGGGTTGTTGTTGATGATCTGGCTGCCGAAGACCAGCAGCATGATCGGCGCGGTCTCGCCGGTGATGCGGGCGATGGCCAGCATGATGCCGGTCGTGATGCCGCCGATGGCCGTGGGCAGGACCACCTTGATGATGGTGCGCCACTTCGGGACGCCCAGCGCGAGGGACGCCTCGCGCAGCTCGTTCGGGACGAGCTTGAGCATCTCCTCGGTGGAGCGGACCACGACCGGCAGCATCAGGATCGTCAGGGCCATCGAGCCGGCGAAGCCGGACGGGCCGTTGCCGAGCATCAGGACCCAGACCGTCAGGATGAACAGGCCGGCGACGATCGACGGGATACCCGTCATGACGTCCACGAAGAACGTGACGGCCTTGGCGAGCTTGCCCTTGCCGTACTCGACCAGGTAGATCGCCGTCAGCAGACCGATCGGGGTGGCGATCAGCGTCGCGATGCCGACCTGCTCCACGGTGCCGATGATCGCGTGGTAGATGCCGCCGCCGGGCTGGATCGTGATGACCCCGCCCATCGAGTGGCTCAGGAAGTTGCCGTCCAGGACCTTGAGGCCCTTGGTGATCGTCGTCGCGACCAGCGAGTACAGCGGCACGACGGCCAGGATGAAGCAGGCCCAGACGACACTGGTGACGACCCGGTCCTTGGCCTGCCTGCGGCCCTCGACGGCCGTGGTCACCGCGTAGGTGCCGACCACGAAGAACAGCAGCGAGATCAGGCCCCACTGGACCCGGCTCTCCAGCCCGGCCGCGAGACCGAGGCCGACACCGAGCACGATCGCGGCACCGGCGATGCCGGCCGGTGCCCAGCGGGGCATCCGGCGCTGCGACAGCCGCTGCGTCGTCGGGACCGCGGTGGGCGCCTTGTCGGCGATGGCGTGGCTCATGCGTTGGCCCCCGAGTACTCCTTGCGGCGGGCGATGATCAGGCGGGCCGCGCCGTTCACCAGCAGCGTGATGACGAACAGGACGAGCCCGGAGGCGATCAGCGCGTCACGTCCGAACGGTGACGCCTCGCCGAACTTGGCGGCGATGTTCTGCGCGAAGGTCCCGCCGACCGGGTCGAGGAGCTTCGCGGACAGCACCGGCGAGGCCGACAGGACCGTGGCCACGGCCATCGTCTCGCCCAGCGCGCGGCCGAGGCCGAGCATCGAGGCGCTGATGATTCCGGAGCGGGCGAACGGCAGCACCGACATCCGGATGACTTCCCAGCGGGTCGCGCCGAGCGCGAGCGCCGCTTCCTCGTGCATCTTCGGCACCTGCCGGAAGACCTCACGGCTGACGTTGGTGATGATCGGCAGGATCATGATCGCCAGCAGGATGCCGACGGTGAAGAGCGAACGGGCCGCGCCCTCGGGGTCGGTCTTGTCGAAGATCCCGGTCCAGCCGAGGTACGTGTCGAGCCAGAGGTTCAGGCCCTTCATGTGCGGCACGAGGTAGATCGCGCCCCACAGGCCGTAGATGATGCTCGGGATCGCGGCGAGCAGGTCGACGACGTAGGCGAGCGGGGTGGCCAGCCGGCGCGGCGCGTAGTGCGAGATGAACAGCGCGATGCCGACCGCGATCGGGACGGCGAGGGCCATCGCGATCACCGAGCTGACGATCGTGCCGTAGATCAGGACGCCGATGCCGAAGACCGGCGGGGTCGCGTTGGCGTCCCATTCGAAGCTGGTGAAGAAGTTCGCGTGGTCCTGGGAGATGGCGTGCGTCGCGCGGATCGTGAGGAAGACGGCGATCGAGGCCATGACGACCAGGAGGAGGATGCCGGAGCCGCGGGAGAGGCCGCTGAAGACGCGGTCCCCGACGCGGGTCACGGAACCCTGGGCGATGGGGGGAGGCAGTGCGCTGTCTGTCGGGGTTATGTCCATGAGGTTCTCCGGTCTGGGTGGGGGATGGCTCCCCCGGCGGCGGTGCACCGGAATGTGCGGCCGGCCCCGTGCGGTACGGGGCCGGCCGCGCGTACTAGGAGAGGGTCGCGATCTGGGCGCGGACCTTGGTGGCGATCTCCGTCGGCAGCGGCGCGTAGCCGATGGCGGAGAGGCCCTTCTGGCCGTCCTCGCTCGCGATGTAGGTGAGGAAGGACTTCGCCAGCTCGGCCGTCTCGGCCTTGTTGCCCTTGTCGCAGGCGATCTCGTACGTGACGAGGGCCAGCGGGTAGGCGCCCTCGGCCTTCGTGTCGTAGGCCAGCTTCAGCGCCAGGTCGGTGCCGGTGCCGGTGATCTTGGCCTCGGCGATGGCCTTGGAGGCGTTCTCCGAGGTGGCGGCGACGGGGGCGGCCGCGCCGGTGGCGAGCTTGACCGTCTGCAGGTTGTTCGCGGTGGCGAACGAGAGCTCGAAGTAGCCGATGGTGCCCTCGGCCTGCTTCACGTTCGAGGCGATGTCGGCGGAGCCGGGGGCGGACTGGCCGCCCTTGCCCTTCCAGGCCTTCGCGTGCTCGTAGGGCCACTCGGCCTTGGCCGTCGCGTTGAAGTACTTGGTCAGGTTGTCCGTGGTGCCCGAGTCCGTCGAGCGGTGGAACGCCTGGATGTTGCTGCTGGGGAGCTTGGCGGTCGGGTTGAGCTTCTTGATCGCCTCGTCGTCCCACTTGGTGATCGTCGAGTTGAAGATCTTCGCGAGGGTCGGCGCGTCCAGGACCAGGTTGTCGATGCCCGGGAGGTGGTAGCCGATCGCGATCGGGCCGCCGACCATCGGGAGGTCGATGCCCTGGCCGCCGGTGCAGATCTTCTTCGAGGTGGCGACCTCTTCGGGCTTCAGCGGCGAGTCGGAGCCCGCGATGCTGACGGTGCCCTGGTTGAAGTTGGTGACGCCCTCGCCCGAGGACGAGCTCTTGTAGTTGATGTTCGTGCCCTTGCACGCCTGCATGTAGTTCTTGACCCAGACGTCCATCGCGTTCTTCTGCGCGCTGGAGCCGGAGACCAGCAGCTGACCCGACTTGGCGCACGCGATGGAGCTCTTCGCGGCGTCCGTCGTCTTGGCTCCATCGGTCGAAGCGTTGTCGTCGGAACCACAGGCGGTCAGGACCAACGCGCTGGAAACCGCGACCGCGCCGACGGTCAGGGCGCGCAGTCCGCTGTTACGGAAAAGCTTCACCTTCTGTGTTCCTTCCAGGAGCCCGCCGGTGGACGGCGAAGCAGAGGTATGGAGTTCTGCATCCACCCGGCGCAGCGTGATGCTCACCGGTAAGGCCGAAATTAGGCAGGCGAAGTGAATCGACCGGCGGGAGAGGGTGAACGCAAGGTGAACCTCGTCTATCAGTGCGGGGCGGGCTGTCGCGAGTGCCGCTCCGTGGGGCGCGAGGGAGCCGTGGGACGGGTGATTTCGGGCGCGCTGGAGCGGACCGGGCGGCCGGAGCGCGCGCCGGTGCCTTGGCCGGGACCGGCTAGGCCGTGTCTGACAAATGGCGGCGTCCGCCCGGAGGGCGGGGCCCGGGGCGTCTGGTGCGTGCGATCGCAAGGCGGAGGGTCGTCCTCGTACCGGGGTACGTGGATGAGCCCGACAACGCAGCGAGCGTGCGTGCCAGGCGTTCCGGGCCAGGCGGGATTTGTCAGACACGGCCTAGCGGTGGTGGGCGGCGCCGGGGTGTACGGCGCGCAGCATGGCGTCGACGAGCGGGCGGTCGTGCTCGTACGTGAGCCGGGCGCGCGCGGCGTCCGGGGCGAGCCAGACGAGGCGGTCGACCTCGTCGTTGACGGCGAAGGTGCCGCCGGCGGCCTCGGCGGCCCAGTAGCGGACCTCCTTGGGGCGCCCCTCGACGAGGTAGCGGGCGGTCGGCAGCGCCGCGCCGAGCACGCACTCCATGCCGGTCTCCTCGCGGACCTCCCGCAGCGCGGCGGCCGCCCAGTCCTCGCCTCGCTTGAGCTTGCCCTTCGGGTGCGACCAGTCGTCGTACCTGGGTCGGCGGATCAGCGCGATCTCCAGGCCGCCGTCATGGGGCGAACGGCGCCAGAGGACCGCGCCCGCGGCCAGGACGGGGGATTGCTCTGCCGGGGAGTTCGGCGACGGCGGCATCGTGGATCACCTCGAACCGGGGACGGTGGCGGTGGTCGGCTGGGGGAGGGGGGTGCGCTGCCAGAGGCGGGCGAAGGCGAAGCGGGCCGCCTCGACCTCCTGGCGCTGGTCGGCGTGGAGCACGCCCAGCGCGTACGCGGTCGCCGGGGCGATCCGCGGGGTGCGGGCGGCGGCCGCGACGGCGTTGGCGGACTCGGCGGCCTCGCGGTGCCGCTCCAGCAGCCGGGCCGCGTCCTTGAGGCGGTCGCGCAGGTTCTCCCCGGTGTCCCGGGAGCCCGCTGCGCCCTCGAAGTACGGCTCGTCGGGTGGGCAGACCTCGGCGGCGTAGCGGCTGAGCCGCAGCAGGGTGCGGGCCCGGTGCCACGGTGTGTCCTGCAGGTCGCTGGTCAGCTCGGGGCCGAGCGCGGCGCGCACCGCGTCGGCGTTGTACGGGTGCCCCGCGCGCGCCAGCGGCAGGGCGGCCGCCGCCTCGGCGAGCCGGCGGTGCGCCGCCTCCGCGAGCGGGGGGAGCCGCACGGTGGCGGGCGCGTCGGCCGCAGCGGCCAGCGGCACCTCCGAGGCCAGTACGGCGACGGCGTCGGCCACCGCGTGGAACCGCGACGAGCCCAGCGACTGCAGCGCGGCGGAGTGCGCCCGGGTGCGCGCCAGTGTCAGCTGGCGCTCCAGCAGCGCGCCCGCGCGGGCCGCGCCGACGGCCAGCGGCCCCTGCGTGCCGGCGGCGGATCCCTTGGTCGGGGCCGGGGCCGGGTCGTCGGAGTCGTCCGGGTGGTCACCGTCGCGGGCCTGCGGGTCGGGCTCCGAGGCCAGCCGGTGCAGGGCGGAGAGCAGCCGGGCGAGCCGGGCGGCGTGCTGGTGCTCGTGGGCCAGAGCCGAGGAGAGCCAGCCGAGCTCGGTACGCAGCGGATCGGCCCAGCCGGGGTCGGTGAGCGTCCCGTACGTGTGCAGGGTCGCGCCGATCCGGCGGGCCGACCGGCGCAGCAGGAGCCCGGCGGCGGCGCCGTCGTCGTCCCCTTGGGCGCTCTGACTGAGCGCGCGCAGGAACGTGGACGCCTGCTCATGGAGGTAGCCGGAGACCACCTCCCCCGCGCTCAGCGCGCCGAGGGGGGCCGGGCCTGCCGGCGCTCCGTCGAGGACGACGGCCGGCGGGCCGGCCTGGGGGGCGTACGCGGTGTCACGGTGTCGCTGGGCCACGCCGGCGCCTCCGGGCGTCGATGAGCATCTCCTGGACGTTGCGCAGCTGCTGCCCGTCGGGGCCGGCGCTGTGGCGGGTCCAGTTCCCGTCCGCCGCGAGGTGCCAGGACGAGGTGTCGTCCGACATCCCCGTCTCCAGCAGGCGGTTGAGGGTGGCGCGGTGGGCCGGGTCGGCGACCCTGACCAGCGCCTCGATGCGGCGGTCGAGGTTACGGTGCATCATGTCGGCGCTGCCGAACCAGACTTCCGGTTCGCCGCCGTTGCCGAACGCGAACACCCGGGAGTGTTCGAGGAACCGCCCCAGGATGCTGCGGACCCGGATGTTCTCCGAGAGCCCGACGACGCCCGGCCGGACCGCGCAGATGCCGCGTACCCAGATGTCGACGGGCACGCCGGCCTGCGAGGCGCGGTAGAGGGCGTCGATGATTCCCTCGTCGACGATGGAGTTGAGCTTCATCCGGACGTAGGCGGGGCGCCCGTCCCGGTGGTGGCCGATCTCCTCCATGATCCGGGAGACCAGGCCGTCGCGGAGGTTGCGGGGTGCGACCAGCAGGCGGTTGTAGACCTCGCGGCGCGAGTAGCCCGACAGCCGGTTGAACAGGTGGGAGAGGTCGGCGCCGACCTGCGGGTCGGCGGTGAGCAGCCCCAGGTCCTCGTAGAGCCGGGCGGTCTTGGGGTGGTAGTTGCCGGTGCCGACGTGGCTGTAGCGGCGCAGCGTGTCGCCCTCCTGGCGCACCACGAGCGACAGCTTGCAGTGCGTCTTCAGCCCCACGAGGCCGTAGACGACGTGGCAGCCGGCCTCCTCCAGCTTGCGGGCCCACTTGATGTTGGCCTGCTCGTCGAAGCGGGCCTTGATCTCGACGAGGACGAGGACCTGCTTGCCGGCCTCGGCGGCGTCGATGAGCGCGTCCACGATGGGGGAGTCGCCGGAGGTGCGGTAGAGCGTCTGCTTGATCGCCAGTACGTCCGGGTCGGCCGCCGCCTGGTCCAGGAAGGTCTGGACGGAGGTCGAGAAGGAGTCGTACGGGTGGTGCAGCAGCACGTCGCGTTCGCGCAGCGCCGCGAAGATGTCGGGCGCGGACGCCGATTCGACCTCGGCCAGGTCGCGGTGGGTGCCGGCGACGTACTTGGAGAACTTGAGCTCCGGCCGGTCGAGCCCCGCTATCGCGAACAGCCCGGTCAGGTCGAGCGGGCCGGGCAGCGGGTAGACCTCGGTGTGCTTCATCTTCAGCTCGTGCACGAGCAGGTCGAGCACCCGCGGAGCAATCGATTCTTCTACTTCGAGGCGCACCGGCGGCCCGAAGCGGCGCCGCATCAGCTCCCGTTCCAGGGCCTGGAGCAGGTTCTCGGTGTCGTCCTCCTCCACCTCCAGGTCCTCGTTGCGGGTGACCCGGAACATGTGGTGGTCCAGGACCTCCATGCCGGGGAAGAGCTCCTCCAGGTGGGCGGCGATGACGTCCTCCAGCGGGACGTAGCGCTGCGGGCTCGCCTCGAGGAAGCGGGAGAGGATCGGCGGCACCTTCACCCGGGCGAAGTGCTCGTGCCCGGAGACCGGGTTGCGCACGACGACCGCCAGGTTCAGGGACAGCCCGGAGATGTACGGGAAGGGGTGCGCCGGGTCGACGGCCAGCGGGGTCAGCACGGGGAAGATCTGCTGCCGGAAGAGGGTGAACAGGCGCGCCTGCTCCTTGTCCGTCAGCTCCGCCCAGCGGATGACGTGAATGCCCTCGTCGGCCAGCTGCGGTGCGATGTCGTTCTGGAAGCAGGCGGCGTGCCGGGCCATGAGCTCCCGGGACCGGGTGAGTATCAGGTCCAGTACGTCGCGGGGCTGCAGGCCGGAGGCCGAACGGGTGGCGACACCGGTGGCCATGCGGCGCTTCAGGCCGGCGACCCGGACCATGAAGAACTCGTCCAGGTTGCTGGCGAAGATCGCGAGGAAGTTGGCCCGCTCGAGGAGCGGCGTGGCCGGGTCCTCGGCGAGTTCCAGCACGCGTTCGTTGAACGCGAGCCAGCTGCGCTCCCGGTCCAGGAACCGGCCCTGGGGGAGGTCGTCGTCCTCACCCTCGGTGGCGGGAGCGAGGACGGCCTCCGCGTCGGAGACGAGCTGGGGACGGAATGGGACGGGGACAGCGGCCGCCCCATTGGGCTGACCGGGAACTCCGGGTTGATTCATCGAGGCCATGGAGTACGAGCCCTCCTCCGGTTCCGGCACGTCGAACACGTCGTACGGCCTGCCGGGCGCCCTCGGGGAGCGAGCCGGAGCCGTCTGTCCATTGTCCCGTGCCGAACGGGAAAGCGGCAGGTCGGGCGGTGGGGGGTGAGGTGACCCGTGGGGAGGGCCGGGAGAGCGGGCAGCGGGCTGCATTCCGTGATGCTCGCAAGCCTGTCTGAATCAGCGGTAACGAGAACATGACGGGCCGGAATGCGGGGGGCGACCCCGTGGTGCACAAAGTTGCAGTACCGGCTCGGAACGATTCCGGTCCGGTGTCGGGCGGGCTGACCGGGCGGTGGTGCGATAGCTCCGAGGTGTCCTGCCCGCTGCCCTCAGCTCTCCGTGCGGTACATCAGGTCGGTCTCGTGGGTCGTGAAGCCCAGCCGCTCGTAGACGGTGACGGCCGCGATGTTGTCCGCGTCCACGTAGAGCATCGCGGTGGGCAGCTTCCCGGTGTCGGCGAGGTGGCGCAGGCCGATCGCCGTGAGCGCCTTCCCCAGGCCGCTGCCCTGCTCGTCCGGGTGGACGCCGACGACGTACACCTCGCCGAGCCGGTCCTCGCGGTGCACCTTCGTCCAGTGGAAGCCGACGATGTCGTCCCCGCGGACGGCGAGGAAGAAGCCGGCCGGGTCGAACCACGGCTCGCCCTTGCGGTCGTCCAGGTCACGCTGGGTGAGCGAGCCCTGCTCGGGGTGGTGGGCGAACGCGGCGGCGTTCACCGCCAGCCAGGCGGCGTCGTCCTGCCCGGGTACGAAGGTCCGTACGGTGACGCCCGCCGGGATCACCGGCTCCGGCAGCGCGGGGCCGCCGTCGAGCGGCCTGCGAAGCTGCCGCAGCTCGCGGAAGAGGCTCAGCCCGAGCTGCACGGCCAGGTGCCGGGCGGCCGGGTGGCCGCCGTGCGCCCACACCCGCAGCCGCTTGCCGCTGGCTCCGAGCAGCGCCCGGCCGAGTGCCAGGCCGTGGCCGTGCGTGCGGTGGGCGGTGCTGATCAGGAACTCGGCGGCGGGCGGCTCGACCGGGTCGGTGTCCTCGAGCTGTCCGTAGCCGACGATGTCGTCCCCGAGGTGGAGCAGCAGGTGCCGGACGCCGGGACGGGCGCCACCGCGCAGATTGAGGCGCCCCTGCTCGGAGACCGCCCACTGCCCGTCGCTCGCCGCAGCCTCGCCGAGCAGCGCGAGCACGTCCCGCGCGGTGTCGGGCGCGAGCGCGTCCACGGTCTCGATACGCCGGGTGGACGGGCTGGGCTGCGCGGCGTCGGTCATGAACCCGAGCCTACGACCCGGTGATCGGTGATTTCGCCCCCATGGACCCTGCGGACTCCGTCGGCTTCGGGAAGTCGTCGGGGCGCCGGTCCACCGCGCCCGCCACCGGATCGCGGGAGGGGACGAGGACGGCCGCGACGCAGGCGGCCGCCCCCGCGACGGCGAAGCCGGGCCAGTAGCCGGCGCCGGTGATCAGGGCGCCCATGACGGGCGGGACCAGGGCGGCCGTCAGGTTCTGCCCGGTGTTGTGGACGCCCAGCGCGCGGCCGGACCAGGCGGGCCCGGCGCCCTCGGCGGTTGCGGTGAAGGACAGGCCGTTGGTGCTGGCCGTGATGCCGATGGCCAGGACGAGGGCGACGTCGGTGAGGGGGGAGGGGAAGGCCGCGGTCAGCGCGGTGGCCCCGACGACCGCCGCGGTGACCAGGGCGAGCTGTCGCATCGGCCGCATCCGGCTGCCGACCCGGTCCGACCAGCGGCCCACGACGATCCGCGAGACCGCGCCCAGCCCCTGGCCCACCGCCACCAGCTGCCCGGCCGCGACCGGCGACCAGCCGCGTACGTCGACCAGCAGCACCAGCGCGAAGGCGCCCGCTGTGAACTGCGGGACGACCAGCAGCGCGCCCGAGCCGTGGATGCGCCACAGCACCTTCGAACCCCGGTACGGGTTGGCGGTCCGGACCGCGGTGTCCTTGACGGCGCGGGCCGGGTCGGCGGCGAACACGGCGATCAGTGTCGCGATCACCCCGCAGACCACGGCGAGGAAGCCGATCGCGCCCCGCACCCCGTACGCGGCGGCGATCGGCGGCATGGTCAGCGCCGCCATGGCCATGCCCAGCGGGGTGGAGGTCTGCCGGATGCCCATGGCCAGCCCGCGCTCCTGGACGGAGAACCAGCCCATCACCAGCCGGCCGCTCGCCGAGTAGACCGAGGCGGAGGCCGCGCCCGCCAGGACGAGGACCAGGCCGAACGCGGCCATGGAGTGGATCGTCGCGGCGACCCCGAGCAGTGCGGCCGCCAGCCCCAGCCCCGAGGAGATGACGACGCGTTCGCCCCAGCGGTCGGCGGCGGCGCCCCAGGCGATCAGGGCCAGCACCAGCCCCGCCGTCGGGCAGGCGGCGAGCAGGCCGACCTGGGTGAGGGAGAGGTGCTCCGCGGAGCGCAACTCGTCGGCGAGGGACGGGATCGCGTAGACGAACGCGCAGGCCGAGGTCTGCGCGGCGGTCCCCAGGGCGAGCATCAGCCAGCGGATGGATGTCCGGGGCCGGGGTGGAGGGGAATCGGGCGTCTGCATCGCTGGGTGCGCCTCCTCGGTCGGTGGTGGACACAACTATGCCGCCGTACTGCATGGTGAGACAGAGCGTTTCGTATCGTGGGATGCCGAGTTGGGGGCGGTCGGCGTGACACTGGAGTTTCGCGAGTCGATATCAGGTTTTAACCCTCGAACGCCTGTCGCGCTACGCGCGTTGACTCTAGGCTCCCCCCAAATCGGCCACACGTTGGACGGCTCTTCACCTTGAGGACGCAGAGGGAATTCATGTCTCTGGCACGTAGATTGACCGCCGCGGCCGCCGGGCTCGCGGCCATCGGCGCGCTCGCCGCCGCCGCGCCCGCGCACGGCGGCCACGGTCACGGCGGTGGCCATGACAGCCGCACCGTGGACCTCCAGCTGCTCGCCCTGAACGACTTCCACGGGAACCTGGAGCCGCCCGCCGGTTCGTCCGGCCGCGTCACCGAACTCCAGCCCGACGGCACCACGAAGACCGTCGACGCGGGCGGCGTCGAGTACCTGGCGTCCAGCCTCCGCACCGCCCGCACGGGCCACGACCGCTCGATCACCGTCGCCGCGGGCGACATCGTCGGAGCGAGCCCGCTGATTTCCGGGCTCTTCCACGACGAGCCGAGCGTCGAGGCGATGAACAAGCTCGGCCTGGACGTCACCGGCGTCGGCAACCACGAGTTCGACGAGGGCAAGGCCGAGCTGCTGCGCCTGCAGAACGGCGGCTGCCACCCGACCGACGGCTGCTACGAGCAGGGCCGGAAGTTCAAGGGTGCCGACTACTCGATCCTCTCGGCGAACGTCGTCAACGAGAAGACCGGCAAGCCGCTGCTCGCGCCCTACTCGATCCAGAACGTGAAGGGCGTGCGCGTCGGGTTCATCGGCGTCACGCTCAAGGGGACCCCGAACATCGTCTCCGCCGAGGGCGTCAAGGGCCTCAAGTTCCTCGACGAGGCCGAGACGATCAACAAGTACACCAAGGAACTGAAGCGCAAGGGCGTCAACGCCGTCGTCGCGCTCATCCACGAGGGCGGCGTCCCCGCGTCGCCCGCCTACAACTACAACTGCGACGCCGGCGGCGCCGGTTCCGGGCTGTCCGGGCCCATCGTCGACATCGCCAGGAAGACCTCGGCCGACGTGGACGCCCTCGTCACCGGCCACACCCACAACGCGTACGTCTGCACCATCCCCGACCCGGCCGGCAACCCGCGCCTGGTGACGAGCGCCTCCTCGTTCGGCCGGCTCTTCACCGAGCTCGACATGAAGTACGACCGCCGGACCCAGGACATCGTCCGCACGTCCGTCAAGGGCTCCAACCACGTCGTGAACCGCGTCCAGCCGAAGGCCGCCGACCTCACGAAGCTCGTCGACCACTGGCGCGCGCTGGCCGCCCCGGTCGCGAACCGCACCGTCGGCTACATCAGCGCGGACATCAAGGCGAACGACGCCGACGGCAACGAGTCGCCGCTCGGCGACGTCATCGCCGACGCGCAGCTCGCCTACGGCAGGACCCTCGACCCCAAGACGTCGATCGCCCTGATGAACCCCGGCGGCATCCGCACCGACCTCGTCCACGCGCCGTCCGGCAGCGAGGGCGCGGGCGTCGTCACCTACGGGGAGGGCTTCGCCGTCCAGCCGTTCAGCAACACGGTGAACCTGGTCGACCTCACGGGGGCCAAGGTCCTCACCGCGCTGCAGCAGCAGGTCAGCGGATCCAACCAGGCTTCGCCGAAGATCCTTCAGGTCTCGTCGGGGCTGACGTACACGCTGGACCTGACGAAGACGGGCGCGGAGCGGGTCGTCGCTGACAGCGTGAAGCTGGGCGGGGTTCCCCTCGACCCGGCGGCGACGTACCGCGTCGCGATGAACTCGTTCCTGGCGGGTGGCGGGGACGGGTTCGCCGCCCTCGGCTCCGGGGTCAACCCCGTTGTGGGCGGCGACGATCTCGCCGCTCTCAACGCGTACCTGACGGCGAACTCGTCGGCGGCCTCTCCGCTGGCGCCGCCGGCGGCCGACCGGATCACGGTTGTGAAGTGACCGCTGCTTCTTGAGGGGGGCCGGGGCCGGTGGCCCCGGCCCCCTTTACGTTCCTACCCGTGCCGCTACTGCCGGTGGCGCGGTCGTCGCGCCGGGGAGGCGGACGGTGGCCACGGTGCCGCCACCGCCTGCCGGGCGCAGGCTGACCTCGCCACCGGACTGCTGGACGGTGCGGGCCACGATCGACAGGCCCAGGCCGCTGCCGGGGAGACTGCGGGCCGAGGGGGAGCGCCAGAAGCGCTCGAAGACGTGCGGGAGTTCGTCGTCGGGGATGCCGGGGCCGTGGTCGCGTACGGTCAGGACACCGTGGTCGAGACGTACCTCGACCGAACCCGCCGGCGGGCTGAACTTCACCGCGTTGTCGAGCAGGTTCACCACCGCGCGTTCCAGAGCGACCGGCTCCGCGCGGACGTACCAGGGCGCCAACTCGGCCCTGATCGCCAGATCGGGCCCCCGCAGCCTGGCCCGCTCCAGCGCGGCCTCCGCGATCTCGTGCAGGGCCACCACCTGGAGCGTGGGCGCCGCGTCAGGGCGCGACAGCTCCTGAAGGTCGCCGATCAGCGCCGCCAGCTCCGTCATCTGCGCCTTCACGCTCGCGAGCAGCGCCTTGCGGTCCGCCGGGGGGATGGGCCGCCCGGCAGCTTCGCTGCGCTCCAGCAGTTCGATGTTCGTGCGGAGGGATGTCAGCGGCGTCCGGAGCTCGTGCCCCGCGTCCGCGATCAACTGCTGCTGCCGGTCCCGCGAGGACGCCAGCGCGGCTGTCATCGCGTTGAAGGACTCGGAGAGGCGGGCGATCTCGTCCTCCCCCTCGACGGGGATCCGGACGCTGAGGTCCTCGGTCCGCGCGATGTGCT
Source organism: Streptomyces sp. H39-S7 (assembly GCF_027158205.1). GTDB lineage: Bacteria > Actinomycetota > Actinomycetes > Streptomycetales > Streptomycetaceae > Actinacidiphila. Next base: position 159,754 of record NZ_JAPVLU010000014.1, on the reverse strand, counting down.
CCACCGTCTCGGTGAGCCGGTCAACCGGCTTCAGCCCGGCGCGGGCGATCAGCAGGCCGGCGCCGCCGGCGCCGAGGACGCCGATGCCCGCCACGGCGAGGAGCACCCAGGCGAGGGTGCCCAACGGATCGGTGACCTCGGTGAGCGGCCGTGCGACGGATACGGCGAACGGCCCGCCGTTCACGCCCGGAATACGGCCCGACGGGTGGGTTACCACTCGCATCTGGGTCCCGTCCGCTGCCGTGACGGTGTGCAGGCTTTCGAGCTGCTCGCCCTTGGCCACCGACAGATCGCTCGCGTCATGGGGAAGCGGAACCGCGCCACCGGAGCAGACTTCGCCGCTCGCGGTGATGACCTGAACGATGTACGGACTGGGTCCGGCTGGGGGCTGGTTCGGGGCGGGAGTCGATCCGCAGGATTGGAGCAGGTTCAGAACGTATCTGTTGTCGGCATGAGCGCTCATCAGCGTCGAGTCGAGTTCCCGCATGAGCTGATTGCGCGTGATCAGCCAGCAGGAAAGTGCGACCGCCGCCACCGCCACCGCCACCGCCGCGGCGGTGAGGATCGCCAACCGCGAACGGAGTGGCAACCGCTTCATGACGTGCCGCCGTCCGGTGCCCGCAGGGCGTAGCCGACGCCTCGGACGGTGTGGACGAGACGGGGGAGGCCGTTGATCTCGGTCTTGCGGCGGAGGTACATGACGTAGACGTCGAGGGAGTTGGAGGACGGCTCGAAGTCGAAGCCCCAGACGGACTTGAGGATCTGCTCGCGGGTCAGGACCTGGCGCGGGTGGGCGAGGAACATCTCCAGCAGGGTGTACTCGGTGCGGGTGAGTTCGACGGGGCGGCCGGCGCGGGTGACCTCGCGGGTGGAGGTGTCCATGCGGAGGTCGGCGAAGGTGAGGGCGTTGTCCGCGTCGGCGGCTGCCGACGCGGCGGCGTAGGAGCTGCGGCGCAGCAGGGCGCGCAGCCGGGCGAGGAGTTCGTCGAGTTCGAAGGGCTTGACGAGGTAGTCGTCGGCGCCCGCGTCGAGGCCGGTGACGCGGTCGCCGACGGTGTCGCGGGCGGTGAGCATCAGGATGGGCACGGTCACACCCGTGGCGCGGAGCCGGCGGGCGGTGGTGAGGCCGTCCATGCGCGGCATCAGGACGTCGAGGATGATCGCGTCCGGCCGGTAGCCGTCGACCTGGTCGAGGGCGGCCATGCCGTCGGCGGCGATGGCGGTGTCGTACCCCTCGAAGGCGAGGCTGCGCTGCAGCGCTTCGCGTACGGCGGGCTCGTCGTCCACGATCAGAATGCGAGGGGTCTCGCCGTTCTCGCCGGGGCTCATGGGGGTCGCGACCTCGTGGTGGTGAAGGGGGGTGGGGACGGTTATCAGCCTCGCACGACGGCGGGGCGGCGGCGTGCAGGGCCGCGTCGCGCGGGTGCGGGGGTCGCGACCTCGGCGGCCCTGGGCGGCCGCGGGCGGGCCATCGGCATCCCGAGCGGCAGGTCGAGGTCGGCGGGGCCGGTGCGGACCGCGGCGTGCGGCGCGGGGTCGTCCGTTCCCCAGGAGACGGCGGTGGCGAGTGCGTGCCGGGCGCGGTTGATGTTGACGGTGATGTTGCTGGTCATGGGTTGTGCCTCCCCTGAGTCGAAGCTCGCGCGCGGGCCGCAGGCCGGTCGTGCGGACCGCAGGTCAGCTGGTGCCGCCGCTTCGGAGTGAGTCGAGGTCCGCCTTGACGGTGTTGATCGGGATGGAGAAGCCGAGGCCGACGCTGCCGGCGCTGCTGCCCGACGAGGACGAAGCGGCGGAGTACATCGCGGAGTTGATGCCGATGATCTCGCCGTTCATGTTGATCAGCGCGCCGCCGGAGTTGCCGGGGTTGAGGGACGCGTCGGTCTGGATGGCCTTGTAGGTGGTCGTGGAGTTGCCGGTGTCGCCGTTGTACTGGTTGCCGCCGAACTCGAACGGCCACTGGCCGGAGCCGCCGTTGCCGCCCTGGTTCTGGCCCTGGCTCTCGTCGGTGGAGACGGTGACGTCGCGGTTGAGCGCGGAGACGATGCCGCTGGTGACGGTGCCGGTCAGGCCCTCGGGTGAGCCGATGGCCACGACCTGGTCGCCGACGGCGATGCCGTCGGAGTTGCCGAGCTTGGCGGCGGTGAGGCCGCCGGCGTTGTCGACCTTGATGAGCGCGAGGTCCTTCTTGGCGTCGGTGCCGACGACCTTGGCGGTCGCGGTCTTTCCGTTGCTGTAGGTGACCTTGATGCTGCTCGCGCCGGCGATGACGTGGTTGTTGGTGACGATCTCGCCGTCGCTGGTGATGATCACGCCCGCGCCGGTGGACCGGCCGGCGCCGGAGGTCGCGCCGATCTCGACAATGCTCGGGCTGACGGCGGAGGCGACGCCGGCCACGCCGGTCTTGCTGGAGCTGGCGTTGACGGCGGCGGCCGGGGTGCTGACGGAGGAGTGCGAGGTGGTGTTGCCGATCAGCGCCACCGTTCCGCCGCCGACGACGCCCGACGCGATCGCCACCGCTACGAACAGGGCGATCGGCTTGCGGACCTTGCGCCGCGAGGTGGGGACGGGGGAGGGGCCGGGCGAGGGCTGTGCGCCGGGCGGCGGCGGGGGGTACGCCCCGCCGTGGCCGCCGTCGGCCTCGGGTGCCTGGTGGGCCGCGTACGATCCGCTGGGCCACACGGTGACCCCGGACGGGGTCGTCACGGGCTGTTCCGGCTCGTACGCCGGCGGGGGTGGGTAGGCCGCGTTCGGGTCGTAGTCGCTGTTGCCGCGGTGCGTGTGATCGGTCATGTCACTGACTCTGCGGCGGCAAGATGAGAGCTTGCTGAGCGCCCGCTGAGAAGCCCGACAGAAGTAGGTATGACCGATGTAAAGGCCAGTGGCCCCTAGAGGGCCGGGTCTTTAGCGGGGGCCTACTGACAGCCGCAGGAGGCCCGCACGACCAGCCGGGACGGGAACTGCCGCAGCCGGTCGCGGCGGGTGCCGTTGACGCGCAGCGAGTCGTCCAGGACGAGGTCCACGGCGGCGCGGGCCATCGCCTCGCGGTCCGAGGCGACCGTGGTGAGCGGCGGGTCCGTGAGGGCCGCCTCCTTCACGTCGTCGAACCCGGCGACGGCCAGTTCGCCCGGCACGTCGATCCGCAGTTCGCGCGCCGCGCGCAGCACGCCGATCGCCTGGTCGTCGGTGGCGCAGAAGATGGCGGGCGGCCTGTCCGGGCCCGCGAGCAGCCCGAGGGCGACCTGGTAGGCGTCGTAGCGGTTGTAAGGGGCCTGGAAGAGCCGGCCCTCGATGGAGCGGCCCGACTCGCGCATCGCGCGCCGCCAGCCCTCGACGTGATCGGTGACGGGGTCGCCGAGGACCGGGGTCTTCTCGGTGCCGCCCAGGCACGCCACGTACTCGTGGCCGTGCTCCAGCAGATGGCGGGTGGCGAGCTGCGCTCCGCCGATGTCGTCCGTGACCACCGCGTACTCGTCTATCGCCTCCGGCCGCTCGTGCAGCAGGACGATCCGGGCGTCCCACGCCTCTATCTCGGCGGCGGCGTTCGCGCTCGGGCCCTGGCTGATCAGGATCAGCCCGGAGACCCGCATCCCGAGGAAGGCGCGGAGGTAGTGGATCTCGCGGTCGTCCAGGTAGTCGGAGTTGCCGACGAGGACCATTTTCCCGCGGTCGGAGGCCGCCTGCTCGACCGCGTGCGCCATCTCGCCGAAGAACGGCTGACGGGCATCGGGGACGATCAGGCCTATGAGGTCCGTGCGGCGGCTGGCCATCGCCTGGGCCACACGGTCCGGGCGATAGCCGAGCTGCGCGATGGCCGCCTGCACCCGCTCGCGGGTGGCCGGGGCGACCGGCCGGGGTCCGTTGTTGATGACATAGCTGACGACGGCGGTGGACGTCCCCGCCAGCCTGGCCACATCGTCACGCGTCACCTTTGCCACGGGCCGCAGTCTACGCGGGTCCACCCCGTCCGTTACGCGGATCGGTCGGCGCTCGCACGCGCTCGGGCCTCGGCCTGGACCTGGGCTTGCGCCTGGACCTGGGCCTGCGCCTGAGCCTGGGCTTGCGCCTGGGCCTGGGCCTGCGCCTTCGCGGCTTCCTCGGCGGCCCGCTCGACCTTTTCCGGGGTGACGAAGCGGTAGCCGACGTTTCGGACGGTACCGATCAGGGATTCGTGCTCGGGGCCGAGCTTCGCGCGCAGTCGCCGTACGTGGACGTCCACCGTTCGGGTGCCGCCGAAGTAGTCGTAACCCCAGACCTCCTGGAGCAGCTGCGCGCGGGTGAAGACCCGGCCCGGGTGCTGCGCGAGGTATTTGATCAGCTCGAACTCCTTGAAGGTCAGGTCCAGGACCCGGCCCTTGAGCTTCGCGCTGTACGTCGCCTCGTCGACCGACAGGTCGCCGTTGCGGATCTCCATCGGGCTGTCGTCGACGCCGATCTGCTGGCGGCCCATCGCGAGCCGCAGCCGCGCCTCGACCTCGGCGGGACCAGCCGTGTCGAGCAGGACGTCGTCGATGCCCCAGTCGGCGGTGACGGCGGCGAGCCCGCCCTCCGTGACGACCAGGACCAGCGGACAGCCGGGACCCGTCGAGCGGAGCAGCTGGCACAGCGAGCGGACCTGGGGCAGGTCACGGCGGCCGTCGATCAGGATGACGTCGGCGCCCGGGGTGTCCACCAGGGCCGGTCCTTCGGCCGGCGCGACGCGGACGCTGTGGAGCAGCAGTCCGAGAGCGGGAAGTACTTCGGTCGACGGCTGGAGCGCGTTCGTGAGGAGCAGGAGAGAACTCACTGTGTGCTCCCGACGGTCGTCCGGTACTGCTGCACGCTTTGCTTGCCCATTTGCGAACCCTCCTCGGTCCCTGCGAGGACGTACCTGGTGAAGCGGTGTTTCAGAAAGCGGCGTCTCAATATTCGGTCAGAACAGCTGGTTCAGAAAGCACGAAAGGACCCGGGGGCGACGCTGCCCGGATCCTCTTCCCCAGGAGAATAGCCCACATGGAGAGCCTCAGTGAGTCCCTGAACGGGCCTTTGTGTGTTTCATCGATCACTTCGGGTGCTCGGCGTGCGGTTCTGTTGACGGAGGACGGCGTACGAATCGAGGCCGAACACCGGCCGTCGGACGGCGGAACTCCGCGCGCTGGGATTGGGCCGTACGAGGGCTGCGCGATCGTCGTGGCGCACGGTTTCACGGGGGCCCTGGAGCGGCCGGCGATCCGCCGGGCGGCCGAGGTGTTCGCCGAGTTCGCGGGCGTGATCACCTTCTCGTTCCGGGGCCACGGCGGCTCCGGCGGCCGGTCCACCGTCGGTGACCTGGAAGTTCTCGACCTTGACGCGGCCGTGGGGTGGGCGCGACGCCTGGGGTACCGGAGGGTGGTCACGGTCGGCTTCTCGATGGGCGGCTCGGTCGTGCTCCGGCACGCGGCGCGGCCCGCGGAGGCGCTGGAGGGGCGCATCGGAGCACCGTCCAGTGGGCGCCGGCTGGGCGGCGCCCCCGACGCCGTCGTCGCGGTGAGCGCGCCGGCGCGCTGGTACTACCGCGGGACGGCGCCGATGCGCCGGCTGCACTGGGTGGTCACCCGGCCGACCGGCCGGCTCGTCTCACGCCTCGGACTCGGGACCCGGATCCACCCGCACCAGTGGAACCCCGTCCCGCTCTCCCCGATCGAGTCCGCGGCGCTGATCGCCCCGACGCCGCTGCTGATCGTGCACGGCGACCGGGACGCGTACTTCCCGCTCGACCACCCCACATCGCTGGCGGGCGCCGCGGGGGAGGCGGCCGAGCTGTGGATCGAGTCCGGGTTCGGCCACGCCGAGAACGCGGCCGACGAGCACCTGCTGCGCCGCGTCGGGGCCTGGCTCGGCACGGTCTGACCGGCCCCGCGCCGGGGCTCACGACCCGGGTCCCGGGCGGGTGTCATCATGGACGGCGGCTGTACCTCACAGGAGCCGCAGGGCCCCGTGAGACCGCGAAGACAACGACAAGGAACCGCTATGGCGGCAAGCGACATCCCGGTGAGGCCCGCCCCAGGCGCCGGCACGATCCGCTACTGGGCCGCGGCCAAGGCAGCGGCCGGCACGGCCGAGGAGCCCTACCGCGCCGCCACGCTGGCGGAGGCGCTCGCCGCTGCGCGCGAACGGCACGCGCGGCAGCCGGAGTTCGCTCGCGTGCTGCTGAGGTGCTCGTTCCTGGTCGACGGCGACCCCGTCGGGACCCGCGACCACGCGGGTGTGGCCCTGGCCGACGGCGGCACCGTCGAGGTCCTTCCGCCGTTCGCGGGTGGGTGAACATGACCTCCTCCGACTGGAACCCGAACCAGAACCAGAACCCGAACTTCGACCCGGACGCGTACGACCCGTACGCGGGCGGGCAGCCGCAGGCGCACCCCGGGCCGATGCCGCCCGCGGAGCCGTGGCCGAACCAGCAGGGCCAGCAGGGCCAGCAGTACGGGGGCGGCTACCCAGCACCCGGTTACGACGCTCCCGCGCAGCAGCCGTACGGCGATCAGCACCACGACGCGTACGGCGCCCCGGCGCCCCAGTACGGGCAGTACCCGTCGTACGACCCGGCGCGCGAGGGAGACCACACCGCCGTGCTGCCCGCCATCGACGACTTCCCCGCGCAGGCCGCCCAGCTCGCCCAGTCCGCCCAGGAGCCGGCGCCGGAGCCGCGCGCCGGTGGCAGGCGTGCCGCCCGCGGACGGGCCGCGGCGCCCGCCGCCGGGCAGCGCACTGGTTCGCCGATCATCGCGCCCGGCATGCAGCCGGCCGCGCTGACCGCCGTCCTCGCCCTGCTGATCGCGGGCGGGGCCGTCGTCGGCCGTCCCGGGCTCGCGCTCGTGGTGGCGGCCCTGCAGGCCGTCACCGCCGCCGGCTGGTTCCGGCTGAACGGCATGTGGCCGGCCCGGCAGGGCATCGTGCTGGCTTTCCTCTCGGGCGTCACCGCGGACATCGCGCTGCTCGCGACGGACGGCGAGAACGTTCCGGCCGTGGTCGTCGGCACGCTGGGGACGTGGCTGCTGCTCATCCTCGTGCTGCAGATGCGCCACCGCGGGACGACGGACGAGCGGCTGGCCTCGCTGACGGCCACCTCGGCGTCGACACTGATGACCGTTCTGGCCACCGGGTTCCTCGCGGTCGCCTGGACACCCGGCGGCAGCGATCCGGTGGTGGTCGGCGCGGTGGCGGTCGCCGTCGCGACGCTCGCCCGCGCCCTGCCGCTGCCCGGCTCCGCCTCCGTCGTGGTGGCCGTGCTCGCCGCCGCGGGCAGCGGCATCGTCACCGGCCGGCTGACCGACCTCGGCACCCAGGGCGCGCTGCTCGGCCTGGCCGCCGGTGCCTGCGCCGTCATCGGGCTGCGCGTCGCCAGCTACGACTTCCCGTCGCGCTTCGTCCACTTCACCGCGGGCGTCGCGCTCCCCCTGACGGCCGCGGCTCCGGTCGTGTACGTACTGGGCCGGGTCCTCACGGGCTGACCGCGGCACCCAGGCCTCCGGGACCGTGCGGGCCGCTGTCACAACCTCTCGACAAACGACAGCGGTCCGCCCGGACGCCGGGGGAAGGCGGTTAGTGTCGGTCGATCAAGCCTGAACCGGGGGAGAGCAATGCGAGCCGCACGGATACTCCTGATCGTCCTCGTCGTCCTCGGCGGGCTGTTCGTCGCGGCCGACCGCATCGCCGTCTCGGTGGCCGAGGACAAGGCGGCCGAACGCGCTCAGCAGACCCAGGGGCTGAGCTCGAAGCCCGACATATCGATCAAGGGCTTCCCGTTCCTGACGCAGGTCGCCTCGGACAAGCTGGACGATGTCAGGATCACCGCGCATGACATCCAGGCGGGCACCGGCACCGAGCGGCTGCGGATCGACAGTTTCACCGCCGACCTGCGCGGGGTGACCCTCTCCGGCAACTACCAGCGCGCCGTCGCCGACACGGCGGACGGCTCGGCGTTCATCACCTACGCGGACCTGTCGGCCGCCGCGCCTCCGGGCGTGACGGTGGCGTACGGGGGCGCGAACAAGGACGGCAAGGGCAAGGTCCGGGTGACCGGCACCGTCACGGGCGTGCCGGTGCTCGGGACGGTCAAGCGCAGCGTCACGAGCGTGGTCAGCGTCGAGAACGGCAACACGGTGCGCCTGCACGCCGACGTGATCCCGGGCGTCGGCTCCATCCCCGGCCTCGACAAGCTGATCCGCGACAAGATCGACTTCACCCGGAGTCTGGTGGGCCTGCCCACCGGCATCAAGGTCCAGTCGGTCGTGACGACCCCGAGCGGCATCTCGGTGGCTGCGTCCGGGACGAACGTCGTTCTCGCGGGCTGAGACGGCGCCGTCCGCACCTCAGTCAGAAACACCGACTGAACGGCTGCCGCGCCCGCCCCGCAAGGCTCAACCCCTCCCGCGTCCCAATATTCGGACAATCTTGTCTCGGTATATGACACGCTGGTGACACTTCTGGGGAGGTTTCCCTACGATCGGGGTCATGAAGCGACAGGCGGATCTCACGAAGCGGCGGGCAGTCGACCTGTGCCGCGTCGCCGCCAGTCTCTGTCGCATGCCATAGGGGCGGCAGCCTTCTACGTACCGGACCAGGCCCGACGGCCGTTCGTGTGCGCCTGCCTCCCCGGCGTTTCTCTCGCACATTCTGCGCAATGTCGCGCCCCGTCTTGGCGCATCCGTACTGCCCCGGAGGAGAACAAAATGAGCCGCAGTGACGTCCTTGTGGACGCCGATTGGGTCCAGAGCCACATCGACGACCCCAAGGTGGTGATCGTCGAGGTCGACGAGGACACCTCGGCCTACGAGAAGAACCACATCCGTAACGCCGTGCGTATCGACTGGAAGTCCGACCTCCAGGACCCGGTCCGCCGCGACTTCGTCGACCAGGCCGGCTTCGAGGCACTGCTCTCGGCCAAGGGCATCGGCAACGACGACACCGTGGTCCTCTACGGCGGCAACAACAACTGGTTCGCCTCGTACGCCTACTGGTACTTCAAGCTCTACGGCCACGACAGCGTCAAGCTGCTCGACGGCGGCCGCAAGAAGTGGGAGCTCGACTCCCGCGACCTGGTCGCCGAGGTCCCCCAGCGGGCCACCACCACGTACCGGGCCAAGGAGCAGGACACCTCGATCCGCGCGTACCGTGACGACGCCGTCGCCGCGATCAACACCCTGAACCTGGTCGACGTCCGCTCGCCCGACGAGTTCTCGGGCAAGCTGCTGGCCCCGGCCCACCTCCCGCAGGAGCAGTCGCAGCGCCCGGGCCACATCCCGAGCGCCCGCAACATCCCGTGGTCGAAGAACGCCAACGACGACGGCACCTTCAAGTCCGACGAAGAGCTCACCAAGCTCTACCAGGACGAGAACGTCGACCTGGCGAAGGACACCATCGCGTACTGCCGCATCGGTGAGCGCTCCGCGCTCACCTGGTTCGTGCTGCACGAGCTGCTCGACCAGCCGAACGTCAAGAACTACGACGGCTCCTGGACCGAGTACGGCTCCCTCGTCGGCGTGCCGATCGAGCTCGGCGCCAACGCCTGAGTCCGGTTACAGACCCGATCAAGACGACCCCTCAAAGGATCAGACATGTGTGGAGCAAAGGCCGGCGGCCCGGACTTGGCAGGAGTTGACGTGGCGAGCGAGACGATCATTCAGGGTTCGGTGACCCGCGACGGCGAGCCCATCAGCGGCTACGTCCGTCTGCTCGACGGCGGCGGCGAGTTCACCGCGGAGGTCCCGACCTCGGCGACCGGACAGTTCCGCTTCTTCGCCGCCCCCGGCACCTGGACGCTGCGCGCCCTCGTCCCGGGCGCCACGGTGGACCGTACGGTCGTGGCCCAGCAGGGCGCGGCGGCCGACGTGGCCATCGCCGTCTGAAGCCTGTCCTGACCGATCGCCGTCGAGCTGTCCCTCGACGGCGACCGAACGGCCGAAGGGCCGCACTCCCGGGTTCCGTGTCCGGGGTTGCGGCCCTTCGCGCTGTCCGGATGCCCGGCCCGGACGTACCGTGGATCTATGGACGCACGCCGGCGTCGCCACTGGTACTTCGCCATGATGGGCAGCTGCATCCTGCTGTTCGTCCTGGCGTGGGGCGTGGTGCGCCTGTGGTCGGTGCCGGCGGCCGTCGCGATGTGCGTGGTCGCGATGGTGATCCCGCCGCTCGCCGCCATCGTGGGAAACCGGCGCGAGCCCGGCGACTTCTGGGACGATCCGGCCGACAGCTGGCTGGAGGACGAGCCGGCGGACGACTCCTGGATTCGTGACGAGGAGGCGGCGCGGGCCCGCGCGGCCGGAAAGCGGCCGGACGACGGGAACGGCGGCTTCGACGGCCCGACTCAGTAGACGAGGGCCTGGACGCCGTCGGCCATGACCTCCTGCACGAAGACCTGGGCGCCCGCGATGCGCACGCCCGCGATGACGTCCTTCTCCCCGATGTCCCGGCGCGCCGCGCACTGGGTGCAGAGAGTGATGCCGCCGCCGGCGAGGATCCCGTCGATCAGATCCGGCAGCGGTGCGGCGTGCGGGAGTTCGAACTCCGCGGCGCGGCCCGGAAGCGCGAACCACGCGGACTCGCCGGTGAGCCACAGCGAGACCTCCACCCCGCTGGCCACCGCTACCGCCGCCACCGTGAACGCCTGCGAGCAGCGCTCGGGCGCGTCCGCGCCCGCTGTCACCTTGATCACGAGCTTCTTCGCCATGAGGCCAGGCTAGAGCCTGTCTTCACCTTCGCGCCTGCCCGGCGGGCGGACGCCGCCAAGGTGAGGGCAGGCCCCAGCGACTTTCCCATCCGTCACATGAGCCCCATCTGTGTCCCATGTCACGGCAAAAGGATTGTGGGGTCGCCGTGTCGGCTGGACATAATGCGGTTCCACTCGCAATGCGACACGCGTGCGAGTGCGAGTGCGTGTTTGTGCCCGGGGGGGCTTCCTGTGGAACCTGTACGCCGTCGAGGCGCCGTCATCGCGGTGTCCGTCGGAATCGGCATGCTCGCGCTCATCGGCGTAACGGCCGGAGCCGTGGTGGCACTCGGCTCCTCGTCCGGCCACGCCGAGGAGGCCGCATCCGCGTCCGCCGCGCCGACCGTCGCGGCGACGGGCCCGTCGGCCGGCGCGACGACCTCCCCGAGCGCCGCACCGTCCGCGTCCGGCGCATCCACCGTCAAGGGCCAGGTCAGCCAGGGCGCGCACACCGGTGACCTGCGCTACTTCCTGCTTCCGCCGCCGAAGGACGCCGAGGTGTACGGCGACGAGGCGGGCAGCGCGCTCACCGCCGCCGAGATCGCGAGCACCGCGTCCGACGAAGCCGAGATGAAGCGCGCCCTGAGCGAATACGGCTTCAAGGCCGGCGCCTTCCGTACGTACCTCACCGCGGGCGGCGCCACCGAAGTCACCGTCAAGCTGAGCCGCTTCGCGGACTCCGCCTCGGCCGCCGGGTACTACAACGCCCACTACTTCGAGGGCACCAAGCTCACCCTGACGGGTGGTTACCCGGCCCGCGCCTACCACCTGAAGTCCGCCTCCGCGGAGAGCACGGACTCGCTGCTGGCCATCTCGTACCAGGGCGACGTGCACATCACCGTCACCGTGACGGGTGGCAAGACCGCTGATCCCAAGCTGCTCCAGACCCTGCTGGACGCGCAGTACCAGCGCCTCAAGACCGGCCGCTGAGCACGTCCTTCCTCCTCTCCCGTCCCGCTCTTTTTCGCATCGCCTCCTGTGGAGACCGCCATGTCCGAAGACACCCCTGCGCCGGCACCTGAGCCGCCACCGGAACCGCTTCCGGTGGCGCCGGAGCGCAAGCCGCGCCGCCGTGGCCGCACCACGCTGCTGATCGCCGTAGCGGCCGTCCTCGGCGTCCTCGCGGGCGCCGGCACCGGCTACAGGATCCAGCAGGACCGCCCGGAAACCCCGCTCCCGCCGCTGGCCCAGCCCCAGCTCGTCCAGCCGGCGGGCGCGGCGGCCCCCGCCGCCCCGCTGACGGCCGCCGACGACCACCTCGTGAAGACCGATGGGGACCTGCGCAAGCTGCTGGTGGAGCGGCCGAAGGGCGCGAAGCAGTCGGAGATCGCGGAGGGTGTGGACGGCTGGGCGTCGCTCGCTGAGTACGCGTCCGGCTACGACGAGCCGGGAGACATGTTCCAGGAGATGAGCACGAACCAATTCCGGCGTGCCGCGGTCACCTCCTGGGACAGCGAGAACCACACCCATACCGATCTCCGACTGCTGCAGTTCCGCGACCAGTCAACGTCATTCGCCGATGCCCTGTTCCAGGGACAGGAGCGGTACATGCCGCAGGACAAGTACGCGGGCAACGGCGGGACGGCGATCCCGAACGACACGGACGGCCGCGTCTGGGTCTACTCCGAGCCCGAGACCAAGGAGGGCTACGAACCCCTCTACCGGGCACGGGGGTTGGCGCGGCGCGGTGACATCGTGATGGACGTCTGGATCTTCTCGTCCTCTCCGATCAGCACGGCCACCATCCTGGATGTTTCCAAGCGGCAGTTGGAGCGACTGTGAGCAACGAGGAGAACCCCGTGGCCCCGGAGCCGGACGCTCGGCCGGAGACCGGGGCAGTGGCCCCCGAGCCCGAGCCCGAGCCCGAGCCCGCGGCGGCACCTGCCGCAGAGCCCGAGACCGTACCCGAGACCCCGGCGGTATCTGAGCTCGAGCCCGCGGTGGAACCCGCGGCCGAGTCCGAAACGGCGCCTGTCGCGGAGCTCGCGACGGAACCTGCGGCGGAGCCCGGAGCGGCGCCCGTGCCCAAGTCGCGCCGTGGCCTCGCGCTCGGCATCGCCGCCGCGCTCGTCGCGGTAGCGGCTGGTGGCGGTATCGGCTACGCCGTACTGCACCACGACGACGCGGCGGACAAGAAGGCGGCCGAAGCGCCCTGGAAGGCCCCGGCCCCGGCCAAAACCGGCGAGTTCGGTGCCAGGTCCGGCGGCAGCCACTATGGCCGACTCGGAAAGCTGCTGCTCCCGATGCCCGACTCCTACGAACCCGGCCCCGACGTGCATGAGTTCGGCAACGACGTTGAACTGGACGGCAAGCAGGCGGCTTCGATGATGAAGGGCAGCGTCAGCCGGCTGTCCAAGAAGAACCGCAAAGCGGTCGAGAAGGCCATCGACGACCTGCGTCTGCAGGGCGCGGGCATGCGCACGTACACGTCGGGCGACGGCTCCTACGTCGTCGAGATACAGATCGTGCAGATGCAGAACAAGCAGGCCGCGGCCGCCAGGACCCAGTACTTCGACGAGTTCACGAAGGCGCTGGGGATCTTCCGCAACGGTCCGAAGATCGCGGGTCACGACAAGGCGCGCTGTGTGCTGCCGCCCACCGAACCCGGCGAGAAGCTGGACGAGATGACCTGCCAGGCCACCGAAGGCGACCTGCTGGTGACGATGGACGTGACCGGCTCCGTGCCGCTGCACAAGACCGAGGCGGCGGACCTGCTCAAGCAGCAGCTCGACCGCATCCAGGACCCGGGGGTGGCGGCATGACCGACCAGTCGATCGCACCGAAGGACGAGAAGCCGCAGGACGCGGACGTGAAGGCCGCCGAGCCCGAGCCGACGCCCGAGCTCAAGGTGGAACAGGAGCCCGAGCCCGCGCCCGAGCCCGCCGCCGAAGGCCTTCCGCCGGTACCGCCCCTCCCGGAAAGCCCGCCGCAGGCGGACGCCGTGCTGCCCGTCGAACCGAGGAAACCACGCCGCGTGCTGCGCGCGACGCTGCGCTGGACGGCGGCCGTGCTGGTCTTCGGCGCGCTCGGCGGCGGCGTCGCGTACGGAGTCACCCAGCCCGAGCGCACCGAGATCCCCGGTCTGGAGACCCCGGGCGACGGCCGCTGGGAGTACCCACGGCTCGCCCTGCCCAGGCTGCCCGCGGGCAAGCCCGCCGCACTGGACACCACCCTCAACCGCGGCGGCCGTCACTACGCCGATATGCGGTCGCTCCTGCTGCCGGCTCCCGAGGGTGCCAAGCCGGATCCGGCCTTCCCCGGGGAGAAGGGCTGGCTGCCCACCGACCGGTACCTGAAGCTGTTCGGTGCGCGCGGCGCGGAGCCGCAGGGCCGGTATCTGGTCCAGGAGGGGCTGCGGCACATCGCGGCCCGCGCCTGGACCATGCCGGACGGAACGCGGGCCGAGATCTACCTGCTGCAGTTCTCGACCGGGACGTACGTAGAGCGCTACCGCGACGAGCTGAGCCGCACCCCGCTGGACGGCGCGCCCACGGTCGACACGGACCGGGACCTGGACAGCAACGGCGCCATGGCCGGTGCCTCGCTGTACCAGTACGTGGAGTCGGGGTCCAGCGGAGCGGCCCAGCTCCGCTACGGGCTCATCTCCGCGGGCGACACCCTCGGCCTCGTCGTCCTGTCCCACGCCGGCGCGATGCCCGCCGTGCCGTTCCGGCAGACGATCACGCTCCAGGCCCAGCTCCTGGGCTGAGCCCAGCGGCCATCCGGGCCCTTCCGGGCCCCGCCCCGGCCCGCCACGGTCACGGGGACGCACCTCACAGCGCCGTCCCCGTGGCTGCGGACTAGACTCGTCCCCGGTCCATTACCGCCTGCCTGCCCGAGGAGCACACTCGTGCGTATTGAGTACATCTTCGACGCCTTGCTCATCCTGGTCTGCCTCGGCGTCGCCGCGTTCTCCGTCTTCGCGGTGGCGAAGCTGTACCAGGGCCAGCGCTGACCTCGGCCGCACGGACAACGGAACAGGGCACCACAACATGATCGAGATCCCGTCCGACCTTCACCCGGACCTTGTCCCTCTCGTCTTCCTCCTCGGCAGGTGGGAAGGCGCGGGCGTGTACGACTTTCCCGGCGCCGAGAAGTGCAACTTCGGGCAGGAGGTGACGTTCAGCCACGACGGCCGCTCCTTCCTGGAGTACACCTCGCACACCTGGGTGCTGGACGCCGAGGGCAAGAAGCTGCGCCCGCTGGAGAGCGAGAGCGGCTTCTGGCGGATCGACAAGGACCGCAAGGTCGATGTCACCGTCACCCGTGACGAGGGCGTCATCGAGATCTGGACCGGCGAGCTGGCCGACCAGAAGCCGCAGATCGACATCGTCACGGACGCTGTCGCGCGGCTGCCCGAGGCCCCGGAGTACTCCGGCGGCAAGCGGCTCTACGGCTACGTCAACAGCGACCTGATGTGGGTCGGCGAGAAGGCCACCCCGGCCGTGACGCTGCGCCCGTACATCTCCGCGCACCTGAAGAAGGTCGTGGACCCGAGCGAGTGGGCGAAGGACCTCAAGGACCTTCCCGACGACGGGATCGCCTTCTTCAAGTAGGCGCGCGAAGGGGTGTCCGCGGGCAAGCGGCGCCCTGGAGCCGCGGCTCTACACTGGGGGCTGTGGTGACCACCGACTGGAAGAGCGATCTGCGGCAGCGCGGGTACCGGCTGACCCCGCAGCGGCAGCTTGTCCTGGAGGCCGTGGACGCTCTGGAGCACGCGACTCCGGACGAGCTGCTCACCGAGGTGCGCAGGACCGCCTCCGGCATCAACATCTCCACCGTCTACCGGACGCTGGAGCTGCTGGAGGAGCTGGGCCTGGTCAGCCACGCCCATCTCGGGCACGGTGCCCCGACGTACCACCTCGCGGACCGGCACCACCACATGCACCTGGTGTGCCGGGACTGCGACTCCGTCATCGAGGCCGAGGTGACGCTCGCCGCGCCCCTCACCGAGGGGCTGCGCGAGGCCTTCGGCTTCGAGACGGACATGAAGCACTTCGCGATCTTCGGCCGCTGCGCCGCCTGCACCGCGAAGGCTTCCGCCGCCGAGTCGTAGGCTTATCGCCATGACCGTCATGTCGAAGAGCCCCTTGCTGTCCCTTCCCGGTGCCGTTCCCGCGGAAGGGCCGGACGAGGGTGTCGCCGGACACTACGGCGATCTGTTCCGCGAACAGCGCGCGCTGGCCGGCGGGACGGGCTTCGTGGACCTGTCGCACCGCGGCGTCCTCACCGTCAGCGGCGAGGACCGGCTCGCCTGGCTGCACCTGCTGCTCACCCAGCACGTCGAGCAGCTGCCCGCCCACCAGGCCACCGAGGCACTGGTCCTCACCGCGCACGGCCACATCGAGCACGCGCTCTACCTCGTGGACGACGGCACGACCACCTGGATCCACGTGGAGCCCGGTACGCAGGGCGCACTGCTCGCGTACCTGGAGAGCATGCGGTTCTTCTACAAGGTCGAGGCGCTCGACGCCTCGGAGCAGTACGCGGTCGTCCACCTGCCCGCGGGCGCCATCACGGCCGTCCCGGAAGGCTGGGCCGTCCGGGAGACCGCGCACGGCCGGGACGTCTTCGTGCCGCGTGCCGAGCTGGAGTCCTTCGCGGCCGGCGCCGGCCGGCCGATCGGGTCGCTGTCGCTGGAGGCGCTGCGGATCGAGGCGCACCGGCCGCGGTTGGGCCTGGAGACCGACCACCGCACGATTCCGCACGAGCTGGGCTGGCTGGAGACCGCCGTCCACCTGCAGAAGGGCTGCTACCGGGGCCAGGAGACGGTCGCCCGCGTGCACAACCTGGGCAAGCCCCCGCGCCGCCTGGTCTTCCTGCACCTGGACGGCAGCGAGGTGAAGCTCCCGCCGCACGGATCACCGGTTCGCATCGCCTCCGAGGGCGCGGAGAGCCGGCAGATCGGCTTCGTCACCTCCTCGGCCCGGCACTGGGAGCTGGGCCCGATCGCGCTGGCCCTCGTCAAGCGCAACACGGCGGTCGACGCGACGCTGCTGGCCGACACGACCGTCGCTTCGCAGGAGATCGTCGTCGCGCCGTAGCCCGCCTGGCGGGATCAGATGTCGATGACCAGGGTGAACGGGCCGTCGTTCGTCAGCGAGACCTTCATGTCCGCGCCGAACCGGCCCGTTTCCACGTCCGCTCCCAGTTCGCGCAGCCGCTTCACGACCTCGCCGACGAGCGGCTCGGCGATCTCGCCGGGTGCGGCGGCGTTCCAGGTGGGCCGGCGCCCCTTACGGGCGTCACCGTAAAGCGTGAACTGGCTGATGACGAGCAGCGGGCCGCCGATGTCCGAGCAGGACTTCTCGTCCGGCAGGATGCGCAGGCTCCACAACTTGCGGGCCAGCAGCGCCGCCTTCTCCGGGGTGTCCTCGTGCGTCACCCCCACCAGGACGCACAATCCCGGGCCGGTGATCGACCCGACCGTCTCGCCGTCGACCACGACACTCGCTTCACTGACCCGTTGGGCAACCGCTCGCATACGGCCATTGTCGCGTGCATGTGCCAACACCACTCGCACGGGTGAGGGGGCGCACGCGACCGCAGGTCGTACGCCCGGTTGGACGCCAAGCACGCCCGCCGTCGGGGCCGTTCGGGTGCAGAGTCGCTGCGAGGTGTCCGCAGGCAGTGGGACCATCGGTACCTGGGCGGCTTTCGGCCGCAACGAGGGGACGACAGGCATGACCACACCCGGCACTGGAGAGACATCCGGTACCACCGCACCGACCGCACCGACCGCGCCCATCGAGAAAGGCCATCACATGCTGAAGGCCGACGCGCTGGGGCCGCGGCCCCCGGGTCCGCGCAGCCCGCTCGCCGCGGACACCCAGGAGACCGAAATGGTGGCCATGGGCCTCGGCGCCCTGCGCACCCTGCGACGCGACGCGCAGCAGGAGGAGGCGGATCTCTCGTACCTGCGCCGGCTGCTGCACGGCCGGATCGACATCCTGCGGGCGGAGCTGGGGCGCCGCACGGCGCCGGACGCCCCGCTGCTGGACCGGCTGCCGGAGATCCTGACCGACGCGCCGTCGCGGCACCGCTCGTCCGCCCGGCACGTGACGCTGGGCACGCCGCTCACCGAGCGGGTACGGCGGCTCGCCGAGGAGATGCTGGCCGAGGTCGAGCTGTCGGACCTCGACGCCCGCACCGACCAGGACCTGCACGAGGGCATGGGGCGCCTCGTCCGCCACGAGCAGCAGGTGTCCCGGCGCCGGCAGACCCTCCAGCGGACGGTCGACGGGTGCAGCGCGGAGATCACCCGCAGATACCGTGACGGGGAAGCCAGCGTGGACGACCTGCTCGCCGAGGGCTGAGCGCGGTGGAACGGCCGGCGGGGCCTCACGGCCTCCGCCGGAGCTGCGTTCCGCCGCCCCCGCTCCACCGCTCCGCCGTTCCCGCCGCCTCGCCGCCCTCGTCGTAAAATCCGGGTGCGTCCCGGCGTGCCTCCGCCTACGTTCGGAGGATGAGCCTCGACCTCCGCCCCCTCGACGAATCCGATCTGCCGGACTGGCTCCGCGCGGTGAACAACGCGTTCCTGATGCCGCCGACCGTCACTCCGGAGGAACTCGCGGCCCGCAGGCCGGGGATGGATCTGGACCGTACCCAGGGCGTGTTCGACGAGGGCCGCTGCGTGGCCACCTTCCGCAGCATGCCGCGTGAGCTCACCGTGCCGGGTGGCGAGCGGCTCGCCGCCGCCGCCGTCACCAACGTCGCGGTCACCGCGACGCATCGCAGGCGCGGCCTGGCGACCCGCATGATGTCCCACGACCTCGCGGGGGCCAAGGAGCGGGGCGAGGCGGTGGCGATCCTGATCGCCGCCGAGTACCCGATCTACGGCCGCTACGGCTTCGGCCCGGCGACGTGGATCAACGAGTGGGACGTCGACGTCCCCCGGGCCGGCCTCGACCGCCGCTGGGCGGGGCCCGCCGAGGGCAGGATCGACCTGATGACGCCCGCGGAGATCCGCAAGATCGGTCCCGAACTCCACGAGCGGTTCCGGCGGCTGACACCCGGCGCGATCAACCGCGACGACCGGTGGTGGGACCTGGACACCGGGCAGCTCGTCTTCCCGTCCAACCCCTGGAAGGAACCCTTCTACGCGGTGTACCGGGACGACTCGGGCCGGGTCGACGGCCTGGCCACGTACTCCGTCACGGAACACCGGTGGGCGAACAAGTTCCCACGGATGACGCTGGAGACGGGCAAGCTGATCGCGGTCTCCCCGGCCGCGGAACTCGCGCTGTGGCGCTACCTGTTCTCCATCGACTGGATCACCGAACTGAAGTCCGGCTTCCGCGCCCCCGACGACATCATGCCCCTGCTGCTCGGCGACCCGCGGGCCGCCAAGGTCGAGACGAACGCCGACTTCATGTGGCTCCGGGTGCTCGACACCCCCCGCGCCCTGGAAGCCCGCACCTACACGGGTGCAGGCTCCCTCGTGCTGGATCTGCACGACGCCGCCGGCCTGGCCGGCGGCCGCTTCCGTCTGGAGACGGACGCGGACGGCAGGGCCTCCTGCACCCCGACCCGGGACGACGCGGATCTCTCGCTCGACATCGCCGAACTGGGAACGCTGTACCTCGGCGACGAGTCCGTCCAGCGGCTCTCCGTCCTGGGCCGCGTCACCGAGGAACGCCCCGGCGCCGCCACCCGCGCGGACACCCTCCTCCGTACCCCCCGCCGCCCCTGGACCCCGGACGGCTTCTGACCCCGCGCTCCCCGCGCCCGCCGCCCCTACTGCGCCATCAGGATGGCGATCCCGGTGAGGGCGAGGCAGGTGTACGTGGTGCCACGGTCCTTACGGTCCAGGGCGATCAGTCCGAAGACGATCGCCCAGGCTGCGCCGTACCTCCACTGAACGAACTGCTCGAAAAGGAATCCGAGAACAGGCATGGCAGGTCCCTCCTTCGTGGCGCTGGGTGGTGACAGAAGGTGGGTGGTGGCGGGATGTCCCGTACGCCGTTGGACGGTTGATGACGCTTACCCCCGTTGCGTCAACTTCGTAACTCGTCTGCAAGTCCCCGAAGTCGACTGAGCTGTTACTCAGCGGTTATCCCCAGTTGAAGGAGATCGACAAACTTGGGTCAGTCAACTCCCGCTAGTTGATGGAGGGTTGTAGCCTGCAACGTATGAGTCCGAACAGCTCGGAGCAGAACGGCGAAGGCGCGGTGCCGCCGTTTCGGCGCATCGCGCAGAAGCTTCGCGCCGAGGTGGACAGCGGTGAGCTGGCCGTCGGCGACCAGCTCCCGACCCAGGAGGCCCTGAGCAGGCGGTTCAAGGTCTCCAGGGCCACTGTTCAACGGGCGCTCGACGAGCTCCGCAAGGACTCGTACATCGACTCCAAGCGCGGCCGTGGGTCGTACGTCCTCCGCCCCTCGGTGGCGCCCCCGCATGCGGGACCCGGGCCGGCGGGCGTCGAGCTGGCCGAGCACCTCGAAGCCGCGTTCCGCGTGCCCACCGTGACGCTGGACTCCTTCTCGCTCACCGCGGAGACGCTGAACTCGGCGATGCAGGGCCCGCTCCGGCTCATCCAGGCAGGAGAGCTCGAAGCCCCGGAGTCCGTGACAGTGCGGTTGCTCCTGCCTTCTCCCGATGCGATGTTGGCCGTGCCGCGGCTGGTCGACGACCCGGACGACCCCCGTCCGAGGGAGCGGCTGCGGCGGCTGGCGCAGAGCCACTCACTCGGGCTGCAGAGCTCCGTCGGCAGGCTGGCGGACCTGGGCCTCGGGACGGAGGTGTCCATCGAGATCAGATCCGTGGCGCTCACACCGGTGAACAAGCTCTACCTGCTCAACGGGACGGAAGCCCTGTTCGGCTACTACAAGGTCGTCCAGCGCATGGTGTCCTACCGCGGGGACGACATGGACATCTACGACTTCCTGGGGCTCGGAGCCACGCTCTTCCACCACTCCGCGGTCGAGACCGGCCTCGACCCGTACGGCCCCGCGTTCGTGCAGCGCTCGCAGGATTGGTTCGATTCCGTCTGGTCAACCATCGCCGAGCCGTTGACACTTTTCGAGTGACCTCCCGCCCGCGCTCCGCCACCTGCCGACGGACCCGTCGTGAACTCGTCGCCGCCGCGGAATGCGTGCTCTTCGACTTCGACGGTCCGCTGGCCGGCCTCTTCGGCCACTACCGGGCGCACGACGTGGCCCGGGTACTGCGTCGCCGGCTCGACGACTGGAGACTGACGCCCGTCCTCGACGCCCCGGACAACCCCCTGCAGGTGCTGCGGGACACCTCAAGGGCCTATCGGGGGACGGTGTGGGGCTACCGGGTGGCCGAACTGCAGCGCCTCCTCACCGCCGAGGAGGTGCGTGCCGCGGGATCGGCCGTGCCCACCGAACACGCCCGTGAGTTGGTCTTCTGGCTCGTCGCCCGCGGGAGCAAGGTCGCCGTCACGACGAACAACTCCGTGGAGGCGGCGAACGTGTACCTGGCCCGGATGGGGCTGACCTCGTTCTTCGGCGCGCATGTTCACGGCCGGCCGGCCGATCCCGCACTGTTGAAGCCCGATCCGTTCTGCCTGCGGGAGGCGTTGCGGACCACGGGGACGCGGGCTGAGGACTGTTTGATGATCGGGGACTCCGCCGACGACTGCACCGCGGCTCGAGCGGCCGGTGTCACGTTCCTTGGCTACGCGAGGAACGAGGCGAAGCGGCGCGAGCTGGAGGACGCCGGAGCCGAACACATTGCCGATGCACTCGCCCACCTCTTCGAAGAAGGCCGTCAATTGTAATCGTTCGGGTCTGCTCGATGAGGTGGCTCGCGTAATAGTCTCGACGCCACGCATGGGCTGTGGGGCACGGAGTGTGCGTCAGTAGTTCGAACTCACAGTCGGAGAATCCGTGGCCACGACGACAGCGACCAGGGTGGCGTCCCTGGAAGGAGTCGAGCGGGTCGAGGGCCCGTTCCCGGGCTACCACAACGTGACCTACGCGGTCAGGCTCGACGCCGGCTCCACGCTCGGCCTGGGCTTCCGCCGGATGAAGCTGCGGGAACCGCGCCCCGGTGTCTTCTGGTTCGACCTGCGGGTGTTCCGCTCCGAGGACCAGCTGCTGCCTGTCCTCCAGGGCCGGATTCCGCGCATCCCGCTCGTCACGAAGATCGACGGGCACGCGTCCGCGACCTCGTTCATCGAAGGACGCACGCTGAGCAGTCTGCGGGGGGCGGGCGGCAGCAGGACGGTCGGCGCCGCGTTCCTGGACCAGATCGAGGCGCTCTTCCACCACCTCGCGGCTTTCGACGTCGCGGAACTGCCGCCGCCGCAGCAACGGGAGCGCGGGTGCACCTGTGTGCTGAGCCGCGGTGACGGAAGCTCCACGGCGTTCCTCCGGGGGTTGGTGCACTTCACCCGCAAGCACGTCTACGCCCCGCACCGCAGGCAGTTCTCCCAGCTGCTGAACGATCTTGACGTGGCGGTGGGCGTGCTGAGCACGTTCGGGCGGGAACTGCCGCAACTGAGCCCACGCCCCGACCGGCTGCTCCACGGCGACCTGCACCGGCAGAACTTCATCGTCGATGACGACGGCGGACTGTGGACCATCGACTGGGAGCTCGCCCTGGTGGGCGACCCGCTCTACGACCTGGCGACCCATCTGCACCTCATGCGCTATCCGCTGACACAGGAGCGCGAGGTCGTCCTGCGCTGGAAGCGGGCGGTGGGTGAGGCCGCGGCCCGGGGGGCGGACGAGGACCTGCCGCACTACCTGGCCTACAAACGTATCCAGTCCGTCTTCACGGATGTCATCCGTGGGGCGACGGGTCTGAACGCTGTCCTCGACTACGCGCAACTGCGGCAGGTCGCCGCCACCGTCTGGCGCGCGCTGCGGGCCGCGCAGGAGCCGCTGGGACTGGAGAAGGTGGTCTCCCGGGTGGTCGTGGAGGCCGCCTTCGAAGCCTGGCACCGGCGGCACGCCAAGCCCGCCGCGCCCGTCACTGCAGGCCGAGGGCCATCCACTTGGCCGGGTCGCTGAGGGGTTCGAAGCCCAGCTTGGCGTAGACGCCGTGGGCGTCGGCGGTGGCCAGGAGGATGCGGCGCAGGCCCGAGGGGGCGAGGTGGTCGCGTACGGCGGTCACCAGGGCGACGCCGAGGCCCTTGCCGCGGGTGGCGGGGTCCACGTAGACGTCGCAGAGCCAGGCGAACGTGGTGTGGTCGGTGATGACGCGGGCGTAGGCGAGCTGGACGCCGGAAGCGGTGTCGTACAGGCCGAAGTTGAGCGAGTTGGCGATCGCGCTGTCCTGCTTCTCGCGGGTCCTGCCCAGCGCCCAGTACGCGTCGGTGGAGAGCCAGTGGTGGATGCGGGCGGCGTCCAGCCGGGCGGGGTCCGTCGAGATCTCGTACGTGTCGTCGTCCATGGCGCGAGGCTGCCAGGGGTGGGGCTGCGGCGTCGACCCGATATCGCGTCGGTACAGCGTTGCTTACCTGTCCTCGAAGAACAATTAACTGGACCTTGACTGTCGCTGTGCGGCACGCTCGGCGGTATGGATCTGGACCGGCCGCTCGGCGGCATTCACGTGCCCTTGATCACACCCTTCGACAGCGACGGGACGGTCGCCGCCGCCGCCCTGGAGGCCCTCGCGCACGACGTCCTCGACGCGGGCGCGACGGGAGTCGTCGCGCTGGGCACCACCGCCGAGGCCGCGACCCTCGACGAGGGGGAGCGCGCCGCCGTCACCGCGATCGTCGGCAGGGTGTGCCGGGAGCGCGGGGCGTGGCTGACGGTGGGTGCCGGGTCGAACGACACCCGGCGGTCGGGGGAGGAGCTGGGCGCGCTCGGGGACACCGGGGCGGCCGCGGCGCTCGTCCCCGTGCCGTACTTCACCCGGCCCTCCGAGGCCGGGGTGGTCGCGCACTTCGAGGCGCTGGCGGCCGGCAGTCCGGTGCCGTTGATCATCTACAACATCCCGTACCGCACGGGGCAGACCCTCGGCATCACGGCGCTGCTGCGGCTGGCCGCCATCCCCGGCGTCGTCGGGGTGAAGCACGCGGTCGGCGGGATCGACGAGGACACGGTGGCGCTGCTCGGCGCGGAACCGCCCGGCTTCGCCGTCCTCGCGGGCGACGACGTCTTCGCCCCGGCGCTGCTCGCCCTCGGCGCGGCGGGCGCCGTGCTGGCCTCCGCGCACCTGGCGACCGAGCGGTGGGTGGAGCTCTCCACGACCGGCGACCGGGCGCTGGGGCACCGGCTGGCGGCCCTCGCGGCGGCGCTGTTCACCGAGCCGAATCCCACCGTCGTCAAGGCCGTGCTGCACGCCCACGGCCGCATCCCGGGACCCGGCGTACGGCTGCCGCTGCTGCCCGCCGGCAGCCCAGCGCTTGAGACGGCCCTCCGGGCATACGACGCGGCAGGGGATACTCGGGACCGTACGCACGCATTGATCGGAGAGGCGTCATGAGGATCGGAATCGTCGGAGCGACCGGCCAGGTGGGCGGAGTCATGCGCAAGGTGCTCGCCGAGCGCGCCTTCCCGGTGAAGGAGCTGAGGCTGTTCGCCTCGGCCCGTTCGGCCGGCAGCACACTGCCATGGCAGGACGGCGAGATCGTCATCGAGGACGCCGCCACGGCCGACTACTCCGGGCTGGACATCGTCCTGTTCTCGGCGGGCGGCGCCGCGTCCAGGGCGCTGGCGCCCAAGGTCGCCGCGGCCGGTGCGGTCGTGATCGACAACTCCTCCGCCTGGCGGCTGGACCCCGAGGTCCCGCTGGTGGTGTCCGAGGTCAACCCGCACGCGATCGCGGACCGCCCCAAGGGCATCATCGCCAACCCGAACTGCACGACGATGGCCGTCATGCCCGTCCTGCGCCCGCTGCACGACGAGGCCGGTCTGACCGCGCTGATCGCCACCACGTACCAGGCCGTCTCCGGCTCCGGTGTGGCCGGCGTCGCCGAGCTCGACGGCCAGATCTGCAAGATCGCCGACAAGGCCGCCGCGCTCGCCTTCGGGGGCGAGAACGTCGATCTGCCGGAGCCCGGCGTCTACGCCCGCCCGATCGCGTTCAACGTGCTGCCGCTGGCCGGATCGATCGTCGACGACGGCAGCTTCGAGACCGACGAGGAGCAGAAGCTCCGCAACGAGAGCCGCAAGATCCTGGAGATCCCGGAGCTGAAGGTCTCGGGCACCTGCGTGCGCGTGCCGGTCTTCACCGGCCACTCGCTGCAGGTCAACGTGCGCTTCGAGCGTCCGATCAGCGTCGAGCGCGCCTACGAGCTGCTGGCCGCCGCCCCCGGCGTCGAGCGCTCGGAGATTCCCACGCCGCTGCAGGCGGCGGGCCAGGACCCGACCTTCGTCGGCCGGATCCGCCGGGACGAGACCGTGGAGAACGGCCTCGCCCTCTTCTGCTCCAGCGACAACCTCCGCAAGGGCGCGGCCCTCAACGCCGTCCAGGTCGCGGAGCTGGTCGCCGCGGAGCTGACCGCCGCGCGCTGAACCGGACGGGCCCCCGGGACGGACCCGACGCGTACGTGCTGACCGCCGTCAGAACGCCTTGCCGGTCTCCTCGGCGATCAGTACGTACGACGTCTTCCCGTCCAGCGACTCGCGGATGATGTCCGCGTGTCCGGCGTGCCGTGCCGCCTCCTCGATGAGGTGCAGCAGTACCCAGCGGGCGTTGACCCGCATGCCGGCCGGGAACCACGGTGCCTCCGGCAGCGGCACGCTTCCTTCCAGGTCCGGCAGGCCGAGGATCGTCTCCTCGGTCAGCCGCGCCACGGCCGTGTACTCCTCCAGCACCCCGGCCACGGTCTCGTCGCCGACCAGCTGGAAGTCCTCGTGCCAGTTCGATCCGTCCCGCTTGCGGGCGGACGGCCGCCCCATCAGCGTGGTCTGGACCCAGTTGTCCTCACAGCTCGCCGCATGCTTGATCAAGCCGCCCAGCGACAACTCGCTCACGCTCGGCCGGGACGCGGCCTGCTCGTCGCTCAGCCCGAGGACGGCCCGGCGCAGGGCGCCGCGCTGTGCCTCCAGGAAGGCCAGCAGCGCATCCCGCTCGCCCTGCTCGCCGGTCTTCCCCGTGTGCACCAGTGTCGGCATGACGACCACCTCTCGTTCGGTCTTGATGCCTCGACTCTAGAAACCCTTGCGGTCAGGTGCTGTCCGCAACTGCGCCGGCGTCCGCATTCGCGCACGCGGCGCCATCCGCATTCTTGACGGCATCCGTGACGGGGGGAGATCCGAGCAGGCGGCGCGGGCCGGGCCCCTGCTCGCCGAGAGCGTCGTGCGGGTTGGCCAGATGGCACGAGTCGATCGACAGGCAGCCGCAGCCGATGCAGTCGGTGAGGCGGTCCCGCAACTGCTCCAACTGGGCGATCCGGCTGTTCAGATCGTCGCGCCAGCACTCCGAGACGTTCGCCCAGTCCGCGCGGTTCGGCGTACGCCCCTCCGGCAGCAGCCCGAGGACCTCGCGGATCCGCGCCAGCGGGATGCCGACCCGCTGCGAGATCCGGATGAAGGCGACCCGGCGCAGCGTGTCACGGCTGTAGCGGCGCTGGTTCCCGGAGGTGCGCCGGCTGCGGATGAGCCCCTCGCGCTCGTAGAAGCGCAGCGCGGACGGCGGGACGCCGCTGCGGTCGGACAGCTCACCGACGGTGGCTTCCTTGGCGTTCCAGGGGAGTTGGGTCATGGCGGCCACAGTAGCGGCCGACTTGAACCATCGTTCAAGTACGGGCTGTGGGGATAGGAGAAAAAAACTTTCGCCGACGTGTCGATCCGGACGTCTCCCGTTCGACGCATCAGATAGAAGCAGGGTTCGACGACGGAAAAGCACGAGAAGGAGCCATCGCGATGCGCTACATGATGATGCTGCGGGTCCAGGAGAACACCGACCTCGTCCCGAGCGAGCAGCTGATGGAGGACATGGGCAAACTCATCGAGGAGATGACGAAGGCCGGCGTCCTCCTCGACACCGCCGGTCTGCGGCCGACCGCGGAAGGCACCCGCATCCGGCTCTCCGGCGGCAGGCTGACCGTGACCGACGGGCCCTTCACCGAGGCGAAGGAGGTCATCGGCGGTTACGCGATGATCGAGGTGAAGAGCAAGGAGGAGGCGCTGGAATGGGCCTCGCGCTTCCTGCGGATCCACGGTGACGGCTGGGAGATCGAGTCGGAGATCCGGCAGATCGAGGGGATGAACGACTGATCGCCCGCGGCGGCCCGCCACCGCGGCCACCGCAGGTTGCCGTCGCGCGGACGAGGGTGCTCTGATGGGTCGCCATGACGGTACCCAGCGCCCGCCCCGACGCCCACCGCGCGATCGAGGCGGTGTGGAGGATCGAGTCGGCGAGGCTCATCGCCGGGCTCGTACGTCTCGTGCGCGACATCGGCCTCGCCGAGGAACTGGCGCAGGACGCCCTCGTCGCGGCGCTGGAGCAGTGGCCCGGGTCGGGCGTGCCGGACAATCCGGGCGCCTGGCTCATGGCCACCGCGAAGCACCGCGCGATCGACCTCCTGCGCCGCAAGGAGCGGCTCGCGCGCAAGATCGACGTGCTCGGGCACGAGCTGGAGACCTCGGGGCACGGCGCGGCGGCCGACGTCGAGGCCGTTCTCGACGGCGACATCGAGGACGATCTGCTGCGGCTGGTCTTCACCGCCTGCCACCCGGTGCTCTCCACCGAGGCGCGCGTCGCGCTCACGCTGCGGTTGCTGGGCGGTCTGCGGACCGAGGAGATCGCGCGCGCGTTCCTCGTCCCGGAGTCGACGGTCGCCCAGCGGATCGTGCGGGCCAAGAAGACGCTGGCCGAGGCCGACGTCCCCTTCGAGGTGCCGGCCGGGCCGGAGCTGGCCGACCGGCTGGCCTCCGTCCTCGAGGTGATCTACCTGGTGTTCAACGAGGGGTACGCGGCGACCGCCGGCGACGACCTGATGCGCCCGGCGCTCTGCGCGGAGGCGCTGCGGCTGGGCCGTGTCCTGGCCGCGCTGATGCCGAAGGAGCCCGAGGCGCACGGCCTCGTCGCGCTGATGGAGATCCAGACGTCGCGGTCGGCGGCCAGGACGGGCCCGGCGGGCGAGCCGGTCCTGCTGCTCGACCAGGACCGCTCGCGGTGGGACCTGCTGCTCATCCGCCGCGGGTTCGCCGCCCTGGAGCGGGCCGCCGCGCTCGGCGGGCCGCCCGGCCCGTACGTCCTGCAGGGCGCGATCGCCGCGAGCCACGCGCGGGCCCGCACTCCGGAGGAGACCGACTGGCGGTCGATCGCCGGGCTCTACGAGCAGCTTGCCGCGCGCGCCCCGTCACCCGTCGTGGAGCTGAACCGCGCGGTCGCGCTCGCCATGGCGTACGGCCCGGCCACCGGTCTGGAACTCGTCGACACGCTGACGTCCGAGCCGTCGCTGGCCGGCTACCACCTGCTGCCGACCGTCCGCGGCGACCTCCTCGCCCGGCTCGGCCGGTACGAAGAGGCAGGTCAGGAGTTCGTCCGAGCCGCCTCCCTCACCCGAAACGCCCGCGAGCGCACCCTGCTGGAACAGCGGGCGACGGAGTGCGCGCGCCGTCGTGACGGCTCTCACACCCCGTAATGGAGCCTTTTGCAAGCGATGTGCTTGCAATAGTTAGCATCGATGGTGCAGCATCGCGGCATGGCTTCACTGAACGTCGGCAACGTCGGCGAGTACCTGCGGGAGCAGCGGCGCAACGCGCAGCTGTCGCTGCGGCAGCTCGCGGACGCCGCCGGGGTCTCGAACCCCTACCTCAGCCAGATCGAGCGCGGGTTGCGCAAGCCCAGCGCCGAGATCCTGCAGCAGCTCGCGAAGGCGCTGCGGATCTCCGCGGAGACCCTGTACGTCCAGGCCGGAATGCTCGAGGAGCGCGACCGGGACGAGCTGGAGGTCCACGCGGCGATCCTGGCCGATCCGACGATCAATGAGCGGCAGAAGCAGGTGCTGATCCAGATCTACGAGTCGTTCCGCAAGGAGAACGCCGTGGTGGAGGAGCCGGTACCGGCGGAGCCGGCGCCGACGGACCCGGTGCGGCCGAAGGCCGCTCGACCAGCCTGACCGCTCGACCGGCGCGTGTGCACCGCGCCCGGCACACCGTCAACAGACACCGCACGCAAGACCACGCGTCAACGACCCCCGTCCGGGAGGACCCTCATGGCGATCACCGATGACATTGTGAAGACGCTCAAGGACCCGACTCCGCTCTACGCGGTGGCCGGCACCGCCGACCTCGCCGCCGAGAAGCTGCAGCGGGTGCCCGCGCTGATCGAGAAGATCCGCGCCGAGGCCCCCGAGCGCTTCGAGAAGATCCGCAACACCGACCCGAAGCTGCTCCAGGACCGCGTCGCCGCGCAGGCCAAGGACGCCCAGACGAAGGTGACCGAGGCCCTCGGCTCCGTCGAGCTGGACCTGAAGAAGATCGGTGAGTCCGTCCAGGACTTCGCGCTCCAGGGTGTCGGCCGGGCCGCCGAGGCCGCCGTGAAGGTCCAGGAGACCTACGGCACGCTGGCCGAGCGCGGCAAGGGCGCCGTGGCGACCTGGCGCGGCGACGTGGCCGACGAGATCGAGGAGATCGCCGTGGCGGTCGAGCCCGACCCGCGGCCCGCGGCCGCGTCCACCTCCGCCCCGGCGGTGGACGCCTCGGCTTCCGCTCCGGCGAAGAAGCCCGTCGCGAAGAAGGCCCCCGCCAAGAAGCCGGCGGCCAAGCCGGCCGAGTAGTACGCGCTTCGCAGAGGGCAGGACAGGGCAGGGCAGGAACAGGACGGGCCGGGCACGCTCAGCGTGCCCGGCCCGTTGTCCGTGCGGTACGGGTACGGTGGCGGCGACGGTTTCTCGGGCATCCGGCCGGTAGGGCAGAGCGGACAAGGCGGTGGGCGGCGTGTTGGTCACGGGGTTCTTCGGGGTGGTGGCCCTGGTGTCATGGGGCCTGTTCCTCTTCGCGCTCTTCGCGTTCATCGACGCCGCGGTGCGCCGCGAGGACGCCTACCGCGCGGCCGGCAAGAAGACCAAGCCGTTCTGGCTGATCGTCCTCGGCCTCGCGGCCCTGGTGATGAAGTTCTTCTCGATCCTCGACTTCCTGCCGGCCTTCGGCCTGGTCGCGGTGATCGTCTACATGGTCGACGTCCGTCCGGCCCTGAAGCAGATCTCCGGCGGCGGGCGCGGCGGCCGCCGCGGTGGCGGCAGCAGCAGCGACGGCCCGTACGGACCGTTCCGCCGCTGACGTCCGCAAAAAACCGCGAACCCCGCAACCCCGAAGCCTCCGAGCCGTCGGCGTCAGCCGTCGGACCGCTGGAGCTGGGCCGGCAGGCCCCTGATCCGGGCCGGGGCGACCCGGTCGAGCAGCACGAGGGCGACATCGTCCGTCAGCTCCCCGCCGTTCAGCTCGCGCGCCTCGGTGACGGCCGCGCCCAGCAGGTCCTCGCCGCGCAGCCCTCCGGCCAGCTGGCGGGTGATCATCTCGACCATCCCGTCCTGGCCGAGCCGCTGCGTGCCCTCACCGATACGGCCCTCTATCAGCCCGTCCGTGTAGAGCATCAGGCTCCAGGACACGCCCAGCCCGACGTTGATCCGGCTCCACGCGGTGTGCTCCAGCAGCCCGAGCGCGGGGCCGCCCGCCTCGTACGGCAGCAGTCGCGGCACACCGTCGGCACCGGTCAGCAGCGGGGCCGGGTGCCCGGCCAGGTACAGCTCGGCGCTCACGCCGTTCGGCGCGATGTCCACCGTGCAGAGCGTCGCGAAGGTCTCGTCGTCGGCGCGCTCGTTCTCCAGCACCTTCTGCAGGGTGCTCAGCAGCAGGTCGCCGCTGAGCCCGGCGAACGTGAGCGCCCGCCACGCGATCCGCAGCTGGACACCGAGCGCGGCCGCGTCCGGGCCGTGCCCGCAGACGTCGCCGATCATCGCGTGCACCGTGCCGTCCGTCGTGCGCACCGTGTCGTAGAAGTCGCCGCCGAGCAGCGCGCGGCTGCGCCCCGGCCGGTACATGGCCGCGAACCGCAGGTCGGCGCCCTCCAGCAGCGGCTTGGGCAGCAGTCCGCGCTCCAGCCGGGAGTTCTCCTGGGCGAGCAGCCGGGTCTCGGTGAGCTGGCGCTGCGCGAGGTCCGCGCGCTTGCGCTCCACGGCGTAGCGGATCGCCCGGGTCAGGTGCGAGCCGTCGAGCTCGTCGCGGGTGAGGTGGTCCTGCGCGCCGATCCGTACCGCCTCACCGGCCTCAGCCGGCTCGTCCGCATCGTCGCCGGTCAGCACGAGGACGGCCGTGGTCGGCGCGATCAGCAGCAGCCGGCGCAGGCTCTCCAGCCCGTCGCCGTCGAGTACCAGCAGGACGCAGTGCACGTCGTCGGTGAGGAGCCGTTCCGCCTCGGTGAGGTTGCGCGCCCGGCGGATGCGCACCCGGTTCCCGCCGCCGTCGAGCAGCTCGGGCGCGGTGAAGGTGCCCGCCGGGTCGTCGCCGATGACCAGCAGCGTCAGCGCGGGCGCTGACGGATCCTGGCGCTGCCGGGGCACGGGCAGGACGGCGCAGCCGTCCGCCTCACCGGCGTGCGGTACCCCTGTTGCGGTCATCGGCCTGTTCCTTCCCTCCCCCCGAGGGTCATTGACAGGCGACCATAGCGGCAGCGCGCGGTGTGGCGGGAGGCCACGAGGTAAACCGCCTGTGTCATATGCAGCGGTCAGAAGGGGATTTCAGCTCCGATGCGACGATCCGGGCATGACATACATCACCCGGCCCCGGCGGTTGGCGCGCACTGTGCGCAACGCCCTGCCCGACGCCCTGTGCGGGGAGCGGTCACCCGGGGCGGACCACGCCCAGGATCCGCATGGAGCCCGCCCCGGCCATGGTGACGTTCCTGCCGGGCCGCGGCGCGTGCACGATCGCTCCGTCCCCGACGTACACCCCCACATGGCTGGCGTCGTCGAAGTAGATGATCAGGTCGCCGGGGCGCATCCGGTCGACCGGTACGTGCGGCAGCAGCCGCCACTGCTCCTGCGACGTCCGCGGGATGTTCCGGCCCGCCGCCGCCCACGCCTGCTGCGTCAGTCCTGAGCAGTCGTACGAGGACGGCCCGCCCGCGCCCCACACGTAGGGCTTGCCGATCTGCCCGGCCGCGAACGCCACCGCCCGCCGGCCCTGCGCGCTCGCGTCGCCCGCCGCCCTGGGCAGTTGCGCCAGCTTCTTCGCCGCGTCGCTCCGCGTCCACGCCAACTGCGCCTGGTACGCGGCCTCGTCCTCCAGCTTCTGCAGCCGCAGCCGCTCCTGTTCCCGCAAGGTGGCCAGCAGCGCCTTCGCCCGCGCGAGCCGCGACTCCACCTGGGTCCTGGCGTTCGCGGACTTCTTCCGGGTCTCGACCAGCGCCTCCCATTCGGCGGTGGCCGCGTGCGCGTAGCCGTCCAACGCCGCCTGGGTGGAGGTGAGGTCGCGGATCGTGGCGTTCGCGGCCCGTGCCCCGCGCTGCGCCAGGCTCGCGTCGGACAGGAACGTCTCGGGGTCGGAGGAGAGCGCGAGCTGCATCTCGTCCGTCATCCCGCCGCTGCGGTACTGCGCCCGCGCCATCGCGCCCGCCTGGTCCCGCAGCGTGGCGAGGCGCGTCTGGGCGGCGTCCAGCGAGATGGCGAGCGCGACCAGGTTCTTCTGCTGCGTGAGCACCTTCTCCTCGGCCGCGTTGAACGCCTCGGTGGCCGCTTCCGCCTGGTGGTAGAGGGTGTTCACCTCGGCCTGCACCTGGGCGAGCGTGCGCGGCGGCTCGGCGTGCGCGGCCCCGGGCACCGCCAGCGTCGCTGCCGCGCAGAGCAGGGCCGTGCACACGACGGCCGCGCCGCGCGATGGTCTCGCCGCCATCGTCACCACCTCGTATCTGACGGTTCGTCACATGAGGGGGGATGGTGCCACGAGGTGCCGCAATGCGACAGGGGCAGGGGGGAATTAGTGACGGGGACCAGCGGGCGCCGGTCGGAAGAGGACTCAGGACCCGCGCGGTGCCAGCGCCTCCCAGCGCACCGTGACCTCGCCCTGCCGCCAGCGGTCCGCGCGGTCCGTGACCGGCCAGCCGCCCTCCGCCAGCAGGCGCACGCTGCGGATCCAGCGCTGCCGCGCGCCCAGGGACGCGAACGGCGCCGCCGTCGCCCACGCCCGGTCGAACTCCGTCAGGAACGCGTGCACCGGCTCACCGGGGACGTTCCGGTGGATCAGTGCCTTCGGTAGGCGCTCCGCCAGGTCGGACGGCCGCTCCAGCGATCCCAGCCGCGTCGCGAACGTCACCGTGCGCGGCCCTTCGGGGCCGATCGCCACCCACACGTGCCGGCGGCCGATCTCGTCGCAGGTGCCCTCCACGAGCAGCCCGCCGGGTGCCAGCCGGGCCCGCAGCCGGTCCCAGACGGCCGGCACCTCGCCCTCGTCGTACTGCCGCAGCACGTTCGCGGCCCGGATCAGGACGGGCCGCCTGCCGGCGCCCTGGGAGGCAGCGGGCAGCGCCACCTCGAACCCGCCGTGCGCGAACGTCAGCCCGTCCCGTCGGTACGGCTCCGCCGCCGCGACCCGCGCAGGGTCGATCTCCAGCCCGACCACCTCGGCGTCCGCCCGGACGGTACGCAGCCGTCCCAGCAGCTCGACCGCCGTCCACGGCGCCGCTCCGTACCCGAGGTCCACCGCCACCGGATCCGCCGTCCGCCGCAGCTCGGCCCCGAGCACGGACGCGATCCACCGGTCCATCCGACGCAGCCGGTTCGGATTCGTGGTGCCGCGGGTGATGGTGCCGACGGGTCTCGCCATGGTTCGACTTTAAGTGGTGGCACCGCGGGTGCGGGTGCGGGCACTTCGGCCCCGCGCCCGCACCCCAGGCAAAAAGTTCGGCAAAGCGGAAATGGGAATGGTCGGTTCCGGCGTTCTCCCGTTGAACGGATCCGTCCGGCCGAATGGAGAGCGGCGTGACCCAGCACATGGCACGGCTCGGTGCCCTGCGCGGCTACGCGCAATCGCGCCGGCTGCGCCGGCCCGCCCACGGCCGCGGCGCCCCGCGTCGGGTGGCGATGCTGAGCGTGCACACCTCGCCCCTCGACCAGCCCGGCACCGGCGACGCCGGCGGTATGAACGTCTACATCGTGGAGCTCGCGAAGCGCCTCGCCGAGATCAACATAGAGGTGGAGATCTTCACCCGCGCCACGACCGGCGCCCTGCCCCCCTCCGTCGAGCTCGCCCCCGGCGTCCTCGTCCGGCACATCGACGCGGGCCCCTACGAGGGGCTGGCCAAGGAGGAGCTGCCCGCGCAGCTCTGCGCCTTCACCCACGGGGTGATGCAGGCGGAGGCCGGCCACCGGCCCGGCCACTACGACCTCGTCCACTCGCACTACTGGCTCTCCGGCCACGTCGGCTGGCTTGCCGCCGAGCGCTGGGGCGTCCCCCTCGTGCACGCCATGCACACCATGGCGAAGGTCAAGAACGCCGCGCTCGCCGAGGGCGACACGCCCGAGCCGGCCGCCCGCGTCATCGGCGAGACCCAGATCGTGGAAGCCGCCGACCGGCTGATCGCCAACACCGACGAGGAGGCGGACGAGCTCGCCCGCCACTACGGTGCGCAGCCCGCCAAGGTGGCTGTCGTCCATCCCGGCGTGAACCTGGACCGCTTCCGGCCCGCCGACGGCCGCGCCGCGGCCCGCGCCCGCCTCGGCCTGCCGCAGGGCGCGCTGATCCCGCTCTTCGCGGGCCGCATCCAGCCGCTCAAGGCCCCGGACGTGCTGCTCCGCGCCGTCGCGGTGCTGCTGGACGAGGACCCGTCGCTGCGCGAGCGGCTGGTCGTCCCGGTGGTCGGCGGCCCCAGCGGCAGCGGCCTCAGCAAGCCGGAGCGGCTGCACAAGCTGGCCGCGCGGCTCGGCGTGAGCGACGTCGTACGGTTCCAGCCGCCGGTCGACCAGCAGCGGCTCGCGGACTGGTACCGGGCCGCGACGGTGCTGGTGATGCCCTCGTACAGCGAGTCCTTCGGCCTGGTCGCGATCGAGGCGCAGGCCTGCGGCACGCCGGTGGTCGCCGCGGCCGTCGGCGGGCTGCCGGTGGCGGTCAAGGACGGTGAGACCGGTTTCCTGGTCCCCGGCCACGACCCGGCCGACTACGCGCGGGCGCTGCGCCGCTTCGTCGACCAGCCGCACCTGGGCGACCGACTGGGGGAGGCCGCCGCCCGGCACGCCCAGGAGTTCGGCTGGGGGAGGGCGGCGACATCGACCGCCGACGTCTACAGCGCCGCGATGCAGGAACACCGCCGTCACCTACGATCGGCTCATGGCTGAGCACGGACAGACAGCAGGAGCGGGACAGGACGAGCAGGGTCAGGACGGCGCGGAGCCCCAGGGCGCCGCGCAGCCGCACCCCGCCGAGCAGGCCGCCCGCGACACCGTCGAGCGGGCGCTCGAGGAGGCCGGGCTGGAGTGGGAGAACCCGCAGCCCGGCACGTATGTCGCCAAGATCCCCGGCACCCGCAAGCTGTCCACCACCTGCTCGCTGATCGTCGGCCGGCACACGCTCTCCCTCAACGCCTTCGTCGTCCGCCACCCGGACGAGAACGAGGAAGCGGTCTACCGCTGGCTGCTGGAGCGCAACCTCCGGCTGTTCGGGGTGGCCTACGCGATCGACCGGCTCGGTGACGTCTACCTCACCGGCCGCATCCCGCTCGCCGCCGTGACGGCCGACGAGGTCGACCGGCTGCTCGGCGCTGTCCTGGAGAACGCGGACGGCTCGTTCAACACGCTGCTGGAACTCGGGTTCGCGGCCTCGATCCGCAAGGAGTACGCCTGGCGCGTCTCGCGCGGGGAGTCGACCCGCAACCTGGACGCGTTCACACATCTGACCGGCGCTGACAAGCCGGCGGCGTCGAACGACTGACGCCACCTTCCTCGGGCACTCCTGACTCCGGGCCGCTCATCAACGGGTGAAAGCTGTCGGCAGACTTCTGCGTTCCACCCCCTTCCCGCCAACCCCAGGCTCATGGCACCCTCATGCCGTCGCACATCTGAATAGTGTTCAGATACGTGAAAGGCGGGGTCATGACGATCAGTCGCAGGAGACTGCTCACGGGAGCCATCCAGGTCACCACGGCGGCGGTGGCCGCCGACGCGCTCGGCGGCCGCACCGCCTTCGCGTCCGAACCGGGGTCCACGGGCGTGCCGTCCCCCCTCTGGGCGGAGTTCGAGGCCGCGCCCTACACCCACCCGCAGATCCCCAACGTCGCCCGCGCGGGCTACAACGGAGGCGAGCGGAACTTCCCCCGCCGTCCCGTACGCGCCAACGTCCTGCACTACGGCGCCAGGCCGGACGGCTCCGCGGACGCCGCCCCCGCCATCAACCGGGCCATCGCCGCGGTCGGCAAGCGCGGGGGCGGCACGGTCCTGCTGCCGCGCGGCACCTACCGGATCGACGACGTCATCCAGCTCGGCTACAGCAACGTCACCCTGCGCGGTGAGGGCAGCGGCAGCACCAAGCTCTTCGCGACGCGCTCGCTCACCGAGATCATCGGCGCCTACGGCAGCCGCTACGGCGGCACCAAGTCGTCCTGGTCCTGGGCCGGCGGCCTGGTCTGGGTCTGCCCGCGCGAGCGCTACCGCACCCTCACCGACGCGATCAAGGCCAAGGCCTGGCCGTTCGAGGGCTGGACCGGCAACAAGCGCGACGAGTGGCAGACCCTCGCCACCATCACGGCGGTCGCGACGCAGGGCGACTCCACCGTCACCGTCGACAACGCCTCCCGCCTCCGGCGCGGCGACCGCGTCCTGCTCCAGCTCGCGGACGACGCCCGGCACAGCCTGCTCGACCACATGGCGGGCGACGTGGACGGCGCCGGGACCTACGACTGGTCCGACAAGACCAAGGTGCTGTCGTACGTCCCCTACGAGTGGCCGGCCCGGATCACCGGCGTCCGGGGCCACCGCGTCACACTCGACCGCCCGCTGCCGCTCGACACGCGCCTGGACTGGGCCCCGAAGCTGACGACGCTCGTCGACCCCGTGGTGAACTCCGGCGTCGAGGGCCTCACCATCGAGATGGTGGAGACCCCGCAGGCCCAGCACCTGCTCGACACCGGCTACAACGGCCTGGTCCTGCAGTGCGCCTGGGACTGCTGGGTGGACGACGTGCGCGCCGTCAACGTCGACAACGGGTTCCTGCTCGTCGCCGCCAAGGGCTCCACGCTCCGCCGCACCCGCGTCTCGGGACGCGGCAGCCACCACCCGTACTGCTGCCGCGAGGGCTCGCACGACAACCTGATCGAGGACTTCGCCATCGACCGGCGCACCGTGCTCCCCGCCCCGGCCGGCACCCAGCTGCACGGCATCAACGTCGAGGGACTGTCCAGTTACAACGTCTGGTCGCGCGGGCGGATGGACATGGGGACGTTCGACACCCACCGCGGACTGCCGTTCGCCAACGTCCGCACCGAGATCACCGTCCTCAACGACGGGCAGCACGGCGGCGACGCCAGCGCCGGGCCGCTCTACGGCGCCCGCTTCACCCACTGGAACGTCACCGTCACCAACGGCCGCGCGGGCTGCGTCAAGATCGACGACGTCGCCCCGTACAGCGCCACGGCCGGTATCTCCGAGGTCACCGCGTTCGGCCAGATCGACGTCCCGGACTTCGCCGGCCCGCTCCACTCCCGCCTGGAGTCCTACGGCACCCCGGCGGTCACCCCGCCGAACCTCTACGAGGCCCAGCGCCACCTCAACGGCTGCTCCTGACGGCAGCGGCGGATGCCGGTGCCGGCCCGGAGGCCGGCATCGGCACCTCTTCCCTCGCGACCGCTTCCAGCGCCTCGACCGCCTCCGCCTCCACGGCCTTGGCCGGTCCCCGGGTCCGCAGCAGCGCCCAGTACCCGGCCGCGGTGACCGTGCCGACGACCGCGCAGGCTCCCCACGCCGCGGAGCCGCCCCAGCGGTCGAGCGCGAAGCCGCCCGCCAGGGGGCCGACGAAGGAGGCGGCGGACCAGGAGAGCGAGAACATGCCCTGGTAGCGGCCGCGGGCCCGCGCCGGCGCGAGGTCGGCGACGATCGCCATCGAGGCGGGCGCGTGCATGATCTCGCCGAGCGTCCACACCGTGACGGTGAGGGCGTAGAAGCCGACCGAGCCGGCGAACGCGGTCAGGCCGAAGCCCCAGCCCATCAGCAGGGTGCCGGCGGCGAGCAGCGCGGCCGGGCTGCGGCCGGTCATCATCCGGGTGACGGGGATCTGGAGCAGCACCACCAGGAGCCCGTTGAGGCCGATGACCAGCCCGTACTCGCTCGCCGTGAACCCGGAGCGGCCCATGTCGACCGACAGGGTGGTGGCCCCCTGCTGGCCCACGGTCCCGAGCAGGAAGGTGAGTCCGACCAGGGCCATGAACCGCTGGTCGCGCAGCACCTGGCCGAGCCCGGCGGGTTCCTCGTCCGCGGCCGGCAGGGCGTCGGCGGCGGGCAGGGTCTCCTTGACCTTGAGGAAGACGACGATCGCGCAGAGCAGCGTCATCAGCGCGTCGCCCAGGAAGAGCCAGACGTACCCCTGGGCGGCGATGAGTCCGGCCACGCCCGCCGAGACGCCGAAGCCGATGTTGATGGCCCAGTAGTTGAGGGCGAAGGCCCGCACCCGGTCCTTGGGCGGCACGAGGTCGGCGAGCATCGCCTGGAGGGCCGGCCGGGAGGCGTTGCTGGTGACGCCGACGAGCCCGGCGACCGCCGCGATCGCCACCGGGTGGGTGACGAAGCCGAGCAGCGCGGTGACCGCGGCCGTGCCCAGCTGGGCGACGAGCATGGTGGCGCGCCGCCCGACGCGGTCCGCGAGAACGCCGCCGACGACGGACGCGACCGAGCCGCCGAGCCCGTAGAGGGAGGCGACGAGGCCGGCGTAGGAGGCGGAGAAGCCGCGTTCGACGGTCAGGTAGAGCGCCAGGAACGTGACGACGAACCCGCCGAGCCGGTTGACCAGCGTGCTGGTCCACAGCCACCAGAACTGGCGCGGGAGCCCGGACATGGTCTCGCTCACAGCTCGTCTGACGTCCGGCACTCAGGGCCCCCATGTAATGACTGAATACGACCTGCGTAACTTACCGTGGACACATGGGCAGGCGCTACGGGATTTCGATTAGGCTCGGGCCATGGCTGCTGCGTACAAGCTGATCCTCCTCCGCCACGGCGAGAGTGAATGGAACGCGAAGAACCTGTTCACCGGCTGGGTGGACGTCAATCTGAACGAGAAGGGCGAGAAGGAGGCGGTGAGGGGCGGCGAGCTCCTCAAGGACGCCGGCCTGCTCCCCGACGTCGTGCACACCTCGCTGCAGAAGCGTGCGATCCGCACCGCGCAGCTCTCGCTCGAAGCCGCGGACCGCCACTGGATCCCGGTGCACCGCTCCTGGCGGCTGAACGAGCGGCACTACGGTGCCCTCCAGGGCAAGGACAAGGCGCAGACCCTCGCGGAGTTCGGCGAGGAGCAGTTCATGCTCTGGCGCCGCTCCTACGACACCCCGCCGCCGCCCCTCGAGGACGGCACGGAGTTCTCGCAGAGCGACGACCCGCGCTACGCCTCGATCCCGAGCGAGATCCGTCCCCGCACCGAGTGCCTCAAGGACGTCGTCGAGCGCATGCTGCCGTACTGGTACGACGGCATCGTCCCGGACCTGCTCGCCGGCCGCACGGTCCTGGTCGCCGCGCACGGCAACAGCCTGCGGGGCCTGGTCAAGCACCTCGACGGCATCTCCGACGAGGACATCTCCGGTCTGAACATCCCCACCGGCATCCCGCTCTCGTACGAGCTCGACGCCGACTTCCGCCCCGTGAACCCGGGCGGCACCTACCTCGACCCGGACGCCGCGAAGGCCGCCATCGAGGCCGTCAAGAACCAGGGCAAGAAGAAGTAACCACAGGTCAGCGATGTGACGAAGGGCCCCACCCGGTGCGGGTGGGGCCCTTCTCGATCTGTCAGGAGGTGCAGCCGCCGCATTGGCAGGCGCCGCCGGACTGGCATCCGCACCCGCAGCTCGATCCGCAGCCGCACGCGCCGAGCACGGGCAGCCACACGGGTGTGAGCTGCGGGGGACGGTCGAGTGACGGCTGTTCCCTGGTGGTCGACGGGGTGGGGGAATCCTGCATGAGTACCCTCCTCGGCTGGGCCACCGCACGCAGTCGAAGCCGCCACGTGCGGGCGCATCGCCCCCCATTGAACGCACCCCGGGCCGGGCGCATCAACGGCGCGCGGAGGCACGGCACGGCGCGAGGGCCTGTCCTCGCGCCCGCCCCGGGCCTCCGCGGCGGCCGTCAGACCCCGTCGACCTGCGTCGGGGCCGGCGTCAGCTCGTCGGCGTGCTCGCCCGTGACCAGGTAGACGACGCGCTTGGCGACCGATACGGCGTGGTCGGCGAACCGCTCGTAGTAGCGGCCGCACAGGGTCACGTCGACCGCCGTCTCGATGCCGTGCTTCCAGCGGTCGTCCAGCAGGTGCTGGAAGAGCGCGCGGTGCAGCTCGTCCATCCGGTCGTCGTCCGCCTCGAGTTGCAGCGCGTCGTCGACGTCCTTGGAGACGATGACCTCGGCGGCCTTCGCCATCAGGCGCTGGGCGAGCTGGCCCATCTCCAGGATCGTGCTGTGCAGGTCGTTCGGTACGGCCGACTCGGGGAAGCGCAGCCGCGCCACCTTCGCGATGTGCCGCGCGAGGTCGCCCGACCGCTCGATGTCCGCGCTCATCCGCAGGCTGGTGACGACGATCCGCAGGTCGGTGGCGACCGGCTGCTGCCGGGCCAGCAGGTTGATCGCCCGTGCTTCCAGGTCGCGCTGCAGGCCGTCGACCTTCTCATCGGCCGCGATCACGCTCTCGGCGATGTTCAGATCCGCGTCCAGCAACGCGGTGGTGGCCCGGCCGATGGCGGATCCGACGAGCCGGGCCATCTCGACCAGGCCTTCACCGATCGAGTCGAGCTCCTCGTGGTATGCGTCCCGCATCGCTGTCCTTCCGTCCAAACAGAGGCGTCTCCTCCACGCTCCCACGCTGATGGGCGTACGCGTACCGCTCGAGCATCCCGAGTGAATCAGCGCCTACGTCAAGGTGAACTCTTGGCAACGGGCGTTCGAGAGGTAGCTCTCAAGGCTGTGGAGCACCCCTCGGAGCCGCCTAACCTGGGGGTATGGACGTGAACGCGGCAGTTGCCGCAGCCAGTGCGATAGCCGGTCTGTGTACCGGTGTGATCGCTGTGCTCGCGTTCCGCTGGAGTGAGCGGGAACAAGCCCGCCCCACCCGCACGGCCCTGCGACCCGACGGCACCGGCGTACTGCCGCCCGGAGTGGACACCGTCCTCTCCGTACTGCGTTCGTCGGCGGTCGTCCTCGACGAGGGCGACACGGTGGTCAAGGCCAGCTCGGCGGCGTACGCCCTCGGACTGGTCCGCGGCGGCCGCCTGGCCGTCGACCAGATGCTGCAGATGGCCCGTGAGACCCGGCGGGACGGCGAGATACGCCAGGTCGAACTGGATCTGCCGAAGAGAGGCGCCGGTCGCGGTGAGGGCCTGGCGGTCTCCGCCAGAGTCGCTCCGCTCGGCTCCCGGCTGGTCCTCCTCCTCGTGGAGGACCTGACCGAGGCCCGCAAGATCGAGGCCGTACGCCGTGACTTCGTCGCGAACGTCAGCCATGAGCTCAAGACCCCCGTCGGCGCGCTGTCACTGCTCTCCGAAGCCGTGATGGACGCCTCCGACGACCCCGAGGCCGTCATCCGCTTCGCAGGGCGGATGCAGATCGAGGCGACCCGCCTCACCAGCCTCGTCCAGGAGATCATCGATCTCTCCCGGGTCCAGAACGACGACCCGCTGGACGACGCGGAACCCGTCGACGTCGACGATCTCGTCGCGGAGGCCATCGACCGCTGCCGCCACCAGGCGAACGCCAAACAGATCACCATGGCCACCGGTTCCGCCCCCGACCTGCACATCTGGGGCAACCGCGGCCAGCTCGCGGCAGCTCTCGGCAACCTCGTCGAGAACGCCGTCAACTACAGCCCGGCCCGCACCCGGGTGGGGATAGCCGGCCGCCGGATCCCCTCACCGGGCGGCGACCTCATCGAGATCTCGGTGACCGACGCCGGCATCGGCATCTCCGAGAAGGACCGGGACCGGATCTTCGAACGGTTCTACCGCGTCGACCCGGCGCGCTCCCGCGCCACCGGCGGCACGGGTCTCGGCCTGTCCATCGTCAAGCACGTGGCCGCCTCGCACGGCGGGGAGGTCACCGTGTGGAGCGCCGAGGGACAGGGCTCCACCTTCACCCTGCGACTGCCCGAAGCCGGCATGGCGCGCGAACACGCGCTCCTCGGTACCGACGCGGACGACTCCGAATCCGCCATCGGCGGGGGCGGGCCCGCCGGAGACCAGCAGTTCTACGAGAACTATTCCGATCACATCCCTGCCCCGGAGGTCCTTCCGTGACCCGTGTACTCGTCGTAGAGGACGAAGAGTCCTTCAGCGACGCGCTGTCGTACATGCTCCGCAAGGAGGGCTTCGAGGTCGCCATCGCCGCGACCGGGCCCGACGCGCTGGACGAGTTCGAACGCAACGGCGCCGACCTGGTACTGCTCGACCTCATGCTGCCGGGCCTGCCCGGCACCGAGGTCTGCCGCCAGCTCAGGCTCAAGTCCAATGTCCCGGTCATCATGGTGACGGCCAAGGACAGCGAGATCGACAAGGTCGTCGGCCTGGAAATAGGCGCTGACGACTACGTGACGAAGCCCTTCTCCTCCCGCGAGCTGGTGGCCCGCATCCGGGCCGTCCTGCGCCGCCGCGGCGAGCCGGAGGAGCTGTCCCCCGCCGCCCTGGAGGCCGGGCCGGTACGGATGGACGTCGACCGCCACGTGGTCACCGTCTCCGGCGGGAAGGTCGACCTCCCGCTCAAGGAGTTCGACCTGCTGGAGATGCTGCTGCGCAACGCGGGCCGCGTGCTGACCCGTATGCAGCTCATCGACCGGGTGTGGGGCGCCGACTACGTGGGTGACACCAAGACGCTGGACGTCCACGTCAAGCGGCTGCGCGCCAAGATCGAGCCGGACCCGGGCGTGCCGCGCTACCTCGTCACCGTTCGCGGCCTGGGCTACAAGTTCGAGCCGTAGCCGCGCCGGGGGGCGCTTGCCCCCCGGACAGCGGAACGGGCCCGGCAGCACACGCTGCCGGGCCCGTCGTCGTGCGTGAGGCGCGCCGTCAGCTCTTCTTGGGCGACGGGGTGCCGGACCCGGTGGGCGTGCCGGTGCCGGTCGGGGTGGCGCCGCCGGTCGGCGTGGCGGACCCGCCGTCCTCCGGGGTCCCGGTGGACGTCGGCGTGGCCTTGCCGGAGGGCGCGGCGGCCGGTGACGGGCTGCTGGTGGCGCCGTACTTCTGGTAGTAGCCCGCGGCGGGCAGCACGTTCGCGCTGAGGGCGACCTCGCCCGTCGCGCTGAACGTCAGCGCGAGGCGCTGGAAGTCGCCGTCCTTGATCGCCTCGTTGCTGTTCGGGAGCGTCGCGGAGGGGTTGCCCGCACCGCCCAGCAGTACCGAGCCGTGGGCCGGGACGGTGATGGTCTTGCTGCCCGCGGTGCCGGACAGGGACGCGGTCAGGGCGTCGCCGACCTTCACCGACTGCAGCGTCTGGTTACCGTTCCCGTTGTTGTAGATGCGGGCCGAGACCGCCGAAGGGCCGGTTCCGGCCTTCTGCGTCAGGATCACGGCGTTCTGCACCTGAATGTCGCCGACGGTGATCTCGGCGTTGTCGGGGCGGACCTCGTTCGTCTGCGCGTTGGTGCCGGCGCCGCAGGCGGCGAGCGGGGCAATCGAGAGCGCGAGGGCGGCGGCGAGGGCACCGCGTCGAAGACTGCTGCTCACGGCGGCGGTATCTCCTAGTACAGGTAGGGAAGATCTTCCAGCGGCCTTACATTACTCAGCCTTCGTGCCGCCCCCGCACCGGGCCGCCCCTCGGCGGGGCGGTCTCGCCCGAGCCTCACCCGACCGGGTGGCCCGGATTGCATTCCGGCATTCCGCTGCGGGATTCCGGGCGGCGCGTACAAGATCCATTTATCGTGCACCGATCGCGTCCGTTCCGCGACTTCGAAAAAATGGATCATCAGGTGAACCAGGTCCGAACGGAGTAGCGAAGATCCACTCTTCGGAGATGACAAATGGGGATGTAACCCCCCTTCCATCGGCGCGCCGCTGGGTGTAACGGGGGCGTTTCACCCCTCCCGCATACCGGCTCCGACCTGCGAATACCCCTGCCCGGCATGCCCCTCCAGCACGTCCCGGTAGGGGTTGTCAAGCCCCGAGATATGCCCTGACCTGCGAAAACGCCATTCAGAAGAGGCCGTTCACGTGTTACCCTGGATAGCCACGGAAGGGGTACCTGTCACATGACGTTCAAGGTTGGCGACACCGTGGTCTATCCCCATCACGGGGCCGCGCTGATCGAGGCTATCGAAATTCGCCAGATCAAAGGCGTGGACAAGACCTACTTGGTGCTCAAGGTCGCCCAGGGCGACTTGACGGTACGCGTACCCGCGGACAATGCGGAGTTCGTCGGCGTGCGCGACGTGGTCGGTCAGGAGGGGCTGGACCGGGTCTTCGAGGTGCTTCGCGCGCCGTACACCGAAGAGCCGACCAACTGGTCCCGCCGCTACAAGGCAAATCTGGAAAAGCTCG
Organism: Streptomyces sp. H39-S7; assembly: GCF_027158205.1. Classification (GTDB taxonomy): domain Bacteria; phylum Actinomycetota; class Actinomycetes; order Streptomycetales; family Streptomycetaceae; genus Actinacidiphila. Next base: position 115,464 of record NZ_JAPVLU010000014.1, on the reverse strand, counting down.
CCTCCGGCGATGTCATCAAGGTCGCAGAGGTGGTCCGCGACCTGTGGCGTCGTGAGCGTGAGCGCGGGCTGTCCGCCGGCGAGAAGCGCATGCTCGCCAAGGCGCGGCAGATCCTGGTCAGCGAGCTCGCGCTCGCTGAGAACACCAACGAGGACAAGGCCGAGGCCCTGCTCGACGAGGTCCTCGCGTCCTGACGTGAGTTGCCGCGGTACCCGGTTCCGGCCGGGTGCTGCGGCATGCTTGCGTCCTGACCCAGTTCGTTCCAGCAGCCGGCTGCGCTGTCTGTGTCAGCGCCGTCCGTGCTGTCCGGGCGCTGTCTGTTTTTGTTCCGACGTCTCGGCGTGTACGACCCTGCGGACTTCTCACGGAAGGGGCCGCAGCGTCGCACGTTGAGCCGATACCCACCTCGGCCAAGGACACAAACCTCTGAGTACCGCAGCTGTTATCCCCGCCGCCGGACGAGGCCTCCGGCTCGGCCCCGGCGCCCCCAAGGCGCTGCGCTCCCTCGGCGGCATCCCGATGCTGGTGCACGCCGTGCGCGCCATGACCCGCTCCTCCGCCGTCTCGCTGGTCGTCGTGGTCGCCCCGTCCGACGGGGTGGCCGAGGTCCGGGCCCTGCTCGGTGGTCACGGGCTGCCCGAGGACAAGGGCCTGCGGATCGTCGCCGGCGGCGAGACCCGCCAGGAATCGGTCCGGCTCGGGCTGGCCGCCCTCCCCGAGGACGTCGAGATCGTCCTCGTCCATGACGCCGCGCGCCCGCTGGTGCCCGTCGAGATCGTCGACGCGGTCGTCGCCGCCGTACGGGACGGGGCTCCGGCCGTCGTCCCCGGAGTGCCGCTGGCCGACACCGTCAAGCAGATCGACCCCGCCACGAACGCCGTCACCGGCACGCCCGAGCGCGCCCTGCTGCGTGCCGTGCAGACCCCGCAGGGCTTCCGGCGGGACGTGCTGGCCACGGCGCACGCCACGGTGCCGGGCGACGGCGAGGGTGCCACCGACGACGCGGGCATGGTCGAGCGGACCGGCGTCCAGGTCGTGGTCGTACCCGGCCACGAAGAAGCCTTCAAGGTGACCAGGCCGCTGGACCTGGTGCTCGCCGAGGCCGTACTCGCCCGCAGGAGGGCCACCGATGACCTCTGAGACCCCCCGCCCGCTGCTGCCGCTGGTCGGCATCGGAACGGACGTGCACGCCTTCGAGGCCGGCCGCGAGCTGTGGTGTGCGGGCCTGCACTGGCCGGACGCCGGCGACGGCCTGGCCGGTGACTCGGACGCCGACGTCGCGGCGCACGCCGCCTGCGACGCCCTCTTCTCCGCGGCCGGGGTCGGCGACCTCGGCGCGCACTTCGGCACGGGCCGGCCCGAGTGGGCCGGAGCGTCCGGCGTCAAGCTGCTCGCCGAGGCCGCCCGTATCGTCCGCGAGGCCGGGTTCGAGATCGGCAACGTGGCGATCCAGGTGATCGGCGTCCGCCCGAAGATCGGCAAGCGCCGCGACGAGGCCCAGAAGGCCCTCTCCGAGGCGGTCGGCGCCCGCGTCTCCGTCTCCGGAACGACCACCGACGGCCTCGGCCTCACCGGCCGCGGCGAGGGCCTGGCGGCCGTCGCGACGGCACTGGTGGTGCCGACGGGCCGGGGTCCGGCCGTCTGAAGCGGTACGGCCCCGGCTCCGATCCGGGACGATCCGGGCCGATCCGCGGTCGGATCCGGCTGCCCGCAGCGGCTTCCGCGAGGCCGCGCCGGGCCCGGTCCGCAGCGGAATGAGGGGTCCGACCAGGCCTTGAGGGGAATAGCCCCGCAGGCCGGAGCCCCACCCGGAAGATCGTCCGGCCCGCTCCCCCCTGCAACCCGTGCAGAGCGCACTTGGCACGGCGTTTCGCCCACTACCCTTGTTGGCGTGACTATTCGCCTGTACGACACCAGCGCTCGGCAGATCCGTGATTTCACCCCGCTCACGCCGGGCTGTGTCTCGATCTACCTCTGTGGTGCCACCGTGCAGGCCGTCCCGCACATCGGGCACATCCGGTCGGGACTGAACTTCGACATCATGCAGCGGTGGTTCGCCTACCGCGGCTACGACGTCACCTTCATCCGGAACGTCACCGACATCGACGACAAGATCCTCTGGAAGTCGGCGGAGCAGGGCCGCCCGTGGTGGGCGATCGGGTACGAGAACGAGCGGGCCTTCAACAGCGGCTACGACGTGCTCGGCTGCCTGCCGCCCAGCTACGAGCCGCGGGCGACCGGCCACATCCCCGAGATGGTCGAGATGATGCGCGGGCTCATCGACCGGGGCCACGCCTATGTCGCCGAGGGCAACGTCTACTTCGACGTGCGCTCGTTCGCCGACTACCTGTCGCTGTCCAACCAGGAGCTCGACAACCTGCGCGCGGCCGAGGACGTCGTGGAGACCGGCAAGCGCGACCCCCGCGACTTCGCCATGTGGAAGTCGGTCAAGCCCGGCGAGCCGTCCTGGGAGACCCCGTGGGGCCGCGGCCGTCCCGGCTGGCACCTGGAGTGCTCGGCGATGGCCCACAAGTACCTGGGCACCGCCTTCGACATCCACGGCGGCGGCATCGACCTGATCTTCCCGCACCACGAGAACGAGATCGCCCAGGCCAAGGCCTTCGGCGACGACTTCGCCGCCTACTGGGTGCACAACGCCTGGGTCACCATGAGCGGCGAGAAGATGAGCAAGTCGCTCGGCAACTCAGTGCTCGTCTCCGAGATGGTCCAGCGCTGGCGCCCCATCGTGCTGCGCTACTACCTCGGCACCCCGCACTACCGCTCGATGATCGAGTACAGCGAGGAAGCACTGCGCGAGGCCGAGTCCGCGTTCGCGCGCATCGAGGGCTTCGCGCAGCGGGTCGTCGAGAAGTGCGGCCCGGTCGCGCCGGCCGCCGAGGTGCCGATCTCCTTCGCCGAGGCGATGGACGACGACCTGGGCGTTCCGCAGGCGCTGGCCATCGTCCACACCTCCGTCCGGCAGGGCAATTCGGCCCTCACGGCGGACGACAAGGAAACCGCGGTCGCGCGTCTGGCCGAGGTCCGTGCGATGCTCGGTGTACTGGGACTGGACCCGCTCGACGAGCAGTGGGCCGGCGGCGGGCACGGTGACGACCTGCACGGCGTCGTGGACTCACTCGTCCGGCTGGTGCTGGAACAGCGGCAGGCGGCCCGGGAGCGTAAGGACTACGCGACCGCCGACGCCATCCGCGACCAGCTCCAGCAGTCGGGGCTGGACATCGAGGACACCGCGTCCGGACCCCGGTGGTCGCTCGGCACGCGCTGAGCGCGTCGCCGTGCCGGCTCCGCCGGATCAGCCGCCCGATCAGCCCAGTCCCCCTATACGTCAGTACATTTTCAGCAGCGAAGAATTGAGAGTGCCCCATGGCCGGGAACAGCCAGCGCAGGAACCGCCGTACCTCCAACAAGAAGGGCATGAAGGTCGGCACCGGCGGTCACCGGCGTAAGGCTCTGGAGGGCAAGGGCCCGACCCCGCCCGCCGCCGACCGCAAGGGCCACAAGAAGAACCGCGTCGCGAAGTCCGTCGCCAAGCGGACCGTCTCGTCGCAGTCGCGCCGCCCGTCGGGCCGTGGCGCGAAGTCCACGGCCGAGCTGGTCGTCGGCCGCAACTCGGTGGTCGAGGCGCTGCGCGCCGAGATCCCGTCGACCGCCGTCTACGTCCAGCAGTACATCGACACCGACGACCGGGTGCGCGAGGCCATCAAGCTCGCGACCGACCGCGGCGTCCCGCTGATGGAGGCCGCGCGCCCCGAGCTGGACCGCATGACGAACGGCCTGAACCACCAGGGCATGGTCCTGCAGATCCCGGCGTACGAGTACGCGCACCCGGAAGACCTGCTGGAGACCGCGGCCAACAGCCACGAGGACCCGCTGATCATGGCGCTGGACGGCATCACCGACTCGCGCAACCTCGGTGCGGTCGTCCGTTCGATGGCCGCGTTCGCCGGTCACGGCGTCGTCGTCCCCGAGCGCCGCGCGGCGGGCATGACCGCCGGTGCGTGGAAGACCTCCTCGGGTGCCGCCGCCCGCGTCCAGGTCGCCCGCGCCACCAACCTGACCCGGACGCTGGAGGCCTACCAGAAGGCCGGTCTGATTGTCGTGGGCCTCGCGGCCGACGGTGATGTGGACCTGCACGAGCTGGAGGCGCTGGCCGGCCCCGTCGTGATCGTCGCGGGTTCCGAGGGCAAGGGCCTGTCCCGCCTCGTCGGCGAGACCTGCGACTACCTGGTGCGCATCCCGATGCCGGGTGGCTCGGAGTCCCTCAACGCGGGCGTCGCCGCCGGCATCGTCCTGTACGAGGCGGCCCGCCGCCGCGCGTGAACCGCGCGCACCGTGTGACGCGCCTGTCGGCGTGACGCGTGATGCCTGACGCGGCCGTCAACGTTCGGCGCGCTGCGTGCGGTGCGTGACGTTGACGGGTATGCCTGACGTGGACCCGGACCGATCACCTCGGTCCGGGTCCACGATCGTTCGCGATCTTTTGCGGAACGGATCCGCATCATCCCCGGCCAGGGCCCCGATTCTGTTGATCTTGACGGGTCTCGGACATCCGTCGGGCCGTCGGCAGTGTCCTAACCGTCCGTCACTCGGTTAGTGGAGTGTGGACACCAGAACACCCCGCACTCCTACGGGGGGTGGGACGCCCGGGTTCGACGAGCCTGCCCTGAGCATGCTCAAGGTTCCGAGCGACCCGGCCCAGGTCATCGTCAACCACGCGAGTTTCCGCGTTCGGCTCGGCGCGACCTCGGCCCGTGCCCTGAGCCTCGGCGAGACCGCGCGGATCCCCGTCATTCCCAGCTCCGTCAAGCGACGGGCCGCACCAGTGGTGTGGTCCGGCCGGTCCGGGCCCGGCGACCCTGCTGCCGGACGGCTCCTGCAGGCGGTCCGCCACGCGGGCGCGGGGTCCGGCCCCGACACCCCCGGCGGCTCGACGCAGCTGCTGCCCCGTATCGACGTCGACGAGGCGCCGACGCCCGCCGTCGTCGGCCCCCGCATGCCGGAACGTGAGCTGCTGCGCGGCATCCGACCGGCCCGCGGCGCCTTCGACGACGACAACGACGGCTACGACGGCGACTCGGGCGCCGGGCGCGGTGCCGGCCGGGGCAAGGCCCTCGCGGCCGGACCCGGCGAGACGAGCGGGATCCGGCGCGGCCGCAATGCCGAACCGATCCGGCACGCCTGGTACCCCGGGCACCGGATGAACCTCGGCGTCGTCCTGCTCCCGCTGCGCGTCCTCCTCGGCCTCACCTCCGTCTACGCCGGCATGAGCAAGCTCTGCGACCCCGTGTACTTCGACGGCGGCGAGCGCGGCTCGATGGTCAAGTGGCTGACGTCGCTGCACCCGTGGGCCGCCGCGGCCCCGCTGCGCGACCTCGCGCTCACCCACCCCGTGGGCGCCGGGCTGACCATCGCCTTCCTGCAGGTCATCGTCGGCGTGCTCACGATCTGCGGGCTGTGGCAGCGGGTCGCCGCGTCCGTCGCCGCCGCGCTCTCCGTGGCGCTGCTGGTGACCGTGACCTGGCGCACGGTCCCGGTCTACGACGCGCCGGACTTCATCTACCTCGCCGCCTGGAGCCCGCTGGTCATCGCGGGCGCCCCCGTCTACTCCGTGGACGGCCGCCTGGCGGGCGAGGCGTGGCGGCGGCTCGGGCCGCGCGCCGACCTGTGGGACCTGCGCAAGCGGGTGCTGCGCCGCGGCGTGGTGCTGGCCACGGTCTTCGTCGGCCTGACGCTGCTGTGCGGCTCGGTGCTGGGTACCGCGGTGCGGTCGTCCAGCACGCACACGGACGTGCCGGCCCCGGAGCGCATCCCCGTCAACAACCTGCCGGGCACTCCGCTCCCCGAGGTGTCGGGGACGGCGACGCGCGACAAGCCCAAGCCGGCCCCGAAGCCGTCGAAGTCGCCCAGCGGCAAGAAGAAGTCGTCGAAGTCGCCCTCGGCGTCGCCCAGCAGCACCCGCAAGAGCGGCAGCACGGGCAGCGGCAGCGGCAGCGGCAGCAGCGGCAAGCCGCGCGAGGCCTCCTCGCAGCCGACGAAGCCCAGCTCCCCGCGCCAGACCCACCGCCCGCCCACTTCGCCGACGACCAGCAGCGGTACCGTGCACGACCCGATCGGCGGCCTCCTGGGCAGCGGATCACCCACCGGGCTGCTGCTCGGCCGGTCCTCGCCGGCCGGCGACGCCGGAGGCACCGGCGGAGCGGCCTGAGCTCCTCCCACGACGTGGCGGTGGCCCGCACCCTTCCGGGGGTGCGGGCCACCGCCACGTTCGCGCGTCGGACGGGCACCCGGGGGCCTGGGGGCGCCCCAGAGGGCAGCGGGCGCCCCGGAGTCGGCCCGGGTGGTTCTCGTGCGTGCGGGAGGCGCAGGGGCGGCACAGGGAGGCGCGGGGCGCCACGGACGCCTCCCGTTCGCGGCGCGGTGACCCCCGCGGCTCGCGGTGACCCCTGGGGGCCGGCGCGGTGACCCCGCGGCTCAGCGCTGGAGGGCGGCCAGTTCCTTGGCGGCCTCGGTGAGGTCCTTCGCCGTGTCGATGGCCCGCCAGTACGCGCCCTGAGGGATCGGGAAGCCGGCGAGGCGGCGTTCGCGGGCGAGCCGGGGGAACGTGGTGCGTTCGTGGTCGCCGAGGGCCGGCAGCAATGCGGTGAACTCCGGGTCGAAGACGTACACGCCCGCGTTGATCAGGAACGGCGAGGGCGGCGACTCGATGAAGTCCAGGATCTGCCCGAACTCGTTGGTCTCCACGGCGCCCCACGGGATCCGGGGGCGGGCCAGCGCCAGCGTGGCGACCGCGGCGCGTTCGTGATGGAACGCGGCCATCTCGCGCAGCGAGAAGCGGGTCCAGATGTCGCCGTTGGTGGCGTACCAGGGCTCGTCGGGGCGCGGGAGCGACGCGGCGGCGTACTTGAGCCCGCCGCCGCGACCCAGCGGTTCCTTCTCGACGACGGTGGTGACGTTCAGCGGCAGTCGGGCCGCGTCCAGCCACTCCTGGAGCACTCCGGCGAGGTGGCCGCACGAGACGACGGCGTCGGTGACGCCCTCGGCGGCCAGCCAGTCGAGCTGGTGGCCGATGATCGGTGTCCCGGTGCCCGGGATCTCGACCATCGGCTTGGGACGGTCGTCGGTGTAGGGCCGCAGACGCGACCCCTGCCCTCCGGCGAGGAGGACGGCCTGGGTCACGGGGGGAGCGCCGTTCGTCATGCCCGGCACCCTACGGGACCCACGGGACCTCGATCCCGGCCCCGATACCGCCCCCGGTCCTGGTCCAGGCCCCGATCTCTCGATGACGGCGTCCCCGGACGGCGGGGGACGCCCGTCATGCTCAGAAGACGGAGGCGACGCCGGTCGCGAACGAGGTGTCGCACACCGGACGCGAGAAGGACTGGGCGCGGACCGGACCGTACTTGGCGACGGCGGCGCGGCCGAGCGACCGGGCGATCGACGTGCAGTACTTCGCGAGCGACGGCCTGGTGGCCATCGCCGCCTGGAGGTCGGTCAGGACGACGCCCGCGGACTTGTGCTGGAGTTCGTCCAGCAGGCGGGTGCGCAGCACCTCCTGCGGCTCCTTCGAGGACGGGACGACCTCCGGTTTGTTGTGCGAGGCCGTGAGCACCTGGGCCTCGGAGGCCGAGGTCGCCCACGGGACGCGGGTGACGGCGAGGGTCCCGGACAGCACGAGGACGACCGGGAGTACGAGCGCGAATGTCTTGCCGATGCGGCGAGCTACCTGGTTCACGCTCGCGATCGTAGCGATGGGTGATGAATTGGGGACATTCAGTCACCCTGCCGGGTGAGGGAGATCGCTGATACGGGTGCGACAGGTTGACGAACAGAGTCGAAAGGACCGATCTGTGGGGGTATTTGTCGACACGGCGACGGGCAACGCGGAACGGCCGCCCGCAGGTTGCGCGGACGGCCGTTCCGAACTGCTTATATGCCTGCTGTCGTGCTGTCCTGCTGGCGTCAGTCGCTGAGGCGCGCGCCGGTGGAGGTCGAGAACACGTGGGCCTCGCCACCGCGCGGCACGACGTGGAGCACGGAGCCCTTCTCCGGGATCTCGCGGCCGCCGACCCGGATGACCAGGTCCTGGTGCTTGCCGTTGACCTCGGCGGAGCCGTAGACGAAGCCGTCGGCGCCCAGCTCCTCGACGACGTTGACCGTGACGGCCAGGCCGGCCGGCTCGTCCTTCGACAGCGACTTGGCCTCGCCGTTCACGATGTCGAAGTGCTCGGGACGGACACCGACGGTGACCGTGCGGTCACCCTTGTCGGAGGCGGCCGCGATGGCCTCGCGCTCGATGGCGACGACCGAGTTGCCGAACTTCACGCCGCCGTCCGTGATCGGGACCTCGACGAGGTTCATGGCCGGCGAGCCGATGAAGCCGGCGACGAACAGGTTCGCCGGGCGGTCGTACATGTTGCGGGGGGTGTCGACCTGCTGCAGCAGCCCGTCCTTGAGGACGGCCACGCGGTCGCCCATCGTCATGGCCTCGACCTGGTCGTGGGTGACGTAGACCGTCGTGACGCCCAGCCGGCGCTGCAGGCTGGCGATCTGCGTACGGGTCTGCACGCGCAGCTTGGCGTCGAGGTTCGACAGCGGCTCGTCCATGAGGAACACCTGCGGCTCACGCACGATCGCGCGGCCCATCGCCACACGCTGGCGCTGACCACCGGAGAGCGCCTTCGGCTTGCGCGCCAGGTAGTCGGTGAGGTCCAGGATCTTCGCGGCTTCCTCGACGCGCTTGCGGATCTCCGCCTTGTTCACGCCGGCGATCTTGAGCGCGAAGCCCATGTTGTCCGCGACGGTCATGTGCGGGTACAGCGCGTAGTTCTGGAACACCATCGCGATGTCCCGGTCCTTCGGCGGCAGGTGCGTGACGTCGCGCTCACCGATGCGGATCGCTCCGCCGTTGACGTCCTCGAGGCCCGCGAGCATGCGCAGGGAGGTCGACTTCCCACAGCCGGACGGACCGACCAGAACCAGGAACTCGCCGTCCCCGACCTCGATCTCCAGGCCGTCCACCGCGGGCTTCTCCGAGCCCGGGTAGATGCGAGTTGCCTTGTCGAACGTGACAGTAGCCATAACTGATGCGCCCCTCACCGGCAGGAACGTGCCGGACGATCCGAGTAAAGGAAGGATTGGTCTAGTCCGCGAGACGCGAACTGTCGGTGACGCTACCCGCCGCCTGCCCCTTTGTCAGTAGCCCCAGGTCCCTGACTTTTCCCCTACCACCCGCACCCCCCGCCTTGAGTACACTTCTCCTGGCCCCACCCCACGGGACCAGGCCCCCTTAGCTCAGCTGGCCAGAGCACCGCTCTTGTAAAGCGAAGGTCGTCGGTTCGAATCCGACAGGGGGCTCTCATTCCCACCCTGGATGACCTGCAGTTTTGGTCGTCTAGGAGCGTCATCAACGGCCTCGGACTCTGCGTCCGGGGCCGCTTGC